>NZ_JBHVTD010000002.1:0-1250434 GCF_042884835.1 Agromyces sp. NPDC058104 | reverse complement strand
GAGCACCGTCGTACAACAGGTAGCCACGCTCGAACCGCTGAGACGACCACCCCGAGCCCTCATCGACCACACCAGCGATCGGATACCCCAGCACACCGCTTCCGCCTCGCAACGCGGACCAATTGGTGCGGAAGACACCAGCCACCGCAATGCCACCCACCATCGTCACGGTGCCTGTCGACGCCTGCGTCAGGCGAGCCCCGACGAAGGTCTGCGTCCAACCTGAATCGGCCGAACCGGTGGGCGACGCCGTCGGTGCACCGATCGCACCACCGAGCCCCCCACGAGCCTTCCAGAAGTCCCAAACCGCCGACGGCAGCCAGTACATGACCTTCCGAGCACCGTCGTACAACAGGTAGCCACGCTCGAACCGCTGAGACGACCACCCCGAGCCCTCATCGACCACACCAGCGATCGGATACCCCAGCACACCTTGAGACTGCTTCAACGCCTTCCAGTTGGCGAGGTACGGTTCGCTGACTCGATATCCGCCTCGAACGGCGATTCCGCTCTCGGGCTTCCAACTCACGAAGCCGAACTCAAAGAACTGGGTGTGTTCAATCGCATCCGCCCCGGCGACGTCCGAGACCGGGTACCCCAGTCGACCCGCCGGGCCCCCGTTCGAGTAGTAGTAGGTGGCGATCCAAGCAGCCGTGCGGAACGCGCCGAGATCTGCACGGTAGACAAGCTGCCCGCGCTCGAATCTCTGAAGGATTCCCCCACCGCTGACAGACTGAGCCGCGGCGATCGGCGGTCCGAGGCGCCCGTCGGCGCCGCCGTGCTGCAGCCACGCCGACATCAGCGCTGGGTGCACCTGAACCGCCGTCGACCCGAACCAATCGGTGAACATCCGCCAGAAGTTTCGGTTCCCGTAGCTCGAACACGCGTCGCCGGTGCCGTAGAGGTTCCGCAGGGCCGCCGCGTTCGGACGATAGGGCGTGTAGAGGTACAAGCCGGCGGTCGCCTGATTCTGGATGTACACCTGCGAAGTGCCGCAACCGGCGTTCGGATGCCACTGGATGGTGTTGTAGCGTCCCGCTTGGTAAGCACGGATCGTCGGGCGCGCGCGGTACTTCTTGAACTGCCATGCCGCGTGGTAAACCTGATTGAAGAAGCCGTAGTAGTTGACGTCGCAATCCGCCGTGTCGGGGCACCCGTAGCCTGTCGCCGAGCGATACTGCCGCGAAGTCGGCCACGTATCGGATACCAGGCCCTGTTCCTTCTCGAGCAGGACGAGCATGCTCTGCGGGTTGATTCCGCATGCACGCGACACCTTGTAGATGATCAATGCGGCGCTCTCGTTCGCCTGTCCTGCGTATGCAGCGCATCCCTCGCTCCGCGCCGGCTGTGAGGTCGTGGTCTGTCGGAAGTTCTTGAGGCAGACGTACCCGGTCCGGCATGTCGGCACCTTGGCATTGAGGAACGACTGTATCTGCGCCACGGTCATCGTTGCACTGTTGTAGAAAACCGCATCGCTGATGATCATGCCCGGGTTGAAGTCCGCGCCGTCTGCGGCGACGGCTGGTTTCTCGTTCACAATGCCGTCAGCCGTCGCGAGTCCGATGGTGAGAACAAACGCCATGAGTACCGCGAGCATCCGCGGCTTCCGCCCCTTAAGCAACATCAGAACCGCCTGCCCCCCCGAACTCCGGCTTCGCCCATGTTATCGACCCGAGAGCGGGAATCGGTGATGCGGCGTGCTCGCGCGCGTCGGCCGAGCCGATCGTCTGGGGTCAGTCCGGGTGCGTGCCCGCGATCAGCCGCCGGTACGCGAGCTTGCGCACCCGCTCGGGCACGAAGCGGTACACCCCGCGCACCGTCACGTTGCGCACGTACTCCCAGCGGCTGGTGAAGCGGATCCTCCGCAGCGCGCGCTGCAGCTGCAGCTCGCTGCGCCACTGCGCCTTCCCGCCGCGGCGGGCGTAGGCGCCGGCGCCGACGCGGTACATCACGAGCGGCTCCGCGAGGTTCTCGACGGATGCCCCGGCGTCGATCATCCTCGCGAACAGCCAGTAGTCCTCCATCAGCCCGAGCGGCTGGTACCCGCCCGCGCGTTCGACGGCACTGCGGCGATACATGACCGTGGGGTGGCTGAACGGGTCGTGGAAGCGCGCGTAGCGGGCGATCTCCTCGTGCCCGGTGCGCGGCGTGCGCCGGCCGACGATGGCGCCGCCGTCGTCGAGGAACTCGAACATGCCGGTGCCGAGCAGGTCGACGCCGCCCTCGACGACGGGGAGCTGGCGCGCGAACCGCTCGGGCAGCGAGATGTCGTCGGCGTCGATGCGGGCGACGATCTCGTGCTCGCAGAGAGTGAGGCCGAGGTCGAGGGCACGGGCGAGCCCGACGTTCTCGCCGATCACGTGACGCGTGACGGGCACGGGGCTCGACTCGACGACGCGGTCGATCGCGGCGGCGAGCTCGTCGCCGACCGGGCCGTCCTGCACGAGCACGACCTGCGACGGCTTCACCGTCTGGTCGCCGACGCTCGAGGCGAAGGCCTTGGCGAAGTGCGCGGCGTGGTCGCCGCGGTAGACCGGCATGAGCAGCGAGAAGTCCGCGCTCATGCAGGCTCCACCTGCTGCACGGCCTCGCTCGCGCGGCCGAGGCCGGCCAGCGCCATCGCGTTCGGCCGCGGCCGGGTGCGGGTGCCGTCGTGGTAGCCGCGGCGCCAGCCGTCGCGGAGCACCGCGCGATCCGCCGAACGCGCGAAGGTGCGGATCCAGCGGCGCACGCTCGACGCCCCGTACACCGCCTTCTCGAACCGGCCGAGGCTCTGCGAGCGCCGGAACATCCACAGCTTGTTGCGGACCTCGTAGTAGAAGCGAGGACCGGGATCGGCGTCGGTCGCGCCGAGCATCTTCGTCTTGTGCACGACGACGGAGGCCGGCACGTGGAGGCCGCGCCGCCCGCGCAGCGCCCGCGTCGAGTACTCGAAGTCGTCGTTCCAGATGAAGTAGTCGGCGATCGGCAGGCCGATCTCCCGCACCACGTCGGCGCGCACGAGCATCGAGACGAACGAGGTGCTGCGAATCGGGATGCCGCCGCGGCGTGCCGCGGCGACGCGCTCCGCCTTCCCCACGAAGGGCTTCTCCCTCGGGGTGTTCATCGGGTGCTCGGTGCCGTCGTGCCAGACGACGCGCGACCCCGCGACGACGTGCTCGGTGCCGTCGACGGCGCCGAGCAGCTCGGCGAGCGCCCCCTCGGTCGGCACGGTGTCGTCGTCCATGAGCCAGAGCCAGTCGGGCTCGTGGTCGGACAGGGCGACCGCCATGCCCGCGGCGAAGCCGCCCGCTCCGCCGGTGTTGCGCGGCAGCGTGACGAGGTCGATCAACTCGCCTGCGGCACGCGCGACGTCGGCCGAGGCATCCGTCGAGGCGTTGTCGACGACGACGACCTTCGCGAGCGCGGCGCGCTGGGCGCCGAGCGCGTCGAGCACCTCGGCGAGCAGCTCGGCCCGGTTGTAGGCGACGACGACGGCGACGACGCGCGGTGGCACAGGTGACGGACTCATCGACTCTCGCTGATCTGGGGACGGCGGCCCGGACTCTCGGACGCCTCCCCACTATCTTGCCCTGTCCGCGGCTGCGAGCTTTCCACAGGCGGCCCCTCACGCCCGATTCTCGGCGAGCGGGCGATAGATTGGATGATTCGACCGTACGACACTCGAAGGAGGGGCATGCCCACGACGCTTCGGATGATCGTCGACCAGGTGATCGCACCGGTGCCCGGCGCGCTCGGCCGCTACACCCAGGCGCTCACGACCTCGCTCATCGACACCGCCCCGCGCGGGTGCGACGTCGAGGGCGTCGTGTCCTCCTCGCTGCCGAGCGACTACGAGCTGGTGCTCGAGCGCTTCCCCGGCCTGTCGGGGCTCTACAAGTCGAGCCTCGCCCGACGCGAGCTCGTCGCGGCGTGGCAGTTCGGCCTCACGACCTCGCCGGGCGGCGGCATGATCCACGCGCCGAGCCTCTTCGCGCCGCTCCGCAGGCACGCCGCCGCAGGCAACGACCAGACGGTCGTCACCGTGCACGATCTCCTCGCGTGGACCCACCCCGAGTCGCTCACGCCGACCACGGTGGCGTGGAACAAGGCGATGATGAAGCGCGCCCGCAAGCACGCCGACGCGATCGTCGTGCCGACCCACGCGCTCGCGGAGCGCCTCGCCCTCGTCGCCGACTTCGGCGACCGGGTGCGCGTCATCGGCACCGCGCCGAGGCTCGGCCTGAAGCTCCCGCGCGACGCCGCCGATCGAGCGGCCCGATTCGCCCTTCCGGGCGACTACCTCGTCACCGCGGGGTCGCTCGATCCCCGCAACGGCGTCGTCGACCTGCTCGAGGCGCTCGGTCGCGCCGACTCCCCCGACGTGCCGCTCATCGTGCTCGGCCCCGAGAACTGGGGCGAGCAGCATCTCGCGACGGTCGCCGAGGAGGCCGGGATCGCGCGCGGCCGGGTCCGCGCGCTCGAGCTCGACGACCCGGCCGACCTCGCGACCGTCCTCTCGGGCGCCACCGCGTACGTCGCTCCGAGCCACGACGAGGGATCGGGCACCTCGCTCATCGAGGCCTTCGCCCTCGGCGTCCCCGTGATCCACTCCGACACCCCCGCGTACGTCGAGGTCGCGGCCGAGGCCGGCCGCGCCGTCGTCGTCGGGGGCGGTGCGGGGTACGCCGAGCGCCTGGCGGCCGCCGTCACGGCGGTCGTCGACGATGCCGAGCTCGCCGACCGGCTCTCGATCGCCGGCACCGACCGCGCGCAGGCCTTCACCTGGCGCGACTCGGCCGAGCGGGTCTGGCAGCTGCACGCCGACCTCTGAAGCCGCCGCGCCTGCGCGCGTCCAGCCTGCGCGCGTCCAGCCTGCGCGCGTCGAACGCTGAGCCCGCTGCGCCGTGCCGGCCGAGCTGCGAGCCACGCGGGCGCAGGCCCGTCGGCCGGCGCGCCACCGCGTCCTGGGGCGTCCGGGCTACTCGGCCGGCTCCTCCGTCGCCGGGGGCGCGATCGCGTCCGCGACGAGCTGCCGGATGTACTCGTAGTCGGGATCGGTCGGGTCGATGCCGTTGTCGGGCGTGAGCTCGACGTGCTGCATCGGCAGTTCCTTCGTCTTCATGGCGAGGTTCACGAAGTAGCCGAGGCTCGACTGCGGCATGTCCGTCTTCACGGTGTCGGCGCCGGCCGCCGCGACCTCCTGGAACTTCGCGAGCACGTTCGCGGGCGTGAACTGCCGCAGGATGGCCTCCTGCAGGACGCGCTGGCGGGCCATCCGCTCGTAGTCGCCGCCGGCGACGCCGTACCGCGCACGGCCGTACCAGAGCGCGTGATAGCCGTCGAGGTGCTGCTGGCCGGGCTCGATCCAGCCGTCCACGCCCTCGTTGTCCTCGTCGCCGCCGATCGGGATGCGCGTCTCGACGTTGATGTCGACCCCGCCGAGCGCGTTGATGAGGGCCTCGAAGCCCTGCATGTCGATGAGGGCGTAGTACTGGATGTCGAGGCCGGTGATGCCCTCGGCGGCGTCGCGCATGCCCTCGATGCCGGGCTCCGAGCCCTGGGCGACCGCGTTCGGGTACATCTCGGGGCTCTTCAGCTCGACCTCCGTGTACACGGAGTTCAGCTGGCACACGTCGACCTCGCAGCCGTCGATGGCGCCGTAGCCCTCGGGGTAGACCTCGGCGAGGGGCGAACCCTCCGAGAACGGGAAGTACTCGAGGTCGCGCGGCAGGCCGATCGTGACGGCCGAACCGGTCTCCGCGTCGATCGAGACGATCGACATGCTGTCGGGCCGCATGCCCTCGCGGTCGGGGCCGGAGTCGCCGCCGAGCAGCAGGATGTTGTAGCGCCCGTTCTCGTCGGGCGGCAGGCTCGGTCCGGCGACGAACATGGAGGAGATCACCCCGCCGGTCGTGGTCGCGAGGTACGCGCCGTAGGCGGCGGTGCCCGAGACGAGCACCATGACGACGGTCGTGAGGCCCGCGATCCAGCCGCGCGCCGAGGGCGCGGTCTTCACGATGCGCACGAGCCGCAGCGTGTCGAGCGTGAGCACCACCCACAGCACCGCGTAGAAGGCGAGCACGAGCGCGACGAGCCACAGGGTCCACGGCGTCGAGGCGATCGTGAACAGCGCGGTGCGCCAGAAGAACCAGGCGAGCAGGGTGAGCAGGGCGAGCGCCCAGAGCACGAGCGTGGCGCCGAGGCCGAAGCGCCCGAGGCGCCGGTTGCCCGCGAGCACCTGCGGGGCCCCGGGGATGAGGAAGTTGAGCGCGACGAGCCACCAGCCGCGGCGGGTCATCACCGTGCGCGAGGCGACATCCGGGTACCGGATGGGGCTTGCTGCGAGGCTCATCGCGACTGCTTCAACCGCTCGTTCTTCTCCTCGACGAGGGCGGCGAGGTCGCGTGCGTAGCGGTCCAGCGCGGCGGCGATCGCGGGGTCGGATGCCCCGAGCACGCGTGCGGCGTAGAGTCCGGCGTTCTTCGCGCCGCCGATCGCCATCGTCGCGACGGGGATGCCGCCGGGCATCTGCACGATCGACAGGAGCGAGTCGAGGCCGTCGAGCTTGGCGAGCGGCACGGGCACGCCGATGACGGGCAGCGTCGTGACGGAGGCGAGCATGCCGGGCAGGTGCGCTGCACCGCCGGCGCCGGCGATGATCACCTTGAGTCCGCGGGCCGCAGCCTCCTTGCCGTAGGCGATCATCTTCTCGGGCGTGCGATGCGCCGAGACGACCTCGACCTCGTGGGCGATGCCGAACTCGTCGAGCACGGCGGAGGCCTCGCTCATGACGTTCCAGTCGGAGTCGGAACCCATCACGACGCCGACGAGGGGGCTGGTGTTCGTCTCAGTCACTTGATCGAGTGTACGGCCGCGCGCTGGGAGATGACCGCAACGACACCGACGGCCCACCGCCGGCCGGCGAGCGACGGCGGCGTCAGTCCTGGAAGAACGCCGCCGCGGCGCGGGCCTCGTAGACGACCGCGTCGAGGTCGTCGCCGGTCGCCGTGACGTGCCCGATCTTGCGCCCCGGGCGGGGCGCCTTGCCGTAGTTGTGCACCTTGACCGTGGGGTGGCCGGCGAGCGCCTCGGCGTAGCGGTCGGTCAGCGCACCCTCGGCGGGGCCGCCGAGCACGTTGACCATGACCGACCAGTCGCCGCGCGTGCCGGTGCCGCCGAGCGGCAGGTCGAGCACGGCCCGGAGGTGCTGCTCGAACTGCCCGGTCGTCGAGCCGTCCATCGACCAGTGCCCGCTGTTGTGCGGGCGCATCGCGAGCTCGTTGACGAGAAGGCGGTCGTCGGTGGTCTCGAACAGCTCGACCGCGAGCGCACCGGTGACGCCGAGCCCCTCGGCGATCGTGACGGCGATGTCGGCGGCGACGTCGGCGACGCGGCCGGCGGAACGGGGCGCGGGCGCGATGACCTCGCTGCAGACGCCGCCGACCTGCACGGTCTCGACGACGGGCCAGGCGGCGATCTCGCCGCTCGGCCGGCGCGCGACCATCTGGGCGAGCTCGCGGCGGAACTCGACGAGCTCCTCGACGAGGAGCGCGCCCTGACGGCCGTCCTCGACGATCGTCGCGAACCACTCGGCGACCTCGGCGGCGCTCCGCACCACGCGGACGCCCTTGCCGTCGTACCCCCCGCGCGGGGTCTTCACGACCGCGGCGCCGCCGTGCTCCGCGATGAACTCGTCGAGTTCTGCCGCGGTCTCGACGCGCGCCCAGTCGGGCACGGGCAGGCCGAGCTCGGAGAGCCGCTCGCGCATGACGAGCTTGTCCTGGGCGACGGCGAGCGCGTCGGGCCCGGGGTGCACCGCGATGCCGGCGTCGACCATCGCACGCAGCACGTCTTGCGGGACGTGCTCGTGGTCGAAGGTCACGACGTCGACGGTCTTCGCGAACTCGAGCACGGTCGCCGTGTCGGTGTAGTCGCCCACGCGATCCGCGGCGATCTCGGCCGCCATCCCCTCCTGCTCGGCGAGCACCCGGAGGTCGACCCCGAGCTCGATCGCCGCGGGAACCATCATCCGGGCCAGCTGTCCGCCGCCGATCACTCCGACCCGCACCCCGTGCACTCCATTCGCCGTCGTCGTGCGCCCCGACGGCGCCCAGTCCAGTCTAGGCGTCGGGGAATAGGATGTGTCGGTGTCCACCAGCATCGCCGAGGTCGCCACCCGCCTGTGGCACGGGCTGCTCGCCTATGCGGTGAAGTTCGGCGTCGTGGGCCTCATCGGCCTCGTCATCGACGTGACGCTCTTCAACGCCCTCAGGCTCGGGCTCGCGGGCGACGACACCTGGGCCCAGTCCGCGATCGGCGCGAAGACGATCTCCACGAGCGTCGCGATCGTCTTCAACTGGCTCGGCAACCGGTACTGGACCTTCCGCACGCACCGGCGCCGCAACTACCTGCGCGAGTTCGCCGAGTACGTGATCGTCTCGCTCGGGGGCATGGCGATCTCACTGCTCTGCCTGTGGGTCAGCCACCACCTGCTCGGCTACACGACCCTGCTCGCCGACAACATCGCCACGAACGTCGTGGGCCTCGGGCTGGGCACGGCGTTCCGGTTCCTGCTGTACCGGTACTGGGTGTTCGGGCACCACCGCGCCGACGGCCTGTCGACCCTCGCCCGCGTGGAGGAGGCCCAGCGCACCCTCTTCGAGGAGCCGGATGCCCCGGCGCAGCCGGGCCCGGTCGAGGCCGGCGCCGAGGCATCCGCAGACGCGGCGGACGCGCTCGCCCGCTCGAGCGGACCCGCCTCGCCCCGAGCGGGCGAGTAGCGGGTCTCCTCGTCGATCTCGATCCCGGACCGCACCGCCTGGAACCACCGACGCAGACCCGGCTGCGGGTCAGCCCTCGTCGATCTCGATCCCGGACCGCACCGCCTGGAACCACCGACGCAGACCCGGCTGCGGGTCAGCCCTCGTCGATCTCGATCCCGGACCGCACCGCCTGGAACCACCGACGCAGACCCGGCTGCGGGTCAGCCCTCGTCGATCTCGATCTCGGCCGGCTGGAACCACGGCGGGTAGACCGCGACCTTGGCCCGCACGCCGACCGCGGCGAGCGCGGCGCGCACCCGGTCGCGCACCTTGTCGTTGCCGACGGCGATGAGCGCGATGCGCTCGAGGGGGACCTCGCCGCGGGCGAGGAACTCGGCCGTGCGCAGGCGCGTCGTCTCGTCGGCGTGCACGAGCCGGCGCAGGAGCCGCTCGACGTCGGCCCATTCCACCGCGAGCTCCGCGCCCGGCAGGGCGGCGTCGGTGTCGCTCACGATGACGGAGCCCGGCTCGGTGAGGGCGCCGCGCGCCGCGGCCACCGAGCCGACGAGGATCACGTGGTCGGCCGCGGGGCGGAGTACGGCCTCGTCGCGGAGGCGCGGGTCGGGGCTCGCGGTGCGGACGGCGTCCCAGACGAGCGCGTCGGGCGTGAGCAGGAAGGGCACGTAGTCGGCGAGCGTCGCGTCGATGCCGGGCACGGTCTGCTGCCGGCGGAACTCGCGCACCGCGGGCGCCGCGACGTCGACGACGGGGTTCGCGCCGCCCGCGTCGGAGACGATCGCCCCTGCGCCGAGGATGCGGCCGAGGTTGTCGAGGTGGGTGACGTGGTAGATGCGGATGCTGCCGACCTCGACGGGAGGGGCGGTCAGCGGGCGCCCGGAGAGCGTCGGCGCTGCGCGGCCGGCACCCGAAGAGGCGGTGCGGGCGGACGCGGTCGCCGTGCGGGCGCTGCCGCGGGTGGAGCCGCGGACCGGTGCGGTCACCGAGGGCTTCTGCTCGGGCTCCTTCGGGGGGAAGCACGTGGCGCAGAGCCCGTCATCGAAACCGTGGATGCATTCGTCGCCCAAAGGGTCCCTCTCGTCGCGCGGCTCGCACTCGGGGGCGTGCGAGAACCGACGGACAACTTTACGCGCTCCGGCGGCGTTCCGCGGCCGGGCCGGGCACGACGTCCGCTTCGGTCAGCGCCCGCCCCACGCGACCGTGTCGCCGTCGGGCATCGTCGCTGCGACCGGGCCCCGCATCGCGGGGCCTCGTCCGGCCTCCATGAGTTCGTGGAGCGCCGCCTGCACGAGGTGGGGCTTGGGCAGGTCGCGGAGGACGACCGGGCGTTCCTGCCCCACGTCGATGCGCACGTCGCCGGAGCCGAAGAGGCTCTGGCCCGGGGTCTTCCGGATGCTCACCTCGCGCACCCGCGCGTGCGCGACCTCGTTGCGCACGCGCACGAACACGCCGCTGCGCATGATGATGCGCCGCGTGGTGATCGTCGTGCGCCCGGTGAGCCACGACAGGTAGGGCAGGAGGCAGCCGAGGAGGATGACGAGGACCGCGCCCCCGAGGAGCGCGAGCAGTTGCCACGACTCGCTCACGAGACCCACGGCGTAGCCGGTGCCCCCGGCGACCGCGACGAGCAGGACGACGGGGAGGATCAGGATGCGTGCGTGCCGTCGCAGCCGCGCGACCACGCGCTCGGCCGGCGGGGCGGTGGGCGCGGCGGCAGACCCGTCGGCTCTCGTCATACGCCCATTAATACCTCAGGTGCGTCACGTCCCCCGCGGCGACAGACCAGGGTTCGCCGTTCTCCCGATCGATCACGACCAGGCGGCCGTCGGCGTCGAGCCGCTCGGCGCGCCCGAGGAGTTCGCGGTCGCCCGGCAGCTCGACCCTGACCTCGCTGCCGAGGGTGCCGCAGAGCGCGGCGACACGGCGGTCGACTCCGGATGCCACGGGGTCGGCGCCTGCGGCGCAGAAGTCGCCGAAGAGGGTCAGGAACCGGGTGAGGTAGTCCGCGAGCACCGCGTCGCCGTCGGGGCGCACCCCGGTCGCGAGCAGCAGCGACGTCGACGTCAGCGTCGGCAGGTCGTGCTCGTCGAGGGTGAGGTTGAGTCCGGCGCCCACGACGACCGCGCCGGGGGCGTCGTCGGACGGCGCCTGCAGCAGCTCCGAGAGGATGCCGCAGATCTTGTACCCCGAGACGAGCACGTCGTTCGGCCACTTCAGCTCGACGTCGACGACGCCGCTGCGATCGTCGTCGTCGTGCTCGGGGTCGGCCGCGGCGCGGACGGCGGCGGCCGCGTCGACCGCGCCGCGCACGGCCTCGGTCATCGCCGCACCCGCGATCAGCGGGATCCACCCGTAGCCCGACACCGGGAACGCCCGCCCGCCCGGAAGCTCGGGCCGGAGCAGCATCGAGATCGCGAGGGTCTTGCCGGTGGGTGCGAGCCAGGTGCGGCCGAGCCGGCCCCGGCCCTTGGTCTGGTTGTCCGTCACGATCACCGCGCCGTGCGGCCAGCCCGAGGCATCCGCGCCGGTGGCCGCCTCGCGCAGCTCGTCGTTCGTCGACCCCGCCTCGGCGAGGAACTCGAAGCGCGGCACCGCCGCGCGCGATCGCTCCCATTCCATGCCGACCACACTAGCCACGCCCGGCTTTGTACGATGTCGTCCAACTCATGGCCGGATTTGTAGGAGACCGTCAACGAAGTCGGCCGGAGGCTCGCCGGTAGAGTGAACGGCGTGACCGAAGCGACTGACGGCCCCGACCTCTCCACCACCGCCGGCAAGCTGGCCGACCTCAAGCTGCGCTACCACGAAGCGGTGACCGCATCGGGCGAGGCGGCGATCGAGAAGCAGCATGCCAAGGGCAAGATGACCGCGCGCGAGCGCATCGCCGAACTGCTCGACCCGGGCTCGTTCGTCGAGCTCGACGAGTTCGTGCGCCACCGCACGCACGCCTTCGGCATGGATGCGAAGCGTCCGTACGGCGACGCCGTCGTCACGGGCACCGGCACGATCCACGGACGGCAGGTCGCCGTGTACTCGCAGGACTTCACGATCTTCGGCGGCTCGCTCGGCGAGGTCGCCGGCGAGAAGATCATCAAGGTCATGGAGCTCGCGCTGAAGACGGGCGTGCCGATCATCGGCATCCTCGACTCGGGCGGCGCCCGCATCCAGGAGGGCGTCGTCGCGCTCGGCAAGTACGGCGAGATCTTCCGCCGCAACACGCAGGCCTCGGGTGTCATCCCCCAGATCTCGATCATCTGCGGCCCCGCGGCGGGTGGCGCGGTCTACTCCCCCGCCCTCACCGACTTCGTGATCATGGTCGACAAGACGAGCCAGATGTTCGTGACCGGTCCCGACGTCATCAAGACGGTCACCGGCGAGGACGTCGGCATGGAGGAGCTCGGCGGCGCCCTCACGCACAACACCGTCTCGGGCGTCGCGCACTACCTCGCGAGCGACGAGTCGGATGCGCTCGACTACGCGCGCACCCTCGTCTCGTTCCTCCCCGACAACAACATGACGGATGCCCCCGTCTACGACGCCGACGTCGAGCTCGAGATCACCGACGACGACAAGCGCCTGAACACGGTCATCCCCGACTCCCCGAACCAGCCGTACGACATGCACACGGTCATCGAGGGCATCGTCGACCACGGCGACTTCCTCGAGGTGCAGCCGCTCTACGCGCCGAACATCGTCGTCGGCTTCGCCCGCGTCGAGGGCCGCACGGTCGGCATCATCGCGAACCAGCCCTCGCAGATGGCGGGCACGCTGAACATCGCCGCCGGCGAGAAGGCGTCGCGGTTCGTGCGCTTCTGCGACGCGTTCTCCATCCCGATCCTCACGCTCGTCGACGTGCCCGGCTACCTGCCCGGCACCGACCAGGAGTGGACCGGCGTCATCCGTCGCGGTGCGAAGCTCCTCTACGCCTACGCCGAGGCCACGGTGCCGCTCGTCACCGTCATCACCCGCAAGGCGTACGGCGGCGCCTACATCGTCATGGGCTCGAAGCAGCTCGGCGCCGACATCAACCTCGCGTGGCCGACGGCCGAGATCGCGGTCATGGGCGGCCAGGGCGCCGTCAACATCCTCTACCGCGGCGAGATCAAGCGCGCCGAGGAGGCCGGCGAGGACGTCGCGGCCGTGCGCACGAAGCTCGCGAACGAGTACACGTACAACGTCGCCTCGCCGTTCCTCGCCGCCGAGCGCGGCGAGCTCGACGGCGTCATCGAGCCCGCCGCCACACGCGTGGCCGTGGTGAAGGCGCTGCGGGCGCTCCGCACCAAGCGGGCGAGCCTGCCCGCGAAGAAGCACGGGAACATCCCGCTGTAGGGCGGCGACCATGTCTGCACACGACGATTCCCGAGCCGCCGTCGCGGCCTCCGAGGCCGCGGGCGACCCGCGCGCGGCCGAACTGCGCATCCTCTCGCGTTCCGTGAGCGACGAGGAGACGGCCGCGGTCACCGCGGTGCTCCTCGCCGCCGCCGACGCCGAGGTGCCCGAGGCCGACGAGGTCGTGCCCGGCCGCAACGCCTGGGTGCGGAGCGGCGGCGCGATCCGCACGCCCGTCGAGGTCGGTCCCGGCCGCTGGGTCGGCTCGCTCCGCTGAGCCCCGCCCCGACCTGTCCCCCGTTTCGCTGAGAACGAACAGCTTCGGGGTACCCCGTCGCGCCCGCGTGCGGTGGGGAGGGGACCGGAGGGGGACACGGATGTCCCCCGAAATGCTGACTATGCGGACCGTGCTCAAACGAGCAGTATTGGTCTTGCAGGCTCCACAGGAGTCGCCACTGTCATCGGTCGGGTAACCGGTGGCTGTTGGGGGCGAGTCACGGCGATATTCGGGTTGTCGTCATGACTCGGGCTTGAAGGGGGACCGATCGGGGATCGGTCCCCCTTCCTCATGCCGGGGCGCGTTCCCCAGACCGAGTCGTGCATGCCGATCGGCGCCTCAGGCTCCGCGTTCGCGCGGGATCTCCAGCCACAGCTCGACCTCGAGGTCCTCGGTGTCGCCGGATGCGACGCCGTCGTCGTCGCTCGCCCCGGCGACGAGCCCGACCACCGTCACGGCGGTCGGCGAGCCCTCCGCCGCGGTGCGCGCGATCAACCGGTCGGCGGTCGAGGCCGCGATGGCCTCGGCGAGCTGCGACAGCACCCGGTCGCGGGCGGCCTCGTCGAGGTCGTCGATGCCGCCCTCGTCGAGCAGCGTGACGATCACGCCGCGCTGGCGGGCCCGCTGCACCTCCGCGCGCACGACGTCGGTGAGGAGCATCCGGCCCCTGATCTCGTCGCGGATCGTCGCCTCGAGCAGCCGGCACTCGGCGCGCTGCCGCTCGTCGAGCCGGCCGTCGCGGTCGGCGATGCGGCGCAGCATCGGCGCGGCGACGCGATTCGTGTGCGCGAGCCGCATCCGGCCCTCGAAGAGGTGCGCGTCCTGCGCCGCCTGCCATGCCGCGGCCTCGCGCTCGGCCTGGGCGTAGCGTCGCGTCTCGCGACCGGCGTTCGTGAGGGCGCTCGTGAGCATGTGCGCGATCGCGACCCAGACGAGGCTGCCGATGACGCCGAGCGACCCGAGCGCGAGCGGTCCGGCCCAGAGCACCGTCTGCACGGCGAGCGCGATCACGCCGACCCACGCGGTGATCAGCCGGCGGCGCGCCGCGGCGATCGTCATGAGCGTTCCGACGGCGGCGACGTACCAGGTCGCATAGCCGTTGTCGGCCGCGGGGTCGAGCTGGCTCGTCACGAGGAGGGGCAGGACGAGGCTCACGGCCAGGTCGAATGCGGCGAGCCAGTCGGGCATCCGCACCCGGCGGGCGGGCCAGAGGCTCGCGACCGTCGCCGCGGTGTACAGCACGAGGGCGACGACGGTGGGCCACGGCGACGCCGGAACGTCGAGCGAGTAGACGCCGAGGACGACGTGGTACGCCGAGAACAGGGCGCCGAGCACGAGCAGCAGCCACCGTGGGATCGTGATCATGCGTCGCCTCCTGCCGCGGGCGCGGCGCCGCTCGCGCCGCCGGGCGCGACCGCGTCGCCGCCGAGCGCGCCTGCCGGCCACGCCAGGGTCACGGTCGTGCCGTGTCCCGGCCGCGAGGCGATCTCGGAGTTGCCGCCGACGTTGGCGATCCGCTCCTCGATCGACACGCGGAGGCCCAGCCGCTCGCTGGGGACCCGGTCGGGCTCGAAGCCGATCCCGTTGTCCGCGACCTCGATGACGCAGCCGCCGGCGCGCACTCCCCTGATGCGGATCTCGCGGCGTGCACGACGCCCCGGCTCCTCGGCGTGCTGCACGCTGTTGACCATCGCCTGCACCGACGCGGTGTAGAGCGCGTCGACGACCTCGACCGGCAGCTCGACCCCGCCGGCGTTCACGACCCGCACCGCGAAGTTCGTGTTGAACGTCGTCAGCGCGGCGCGGAGCCGGCGCACCAGCACCGAGAGGCCGACCCGCTCGAAGGCGCGCGGGCCGCTCGCCCCGGCCTCGTCGAGCCGGTGCAGCGCGTCCCTCGCCATCCGGGCGGCGAGCTGCTGCTCGCCCTCGCTCGTGGCAGAGGCCGCCGAGAGCAGGGTCGTCAGCACGCTGTCGTGCACAAGGGCGTCGACCTTGACGCGTTCGGTCTCGGTGGCGTGCTGCCGGGCGACGAGGTCGTAGCGTTCGAGCGCGGCCTCCTGCGCGGCGTCGACCGCCGACGCGGCCTCGCGCAGCATCGTGATGATCGCGAGCACGACGACGCCGAGCACGACGGCGTAGAGCGCATCGAGCACCGCGAGCAGCGGCGGCGCCTCGCCGCCGGCGGGAGTGAAGCGGATGACGCCGTACATGGCGGGGACGATGAAGGTGTAGGCGGCGGCCCAGACGGGCGGCAGCGCCACGGCGGCGCAGGTCGTCGCGACCGTGCACAGGTAGTAGAGCCAGGGCACCGCGCCGTCGAGCGCGGCCGGGTCGCTGACCAGCAGCGGCCAGGCGGCGAGCGCGGCGACGTAGAACCCGGCGAAGACGAGGCAGGCGGCCCGCACCGCCACCTTCGCGACCGTGGCGACCGCGAGCGCGGCGATGCCGCCGAACAGCCCCGCCATGAGCGCTGCGCCCGCACCGACTCCGAGGGCGTCGGCCTGGTCGAGCGCGAGCGGCAGCGACTGCGCGCCGAACACGAGGCCGACGACCCCGAGGGCGCGCGCGATGATCGTCTCGATCTGCGCGCGCGTGACCGCGGGCTTGCGCTGCGGGAGGCGGGGCACCCGCCATTCAGCGGCGGCCATCTCCGCTCTCGGCGTCGAGGCCCGGGAGGATGCCGTCTTCGACGGCGCGTCGCAGCAGGTCGACCTTCGTCGGCGCAGGGCGGCCGATCTCGACGTACTTCGCCCGGATGCGGTCGAGGTACTCGCGCGCCGTGGAGTGGGCGATGCCGAGCTGCATGGCGACGGCCTTCAGCGGCAGCCCCGAGGCGTAGAGGTGGAGGACGTCGCGCTCGCGCCGCCCGAGCTGCGCCTTCGCGAACTCGCGGTCGGCCTCGATCGCGCTCGCCCATTCGACGTTCGTGAGCACCCCGCCCCCGGCGACGGTCGCGATCGCACCGATCACCGCCGACATGGGCGAGGCCTTGGGGATGACCCCCGCCGCACCGGCCGCGAGCGACTCGCGCACCGCGGCGACGCGGTCGGCGATGCTGTGCACGAGGACGGCGCTGCCGGTCGCGAGCACCGCCCGCACGTTCTCGGTCACCGTGGTGCCGTCGCCGAGCGAGAGGTCGAGCACGACGACGTCGCAGTGCCGCGCTTCGATGACGGGCAGCAGCTCGGCCACGTCGGCCGTGTCGGCCATCACCTCGTAGCCCGCCGCCTCGCACGCGGCGCGCAGGCCGATGCGCACCGCCTCGTGGTCGTCGACGATCGCGACCGTCGCCACGTGCTTCGTCTGCGCGTCCTCCGCCACAGGCCCCCCTTCCCGTCGATTCACACGATAGCGGTCAGACGCGCGACCGCCTCGACGTGATGGGTGTTGGGGAAGAGGTCGAAGGCGCGGATCGCGTCGAGCCGATAACCGTGCTCCGCGAAGATCCCGACGTCGCGGGCGAGCGCGACGGGGTCGCATGCGACGTACACCAGCTGTCGCGGGGCGAGGGCCGCGAGCCGTTCGACCACCTGCCGGCCCGCGCCCGAGCGCGGAGGGTCGAGCACGACGGTCGCGGCGCGGAGGCGGTCGCGCTCGGACGGGCTCGCCGCGGCGGCGAGCTCGTCGAGGTAGCGATCGACCCTGGCCGTGACGGCCCGTGCGCCGACCCAGTCGGCGAGGTTCGTGCCGGCGTGCTCGGTCGCCCGCGCGTCGGACTCGACGGACGTGATGCGCACCGTGTCGCCGAAGCGATCGCCGATCGCGGCGGCGAGCAGGCCCACGCCGCCGTAGAGGTCGTGGTTCGCGGCCCGCGGGTCGAAGAGCCCGTCGTCGACGAGATCCTGCACGGCGGCGGTCAGGGTCGCGGCCGCGCCGCGGTGCACCTGCCAGAAGCCGCCGCGGTCGAGCCGGAAGACCCGGTCGCCGACCTGCTCCTCGATGCGCTGCCGGCCGCCGCGCGTCGCCTCGCCGGTGTCGACGACGACCCAGGGGTTCCCGAGCGACGGGGCCACGAGGTCGACCGACCGCGCTCCGGCGAAGCGCTCGTCGAGCGGCGCGAGCGCGGCGAGCTCGGGCACGGCGAGCGGCACGGATGCCACGGGCACGACCCGGTGGCTGCGCGCCGCGTACGGACCGACGCGCCCCTCGGCGTCGACCTGCAGGCGCAGCCGCGTGCGCCACCCCGTGCCGAGCTCGACGTCGGCCCCCGGCGCGAGCGCGGGGTCGACGGCCTCGACCTCGACGGCCCGCTCGACGCCGCCGAAGCGGGCGAGCGCGTCGACGAGCACCTCGGACTTGAGTGCGCGCTGGCGCGACATGGCGATGTGGCCGAACTCGGCGCCGCCGGCACGATGCTCGGGGGCACGGTCGACCCGTGCCTCGGCCCAGGGGTGCTCGCGGCGGTCGGGCGAGGCGTCGAGCACCTCGAGCGTCTCGGCGCGCCAGAACTTCGCCTTGCCGGTGTCGGTGACGCGGGCGCGCACGCGCTCGCCCGGGATGGCGTCCGCGACGAAGACGACCCGCCCCTCGTGGCGCGCGACGGCGACGCCGCCGTGGGCGATCCGTTCGACCTCGAGCTCGAGCACTGGGCCGTCGAGCCGCGGCTCGGCGGGAGCCGGACGCGCCGGGCGGGGTGCGGCGCCCTGCGCGCGCGAGGAACGGCGCGCGCTGCTGCGGCGTCGACGATCGGGATTCACCATGCCTCGAGCATTCCACAGCCCCGCCGGGTGCGGGCAGGATGGGGGGATGCGCCTCTACCTCGCCTCGACCTCCCCGGCACGGCTCCAGACCCTGCGAGCGGCCGGCATCGAACCGATCGCCGTCCCTCCCGGCGTCGACGAGGCGGCCGCCGTCGCGGCGCACGAGGCCGTGTCGGGCCCGCTCGGGGCCCGTGAGATGGTCCAGCTCCTCGCCAGGGCGAAGGCCGAGGCGCTCGTCGGCGCGCACCCGGGCGGGGAGCCGATCGACGGGCTCATCCTCGGCGGCGACTCGGCGTTCCTCACGGGCGGCGCGATCCACGGCAAGCCGCACACCCCCGACGTCGCGAAGACGCGGTGGCTCGCGCAGAACGGCGGCCACGGAGACCTCTGGTCGGGGCACTGGCTGATCGACCACCGCGGCGGCGAGGTCCGCGCCGCGGTCGGCCGCGCCGACATGGCGACGGTGCGCTTCGCCGCGCTCGACGAGGCCGAGATCGACGCCTACATCGCGACCGGCGAACCGCTGCTCGTCGCCGGCGCGTTCACCGTCGACAGCCTCGGCGGGCCGTTCATCCGCCGCGTCGAGGGCGACCCGTCGACGGTCGTCGGGCTGTCGCTCTCGACGCTGCGCGACCTCGTCCGCGAGCTCGGCGTCGAGTGGACCTCGCTCTGGAACCGCGGCGCCGCCGCGGGGTGACCCGGCGATTGTCGTCTGCCGCAAGAGACATCCATTCATTTTGTGGAGATCACCCAAAGTCAGGACGGCCTCGCGCAATAGGCTTGGGAACTATGCCGCGTATCACCAAGGTCCTCATCGCCAACCGTGGAGAGATCGCCGTCCGCGTGATCCGCGCCGCCCGCGACGCCGGCATCGGCTCGGTGGCCGTCTACGCCGACCAGGACCGCGATGCCCGCCACACGAGGCTCGCCGACGAGGCGTACGCCCTCGACGGCACCACGAGCGCCGAGACCTACCTCGTCATCGACAAGATCCTCTCGGTGGCCCGCCGCTCGGGTGCCGACGCCGTGCACCCCGGCTACGGCTTCCTCGCCGAGAACCCCGACTTCGCCCGCGCCGTCATCGACGCCGGCCTCGTCTGGATCGGCCCCTCGCCCGAGGCGATCGAGCGGCTCGGCGACAAGGTCTCCGCGCGCCACGTGGCCGAGAAGGTCGGCGCACCGCTCGCGCCCGGCACCCTCAACCCCGTCGCGGATGCCTCGGAGGTGCTCGACTTCGTCGACGTCCACGGCCTGCCCGTGGCGATCAAGGCCGCCTTCGGCGGCGGCGGCCGCGGCCTCAAGGTCGCCCGCACCCGCGAGGAGGTGCCCGAGCTCTTCGACTCGGCCACCCGCGAGGCGGTCGCCGCCTTCGGCCGCGGCGAGTGCTTCGTCGAGAAGTACCTCGACAAGCCCCGCCACGTCGAGACCCAGTGCCTCGCCGACCAGCACGGCAACGTCGTCGTCGTCTCGACCCGCGACTGCTCGCTGCAGCGCCGGCACCAGAAGCTCGTCGAGGAGGCACCGGCGCCGTTCCTCAGCGAGGCGCAGCGCGCGGCCCTGTACGAGTCGTCGAAGGCGATCCTCAAGGAGGTCGGCTACGTCGGCGCCGGCACCTGCGAGTTCCTCATCGGCCAGGACGGCACCGTCTCGTTCCTCGAGGTCAACACGCGCCTCCAGGTCGAGCACCCCGTCTCGGAGGAGGTCACCGGCCTCGACCTCGTCCGCGAGCAGTTCCGTCTCGCCGAGGGCGGCGTGCTCGACTACCCCGACCCCGAGACCGTCGGCCACTCGATCGAGTTCCGCATCAACGGCGAGGACCCGGGCCGCGGGTTCCTGCCCGCGCCGGGCCCGATCCACCAGCTCCGCTTCCCCGGCGGTCCCGGCATCCGCGTCGACTCCGGCGTGACGAGCGGCGACGAGATCTCGGGCGCCTTCGACTCGCTGCTCGCGAAGCTCATCGTCACCGGCAAGGACCGCGAGGAGGCGCTCTCGCGCGCCCGCCGCGCCCTCGACGAGTTCGAGGTCGCCGGCCTCCCGACCGTGCTGCCCTTCCACCGCGACATCGTCGACAACCCCGCGTTCGCCCCAGAGGGCGACGAGCCGTTCTCGATCTACACCCGCTGGATCGAGACCGAGTACGACAACCGGCTCGAGCCGTGGTCGGGCGAGCTCGAGGAGACGAGCGGACCCGCGGCCCGCACGAACGTCGTCGTCGAGGTCGCCGGCCGGCGCATCGAGGTCAGCCTGCCGAAGCGGCTCGCGGGCGGCGCCTCCACCGCCTCGCGCACCGCGGGCGCCGCACCGCGCCGCCGCACCGGGTCGCACTCGGTCGACACCGGCACCGGCGACGCCGTGAAGGCCCCGATGCAGGCGACCGTCGTGAAGGTCGCGGTCGCCGAGGGCGACAAGGTCGTCAAGGGCGACCTCGTGCTCGTGCTCGAGGCCATGAAGATGGAGCAGCCCATCGTCGCCCACAAGGACGGCGTGATCGGCGCGGTGAACGCCGAGGCCGGCGCGACCGTCTCGAGCGGGCACCTGCTGCTGTCGATCGCCGACGCCTGATCCCTCCTCCTCTTCCTCCTCCTCCATCAGGCCCTGCTCGGGCCCTGCTCGGGGCCGACCGTTCGTTTCTCAGGCGTTCCGGAGCGATCTCGGCTGCAACGCCGAGCCCTCGTCCTGAGAAGCGGTCGGACCGAGCCCATTCCTCCTGAGAGGCTCGAGGAGCGGGGCGAGTCAGGGGCCGGTGCTCCCCTGCGCCGTGGGCACCTCGACCTCGCTCACGCTGCCGGCCATGCGCGAGTGGCGGCGGCCGTAGAGCAGGTAGATGAGGATGCCGATCGCGAGCCACACGAGGAACCGCACCCAGGTGAGCGTCGTCAGGTTGAACATCAGCCAGAGGCAGAGCGCGGCCGAGACGATCGGCAGCACCGGCGAGAACGGCACCTTGAACCCGCGCGGCAGGTCGGGACGGGTGCGCCGCAGCACCACGATGCCGATCGACACGAGCACGAACGCCGAGAGCGTGCCGATGTTGATCATCTCCTCCAGGAGCCCCACATCGGTGAACGCCGCGACGAACGCGACGAGGGTGCCCGCGATGATCTGGACGCGCGCCGGGGTCTTCGTGTGCTCGGTCGTCTTCGACAGCCACCGCGGCAGCAGGCCGTCCCGGCTCAGCGCGAACACGATCCGCGAGAGCCCGAGCAGGATGATCATGATCACCGTCGTGAGGCCGGCCAGCGCGCCGAGGGAGATCACGGCCGACGCCCAGTCCTGCCCGACGAGCCTGAAGGCGGTCGCGAGCGACGGTGTCTCCTCCTCGGCGAGCTCCTGGTACGACACCATGCCGGTCATCACGATCGAGACGAGCACGTAGAGCAGCGTCACGATGCCGAGGCCGATGAAGATGCCGCGCGGCAGGGTGCGCTGCGGCTCCCGCACCTCCTCGGCGCTCGTCGCGACCACGTCGAAGCCGATGAAGGCGAAGAACACGAGGGCCGCCGCCGCGAGCATGCCGAAGACGCCGTACTGGGCGGGCGCCGCACCCGTCGCCCAGGAGAACAGCGACTGCGTCCACGCGTCGGTCGCCCCGCCTTCGGTCGGCACCGCCTCGGGGATGAAGGGCGTGAAGTTCGCCGCCTTCACGAAGAAGAAGCCGACCACGATGACGAACAGCACGATGGCCACCTTGATGATCGTGAAGACCGCGCCGACGCGGGCGGTGAGCTTCGTGCCGGCGACGAGGAGCGCCGTGAACACCGCGACGATGAGGAACGCGGGCCAGCTCACCTCGAGTCCGCCGATCTGGAAGGTCGACGGGAACGGCAGCCCGAAGGCGAGCAGCGCCTCGCCGAGGTAGACGCCCCAGTACTTCGCGAGCACCGCGGCGGCGGTGAAGAGCTCGAGGATGAGGTCCCAGCCGATGATCCACGCGAGGAGCTCGCCCATCGTGGCGTAGGTGAAGGTGTACGCGCTGCCGGCGACCGGCACGGTCGACGCGAACTCGGCGTAGCACATGATCGCGAGCCCGCACGTGACGGCCGCGAGCACGAACGAGATGATCACGCTCGGCCCGGCGAAGTTCGCCGCGGCCTGCGCCCCGACGGAGAAGATGCCGGCGCCCACGGCGACCGCGATGCCCATGAGCGCGAGATCCCACGTGCCGAGCGACCGCTTGAGACTGCGCTCCTCGTCATGGGAGTCGGCGATCGACGCCTCGACGGACTTCACTCGCAGCTTCATCGCTACCCCCTGAACTCGGCGCCGCCCCCGCGGCGCTCGATCACCTCAGCGTACGACGTGCATGGCCCTCGCGGCATCGGTCAGCGAACCGCTGAGCGAGGGGTACACCGGGAACGCCTCGGCGAACTGGTCGACGGTGAGCCGGTGCTCGACCGCGAGCGCCAGCGGGAAGATCAGCTCGGAGGCCTTCGGCGCGACGATGACGCCGCCGATGATCGACCCCGAGCCGCTCGAGGCGAACAGCTTCACGAAGCCCTCGCGGATGCCCATCATCTTCGCGCGCGGGTTCGACGAGAGCGGCAGCTTGTAGACGACGCCCGGCACGACGCCCTCCTCGATCTCCTTCTGCGTCCACCCGACCGTCGCGATCTCGGGCTGCGTGAAGATGTTGGAGGTGATGTTGCGGTTCTCGGGCGGGTTCACGATGTCGCCCATCGCGTGGAACACCGCCGTGCGGCCCTGCATCGAGGCCACCGAGGCGAGGGGCATGAAGGTCGTGCAGTCGCCCGCCGCGTAGATGTTCGGGATCGAGGTGCGCGCCACCCGGTTCACCCGGATGTGCCCCGAGTCGGCCAGCTGCACCCCGGCCTGCTCGAGGCCGATGTCGCGGGTGTTCGGCACCGAGCCGACCGCCATCAGGCAGTGCGAGCCGCGCACCTCGCGCCCGTCGCTGAGGGTCGCCACGACGGAGTCGCCGTCGCGCACGACGGATTCGGCGCGCGACTTGTTGAGCACCTTCATGCCGTTGCGCTTGAACACCTTCTCGATCACGGATGCCGCGTCCGCGTCTTCGCCCGGGAGGACCTGGTCGCGGCTCGAGATCAGGGTGACCTTGGCGCCGAGCGCCCGGTACGCCGAGGCGAACTCGGCGCCGGTGACACCCGAGCCCACGACGATGAGGTGCTCGGGCACCTGCTGGAGCGAGTAGAGCTGGGTCCACGTGAGGATGCGCTCGCCGTCGGGGACGGCGGTCGGCAGAACGCGGGGCGTCGCGCCGACCGAGAGCACGAGCGTGTCGGCCTCGATGCGGTCGAAGTCGGTGCCGCCCTTGGCGGTCGCCACGATGACGGCGTTCGGCCCGTCGAGCCGGCCCTCGCCGTGCACGAGGTGGACGCCCGCGTCGATGAGGTTCGAGCGCATGTCCTCCGACTGCTGCGCCGCGAGGCCGAGGAGGCGCTTGTTCACGGCCGCGAGGTTGATCGCGACGCTCGGCTTCACGGCCTTCTCGGAGTCGCCCTTGGCGTAGAACTGCACGCCGAGGTCGGCGGCCTCCTTCACGGCGTTCGAGGCCTCGGCCGTCGCGATGAGCGACTTCGACGGGACCACGTCGGTGAGCACCGCCGAGCCGCCGACGCCCGCGCGCTCGATCAGGGTGACCTCGGCGCCGAGCTGGGCGGCGGCGAGTGCGGCCTCGTACCCGCCGGGACCTCCTCCGAGGACGGCGATCCGTTGCGTGCGCTCGAACTCGTAGGACATGCTCATATTCTGCCAGTTTCGCGGGCACGGCCAGCACATGAGCAGCTTCGCGCCGAAGCATCCGTCGCGTTCTAGAGTGGTGGGATGCACGATGCGAACCCGCTGGACGACCCCACCGCCGACCCGTTCGAGGTGGCCGCCGCCGCCGCCGCGAAGATCGCCGAGCTCACCGGCGTTCCCCGCCACGACGTCGCACTGACGCTCGGCAGCGGCTGGGGCCGTGCCGCCGAGCTCATCGGCGAGACGACCCACACCCTCGCCGCGACCGAGGTGCCGGGGTTCTCGAAGCCCGCGCTCGAGGGGCACGTCGGCACTCTGCGCTCGGTGCTGCTGCCCTCGGGCAGGCGCGCGCTCGTGATCGGCGCCCGCACCCATTACTACGAGGGCCACGGCGTGCGCCGGGTGGTGCACTCGGTGCGCACCGCCGCCGCCGCGGGCGCGACGACGATGATCCTCACGAACGGCGCGGGCGGCATCAAGGAGCACTGGAAGCCCGGCACCCCCGTGCTGATCAGCGACCACATCAACCTCACCGCAGACTCGCCGCTCGAGGGCGCGACCTTCATCGACCTCACCGACCTCTACTCGCAGCGGCTGCGCGGCCTCGCGCACTCGATCGACCCCGAGCTCGACGAGGGCGTGTACTGCCAGTTCCGCGGCCCGCACTACGAGACCCCGGCCGAGGTGCAGATGGCGAAGGCCATCGGCGGGCACATCGTCGGCATGTCGACCGCGCTCGAGGCGATCGCCGCACGTCAGGCCGGCATGGAGGTGCTCGGCATGTCGCTGATCACGAACCTCGCGGCCGGCATCCAGCAGACCCCGCTGAGCCACGCCGAGGTCATCGAGGCCGGCCAGGCCGCCGAACCCGTGATCAGCGCACTGCTCGCGAAGATCGTCGCCGCGCTCTGAGCGCGGACCCGCAGGAAGGACGACGGATGTCGCACGAACCCGATGCCCGCGACGCCGAGCGCATCGCACTCGCCGAGGCCTGGATCGCGCAGGATCCCGACCCCGAGACCCGCGCCGAACTCGCCGCGATCGTCGAGTCGGTCCGGGCCGGCGACGCTGCGGCCGCAGCCGACCTCGCCGACCGCTTCGATTCGCGCCTCGCCTTCGGCACCGCCGGGCTCCGCGGCGAGATCGCGGCCGGTCCCAACCGCATGAATCGCGCGCTCGTCTCGCAGGCGGCCGCGGGGCTCGCGGCGTACCTCCTCGAGCACGCCGCACCGGGCACGACCCCCTCGGTCGTGATCGGCTACGACGGCCGCAAGAACTCCGCGGTCTTCGCCCGCGACTCGGCCGAGCTCATGGCCGGGGCGGGCGTCCGCGCCATCCTGCTCCCCCGACTGCTGCCGACCCCGGTGCTCGCCTTCGCGGTGCGCCACTTCGGCACCTCGGCCGGCGTCATGGTGACCGCCTCGCACAACCCGCCGAACGACAACGGCTACAAGGTCTACCTCGGCGGCGAGCACCACGGCTCGCAGATCGTCGCACCGGCCGACGCCGAGATCGCGGCGCACATCCTGAACGTCGCGTCGACCACCGCCGTGCCCGCGCTCCCGCGCGGCGACGTCGAGACCGCCGGCGAGGAGGTCGTCGACGAGTACGTGCGCCTGACCGCCGCGAGCGCCGCCCCGGGCACGCCCGCGGCGCAGCCGCGCGTGGTCTACACGGCGATGCACGGCGTCGGCTGGGAGACCGCGGCACGAGTGCTCGAGGCCGCCGGGTTCGACGCCCCCGCGCTCGTCGACGCGCAGATCGCGCCCGACGCGGGGTTCCCGACCGTCTCGTTCCCGAACCCCGAGGAGCCCGGGGCGATGGACCTGTCGTTCGAGCGCGCCCGCGCCGTCGACGCCGAGCTCGTCGTCGCGAACGACCCCGACGCCGACCGGCTCGCGGTCGCGATCCCCGACCCCGACGCGCCCGACGGCGCGGGCTACCGACGGCTGACCGGCAACGAGGTCGGCCTCACGCTCGGCTGGCTCGCCGCCCGCCGCGCCGCCGAGGTCTCGGGCGACGCCGGCCCGTCCGGCTCGCTCGCCTGCTCGATCGTCTCCTCCCCCGGCCTCGAGGCGGTCGCCCGCGCCTACGGGCTCGACTTCGAGGCGACCCTCACCGGCTTCAAGTGGATCTCGCGCGCCCCCGGCCTCGTCTTCGGCTTCGAGGAGGCGCTCGGCTACCTCGTGAACCCCGAGGTCGTCCGCGACAAGGACGGCATCTCGGCCGCCGTGGCGTTCCTCTCGCTCGCGGCAGAGCTGAAGGCCGAGGGCCGCACGGTCGCCGACCACCTCGACGAGTTCGTCGAGCGGTTCGGATGCCACGCCTCCGGCCAGGTCTCGATCCGCGTCACCGACCTCTCGCGCATCGGCGCCGTCATGACGCGCCTGCGCGCCGAACCGCCGGCGTCGGTCGGCGGCATCCGCGTCGAGCGCATCGAGGACCTCGCCGACGGATTCGGCGCGCTCCCCCCGTCCGACGTGCTGCGCATCGTGCTCGAGGGCGGCTCCCGGGTCATGGTGCGCCCGAGCGGCACCGAGCCGAAGCTCAAGGTCTACCTCGACGCCGTCTCGGAGCAGGGCTCGGTCGCCGAGCGCCGTGCGGCGGCGACCGCCACGATCGCCGCGCTCGAGGCGGCCATGCGCGAACTGGTCGCCTGAGCGTTCGCGGGCGAGGAGCGACCGGGCTCAGCCGAGCGAGCGCTCGAGCAGCCGCGAGATCTCGTCGACGTCGAAGTAGTTCGTCACTTCGACGACCTCGGCGAAGCTCTGCCCGAGCGCCTGGCGCACCGCGGCGGCGAGCTCGCTCGAGGTGAGGATCACCTGCGCGTCGGCGGCGGCGACGGCGATGCCCGCGAGGTCGCTCGCGTCGACGTCGGCGGCGAGGTCGAGGCGCTCGAGGGCGCGCTCGGCATTGACCTTGAGGATGGCGGAGGTGCCGATGCCGGCGCCGCAGACGGCGACGATCTTCATGCCCCTGCCCCGTCGCGCTCGATGCCGAGGAGCGTGCGGACCTCGGCCGGGTCGCCCGCCCGGGCGACGCGGCCGACCGCGCCGGGGTCGTTGAAGACGTTCGCGAGGTTGGCGACCGAGGCGACGTGCTCCTCCGCGTTCGCGACCGCGAGGCCGACGACGACGCGCACCGGGTCGTTGTGCGGGTGCCCGAACGCGACCGGCTCGGCGAGGGTCACGACGGCGAGCCCCTCGCGACGCACGTCACGGCCGGGTCGTGCGTGGGCGAGTGCGAGACCCGGAGCGATGACGACGTACGCGCCGAACTCCTCGATGACCGCGATCATGCGGTCGGCGTAGTCGGAGCTGGTCGCCCCCGAGCGGGTCAGCGCCCGCCCGGCCTCGCGCACGGCGCTGCGCCAGTCGGCGGCGTGCGCACCGATGACGACGGCCTCGTCGGGAAGGGGTGGGAGGTTCATTGCGGGTCCGTTCGGGGGCGGCGGCGCGGAGGGCGGAGGCACGTGGCATCCGCCGTCGGCAGCGTCGTCAGGCTTCGTCGAAGCCGTCTTGAATGAGCTCGGCGAGCTCGTCGCGGTCGTCGA
This sequence comes from Agromyces sp. NPDC058104, assembly GCF_042884835.1. Lineage (NCBI taxonomy): Bacteria > Bacillati > Actinomycetota > Actinomycetes > Micrococcales > Microbacteriaceae > Agromyces > Agromyces sp. NPDC058104. The sequence goes on along the minus strand of NZ_JBHVTD010000002.1, from coordinate 1,223,095 downwards.
GGGGCAGGAACGCCGCCGCCGCCGCGTTCAGCTGGAACGTCTCGAGGTCGTCGAGGTCGTAGCCGAAGGCGTCGCTGAGGAGCGCGAGCTCGCGGGTCAGGCTCGTACCCGATTGCAGGCGGTTGTCGGTGTTCACCGTCACCCGGAAGCCGAGCTGATAGAGCAGGTCGAAGGGGTGGTCGACGAGCTCGTCGCCCCACGCGGTGATCGCACCGGTCTGCAGGTTGGACGACGGGCTCGTCTCGAGGGCGATCTCGCGGTCGCGCACCCACTGGGCGACCGGGCCGAGCGACACGTAGGTGTTCTCGTCGTCCTGGCGCTCGATGAGCAGGTCTTCGGCGATGCGGACGCCGTGCCCGAGGCGGAGCGCACGCCCGTCGAAGAGCGCGCTGCGGATGGACTCGAGGCCGTCGGCCTCGCCCGCGTGCACCGTGACGGGCATGAAGCGGCTGGCGAGGTAGTCGAAGGCGGTGCGGTGACGGCTCGCGGGGAAGCCGGCCTCGGCGCCGGCGATGTCGAAGCCGACGACGCCGCGGTCGCGGTGGCGGACGGCGAGCTCGGCGATCTCGAGCCCCCGGTCGGCGTGCCGCATCGCGGTGATCAGCTGCCCGGTGCGGATGCCGCCGCCCTGGTGCCGCACGTCGTCGGCGCCCTGCTCGAGGCCCTCCTGCACGGCCTCGACCGCCTCGTCGAGCGTGAGCCCGCGCGTCAGGTGCTGCTCGGGTGCCCAGCGGATCTCACCGTAGATCACGCCGTCGTCGGCGAGGTCGTGCACGAACTCGCGCGCGACGCGCGAGAGGCCGGCACGGGTCTGCATGACCGCCGTCGTGAGGTCGAACGTCTTCAGGTACTCGACGAGCGAACCCGAGTTCGACTGCTCGGTGAACCAGGCGGCGAGGCCGTCGGCGTCGGCCGCCGGGACCTCGAGCCCCTGCTCTTCGGCGAGCTCGATGAGGGTCTGCGGCCGCAGGCCGCCGTCGAGGTGGTCGTGCAGCGAGATCTTGGGCAGGGCCTGGATGCTCGCGCCGTCGCCCTCGAGCCGGTACTCCGTCGGATTCGTGTTCACGTGACCACGATAGCGGCGCGACTGCTGCGAAGTCTCGGCATTCTCGAAGCCGGGCGCGTCCTGCACCCCTCGATCACGCGACCGCCGAGGTCGTCAGCGTCCGATGCGGTCGGCGATGAGCGGCCCGCCGTCCTCGATCGCGTCGCCCTCGTCGCCGATGCGCCAGGCCCCGGCGACCGCCCCGAGCGCGCGCTCGAAGCGGGCGGGCTCGTCGGCGTGCAGCGTGAACAGGGGCTGGCCCGCACGCACGGCGTCGCCGGGCTTCGCGTGCAGCTCGATGCCCGCCGCGTGGTGCACCGGGTCCTCCTTGCGCGCACGGCCCGCGCCGAGTCGCCAGGCGGCGATGCCGAACGGCAGCGCCTCCTGCGCGACGAGCACGCCGTCGCGGTCGGCGGTGACGACGTGCTGCTCCTTCGCGACCGGCAGCGGCGCGTCGGGGTCGCCGCCCTGGGCGACGATCGAGCGGCGCCAGGTGTCCATCGCGCGGCCGTCGTCGAGGGCGGCCTCGACGTCGACGTCGGGCCGCCCTGCCAGGGCGAGCATCTCGCGGGCGAGCTCGACCGTGAGCTCGCGCACGTCGGCGGGCCCGCCGCCGGCGAGCACCTCGACCGACTCGCGCACCTCGTTGGCGTTGCCGATCGTGAGGCCGAGCGGCACGTTCATGTTCGTGATGAGGGCGCTCGTCGCGACCCCGGCGTCCTCGCCGAGCTCCACCATGGTGCGGGCGAGTTCGCGCGAGCGCTCGATGTCCTGGAGGAACGCACCCGAGCCGAACTTCACGTCGAGCACGAGCGCGCCCGTGCCCTCGGCGATCTTCTTCGACATGATCGACGAGGCGATGAGCGGGATCGCCTCGACCGTGCCGGTGATGTCGCGCAGGGCGTAGAGCTTCTTGTCGGCCGGGGCGAGGCCCGCGCCGGCCGCGCAGATCACGCCGCCGACGTCGCGCAGCTGCGCGAACATCTCGTCGTTCGTGAGGTCGGCGCGCCAGCCCGGGATCGACTCGAGCTTGTCGAGCGTGCCGCCCGTGTGCCCGAGCCCGCGGCCGGAGAGCTGCGGCACGGCGACGCCGAAGGTCGCGACGAGCGGCATGAGGGGCAGCGTGATCTTGTCGCCGACGCCGCCGGTCGAGTGCTTGTCGCTCGTCGGCTTGCCGAGGCCCGAGAAGTCCATGCGCTCGCCCGACGCGATCATGGCCATCGTCAGGTCGCGGATCTCGCGGCGCGTCATGCCGTTGAGGAAGATCGCCATGGTCATCGCCGACATCTGCTCGTCCGCGACGTAGCCGCGCGTGTAGGCGTCGACGAGCCAGGCGATCTCGTCGCTCGTCAGCTCGCGCCGGTCGCGCTTCGCGCGGATGAGGTCGACGGCGTCGAAGGGCTCGATGGCGGTGGTCATGCTTCTCCTCGGAATTCTGCGAGCTGGCGCGGGCCGAACGCGTCGGGCAGCACCTCGTCGATGGTCTTCAGGCCCGACACGGTGTCGAGCACCATTCCCTCGGCCGAGTGCTCGTACAGCAGCTGGCGGCAGCGGCCGCACGGCATGAGCGTCGCGCCGTGGCCGTCGACGCAGGTGAACGCGACGAGCTTGCCGCCCCCCGACATGACGAGCGCCGACACGAGCGAGCACTCGGCGCAGAGCGTGACGCCGTAGGAGGCGTTCTCGACGTTGCAGCCGCTCACGACGCGGCCGTCGTCGACGATCGCCGCCGCGCCCACGGGGAACTCGGAGTACGGCACGTAGGCCTTCGCCATCGCCTCGCGGGCGCGCTCCCGCAGTCCCTGCCAGTCGATCGCATCCGTCTCGGTCATGTTGCTCCCCCGTTGCAGATGAGGTGATGGATGCCACGGGGCGGCCCCGTGGCATCCGGTCAGGATTTGATGTAGGGCTTGCCCGCCGCGGCCGGGCCGCGCACCTTGCCGACGAACCCGGCCACGGCGATGATCGTGACGACGTAGGGCAGCATCAGCATGAACTCGCTCGGCACCGACGAGCCGATGACGCCGAGCACGTTCTGCAGGTTCGACGCGAAGCCGAAGAGCAGGGCCGCGAGGGTCGCCTTGATCGGATCCCACTGGCCGAAGATCACCGCCGCGAGCGCGATGAATCCGGCGCCGGCGGTCATGTCCTTGTTGAACGCGCCGACCTGGCTCAGGGTGAAGAACGCGCCGCCGAGACCCGCGATCGCGCCGCCGAGCGAGACGTTCCAGAAGCGGGTGCGTCCCACGTTGATGCCGACGGTGTCGGCGGCCTGCGGGTGCTCGCCGACCGCCCGCAGCCGGAGACCCCACTTGGTGTGGAAGAGCCCGATGTAGACCGCCGCGACCGCGACGTACATGATGTAGACGATGATCGTCTGTCGGAAGAACGTCGGCCCGATGATCGGGATCTCGGACAGGATCGGGATGTTGATGCGGTCGAAGCGCGGCGGCGTGTTGAGCGTCGCCGCATTCGGTGCGAGCACCTGCGAGAACAGGAAGCTCGTGAGGCCGAGCACCAGCACGTTGAGCACGACGCCGACGATCACCTGGTCGACGAAGTACTTGATCGAGAACGCGGCGAGCACGAACGAGACGAGGACCCCGGCGACGGCCGCGGCGAGCAGTCCGATGTAGGGGTTGCCCGTCGCGCTCGCGACGACCGCGGAGGTGAAGGCGCCGCCGAGCAGCTGACCCTCGATGGCGATGTTCACGACCCCGACGCGCTCGGAGATGACGCCGCAGAGCGACCCGAAGATGAGCGGAACGGAGAGGCTCAGCGCACCCGCGAAGAGGCCGGCGAGCGGGATGACGTGGGTCGAGGCCCCCGCCGCGGCCCAGGTGAGGAATGCGATCAGGAACACGACCGCGAACACCACCATGAGCCAGACCGGCACCCGTCGCTTCGCGCGCACCATCAGGGCGCTCACCACGGTGATCGCGGCGAGGAGGATGACGCCGACGACGCTCGTGACCGTCGAGTCGAGCACGACCTCGGGCAGCTGCAGGAAGTCGCTCGCCCCCGAGATGCGGAAGACGGCCTGGCCGTCATTGCTCGCCACGAAGAAGAGGACCGCCGCGAGCGCCGTGATGACACCGAAGGCGATCGGCGCCTTCCACGTGACGACGGTGGTTTTCGCGAGGGCAGGCTCCTGCGGAGCGGTCGCGTGATGCTGCGTCGCAGTGGTCATTTCGCCGCCACCTCCTTCGTCACGGTCGGGCGAGGTCGTCGCGGGGCGCTGCCGGGAGCCGGCAGCCGGAAGATCGCGCGCACCAGGGGCGGCGCAGCGATGAACAGCACGATGAGCGACTGCACGACGAGCACGATGTCGATCGGCACGCCCTCGGCCGCCTGCATCGAGAAGCCACCGGCCTTGAACGCACCGAAGAGGATGCCGGCAGCGAGCACGCCCCATGGGGTCGAGCGCCCGAGCAGCGCGACCGTGATCGCGTCGAAGCCGATCCCGGCGTCGATGCCGCTCGAGAAGCCGGTCGTGACGGTGCCGAGCACCTGACTCACCCCGGCGAGCCCGACCAGGGCGCCGGAGATGAGCATCGCGTAGACGTACATCGACTTGACGTTGATGCCCGCCACTCGGGCGGCGTTCGGGTTCTCGCCGACGGCGCGGAACTGGAAGCCGAGCGCGGACCGGTCGAGGATCCACCAGACGAGCACCACCGCGGCGAGAGCGAGGACGAACCCGAAGTGGAGGTTGTACTGCTCGCCGAGCAGCGGGAAGAACACCGCGGTGTCCTTCATCGGTGGAGTCTTCGGGTTGTTCGAGCCGGGCGCCTGGAGCAGGCCCGGCGTGCGCAGCATCCACGTCACGAGGTAGAGCGCGATGTAGTTCAGCATGATCGTGACGATCACCTCGTGCGCACCGGTGCGCGCCTTCAGCAGGCCCGCGATGCCCGCCCACAGCGCGCCCGCGAGGAGCCCGGCGAGCAGTGCGACGAACATGTGCAGGCCGAGCGGCAGGTCGAACGAGAAGGCGACCCAACCTGCGGCCGATGCGGCCATCAGCATCTGTCCGCGGCCACCGATGTTGAACATGCCGACGCGGAACGCGAGCGCGACACCGAGGCCGGCGGCGATCAGCGGGGTGGCGAAGTTCAGCGTCTCGGTGAGCGGCTTGATGCCGGTGGCGAAGCCCGGACGGCGGAAGTTGTAGATCGACCCCTGGAAGAACGCCGAGTACGCACCCGAGACCGAATCCCAGATCGCGACGAACGTGTCGCCGGGGCGGGCGAAGAAGTAGCCGGCGGCCGCCTGCACGTCTTCGTCGGTGAAGGCGATCATGATCGCGCCGACGACCAGGGCGAGCAGCACGGCGAGCACGGAGATGATCGCGTTGCCGGTGGCGATCTCGCGCAATGCGGTCTGCCAGCGCGACGGCGGTTCGACCTCGTCGGGCGCTGCTGCCGTGCCGCCGGCGGTGGCGGTCGCCTTCGCGGTGGAGCCCGCCGGCGACGGCGACGCGTCGGCGGCCTGGTCGGCCGCAGCCGCCGGGTCGATGGGCCCTGAGTCGCCCGACGGCGTCACCGTCGGCTCGGCCTGCGGGTCTTGGGGGTCGCTCATGCGGCGGCTCCTTCTGCAGGGACCTCGCCGGCCATCATGAGACCGAGGACGTCGCGGGGGGTGTCGCCCGGGACGATGCCGACGATGCGGCCCCGGTACATGACCATGATTCGATCGGCGAGCGCCGTCACCTCGTCGAGTTCCGTCGAGACGACGACGACGGGAACACCCGAGTCGCGGGTCTCGATGATGCGCTTGTGGATGAACTCGATCGACCCGACGTCGACGCCGCGCGTGGGCTGCGCGGCGACGAACAGCCGCAGCTCGCGGCTGAGCTCGCGAGCGAGCACGACCTTCTGCTGGTTGCCGCCCGACAGGCGCCCGACCTTCGTCTCGATCGACGGCGTGCGCACGTCGAACTCGGTGACCTTCTGCCTGGCGAACTCGGCGAGCGTCGACAGCTGCAGGTTGCCCGCCTTGACGAAGGGCGCGCCGTCGGCGCGGTCGAGCATGAGGTTCTCAGCGATCGTGAACTCGGCGACCAGGCCGTCTTCCTTCCGGTCTTCGGGTACGAAGCCGACTCCCGCCTTCAGGATGGATCGCACGCTGTCGCCGTTCAGCTCGTCGCCGTCGAGCATGATCGACCCGCGCACGCGCGGCTGCAGGCCGACCAGTGCCTCCGTGAGCTCGGTCTGCCCGTTGCCCTGCACGCCCGCGACGGCGAGCACCTCGCCCCGGCGCACCTCGAACGACACATCGTTGACGACGAGCTGGCCGATCGGGTCGATCACGGTGAGCCCGTTCACGACGAGCGCGGCGTCGCCGAGCGTCGGCGGGTTCTTGTGCACCGTGAGTTCGACGGCGCGGCCGACCATGAGCGAGGCGAGCTCGGCGTTGGTCGCCGTGGGCGAGGCCTCGCCGACCACCTTGCCGAGCCGGATGACCGTGATGCGGTCGGCGACCTCGCGGACTTCGCGGAGCTTGTGGGTGATGAAGACGATCGAGGTGCCGCTCTCTTTCAGCTGACGCATGATCGCCATGAGTTCGTCGGTCTCCTGCGGCGTGAGCACGGCGGTCGGCTCGTCGAAGACGAGCACCCGCGCGTCGCGGGAGAGCGCCTTGATGATCTCGACCCGCTGCTGCACGCCGACGGGCAGGTCGTCGACGAGCGCGTCGGGGTCGACGTCGAACCCGAAGCGGTCGGAGATCTCGCGGACCTTCTCGCGGGCGGTCTGGAGGTCGAGGAGGCCACCGGCCTTCGTCGACTCATGGCCGAGCATGACGTTCTCGGCGACCGTGAACACCGGGATGAGCATGAAGTGCTGGTGGACCATGCCGATGCCGGCGCGCATCGCGTCTCCAGGACCCGCGAAATGCTGGACCTCGTCATCGAGCAGGATCTCGCCGCCGTCGGCCTGGTACAGGCCGTAGAGCACGTTCATCAGCGTGGACTTGCCCGCGCCGTTCTCACCGAGCAGGCAGTGGATCTCGCCCGCCTCGACGGTGAGGTCGATGTGGTCGTTGGCCACGAGCGTTCCGAACGTCTTCGTGATGCCTCGGAGCTCGAGTTTCATGTCACCGATCCTAGTGATCAGGCTGCAGATGCAGCAGGTTCTGCGCAGATGTCGGCAGGGCTCGAACCGACTTGCTCAGATGTTGCAGACATTGCGCAGGGGTCGAACGACGGCGGGGAGGCCGGCCGCAGCCGCCCTCCCCGCCGCACGATCTCCCGCCTACTTGGCGAGGTAGGACTCGACCGTGATGTCGCCGGCGATGATCGCGTCGCGCAGCTCCTGGATCTTGGCGTCGAGCTCGGCCGGAACCTTGTCGGCCCAGTCGTGGTAGTCGGCGAGGCCGACACCCTCGTTCTCGAGCGTGCCGATGAACGGCGTGGTGTCGAACTCGCCGTTGCCGGACTCGGTGACGGCCTCCTGGACACCCACGTCGATGCCCTTGCGGATCGAGGTGAGCAGGAGCGGGGCGACCGAGGGGTCGGTCTCGTACACGTCTGCGTCGACGCCGATCAGTGCGATCTCACGACCCGAGTCTTCGATCGCGACCGCGGCCGACTGGTAGATCGGCCCGCCGACGGGCAGCAGCACGTCGACGTTCTGGTCGATGATGCCCTGAGCGAGCTGGCGGGCGCCGTCGTTGGCCTCGAAGCCACCGGTGAACGAACCGTCCTGTGCGGCGCGGTCCCAGCCGATGACCTTGACCGAGGCGCTGTTCTCCTCGTTGTAGTACTCGACGCCCTGGGCGAAGCCGTCCATGAAGATCGAGACCGTCGGGATGTTCATGCCGCCGAAGGTGCCGACGGCACCGGTCTGCGAGATGCCGGCCGACAGGTAGCCCGCGAGGAACGCGGCCTGGGCGGTGTCGAAGATGATCGGCTTGATGTTGTCGGCGTCGGTGGTGCCGTCGAAGTCGGTGTCGACGGTGTCGTCGATCGAGATGTAGTCGATGTCGGGGTTCGCAGTGGCCGACTCGAGCGCTGCAGGGGCGAGCAGGAAGCCGACCGTGACGATCGCGTTGCAGCCCTGGTCGACGAGGCTCGTGAGGTTCGAGGCGTAGTCGGTCTCAGCCGCCGATTCGACCATGATCGGGTCGACGCCGAGCTCCTCGGCTGCCGCCTCGAGGCCCTGGGCGCCGAGCTGGTTGAAGGACTTGTCGTCGAATCCGCCCGCGTCGGAGACCATGCAGGGGATGAAGTCGAGGGCTTCGTCCCCGCCGTCGCCGCCGCTCTCTTCAGGCGCCGATGCGCAGCCGGCGAGCAGTGCGACACTGCCGAGCAGCGCGAAACCGCCGAGCGCGGCCTTCTTGGTCGTGACCTTCACTGTGTCCTCCAAAGACGCAAGACCCCGACCTTCGCGGGGCACGTGCAGTCACGTTACCCAATGTTGCGTCGCGCGGGATCGTCCGCCGGGCCCGCGTGGGGCAATGGTTATGAATACGCGACATTCTGCTCATATGAGCAGTGCGGTTGCCCCGCACACGGGGGTCGTGGCGTGCGATTACGGCGCGCTCGGCGACTCGACGACCAGCTCGCCCGCGATGATCGCCTGCCGCAGCTCCTCGATCTCGGCATCGAGCTCGGGCGAGACGAGCGCCTCGAGCTCGTGGTACGGCGCGATCTCGACGCCGCCGTTCTCGAGCGTGCCGACGAACGGCTCGTTCGTGAACTCGCCGGACTCGACGTCGCCGACGATGTCGACCATCGCGTCCTGCGTGCGCTTCAGCACGCTCGTGAGCACGACCGGGCGGAACTCGCTCGGCAGCGTCTCGTAGCCGTCGCTGTCGACCCAGATCACGGAGACCCCCCGGTCGAGGGCGGCCGCCGCGGCGCCCTCCCCGACCTGGCCGGCGACGGGCAGGATCACGTCGGCGCCCTGGTCGATGAAGCCCTCGGTCATGACCTTGCCCTTGTTGACGTCCTCGAAGTCGCCGGTGAACGAGCCGTCCTGCTTGGCCTTGTCCCAGCCGAGCGCGCGCACCTGGGTGCCGTGCACCTCGTTGTACTTCGCGACGCCGTCGACGAACCCGTCCATGAACAGGGTGACGGGCGGCTGGTTGCCGCCGCCGAAGGTCGCGACGACCCCCGTCTTCGAGACGCCGGCCGCGAGGTATCCGGCGAGGAACGACGCCTGGGCCGTGTCGAACACGACGGGCTTCACGTTGTCGGCCTCGACGGTCTCGTCGACGATCGCGAACGCGACGTCGGGGTTCGCCCCGGCCTCCTCGAGCGTCGACTCCGCGAGCTCCCAGCCGACGGTCACGACGAGTCCGCAGCCCGAGCCGACCGCCTGCGCCACGTTCGGCGCGAGGTCGGTCTCGCCGGTCGAGACCAGCGCCTCGGCCTCGATGCCGTACTCCTCCTCGGCCTGCTGCAGGCCCTCCCACGTCGACTGGTTGAACGAGCGGTCCTCGAGGCCGCCCGAGTTCGTCACCATGCGCACGCAGCCCTCGCCGGAGGCCTCGGGATCGCCGCTCTCGGGGGCGGAGGCGCACGAGGCGAGTGCGAGGGACGCCGCGGCCACCGCGGCGACGAGGAGACTGCGCGTTGCCCGGGACATCCGTGTACCTGCCTTCTCGTGCCTAGAGCACGTCGCTCGAACCGCCGAGGCGGAGCGCGTCGACGACCGCCTTCACCCGCTGCGCGTGCTCGCTCGTCGTGACGAGCAGCGCGTCGGGAGTGTCGACCACGACGATATCGTGGACGCCGATCAGGCTGATGACCCGCTTCGAACGGCTCACGACGATGCCGCTCGACGCGTCGGCCAGCACGCGCGCGTGCTCGCCCAGGATGGCGAGCTCGCCTGAGCGCCCCGCGGTGTTGAGCTTCGCGAGCGAGGCGAAGTCGCCGACGTCGTCCCACTGGAAGTGGCCGCGGATCACGGCGAGCCGGCCAGCGGCCGCCGCGGGCTCGGCCACCGAGTAGTCGATCGCGATCTTCTCGAGTCGCGGCCACACCCGGTCGACGGCCGGGCCGCGGGTGGCCGGATCGTCCCACGCCTCGGCGAGCTCGAGCAGTCCGGCGTGCAGCTCGGGCTTGTTGCGCGCGATCTCGGCGAGCAGCTGGTCGGCGCGGGCGATGAACATGCCCGCGTTCCAGAGATGGCGGCCGCCGGCGAGGTAGCGCTTCGCGGTGGCGAGGTCGGGCTTCTCGACGAAGCTCGAGACGAGCTCGCTGTGCGCGGCGCCCGGCACGTCGAGGGGCTCGCCGCACTCGATGTACCCGAACCCGACGGCGGGCTCGGTCGGGGTGATGCCGATCGTGGCGATATAGCCGGCCCGCGCCGCCGCGACCGCCTCGGCGACGGCGCCCTGGAACAGCGCGTCGCCCGAGATGACGTGGTCGGCCGCGAAGGAGCCGATCACGACGCCCGGCTCCCGGCGCTCGAGGATGGCGGCGGCGAGGCCGATCGCGGCGGTCGAGTCGCGCGGCTCGGACTCGAGCACGATGTTCGCGTCGGCGAGCCCCGGCAGCTGGAGCTCGACGGCGGAGCGGTGGGCGCGGCCGGTGACCACCATGATGCGCTGCTCGCCCGAGAGCGGCGCGAGCCGGTCCCAGGTGTCCTTGAGGAGGGTCTGGCCCGAGCCGGTGAGGTCGTGCAGGAACTTCGGCGCGTCGGCGCGCGAGAGCGGCCAGAGACGCGAACCCACGCCACCGGCGGGAATGATGCTGTAGAAGCCATCGAGGGCTGCGGAGGTCATCCGCTCAGGATAGCGGCGCGCCCCGTGGCCCGCCCGGATTCGCCGTCGCGGCGAGCGGATAAGGCAGACCTCACCTGCACGTCGAGCGGGCCGGGTCTAGACTCGGAGCGGGCCGTCGCGCCCGTGCGCCCGCATGTCCGGGCCGGAAACACACAGCCAGGGAGGGTTGTTCATGCCAGAGACCTCGGCAGGAACCCTGACCACACCCGAGAAGCCGGCGAAGCAGAAGCCGGGCGGCACGCTCTATCGCGGCCACGAGGGTATGTGGTCATGGGTGCTGCACCGCATCACGGGTGTCGCGATTTTCTTCTTCCTCCTCGTGCACATCCTCGACACGGCACTCGTGCGGGTGAGCCCCGAGGCCTACAACGCGGTCATCGGCGCGTACCAGACGCCGATCATGGGCCTCGGCGAGGTCGCCCTCGTGGGCGCGATCGTGTTCCACGCCTTCAACGGGCTGCGCATCATCCTCGTGGACTTCTGGGCCTGGGCCACGCGTCACCAGAAGGTGCTCTTCTGGGTCGTCATCGCGCTGTGGGTCGTCACGATGCTCGCGTTCACCCCGCGTCACCTCATCAACGTCTTCAGCCACTAGGGGCCCTCCGACAATGACTGCGATCGAATTCCCCGGCGAACCCCGCCGGCGCGGCTCCAACCTCGAGAAGTGGGGCTGGATCTACATGCGCGCCTCCGGCGTCGTGCTCCTCGTGCTGATCTTCGGCCACCTCTTCATGAACCTCATGGTCGGCGACGGCATCCAGGCCATCGACTTCGGATTCGTGGGCGGCAAGTGGGCCGACCCGTTCTGGCAGTGGTGGGACGTCCTGATGCTCTGGCTCGCCCTCATCCACGGCGCCAACGGCATGCGCACCCTCGTGAACGACTACACGAACCCCGGCACCGTGCAGAAGGTCCTCAAGGGCGCCCTCTTCGCGGCCGCGGCCGTGCTGATCATCCTCGGCACCCTCGTCGTCTTCACCTTCGAGCCGTGCCCCGCCGGCGCACCGGCCGACCTGCTCCCCTCGTTCTGCGCCGCATAGGAGATTCGTTGAACACCCAGACCTCCGACGCCGAGACCACGGTCATCGACGGCGTCCACTACCACCAGTTCGACATCGTCATCGTGGGCGCCGGCGGCGCCGGCATGCGCGCGGCGATCGAGGCCGGCCCCGGCGCGAAGACCGCGGTCATCTCGAAGCTCTACCCCACCCGCTCGCACACGGGCGCGGCGCAGGGCGGCATGGCCGCGGCGCTCGCGAACGTCGAGGAGGACTCGTGGGAGTGGCACACCTTCGACACCGTCAAGGGCGGCGACTACCTCGTCGACCAGGACGCGGCCGAGATCCTCGCGAAGGAGGCCATCGACGCGGTCATCGACCTCGAGAACATGGGCCTGCCGTTCAACCGCACGCCCGAGGGCAAGATCGACCAGCGCCGCTTCGGCGGGCACACGCGCGACCACGGCAAGGCGCCCGTGCGCCGCGCCTGCTACGCCGCCGACCGCACGGGTCACATGATCCTCCAGACGCTGTTCCAGAACTGCGTCAAGCTCGGCATCAACTTCTTCAACGAGTACTACGTGCTCGACCTCGTCATGACCGAGGTCGACGGCGTCGAGCAGCCCTCGGGCGTCGTCGCGTACGACCTCGCGACCGGCGAGCTGCACGTCTTCCAGTCGAAGGCCGTGATCTTCGCGACGGGCGGCTTCGGCAAGATCTACAAGACCACGTCGAACGCGCACACCCTCACGGGCGACGGCGTCGGCATCATCTGGCGCAAGGGCCTCCCCCTGGAGGACATGGAGTTCTTCCAGTTCCACCCGACCGGCCTCGCCGGGCTCGGCATCCTCCTCACCGAGGGCGCACGCGGTGAGGGCGCGATCCTCCGCAACGCCTCGGGCGAGCGGTTCATGGAGCGCTACGCGCCCACCATCAAGGACCTGGCGCCGCGCGACATCGTCGCGCGCTGCATGGTGCAGGAGGTGGCCGAGGGACGCGGCGCCGGCCCCCACAAGGACTACGTGCTGCTCGACTGCACCCACCTGGGCGCCGAGGTGCTCGAGACCAAGCTCCCCGACATCACCGAGTTCGCGCGCACCTACCTCGGCGTCGACCCGGTGTACGAGCCGGTGCCCGTCATGCCGACCGCGCACTACGCGATGGGCGGCATCCCGACGAACGTCGCCGCCGAGGTGCTGCGCGACAACACGACCGTCGTCCCCGGCCTCTACGCCGCCGGCGAGTGCGCCTGCGTCTCGGTGCACGGCTCGAACCGCCTCGGCACCAACTCGCTGCTCGACATCAACGTGTTCGGCAAGCGCGCCGGCCGCAACGCGGTCGAGTACGTGAACTCGGGCGTCGACTTCACGCCGCTGCCCGACGACCCGGCCCGCGGCATCCGCGAGCTGCTCGCGCAGCTGCGCGACTCGAACGGCACCGAGCGCATCGCCGCGATCCGCAAGGAGCTCCAGGACGAGATGGACAAGGGCGCGCAGGTGTTCCGCACCGACGAGTCGCTCGCCCACGTCACGAGCGTCATCGCGGGCCTCCGCGAGCGGTACAAGAACATCGCCGTGCAAGACAAGGGGAAGCGGTTCAACACCGACCTCCTCGAAGCCGTCGAGCTCGGGTTCCTGCTCGACCTCGCCGAGGTCGTCGTCTTCTCGGCCCGCAACCGCAAGGAGAGCCGCGGCGGGCACATGCGCGACGACTTCCCGAACCGCGACGACGAGAACTTCATGCAGCACACCATGGCGTACCTGTCGGGCGACGCGCACTCCGCCGACGCGGCCGATCACATCCGGCTCGACTGGAAGCCGGTCACCGTCACGCGCTACCAGCCGATGGAAAGGAAGTACTGACCGTGAGCACCGCCACGCTCGAACAGCCGCCCGCCGCTGAGGCGCCCGTCCAGTCGTTCACGGTCACGTTCCTGATCCGTCGCTTCGACCCCGACGTCGACACCGAGCCGCGCTGGCAGGACTTCGACGTCGAGATGTACGCGACCGATCGCGTGCTCGACGCGCTGCACAAGATCAAGTGGGAGCAGGACGGCTCGCTGACGTTCCGCCGCTCGTGCGCCCACGGCATCTGCGGCTCCGACGCGATGCGTATCAACGGCCGCAACCGGCTCGCGTGCAAGACCCTCATCAAGGATCTCGACATCTCGAAGCCGATCTACGTCGAGGCGATCAAGGGTCTCCCCCTCGAGAAGGACCTCATCGTCGACATGGAGCCGTTCTTCGCGAGCTACCGCGAGGTGCAGCCGTTCCTGGTCGCCAACTCGACCCCCGAGCCCGGCAAGGAGCGCGTGCAGTCGGTCGCGAACCGCGCGATCTTCGACGACACCACGAAGTGCATCCTCTGCGCCGCGTGCACCTCGTCGTGCCCCGTGTTCTGGACCGACGGGCAGTACTTCGGCCCGGCCGCGATCGTGAACGCGCACCGCTTCATCTTCGACTCGCGCGACGAGAACGCCCAGACGCGTCTCGACATCCTCAACGACAAGGAGGGCGTGTGGCGCTGCCGCACGACCTTCAACTGCACCGAGGCGTGCCCCCGCGGCATCGAGGTCACCAAGGCGATCGCCGAGGTCAAGCAGGCGATCATGCGCGGCAAGCCGTAGGCGACGAACCACCCCGACGGGGCCGGTGCCGGAAGGCACCGGCCCCGTCGGCGTTCCGGCAGGGCGCAACGAGGCCCGCACCCGCCGCGGCGAGGCGCGCACGAAGGGCCGGTGCTTCCGATGGCACCGGCCCCCCGCTCGACGCGGCTCCTACTCGGCGTGCCGTTCACCCGGGCGGCGGCGACGGACGATCGTCACCGACACCAGCAGCGCACCGATCAACAGGAGCCCGGCAGCACCCCAGAGGAAGGGCGCGCCCGCGAAGCCGGTCGAGGCGATCCCCGGAGCCGGCGGCTGCGGGACCCGGACCGTGACGGTCGAGTCGTCGCAGAGGACGGGGAGCTCGGGATCGAGCACCGCTGCCGGTGCCACCGTTCCCGGCTCGGATTGGGGCTCGACCGGCGCGTCGTCGGGATCGTTCCAGCAGACCTCCCCGGTGTTGTCGACCCGATCCGCCTTCGACGCGGGGTCGAGCATCACCGAGAGCACCACGTCGGGCGCGTCGGGCTGCGTGCCGCCGATCATGCCGTTGAGGACGCAGTGGAGCAGTCCGCCGTAGCCGTCGGCGTCGGCGCCGGTGACCTCGCAGTCGTCCCAGCGCGGGAACGCGGGCGCCTCGTCGGTCGTGATGTCCGTGACCTTGAGGTCGGCCGGGATCTCGTCGAAGAGCTCCATGTTCTCGATCGCGCCGAGACCCGAGTTGGTGACCGACAGCGTGTAGTCGAACGCGCCGCCGGGCTTCACCTCCTCGACGCTCGCGGTCTTCACGATGTCGACCGACGGGTCGCGCACGACCTCGCACGCGGGGGTCGCCTGCGGGTACACCGCGAGGATCGACTGGCTCGGGTTGACCGAGAAGGTCACCGTCATCGGGTTCACCTGGTCGGCGAACGCGTAGCTCTCGAGCTTCGAGTCCTTGACCATGTTCTCCCAGATGTCGACGATCCCGTTCTCGCCGAGGACGTCGCCCTCCTGGATGAGACGCCATCCGGGCCAGCCGATGGAGATGCCCTCCTCGTTGACCACGCCGTACGGCCAGAGCAGCCGGCCGTCGCGCTCGTCCCACGGGATCTCCATCACCACCGGCACCGCGTCGGGGTAGACCGTCGGGTCGGGCGTCCACGTCACCGTGATCGGCCCGGGCTCGACGTTCTCCGAGACCGCGACGTTGTGGTAGAGGTAGGGCACGTCCGCCACGCAGCGCGTGTAGGCCGAGGGATCGATCGCCTTGGTGGGCACGTCGACGTCGTCGCAGTCGTTCGCGGGCACCATGTCCGGCACGATCGCGGCGGCGGCGAGGTCGTCGACCTCGGGCGCCTGGATCGCGACGCACGCCTCGTTGTGGATGTCGTCGAGGTCGATCACGGGCAGCACGGGCGGCGGGTCGTTCGGCCCGACGGGCGGCACGGGCGGCAGCGGCGCGGGCACCGCCACCTGCACGGGGATGGTGATGGTGGTCACCGCGCCCGACGGGTACGAACCCGAGTACGTCGCCGAGAACGCGTTGTCGGTGTCGCCCGAGGTCTGCGTCCAGGTTCCGGGCTGCGCCGGGTCGGCCGCGGGGGTGAAGGTCGCGGCCCCGGTGACGACCAGGTCGTCGGGGAGCAGGTCGGTCACCTCGAGGCCCGGCACGTCGAGCGTGCCGTTGTTCGTCACGGTGAGCTCGTACTCGAAGGCGTCGCCCGCCTCGACGGCGGTCACGCCGTCGGGCAGCAGGTACGTCTTCTCGATGCCCACGTCGATCGAATCGGCCACGTTCTTCAGCGTGCAGTCCGCGATGCCGCCGGTCACGACCTGCGCGTGCGTCACCGCCGCCTCGCCGCAGAGCCAGGCCTCCGCCGTGTAGTAGTCGGCGAACTCGTGCTCCTCCTGCTCGGTCTGCAGCTTCTCGCCGAGCAGGTACGAGCCGATCGGCACGACGAGCTCGATCCCGCCGCCGCTCAGGTACTGCACGAGCTGCGTGCCCGAGTCTCCGGTGAGATCCCAGTCGGTCGCGGCGAGCAGTTCCTCGAGCGTGAAGCCGAGGTCGAGCAGCGCCGTGTTGTCGACGGTCTTCGTGAGCCGCAGCTTGCCCACGGGGATGTCGGTGCAGCCTTCGAGCGGCGTCGTGACCGTTCCGTTCACCATCTCGGCCGTGTTGAGGAATCCGCCGCCGTCCTCGGTCGCCTCGCACTTCACGAGGTCGATCGACTCGATCGAGGCGACGTTCGCGCGGACGGTGATCGTCCAGACGTGGGTGTCGCCCGCGGTGATCGGATGCGCCGTGGCGAGCGTCGTGGCATCCACGCCGTTCCAGCCGGCGACCGGGTCGCCGTCGGGGTCCACGGCCGAGGCCTCCTCGATCGTCACCCCGTCGGGGAACGCGAGCGCGTCGCTCAGGTCGTAGACCAGGTCGTGCTCGCCGACCGTGTCGACGGTGATGTCGTAGGTCACCTCCCAGTCGCCGAGGCCGAGGTTCGTCGCGGGGTGCGCGACCTTCACCGCGGTGGTGCGGCCGGGCTCGGTGCACGCCTCGTCATCGCTCGGCAGCCCGTCGACGGTGAGCGTCGCGGAGTTCGCGAACCCGCCCTGCTCGCCGGGCACGCAGCCCGTCGAGCCGTCGCCCTCGCCGTCGCCCTCGTCCCAGACCGCCTCACCGGTGACGGTGGCCTGCACCGTCACGAAGTACTCGTGCACGCCGGTGGCGGCCGTGAGCACGACGTCGTTCGCGAGCTCCTCGACCGGCTCGGTCGCGGGGTCCTCCCAGACGTCGCCCGAGCCGTCGGGGCCGGTCCACGAGGCCGCGTCGACCTCGATGCCCTCGCCGAAGCCGGCGAGCGAGTCGACGAGGTCGTAGGTGACGGGCGACACCGCGCTCTCGTTCGTCACGGTGAGCGTGTAGTCGATCGTCCAGGTGCCGTCGTCGTTCTGCACGGCTCCCGAGACCTCCTTGTCGAACACGTAGCTCGCCGGCTGCGCCGTGTTGACGATGGTGCACGTCACGTCGTCGCCGGGCTCGAGGTTCGCCGTGTCGCCGTCGAGCACTCCGGGCACGTCGCAGCTCCAGGCACCGGCCTCGAACTCGTCGGCGCCCTCGAAGTCGCTCGCGAGCTCGCCGAGCACGTAGTCGACGTTGGACTCGACCGCGCCGGTCGCGGTGCCCGCGCCGGTGACGACGGGTGCCTCGCCGTCCTCGGTCGCCGAGACCGTCCACAGCGTCGGCGGGAACTCCGCCTCGACCGAGTCGGGGGCGACGTCCTTGACGAGGGTCAGCGTCGGGGCGACGTCCACGTTGCGGATTTCGCAGTCGACGGTGGCACCGAGCTCGTGGACGGTGAGCGTCGCGCTCGTCGCGCCGTCGGCGGCGATGAGCGTGAAGGCGTCCTCGCCCTGCGGGGAGGTGCAGCTCCAGGTCGCGGCGACCTCGTACTCGACGCCGTTCTCCCAGATCACCGAGACCTCGTTGAGGGTGTAGCCGACCTCCAGGTCGGCGGGTCCCGAAGCGGTGCCCGCTCCCCCGAAGCCGTCGTCAGGACCGTTCGCCGACACCGTCCAGTCGGTCGCCGCGGCGTCGCCGCCGTGCTCGCTGTCGACGACCTTCTCGAGGTTGACCGTCTGCTCGCACTCGACCTCGTTCGTCACGAGGTAGGTGTTGACCGTGGCGTCGAGCGCGTACTCGCCGGTGCCGTTCGAGACGGCGTCGACGATCTCGCAGCCCTCGGGCACGACCACGTCGGTCTCACCCACGGCGACCTCGTCGCCGAGCGCGTACGGGCCGCTCTCCGCATCCCAGTCGACCTCGCTGCCGTCGAGCAGGCCCTGTGCGGTGAAGCCCTCGGGCAGCTCGTCGCTGTCCCAGGCGATCGGCTCGCCGCCGTCGATCACCCACGCCTTGTCGACGATCACGATGACGGGCACGTCGAGGCAGCCGTCGTCGGTCCAGGTGCCGCCTGAGGTGACGACCGCGCCGTTCAGGAGGCCCTGTCCGTCCTCGCCCTCGCAGAGGAGCGCCGGCGAGCCGGCGACGTCGTCGACGGTGAACGACACGGTCACCAGGAAGGTGTGCGTCGCCCCGCCGTCGAGCCCCTGGTCCTCGACGATCACGTCGGTCGACGGGCTCGCGCCGTTCCACGCGGGGTTCACCGTGACATCCGCGCTCGTGACCTCGCGATCGGTGATCGTGACGCCGTCGGCGAAGTCGGGGGTGTCGCTCAGGTCGTACACCAGCGCCTGCGCGGCGCTGAGGTTCTCGACGGTGAGCTCGTACGAGGCCTCCCAGTGGTCGCCCACCTTCACGGCCTCGGTGCCGACGGCGGTCTTCGTCACCTCCGGCTCGGCCGGCAGGCCGCAGCCGTCGTCCGACTGGGGCACGCCGTCGCTCGTGAGCGTCGCGGTGTTGAGGAATCCGACGTCCGGCTCCTCGTCGCTCGGGTCGCACGTGTTCGTCGTCGGGTCGGCGAACGCGAGCTCGTCGACCGTCGCGGTCACGGTGATCGTGTACGTGTGCACCTCGTCGATGCCGATCACCTTCGGAGTGCCGACGATCGTCTCGGTCGGGTTGGCTTCGGGGTCCTCCCACACGTCGTCGTCGCCCTGCCCGGCCCACGCGGCCGAGAGGATGTCGACCGAGGGCCCGAAGTGCAGCGTGTCCTCGAGGGTGTAGGTGGAGACGAAGTCCGCGTTGCCCGTCACCGTCACGTCGTACTCGACGGTCCAGACGCCCTCGCCGTCCTGCTCGACGGTCGGGTCCGACTTCTCGACCGTCGGACGGCCGCCCTCCTCCACCGGCGTGCAGTCGTCGGAGGCGTCGACGATCTCGCCGCTCGTGAGCTGCACGGCGTTGAAGAAGCCGACGCCCGACTGCCCCTCGACGCAGAGCCGCTGGTTCTCGGGCAGCCCCGAGGGAACGGTCGCGTTGAGGGTGATGCGGTAGACGTGCGTCGCAGCGGCCGCGATCGGCTCGTCGGCGACGACCGGGATGCTCGACGGCACCGGCGACGCATCGGTCGTGATCGGACCCGCCACCGGCGAGACCTCCTCGACGGAGTACGAGTTCAGCGTCACCGATCCCGGGAAGCCGGGGACGTCGTCGAGTGAGTAGAAGCCCGCCTTCGCGCCCGGTGCGGTGTTCGAGACCGTCAGCAGGTAGCTGACGTCCCAGGTGGCGTCCGGCTGCTGCGCGGCGGTGGCGCCGCTCTTCAGCACGTCGGGGGCGCTGGGGCTGTCGCACGCCGTGTCGGTGTCGGCGACACCGCCGACGGTCAGCACGGCGGCGTTGTTGAAGGCGCCGTCGCTCTCGTCCTGCGGGCAGGCCGTCTGCGCCGGCGTGAGGCTCGGCCCGTCGAGCGCGATGCCCGCGACGGTGACGATCCAGACGTCGGATGCCCCGCCCGCGAGATAGGCGTCGGCCACGAGCCCGCCCGTGCCCGCCCAGCCGGCCGCGGCCGGCGAGCCGTCGCGAGTGACCGTGTAGCTCGCACCCGAGAGGTCGACGCCTGCGCCGAAGTGCAGTTCGTCGTCCAGCGAGTACGTGCCGCCGACGGCGCCCGTGTTGTCGACCTCGATCCGGTACTGGATCGTCCAGAGCCCGTCGACGTCCTGGCTCACCGAACCCGGCACGACCGTCTTGTCGTGCACGATGACCGGCGGATCGACCGTGACGCAGCCGGTGGCGTCGTCCGTCTGGTTGCCCGACTCGAGGGTCGCGACGTTGTTCAGGCCGCCGTCGCTCGGGCAGCGGAAGCCGCCCTGGTCGGCGCCGATCTCGACGATGACCTGCACCTGGTAGACGTGCTGGTCGACGCCCGGCGTGCCCGCGAGGGTCACGTCGTCGGCGAGCAGCGTGTTCGGCGCGAAGCCGGTCCACGAGGCCTCGGTCGGCACCGGCTGCGCGACCACCGTCGCCGGCCCGGTCGGCGTCACGCCGGCGGGAAGGTCGAGCTCGTCGACGAGGTCGTAGACGACGCTCGTCGTCTCCGACGGGTTCGTCACGGTGATCGTGTACGGCAGCGTCCAGGTGCCGTCGCCGTTGTCGACGGCGGTGCCGCCCTGCTTGGCGATGGTCGGCTTCACGGGCAGCTCGCAGTCGGATGCCTCGTAGGGCACCTGTCCGACGTACATCGTGGCCGTGTTGAGGAAGCCGACGGTGCCGGGCTCGAGGTCGTCGCACGCCCCCTGGGTGCTTCCGGTGAAGTCGGCGTCGGCGTCGACCGTCGCGTTCACGGTGACCCGCCAGGTGTGCGAGGTGCCGGCGGCGAGCTGCGGCTCGTCGTCGAAGGGCTGCACGGCGTCGAAGCCGACGGTCCAGTTCTCGACGGCGCCCGCGGGCAGCGGCTGCACGCGCTGGTAGCTCGCGCTGTTCACCGTCGTCTCCGAGCCGAAGTCGAGCCGGTCGGAGAGGATGTAGTCGATCGGCTGGAAGGCGCTCGGGTTCGTCACCACGATGTCGTAGGCGACCGTCCAGGAGCCGTCGGCGTTCGGCGTCGGCACCGCCGCGGTCTTCGTGATCGACGGCGTGATCGGCTTCAGCGTGTTGGTGACGACGCACTCGACCTCATCGCCGGCGCCGAGCGCGGGCACGTTCGGCCCGGGCACGTCGGGCCCGTCGTTGAGCGAGCAGAGCCAGCTGCCGGCCGCGAACTGGTCCGCGTTCGGCAGGTCGGTCGACTCCGAGAGCGTGAGCTCGACTCCCGCGGGCACGTCGACGAAGCCGCCGGTGCCGCCGTCGCCGCTCGCGACCACCGTGTCGTCGTCGTCACGGGTGGCGCTGAGCGTCCACGCCTCGGCGGGGGCCACGTCGTCGGTCACGAGCTTCGTCAGCTTGAGCTTCGGGGCGATCGGGTCGTTGTAGACGACGCAGGTGCCCTGCCCGAGCGCGGGGAGCGTGATCTGGTCGGTCTCGACGTACTGGCCGTTCGGCGAGGTGCGGCACATCACCGTGGTCTTGGTCCAGCCGTCGGGGCCGCCGGTCTCCGCGACCGTGTACGCCTTGCCCGGGCGGATGGAGACGGTCTCGCCGGTCGTCGCCTCCGCCGTGCCGAGACCCGGGATCGCGGGTGCGTTCGGCGTCGCGGTCAGCGTCCAGTCGCTCGGGTCGGCGTCGATGCCGAGGTCGTTGTCGACGTTCTTGATGAGCGTGAGCGACGCGGTCTGGTTCACCGCGGTGCACTGGACCCGGAAGCCCAGCGGCACCGTGACCCCGCCGTTCAGGCCGTCGGCGAAGCCGGGGACGACGGTGCCGCCCGCGTTCACCTGCACGCAGTCCCAACTGCCGGTCGCGGGCGGGATCGGCACGGCGTTCAGGCCGAGCGTCTGCACGTACCGCGGGTCGCCCGTCTCCACGAGCGGGTAGGTGACGTTCGGGGTCACGAGTGCCGTCGCGCTCGGGGTGCCGGTGGCGCCGTTCGGTCCGGGGAGCGCTCCACCGGGGGCCACGGCGTCGAGGTTCCACGCCGACGGTGCGGTCGGGCCGTTCGAGACGGTCTTCTTCAGCGTCAGCTGCGAGTCGCAGGTGACGGTGTTGGTGATCGTGTACGTGTTGTCACCCGGTTGCAGCGTGGCGCTGTACGGCAGCGCGCCGTTGGCCGGTGGGCCGCCGTTCGCAAGCGTCACCCTGCTGTCGGTGATGCGGCAGAGATCCCGCGAGCCGACGCTCGTCGTCTCGTTGAGCGACACGACGGTGTTCGCCGGGACCGGTCCTTGCGGCGTCACCCACGGCGCGTTCGCGCCGCCGACGGTGAGCTGGGCCGTGAGGCCGATCGGCTGCTGGCCGTTCGGATAGGTCTCGCCGTTCACGACCCAGACCTTGTCGACGCTGTAGGTCGACTGCGGAAGCGGTGGCCGGTTCCAGACCGTGCAGGTGACGGCTTGCGTGGAGCTGACGGGGATCGAGAAGCCGTTCGTCTCGTTCGTCACGGTGATCGCGCCACCGGTGGCGACATCCGTGCAGACGGCGTTCTTTCCGCTCGACGTGACGATGCTGTGGCCCTGCGGATCCTCGGTGACCTTGACGGTGCCCGAGGTCGTGCCGCCTGCGAACGTGAGCGGGAGGTTCACGGCGCCGGTGCCGGCCGCCGTCACGCCCGACTGCGATGCGGGAGTGATGCCGCCGGTCGTGGGCTGCGCGGTGAAGGTCCATCCGCCCGCCGGAGTCTGGCCCGTCTTCTGCTCGCCCGTGCTCGTGTTCGAGACGACCTGCTTGACGACCGAGATCGACCCCTCGCAGGACCCGAGGGCGAGGTTGCGGAGGATCGTGCCGGCCTCCTCGTAGTCGGCCGACTGGAAGTAGTCGGAGTTCGGCGTGCCGCCGGAGATCGCGATCAGGTTGTCGGGTGCACCGCCGACGCCGGCGCCGACGCCGAACGCCACGACGCGGGTGCCGAGCGCCTTCACCGCGTTCGCCGAGAACACGCCGTTCTCGACCTCGCGGAAGCGTGTGCGGTTACCGGGCCCCTCATCGCCGGCGTAGACCGTCGGGTTGCCGTCGGTGAGCACGACCGCGAGGTCGTACTGCGTCCCGCTCGTCGCCACCTGGTAGAGGCCGCGGTCCCAGTTCGTCGCCTCCGTCGGCGTCGAGAAGCCGTCGATGTGGTTGCGCACGGTGTTCGCGCCGGCGACGGTCGAGACCGGCGTGATGCCGAGGTTCGCACCCGCCGATGCCGGTGCGACGTTGTTGAAGGTGAAGATGCCGACCTGCGAGGGCGTGCCCTGCAACGCCGTGACGAAGCCCTTCGCGGCGTTCTTCAGTTCGGTGAAGTTCGGTGCGACCGAGCCCGAGAGGTCGATCACGAGCGCGACGCGCACGCCGCACATCTGGATCGCGGGCGGGTTGGCGAGCGAGTTCTGCCAGATGCCGCCTGAGGCGTTGTTCGCGGTGTTGCCCGTGGCGATCATGAAGTCGCTCAGCGAACTGAGGGTCTCGCCGGCGTCGACGTCCGCGATGCGGAATCGGTAGTTCGCCGACGTCGGGTTCTCGCCGGTCGCGAGCGTCGCGTTCTTCGACCACCCGGCGGGAACGCCGGGAGTCGCCTGCGCCACCCAGAAGTTCGAGTTGTTGGCGTTCGGGACGGAGAAGGTGCAGACCCCTGCGGCCGTCGACACGCAGGTCGCCCACGGCTGGTTGATGATCGACCCGAAGGACCCGCCGTTGTCGGTGTAGAGCTGGAGGGTGACGCCGCCGAGGCCGCCGACGCTCGAGAGGCCCGTCCGGCTGCCGCCGACCTGGACGTTGATGGTCGCGGGGCCCGAGTAGGTCTGGGTGAACACGCAGTTCGCGAACTTCTGGGTCGGGCTGCCGTTCGTGTTGCTGAAGGTGACCGTGCGGTCGTCCTCGTCCCAGTCGGGGTCCTGCCCGCCCGACCCACCGGTGCTGCACTCGAACGACGTCGTGTAGTCGGCCGGCCCGTTGTCGGCGAAGAGCGTGTAGGTGTTGTTGCGCGGCACCGGCCGGGTCTGGCCCGAGGTGAAGTTGTAGTTGTCGCTGTTGCTCGAGCGGACGGCGTGCAGCGTCCACTGGCTCGCCGTCGCCGGCCCGCCGGAGACGACGTTCGTGATGGTGAGGTTGCCGCAGTTCGTCGTACAGTCCGCCGTGTCGGCCGGGAACACCGCCATCGGCGTGACCGGCTCCTCGGCGGCCGGGGGTGCCGCTTCCTTCGCGGGCGCCTGCTTCGCCGGCGGCGCCTCCTGCGCGGGCGGCTCCCCCTCGGGGGCCTCCTCGGCGGGCGGCTCCTCCGCGGGCGGCTCCTCCGCCGGCGTCTCCTCCGCCGGCGGAGCGGCGACGCCCTCGCCCGCCTCCGGCTCCGCAGCCGGCTCGCTCGCGACCTTCGCCGTGTCGGGCGTCGCAGGATCCGACGCCTCGCCGGCGGCGAACGCCATCGTCGGCAGGCCGATGGCCAGCATCGCGCCCGCGGTGATCGCCGCGATCGTCGCCCTGAGCGATCGGCTTCGTCGCGCCTCGCGGCGACGTCGATCACGACGGCCCTCTGCCTTCTGGCCGGAACGGAACGGGTCGAACAAGCTGTCCATGGTCGTCGAACCTTCGTGATCGGGTGGCGCACGGGTGCACGGATCGCGCAGTTGCGCCGAGTCAATCAGAGGTTTCGGGGGACAGAACAGGGGGACGCTGGCACCAAAACGGGGGACAACGATTGAACAGATATCGCTGTGATCTGGGACTTTGCAGACGTGTCACCCGAAAGCGGGGTACTCGACGATCACTCGACTTCCCCCGTTCGGGGGACATGCGAACGGGGGTCGGACCTCACGGTCCGACCCCCGTACGCGCTGCGTCAGTGCGCGATCATCTCGATCACACGGTGTGCTCGCCCTGCTTGCGCCGGCGGATCACGATGCCGGCCGCGACGAGCAGTCCGCCGAGGAGCACGAGGCCCGCGGCCCCCCAGATGAAGGGCTCACCGGCGAAGCCGGTGGCGGCCATCGGCTGCGGGATCCGCACCGTCACGGTCGAGTCGTCGCAGATCACCTCGGGGTCCTCGGAGGTGTCGTCGGCGTTCTGCCAGCACACCTCTCCGGTGTTCTCGACGCTCGTCGCCGTCGTGTCGGGGTCGACGTGGACGTCGAGCACGATGGGCGGCGCCACGGGGTAGTTCGGTCCGAGCACCCCGAGCAGGTCGCAGTGCAGCAATCCGCCGTAGCCGTCGGCATCCTGGCCGGTGACCTCGCAGTTCTCCCAGCGCGGGAACGCGGGGGCGGGGGCGGTCGTGATGTCATCCACCCGGAGGTGCGACGGGATCTCGTCGAAGACCTCGACCGGATCGGCCGAGCCGACCCCCGTCGCGGTGACCTCGAGCGTGTACTCGAAGTTCGTGCCGGGCTTCGCCTCCTCGACGCTCGCGGTCTTCAGGATGTCGACCTCGGGCTCCCGATCGAGCTCGCAGGCGGGCAGCGCCTGCGGGTACACCGCGAGGACCGACTGCGACGGGTTCACCGAGAACGTGATCGTCGCCGGGTTCACCATGTCGCGCCACGGGTACGTCGGCACGTTCTCATCGAGGATCAGGTCGCCGAACCGCGTGCCCGGGACCGGCGGGTTCGTGAGGTCCTCCTCGGTGATCGGACGCCAGCCCGGGAACTCGTACGGGATGCCGTTCTCGTCGACCGCGGCACCCGGCCACAGCATGGGCTCGTTCCGGTCCTCCCAGGCGATCGTGCGCACCTCGGTGAGGGTGCCGTCGGCGCTCGTCCACGTCACGGTGATGTCACCCGGCTCGACGTGCTCGCTGACCGCGACGTCGAAGTACAGCCACGGGACATCCGCGACGCAGCGCACGTAGGCGGCCGGGTCGATCGCCTTGCGCGGCACCTCGACCTCGTCGCAGTTGTTGGCCGCGATCAGGTCGGGCAGCACGCCCTCGCCGTCCGTGATCGCCACGCAGGCTTCGTTCGGGATGTCTCCGAGCTGGATCTCGGGGGTCGGCGGGGCGGGGTCGTCGGGGCCGACGATGTCGGTCTCGACCGGGTCGGGCTGCGGCAGCCGCACCGGGATGGTGATGGTGGTCACGTCGCCCGGCTCGAACGGCCCGACGCCATGGGCGGCGAACTCGTTGTCGCCGACCGTCGGCTGCTCGGTCCAGGTGCCGACTCCCTCGAAGGTCGCCGCGCCCGTGACCTCGAGCTGCGGGTCCACCAGGTCGGTGACGTCGAGGTCCGCCACGTCGATGCTCGAGTGGTTCGTCACCGTGAGCACGTAGCTGAACTCGTCACCGCCCTCGATGGCGTCATCGGGCAGCCCGCTCAGGTCGTAGGCCTTCTCGATGCCGACATCCACGAGTTCGGCCTTGTTGGTCAGGTCGCAGCTCGTGAGTTCGCCGACCTCGACGAGTGCCGTGTCGACGCCCTCGCCGTCGCGGTCGCAGATCCAGCCCTGGCTGAAGAAGTACTTCAACAGCGGGTGGGCGGCCGCCTCCGCCGTCGGCTCCTCGGAGAGACCGTAGTCGCCGGTGGGAAGGGTGAACACGGTGCCGACGTGGCCGAGCACCGCGATGCTCTCGACGGCGCCGGTACCCGTGAGCAGCCAGTCCTTCGGCGCGAGCTGCTCGAGGTCGCCGAGCCCGAGGTCGGCGAGGTCGATGCCCTCGAACGCCGACAGGTCGACGTGCTTCTGGAGCGTGAGCCGGCCCACGGGGATCGTGTCGCAGTCGTCGACCTCGGTCACGATCGTGCCGTTGTCGAGCACGGCCTCGTTGAAGAAGCCGCGACCGCTGGTCGATGCCTCGCAGGTGACGTGGTCGATCACGGTGATCTCGTCGACGTCGGCCACCACCACGATGGTGTAGGTGTGCACCGCCGATGCGAGGATCGGCACGTCGTCGGCGAGGGTCGTCTCGGAGTCGCCGTTCCACCCCGTGGTGTCGACGCCCGCGTCGTTCGTCGCGACCGCGGTCAGGATCTCCACGCCGGCCGGGAACCCGAGGTCGTCCTCGAGGTCGTAGTACTGGTCCTGCGTGTCGCTCTCGTTGGTCACGACGACCTCGTAGGTGACCGTCCAGTTGCCGTCGTCACCGCGCTCCGGGGTGCCGACGAGCTCCTTCGTGACGGTCGTGCGGCCCGGCTCGTCGCAGTCGGTGGCCGGCTGCGGCTCGCCCTCGCCGACGATCAGGAACGCCGTGTTGCGGAAGCCGCCCAGGGTCGTCTCGCCCTCCTGGCACTGGTCCTGCGAGGTCTCGTACACCTCCTCGCCGGCGGTGGCGTTGATCGTGATCGTGTAGGTGTCCGTCCCGGAGGCCGGCACCGACTCGTCATCGGCGAGCACGTAGTTCGACGCCGTCGGATCCCAATCGGCCGCTTCGTCGCTCGGCCCCTCGGCCTCGGCCTCGTTGATCACGATGCCGACCCCGAAGAACGGCTGGTCCTGCAGGTCGTAGACGAGCGGGGCAACGGGGCTCTGGTTCGCGACCTTCACCTCGTAGACGAGATCCCACGTGCCTTCGGTGTTCTGACCGATGGAGACGAGCTCCTTCGTGATGAGCCCGGTCGGCGGCACCACGTCGTTCGTCACGTCGCAGCTGAGCGTGGCGCCCGGCGTCGCGACGAACTGGTTGCCCGACGTCTGCGGGTCGGAGTCGGTGCACGTCACCGTGCCGCCCGACCAGCCCGGAGGCAGCTCGCCTTCCGTCACGGTGTACACCGTGCCGATCTCCAGGTTCGTCCACGTGACGCTGTCGGTCACGTTGCCCACCCCGGTCACGGTCTGCTCGGCCTGCGGCAGCACGCCGTCGGCGGGCGAGATCGTGAGCGGGAACGACCACTCGAAGCCGTCGGGGACGCCGGTCACGTGCTTGGTCACGGTGACCTCGCCGGGCACGGCCACGTTCGTGATCGTGCAGCTGATCGACAGGCCGGGCGTCACCTCGAACTGGAATCCGGCGAGCGAGTCGTCGGCGTCCTCGAGGTCGCCGCCGTTGCAGACGAACCCGCCCTCGTTCCAGCCTCCCTCGTCGCCCTCGGTGAGGGTGTAGGTCTCGCCGACCACGAGGTCGCTCCAGCTGACGCTGGCGTCGGCCTCGGTCACGTGCTGCGTGGCGGGCTGGGCGCCCACCGCCGGCGAGATCGTGATCTCGAAGTCGAAGGGGTAGCCCTGCGGCACGCCCTCGACGATCTTGCGCACGGTCACGTCGCCGGTCTCGGGGGCGTTCGTGAACGTGCAGACCACGGTCTGCCCGGCCTCGAGGTCGATGTTCGCGGTCGCGCCCTCGGTGTCCACGCCGTCCGACGGCGTGCACTCGAGCCCGGTGAGATCCCAGTTCGGGGTGTCGCCCTCGGTGACGCTGTAGTCACCGGGGAGGAGCGAGCCGAAGGTCTGCGGCTGCTCGCCGTCGGTGAGCGCGAACACCTGCTCGCCGTCACCCGCGAAGGTGAAGGGGAACTCCTGGTTCGCGCCACCGGGGATCTCGCCGACGCCGGGCACCACCTTGTCGACGATGATCGTCGACAGCTCGGTGTTCGAGTAGGTGCAGACGACGGTCTCGCCCGGGTCGAGGTCGATGAGCCCCTTGAGCGGGTTCACCTGGTCGATCGACGAGCCGTCGTCGGCGCCGCCGACGCGGGACTCGACGCAGCCGACGAGCTCGCCCACGTGCGAGTTCGTCAGCAGCTCGGTGACGCTGTAGCTGCCGACCACGACGTTGTCGTAGCTGTTGGCGCCGGTGCCGCCGGTCGTCGTCACGCCGAACGAGCCGATCGACGGGTTGCCGGCCCAGGGCCACGTGCCCGTGAACTGGAAGGTGCCGTCGGCGCCGTCGATGTTCTTGACGATGATGATCTTGCCCTTGGCGGTGTTCGTGATGTCGCACTCGAACACGTCGCCCGGCTCGACGGTGAAGCCCGACTCGTCGACGGCCTCAGCGGTCTGCTCGCCGGCGTGGGTGACCTCGCAGACGAGTTCGCCCGCGACCCAGCCCGCCCCCGGGTCCTTCTCGGCGAGCGAGTAGGTGGTGCCGGGCACGAGGTCGGTGAACGTGGTGTCGCCCACCCCGCCGCCGGCGGGGGTGGTCACGATCTGCTCGACGGGGGCGCCGGCCGGGTCGATCGGCGTCAGCACGAAGGTGAAGCTGCCGGCTGCGCCGACCGAGGTCTTGGTGACCTTCGCCGAGGCGGGCTCCGCCTCGTTCTTCACGGTGCACTCGAGCGAGAAGCCCGGGGTGACCACGAACTGGTCGCCCGGCAGGTCGGGGTTCGAATCGGGTCCGCACTCGACGACGCCGCCGGTCCAGCCCGCGGGCAGGTGCTCGGTGATCGTGTACTCCTCGCCGATGACGAGGTCGGTCCAGGTCACGGTGTCGCTCGTGTTGCCCGTCCCCGAGACGGTCTGGGTCGCGCTGGGCTTCACGCCGTCGGCCGGGTCGATCGTGAGGTCGAACTCCCACTCGGTGTCGTCGGCGACGCCGTCGACGGACTTGGTCACGCTGACCTCGCCGGGTTCGGCGACGTTCGTGACCTCGCACTCGAGCGAGAGACCCGGGGTGACGGTGAACTGGAAGCCCGGGGCATCCGACTCGTCGTCGATGCCCTCGCAGCTGATCGCGCCCTCGTCCCAGCCGGCGAGCTCGCCCTCGGTGAGGGTGTACTGCGTGCCGACGTCGAGGTCGGTCCACTCGACGATGGGGTCGTCGTCCGTCGCGTCGATGGTGCCCTGCTGGCCGCCGGGCACCGGACTGATCGAGATCGGGAAGGACCAGTCGTAGCCCTCGGGCACGCCGTCGACCTTCTTCTCGACGGTCACGCTGCCCTTCGTCGCCGTGTTGAGCACGGTGCACTCGACGGTCTCACCCGGCGAGAGGGTGATGCCGATCGGCGAGTCGGTGGTGGGGGTCTCGCCCGAGCAGGTCATGCTCGTGACGTCCCAGCCCGCCTCGGCGAGCTCGGCGAGCGTGTAGGCGCCCGGCACGATGTTGTTGAACGCCTTCGACTGGCCGTCGCTCAGCGAGAAGCCGCTCTGGCCGGTGAGGGTGAAGTCGAACAGCTGCGGCGAGCCGTCGGGGTTCGTCTGCTTCGTGACGATGATGTTGCCGCGCTGCGTGTTCGTGTAGGTGCAGGTGACCAGTTCGCCGGGCTGCACGTTGATGGTCGCCTTGCCCTGGCCCAGCGAGACGGTCGAGTCGTTCGTGCCGTCCTCGACGCAGCTGAGGTTGGTGAGGTCGTAGAGCGGGGCCGGCGTGGTCTCGGTGACCGTGTAGGCACCCGGGGCGACGCTGTCGAAGAGCTTGGACGCGGTGCCGCCGACGGTGGTGAGGTCGAAGCCCGAGAGGTCGGCGCCGGTCGTCGTGAAGCTGAACGTGCCGTTGTCGCCCGCCACGTTCTTGACGATCCTGATCTGGCCGTCCTGCTGGTTGGTGAACGTGCAGTTGAGCACCTGGCCCGCGATGGTCTTCAGCTTGGCCGTCGCGGTCTCGAGGAACACGTCGGCGTCGCCGTCGCCGTCGGCGTCGCAGACGATCGACGTGAGGTTCCACTGCGGGGTGCCCGGCTCGGCGATCTCCGTGATGTCGACGCTGCTGCCCGGCGTGTAGTAGAAGACCTGCGAGCTCTGCCCGCCGGCCACCTGCACGTTGCCCTGCTGGCCGGTGACGGTGAAGTCGAAGGTCGCGGCGTCGCCCGCGGCGGCCTTGGTGATCTTCACGCCCGAGGTCACGTTCTCGATCGTGCAGGTGGTGGTCGCGCCGACGTACATCTTGAAGCTGCCGTCGGTGGCGGTCTCGAGCTGGCCGCTCGTGGGGTTCGTCACCGAACACGTGGTCTGCTTGAACGCCCACGGCGAGGGCGGTGCCGCCTCGGTGAGCTTGTAGTCGTTGCCGGCGAAGACGTTGCCCCAGTTGTGGGTGTCGCCGATGCCGATCGTCGCGCCGAGCCCGTTGTTGCCCGCGACGGTGTCGGTCGGGCCGGTCAGCGTTCCGTCGTGGACCTGCCCGCCGCCCGTGCGCACGACCGAGTAGTTGAAGTCGGCGTCGGGTGCGCCATCGGTGCCGACCTTCTTCACGACGAGGCCGCCGCAGTTCGAGACCGTGAGCGGCGTCGGGTCGCGGACGATGTCCTCCGTCGATGCCTGCTGGCTGTTGCCGGTACGGGTGATGAAGCCGTCGGCGGTGAAGGTGCGGCAGGTGCCGGTGCCGAGCACGCCCGCAGCGGTCAGGTCGACGGCGAGTTCGCCGAACGTCGCGTCGTTGCCCGTCGACGGCGTGTCCGTGTTCGTGCCGATCGCGGCCTGATACGGGAACGAGGCGCCGATCGGCTCCCAGCTGTTCCCGTCCCAGTCGAGGATGCGCACCTGGGTGGTCGGCCCGCTCGACTCGTAGTTGAACTCGACGAGGTAGTCGTCGTCGAAGCTGTCTGCGTTCGGGCCGGCGAGCACCTGGTAGGTGGTCATGTCGCCGAGGCCCTGCAGCCGCGTCCAGTACTGATAGAGGATGTAGTGGGGAACTCCGCCGACATCCACGATCTCGTACGCGCTGGCTGCGGTGCAGCCGTCGCCCTTCGCATTCGGCTCGGGGCTGGTGTTGGGAGTCCACGGGTTGTCGTCGATCTTGTCGCCGCCCGCGAAGACGGTGTCGTCGACGCCGCCGGTACAGTTCGCCGCGGTCGCGCCGGAGTCGTAGGCGAATGACGCGTCGACGATGCCCGACGACTGATGCCCCGATGCGGTGATGTACGGCGCGGTCGTCGGCGTCCCGTCGAGCACCGTGTCCCAGTCGACCCCGCTGCCGGCGGGCTTGTTGCCGTCGATCTCGAAGCTCGTCTTGATCGGCCCGAGATCCGCCGCCGCAGCCGACGACGCCGGCGCGACCGCCATGAAGACGGCACCGCCCGTCGCGAGCAGACCGGTGATCGCGAGCGCGCTGATGAGACGCTGTCTCGCCCGCCTTGCGCGGAGCCGCACGGACCTGAGTCCGGTCGCCGGGTCGGTGGAACGGGTGCGGAGAGATCGCGTGACGTTCATCATCAGCCTTCGGGTTTCGGAAGCGCTGCTTCCGGCTGTGTTCCGGCCCGGGCGACCGAGCCTCGGGAGTCGCGGGCACGACCCCCGTTTCGCCCGCCGAGGCGGACGCGTGAACCCGCGGGTACGGGTTCGCGCTCATCCTCGCACCGGGATTTCGCAGCGAACAGGGGGCTTGTGGCACCAAAACGGGGGGATCCTCACTTTCGGGGTACAGATCTCGCCCGCTTTCGGTCCGAAACGGGGGACATGTTCGATGCGTTCGGATGCTTCGGCGCCGAACAGCCCCGGACGGGGCGCGTGTCCCCCGGTCGGCGCGCAGACGGATGCCCCGCCGGGATCGCTCCCGGCGGGGCATCCGATCATCGGCTCAGCCTTCGCGACGGCGGCGCAGTCCGCGCGCGATGACTGCGGCCCCGAGCAGCACGAGCATCGCGCCGATCGGCAGCATCGCCGAGGTCTCGACGCCGGTCTCAGCGAGCCCGGCCGGCTTCGACGGCTTCGACGGCTGATCCGGCGCCGCGTTGCAGTTCGGCGTCGGCGGCGGGTACACCACGTCGGCGTCGTTCGACGGGTTGATCCGGATCTCGGCGACCGCCTGCGAACGCAGGTCGTAGAACGGTGCGCTCGGATCGAGGATCCAGGTGCCGTCCGCCAGCTGGGTCCATCCCGGCCAGGCGATCGGGTCGCCGTTCTCGTCGATCTCGGCCCCCGGCCAGAGCTGCTGTCCGGAGATGGTGTCACCGCTCACCCACCCGGCCGGGTAGGCGATCGGATCGACCTGCGAGGCGCCGTCCGCGAGGAGCGCCGCGATGTCGTCCGCCGGGATCGAGGGATCGCGGTTCGCGAACGCCTCGGGCGTCCACCAGATCAGGGAGATCGGGTTGGCGGCCGGATCGGTGATGTTGAACGGCGTGATCTCGTAGGTGAACCACGGGGTGTCGTTCACGCACTGGGCGAGCCCCACGAGCCCGATCGCCTTCACCGGGGTCTCCGCGTCGTCGCAGTTGTTGTCGAAGTCCGAGTCGAACCCGGGCTCCCCCGCCTCGAGACCGTCCGCCGCGATCGACGGGGCCTCGCGCTCGGGGTACGCCTCGCTGTCGACGCAGGCGCCGTTCACGAGATCGGGGATCGGCTGGTCGGGCGCGGGCTGCGAGAGCTCGCCGACCGTGACCTCGAAGGTGATGGTGATGACGTCACCCGGGAAGATCCAGCCGTTGTGCTGGACGGTGAGCATTCCGTCCGACACCTCGACCGGGTCCCACTCGTCCGGGTTCGGCGAGATCACCGCCGAGCCGTCGACGTAGGTCACGCCGTCGGGCAGGAAGTCGGCGACGAAGCTGCGGTACGCCGGGTCCTCCCCCTCGTTCGTGATCGTCAGCGTGTAGGTGATGACGTCGTCCTCACCCGAGTCGACCGGCTCGTCGCCCTCGGTCGCCTCGTCCTTCACGAGCACGAGGTCGATGTCGATGACGGGGTGGTCGACGACGCACAGGTCGTCGTCCGCGAGCGCGTTCAGCTCGTCGAGGGGCACGGGCTCCTCGTCGGTCGGGCACTCGCCGCCGGGGCCAGGCTCGACGACGTTGTGCAGCAGTTCGCCGAACACATCGTCGCCGACCATCACCGTGTACGAGACCGTCGCGCTGGCGCCTGGCTCGAGGTCGGGGATGTCCCAGGTCAGCACACCGCCGACCGGCCCGGTGAGCCCGGCGGGAAGGACGCCGAGGGTGCCGTTGTCGAGCACGTCGCTCACGTCGTCGAACGCCTGCGCCCCGGTCACCGTGGCATCCGAGTCGTTGACGGCCTGCAGCGTGTAGGTGATGACGTCACCGGGCTCGACGATCGCGCCGTCGGTCGGGTCCGACCACTTCTGGAGCAGCCAGTGCGGCACCGGCGCCGTCGGGCACGGGTTCACCGTCACGGTCTTCTGCAGGTCGTTCTCGGGGTCCTCGCCGTCGCGATGCAGCACCACGTCGTACGTGCCCGGTGGCAACTGGAAGTCGTGATCGAGCGTGCCGTCGGGATCGCTGAAGTCGAATTCGGCGACGACGTCGTCCGTTCCCGCGACGAACACGGTGATCGTGTAGTCGAAGTTCAGCAGCAGGCCGAGCAGCGTCACCTTCAGCGGCGGCGGGGTGCCGCCGACCTCGGTGCACACGGCGGCGAACAGCTCGATCGAGGGAGGAGCCGGGTTGCAGTCCTCCTCGGTGATCTCGGTCTTCGTGGTGTTGAGGCCCGGGAAGTGGTGCTGGACGCCTTCCTTGTCGAAGTAGTCGAACACCGGGATGATGTCGCGGCCGTCCTGGTGCACGGAGTGCGCATGCGTCGGGTCGGTCGGGTCGTCGGGGTCGCCGTTCGGGTCGATGATCGACCGCACGCTCGGCGAGATGAACACGTACGGGTTCGACTCGCTGCTCGTCGCGTGACAGATCGCCACGTGGTCGTTCCACTCGGGAACGGTGACCACCGGCGGGCCGTCGTTGTCGCCGTCGCCCGTCGGCGCGACCGTTCGTGCAGCCGGTGCGGGCGCCGCCTGCTCGGCGGGCGGGCCGGACGCCGCTTCGGGCGCAGGCTCGGGTGCGGGCTCGGCGACCGGCTCCGGAGCGGGCTCGGCGGCCGGCTCGGGCTCCGGAGCGGGCTCGGCGGCCGGCTCGGGCGCAGGCGCCGGCTCCGGCTCCGGCGCCGGCGCCGGCTCGGCGACCGGCTCGGGCGCCGGCTCGCTCGCCGTGACGTCGGGGCTCGCGGGGAGCTCCTCCGCTGCGGCGAGCGCGGGCGCCCCGAAGAGCACGAGTGCGCCGACCGTCAGTCCGGCCAGCGCGGCGCGGATGCCGTGGGTCGGATGCGGGGCGCGATGGGCAGGTGGATGACGGTGCATGACGAGCTCCAGACCTCGAGGTGGGAGCCGGCTCGGGTAAACCGGGTCAGCACTGCCAGTGTGCGCCGCCGCCGGGGTCGGAAACAACGATTCCTCAGCTTTTGTCCCCTGAATTCGGGGTCCCCTCGTCGAGCCCCGTCCGGGCGCCCCGACCCGAATCGGGGGATGCCACGGCGCATCGTGCGCCGCGGCACCCCCCTCGTTCCCGCTCGTCCGGGATCAGCCGGCGATCACCGGCCGTCGAGCCGACGTCGCGATCGCACCGCCACCCCGGTCGCCCCCAGCGCCAGCAGCGCCACCGCGAGCGGCACGAGCCATCCCGCCTCGAAGCCGGTGCGCGCCATGCCCGACGGCGTCGACGGCGCGCCGGGATTCTCGGGCGGCGCCGCGTTGCAGTTGGGCGTGGGCGGCGGGTACACCGTGATCACGTCGGTCGAGGGGTTGATCCGGATCTCCACCACGGCCTCGTCCCGGAGGTCGTAGAACGGCGCGTCCGGGTCGAGGATCCAGGTGCCGTCCGGCAGGAGGGTCCACCCCGGCCAGTCGGTCGGGTTGCCGTCCTCGTCGATCGCGGCACCGGGCCAGAGCTGCCGCCCGTCGATCGGGTCGCCCGGCGTCCAGCCGTCGGGCGCCTCGATGTAGTCGACCTGCGACGCGCCGTCGGCGAGGATCGCCGCCTCGTCGGCCGCATCGATCGACGGGTCGTGCGCCGCGAAGGCGTCGGCCGTCCACCAGATCAGCGCGACCTCGGGCAGCGGATCGACGTTCACCGGCGTGATCGAGTACTCGAACCACGGGGTGTCGTTGATGCACTGCGCGGCGCCGTCGAGCGCGATGGACTTCACCGGCGTCTCCGCCTCGTCGCAGTCGTTCTCGGGGTTCCCGTCGCGGCTCGGCTCGTCGGCCCCCGGCCCGACCACGTCGAGCGCGGCCACGAGCGACGGCGCCTCGGGTTCGGGCACCGGTCCGCTGAAGACGCAGACGGTGTTCACGAGGTCGGGGATGGGCACCGTCGGATCGGGTTGCGCCAGCTCGCCGACCTCGACGTCGAAGGTGATCGTCGCCGTGTCGCCCGGGGAGAACGGCCCCGGGTAGCGGAACGTCAGCTCGCCGTCGACCGAGTCGTCGATCGTCCAGTCCGCCTCCTCCCCCGCGGGCACGGTGACGACCAGCTCCGAGCCCGGCACGAAGGTCACCCCGTCGGGCAGCACGTCGGTGACCTCGACGCCGTAGGCGGGATCCTCGCCGAGGTTCTCGACGAGCACCTCGTACGCGATCACGTCGGGCGGGGTCGCCCCCGAGTCGACGGGCGCGTCGTCCGCGGTCGTCGCGGTCTTCGTGACGGCGAGGTCGACGTCGGGCGTGCGGTGCTCGGTCGTGCAGTCGGTCACTTCCGGCGGCTCGGCCGCCGGCACCGCCTCCGCGTCGAGCCGCTCGAGCACGGGCAGCTCCTCGGTCTCGGCGGAGGGGCAGATGCCCGGCGGCTCGGGTGTCACGACGTTCACGAGCTCCGCAGCCCACGCGTCGTCGTCGACCACGACCTCGAACGACACCGTCGCCTCGGCCGATCCGACCGGAAGGGTCGGGATCGCCCATTCGAGCGAGGTACCGTCGAGCTCGAGCGACGGGTCGAGCGGTTCGACGAGCTCGGCGTCGTCGAGCACGTCGACGAGGTCGTCGACCGCGGTCGCGCCCGTCACCTCGGCCTGGGAGAAGTTCCAGGCGTGCAAGGTGTACTCGATCGTGTCGCCGGGCTCGACGAGGCCGTCGGCCGGGTCACTCGTCTTCCACATCACGAACCCCGGGGTGGGATGCTCCGTGACGCACTCCTCCGGCAGCGGTTCGAGCTCGCCGGGCTCGACGAGCAGCGGGCCGCCCGGGCAGTTGGTGAGCACGTGGTTGCGGAGGACCGTGCCCGGCGGAGTGTCGGCAGAGACGGACACGAGGTACGAGATCTCGAGCGTCGCACCGGGATCGAGCGTCGCGAGCTTCAGGAAGAGCCGGCCCGGCTGGAGGACGTTCCAGCTCGACTCGACCACCGGCGGCGCTCCGACGAACCCCTCGAAGTCGACGTACGGCGCCAGCTGCGAGATGTCGTCGAACAGCTCGAGGTCGGTCGCCGCGGGCCCGCTCACGTGTTCGATCGAGAGCGTGTACTCGATCTCGTCGCCGGGCTCGACCGCGGTGCCGCTCGGCGGATCGGCGCTCTTCGAGACCCGCCACACGGGCGCCTCGACGTCGTTCACCACGGTGCAGTGCACGATGGCCTCGATGCCGACCTCGACCCGCCAGCTCAGCTCGTCGACGATGCTCGTCGGCACCGGCCCGTCGCCGTCCTCGCAGCTCACCGAGTCCATCGAGTGGAACTGACGGTCCTCCTCGGAGAAGACCACCTCGCGGGAGTCGCTCGAGAATCCGGTCACCTCGAAGGCCCCGGTGACGCCGGTGTCGTCCGTGAGCCGGGATGCCGGCGCGACCTCGGCGTCCTCGGTCGAGAACTCCCAGCCCTCGATCGGCTCGCCGGCGATCTCCTTGTGCACGAACACCGAGCCGCCGCAGAGCTCGAGCGCGATCTCCTTCAGCTGGACGCCGAGCGTGTCGTAGTCGTCGGTGACGGCGTAGTCGGCGCTCGAGAGGTCGCCCGCGTAGGCGTCGTCGCCCGAGATCGCCTGGATCGGCGCGAGGTCGAGGTCGCCGCCCACGGCGATGCCGAACAGGTGCGAGGGCGAGAGCTTGATCGCGTTCGCCTCGGTGACGGCCGGGTCGAGCGCGCCGGGCGACCCGTCGGGGAACTCGCCCCCGTTGCCCGGGTCGACCGTGTTCGGGTTGCCGTCGGTGATCATGATGGTCAGCTCGACCGCGTCGTCGAACCCGCCGAACGTGCCGTGCGCGAGCTCGAGCCCCCGCTTCCAGTTCGTCCATCCGTCGCTCGTCAGGCCGGCGTAGGAGCCCTGGACCGCGGCGAGGTTGGCGCTCGTGAGGTCGGTGGCGC
Organism: Agromyces sp. NPDC058104; assembly: GCF_042884835.1. Classification (NCBI taxonomy): domain Bacteria; kingdom Bacillati; phylum Actinomycetota; class Actinomycetes; order Micrococcales; family Microbacteriaceae; genus Agromyces; species Agromyces sp. NPDC058104. The sequence goes on along the minus strand of NZ_JBHVTD010000002.1, from coordinate 1,185,405 downwards.
CGAGCAGCACCGCGGCGTCCTGGTCGAAGGCGGTCACCGAGACCTGGGAGCCGGTGTCGACCAGCGCTGCGGTGAACGCGTCGGCGGCCGCCTTCAGGTCGGCGATGCCGGCTTCGCCGATGGAACCGGACTTGTCGAGCACCAGCGCGAAGTCGATCCCGCAGCTCGGCTGCAGGTCGGGGTTCGTCACCGTGCCGACCTGGGCGGCGGCGAGGCTGCGCAGTCCGGCCTGCTGCGTCGCGAGGCAGGCGTCGCGTGCGCTGCGATCGTCGTTCGCGATCGGGATGAGCTCGCAGTCGACGGGTGCCGGCGCCGCGGTCGCGGCCTCCGGAGCGGGGGCCATCGGCGCGGGCGCCGGTTCCGGCCCGGGCTCGGGCTCGGTCGCCGGACCGGGATCGGGCGCCGGCTCGGCGGGCTCGGGCTCGGGCTCGGGCACTGGCTCTGCCGGATCCGGCGCGGGCGCCGGCTCTGCGGGTGCGGGGTCGGGGGCCGGCTCGGGCGGCGTCTCGGCGGGGGTTGCCGGCTCGGTGCTCGGCTCGGCCTCGGCGGCGATCGGGGCGGCGGGGTCGACGGCCTCGGCGGCCGCGATCGTCGGAGCCCCGACGAGCACGAGGGCTCCCGCGACGAGCGCGGCGAGGACGCCGTTCACGGGGCGTCGCGTCCCCCGGGATCGCCCTCCGGGCCCGGGGCGTGTGCGGGTGCGCAGTTGCATGGCTCTTCTCACTTCCGTGTGAATCCGCCGGCTCGGCATTCGGGTCAGCGCCGCCAGTCTGCGCCGCCCTGTCCCCCGTTTTCAAGGAATCCTCAGTTCGAACCCCCCGAATTCGGGGTACGCCGAGCGTCGCGTTCGGGGTACACGCTGAGTCCGGCTCAGTGATGCCACTGAGCGCGGCGTGGGCCGCTCGGCCGGGCGCCTCCGAGGCATCCCACCGCGCGTCGCTAATGTTGGGGGCGTGAGCGAGCGAACGACGCCTGAGCCCAGCGGCCGGGTGCGCTCCGGGGCCGACGGCCGGCAGCATGCGGGCGCGGCGCCCGCGCCGACGGCCGTCGAGGGCCCCGACGCCGACCCTCGCTCGGCGCGGGCCAGGTTCGACGCGGTGAGCCAGCCGATCCTCGACCGCTTCGAGGAGCCGATCAGCCGGGTGAACACCATCACGAAGAAGACGCTCGCGCTGTTCCCGGTGCGGGTCTGGCGGCACTTCCTCGCCCGCAACGGGTTCATCCTCGCCGCGGGGCTCAGCTACCAGGCCCTCTTCGCGATCTTCGCGGCCGTGTACGTCGTGTTCGCCGTGGCCGGCATCTGGCTGACGAGCGACGACGACACCCTGCAGGCATTCATCAACCTGCTCAACTCGTACGCACCGGGGCTCATCGGGCCGACCGGCATCATCTCGAACGAGGACCTCACGACGATCGCCCAGTCGAGCACCGGCGTCTTCGGGTGGACGGGTGCCATCGCCCTCATCGGCCTCATCTGGACCGCGATCGGCTGGATCACCTATGCGCGGATGTCGGTGCGGAGCATCTTCGGCCTCCCGAAGGACACGCGCGCGTACGCCTTGCTCAAGGCCCGCGACTTCCTCGCGGGCGTCGCCTTCGGCGCCGTGCTGATCCTCGCCTCCGTGCTCTCGGTGGCGTCGACCTCGTTCATCTCCTGGCTGTTCGACCTCGTCGACGCCCCGAACGCGAGCGGCTGGGAGTCGTTCCTCATCCAGTTCGGCTCGATCCTCGTCGTCTTCGTCATCGACACCCTCGCCCTCGCGGTGATGTTCCGGTTCCTCTCCGGCGCGGCCATGCCGTGGCGACGCATGTGGGTCGGCTCGCTCCTCGGCTCGGGCGCGATCTCGGTCATGCAGATGCTCAGCGGGCTGCTCGTGCAGAGCGCGACCCGCAATCCGCTCCTTGCGACCTTCACGGTGTTCATCGCACTCCTGCTCTGGTTCCACCTCACGAGCATCGTGATCCTCACCGCGGCGAGCTGGATCGCGGTCGAGGCGTCCGACGCGAACGAGACGCTGCGGGACGTGACGCCCGAGCAGCTCGCGGCCGAGGCGCGCCAGCGCGAACGCGACGCCCTCCTGACGGCGGCCAGGGTGCGCGTGCGCGACGCGCGCGACGCCCTCGCCGCGGCGAGCTGGTACGACCGACTCCCCGCGAAGCGGCGACTCGCCCGCGCCGAGCAGGATCTCGCCGACCTCGAGGCGCGCCAGCGCGACGAGGCCCCCACGGCGAAGCACGTCGGATGGCTCCCGTAGGATCGAGGGCATGCCCTCCGCGAAGCCCCTCCGTCTCGCCAGCGTCAACGTCAACGGAGTGCGAGCCGCATTCCGCAAGGGCATGGGCGAGTGGCTCGCCGGCCGCGACGTCGACATCCTCGCCCTGCAAGAGGTGCGTGCCTCGACCGAAGACCTGCAGGGGCTGCTCGGCGACGAGTGGGACATCCTGCACGACCCGGCGACGGCGAAGGGCCGCGCGGGCGTCGCCATCGCGAGCCGCCGCCGCGCCCACATCCACCGGGTCGAGCTCGGCGCGGCCGACTTCGACACCGCCGGGCGCTGGCTCGAGGCCGACTACGAGGTCGGCGACCGCGTCATCACCGTCGTCTCGGCCTACGTCCACTCGGGCGAGGTCGACACCCCCAAGCAGGTCGAGAAGTTCAAGTTCCTCGACGCCATGGTCGAGCGCCTGCCGAAGCTCGCCGAGCACTCCGAGCTCGCGGTCGTCGTCGGCGACCTCAACGTCGGCCACCGCACCCTCGACATCAAGAACTGGAAGGGCAACGTCAAGCGCGCCGGCTTCCTGCCCGAGGAGCGCGCGTACTTCGACCGGTTCGTGGGCGCCGAGGGCGACGAGGCGTACAACGCGGGCGCCGGGCTCGGCTGGGTCGACCTCGGCCGGCGCGACGCCGGCGAGGTCCCCGGGCCCTACACGTGGTGGTCGCAGCGCGGCAAGGCGTTCGACACCGACACCGGCTGGCGCATCGACTACCAGCTGGCGACGCCCGCCCTCGCCGAGACGATGCAGCGGTACACGATCGACCGGGCGGCCGCCTACGACCAGCGATGGTCCGACCACGCCCCGGTCGTCGTCGACTACGCCATCTGACCCTGCCGCACCGCGGCCGCACACTTCGAAGGACCACCCCATGACGCCGAAGCCCCGCCTCTACTCGGGAATGCAGCCCTCCGCCGACTCGCTTCACGCCGGCAACTACATCGGTGCCCTCCTCCAGTGGAAGGAGTTGCAGACCACGCACGACGCCTTCTTCTCGGTCGTCGACATGCACGCCATCACCGTGGCGCAAGACCCCGCCGAACTCCGTGAGAAGACTCGCCGCACCGCAGCGCAGTACATCGCCGCGGGCATCGACCCGTCGAGCTCGACGCTGTACGTGCAGTCGCACGTGCCCGCGCACGCCGAGCTGGCATGGGTGCTCAACACCATCACGGGCTTCGGCGAGGCCGGGCGAATGACCCAGTTCAAGGACAAGTCGCAGAAGCAGGGCGCCGACGCGACGAGCGTCGGCCTCTTCGCCTACCCCGTCCTGATGGCCGCCGACATCCTGCTCTACCAGACCGAGATCGTCCCCGTCGGCGACGACCAGAAGCAGCACGTCGAACTCACCCGCGACCTCGCGACCCGGTTCAACGCCCGCTTCGGCGCCGGCACCTTCGTGCTGCCCGAGCCGGCGATCCAGCGCGAGACCGCACGCATCTACGACCTGCAGAACCCGACGTCGAAGATGTCGAAGTCGGGCGACACGCCGGCGGGCATCCTGTGGCTGCTCGACGAGCCCTCGGTCACCGCGAAGAAGATCATGCGCGCCGTCACCGACACCGACGGCGAGGTCCGCTTCGACCGCGAGCACAAGCCCGGCGTCTCGAACCTGCTCACGATCTTCTCCGTGCTCTCGGGCCGCAGCGTCCCCGAGCTCGAGCAGGAGTTCGCGGGCCGCGGCTACGGCGACTTCAAGAAGGCGCTCGCCGAGGTCGTCGTCGACGAGTTCGAGCCCATCCGGGCACGGGCGCTCGAACTGCTCGACGACCCCGCCGAGCTCGACCGCCTGCTCGGCGTCAACGCCGACCGCGCGAGCGAGGTCGCCGAGGCCACGCTCGCGACGGTCTACGACCGCATCGGCTTCCTCAGGCGCGCACGCTGACCATGCAGCCGGTCGCCCTGCGCACCGCGCGACTCGTGCTCGACCTCCCGGTCGAGGGCGATGTCGCGCGCGTCGCCGAGTACTGCACCGACCCGCTCTTCGAAGAGTACCTCACCACGCCGTGGCCGTACACCGAGGCGCACGCACGTGGATTCCTCACGGAGTATGTGCCGTCGGCGTGGTCGTCGGGCGGCGAGCTCACGTGGGCGCTCCGCGCCGAGCAGGGCGGTCCGCTGCTCGGGGTGATCAGCCTGCGCACCGATGCCCGCGAGGTCGGCTACTGGCTCGGGTCCGAGCACCGCGGTTCGGCCTACATGACCGAGGCGCTGCTCGCCGTCTGCGAGTGGGCGTTCGCCGAACTGCCCGGCACCGAGACGGTGACCTGGCGGGCCAACGCGGGCAACGTCGGCTCGGCGATGGTGGCGCGTGCGGCCGGGTTCCGCAGCACGACGACGCCCGAGACGACGGTCCCCGGGCGCGACGGCGCCGATCTCGTCGGGTGGTCGGGCGAGCGCGGGGCGACCCCCGACGCCGACGCGTACGAGAGTTGGGCGCCGCTCCTCGGCGGTGCCGCGTGACGATCACGAACCGTCGCCCGGGCGACGAGGCGACGGCCCCGACGCCGGTCGTGCTCTTCGACCTCGACGACACGCTCATGGCGCACCGCGAAGCGGTGGCCGCCGGAATCGTGCTGCACATGCGCGAACGCGCATAAGACGCATCGACCGGCGCCCGCGACGAGCCCTCCGGCGACCCGGTCGCGGCCGCGCAGCGGCTCTGGCACGAGCTCGAAGAACAGCACTACCACGAGTACCTCGCCGGGCGGCTGACCTTCGAGGGGCAGCGTCGGGCCCGCGCCCGAGACTTCGCCCTCGCGCACGGCGATGAGCTCGACGAGCTCGCGGCCGGAGCGTGGTTCGACCGGTACTTCGAGCGGTACCGCGAGTCGTGGGCCCTGCACGCCGACGCGCTGCCGGCCGTCGATCGACTCGGCGACGACATCCCCGGGGTGCGCGTCGGCGTCATCACGAACGGCGAGCTCGACTTCCAGCTCGCCAAGCTCGACCGCCTCGGCATCCGCGAGCGCTTCGCGCACGTGGTCGCCTCCGGTGCGGTCGGCGTCACGAAGCCCGACCCGGCGATCTTCGAGCTCGCGGTCGGCCTCTTCGCGGCCGAGCATCCGGTGTCGTGGGTCGCCTACGTCGGCGATCGCCTGGCGACCGACGCGATCGGCGCGGCACGGGCCGGACTCATCGGCGTGTGGCTGAACCGCTTCGGCGTCGAGCCGAGCGCCGAGGAGGCTGCCGACGCCGAGACCGTCGGCGTCATCGAGATCGCCTCGCTCGACGAGCTCTCGGCGGCCCTCCGGCCGCACCTGCGAGGCTGAAGCGCCGAGGCGGGCGACCGTTCGGATCCACGACCGCGCCGCGCGGCCGACGCCCGCGGGGAGCGGGTGCCCAGTACCGACACCGACGACGAGGACGGGCCGAGCGCACCCCCATGCGCCCGGCCCGTGAATCCACCGTAACCCGCGGTGGGGGTGCTCGACGTCAGACGACGTCGCCGTCGACCCAGTCGAGGGTCTTCGAGACGGCCTTCTTCCAGTTGCGGTCGAGTCGCGCACGCTCGGCCTCGTCCATCGACGGGGTCCAGCGCGTGTCCTCCTGCCAGTTCTGGGCGAGCTCGTCGAGGCTCGACCAGAACCCGACCGCGAGGCCCGCGGCGTAGGCCGCGCCGAGCGCGGTCGTCTCTGCCACGACCGGCCGCACGACCGGCACGCCGAGGATGTCGGCCTGGAACTGCAGCAGGGTGTCGTTGGCGGTGGCGCCGCCGTCGACGCGGAGCTCGGTCAGGTCGACGCCGGCGTCCGCGTTCACGGCCTCGATCACGTCGCGCGTCTGGAAGGCGATCGCCTCGAGCGCGGCGCGGGCGATGTGGCCCTTGTTCACGAAGCGCGTGAGGCCGACGAGCGCACCGCGGGCGTCGGGCCGCCAGTACGGCGCGAACAGGCCCGAGAACGCCGGCACGAAGTACGCGCCGCCGTTGTCCTCGACCGACTTCGCCAGCTCCTCGACCTCGGCGGCCGAGGAGATGAGTCCGAGGTTGTCCCGGAGCCACTGGATCAGCGAACCCGTGACGGCGATCGAGCCCTCGAGCGCGTAGTGCACCGGCTGGTCGCCGAGCTTGTAACCGACGGTGGTCAGCAGTCCGTTCCTCGAGTGGACGATCTCCTCGCCCGTGTTGAAGATGAGGAAGTTGCCCGTGCCGTAGGTGTTCTTCGCCTCGCCGGTCGCGAACGCCGCCTGCCCGAAGGTCGCGGCCTGCTGGTCGCCGAGGATGCCGGAGATGGGGGTCTCCCGCAGCAGCGAGTGCTCGTTCGCGGTGCCGTAGACCTCCGACGACGACTTGATCTCGGGAAGCATCGAGCGGGGAACCCCGAAGACGCCGAGGATCTCGTCGTCCCACTGGAGGGTCTCGAGGTCCATGAACATCGTGCGGCTCGCGTTCGTGACATCCGTCGCATGCACACCGCCGTCGACGCCACCCGTGAGGTTCCACAGCACCCAGCTGTCGGTGGTGCCGAAGAGCAGGTCGCCGGCCTCCGCCTTCTCGCGCGCGCCGGGCACGTTCTCGAGGATCCAGACGACCTTCGTGCCCGAGAAGTAGGTCGCGAGCGGCAGGCCGACCTTCGCCTTGAAGCGCTCGACGCCGCCGTCGGCGGCGAGGCGGTCGACGATCGGCTGCGTGCGGGTGTCCTGCCAGACGATCGCGTTGTAGACCGGCTCGCCGGTCGTCCTGTCCCACACGACCGTGGTCTCGCGCTGGTTGGTGATGCCCACCGCGGCGATGTCGTGGCGCGTGAGGTTCGCCTTGCCCAGGGCCTGGCCGATCACCTCGCCCGTGTTGCGCCAGATCTCGGCGGCGTCGTGCTCGACCCAGCCCGCCTTGGGGAAGATCTGCTCGTGCTCGAGCTGCCCGGTCGAGACGATCGATCCGGCCTTGTCGAAGATGATCGCGCGCGACGAGGTCGTGCCCTGGTCGATCGCGAGTACGTAGTCAGCCATCTGAGAACTCCGTTGCTGTCAGTGAATGGTGAGGGGTGAGGGGTGGATGCCTCGGGCTCAGCCGAGGATCGGGAGCAGCGGAACCGCGGCGAGACCGGCGAGCACGCCGCCGATGATCGGGCCGACGACCGGCACCCAGGAGTACGACCAGTCGCTGCCGCCCTTGCCCTTGATCGGCAGGATGGCGTGCGCGATGCGGGGGCCGAGGTCGCGGGCGGGGTTGATCGCGTAGCCGGTCGGGCCGCCGAGCGAGGCGCCGATCGCGATCACGAGGAACGCGACGGGGATCGCGCCGAGCTCGGCCGGGGTGCCGCCGTTGGTGAAGCCGATGATGACGAAGACGAGCACGAAGGTGCCGATGATCTCGGTGACGAGGTTCCACCCGTACGAGCGGATCGCGGGGCCGGTCGAGAACACGCCCAGCTTGTTGGCGGCCTCGGGCTCGGCGTCGAAGTGCTGCTTGTACGCCAGCCAGCAGAAGATCGCGCCGAGGAAGGCGCCGATCATCTGGGCGCCGATGTAGGTGAGCACCGAGAGCGCATTCACCGGCACGCCCGAGCCGAACTCGGTGGCGCCGTTCGCGACGAGGCCGAGGGTGACTGCCGGGTTGAGGTGCGCGCCCGAGGCGTACGACACGATGACGCCGGCGAAGACCGCGAGGCCCCAGCCGATGTTGACCATGAGGAACCCGCCGCCGAAGCCCTTGTTCTTCGCGAGGGCGACGTTCGCGACGACGCCGCAGCCGAGGAGGACGAGCATCGCCGTGCCGACGACTTCCGACAGGAACACGAGACCGAGATTGTCCACGTTGACCTTCTTTCTGAGAGAGCGAGCCGATCGGCCCCGATGAAACGTATCCGCCGAAATGGCCGGTACCGGGCGTTTCGGCGTGCACATCCGTGCAGATTCATCGGGGCTCGGCCGGCAGCGGGCCGCGCCTGCGCCTCGAGGTGGGGCTCGTCAGACGAGCGGCGCGGGCTCGGCGAGCGCGACCCCGTGGCGCTCGGCCAGGAGGGCGCGCGTGGCCGCGATCTCCTCGGCTCGGCGGTCGGCGCTCCACCCGAGCACGCCGCCCGCGAGCTCGGCGAGCTCGACGAGGAGCTCGGCCGTCACCGCACCGGTGAACGCGATGCTCGTGCGTCGCAGCACGACGTCCTGCAGGTGCACGACGCGCTCGTCGCGGACGAGCCAGGCGATCTCCTGGCGGCTGTAGCCCGCGTGGTGCGCGAGCGGCTCGTCCTGCTCCCCCTCGATCTCGGCGAGGAATGCGGTGGCCCGGGTGCCGTACCGCTCGAGCAGCTCGTCGGCGCGGGCGCGGCCGACCTCGTCGCCGTGCGACACGAGCCACACGCGACGGGCATCGTCGTTCGCCGGGTAGCCGGCGCCGCCGCCGATGGCCAGGCCCTTCGTCGACACGGTGCGCGGCGCCCCGATGAGCGCGAGGACCTCGTCCGAGAGGTGCTCGGCGAGCGCGCGGAAGGTGGTCCACTTGCCGCCGACGAGGCTCAGCACCGTGGTGCCGGGGCGGCCCGGGGCATCCGCCCGCTCGATGCGGTAGTCGCGCGAGACGAAGCCCGGCTGCGTGTCGTCGTGGCGCGGCAGCGGGCGCACGCCCGAGAAGCGGTAGACGATCTGCGAGCGGTCGACGGCGATGCTTGGGAAAACGTGCGCGATGAGGTCGAAGAAGTAGTCGACCTCCTCCTCGGTGCAGATCGCGGGCTCGCGAATGTCGTGCTCGAGGTCGGTCGTGCCGACCATGACCCTGCCCTTGAGCGGATAGATGAGCACGATGCGCCCGTCCTCGTGCTCGAAGAAGATCTCGCGTCCGGCGGTCGCGGCATGCAACTCGGGGTGGTCGAGCACGATGTGCGAGCCCTTGGTGCCGCCCATGAACCGGGTCTCGTTGCCGAGCTCGGAGTTCGTGAGGTCGGTCCAGGGCCCCGAGGTGTTGACGACGACGTCGGCCGCGATCGAGAACTCCTCGCCGGTGGTGGTGTCGCGCAGGCGCACGCCCGTGGCGTCGTGGCCGACCGCCTCGAGGTAGTTCGCGGCGCGGGCGTGGGGGCCGGCGGCGAGCCCGTCGAAGAGCACGTCGAGGGCGAGGCGCTCGGGATCGTGCATGCTCGCGTCGTAGTAGGTGGCGGTGTACTTCACGCCGGGGTTCAGGGCGGGGAGCTCCTCGAGCGAGCGCTTCGCGCCGTGGAACCGGTGGCGGGGCACCGAGCCGCCGTCGCGCGAGAACGCGTCGTAGATCGTGAGGCCGGCCTTGATGAGCGCGGCGCCGCGCTCGGTGGGCTTGCCCGACTTGTGGGTGAGGAATCGCAGCGGCGCCGAGAGGATGCCCGAGAACGTGGAGAAGATCGGCACGGTCGTCTCGAGCGGCTTCACGTAGTGCGGCGCGATGCGGATGAGGCCGTTGCGCTCCTCGACCGACTCCTTGACGAGGCGGAACTCGCCGTTCTCGAGGTACCGGATGCCGCCGTGGATCATGTGCGACGACGCGGCGGAGGCGCCCGAGACGAAGTCGCCGCGCTCAATGAGCACGACGTCGACGCCCTGCAGGGCGAGGTCGCGGAAGGTCGCGATGCCGTTGATGCCCGCGCCGATCACGAGCACGGATGCCTCGGGGCGGGCGCGGAGGGCTGCGATCTCCTCCCGGGTCGACGGTGCCTCGCCGTGGTGCGTGGGGCGGTGCTGGTTCGTCGATTGCGTTGACATCGCTGTCCTCTCGGATCTGGCGCGGCTTGCATGAGCCTGCCGGGTGTGGATGAATACATCGTGAACACGCCAGCACGAACTTGCAAGGCGCGTGAACATATGTGCAAGGTAGGGGCCATGATCGACAAGGAGATCCTCGCGACGATCGACGTCGACGAGGCGGTGCCGGGCAAGACCCGTGACGCGCTGCGCGCAGCGCACCTGTACTACATGCAGGACCTCACGATGGACGCCATCGCGCACGAGCTGCACACCTCGCGTTCCTCGGTGTCGCGGCTGCTCAGTCACGCCCGCGCGAGCGGGCTCGTCGAGATCTCCATCCACTCCCCGCTCGACCTGCCGAGCCGCATCGAGCACGAGATCCTCGAGCGCTTCGAGGTGCAGGCGCACGTCATCCCGGTGCCCGACCATGCGAGCGACGTCGACCGGCTCGACCGCGTCGCGCTCTCGGCTGCACGGATTCTCGGCCGCTTCATCGACTCGAACCTCACCGTCGGCCTCGCCTGGGGGTCGACCATGGGCGCGATGAGCCGGCACCTCGTGCCGAAGGCGACGCACAACTCGGAGATCGTGCAGCTGAACGGGGCGGGCAACCTGCGCACGACCGGCATCGTCTACGCGAGCGAGCTGCTGCGCCGCTTCGGCGACGCGTTCGGCGCCCGCGTGCAGCAGTTCCCCGTGCCCGCGTTCTTCGACGACCCGGCCACGAAGCAGGCGTTCTGGCGCGAACGCTCGACGCAGCGCCTGCTCGACCTGCAGGGCCGGCTCGACCTCGCGCTGTTCGGCATCGGCTCGCCGTTCGCCGAGGTGCCGAGCCACGTCTACCAGGGCGGCTACCTCGAGCGGGCCGACTACGAAGCGCTCAGCCGCGACGGCGCGGTCGGCGACGTCGCGACGGTGTTCTACCGCGCCGACGGCTCGACCGAGGGCATCGCGCTGAACGCCCGTGCGACCGGGCCCGACTTCCAGACGCTGCGGCGGGCGCCGCGGCGCATCTGCGTGGTGTCGGGGCGGGCGAAGCTCGCGGGCCTCCGCGGCGCGCTCGCGGCGGGCCTCATCACCGATCTCATCGTCGACGAGGGCACGGCGCGCGCGCTCATCGAGCAGCCCGCCGCCTGACCGTCGATCCATCGAGTGGGCGGATATGGGCCTCCCCAGGGCTCGGGAGGTTCATTTCCGCCCACTCGATGGGGTGGAGACGGCGCGGCGGGTCGCCTGGCGACGCGGGAATAGGACGGCGTCCCGTGCGTTGACCTACAATCGACACGAGAAACGTGCTCCGGGGTCGGTGTAATTCCGAGCCGGCGGTGACAGTCCGCGAGCCGGGCGCGTTCGATCGCGAGGTCGAATGTGCACGGTTGAACTGGTGGAACTCCAGTACCGACGGTGAAAGTCCGGATGGGAGGCGGCACGTGTCGGCTGCGCTGCGCGCCGCCGACGACGCGGTGGCGACACCGCGGAACCAGCCGAGCATTCCCGGAGCCTTGGACACGAGGACGAGGAATGGCGAGCGCTGACCATCAGGCGGCTGCGCGGCCCGCAGCGGATGCCGCGGCGATGCGCCGCGCGCTCGAGCTCGCCGAGCGCGGCCCGGCCGCCGGAGTGAACCCCCGCGTCGGCTGCGTGATCCTCTCGCCCGAGGGCGAGGTGCTCGCCGAGGGCTGGCACCGCGGCGCCGGCACGGCGCACGCCGAGGTCGACGCGCTGTCGAAGCTCGCGCCGGGCGCCGCCGCCGGCGCGACGGCCGTCGTCACGCTCGAACCGTGCAACCACACCGGGCGCACCGGTCCCTGCGCGGTCGCACTCGTCGACGCCGGCGTCGCACGCGTCGTCTACGCCGTCGGCGACCCGGGCGACCGCTCCTCGGGCGGCGCCGCGCGCCTCCGCGCGGCCGGCGTCGAGGTGACGTCGGGGGTGCTCGCCGACGAGGTCGAGGCCCTGCTCGACGACTGGCTGTTCGCCGCCCGCCACCGGCGGCCCCGCGTCATCGTGAAGTGGGCCTCGAGCCTCGACGGCCGGGCTGCCGCGGCCGACGGCACGAGCCGGTGGATCACGGGGGCCGCCGCGCGCCGCGACGTGCACCGCCGTCGAGCCGCGGCCGACGCCATCGCCGTCGGCACGGGCACCGTGCTCGCCGACGACCCCGCGCTCACCGCGCGCGACGATGCGGGCCGGCTGCTCGAGCACCAGCCCGTGCCCGTCGTCTTCGGACGTCGCCCCGTGCCGGCCGATGCCGTGCTGCACGCCCACCCGCACGAGGCGGTGCTCCTCACCGGTGCCGACCTCGCCGCCGACCTCGAAGAGCTGCAGCGCCGGGGCATCCGCACGCTCTTCGTCGAGGGCGGCCCGACCCTCGCGAGCGCCTTCGTCGCCGCGGGGCTCGTGGACGAGCTGCTCGTCTACCTCGCCCCCGCGCTCATCGGCGGGCCGATGCTCGCCCTCGGCGACCTCGGCATCGCGACGATCGCCGATGCCCGCCGCTACGACTTCGCCGCCGTCGAGCGGCTCGGCGACGATCTGCTGCTCGTCGCCCACCCGGCCCCGGCCGGCCCACAGGAAGGGAACTGACATGTTCACCGGAATCATCGAGGAGCTCGGCCGCATCGCGGGCGTCGAGCGCAACGCCGACGCCGCGCGGCTGACGGTGCACGGCCCGCTCGCCGTCGAGGGCGTGAAGCACGGCGACTCGATCTCGGTGTCGGGCGTCTGCCTCACGGTGGTCGAGTTCGACGCGCAGGGCTTCACCGCCGACGTGATGGCGCAGACGCTCGCGATGTCGACGCTCGACGGGGCGCGCGAGGGCCTCGCGGTCAACCTCGAGCGCGCTGCGAAGGTGGGCGACCGCATCGGCGGGCACATCGTGCAGGGTCACATCGACGGCACCGGGCGGGTGCTCGAGATCCGGCCGGGCGAGGCCTGGCGGGTCATCCGCTTCTCGCTCGACCCCGAGCACGCGCCGCTCGTCGTCGACAAGGGCTCCATCGCCGTCGACGGCGTCTCGCTCACGGTGAGCGCGGTCGGCGCCGACGACGCCGGCGACTGGTTCGAGGTCTCGCTCATCCCCGAGACGCTCGCGGCGACGACCCTCGGCGAGCGCGCGGTCGGCGACCGGGTGAACATCGAGACCGACATCCTCGCGCGGCAGGTGGCGCGGATGCTGCGCTTCGAAGAGCACCGCACGCTGCCGTCGTCCGTGCCCGCGACGAGCGGGGGTCTCGCATGAGCCTCGCCACGATCCCCGAGGTGCTCGACGCGCTCCGCGCCGGCAAGCCGGTCATCGTCGCCGACGACGAGGCCCGCGAGAACGAGGGCGACGCGATCATGGCCGCCGAGTTCGCCACCCAGGAGTGGATCGCGTGGATGGTGCGCAACACGAGCGGCTACCTCTGCGCGCCCATGCCGAACTCGGTCGCCGACCGCCTCGAGCTGCCGCTCATGGTCGAGCGCAACCAGGACGCGCGCTCGACGGCGTACACGATCTCGGTCGACGCCGCCGACCGCAACTCCACCGGCATCTCGGCCACCGAGCGCGCGCACACCCTGCGGGTGCTCGCCGACCCCGGTTCGACGCCCGAGCGGCTCATCCGGCCCGGACACGTGATCCCGCTGCGCGCGGTCGACGGCGGCGTGCGCGAGCGAGCCGGTCACACCGAGGCCGCGGTCGACCTCATGCGCCTCGCCGGCCTCTCGCCCGTCGGCGTCATCGGCGAACTCGTCGAGGACGACGGCGAGATGATGCGCCTGCCGGGGCTCATCGCGCTCGGCGAGCGCGAGGGGCTGCCCGTCACGACGGTCGCCGCCCTCATCGAGTGGCTGCGCGAGTGGCACGAGGGCGACGACCTCGACGCCGGGGCCGCCGCGGCGGTGCCCGAGTCGTCGCCGGTCGCCTTCGAGGTCGAGACCATGCTGCCGACGGAGCACGGCGACTTCCGCGTGCGGGCCTACCGCGACCGCGGCACCGGCGCCGACCACGTCGCGATCATCGTCGGCGACCCCGGGTCCGATGAGCAGGGCGCCGTCGTGCGGGTGCACTCCGAGTGCCTGACCGGCGAGGCGTTCGGCTCGCTGAAGTGCGAGTGCGGACCGCAGCTCGACGCCGCGCTCGAGGAGATCCAGCGCCGCGGCGGCGTCGTGATCTACTTGCGCGGGCACGAGGGCCGGGGCATCGGCCTCATCAACAAGCTGCGGGCCTACCGCCTGCAGGAGGACGGCCTCGACACCCTCGACGCGAACCTCGCGCTCGGCCTGCCGATCGACGCGCGCGATTACACGGCGGCGTCGGCGATCCTCGCCGACCTCGGCGTCGAGCGGGTGCGCCTGCTCACGAACAACCCCGACAAGGTGCGCCAGCTCGAGGCGCACGGCATCGAGGTCGCCGAGCGCCTGCCGCTCGTCGTCGGCGTCGGCAGCGTGAACACCGGCTACCTCGACACCAAGCGTCGCCGCATGGGCCACGCCATCGAAGACCAGCAGCTCGCGGACGCCGCGGCTGAGACCCTCCTGGAAGGACACGCATCATGAGCGGACACGGCTCGCCCACCCTCGACATCGACGGCACGGGCCTCAGGGTCGTCATCGTCGCCGGCAGCTGGCACGAGGAGATCTCGAACGGCCTCATCGCCGGAGCGACGCGCACCCTCGAGGCGGCCGGCGCCGAGTTCGAGCTCGTGCGGGTGCCCGGCAGCTTCGAGCTGCCGGTCGTCGCCAAGGGCGCACTCGAGGCCGGGGCCGACGCGGTCGTCGCGCTCGGCGTCATCATCCGCGGCGGCACGCCGCACTTCGAGTACGTCTCGGCCGCGGCGACCGACGGGCTCACCCGTGTCGCGCTCGACACGGGCAAGCCGGTCGGCTTCGGCGTGCTCACCCTCGACGACGAGCAGCAGGGCCTCGACCGTGCGGGCCTTCCGGGCTCGAAGGAGGACAAGGGTCGCGAGGCCGCCGAGGCCGCCATCGCGACGGTCCGGGCGCTGCGCGCGCTCTGAGGCGGCAGGGCGGGCGGCGCGCCGTCCGTCGTTCGGGATTCGACTTCGACGCAGCGTAGAACCGACTACACTCGGCACCATGGAGACCCTGCGCCACATCGTCGTGTTCGTTCACCTGATCGGCTTCGCCGTGCTGTTCGGCGCCTGGGTCGTCGAGGCGGTGAACCGGCGCTACCAGGTGACCCGCCTCATGAACTACGGGCTCCTCATCGCGGGCGTCGCCGGTCTCGCGCTCGCGGCGCCGTGGGGCATCGAGTACGACCTGAACTACATGAAGATCGGCATCAAGCTCGTCGTGCTCATCGCGATCGGCGCGCTGCTCGGCATCGGCTCGGCGCGCCAGCGCAAGAACGGCTCCGTGCCGCCCGCGATCTTCTGGTCGATCGGCATCCTCACCGCGCTCAACGCCGCCATCGCGGTCATCTGGCGGTAGTCCGCCCCGAATGTGTCAGGATGCCCCGAGCCGCGAGCGGCTCGGGGCATCCGCCGTTTCGGCACCGCCGTTCGTCGCAGCATCCGCACCGTTCGTCGCACGCCCGACCCCCGCTCGCGGGGTCGCGGTGAGAACCAGGCGTAGTGTAGGCGGGTTGCCACAAGCGACGATTCCACCCCCACTGCCTCACGGGCAAGACGCCAGACCGACGTGCCCCGAGCGCAGCGCCTTCCCGCAACCCTGGAGTCTTCGCCAGCGATGTCAGCATCACCCGCGGCCCCGTCCGCACCCAGCACCACGGCCGCCCCGGCCAATCCCCGCAGCCGCGTGATCCTCGCGAGCCTCATCGGCACGACGATCGAGTTCTACGACTTCTACGTCTACGCGACCGCCGCCGTGCTCGTCTTCCCGCACCTGTTCTTCCCCACGGGCGACCCGACGACCGCGCTCCTCTCCTCCTTCGCCGTGTTCGGCGCCGCGATGGTCGCCCGCCCGCTCGGCGCGATCGTGTTCGGCCACCTCGGCGACAAGCACGGCCGCAAGGCGACCCTCGTCGGCGCATTGCTCACGATGGGCATCGCGACCTTCCTCATCGGCGCGCTGCCGACCTACGAGGCGGTCGGCTGGCTCGCCCCGCTCCTCCTCGTCGTGCTGCGCATCGCACAGGGCTTCGCCCTCGGCGGCGAGTGGTCGGGGGCGGCGCTCGTCGCGACCGAGAACGCGCCGGCCGGCAAGCGCGCCTGGTACGGCACCTTCCCGCAGCTCGGCGCGCCGATCGGCTTCATCATCGCCAACGGCCTGTTCCTGATCATCGCGGCGCTGCTGCCCTCGGACGACCCGACGATGCCGTCGCAGGCGTTCCTCGACTGGGGCTGGCGCATCCCGTTCCTCTTCTCGATCGTGATGGTCGCCGTCGGCCTCTGGGTGCGCCTGCGCCTCGTCGAGTCGACGGCGTTCCAGACCGCGTCCAAGCGCGGCAAGCTCACGCGCCTGCCGCTCGCGAGCGTGTTCAAGCACTACTGGAAGCAGCTCATCCTCGGCACCTTCTTCATGCTGGCGACCTACGTGCTCTTCTACCTGATGACGACGTTCTCGCTGAGCTACGGCCGCGCGGCGGTCGAGCCGGCCGACGGCGCCCTGCCCGGACTCGGCTACTCGTACAACACCTTCGTGCTGATGCTCATCGGCGGCGTCGTGTTCTTCGGCATCTTCACGCTGCTGTCGGGCCCCTGGGCCGACCGATGGGGCCGCCGCAAGACGCTCATCTGGGTCACGGTCGCGATCATCCTGTTCGGCCTCGCGTGGGTGCCCCTGCTCGGCGCGGGCTTCGTCGGCGTCATGGCCTGGCTCGTCGTCGGCTTCTCGCTCATGGGCATGACCTTCGGCCCGATGGGTGCTCTCCTGCCCGAGCTGTTCCCGACGAACGTCCGCTACACGGGCTCGGGCATCTCGTACAACGTGTCGTCGATCCTCGGCGCGGCGGTCGCACCGTTCATCGCGGTCGCGCTGTGGCAGGCCGGCGGCGGAAGCCCGTTCTGGGTCGGCATCTACCTCTCGGTGATGGGCGTCCTGACGCTCATCGCGCTGCTCGTCTCGAAGGAGACCCGCGACGTCGACTTCGACGAGGCGGGCCTCGAGTCCTCGGCGGTGCTGTAGCCCGCGGTTCGTCCGATCCGAAGGGCGGATGCCTCCCCACGGGCATCCGCCCTTTCGTCGTGCGCGACTGCCGTCGCCGGCGCTCGCCCCTAACATGGCGACATGCCCGTCGACGTGCTGCCCGGCCCCGCCCACCCCGCGATCCGCGTCTCCGAGGAGGTGCGCGCCGCCCTCGACGAGGGTCGAGCGGTGCTCGCGCTCGAGTCGACGATCCTGACCCACGGGCTGCCGCGGCCGCGCAACCTCGAGGTCGCGCTCCGCAGCGAGGCCGAGGTGCGGGCGCTCGGCGTCGTGCCCGCCACGATCGGCGTCGTCGCGGGCGAGCCGGTCGTCGGCCTGGCGGGCGCGGAGCTCGAGCGGCTGTGCACCGGCGACGACGTCGTGAAGGCGAGCGTGCGCGACCTGCCGATCGCCCGGGCGAAGCGCCTCGACGCCGGCACGACGGTCGCGGCGACCGCGTGGCTCGCGCACCGGGCCGGCATCCGGGTGATGTCGACGGGCGGCCTCGGCGGGGTGCACCGCGGCGCCGGCGAGAGCTTCGACGAGTCGGCCGACCTGCCGCTGCTCGCCGAGACGCCGATCACCCTCGTGAGCGCGGGCGTCAAGTCGATCCTCGACATCGCCGCGACGCTCGAGCGACTGGAGACGCTCTCGATCCCCGTCGTGGGCTACCGCACGAACCGGTTCCCCGGCTTCACGATCACCGACTCGGGCTTCGCGCTCGACTACCGGGTCGACTCCCCCGCCGAGGCGGCGGCGCTGGCGCTCGCGCGCGACGAGCTCGGCCAGCGCGCCGCGGTGCTCGTCGCGAACCCCGTCGCACCCGATCGGCAGCTCGACCCCGCGCTGCACGACCGGGTGCTCGCCGAATCGCTCGCGGCGGCGGCGGCTGCCGGGGTGACCGGCCACGACACCACGCCGTTCTTGCTCGAGCGGTTCCAGCGCGAGACCGGCGGCGCGAGCCTCGAGGTGAACCTCGAGGTCTACCGCGGCAATGTGGCCCTCGGAGCGGAGATCGCACGTGCAGTCGCCGGCTGACCGCGCGGCGGAGGCCCCGGCCGCCCCGCTCCTCGCGGTCGTCGGCGACCTCGTCGAGGACATCGTCGTGTGGGCGTCCGAGCCGGTGCGGCACGGCACCGACACGGCGGCCGGGGTGTTCCGCACGCGCGGCGGCAGTGCGGCGAACGTCGCGGCGCTCGCCGCCCCCCTCGTCGCCACGCGATTCATCGGCTGCGTGGGCCCCGATGCCGCGGGCGACGCGCTCGTGACGGCGCTCGAGGGGCGCGGCGTCGAGGTGCGGGTGCAGCGGCGCGGCACCACGGGCGCGGTGGTGCTCATCGTCGACCCCGAGGGCGAACGCACGATGTTCCCCGATCGCGGCGCGAGCGCCCTGCTCGAGGCCGTCGACCCGGCCTGGCTCGGCGACGTCGCGTGGCTGCACGTGCCGAGCTACGGCTTCGAGCGCGAACCGGCGCGATCGGCCGTGCTCGCCCTCGTCGCCGACGCCCGGCTCCGCGGCGTCGGCGTCTCGATCGACGCCTCCTCGACGGGGCTGCTGCAGGGCCTCGGCGTCGAGCACGTGATCGCGCTCTACGCCTCGCTCGCACCCGACCTGCTCTTCGCCAACGAGACCGAGGCCGCGCTGCTCGGCCTCGGCACCGACGAGCGGCGCACCGCCTCGGCCGCGGCGACGGTCGTCGTGAAGCACGGGCCGCTGCCGACGCAGGTATTCGAGGGCGGGCGGCTCGTCGCGAGCGTGCCGGTCGACCCGGTGCCCGGAGCACGCGACCTCACCGGCGCCGGCGACGCGTTCGCGGCGGGGTTCCTCGCGGCTCGCCTCGCGGGCAGCGGCGCCGTCGACGCCGCGCGGCGCGGCCACGCCGAGGCCGCCCGCGTCATCACGGCGCCGGGTGCCGCCGGCACGAACGTCAACCGGGATTGACGATTCTCCGAGGGTCAACTACGGTTGACGACATGGACGACCGCAGCATCCGCACCGCCATCGCGGCAGCCGACGGCGACGACCCGTACCGGGCGCTCCGCGAGCTGCACCGCGCGCGGGTCGAGCTCAACCGCGAGCTCGACCGCGCCGAGTCGCTCGCCGTCCGCCGCGCCCGGGCGGGCGGATCGAGCTGGCAGCTCATCGCGCTCGCCCTCGGGGTGTCGAAGCAGGCGGTGCACAAGAAGTACGGGCGCAGCTGAGGCGCGTAGGCTGCAATGCGGCGATGATGCGAGCGGCGGGGGCGCGAGGCATCCGACCGCCCTTCTCGTCAGGAAAGTGAGCATGAGCACCAGCGAGCCCCGAACCCGCCGCGACGAACGCAACGCGCGCACCGCGCGCACCCCGCGTCGCACCCCGTCCAGCCGCCGCACCTCCCCGTTCGCCCGTCGCGGCGGCGAGCAGCCGGCGGGCCCCCGCGCGACGTTCCGGCAGCTGCTGCCGTTCATCTTCGAGCACCGCCCGGTGCTCATCTGGGTCGCGGTGCTCTCCGTCATCGGCGCCTTCGCGAGCCTCGCCCAGCCGCTGCTCGTCAGCCAGGTCATCAACGTCGTCGAGGCCGGCGATCCCCTCGGCGGCATCGTCTGGGCGCTCATCGCGCTCGTCGTCGTCAGCGGCGTGATCTCGGGCTACCAGCACTACCTGCTGCAGCGCACGGGCGAGGGCGTCGTGCTCTCGAGCCGCAGGCGGCTCATCCACAAGCTGCTTCACCTGCCGATCGCCGAGTTCGACACCCGACGCACGGGCGACCTCGTCTCGCGCGTCGGCAGCGACACGACGATGCTGCGCGCCGTGCTCACACAGGGCCTCGTCGAGGCCGTCGGCGGCACCGTGACCTTCGTCGGCGCACTCGTCGCCATGCTCATCCTCGACCCCGTGCTGCTCGGCCTCACGGTGCTCGTCGTCGCGATCGCGATCACGACCGTCACCCTGCTGTCGCAGCGCGTGCGCGAGGCCTCGCACGCGGCCCAGGCGAAGGTCGGGGACGTCGCGGCCAGCGTCGAACGCGCCATCGGGGCCGTCCGCACGATCCGCGCCGCGGGCGCCACCGAGCGCGAGGTCACCGCCGTCGAGGCCGAGGCCGAGGGCGCCTGGCGCATGGGCGTGCAGGTCGCCAAGATCTCGGCGCTGATCGTGCCGATCGCGGGCATCGCGATGCAGGTCTCGTTCCTCGTGGTGCTCGGCGTCGGCGGTTACCGAGTGGCCTCCGGCGCGATCACGGTGGCGAACCTCGTCGCGTTCATCCTGTTCCTCTTCATGATGATCCTGCCGCTCGGCCAGGCGTTCGGCGCGATCACCTCGGTGAACCAGGCCCTCGGCGCGCTCGGCCGCATCCAGGAGATCCTCGACCTCCCCGACGAGGACGCGCACGACCGCGAGCTCGCGCCCCGCGCGCTCATCGTCGGCGACGCGAACGAGGGCCTCCTCCCCGACGCGGCGGCCATCGCCTTCGACGACGTGCACTTCGCCTACGCGTCGACGCCGCAGGACCCGGCCGACCCTGCGAACGACTCGCCCGACGAGCACCTTCCCGAACCGAACGTCACCGAGCGCCAGCCCGTGCTCCGCGGCGTCTCGTTCGAGGTGCCGCGCGGCCGGCGCATCGCGCTCGTCGGGCCCTCGGGCGCCGGCAAGTCGACGATCCTCGCGCTCATCGAGCGGTTCTACGACCCCTCGGTCGGCGCCGTGCGCATGGGCGGTCTCGACCTGCGCGCGCTCGACCGCAGCGAGCTGCGCGCCCAGATCGGCTACGTCGAGCAGGATGCGCCGGTGCTCGCCGGCACCCTGCGCGACAACCTGCTGCTCGGCTCGCCCGACGCGACCGACGCCGAGTGCGAGCACGTGCTGCGGGCCGTCAACCTCGGCGGCGTGCTCGACCGCGACCCGGCCGGGCTCGGCGCCGCGGTCGGCGACGACGGCATCATGCTGTCAGGCGGCGAGCGCCAGCGACTCGCGATCGCCCGCGCCCTGCTCGCCGCTCCCCCGATCCTGCTGCTCGACGAGTCGACGTCCTCGCTCGACGGCGTCAACGAGCGCATGATGCGCGAGGCGATCGACGCCGTCGCCGCCGGGCGCACGCTCATCGTGATCGCGCACCGGCTGTCGACGGTGATCGACTCCGACCGCATCGTCGTGCTCGACGGCGGTCGGGTCGTCGGCGAGGGCACGCACGCCGAGCTCGTCGACGCGGTGCCGCTCTACCGCGAGCTCGCCGAGCACCAGCTGCTCGTCTGAGCGCCGTCGCCCTCAGAGCCGGGATGCCCCGTGGCCGGCGCCACGGGGCATCAGCCTCAGGGCTGACCCGAGCGAACCTCAGTGCTCGCTCGGATGGATCCGCGACGCGTCCTTCGTAGCGTGGGAACCCGCATCCGGCACTGGATGCCCCCCGCCCATGCCCCACGGAGGATCCATCATGACCATCGCGACCGTGTCCGACGCGCGCGACCTCAGCCGCTTCGACGAACTGCCCGTCGAGCTCATCGACGAACTGCCCGACGCCGCGAGCGACGCCGCGCCGACCCGTCGCTCGGGACTCGGCAACTCCTTCGACCGGGTGCAGTCCGGCATCCAGGGGTGGCTGCGCCACTGGGAGCCGCTGCAGCTCCCGGCCTTCACCGCCGTGCGCGACGTCATGCCCGAGGACGACCGCGGCCGCAGCTCGCTGCACGCCGCACCCACCCGACCCGACGGCGCGGTGCGCCTCACCGCGAGCGTCTACGACCGGCCGAACCGCTCGGGCGGGCCGCTCGCCTGGTCGCGCAACTGGGCGAGCCTCGCCGTGCTGCCGCCGGCCCGCGAGGCCGGCCGGCTCTACTACCGCTTCAGCGCGGCGAGCCGCCTCGTGCTCGACGGCCAGGCCGAGCTCAGCCTCGTCTCGACGAGCGTCAACTTCGGCGTCGTCGCCGACGCGGCGAAGCAGAGCCCCTTCCAGACCGCGGGCTTCGCCACCCCGCTCGTGCGCCCGCTCGTGGGCGTGCAGTGCCGCGCCGACGTCGACGCCAGCGCCTCGCAGGTGTTCGAGGGCTCGATCGCCGTGCGCCAGGGCGACACCCCGGCGATGGCGTTCGTCATCGGCACCGACCTGCTGTTCGAGAACGGCTGGGTGCGCATGCACGAGGGCTCGAGCACGTGGATCGGCCCGAGCGAGGCGGGTGCGAGCGGCACGATCGAGTTCCGCTACGCCCCCGCGGCGATGCTGCGGCTGCTCGGCCACCTCGACGACCCGCACACCTTCGACTGAGGTCGAGCCGTTCGGGCAGGTTCAGCCCGTCGAGCCTCGTTCGACCTCCGCCCGCCGCGACCCCTCGCCGAGCGGCCAGGACCCCTGGATCCGGCCGTGGTGCGAGGTCTCGGGCGGGCGGAGTCGCACGAGCACGAACTCGCCGAGCTCGAGGCGCTCGCCCCGGTGCACCCGCCCGTGCCGCTTGGCGGTCACGTGCGGCCGGAACTCGAAGCGGGTGCGCACCGGCTCGACGCCCAGCTCCGCGAGCGCGGCGAGGGCGCGCGTGCGGAGGGCGGCGATCTCGCCGCCGTCGCGCACGAGCGACACGAGGATGTCACGGCGCGGGCCGAACATCGCGTCCTCGCCGACGCCGGCCGAGATCGGTCGGACGCCCGCGGCCGTCGCGACGTCGCCGAGCGCCGCGCCGAGGGCCTCGGCGTCGAGCCGGGTGTCGAACGGCTCGACCAGGGTCACGTGGAGCGGCCACTGCGCGACCGTGAACTCGTCGCCGACGGTGAGCGGCGAGAGCGGGAGCACGACGACGAAGCGCGCCATCCGGCGAGTCTATCCGGGCAGTGCGGCTACCCCGCCGGCGCGGCGGCCCGCTCGGCGCCGCCCGCATCGGCCTCGCCGTCGCCGACCGCGGCCGCCGGGCGCTGCCACGGCCAGCGCCCCGTGATCTCGACCGCGAGCGACCAGCTGAGGAACGTCCGGATCAGCACGATCAGGCCGAGGACGCCGACCGACTCGAGCGTCGGCGTCACGGCGACCGTGCGGATGATGTCGGCGGCGACGAGCAGCTCGAGCCCGATCAGGATGCCGCGCCCGAGCACCCGCCGGAAGCGCTCGTAGATCGGCCCGGTCCTGCGGATGCGCCGGATCGCGGCGTCGACCATCGCGTAGAGCACGCCGACGACGATGGCGACGACGCCGATGACGTCGATGATCTCGCCCGCCCGCGTGATGACCTGGCCGAACTCCATGTGGGGCCCTCCTGCCGCACACGCTAGCCCCGACCCGGCGGCGCAGGGCGGATGCGGCCCGCGTGGCGCGGAGGTGGAGGCGGAGGGGTGAGCGCCTGGAAGCGCAGACGACGAAGGGGCGGATGCCTCGCGGCATCCGCCCCTTCGCGGACGCGTCTTCCGAGCGCTACTCGGCGACGGGCGCCGTGGCGTGCTCGAGGTGGTAGCGCAGGCTCGCCAGCTCGGCCTTCAGGGCGGCCGGCACGCGGTCGCCGAACTGGGCGAAGTACTCGTCGGTGAGCGCGCACTCGGCGAGCCACGAGTCGCGGTCGACGTCGAAGAGCTGCTCGAGCGCTTCGTCGGTGATGTCGAGCCCGTCGAGGTCGAGCGAGTCGGCGGCCGGGAGCAGGCCGATCGGCGTCTCCACCGTGTCGGCGGTGCCCTCGACCCGGCCCACGATCCACTCGAGCACGCGCGAGTTCTCGCCGAACCCGGGCCAGAGGAACGAGCCGTCGGCGCCCTTGCGGAACCAGTTGACCTGGAAGATCTTCGGCGCGTTGGTGCCGAGGATGCGGCCCATCTTCACCCAGTGGCCCCAGTAGTCGGCCATGTTGTAGCCGCAGAAGGGCAGCATCGCGAAGGGGTCGCGGCGGAGCTCGCCGACGGTGCCCTCGGCCGCAGCGGTCTTCTCGGACGAGATGGTCGCGCCCATGAAGACGCCGTGCTTCCACGAGCGGGCCTCGGCGACGAGCGGCACGTTGGTCGCGCGGCGACCGCCGAAGAGGATCGCGTCGATCGGCACGCCGTCGTGGGCGTCCCAGTCGTCGGAGATCTGCGGGCACTGCGCTGCGGCGACCGTGAAGCGCGAGTTCGGGTGCGCGGCGGGGCGGCCCGACGCGGGCGTCCACGGGTTGCCCTGCCAGTCGGTGAGCTCCTCGGGGACCTCGTCGGTCAGGCCCTCCCACCAGACGTCGCCGTCGGGGCGGAGCGCGACGTTCGTGAAGATCGTGTTGCCCCAGAGGGTCTGCACTGCCGTCGGGTTCGTGGTCTCGCCGGTGCCGGGTGCGACGCCGAAGAAGCCGGCTTCGGGGTTGATCGCGTAGAGACGGCCGTCCTCGCCGGGTCGCATCCAGGCGATGTCGTCGCCGATCGTCTCGACCGTCCAGCCGGGGATGGTCGGGCGGAGCATCGCGAGGTTCGTCTTGCCGCACGCCGACGGGAACGCCGCGGCCACGTGGTACGACTTGCCCTCGGGCGAGGTGATCTTGATGAGCAGCATGTGCTCGGCGAGCCAGCCCTCGTCGCGAGCCATGACGCTCGCGATGCGCAGCGCGAAGCACTTCTTCGCGAGCAGCGCATTGCCGCCGTAGCCCGAGCCGAACGACCAGATCTCGCGCGAGTCGGGGAACTGCACGATGTACTTCTCGTCGTTACAGGGCCACTCGATCTCGGCGCGGCGGTGGCCGACGCCGTCGACGAGGGGGTAGCCGACCGAGTGCACGGTGCGCACCCACGGCTCGCCCGCCTCGATGAGGCGGTAGACCTGCTCGCCCATGCGCGTCATGATGCCCATCGAGAGCACGACGTAGGGCGAGTCGGTGATCTCGACGCCGAGCTGCGAGATCGGGCCGCCGAGCGGGCCCATCGAGAACGGCACGACGTACATCGTGCGGCCCTTCATCGAGCCGTCGAACACCTCGGTGAGCTCGGCGCGCATCTCGCGCGGGTCGCGCCAGTTGTTCGTGGGACCCGCGTCCTCCTCGTAGGTCGAGCAGATGAAGGTGCGGTCCTCGACGCGCGCGACGTCGGAGGGGTCGGTGCGCGCGAGGTAGCTGTTGGGACGCCACTCGGGGTTCAGCTTGATGAGCTTGCCCTCGGCGACGAGCTGCTTCTCGAGCAGGTCGGCCTCGTGCTGCGAGCCATCGCACCAGACGATCTCGTCGGGCTTCGTGAGACCGGCGATCTCGTCGACCCACGCGCGCAGGGCCGCGTCGGTCGTGCCGCGTCGCGCGTGCGATGCGGAGTCGGATGCCTCGGTGCCGATCGAGAACTCGGAGATGGTCATCGTCGTCCCTTCCAGTGGGTTCCCGGCGTGCGCCGGAGTGGTTCGTGTTTCCAGAATGCGCCGATTCGTGGCATCCGCGTGACCAAATCACCGGTTAAGAATTGCCGATCTTTCGATATTCTTAACGCATGAAGGCAGGCTCCCCCGACCTCGCGACCCTCGGCCACCGCATCCGCCACTTCCGCGGCGAGCGCGGCCTCACCCTCGACCAGCTCGGCGAGGCCGTCGGCATGGCCGGCAGCCAGCTCTCGCTGATCGAGAACGGCAAGCGCGAGCCGAAGCTCTCGACCCTCGACGCCCTCGCCGCAGCGCTCGACGTGGAGCTGGCCGCGCTGCTCTCGCGCGAGGCGCCGAGCCGGCGCGCCGCGCTCGAGCTCGAGCTCGGCAGGGCCCAGTCCGGGCACCTCTACGCGAGCCTCGGCCTGCCGCCGATCAAGGCCTCGCGCGGCGTCACCGACGAGACGCTCGAGGCGATCGTGGGCCTGCACCGCGAGCTGCAGCGCCGGGCGACCGAGGCGATCGCCACGCCGGAGGAGGCGCGGCGCGCGAACACCGAGCTGCGCGAGCGCATGCGCGAGCGCGCGAACTTCCTCCCCGAGATCGAGGCGCTCGCCGAGGAGCAGGTGCGCGCCTCCGGTCACCGCTCGGGCGCGCTGACGCACCGCGAGGTGAGCGTCATGGCCGAGCGGCTCGGCTTCCAGCTCATCTACGTCGACGACCTCCCCGACTCGACGCGCTCGATCAGCGACCTCGCCAACGGCCGCATCTACCTGCCGCCGGCGTCGATCCCCGGCGGGCACGGCCTGCGCTCGATGGCGCTCCAGGCGATGGCGCACCGCCTGCTCGGGCACACGCCCCCGGCCAGTTACACCGAGTTCCTCTGGCAGCGGCTCGAGATCAACTACTTCGCCGCGGCCTGCCTCATGCCGCAGGACGCCTCGGTCGCGTTCCTCCAGGAGGCCAAGAAGGAGAAGCGGCTCGCGATCGAGGACTTCCGCGACGCGTTCGGGGTCACCCACGAGGCCGCGGCGCTGCGGTTCACGAACCTCGCGACCTCGCACCTCGACATGACGCTGCACTTCCTGCGGGTCGCGGGCGACGGAGCGCTGCTCAAGGGCTACGAGAACGACGGCCTTCCGCTGCCGACCGACGTCACGGGCTCGATCGAGGGCCAGTGGGTGTGCAAGAAGTGGAGCGCCCGCACGGCCTTCGCGCACACCAACCGCACGACCGAGAACTACCAGTACACCGACACCCCCGCGGGCACCTTCTGGTGCGCCACGCAGACCGGGCGCACGGATGCCGCGGAGTTCTCGATCACCGTCGGCGTGCCCTTCGCCCAGGCGAAGTGGTTCCGCGGTCGCGAGACCACCCTCCGGGCGGTGTCGACCTGTCCCGACGAGTCGTGCTGCCGCAGCGCGCCCTCCGAGCTCGCCGAGCGCTGGGCGGGCCGGGCCTGGCCGAGCGCCCGCCTGCACGCGCACGTGCTCTCGCCCCTGCCGTCGGGCACGTTCCCCGGGGTCGACGACGCCTCGGTGTACGAGTTCCTCGAGGCGCACGCCGAGCAGTAGGCGCACGCCGAGCAGTAGGCGCCGCTCGCCTCCGGCCCGCCGGCCGTCCGCCGTTCCACCTTGACGCCCGCCGCCACTCCGCTCCGCGAGTCGCAGGACGATCCCGACGCCACGCCGGAGACTGCGCGCTCGGTGGGGCGTCGCTCCGACGACTCGTCAACGTCGACGGAGCCTGCGCGGCGGGTCGCAGGATCATCCCGGCAACACGCCGGAGGCGACGCGCCCGATCGGCGGCTGGTCCTGCGACCCGTCGCCGGCGACGCCCGGGCGACGGGCGGCGGATGCCACGGGGCCGGCGAACGCTGCACCCGCAGCCCGCGGCATCCAACCCAATGAAGTCTCTCTTGCATTAGTGTGTAACACACAGTATCGTGTGGAACATGAACACCGATGAGACGACCGCCGGGCACCTGCAAGAGCTGCGCCGCGGCACCGTCGTGCTCGCGTGCCTGATCCGGCTGCGCACGCCCGACTACGGCTACGCGCTGCTCGAGTCGCTGAACGGCCTCGGCATCCTCGTCGACGCCAACACCCTCTACCCGTTGCTGCGCCGGCTCGAGAAGCAGGGCCTCCTCACGAGCGAGTGGAACACCGACGAGGCCCGGCCGCGCAAGTTCTACCGCACCAGCCCCACCGGCGAGCAGCTCGCCGACGCCCTCATGACCGACTGGCGACGCATCGACGATGCCCTCGCCGGCCTCACCGACGGAGACGAATGATGACCGAGCTCACCGACCGCTACCTGTTCGCGGCCACGCGCACCCTGCCCGCCGCGCAGCGCGAGGAGCTCTCGCGCGACCTCGCCGAGCGCGTCGCCGACACGATCGACGCACGCATCGCGTCGGGAGCGTCGACGCCCGAGACCGCCGAGCACGATGCCCTCGTCGAGCTCGGCAACCCCTCGGTCCTCGCGGCGAGCTACAGCGACCGCCCGCTCGTGCTGATCGGGCCGCGCTACTTCCTCGTCTGGCGGCGCCTCCTGGTCTTCCTCGAGTCCTTCGTGCCCGCGACGGTCGCCGCCGCGGCCGCGCTCGGCCTCGTGATCTCGGGCGGCGGCTGGGAGGTGATCGGCGCGGCGATCGGCATCGGCCTCAGCGTGGCCGTGCACCTCGCGTTCTGGCTGACCCTTGTCTTCGCCCTGATCGAACGCTACGAGCCCGCCGCCGCGGGGGCTGCCGACGACGTGCTCGGGTGGACGCCCGACCAGCTGCCGCAACTGCCCGAGGTGCGCCGCCCGCACCGGCGCAGCGACCTCGTCGCCAGCCTCGTGTGGCTCGCGATCGCCGCCGTGTTCCTCGTGTGGCAGCAGTTCGGCATCGTCTGGATCGGCGGCGAGCGCTCCGCGGTGCCGCTGCTCGCGCCCGAGCTGTGGTCGTTCTGGCTTCCCTACCTCCTCGTGCTCATCGCGCTCGAGGCGGCCTTCGCCGCGTGGATCTACCGCGCCGACTGGAACTGGGCCAATGCGATCGTCAACGTCGTCCTGAACGCGGCGTTCGCGATCCCGGTCATCTGGCTCTTCGTCGAGGGCATGCTCCTCAGCCCCGAGTTCCTCGCGCTGGTCGACCCGCACCTCGACGCCGACGCCGAGCGGGTGCTGTCGGTGCTCTTCATCGGCGGCGTCGCCGCGATCTGCACCTGGGACGCGATCGACGGCATCGTCAAGGCGGCGCGGGGCGGCGGGCGCGGCACGCTCGACTTCCCGGGCAACCGCAGCCCCCGCGTGACGCAGGGCTAGAGACCGGGCGACGCGCGGATGCCCCGGGGCCGGCGATCCTCCGATCGCCGGCCCCGGGGCATCCGGTCGTGGTCGCTGCGCGACCTCCCTACTTCGGCCCCATGCGGATCGCGCCGTCGAGGCGGATCGTCTCGCCGTTGAGCATCGGGTTGGCGACGATCGCGCGCACGAGCGCCGCGTACTCGGCGGGCGAACCGAAGCGCGACGGGTGCGGGATCTGGGCTGCGAGCGAGTCCTGCACCTCCTGCGCCATCGACGCCATCATCGGCGTCTCGAAGATGCCGGGGGCGATCGTGACGACGCGGATGAGCAGCTTCGACAGGTCGCGTGCGAGCGGCAGGGTCATGGCCGCGACCCCGCCCTTCGACGCCGAGTAGGCGGCCTGCCCGATCTGCCCGTCGAAGGCGGCGACCGAGGCCGTGTTGACGATGACGCCCCGCTCGGGCGTCTCGGGGCCGCCCGGCACCTGCCCCGTCGCGGGCTCCGTCGCGGCCATCGCGGCGGCGGCGAGGCGGGAGACGTTGAAGGTGCCGATGAGGTTCACGCGGATCGTGCGCTCGAACACGTCGAGCGGCGCGGGGCCCTCGCGCCCGACGGTGCGGTTGCCGGTCGCGATGCCCGCGCAGTTCACGGCGACGCGGAGCGGCCCGAGCGCCGAGGCGGCCTCGACTGCCGCCTGCACCTCGGCCTCGTTCGCGACGTCGGCGGCGACGAAGCGAGCACGATCGCCGAGCTCCGCCGCGGCCTCGTCGCCGCGGGGGCCCGGGAGGTCGACGAGCACGACGGAGGCGCCGCCCTCGATGAGTGCGCGCGCGGTGGCGCGGCCGAGCCCCGAGGCGCCGCCCGTGACGAGCGCCGATGCTCCGTTGAGTTCCATGTGTACTCCTTCGTTGAGGTGGACGTGCTCGACCGGCTGGTGCGCCGGGGTCGGGTCGGTCAGATGCGCTCGATGACCGTGGCGTTGGCCATGCCGCCGCCCTCGCACATCGTCTGCAGTCCGTAGCGGCCGCCGGTCGCCTCGAGCTGGTTCACGAGCGTCGTGAGGAGGCGCGTGCCGCTCGAGCCCAGCGCATGCCCGAGCGCGATCGCCCCGCCGCGCGGGTTGAGCTTCGCGGCATCCGCACCGGTTTCGCGCAGCCACGCGAGCGGAACCGACGCGAACGCCTCGTTGACCTCGTACGCGTCGATGTCGTCGTGCGTGAGGCCGGCGCGATCGAGCACCTTCGCGGTCGCCGGGATGACGCCCGTCAGCATGTAGAGCGGGTCGCTGCCGACGACGGAGAACGCGC
Source organism: Agromyces sp. NPDC058104 (assembly GCF_042884835.1). Lineage (NCBI taxonomy): Bacteria > Bacillati > Actinomycetota > Actinomycetes > Micrococcales > Microbacteriaceae > Agromyces > Agromyces sp. NPDC058104. The sequence goes on along the minus strand of NZ_JBHVTD010000002.1, from coordinate 1,155,548 downwards.
GGAAGCGCGCCCGCGGGGTGAGCCCCAGCTGCGCCGCGCGCTCGGCGCTCATGATGAGCGCGGCGGACGCCCCGTCGGTGAGCGGCGAGGAGTTGCCGGGCGTGATGCGCCAGTCGAGCTCGGGGAATCGGGCCGCGAGCGCGTCGGTGCGGAACGCCGGGTTGAGCCCCGCGAGCGAGGCGACCGAGGTGCCGGGGCGCACCGTCTCGTCGGCGAGCGCGTCGACGCCCGGAACCGGCACGAGCTCGCTCGCGAAGGCGCCCGACTCGTGCGCGACGGCCGCGAGCTCGTGCGAACGGGCGGCGAAGGCGTCGAGCTCCTCGCGCGCGAAGCCCCACTTCGCCGCGATCAGCTCGGCCGAGACGCCCTGGTTCACGAGCCCCTCGGGGTAGCGGGTGCGGATGCGCGAGCCGTACGGGTCGGCGCCCGCCGCGCTCGAGCCGAGCGGCACCCGGCTCATCGACTCGACGCCGCAGGCGATCACGATGTCGGCCTGGCCCGCGAGCACCGCCTGCGCCGCGAAGGTCGCGGCCTGCTGGCTCGAGCCGCACTGCCGGTCGATCGTCGTGCCCGGCACGTGCTCGGGGAAACCCGCCGCCAGCACGGCGTTGCGGGTGATGTTGTAGCTCTGCTCGCCGATCTGGCTGACGCAGCCGCCGATCACGTCGTCGATCAGGGCGGGGTCGAGGTCGTTGCGGTTGACGAGCGCGTCGAGCACGCCCGCGAGGAGGTCGACGGGGTGGACGGCGGAGAGGAGCCCGCCGGGCTTGCCGCGCCCCACGGGCGTGCGGATGACGTCGACGATGACGGCTTCAGTGCTCATGGCTCCAGCCTACGGCCAGCCAAGCGCTCGCTTGGTACGCGAACGACGGATGCCCCGTGCGCAGGCGTGCGCACGGGGCATCCGTCGGGCTCTGCTGCTCGAGGACCTCAGCCGACCGGCTCGGGCTCGCGGGCGAGCACGACGGGCTGGCGCTCGGGGAGCACGACGGGGTGGCTGCCCGCCATCGCCTCGATGACGCGCACGACCTGGCACGAGTAGCCGTACTCGTTGTCGTACCAGACGTAGAGCACGGCGTCGGTGCCGTCGGCGATGGTCGCGAGGCCGTCGACGATGCCGGCGCGGTTCGAGCCGACGAAGTCGGTCGAGACCACCTCGGGCGACTCGATGTAGTCGATCTGCTGGCGCAGCGGCGAGGTGAGCGAGGTCTGGCGGAGGAACTTGTTCAGCTCGGCCTTCGTCGCCGGGCGCTCGAACTGCAGGTTCAGGATCGCGAGCGACACGTCGGGGGTGGGCACGCGGATCGCCGAACCGGTGAGCTTGCCCTCGAGCGCGGGCAGCGCCTTCGACACGGCCTTCGCGGCGCCCGTCTCGGCGATGACCATGTTGAGCACGGCCGAGCGGCCACGGCGGTCGCCCTTGTGGAAGTTGTCGATGAGGTTCTGGTCGTTCGTGAACGAGTGCACCGTCTCGACGTGCCCGCGCACGACGCCGTAGGCGTCGTCGACGGCCTTCAGCACCGGGGTGATGGCGTTGGTCGTGCAGGACGCGGCCGAGAGGATGCGGTCGGCGTCGGTGATGTCGTCGGTGTTGATGCCGTGCACGATGTTCTTGATCGCGCCCTTGCCGGGCGCGGTGAGCAGCACCCGCGCGACGCCCTTCGACTGCAGGTGCTGGCTGAGCCCGGCCTCGTCGCGCCAACGGCCCGTGTTGTCGACGACGATCGCATTGTCGATGCCGTAGGCCGTGTAGTCGATCGCAGCCGGGTCGTCGGAGTAGATCACCTGGATCAGCGTGCCGTTCGCGAGGATCGTGTTCGCCTCCTCGTCGACCTCGATGGTGCCGGCGAAGGGACCGTGCACCGAGTCGCGGCGCAGCAGGCTCGCGCGCTTGACGAGGTCGTTCTCGGCGCCCTTGCGCACGACGACGGCGCGCAGGCGCAGGCCCTGGCCGCCGCCCGTGTGGGCGATGAGGATGCGGGCGAGCAGGCGCCCGATGCGGCCGAAGCCGTAGAGGACCACATCGGTGCCCTCGGCCTCGGGTGCGCCGGCCTCGGCGATGACGGGGGCGAGCTCGTCGCGAACGAAGTCGACGAGCTCGCGGGCCTCGCCCTCGCCGACGGCTTCGTTGTAGCGCGAGACGAGGCGCGCGACGTCGACCGAGGCGGGGCCCGGGGCGATCTCGCGCAGCACCTCGAGCACGCGCATGGTGTCGACGAGGTCGAGCTCGACGTCGCCGGCCTGGCGGGCGAAGCGGTGCGCCTTCAGCAGCTCGACCGCCGAGCGGTTGATGAGCCGCCGCCCGTGGATCGACGTCACCACCCCGTGGTCTCGGTACAGGCCGCCGATCAGCGGAATCATCCGCTCGGCGAGCTCTTCCTTGGCGATCCATTCGGCACGGCGGGCGTCGAACTCGTGGCTCACGTTCTTCCTTCTCGGTCGAGCGGACGTGGGCGTCGTCGACCAGGGTCGTGCGACCGCGTCTGCCGGTGGGCAGCGCTGGCCGCATTCTTTCCGGGGATGTCTCGATCATACCTAGACATTCGTGAGCGAGTGTTGTACGTGACGTCGAACACACGCCCCGCGGCGCGACGGCGCGGCGACGGCGGCGGCGACCTGCGGCCTCCGTAGACTCGTCGAACGTGGATCGCCTCATGCCCGGCGTGATCGCCGTCCTCGTCGGCGCCGTCGCCCTCACCGTCGTGTTCGTGCCGCTCGTCGCGCTCAGCTATCGCCGGCGCGGCGGCTTCTCGGTCGCGCGGATGCTCGGCTGGATCGCCCTCCTCTTCTACGTGATGGGGCTCTGGGCGTACACGCTGCTCCCCCTGCCCGACGGTGCGTACGACTGCGTCGGCGTCGAGCTCGACCCCTTCGCGGTCGTGACCGACATCGCGCGGCTCCAGGCCGAGGAGGGCGGGTCGCTGCTGCGCAACGCCGCCTTCCAGCAGCTGGTCCTGAACATCGTGCTGTTCGTGCCGCTCGGCTTCTTCGTGCGCGCGCTGTTCGATCGCGGCATCCTCGTCGCGACGGCCGCGGGCGCCCTCGTCTCGCTCGCGATCGAGTTCACGCAGCTCACCGGCGTCTGGGGCGTGTTCCCGTGCGCCTACCGCCTGTTCGACACGGGCGATCTCGTGGCGAACACGATCGGCGCGGTGCTCGGCTCGCTCGCGGCGCTCGCGCTCGTCCGCCGCGGCCGGGTCTCCGACGGCCGGCAGGATGCCGCGAGCGACGCGGTCTCGGCCGGGCGCCGGCTGCTGGCGATGACCGCCGACCTCGTCGTGCTCGGCGTGGGCTCGGTGGTGCTCTCGGTGCTCGCGAACGCCGCCGTCCTGCTGCTCGCCGGGCGGGAGGCCGTGCTCGAGGTCGCGGACCCCGTGTCGCTCGCCGCGACGCTGCTCGTGATCGCCGCGCAGGCGGTCTCCGTCCTGGCCGGCGGGGTCACCCTCGGCGAGCGCGCCGTGCTGATCGGCGCCGTCGAGCGCCGCAGGCCCCGCCTGCTCTGGCGGCTCGTGCGGTTCGCCGTCGGCATCGGCGGCTACGGGCTGCTGCAGCTCGTGCCCGAGCCGTGGAACCTGCTCGCGAGCGCACTCGCGGTGGCGAGCCTCGTCGTCGCGTTCACGAGCCGCGGCAACCGCGGCCTCGGACAGGCCGCGGCGGGCATGGACGCGATCGCGTGCGCTCCCGGTCAAGGGGCCCGCACGCCTGGACAACGCCGGGCGCCCGCCCGCTCCTAGCGTGGATGGTCACGACTCGACGTGGAGGAGCCATGACCATCGACACCCAGACCCCCGTCCTCGAGGAGGCGCACGCCGCGCTCCTCGCGGAGATCACCACCGAGGGCGGCGAGCGCCGCGAGATCCTCGACCCCGCGACCGGAGCCGTGGTCGGCCACGCGCCCGTGCACACGGTCGACGACCTCGACCGCGCGGTCGCCGCGGCGAAGGCCGCGCAGCCGGCGTGGGCCGCACTCGGCCACGAGCGCCGCAGCGAGCTGCTGATGCTCGCGGCCGACGCGATCGACGCGAACGCCGAGGCCCTCGCCCACCTGCTCTCGCGCGAGCAGGGCAAGCCGCTGAACGGCCCGAACGCGCGCTTCGAGGTCGGCGGGGCGTCGGGCTGGATGCGGGCCGCCGCCGCGACGCCGCTCGAGGCCGAGGTCGTCTTCGACGACGGCGAGACCCACGCCGAGCTCCACTACCGCCCCATCGGCGTCGTGGGGGCGATCGGCCCGTGGAACTGGCCGCAGATGATCACCGTGTGGCAGATCGCGCCGGCGCTGCGCATGGGCAACACCGTGGTGGTGAAGCCCTCGGAGTACACCCCCCTCAGCGTGCTCGCGCTCGTGCACGTGATCAACAGCGTCCTGCCCGAGGGCGTGCTGCACCTCGTCAGCGGCGGCCGCGAGGTCGGTGCCGCGCTCTCGGCGCACCCCGAGATCGGGAAGGTCATGTTCACCGGCTCGACCGCGACCGGCAAGGCGATCATCCGCAGCTCGGCCGACACGGTCAAGCGCCTCACCCTCGAGCTCGGCGGCAACGATGCGGGCATCGTCCTGCCCGACGTCGACCCGAAGGCGATCGCGGAGGGGCTGTTCTGGGGCGCGTTCATCAACACCGGGCAGACGTGCGCCGCGCTGAAGCGCCTCTACGTGCACGACGACGTCTACGACGAGGTCGTCGCCGCCCTCGCCGAGGTCGCCGGCGGCATGCCGATGGGCGTCGGCGTCGACGAGCGGAACGTGCTCGGGCCGCTGCAGAACCGGCAGCAGTTCGACATCGTCGACCGGCTCGTCGAGTCGGCGAAGGCGTCGGGGGCGCGCGTCGTGCTCGGCGGCGAGCCCGACCGCGAGCAGCCCGGGTACTTCTACCCGACGACGCTGATCGCCGACATCGACAACGACCACCCGCTCGTGGCGGAGGAGCAGTTCGGCCCGGCGCTCCCGATCATCCGGTACCGCGACCTCGACGACGCGATCGAGATGGCGAACGGGGTCGACGTCGGCCTCGGCGCCTCCGTCTGGTCGTCCGACCGCGACGCCGCCCGCGCGGTCGCCGCACGCATCCAGTCGGGCACCGTCTGGATCAACGCCCACGGCGTGGTGCACCCGATGGTGCCGTTCGGCGGTGCCAAGCAGTCGGGCTACGGACTCGAGTTCGGCGTCGAGGGCCTCAAGGCGCTCGCCGTGCCGCAGGTCGTCAACGGCTGAGGCGCGGACGCGACGGCGATGGCCGGGTGGGAGGATTCCCGCCCGGCCATCGCCGTGTCGGCTCCGATCGCGCCGTATCGTGGAGCGAACGCACCGCCGTCACCCTGGAGGGCTCCATGCCGAAGATCGTCGACCACGACGAACGTCGTCTCGCGATCGTGCACGCGACCTGGCGCCTGATCGCCGCGAAGGGGTTCCGAGCGACGACCATGCGCGAGATCGCGAAGGAGTCGGGCGTCGCGAACGGCGGCCTGTTCCCCTACTTCCGCAACAAGGAGGAGCTGCTCGGGGCGACGTTCGAGCACGTCTTCGAGGCGACGAACGAGCGCTTCGCGGCCGTGCGCGCCGACCTCGCGGGCCTGCCCGCCCTGCGAGCGCTCATGCTGCAGATCTTCCCGATCGACGACGAGCGCCTCCTCGAGGCCCGCATCGTGATCCCGTTCTGGGAGTACGCCGCGAACGAGCCCGAGCTGCTCGAGCTCCACGAGCGCACCATGCAGCGCTGGCGCGACGAGATCACGGGCCATCTCGAGACGGCGAAGCGGCTCGGCGAGATCCGCCCCGACGTCGAGGTCGACCTCGTCACCGACCTCTTCATGGCCCTGCTCGACGGCGTGCAGGTGGTCGCCGTCGTCTCGCCGCACACCTCGTCGCCCGAGCGGCTCACGAACATGCTCGAGGGCTACCTGGCGCTGCTGCGCTGACCGCCGCACGCGACGGCGACGGGCGGCCCGACGTCGCCCCGCGACATCCGACCGCCCGTTGCGCGGACGCGACGCTCAGTGCGCGTGCCCCGAGCAGCTGCATGCCCCTGCGGCGCAGCCGCAGGCGTCGCCGCCGTGCGCATCGCCGCCGTGCGCGGCGTGCGCACCGGCATCCGTGTGGCAGGCCATGCCCATCGATGCCGACGAGGGCACGTTCAGCGCGGGGTTGCGGTCGAAGAAGCCGTACGGCTTCAGGGTGAACTTGGCGTAGTCGACGGGCATGACCGGCCAGTCCTCCACGCGCGGGAATTGCGTGGGGCCGAAGGTGTGCCAGAGCACGATGTCCTCGCCGTCGATCGAGCGGTCGGCCGCGGTGTAGCGCGGCAGGCCGTCGCCGCCGGGGTTCTGGTTCACGAGGTCGCCGGCGGGGTACCGCTCGTCCTGCGCGTAGCGGGTGACCCAGAGGTGGTTGCGCGTGAAGCCGGCGCGCTTGGCGATGACCGACTCGGGGTCGGCCATGAGGGTCGGCAGGCCCTGCGCGAGCAGTTCGTACGCGACCGGCCGGCCGAGCCGGTTCTGCTTCTCGGTGTTGACGATGTGCCAGGCCCGGCCGACGGCGAGGTCGGCGTCGCGCACGCCCTCCGACTCGGTGCGCAGTCGCGTGGTCCGCTTGGTGAAGGCGTTGCCGTACTCGTTGCCCTCGCCCATCGGCAGGCGCACCGCGTCGACCTCGTCGACCGCGTTCGCGACGCCGTCGACCATCATGTCGAGTCGTGCGCTGAACAGGTGCTGGTGGTAGGGGGCGCCGAGGCCGGGCGCGACCTCGCTCGCGTGGTCGCCCGCCTCGGGGTCGTACGCCGAGGTGAAGAGCACGCCCGTGAGCTTCGCCTCGCACTCGATCGTGCCGTCGAGGTAGAGGTACCAGTAGAAGCCGTAGTCGTAGTTGCCGACCGTCGTGAAGAAGCTGATCACGAGGCGGCGCTGGCGGCGCACCTCGTTCGAGCCGGTGTAGATGTCGGTGTACTTCCAGAGGGTGCCGTAGTCCTCCTCGTGCATGCAGATCGCGTTCGGGATGACCCGGGGATTGCCGAGCTCGTCGGCGAGCGTGGCGTCGACGTAGTGGATCTCGCCCAGGCAGTCGCAGCCCAGCACGAGCGAGTTCGCGTAGCGGCCGAACACGTACTCGCCGGTGTCGAAGTAGTTCTGCCAGAACCGCGCGGGCGACGGGTCGCCGTACGGCACGACCATCTCGGCGATCGAGGCGCGGTAGACGATGTCGCGCTCGGCGCCGCCCTGGTCGGCGTCGACGAAGCGGATGCGACGCAGCACGAGCCCCTCGCGGGCGTCGAAGGCGAGCGAGAAGCGCCAGTTCGCCCACGAGACCTCGTCGCCGTCGACGGTGAAGCTCGGGCCCTCGGGCTGGGTGATCGAGATGGGCTTCAGCGTGTCGAGCGGCGCGCCCTGCACCTCGGGGTCGTCGAAGTTGCCGCCCTCGGCCGGGATGTCGTAGACCTTGTGGTCGACGAGCTCGAACATGCGGCCCTCGACCATGTCGACGTACGCGCACAGCCCGTCGACGGGGTGCGCCCAGCAGTGGTCCTCCTCGTACTGCCGCATGAAGGCGAGCACGCGGATGACGCGGCGCCCGCGTTCGCTCTCGAATCCGTACTGGCCCGCCGAGAGCGGGGCGAGCGCGACCTGCTCGTGCGTGATCCCGCGCTTGGCGAGCGCGGCATGCCAGTCGTCCTCGCGTCCGAGCAGGTCGTAGATCGCCTCGAACTCGACGTCGAGGATCGGCACCTGGCCGTTCGCCCCGTCGATCTCGTGCACGGACACGACCTCGCGGGCGGTCAACGAGACGCGCGCGTCGTGCGAGGCGCCGGTGGCCTGGTCGAGCAGCAGCGCCCGGATGACCCGGGGCAGTTCGAGCCCCGAGAGCACCGCCGCCTTCGCGGGCTCGTCGACGCCGACGTACACGAAGCGGGTGGACTCGCGCGCGAGCCCGGCGGCGGCGAGGATCTCGCGGGTCGCGACGATCTCGTCGGCCGCGAGGCCGCGCAGCGGGTCGTCGCGGCGCTCGGGCGCCAGGGTGTCGGTGGGTGACGGGCTCGCGTGGTGCGAGTGCTGGGCAGACGTCGTCGTCATGCTGGAACCTCGTTTTCTCTACGAATGTTGAGATACATTAGCCTGCATCCGCGAGACAGGGAAGTCCCGAGATGAACGAATTCGCCCACGGCGCGATGATCGTCGGCGCGCTCGCCGGCGCGGGATGCGCCGCGTCGGTCCGGCGCGCCGCCCCCGAGCTCGCGGCCTCCGTCGTCATGGTCGTCGCGATGTGCGACATGGCGTTCACCCGGCTCGTGCCGCCGCTCGCCTGGACGATCGCCCTCGTCGGCATCGGGGTCGTGCTGGGGGCGCGCCTGCGCGCCGGACGGGGCGCGAACGGCGCGCGGATCCCGGCATCGGGGCACCCGCGCCCGCTGCACCGCGCGCTCGCCTTCATCGTCGGGGGCTGGGCCTTCGCCGTGCCGGCGGCCACCGGGGCCGCGCCCCACGCGCACGGCGGCGGCGCCTTCGTCGCGGCCGCCCTCGCGATGACCGTGTTCGGCGGATGGCTCGTGGTGCGAGAGCTCCGCACCGACGGCCGCCGGCGCCTCCGCCACGCCGCCGAGGCGGCGAGCACGTCGCTCATGCTCGCCGCCATGGCCGCACCGGGGGTGGTCGCGACGCTCGCCTGAGCGGGCGAACGCCGCGGCCGACCGCATCCCGCCTCAGATCCCGCGGTGCGGCTCCGAGCCGTGCACGGCGGCCTCGGCCTCGTCGACGCCGTGCCCGATGCGCCCGTAGAGCTCGGGGTCGCGGCGGCGCAGCGCGAACGCCCACACGACGCCGAGGACGCCGGGGACGATGAGCAGCGCCGGGAGGACGAACGTGGCCGGCGTGGTCTCGGCCTGGCCGAGCAGCACGTCGAAGTTCGCGACGATCAGCACGAAGACCGCGAACAGCACGACGGCGGCGATCGCGGGCGCCACCATGGCGGCCCAGGTGCTCACGCCCCGGCGGTCGCGGCGGAAGAAGCCGATGACCGAGATCGCGACGACGCCCATGAGCAGCACGAGTCCCATCGCGCCCGTGTTCGTGAGCCACGTGAACATCGTGAGCACCGGGTAGAGGAACTCGGTGGGCGCGAAGTCGTTCTTCAACCCCAGGCTCTCCCCCGCGATGACGAATCCGAGGGTCACCACGACCGCGATGACGCTCTGCGCGAGCGACCCCGCCCACGGCGCACGGGAGACCGCACGGACCGAGCCGAGCCCGCGGTGCAGCACGCCCTCGCGACCGAGCGAGTAGAGGTAGCGGGCGACGGCGTTGTGGAAGGACTGCAGGGCCGCGAACAGGCTCGTCAGGAAGAGCACCTGCATGATGTCGCTGATGATGACGGGGGCGTGCTCGCCCATGAAGACGAACATCAGGTCGGGCCCGAAGGTCGCCGACGCCTCGACGATCTGCGAGGGACCGACGCCCACCGTGAACGCCCACGCGCTGAACGCGTAGAACACGCCGATGATCGCGACGGCGGCGTAGGTCGCCCGGGCGACCGTCCGCTTCGGGTTCTTCGCCTCCTCGCCGTAGATGGCGGCCGACTCGAAGCCCATGAAGGCCGCGATGCAGAACGAGAGCACGGCGCCGATGCCGGGCACGAAGAGGCTCGACGGCTCGAGCGCGGCGGTGCTCACGCCCTCGGGCGCCACGGCGAGCGCGACGAGGTCGAACACGAGCACCGCGGCGAACTCGAGGGCGACGAGCGTGCCGAGCACCTTCGCCGACAGGTCGACGCGGTTCACGCCGAGCACGCCGACGACGACGATGCAGACGAAGATCCAGAGCCACCACGGCGTGGCGATGCCGAGCTTGGCCTCGAGGAACATCGAGAGCTGGAATCCGAACAGTCCGTAGATGCCGATCTGCATCGCGTTGTAGGCGACGAGCGCGACGAGCGAGGCGCCGACGCCGAACGGCCGGCCGAGGCCCTGCGCGATGTAGGCGTAGAACGCCCCGGCGTTCGTGACGAACCGGCTCATGGCCGCGTACCCGACCGCGAAGACGGCGAGCGCGACGGCGAGCAGGATGAACGCGAGCGGCACGCCGATGACCCCCGTCACGGCGAAGGTGCTGGTGACGCCGCCGGCGACGACGGTGAGCGGCGCGGAGGCCGCGATGATCATGAGCGTGATGGAGGGCACGCCGAGGCGGCGCCGGCCGAGTTCGGCGCCGGTCGTCGCCGGCGGCGTTGTCGACGTTGAGGTCATGGCAGAGGTCCTTCGTCCGGGTGCGCGAGACCCCGGCGGCCTCGCACGATGCCCGCCATCATCGTCGCTCCCCCGCGCACCGGGTTGACCCTGCGTGAACGGCGCTTGCCGACCGCTGCACGTCCCCTCTGTCGCTGTTGCCACTACGCGCGTAGAATAACCGCACCCCCGTGCCGGACGACGACGTCCGGAGAAAGACAGAGGTGACGCCGTGGAGCACTCGCTCGGCACTCCCCCCGCCGCAGGCCCGCCCGCACCGCCGCTCGACTACGCGCAGTTCGCCGCCCTCGTGTCCCGGTCGTTCGTGCCGCTGCGCGTGCAGCCCGAGCAGCCCGACGCCTTCCGCGGCGACATCCGCACCGCGTCGTCCGACGAGGTGCACCTCTCGGTCGTGACCGCCGACGCGCACGAGATCCGGCGCACGCCCGAGCTCGTGGCCCGCAAGGAGGCACGGTTCTTCAAGCTCGGACTGCAGCTCTCGGGCAGCGGTCTGCTCATCCAGGACGGGCGCGAGGCAGTGGTGCGCCCGGGCGACCTCGCGATCTACGACACGAACACCCCGTACTCGCTCGTGTTCGAGGAGCGCTTCACGACCGCCGTGCTGATGGTGCCGCACCGCCTGATCGAGCTCCCCACCGAGGCGGTGCGCGGCATGACCGCGACCACCCTCCCGGGCGACGAGGGGCTCGCGCACATGGTGTCGGGCTTCCTCGGCGGCCTCGCCGGCCAGCTCGACCAGCTCGACGGGCCGGTCGGCGCCCGGCTCGCGCGCAACGCCGTCGACCTCGTGACGACGATGTACGCCCAGCAGCTCGACGTCGCGCGCGACGCCGACAAGCCGCACCGGCCCATGCTGCGCCGCGCCCAGGCCTACATCGACGAGCACCTCGGCTCGCCCGAGCTCAACCCCACGACCATCGCCGCCGCGCACTTCATCTCCACGCGGCACCTGCACGCGGTCTTCCACGAGGAGGGGCTGACGGTCTCGAGCTGGATCCGCGCGCGTCGCCTCGATCGCTGCCGTCGCGAGCTGGTCGACCCGCTGTCGGCGCACCGGCCGGTCGCGCAGATCGCGGCCCGATGGGGGTTCCGCGACGCCGCGCACTTCAGCCGGGCGTTCCGTGCCGAGTTCGGCGAGGCGCCGACGGGGGTGCGGGCGCGGGCGATCGCCGCCTGAGCAGCGACCGCGAGCCCGCGTCAGCCGGCCTGCGGCTCCACGCGGCAGCCGACGGCGACGTCGTCGACGTACGAGATCTCCTTGGCGGCGATGCGCTCGGGGATGCCGTCGAACGCCGCCGCGCGCTCGGGCGACACGACGTAGGCCGCCTCGACGCGCTCGAACTCGGCCCGGTCGCCCGGCACGCTGACCGCCCACACGAACTCGTTCGCCGCGGGCACGCCATAGGCGAACTCCACCTCGAAGCCGGTCGCACGCCGCACCTCGGGCATCCGCTCCTCGAACCACGAGACGAACGCCTCGTACTCGCCCGGGACGATCTGGTAGCGGCGCAGCTGCACGGTCTTCATGCGTCCATCATGCCGTGCCCGGGGCGGGGGGAACGTTCACCCGCTGGTCGCACCCGGGTCATCCGGCCGCCCTACCGTCGCACGCGGCGACCGTCGCCGACGATGAGGAGACCAGACATGCCCGACCGACTTCCCCTGAGCCGCCGCGCCGTGATCACCGCCGGGGCGCTCGGCGCCGTCGGCGCCGCCCTGCCCGCGGGCGCCGCGAACGCCGCGCCAGCGACCCCGCGCCGTTCACCGGCCGGCAGCCCGCGCGCGAACGGCCCGAAGCTGCGCTTCCACGGCGACGGCACGTTCAAGGTGGTGCAGTTCAACGACACCCAGGACGACGAGCGCACCGACAAGCGCACCGTCGAGCTCATCGAGAAGACCCTCGACCAGGAGCAGCCCGACTTCGTGCTCATCAACGGCGACGTGATCACGGGCGGCTGCGAGACCCGGCTCGCCGTGAAGCAGGCCATCAACAACGTCGTCTGGCCGATGGAGAGCCGGAAGATCCCGTGGGCGGTCACCTACGGCAACCACGACGAGGACTCGCTGCCGCAGTCGGGGGTCGACGAGGCGGGCATGCTCGACTTCTACCGCTCGTACGACTACAACATGAACGCGTCGAACATCGCGGGCGTCACCGGCACGGGCAACACGATCGTCCCCGTCGCCGCCTCAGCGCCGAACGGGCGCGAGGCGTTCGCGCTGTGGCTGCTCGACTCGGGCCGCTACGCGCCCGGCACGATCAACGGGCAGAACTTCGCCGGCTACCCCACCTGGGACTGGCTGCGCATGGACCAGGTCGCCTGGTACCGCGAGGAGTCGATGGGCCTCGAGCAGCGCCTCGGCCGCAAGCTCCCCGGACTCATGTTCATCCACATCGCGCTCTGGGAGCACCGCTTCATGTGGTGGGGCGGCGTCGACACCCGCACCGCGGCCGACGCCGCGCGCGGCAAGGCCCGCCACGCGATCGTCGGCGAGCGCAACGAGGACGAGTGCCCGGGCCCCATCAACTCGGGCATGTACAACGCGATCCTCGAGCGCGGCGACGTCAAGGGCGTCTTCGTCGGCCACGACCACGTGAACGACTACGTGGGCGACTACTACGGCGTGCTGCTCGGCTACGCGCCCGGCACGGGCTTCGGCGTGTACGGCCTGCCCGGCGCCGCCCGCAACCGCATGCGCGGCGGCCGCGTGTTCGAGCTCACCGAGTCGGGCGACGACGTGACGATCGCGACGCGCGTGGTCTACGCCCGCGACCTCGGCATCGACCTCACCGCGAACGACCAGCCGATGGAGCCGACGCCGCTGCCGAAGAAGCTCGAGCAGCTCTGAGGCGGAGGGCGGGGTTCCGTCATCCGACGCGAAGGGACCCCGCCCTCGTCGTATACTCGACCTCGTCCAGGCGTCCGGCGATCATCGATCGGCGCGGCGCCGGTGCTCGAAAAATGGGCACGAAGCGGGCCCCTGCCGCGAGACACATACGGAATCCCTCATCCGTCACCCCGTCTCGAAAGGCTTCGCCATGCCCGCACCCTCGAACACCACCGTCGCCGCCCACGTGGCGCGCACCCTCGCCGCCCACGTCGACCACGTCTTCGGCGTGATGGGCAACGGCAACGCCTACTTCCTCGACGCGCTCGAGCGCGAGACGGATGCCGCGTTCACGGCCGTGCGGCACGAGGCCGGCGGCGTCGTGGCCGCCGACGCCCACTATCGCGCGTCGAAGCGCCTCGCCGCCGCCACCTCGACCTACGGCGCCGGGTTCACGAACACCCTCACCTCGCTCGCCGAGGCCGCGCAGGCCCGCGTGCCGCTCGTGCTCGTCGTCGGCGACGAGCCGACCTCGGGCCGCCGCCCGTGGGACGTCGACCAGATCGCGCTCGCCTCGGCCGTCGGCGCGCGCACCTACACGGTCGGGCGCACGGATGCCCCGGCCACGACGGTCATCGCGATCGAGCACGCGCTGAGCTACCGCGTGCCCGTCGTGCTCGCGCTGCCGTACGACGTCGCCGCGACCGAGGCGGGGCCCTTCGTCGAGGCGCCCGCCCCGCGGCATCCGGACCCGCTCACCCCGGCGGGCGAGTTCGCGACCGGCGTGATCGGCGAGCTCGCCGACGCGCTCGCGGGCGCGGAGCGACCGTTCCTGCTCGCCGGCCGCGGTGCGTGGCTCGCCGACGCGGGCGAGGCGCTCGGCGAGCTCGCCGACGCGACCGGGGCGATCACGGCGTCGACGGCGCTCGGCCGCGGGGTGTTCCCCGACGCGAGGTACGACCTCGGCGTGACCGGCGGCTTCGGCGCCGAGGGCGCGATGGAGCTCGTGCGCGAGGCTGACGTCGCCGTCGTCTTCGGCGCCTCGCTCAACCAGTTCACGATGCGCTTCGGCGAGCTCTTCGCGCCGGGCACCCGGGTCTTCCAGGTCGACGTCGCCCCGTCGGCGACGCACCCGCACGTCGGCGGCTACCTCCGCGCCGACGCCGGGGTCGTCGCGCGCGTGCTCGTCGACGAGCTCAGGATGACCGGGGCGAGCCCCTCGGGCTGGCGCGAGCGCGTCGACGTGGCGGCGCTCCGCGCCTACCCGACCCCCGAGCGCGCCGACGGGCTCGCCGACGACGGCCGCCTCGACCCGCGCGCCGTCGCGCTGCGCGTCGCCGAACTGCTGCCCGAGGACCGCGTCGTCGTCTCGGACGGCGGCCACTTCATCGGCTGGGCGAACATGTACTGGCCCGTCGCCTCGCCCGACCGCATGATGATGGTCGGCACGGCGTTCCAGTCGATCGGCCAGGGCTTCCCGAGCGTCGCCGGGGCGGCGGCGGCGAAGCCCGAGGCGACCATCGTGCTGACGAGCGGCGACGGCGGCGGCCTCATGGCCCTCGCCGACCTCGAGACCGCGGTGCGCACGGCCGGCGGCCGCGGCGTCGCCGTGATCTGGAACGACGCGGCGTACGGCGCCGAGGTGAACCTCTACGGACTCAAGGGACTCGCGGAGGCGCCGATGCTCATCCCCGAGGCCGACTTCGCCGCGGCCGCAGCCGCCTTCGGCGCCGAGGGCGTCGTCGTGCGGGAGCTCGCCGACCTCGACGCACTCGCGGCGTGGGCGGCCCGGCCCGTCGCCGAACGCCGGTTCCTCCTCCTCGACTGCCGCATCTCGGGCACGGTGGTCGCGCCGTACCAGGAGGAGATCATCCGGGTGAACTCGCGCTGAGCGACGCCTCGATCCGCGAGCACGACTCGCGACGCGGCCCGGTGCGTCATCTGCGCCGGACCGCTCGCCGTTCTCCCAGCGAACGACTGAGAAGATACCCCCGGGGTATCCAAACCACCCCGGAATGCGAGCAACCATGTGCCGAGCGGTGACCTGTCGGACGTGCGGGAAGACGACGTGGGCCGGCTGCGGCCAGCACGTCGACCAGGTGATGCGCGGGGTCCCGCGGTCCGCGCGATGCGCCGGCCACCAGGACGAGCCGAAGCCGGCCGGCCTGCTGGCGCGCCTCTTCGGCCGCTGAGCCGGACTCCGGGCGTTCCGCGGGCTCGGCGCGGCCCCGCCCTCGCCCCGACACGCCGACGGCGCCCCGCCCTCCCGGGCGGGGCGCCGTCGGCGCGGTCGTCGGCTCAGCGCAGGCCGTACACCGCCCCGCGCGCCTGCTCGGCCTCGTGGTCGGGCCCGAGCGGGATGCCGGTGCGGTCGCGCAGCAGCAGCGTCGCGATGAAGGCCACGACCATCACGCCGGCGATGTAGAACGCGACGGAGGTCGCGGTGCCCGTCTGCTGCACGAGCCACGTGGCGATCATCGGCGCGAACGCACCGCCCAGGATCGCACCGATCGCGTAGGTGATCGAGACGCCGGAGTACCGGATCGAGGCCGGGAAGAGCTCGGCGAAGTACGCCGCCTGCTGCCCGTAGGTGAAGCCGTTGCCGATCGCGAAGAGCGAGACGCCGAGGAACAGCAGCCAGGGGTTGCCGGTGCTCACGAGCGGGAACAGCAGGAAGACGGTGGCGAGGAACGCGATCCACCCGATGATGTAGGTGTTGCGACGGCCGATCCGGTCGGAGACGATGCCCGCCGCGAAGGTGCAGACGAGCCAGACGATCGAGGCGCCGGCGACGGCGAGCAGCACGGGCGTGCGCTCCATTCCGACGAGGCCCCCGTCGGCGAGCGGCGTCGTCGCGTAGTTCTGCAGGTAGCCGCCGGTGGTCATGTAGCCCGCGGCGTTGTTGCCCGCGAAGGTGAGCGCGGCGAGCAGCACGAGCAGCCAGTGCTTGCGGAAGAGGGTGAGGATCGGGGTCTTGGCCTCCTCCTTCTTCGCGGCGATCTCGAGGAAGACCGGGCTCTCGTCGACGGCGCGGCGCACGACGATGCCGACGACGATCAGCACGAAGCTGAGGAGGAAGGGCACGCGCCAGCCCCACTCGAGGAAGGCGTCGCCGGGCGAGATCACGCCGGTCATGAGCGCGAGGACGCCCGACGCGAGCAGCAGGCCGATGGGCACGCCGATCTGCGGGAAGGCGCCGTAGCGGCCGCGCTCCCCGTCGGGCGCGTGCTCGACGGCCATGAGCACGGCGCCGCCCCACTCGCCGCCGGTCGAGAGACCCTGGATGATGCGGAGGAGCACGAGCAGGAGCGGGGCCGCCATGCCGATCTGCTCGTAGGTCGGCAGCACGCCGATGAGGGTCGTCGCGGCACCCATGAGGATCAGCGTGACGACGAGCATCGCCTTGCGCCCGATCTTGTCGCCGAAGTGCCCCGCGAGGAACGCGCCGAGCGGACGGAAGAGGAAGCTGACGCCGACGGTGGCGAACGAGAGGATCGTCGCGAACTCGGCGCCGGCGGGCGCGAAGAAGAGCGCCCCGAACACGAGGCCGGCCGCGCTCGCGTACAGGAAGAAGTCGTACCACTCGATGGTGGTGCCGATCACGGTGGCGAAGGCGACGCGCTTGAGCTCGCGGCGCTTCGCGGCATCGACGGGCGATGCGGCGGGCAGGGTTTGTGCGGTCATGCGGCGACTCCTCTGTCGAGTCCGCGGTCAGGGGATGCGCCCGAGCCGGTTGCTCCGCCCCGAACACGCCTCGAATCATATACGATTTCAGATACCGTGCAAGCGGCGTCCCCGTCCCGACCGGGCGCGGTGACTACGATCTCCAGTGGACCCTCGATGAAGTGGAGCGCCTGTGCTTGACCAGCCCGTGATCGACGCGATCGCCGACGAACTCGTCGCCGCCGACCGCGACCGCACGACCGTGCCCCTGCTCACCGCGCGCCACCCCGGCATGAGCGTCGACGACGCCTACGCCGTGCAGCGCGTCTGGGCCGACCGCCGCATCGCCGACGGCGCCCGCCTCGTCGGGCGCAAGATCGGCCTCACCTCGAAGGTGATGCAGGTGGCCACCGGCATCACCGAGCCCGACTACGGGGTCATCCTCGACGACATGGTGATCGAGTCGGGCTCGTCGGTCGAGTTCGACCGCTTCTCGAACGTGCGCATCGAGGTCGAACTCGCCTTCGTGCTCGCGACGCCCCTGCAGGGACCGAACACCACGATCTTCGACGTGCTCGACGCGACCGCCTACGTGGTGCCCGCGCTCGAGATCCTGAACTCCCACATCGAGATGCAGGGGCGCACGATCGTCGACACCATCAGCGACAACGCCGCCATGGGCGCCATGGTGCTCGGCGGGCGGCCGGTGAAGGTCGACGAGGTCGACCTGCGCTGGGTCTCGGCGCTGCTCTCGCGCAACCAGACGATCGAGGAGTCGGGCGTCGCCGCGGCGGTGCTCGGCCACCCCGCCATGGGCGTCGCCTGGCTCGCCAACAAGCTCGCCCACCACGGGCAGTCGCTCGGCGCCGGCGAGATCATCCTCGCGGGCAGCTTCACCCGCCCCATGTGGGTCGAGCGCGGCGACACCGTGCACGCCGACTACGGACAGCTGGGAACCATCTCATGCCGATTCGAATGAACCTTCCCGAGACGCTCACCACGCGCATCGCGGCGGCCGACCGCCCGCAGGTCGGCATGTGGGTCTGCTCGGCGAGCCCGCTCGTCGCCGAGGTCGCGGCCGGCAGCGGCCTCGACTGGGTGCTGATCGACGCCGAGCACTCCCCCAACGACCTGCAGACGATCCTGCACCAGCTCTACGCGGTCTCGGCCTACCCCGTCGCGCCGGTCGTACGGCCGCCGATCGGCGACCCCGTCGTGATCAAGCAGTACCTCGACCTCGGGGTGCAGAACCTGCTGGTCCCGATGGTCGACTCCGCCGAGCAGGCACGTGCGCTCGTGCGGGCCGTCAGGTACCCGGGCACCGCCGCGCACGGCTCGGCCCCCGACGCCTCGGGCCATCGCCCCGGCCCGAGCGACGTCGGCGTGCGCGGCGTCGGTGCGTCGCTCGCCCGCTCCTCGCGGTGGAACCGCGTCGAGGGGTACCTCGCCGCCGCATCGTCCACGGTGAGCCTGATCGTGCAGATCGAGTCGGCGACGGCGGTCGCGAACGTCGAGGAGATCCTCGCCGTCGACGGCGTCGACGCGATCTTCGTCGGCCCGGCAGACCTCGCAGGCTCGATGGGGCTGCTCGGGCAGCCCTCGCACCCCGACGTCGTCGAGGCCGCGCTCACGGCGATCCGCGCCGCCCGCTCCGCCGGCAAGCCCGTCGGCGTGAACGCCTTCGTGCCGGCCGACGCCGACCGGTACCTCGAGGCGGGCGCGTCGTTCGTCGCGGTGGGTGCCGACGTCGCGATCCTCGCCCGCGCCTCCGAGGCGCTCGCCGAGCGCTTCATCGGGCGCGAGGGGCCGGATGCCACGGGCCCAGCCCGCACGAGTTACTGAGCCGCGAGGCATCCCGCCTCTGCACCGTTTCAGGAAGAAGGCCGCTGCTCAGGACGATTCCGGCGAAATCGTCCTGACGAGGCGACTTTCTCCTGGAACCCGCGTTGCGCGGTCACCCCTCTCCCGCAAGCGCCTCTTCACAGCGCCGAGCGGATCGTATATGATTTCTGATATCAAGAGACGAGGACGTCAATGACCATCGCTGGCATCGCCACTCCCGGCAAGATCATCGCCGTGCACCTCAACTACCCGTCGAGGGCCTCGCAGCGCGGGCGCACGCCCGCCCAGCCGAGCTACTTCTTCAAGCCCGCCTCCTCGCTCGCCGGCACCGGCGGCACGATCGAACGCCCCGCCGGCACCGAGCTGCTCGCCTTCGAGGGCGAGATCGCGATCGTCATCGGCGAGCGCGCCCGCCACGTCTCGCCCGCCGAGGGCTGGTCGCATGTCGCGCAGGTCACGGCGGCGAACGACTTCGGGCTCTACGACCTGCGCGCCGCAGACAAGGGTTCGAACGTGCGCAACAAGGGCGGCGACGGGTTCACCCCGCTCGGCCCGGTCGCGCTGCCCGCGAGCGTCGCCGGCGAAGACGGCTGGCGCGTGCGAACCTGGGTCAACGGCGAGCTCGTGCAGGAGGACACCAGCGACACCCTGCTCTTCCCGTTCGGCCGGCTCGTCGCCGATCTTTCGCAGCACCTGACGCTCGAACCGGGCGACGTCATCCTCACCGGCACGCCCGCAGGGTCGAGCGTCGTCGTGCCCGGCGACGTCGTCGAGGTCGAGGTCGACGCCCCCGGCGCCCCCGGCGCCCCGAGCACCGGGCGGCTCGTCACGACCGTGACGCAGGGCGCGGT
This sequence comes from Agromyces sp. NPDC058104, assembly GCF_042884835.1. NCBI lineage: Bacteria > Bacillati > Actinomycetota > Actinomycetes > Micrococcales > Microbacteriaceae > Agromyces > Agromyces sp. NPDC058104. The sequence continues at coordinate 1,136,143 of NZ_JBHVTD010000002.1, read as the reverse complement.
GCCGTTCGGCGACTTCGGCACCAAGCCCGCGGTCGACGACGCGCAGCGCATCGAGGCCTGGGGCAGCGAGGCCGAGCACGCCGCCGCGGTCGCCGCCGGGCTCGCGAGCCCGCTCGACGCCCCCACGACCACGAACGACGCGGATGCCTCGGCGAGCGTCGCGCCCGAGGCATCCCGCTCGGTGCTGACCGACGAGGTGCGCGAGCAGCTCGGCCGCTCGGCCGTCGCGACCGTCTCGGCGGCGCTGCGCAAGCGCGGCTACCACGACGTCTTCATCGAGGGCGTGTTCGCCAACCACGCGGGCGACCGCATCGTGGGCACGGCGAAGACGCTGCGGTTCATCCCGTTCCGTCCCGACCTCTTCAAGGAGTTCGGCGGCGGGTTCAACGCGCAGAAGCGCGCCTTCGACACCGTCGGACCCGGAGAGGTGCTCGTCGTCGAGGCCCGCGGCGAGCGCGGCACCGGCACCGTCGGCGATGTGCTCGCGCTCCGCGCGCAGGTGCGCGGGGCCGCCGGCATCGTGACCGACGGCGGCGTGCGCGACTTCGACGCGGTCGCCGCGTTCGACATCCCCGTCTTCAGCCAGGGGCCCCACCCGAGCGTGCTCGGCCGTCGTCACGTTCCGTGGGAGACCGACGTGACCATCGCCTGCGGCGGCGCGGCCGTGCAGCCCGGCGACGTCATCGTCGGCGACGGCGACGGAGTGCTCGTCATCCCCGCCGCGATCGCCGCCGAGGTCGCCGCCGAGGCCGCCGCCCAGGAGGACGAGGACGCCTGGGTGGCCGAGCAGGTCGCCCGCGGCGAGTCCGTCGACGGGCTCTTCCCCATGAACGCCGCCTGGCGCGCCCGGTACGACGCGGCCCGCGCGACAACGTCGACCGCGACCGACGCGGCCGCCGACGCCGCGGTCACCCAGGAGTTGCGATGACCACGCCCGAGTCGAAGTCGCAGCGGGCGTACGCCTTCATCCGCGCGCGCATCGACGACGGCCGCTACGTGCCCGGCTACCGCCTGGTGCTCGGCGCGATCGCCGGCGAGCTCGGCGTCAGCGTCGTGCCCGTGCGCGAGGCGATCCGCCGCCTCGAGGCCGAGGGCCTCGTGACCTTCGAGCGCAACGTCGGCGCGCAGGTCGCCCTCATCAAGGAGACCGAGTACCTGCACACGATGCAGACGCTCGCCCTCGTCGAGGGCTCGGCCACGGCGCTGTCGGCGCCGGCGCTCACCGCCGAGCAGCTCGCGCGCGCCCGCGCGGTGAATGAGCGGATGCGACGCACCCTCGACGACTTCGATCCGCATCGTTTCACCGAACTCAACCTCGAGTTCCACGCGGTGCTCTTCGAGGAGTGCCCGAACCCGCACATCCTCGACCTCGTGCACCGCGGGTGGAACCGCATGAAGGTGCTGCGCGACTCGTCGTTCAGCTTCGTCCCCGGCCGCGCGCACGAGTCCGTCGCCGAGCACGAGCGCATCCTCGAGCTGATCGAGGCCGGCGCCCCCGCGCTCGACATCGAGCTCGCCGCCCGCGCCCACCGCACCGCCACCCTCGACGCCGTGCTCGCCTACCAGGCCGAGCAGAAGCATCCGGCGACCGCCTGACCGCCCGACCGAGACCGACCGTCTCCTCGCCGCCCGACCACCGCAGAACGGAAGAACCACGATGACCGCGTACACCCCCGAGGGGCTGCCCGACCGCATCCAGCACTACATCGACGGCGAGTTCGTCGACTCGATCGACGGCGACACCTTCGAGGTGCTGAACCCCGTCACGAACGAGACGTACGTGCACGCCGCCGCCGGCAAGAAGGCCGACGTCGAGCGCGCCGTCGCCGCCGCCCGCCGCGCCTTCACCGAGGGCCCCTGGCCCCGGATGCTTCCCCGCGAGCGCTCGCGCGTGCTGCACAGGATCGCCGACCTCGTCGAGTCGCGCGACCAGCGCCTCGCCGAGCTCGAGTCGTTCGACTCGGGCCTGCCGATCACGCAGGCGCTCGGCCAGGCCCGCCGTGCCGCCGAGAACTTCCGCTTCTTCGCCGACCTCATCGTCGCCCAGGCCGACGACGCCTTCAAGGTGCCCGGCAAGCAGATGAACTACGTGAACCGCAAGCCGATCGGCGTCGCGGGCCTCATCACCCCGTGGAACACCCCGTTCATGCTCGAGTCGTGGAAGCTCGGCCCCGCGCTCGCGACCGGCAACACCGTCGTGCTGAAGCCCGCCGAGTTCACGCCGCTCTCGGCGTCGCTCTGGGCCGGCATCTTCGAGGAGGCGGGCCTGCCCAAGGGCGTGTTCAACCTCGTCAACGGCCTCGGCGAGGACGCGGGCGACGCGCTCGTCAAGCACCCCGACGTGCCGCTCATCTCGTTCACCGGCGAGTCGAGCACCGGCCAGCTGATCTTCGGCAACGCCGCCCCGTACCTCAAGGGCCTCTCGATGGAGCTCGGCGGCAAGAGCCCCGCCGTCGTGTTCGCCGACGCCGACCTCGACGTCGCGATCGACGCGTGCATCTTCGGCGTGTTCTCGCTGAACGGCGAGCGCTGCACGGCCGGCAGCCGCATCCTCGTGCAGCGCGAGGTCTACGACGAGTTCGTCGAGCGGTACGCCGCGCAGGCGAAGCGCGTCAAGGTCGGCCACCCGCACGACCCCGAGACCGAGGTCGGCGCGCTCGTGCACCCCGAGCACTACGACAAGGTGATGAGCTACGTCGAGCTCGGCAAGACCGAGGGACGCCTCGTCGCCGGCGGCGGCCGCCCCGAGGGCTTCCCGACGGGCAACTACGTCGCCCCGACGGTGTTCGCGGATGTCGCGCCCGACGCCCGGATCTTCCAGGAGGAGATCTTCGGCCCGGTCGTCGCGATCACGCCGTTCGACACCGAGGAGGAGGCGCTCGCCCTCGCGAACGACACGAAGTACGGCCTCGCCGCCTACATCTGGACGAACGACCTCAAGCGCGCCCACAACTTCGCCCAGTCGGTCGAGGCGGGCATGGTGTGGCTCAACTCGAACAACGTGCGCGACCTCCGCACCCCGTTCGGCGGCGTCAAGGCCTCGGGCCTCGGGCACGAGGGCGGCTACCGCTCGATCGACTTCTACACCGACCAGCAGAGCGTGCACATCACGCTCGGCGCCCCCCACAACCCGACCTTCGGCAAGGCCTGAGGCCCCGGCCCAGGCCCCGCCCGAGACCTCGCCCCGAGACCTCCCCAGAGCAAGGACGCTGACATGACCAACCGCGACGACATGACCCTCACCTCGTCGGGCTTCTACGTTTCGCAGGAAGCCCCGATCCGCACCGACAACCCCGTGCCGACCCCGTCGGCGCCCGCCCCCGACATCCTGCGCTGCGCGTACATGGAGCTCGTCGTGACCGACCTCGCCGCCTCGCGCGAGTTCTACGTCGACGTGCTCGGCCTGTACGTGACCGAGGAGGACGACGAGGCGATCTACCTCCGCTCCACCGAGGAGTTCATCCACCACAACCTCGTGCTCCGCCGGGGCGAGGTCGCGGCCGTCGCCGCGTTCTCGTACCGCGTGCGCTCGAGCGAGGACCTCGACAAGGCGGTCGCCTTCTACACCGAGCTCGGATGCCGCGTCGAACGCCGCGCGGAGGGCTTCACCAAGGGCATCGGCGACTCCGTCCGCGTCGAGGACCCGCTCGGCTTCCCGTACGAGTTCTTCTTCCAGACCGAGCACGTCGAGCGGCTCTCGTGGCGCTACGACCTGCACACGCCGGGCGAGCTAGTGCGCCTCGACCACTTCAACCAGGTCACCCCCGACGTGCCGCGCGCCGTGAAGTTCATGCAGGACCTCGGCTTCCGCGTGACGGAGGACATCCAGGACGAGGAGGGCGTCGTGTACGCGGCGTGGATGCGCCGGAAGCCCACCGTGCACGACACCGCCATGACCGGTGGCGACGGCCCCCGGATGCACCACGTCGCCTTCGCGACCCACGAGAAGCACAACATCCTCGCGATCTGCGACAAGCTCGGCGCGATCCGCCGCTCCGACGCGATCGAGCGCGGCCCGGGCCGCCACGGCGTCTCGAACGCGTTCTACCTGTACCTGCGCGACCCCGACGGCCACCGCGTCGAGATCTACACGCAGGACTACTACACGGGCGACCCCGACAACCCCGTCGTCACGTGGGACGTGCACGACAACCAGCGTCGCGACTGGTGGGGCAACCCCGTCGTGCCGAGCTGGTACACGGAGGCCTCGCTCGTGCTCGACCTCGACGGCAACCCCAAGCCCGTCGTCGCCCGCACCGACGCGTCGGAGATGGCCGTGACGATCGGCGCCGACGGGTTCTCGTACACCCGGAAGGGCGACGAGGAGCAGGGCTTCAAGCTCGGCCACACGCTGTAGCACCGAGCAGAACGCAGGATGCCTCACCGGCATCGCCGCACGTCGTCCCGGACGCCGCGGCGTGTCGAGCGAGGCATCCTGCGTTTGCGCGCACCCCGGCACCTCACGCCGGCCGATCGAGGCCGTCGCCCCAGCAGTGCACGCCTCGGCGCATGAGGAGCCGCACGACGGACTCGACCTCGTCCCACTCGTGCAGCACCTGCCGGTGGCTGACCGCGAGGTGGGCGAAGCCGCACGCCTTCAGCCATGCCGCCCTGCGGCGGTCGCGGTCGAAGGCGCCCGGTGCCGAATGCGGTCGCTCGCCCTCGATGTCGAACACGAGCCGCTCGCCGACGAGCAGGTCGCCGACGAACCCGCCGGGCAGTTCGAACTGCTCGAGCACAGGGATGCCCGCTGCGCGCAGGCGCTCGCGCGCCACCGTCTCGCCGACAGCCTGGCTGAGCGTGCTCGATCGGCGGGCGATGACCCGGCTCTGCGCGGGCAGCCCCTCGATGAAGCGCGCGAACGCCGGCTCGTCGAGCTGCGGCGGGCCGCCGCCGTGCCAGACGACGTGCTCGCGCGCGGAGTCGAGCGCGCACAGGGCATCGAGCGCCGGCAGGCACGCGAGCATCTGGGCGAGGCACTCCTCCAACGGCACGATGAAGCCGTGCTGGGGGCGCGGCTGCCGGCTCCAGTGCAGCCGGATGCCGTCCGGCGCGTCGATCGACAACCGCCGTGCGGGATCGTCGGGGTGCCGCGGCCGCGACGCGTGCGCGTCGAGTGCGACGTGCACGCGTCGCGGGTCGTTCAGCACCCGCAGCCCGTGCAGACGTGCCGCCGAGACGCACCCGAGCCGTCCGCCGACCCGCACGGCGCGCTTCGCCTCCTCCGGGATCCACGGGCTGCCGTAGACGCCGTGCCGCAGCCGTTCGACGCGGCCTGCGGCGAGCGCCGCCGCGAGGCGACGACGCGGCACGTCGGCGAGGTCCGCGGCGCGGCAGACTCCCCCGCCCGCGCGCAGCGCCCGTTCGATCGGTTCCATGCGCCGATCATGTTCGACCGGAGCGGGGCACCGGCGCCGTGGCCGGCCCAGGCCCTGCGCGGCAGCCCGTCGCCTCGCCTGTGGAGGAGATCTCGTGCCTGAACGAAGCGCAGGATGCCCCGGCCCGCCACGCCGCACAGCGAACCGCACTCGCGGCGTGTCGCGCGAGGCATCCTGCATTCCGACCGCCGCCGCCGAAGCCGGCAGGCGCCGCCCGCGCGCCCTCAGTCGGCCGGCGTCGCCTCGACGAGCGGGATGACCCGGTGCGGGATGGGTGTGTCGAGCACGACGAGCGTCGAGGTGCGCTCGATGCCGGGCACCCGCACGAGCAGGTCGACGACGCGTTGCAGGTCGAGGTTCGAGGCGGCGACGACCCGAACGAGCAGGTCGCTGCGCCCCGTGATCGTGTGCGCCTCGATGACCTCGGGGATGGCGCGCAGCTCATCGGTCATCAGCTCGCTGCGCGAGCCCTGCGCGATCTCGATCTCGACGAAGGTCGTGACGGGGTAGCCGAGCGCGGCGGTGTCGATGTCCGGTCCGAACCCGGTGATCACGCCGAGCCGCTGCAGCCGGTCGAGGCGCGCCTGCACCGTGCCGCGGGCGACCCCGAGCCGGCGCGACGCCTCGTAGACGCCGATCCGCGGCTCGTCGGCGAAGAGCGCGACGAGTCGCGCGTCCAGTCGATCGATGGGCATCGGCACCTCCCCGGAATCCAGCCTACGCGGCCGTTCGGGCTCGGCCCGACGCCGTGGGGCGGGCGCCCGGGAGGGCGCCGAGGTCGCCCGGGAGGGCGCGGAGGGCGGACGGACGGACCGGTCCGACCGCCCTCCTGCGCGGGCGTCGATGCCGCTCAGCCGAGCATCGCGCGGTCGTCGAGCGCCGCGCCCTTGATCTTGGCGAACTCCGCGAGGAGGCCCTGGACCGTCATCTTCCGCTTCTCCGCCTCGGCCAGGTCGAGGATGGTCCGGCCCTCGTGCATCATGATGAGCCGGTTGCCCACGCGCAGCGCCTGCTCCATGTTGTGCGTGACCATGAGCGTCGTCAGCCGGTCGCGCTCGACGACCGACTTGGTGAGGCGAGTGACGAGGTCGGCCCGCTGCGGGTCGAGCGCCGCGGTGTGCTCGTCGAGCAGCAGGATGCGCGGCTGCGTGAAGCTCGCCATGAGCAGCGACAGCGCCTGGCGCTGGCCGCCCGAGAGGAGGCCGACGCGGGCCTTCAGCCGCTGCTCGAGGCCGAGCTCGAGTGCGACGAGCTCCTTCTGGAACCGTTCGCGACGGGCCCGGGTCACGCCGAGGTGGAACCCGCGCCGCTGGCCGCGGCGGAACGCGAGCGCGAGATTCTGCTCGATGGTGAGGTCTGGCGCCGTGCCGGCCATCGGGTCCTGGAAGACCCGGCCGATGTAGGCGGCCCGCTGGTAGTCCTTCATCCGCTTCACCGAGCGCTCGTCGATGAGGAGGTCCCCCGAGTCGACGGCGATCTTGCCCGCGATGATGTTCAGGAGCGTCGACTTGCCGGCGCCGTTCGAGCCGATGACGGTGACGAAGTCGCCCTCGTCGAGGTGGAGCGACACGTCGTTCAGCGCGACGCGCTCGTTGACGGTGCCGGGGAAGAAGGTCTTCGTGACGTGGTCGATGGTGAGCATGTTCGTCGCTCCTCTCAGGCCCTGACCGCGCGGCGGTTGAGCTGCTTGAAACTCGGGACGCGCTTCAGGAAGCCCCAGCGCGGCAGGAGCAGCGCGGCGACGACGAGCACGGCGGAGATGAGCTTCATGTCGTTCGGGTTGAGGCCGGCCGCGAGCGCGAAGAAGATCACGAGGCGGTAGATGATCGCGCCGACGAGCACCGCGAAGGTCGCCACCCACACCGAGCGGCCCGCGATGATCGCCTGGCCGATGATGACCGAGGCGAGGCCGACGAGGATGAGGCCGATGCCCATCGAGACGTCCGCGAAGCCCTGGTACTGCGCGACGAGCGCACCGCAGAGCGCGACGAGCGCGTTCGAGATCGCGAGCGTCAGGATGGTCGTGAAGTGGGTGTTCACGCCGAAGGAGCGGATCATCTGCTCGTTGTTGCCGGTCGCCTGGATCGAGAGGCCGAGGTCGGTCGAGAGGAACCAGTCGATGGCGAACTTCAGCACGAGCGCGAAGATCGCGAAGATGAGGATGCTCCAGGGCCCGCCGAGCAGGCCGTTGTCGCGCAGCGGCATCATCACGGTGTCCTCCCTGAGCAGCGGGAGGTTCGATTTGCCCATGATCCTGAGGTTGATCGACCACAGCGCGATCATGGTCAGGATGCCGGCGAGGAGGCCGTCGATGCGGCCCTTCGTGTAGAGCACCCCGGTGACGATGCCGGCGACCGCCCCCGACGCCGCCCCTGCGAGGGTGGCGACGGGGGCGGGCACGCCCTGCACGATGAGCGAGGCCGCGACCGCGGCGCCGGTGGTGAAGCTGCCGTCGACCGTGAGGTCGGGGAAGTTGAGCACGCGGAATGTGAGGTACACACCGAGCGCCATGATCCCGTAGAGCAGGCCGAGTTCGAGTGCGGCGTTCATGCAGGGCCTTCCGGATGTCCCGTGGGCGTGTTATTCGATGGTCTGGTCGGCGTCGGCGACCAGGTCTTCGGGGAGAGTGACGCCCTGGCGCTCTGCGGCGGCGGGGTTCACGATCAGCGAGAGCTCGTCGAGGGTCTCGACGGGCATCTCGGCCGGGTCGGCGCCGTTCTCGAGGATCTCGATCGCCATCTTGCCGGTCTGGTAGCCGAGCTCGGTGTAGTCGATGCCGTAGGTCGCGATGGCACCGCGCTCGACCTGGCCGCCCTCGGCGCCGAACAGCGGGATCTGCTTCTGCTCGGCGATCTGCACGACGGCCTCGAGGCCCTCGGTCACGCGGTTGTCGGTCGGGATGTAGATCGCGTCGACCGCGCCGAGCGACTCGGTGGCCTGGGCGACCTCGCTCGAGTTCGTGACGGTCGCCTCCTTGATCTCGAGGCCGAGCTTCTCGGCGGCCTCCTTCGCGAGCTCGACCTGCACCTCGGAGTTCACCTCGCCCGAGCTGTACACGATGCCGACGGTCTTCGCGTCGGGCACGACCTGGGTGACGAGCTCGAGCTGCTGCTCGACCGGGTTGAGGTCGCTCGTGCCGGTGACGTTGCCGCCCGGCTTCTCCCAGCTGTCGACGAGGCCGGCCTCGGCGGGCTCGGTGACGGCCGTGAAGAGCACCGGGATGTCGGCGATCGACTGGGCCGCGGCCTGCGCGGTGGGCGTCGCGATGGCGAGCACGAGGTCGACGCCGTCGGTCTGGAACTTCGCGGCGATCGTCGTGGCCGTCGCCTGCTCGCCCTGCGCGTTCTGCTCGTCGAAGGTGATGTCCTCGCCCTCGACGTAGCCGGCGTCGGCGAAGGCCTGCTTGAAGCCCTCGCGGGTCGCGTCGAGCGCGGGGTGCTGCACGATCTGGCTGATGCCGATCGAGATGCTGTCGTCGGATGCTCCGGCGCTGGCGCCGTCCGATGCGCAGCCGGTGAGCGCGAGCGCTCCGGCCGCGAGCAGCGCGAGTCCGGTCAGCTTCGAGTGGGTTCTCATCGTCGGGATCCTCCTCAGGTCCGTGGTGCGGTGGTGCGGGGTTCCGGCGCGGGGCGCAGGTCTCGGGGGCGAGCACGGTCGCGGAGGTGCGGCCGGCCCGGGTCGTGCGGGCGGTGGGTGGGTGCGACGCGCGAACGTCAGCCGGCGGACACCGCGAGCTGGGCGGTCGCGAGCGCCTCGGCCGCAGCGGCGAGGAACCGGTCGTTCGCCTCGGGCGAGCCGACCGTCACCCGGATGCCCTCGCCGGCGAAGGCGCGCGCCACGACCCCGTGCTCCTGCAGCACGCCGTCGACGCGTTCGGTGTCGTCGCCGGTGCGGAGCCAGACGAAGTTGCCGAACGAGTCGACGAGTCGCCAGCCGCCGTCGCGGAGCGCGGCCGTGACGCGACCGCGCTCGGCGACGATCTCGCGGATGCGCACCTCGAGCTCGGACTCCGCGTCCAGCGAGGCGATCGCCGCCCGCTGGGCGAGGTCGCTGACCGCGAACGGCACGCCGACGCGGCGCAGGTTCGCGGCGACCGCGGCCGGGGCGATCGCGTAGCCGACGCGCAGCCCGGCGAGCCCGTACGCCTTGGAGAAGGTGTGCAGCACCGCGACGTTCGGGTGGCGGCGGAAGAACTCGAGCCCATTCGCGGAGCGGGGGTCGTCGTCGAAGTGCACGTAGGCCTCGTCGACGACGACGAGCACCTCGGCCGGCACCTTCTCGAGGAACGCGGTGAGCTCGTCGGCGGTCACCGTCGCCCCGGTCGGGTTGTTCGGGTTGCAGACGAAGACGAGCCGGGTGCGCGGCGTGATCGCGGCGGCCATCGCGTCGAGGTCGTGGCGCTCGTCGGCCGTGAGCGGAACCGGCACGGGGGTGGCGCCCGCCACCTGCACGAGGATCGGGTACGCCTCGAAGGACCGCCAGGCGAAGACGACCTCGTCGCCGGCGCCGGCGCTCGCGTGGACGAGCTGGCTCGCGACCTCGACCGAGCCCGCGCCGAGTGCGATCTCGGCGGGGTCGACGTCGTAGTGCTCGGCGAGGCGCCGGGTGAGCTCGGCCGCGCCGAGGTCGGGGTAGCGCTGGATGCCGTCGAGGCCGGCGACGACCGCGTCGACGACGGAGGGCAGCGGCGGGAAGGGGTTCTCGTTCGAGGAGAGCTTGACGGCACCCTGCGCGGCGGGCCGACCCGGCTTGTAGGCGGGGAGTCGGCCGATGGCGTCGCGCTGGTGGATCATGTCCCTACTTCCTCGTGGGTCGTCACCACGGCGCCCGTCGCCGCTGACGATCGGCAGCCTAGGGAGGAAGTCGAGGGGGCGGCAAAGCGACGATCGAGCACCCGACAAGGTGCTCGATCGTTGCGACACGATCCGATTCGAGCTGTACATGTTGTACAGCCCGCCGCTGGCACCCGGTGCGGGGCCCGGCGGCCTACGCGCCCAGGAAGCCGATCGCCGCGTCCTTGAACACCCGTGAGGTGAGCGTCGAGACATGGTCTCGGCCGGGCACCGACACGAGGTCGACGCCCCAGTCGAGGGCGAGCTGCTGCACCCCAGCGGGCACCGGGTCGTTCTCGCCCGCGACGAAGAGCGTCGGGATCGTTCCCGGGATGCCGAGCGGGGCCCCGGACACCCCCTCGACGACCGCGAGCAGCGCCTCGCGGTCGGCCCCCGCCTCGATCGCGGGGCGGAGCACCTGCTCGATGACCCGGTTCTCGCTCGGCCGGTCGTCGAGGAGCAGCGCGCGCACCTCGTCGATCGCCCACGTCGCGAACAGCTCGTTCGGCCCGGCCCCGCCGAGCACGACCCGGCGCAGCCGTTCGGGCGCGATCGCCGCGAGCGCGGCGACCACGCGGCATCCCATCGAGTAGCCGACGGCGTCGGCCACCGGCACGCCCGCCGAGTCGAGCACGGCCGCGAGGTCGGCGCCCAGGCGCACCGGCGCGTAGTCGGCGGCCTCGACCGGCTTGTCGCTGTCGCCGTGCCCGCGCAGGTCGAGGGTCACGACCTCGCGACCGGCGTCGGTGAGCGCCTTCACCCAGCCGGTGCCCTCCCAGGTGATGCGGGCGTCCGAGGCGAAGCCGTGCACGAGCAGCACGGGCGGCTGGGAGGCGTCGCGGTTCGGGGCGCGATGCACGCGGTAGCCGATGAGCACCCCGTCGGCGCTCTCGGCGTGCAGCAGCGGCGGGCGCGAGGCATCCGTCGCGATCATTCGGCGGCCCCGGATGCCTCGGCGACGACGCTCGAGGTCACGATGAGCGCTCCGGCGTGGCCGAGCTCGGCGAGCGCCGCGGCCGACGACTCGGCCGCGACCCCCGCGACGAGGTCGGTCAGCACGCGCACGTGCTGCCCGTGCTCGAGCGCGTCGAGCCCGCTCGCCCGCACGCAGTAGTCGGTCGCGATGCCGACCACGTCGACGTCGGTGATGCCGTGGCGCCCGAGCAGCTCGCTGATGGTGTCGCCCGCGTCGTCGGTGCCCTCGTAGATCGAGTACGCCGGCACGCCCTGCCCCTTGCGGATGTGCACGTCGACCTCGTCGACCGCGAGCGCGGGGTGGTACTCGGCGCCGACCGTGCCGGCGACGCAGTGCGCCGGCCAGGTGTCGACGTAGTCGGGCTCGGCATCGGTCGCGAAATGGCCGCCGTTGTCGCCCTCCCCCGAGTGCCAGTCGCGCGAGGCGACGACGAGCTCGTAGGCGTCGCGGTGCCGCGCGAGCAGCTCGCTCACCCCGGCGGCGACGGCGGCTCCGCCGTCGACTCCGAGTGCTCCCCCCTCGGTGAAGTCGTTCTGGACGTCGATGATGAACAGCGCGCGGGTCATGCCTCCATTGTCCCCCCGCGCGTGCGCGGGGCAACCCGGTCTGCCGCCGAGGGTGCGAGGCGGGCTCCGCGCCCGATCACTGGTTCGAGAGGTTGTCGCCGCAGCGGTAGAAGGCGGTGGCGAGCGTGTCGATCGCGGTCTTCGCCTCGTCGGTCACGTCGCCGAGGGCGTAGATCGCGAAGGTGAGGTCGGTGCCGTCCTCCGCGCGGACGACGCCCGAGAGCGTGTAGCCCGAGTTGATCCAGCCCGTCTTCGCGATGACGCGCCCGTCGGCCACCGAGTTGTCGCCCCAGAACCGGTCGTCGTAGGCGAGCGAGCCGCGCTCGCCCGACACCGGCAGCGAGTCGAGCAGGTAGCCGAGGTTCGCCTCGCGCGCGTTGATCTTGACGAAGAGCCGGGTCAGGTACGAGGGCGGCACGGCGTTGTCGTCGGAGAGGCCCGAGCCGTCGACCACCACGATGCCGGTGGTGTCGACCCCGTAGGGTGCGAGCCCCTCGAGCACGCCCGCGTTGATCGCGGCGAAGTCGTTGCCCGAGCCCGTCTCGATCGCGACGAGCCGGGCGAGCATCTCGGCGACCGTGTTGTCCGAGACGACGAGCGCCTTGTCGACGAGCGCCGAGACCGGGGGCGAGAGCACCTGCCCGAGCTGCGTCGCGCCGGCCGGCGCCGTGCCGCGCTCGATGGCGCCGATGCCGCCGAGCTCGTCGGCGAAGGCCTGCCCCGCCCGGCCGATGGGATCGTCGCTGCGCCAGGAGGTGTTCGAGTACGGGTCGTCGCGGTCGCCGTCGACCATGAGCGCCGTGATGTTCGACATGTAGCCGTCCTCGCGCTCGACGAGGTCCCAGCTCGGCTGCCACTCCTCGCCGCCGAAGTAGCTCGCGTCGAGGATCAGCTTCGTGATCGGCGGATTCGCCGGATCGGCGGCCCACGCCGCTTCGACCTGGCGGGCGAGTTCGTCGAGGTGCGCGGCGCCCGGGTAGGCCGTCTCGTCACCGGAGGGGGTGCGCGAGAGCGTCACGTCGCCGCCGCCGACGAGCACGATCGAGCCCGGCTCGGCGCCCTTCACGACGGTCGTCGCAGCCCGGTGATCGGGCCCGAGCACCGACAGCGCCGCCGCCGAGGTGATCACCTTCATGACGCTCGCGGTGCGCGAGGGCGTCGTGCCGCCGCGGTCGTAGAGCACCTCGCCCGTCGACGCCTTCATCACCTGCGCCTGCAGGTTCGCCAGGCGGGGGTCTGCGGCGGCCTCGGCGACCGAGCAGGTGCGCACGCGGCTCGCCGCCGCAGCCGCCTCGGGAACGGCACGCGCCTCGGGCGTCGGGGTCGGCGTCTCGCTCGGGAGCGCCGCGGCGACCTTCTCCTCCGGGGCGAGCGCAGCGCCGAGCGCGACCGCGCCACCGCCGATCAGCGCGAAGGCGAGCAGGCCGCCGCCGATCGCGAGCGGCAGCTTGTGCCGCCTGATGAAGGCGAGCACGGATGCCGCGGCCCCGCCCCGCTCCGGCGGCGCGGCGCCCGTGGCATCCGTCTCATCGATCACGCGGGAATCATACGCGGCCTCCCCCGATGCCCCGTTCAGGAACGGCGCGGACCCCGTGGGCCGATCGGACGACCGGCCCACGGCGCCGCGCGCGTGCCGTGGCTAGACGCCGGCCCGCAGCGCGGCGATCGGCTCGATGCGCGAGGCCTTGCGGGCCGGGTACGCGCCGGCGCCGAGCCCGACGACCGCTCCGAGGACCGCGGCGCCGAATACCATCGGCAGGTCGATGATCGGGGTCCACTGCTGCACGAGCGCGACGACGACGACCGCGAACACGCCGACCGCCGCGCCGATGAGCCCGCCGAGCAGGCCGATCACGACCGACTCCACCATGAACTGCCGGGCGATCTGGCGCCTGGTCGCACCGAGCGCGCGGCGCAGGCCGATCTCGCCGGTGCGCTCCGAGACCGACAGCAGGGTCACGTTCGCGATGCCCAGCCCGCCCGCGAGCAGGGCGATCACCCCGAGGATGAGGAAGACCACGTTGATGTCGGCCTGCACGCTCTCCTGCAGGGACGAGCCCGCGCGCGGCGCCTGCACGTCGAAGTTCTCGGGCGCGTTCGGATCGAGCGCGATGGGCGCCTGTTTCGCGACGAGCGGGCCGGCACCGGCGTCGATGCGCAGCTGGAGCTCGTTCGCGCTGCGCAGCCCGAAGTCGGCCCGCGCCGTGCCGAGCGGCAGGATCACGGCGTCGAGCAGGTCGGCGCGGCGCTCCATGCCCTCGACGATGCCGATGACCGTGTACGGGCGTTCGCCGATGAAGATCGACGGCTGGCTGTCGACGCGGTTGATGCCGAGCTTCTCGGCGGCCCGCGCGCCGATCACCGCCACCCGGTCGGCACGGGCGTCGTGACCGTCGTCGAAGTAGCGCCCCGCGCTCACCTCGCCCCGCACGGCGTCGAGCAGTCCGGGCGAGGTGGCGAGCAGCGCCGGGCTCAGCACCTCGGGCGCGGAGGGGTCGTTGATCGGCACGGCGGTGATCTGCAGCTCGCCGATCGGCACCTCGCCGATGAGCCCGGCGCGCTCGACGCCGTTCAGCCGCTCGACCCGCTCGGACGAGTCCCACGGCAGCGTCGTCGTCGCGACCTCGTCGCCGCCGGAGTTCGCGGTCTCGGGCTTCACGACCGCCTGCGTCGCCGCGACGGCGTCGAACTGGCGGCTGATCTGCCCCGCGGCCGTCTGGGCGAAGCCGATCGTGACCACGAGCGAGGCGATGCCGAGCACGGTGCCGAGCGTGGTCATCACGAGGCGGCCGGTGTGTCCGCCGATGCCGTGGCTCACCTCGACGAGCAGGTCCTGGTTCGTGAAGCGGTCGGCGCGGGCGATCGGGGGGATCACGGCCGCGCCGGCCCCGCCCACCGTCGCGCCGGCGTCGGCCCCGCCGTCGGTGACGTCGGCGGTGCCACCGTCGGCCGCGGCGCGCCGGAAGCGCCGGAGGATCGACCGCGTCACAGCTCGCTCACCCGCCCGTCGGCGATGCGGATGCTCCGCCGCGCACGGTCGGCGACATGCTGGTCGTGCGTGATGACCACGAGGCTCAGCCCGTCGGCGTTGAGCTCCTCGAAGAGGTCCATGACCTCGCCCGAGGTCTGCTGGTCGAGGTTGCCCGTCGGCTCGTCGGCGAGGATGAGCTCGGGCGAGGCCATCACCGCTCTGGCGACGGCGACGCGCTGGCGCTCACCGCCCGAGAGGGTCGTCGGCAGGAAGTCCATGCGGTGCGCGAGTCCGACCCGGTCGAGGGCGGCCTTCGCGCGGGGCATCCGCTCGCGTCTCGGCACCCCGCTGTACAGCGTGGCGAGCAGCACGTTGTCGAGCACGGTGCGGCGGGGCAGCAGGTGGAAGGCCTGGAACACGAACCCGATGGTGCGCGCGCGGAGCCCCGCGCGCGCCTCCTCGTCGAGCGCTGCGGTGAGCACGCCGCCGAGTCGGTACTCGCCGACCGTCGGCCGGTCGAGCAGGCCGAGCACGTTGAGCAGGGTCGACTTGCCCGAGCCGCTCGGTCCGACGATCGAGAGGTAGTCGCCGCGCCCGATCGTCAGGTTGACGCCCTTCAGCGCCTGCACCTCGGGCGGGCCGGGGAACGAGCGGGTGACATCGATGAGCTCGACCACGGGGGCCTCGCTCATCGGCCCACCACGACGAGATCGCCCTCGGCGATGTCGCCGGTGATCTCGACGAAGCCCTCGGCCGCGAGGCCGGTCTCGACCTCGACGAGGCGGGTCTCCGAGCCCTCCTGCACCTCGACGCGCGATTCGCCGCCGGGCCCAGCCGTCAGCGCCGCAAGCGGCACGGCGAGCACCTCGCCCTCGGTCGCGCCGATCGAGATCTTCACGCGCACGTTCTGCCCGCGCAGCGCCTGGACCTGCGCGTCGGTCGGCTTCACCGGTGCGAGCACGACGTCGTAGCGGGGCCCGGACTCCGCGGCCTCGCCGCCCTCGGCCTTGCGCGGCTCGACGGAGGTGATCGTGGCCCCGAGCTCGGAGCCGTCGGGCATCGCGAGCGTCGCGACGTCGCCGGCCTTCAGCAGCTTCGCATCGCTCTCGGCGGCCGAGGCGTTGATCGCGAGCGTCGCCCCCGACACGAGCATCGCCGCGGACTGCACGATGCTGCCGCGCTCGACCATGACCTCGTCGACCCGGCGCGGCAGGTCCTGCAGGTAGAGCACCTCGCTCACCGGGAGGAAGGCGAGAGTGCCCGTCTCGGCCTCCTCGAGGAGCTCGTACGCGTCGGCGAGCTGCGCGCGCGCCGAGTCGAGCGCCGCCCGCTCGGCGCTCGCATCGCGGGGTGCGAGCCCGGCGTCGCGCTCGACCCGTGCGAGCTTCAGCGCGTCCTCGGCGTCGCCGATCGCGACGGGGTCGCCTCCGGCCTTCGCCGCGGCGAGCGCACGCTCGGCGGCCCGCACGGCGTTGTCGAGCTGCACCCGCTCGACCGCGCTGGGCCCCGACCCGGCGGCGGCGAGCGCGCGCTCGGCGGAGGCGACCGCCTCTTCCGCGCCGGTCACCGAATCGCGCGCGGAGCGCACCGTGTCGGCGGTGCCCTCGGGCGCCTCGGGCAGCGGGTAGCCCACCCGGTCGTAGAGCGCGGCCACGCCGGCCGCGGTCGCCGAGTCGAAGGTGTCGGAGCCGACGTCGCCGGGGTCGATGCCGACGGCGCGCAGCGCCTGTTTGAGCTGCGTCACATCGGGACCCGAGAGTCCGGCGCGCAGGGTGCGGTAGCCCGGGAGCTCGCCCGGCAGCACGATCACGGGGCGGCCGGTGACCTCGAGGGCGATCGCCGCGGGCCCGAGCGCAGCGCCGACCTCGGGCACCCGCCCGGTGACGACGGCCGGGCCGCCGAGGTCGCCCGTCTCGAGCTTCACCTCGACCGAGTCGGCGAACGCCGCGTCGCCGCGGATCGTGACGTCGTTCGACAATGCGCGCAGCTCGACCGGGACGGTGATGGGGCCGGCGTCGGGAGCCGCGGCGTCGGCGGCGGCCTGCCCCGGCGAGACGATCAGGAAGCTCAGGCCGACGCCCGCCACGAGCGAGGCGATGGCGACGGCCGCGAGGACCCAGAGCACGCGGTTGCCGCGGAGCACCCGCCGCCAGCCCTGCACCGCCGGGTCGACGGGCTCCGCCTGCGCGGTCTCGGCCGGTTCGGATGCCACGGGTGCGACGAGTGCGTCGAAGTCGCTGCCCGAGGCATCCGACGCGGCCTGCTCGCCGGAGTCGCCGGTCTCGGCGGACTCGGCCGACCCTCCTGCCCCGCCGGCCTCGGCCGCGCGCCGCCTCCGGATCACTCCTCGCCCTTGCTGTACGCCGCGAGGAGCGCCTCGAGCTCGGACTTGTGGTCTTCGATGAACTGCTCCTCGAGCGCGAACTGCGCCTTCAGCTGGGTGTTCTGATAGTCGAGCTTCTCGGCGCAGCGGAAGTCGGCGACGGCGATGTCGATCTCCTTCTGCTTGAGCTCGGCGAGCTGCTCCTCGCTCGGCCCCTCGGGGTTCTCGCCCTCCCAGAACGCGTTCTGCTCGTCCATGATCGTGGTCTGGGCGTCGTTGCGGGTCTTCAGGTCGGGGTACTCGGCGTCGGCCATGCACGCCGACCACTCCTCATCGAGCGCGACCATCTCGGGCTGCTTCGCGAGCCCCTCCCAGAGCGTGCCCATCGCCTCGGTGAGGTCGGAGAACTCCTCGTCCTCCCAGTAGTTCTCGCCCTGGATCTCGTGCTGCGCCGCGCCCTCGCAACCGGCCGTCTCCCAGTTGTACTCGTACGAGCCGTCCTCGTTCAGCTCCTCCTCGGCCGGCGGCGCGCCGTACAGCGTGGCGTAGTACGCCTCCTGCTCGCTCGCCGAGAGCGACTCGACGTACGGCTGGTTCGGGTCGACGAACTCCTCGGCCTCGGCCTGCTGGGCCTCCATCTCCTCCTGGGTCTGCACGAAGCCCCAGCCGTTCGCGGCGACCCACTCCTCGGTCTCGCGCTCGGCCATCTCGTCCTCGTCCATGAAGCCCATGTTCTGCGACTGGTCGACGGGGGTGTACTCGAAGCCCTCCTCCGCCATGCACTCGGCCTTGAACTCCTCGGCCTTCTTCTGCTCGGCGATGATCCGCTCCTCGTCCCACGAGCCGTTCACCGGCTCGAGGTACTTCGTGAGCGGGCTGTCCTCGTAGCTGAGCTTCTCCGCCCCGCCGGCGGGACCGCCGGCGCAGCCGGCGAGCGAGAGGATCGCGACCGCGGCGAGGGCGGTGAGGCCGAGGACGGGGCGACGTGCAGACACGGGGACTCCTTCGGGTCGGGGCGCCGAACCCCGCGTCGGACGCTCGCTCGAGCGGGTCTCGGACGCGTCGGCAGGGCGGCGCTCCGGCGAGCCTATCGGCGCGCCGGAGCGCCGCACCATCCGCCCAGAGGATGATTCGGGGTCGGATCAGGGTGATCCCCGATCGGCGCCTACTCGCCGGGGTAGCGCAGCCCGATCTGCTCGCGGATGAGGTCGAGCGTCTCCATGATCGCGACGCTCTGCCGGGTCGGCAGGATGTCGCCGCCGTCGGTGCGCCCGTCGGCGACGAGCCGCTCGAGCGCGGCCGCCTGGTAATGCATGCCGCGGCCGTTCACCTCGGAGACGTACTCCTCGACCACCTCGCCGTCGGGACGCACGAGGCGGAAGGTCGTTGGCGCGTACCAGATCGGGTCGATCTCGATGCGCGCCTCGGTGCCGAGCACCATTGCGGTGTTGGGGCCGCGGGTGTTCGACGCCGAGAGCGTCGAGGCGATGCGCCCGTCGTCGTAGGTGAAGATCGTCGCGACCTGCGCGTCGGCCCCCGTCGGCTTGAACGTCGCCGAGGAGCTGACCGTCGCAGGCGCACCGAAGAGGTCCCAGGCGAACGAGATCGGGTAGATGCCGAGGTCGAGGAGGGCACCGCCGCCGAGCTCGAGCGCGTTGAGCCGGTGGGCCGGGTCCTCGGGCAGCAGCTGCGTGTGGTCGGCGATGAGCGTGCGCGGCTCGCCGATCGCCCCCGCTGCGATGAGCTCGCGGATCCGCACCATGTGCGGGAGGTACCTGGTCCACATGGCCTCGAGCGCGACGAGTCCCCGGGCTTCGGCGACCTCCGCGATCTGACGGGCCTCGCGGGCGTTGAGCGTGAACGCCTTCTCGACGAGCACGTGCTTGCCCGCCTCGAGCGCGAGCGTCGCGTTGGCCGCGTGCATCGGGTGCGGCGTCGCGACGTAGACGACGTCGACCTCGGGGTCGGCGACGAGCGACTCGTAGCTGCCGTGCACGCGCGGGATGTCGAACTCCTCGGCGAAGCGTGCGGCGGAGGCCTCGTTGCGCGAGCCGACCGCCCGCACGTCGAAGCCGTTGAGCTTCAGGTCGTTGACGAAGAGACGGGCGATGCCGCCGGTCGCGAGGATGCCCCAGCGCAGAGATTCGGTCATCCGGCCAGAATACGGCGAGTTCGACCCTCACCGCCCCACCCCCACCTTTGGGTTACTGTGGATTCCTCAATTACGGCCTAGCGTTGGCCCATGAGCGCACTTTCAGCCCGAAAGGCCCGCAACGGCATCGTCGCCGCGGCGGCCGCAGTCGCCCTCCTCGCGATTCCATTCGGCATCGCGCTGCCCGCCCAGGCAGCACCCCCGCAGACCGCCGTCGCGAAGTACGTCGCGCTCGGCGACTCGATCGCCGCGGGCCAAGGCGCGGGCACCCCGCTCGACGCCTGCCTCCGCACCGGCGAGGGCTACGCGAACGGCCTCGACGCGATCCCCCGCATCAACCTGCTCCGCAACGCCGGGTGCAGCGGAGCCGCGATCGGCGACGTCGCCGACTCCCAGCTCGGCCAGGTCAATCGGGGCACCACCCTCGTGACCATCACCGCCGGCGCCGGCGACCTCGACATCGGCGGGGTCTACGCGGCCTGCTTCCCCGACCCGACGGTGCCGGCCTGCGTCGCCGCCGTGGTCGCCGCCCAGGAGACGCTCCAGTCCGGCGTGATCGCACAGCGCCTCGGCGAGCTGATCCTCGCGGTGCACGAGCGCGCACCCCGGGCCGACATCCTCGTGACCGGCTACCCGCTGCCGTTCGGCGGCGCGACACAGGGGTTCCTGGGCGTGATCGACGGCGCCGTCGCCCAGCTCGACGCGCAGATCGCCGGGGCCATCGCCGCCGCAACCCTCGCTGGCGCGCCGGTCGGCTTCGTCGACGTGACGACGGTGTTCGCCGCGCACAGCGCGATCAGCGCCGATCCCTGGCTCGGCCAGAACGCCGCTGATCCGGTCACGTTCCTCCACCCGAACGCAGCCGGGTACGCGGCCTACACCGAGGCCGTGCACAGCGCCTACCTCCTCGCGGTGACGCCGTGAACGCCCGGAAGGGGCTCGCCGCGGTCGTGGCGGCCGTCGCGATCGCCGCACTCGCGTTCGCCGGCGCCGCACCGGCCTACGCCGCGAAGGGCAAGCCCGGCGGCGGCGGGGGCGGCAAGGAGCTCGCCTACGTCGCGCTCGGCGACTCGTTCGCCGCCGGGCAGGGCGGCGGAAGCTACCTCGACACGAGCTGCTACCGCAGCAGCAACAGCTACCCGAAGCGGCTCGACGCACTGCGCACGCTGAAGCTCACCGCGTTCCCGGCGTGCTCGGGTGCCTCGACCGTCGAGACGCTCGCCTCGCAGGTGCCCTCGATCCCGGCCGGCACGCAACGGGTGACCCTGACGGTCGGCGGCAACGACGTCGGCTTCGCCTCGGTCATGCAGAACTGCTTCGTGTTCATCTCGGCCACGACCTGCGAGGCGAACCTCGCGACCGCGGAGGCCATGGTGAACGACGGCACGATGTACGACCGGATCGAGTCCGTGCTCCAGGCGATCAGGGCGAAGGTCGGCGCGCAGGCGAAGATCGTCGTGGTCGGGTATCCGAAGCTCTTCCACCTGCCGTCGAACTACGCCTACGCCTCCCGCGTGAACGCCGACACCGGCGCGCTCAACGACGTGGCCGAAGCCGCGGCCGCCGCCAACGGCGCGGCCTTCGTCGACGTCGAGACCGCATTCACCGGGCACGGCATCGGCAGCTCGTCGCCCTGGATCAACGGCTTCAGCATCTTCAACACCAGTGCGGCGTTCCACCCGAACTCCACGGGCTACGCCAACTACGCAACGCTCGTCGGCCCGGCGCTCGGCTGACGATCCGCGAGCGGTACGACGGAAGGCCCCGGATCTCTCCGGGGCCTTCTGCTCGCTGGGCCGCCTGCGGGGGGAACCGGTCGGGCTGCGCGGGCTCCCCGACCGCGTCGGCGAGCGCTCGGCTGGGCGCGGGCGCACGCCAGGTCAGTCGAGCGTGATGCGCAGCAGCACATCGGCGGGGGCGCCGCCCCTGGGCCGGATGAGCCTGCTCGCCACGGCGTAGACGACGCCGTAGCGGCGACGGAGCAGCCCCTGCAGTCGCGCCGACTCGGTCCCGTCGGCGACGATCTCGGCCCTTCCGTGCGCCTCGGGCGCACCGGCCGGCACTCGCCCCCGCAGATCGCACGGCGCGACGAGCACCCTCGGATCGCGCCGCAGCCGCTTCAGCTTGCCCGTGCCCGCGGGCGTCTGCACGACGAGGCGAGTGTCGTCGAGCGCGAACCACACCGGCGTCGCGACCGGGGTCCCGTCCATGCGGAAGGTGGTGAGCGACACGTACCTGCCCGCCGTGATCGCCTCGGCTGCCGTCATCGCGCGCTCCGCTCTCAAGGGGTATCGCAAACGCCGAAGGCCCGGACGAGTCCGGGCCTTCGAGTGGAGCCGCCTGTGGGAATCGAACCCACGACCTTCTCATTACGAGTGAGACGCTCTGCCGACTGAGCTAAGGCGGCGTGACGACCGGCGCGCGAGGCGCACCGACTGGCACGAGAGTCAATAGTAGCGGATGCGCGAGCCTCCTGATGACCACTCCGGTCAGGGGTGCGGATGCCTCGCGGGGCGCGCCGCGAGGCATCCGCACCCGATCAGCATTCGGGGTCGCTCGCCGGCACCGTTCCGTCGATGAGGTACGCCTCCACCGCGCCGTTCACGCACGCGTTCGACTTGTTGTAGGCCGTGTGCCCCTCGCCCTCGTAACTCACGAGCACGCCGCTCTCGAGCTGGTCGGCGAGGGCGACCGCCCACTCGTACGGGGTCGCCGGGTCGCCGGTCGTGCCGACGACCATGATCGGCGCGGCGCCCTCGGCATGGATCTCGGCGCGCTCGCGGTCGGACTGGTAGGGCCAGTTGACGCAGCTGAGGTCGCCGTAGCCCATGTACGGGCCGATCGTCGGGGCGGCCTCGGTGATCGCCTCGGCCTTCTCGCGCATCACGGCGACGTCGGACTGGTAGGTGTAGTCGAGGCAGTTGATCGCCCGGAACGCCTCGGTCGAGTTGTCGAGGTAGGTGCCGTCGGGGTTGCGGCCGTTGTAGCCGTCGGCGAAGGCGAGCGCCGGGTCGGCGTCGCCGAACATCGTCGCCTCGAGCATGTCGCTGAGGTACGGCCAGGAGTCGGCGCTGTAGAGCGGATAGATGATCGCCGTCAGCAGCGTGTCCGCCCCGACCATGCGGCCGTCGCTGCCGCGCAGCGGGCTCTGGTCGACCGAGGCGAGCAGGCGCCCGATCTCGTCGCGCGACTCGTCGACCGTGCCGTCGAAGGGGCACTCCTCGGAGGCGAGGCAGTCTTCGAGGTAGGCGTCGAGCGCGCGTTCGAAGCCGACGGACTGCGCCTTCGAGACCTCGAAGTCGCTCGCCGAGGGGTCGATCGCACCGTCGAGCACGAGGCGGCCGACCTTCTCGGGGTAGAGCTCGGCGTAGGTCGCGCCGAGGAAGGTGCCGTACGAGAACCCGAGGTAGTTCAGCTGCTCGTCGCCGAGGACCGCGCGCAGCAGGTCCATGTCGCGGGCGGCGCTCACGGTGTCGACGTTCGGGAGGAGCTCGCCGGTGTTCTTCTCGCAGGCCGCCCCGAAGTCGGCCGCGGCGCTGCCGACGGCCTCGATCCACTCGTCGCTGCCGCGCTCGGCGGGCACGATGCCGTAGAGGTAGTCGTCCATCTCGGCGGCGTCGTAGCAGGCCACCGCCGACGAGCGGCCGACACCGCGCGGGTCGAAGCCGACGACGTCGAAGCGCTCCTGCAGTGGCTCGCCGACGGCGTAGTCGAGCGAGTCGAGCACGAAGTCGTACCCCGAGCCGCCCGGGCCGCCGGGGTTCACGAGCAGCGAGCCGATCTTGTCGCCGCTCGCGACGTGGCGCACGACGGCGAGGTCGATCCCGCCCGCCGACGGGTCGTCCCAGTCGAGGGGGGCCTTCGCGGTGGCGCAGCCCATGCCGTCACCGCAGCGCTCCCATTCGAGCACCTGCGTGTAGAACGGCTCGAGCTCGGCCGAGACCTCTTCTCCGGTGGGCGTCGACACGGGCGCCTCCTGCTCGAGGAACGAGGGCACGCACGCGCTCAGCGCGAGCACGGCGGCGAGTGCGGCGCCGACCGCGGCGAGGCGGCGCCCCCGCGGCCTCCGCCCGCTCGGCTCGTGACCCCGCGGTCGTCGGACGGTGCTCGGTGCGCTCATGCGGCTCCTCATCGGTGGTCGGTGGCTCGGACCGCGGAGACGAGCATCGCCTCGAGCGCGAGGGCCGGCTGCACGTTGCCCTCGATGCGCGTGCGCGCGGTCTGGATGGCGTCGAGGGTCGCGAGGGTGCGCGCCGGCGCGGCCGCCGCGGCGGCCTGCTCGATGCCCGGCAGCAGCTCTCGATTGACGAGCGGCACCTCGGCGGCGAGCTGCACGAGCAGGATGTCGCGGTAGAGCGAGGCGAGATCGACGAGGATGCGGTCGATGCCGTCGCGGAGGCTGCGCGTCGCCCGCCGCTTCTGGTCGTCTTCGAGGGCCTTGATCTGGGGCCGGAGGGCCGGCGGCACCGCCTGCCCGGGGGCGATGCCGAGGGAGTGCAGCGCATGCTCGCGCTCCTCGGCGTCGCGGAGCTCCGTGATCGCCTTCGCGTCGTCGCCGGCGATCTCGAGATAGCGCGCGGCGGTCGTCACCGCGGTCGCCGTCGAGCGAACCCGCAGCGCGAGCTCGAGGGTCTCTGCCCGGCGCTCGCGCGCCTCGGCGTTGGTGGCGAGCCGGTGCGCCATGCCGATGTGGCTCTGCGCCTCGCGGGCGGCCCGCTCGGCGAGCTCGGCGTCGACGCCGTCGCGCCGCACGAGCAGCTCGGCGACGTCGGCGATGCTCGGCACCTGCAGTCGCACCGAGCGCACCCGCGAGCGGATCGTCGGGATGAGGTCGGCCTCGCTCGGGGCGCAGAGGATCCAGACGGTGCGCTCGGGCGGCTCCTCGAGCTCCTTCAGCAAGAAGTTCGAGGTCTGCTCGGTCATTCGGTCGGCGTCTTCGACGATGATCACGCGGTGGCGGCCGATCGACGGTGCGTAGTGCGAGCGCTTCACGATGTCGCGCACGTCGTCGCGCTTGATGATCACGCCCTCGGTCGCGAGCACGTGCAGGTCGGGATGGCTGCGCGCGTCGACCTGGATGCGGGTCGCCTCGTCGCCGTCGGGGTCGCCCGAGATGAGGGCCGTCGCGAAGGCGTACGCCAGGTTGGAGCGGCCCGAGCCCGGCGGGCCGGTCACGAGCCACGAGTGGGTCATCTGCTGCGTGGCTCCGGCGGATGCCCCGGCGTCGCCGCCGCGCGCCGCCTCGGCCGCGGCACGGAACACGGCGATCGCCGCGTCCTGGCCGGTCAGCTCGCTCCACACGCTCACGGCTCCACGCTACCTTCCGCCGCCGACGACGGATTCAGCGGTCGCCCAGGAGCGCGCCGACGCGCTCGCGGATCGCGAGCGCGATCGCCTCGACCGGCTGCGCGGCGTCGACGACGAGGAACCGCTCGGGCTCGGCCTCGGCGAGCCCGAGATAGGCGCTGCGAACCCGGTCGTGGAACTCGGCCGCCTCGGCCTCGAGGCGGTCGTAGCGGGTGCGGGCCTCGTCGAGACGCCCGCGGGCGGCCTCGGCGTCGAGGTCGAGCAGCACGGTGAGGTCGGGGACGAGCCCCTCGGTCGCCCAGTCGGAGAGCCCCCGGACGGCGGCGGGATCGAGCACGCGCCCGGCCCCCTGGTAGGCCACGGACGAGTCGATGTAGCGGTCCTGGAGGACGACCTCGCCGCGCTCGAGGGCGGGTCGGACGACCGTCGCGACGTGGTGCGCACGGTCTGCCGCGTAGAGCAGGGCCTCGGCCCGCGGGGCGATGTCACCGCGGTGGTGCAGCACGATCTCGCGCACCTCGACGCCGACCGCGGTGCCGCCCGGCTCGCGGGTGCGCACGACGGTGCGCCCCTGCCCGGCCAGCCACTCGCCGAGCAGCTCGGCCTGCGTGGTCTTGCCCGAGCCGTCGCCCCCCTCGAGGGTGATGAACAGACCCGCACCGCTCACTTCTTCGACGCCGCCTTCTTCGCGGCCGGCTTCTTGGCGGGCGCCTTCTTGCGCGGCGCGGCAGGGCCCTTGTCGCGCTTGATCTGCAGCAGCTCCACCGCGCGCTCGAAGGTGATGTCCTCGACCGACTCGGCCCGCGGGATCGTCGCGTTCGTGGTGCCGTCGGTGACGTACGGGCCGAAGCGGCCGTCCTTCACCTTGATCGGCTTGCCGCTCACCGGGTCGTTGTCGAACTCCTTCAGTGCGCTCGAGGCACGACGTGCGCCGTACTTCGGCTGCGCGAAGAGCTCGAGGGCTCCGGCGAGGTCGATGTCGAAGATCGAGTCCTCGCTCGGCAGCGTGCGGGTGTCGGCGTCCTTCTTGAGGTACGGGCCGTAGCGGCCGTTCTGCGCGGTGATCTCGACGCCCGACTCGGGGTCGGCGCCGACGACACGGGGCAGGTCGAGCAGCTTCAACGCGGTCTCGAGGTCGATCTCCTCGGGGTGCATGCTCTTGAACAGCGAGGCGGTGCGCGGCTTCGGGGCCGCGGCCTTCTTGGTGCCGCGCTTGGCCTTGGGGGCCTCGACCACCTCGCCCGTCGCGGTGTCGACGGTCGTCGCCGCCTCGGGCTCGGGCTCGAGCTCGGTGACGTACGGCCCGAAGCGGCCGTCCTTCGCGACGACCTGCTTGCCGTTCGCGGGGTTCACTCCGAGCACCCGGTCGCCCTGCACGGGCGCCTCGATGAGCTCGCGGGCCTTCGCCTCGGTGAGCTCGTCGGGCGCCAGCCCCTCGGGCAGGTTCACCCGTCGCGGCGTCGGCTCGCCCGTCGCCGACGGGGCGGCGTCGGGATCGACCGTCTCGAGGTAGGGGCCGTACTTGCCGATGCGCAGCGTGATGTCGGGCGCGATCACGACCGAGTTGATCTCGCGGGCGTCGATCTCGCCGAGGTTGTCGACGACCTGCCGGAGGCCGCGGTGCTTGTCGGAGCCGAAGTAGAAGCTCGAGAGCCAGTCGACCCGGTCGGCCTCGCCCGCGGCGATGTGGTCGAGGTCGTCCTCCATCTCGGCCGTGAAGTCGTACTCGACGAGGTCGCCGAAGTGCTCCTCGAGCAGGCGCACCACCGAGAAGGCGATCCAGCTCGGCACCAGCGCCTGGCCCCGCTGGGTGACGTAGCCGCGATCGATGATCGTCGAGATGATCGAGGCGAACGTCGAGGGACGCCCGATGCCGAGCTCCTCGAGTCGCTTGACGAGGCTCGCCTCGGTGTAGCGCGGCGGCGGGCTCGTCTCGTGGCCCTTGGCCTCGAGGAGGTCGAGCGCGAGCGCCTGCCCCTCGGCCAGCTGCGGGAGCTTGGCGTCGCCCGAGGCGTCGTCGCGGTTGCGCTCCTCGTCGCGGCCCTCTTCATAGGCGGCGAGGAAGCCCCGGAAGGTGATCACGGTGCCGCTCGCGGTGAACTCGGCGATGGTGCCGCCGATCTTCGTCGTCGGCGCGGCCGGCGCCGGTGCCGCGGCGTCCGTCGGACCCACCTCGATCGTGACGGTCGCCGTCTGGCCCTTCGCGTCGGCCATCTGGGAGGCGACCGTGCGCTTCCAGATCAGGTCGTAGAGGTCGAACTCGCGGCCGCGAAGTGCGCCCTGCAGCGAGGCGGGCGTGCGGAAGACCTCGCCGGAGGGGCGGATCGCCTCGTGCGCCTCCTGCGCGTTCTTCGACTTGCCCGCGTAGACGCGGGGCTTGTCGGGCACGGAGTCCGCGCCGTAGAGCGACGTCGCCTGGGCGCGAGCCGCCGAGATCGCCTGCTGCGACAGCGAGTTGGAGTCGGTGCGCATATAGGTGATGTAGCCGTTCTCGTAGAGCGACTGCGCCACGCGCATCGTGTCCTTCGCCGAGAGCCGGAGCTTGCGCGCCGCCTCCTGCTGCAGGGTCGACGTGGTGAAGGGCGCCGCCGGCCGGCGCGAGTACGGCTTCGTCTCGAGCTTCGACACGCGGCGAGCCACGGCCTCGTCGCGGAGGGCCGCGGCCAGCGCCTCTGCGGTCGGCTCGTCGATGACGACGGCCTTCGAGGTGAGCCTTCCGGAGTCGTCGAAGTCGCGGCCGGTCGCGATGCGCTCGCCGCCGACGCGCACGAGCTTCGCGTCGAACGCGCTGCCTGCGGCATCCGTCGCGAAGGTGCCGATCAGGTCCCAGTAGCCGGCCGCGACGAAGGCGAGACGCTCGCGCTCGCGGTCGACGACGAGACGGGTGGCCGCGGACTGCACGCGCCCGGCCGAGAGCCCGGGCCCCACCTTGCGCCACAGCACCGGCGAGACCTCGTAGCCGTAGAGGCGGTCGAGGATGCGCCGGGTCTCCTGGGCGTCGACGAGCGCGGTGTCGAGCTCGCGGGTGTTGTCCTTCGCCTTCTGGATGGCGTCCTTCGTGATCTCGTGGAAGACCATGCGGCGCACGGGCACCTTCGGCTTCAGCTCCTGGAGGAGGTGCCACGCGATGGCCTCGCCCTCGCGGTCCTCATCGGTGGCGAGCAGGAGCTCATCGGCGTTCTTGAGTGCGCGCTTGAGCTCGGCGACCGTCTTCTTCTTGGAGTCGGAGACCACGTAGTACGGCTCGAAGCCGTTGTCGACGTCGACCGAGAACTTGCCGAGGGGGCCCTTCTTGAGCTCGGCGGGCAGGTTCTTCGGCTCGATGAGATCGCGGATGTGACCGACCGAGGACAGCACCTCGTAGCCGTCGCCCAAGTACTGGGCGATGGACTTCATCTTGGTCGGCGACTCCACGATGACCAACTTCTTCGCGCCTGACACCAGACTCCTTCTACCGTTCGAATGAGACGAGAACGCACAATGTATGCCGCGCCCCCGAGCGGTGTGCCGTGGTCGGCGGAACGCTCCGCCGACAGCCACACGATACACACCCTCCCCGGAAGTGCGCCCACTCCACCGCGTCCAGTCGGCGCGGCGCGACTCGCCGCGACCCCCTTGCGCTTCCGCGGGCCGGGAGGAGAATGGCGGCATGGACACGTCATCTCACGGCTCGTACACGGCCAAGCTGATCGACGGGCCGCTCGAAGGCAAGACCGTCGCGACGGCCTTCCTCGAATCCGGCGACCCCAGGCCCCGACTCGAGCTCAGCACCGATGCGGGCAAGCACTACGTCTACTCCCGCTCGGCCGGCCTCGAGTTCGAGACGCCGGGCGACTCGCGCCCCTCGGCGGTCGACTACCGATTCATCGAGACCGTCTTCGACTGATCGGGGCGGCGCCCCGCGTGTCCCGCGCGGCCGCGTTCCGAGGCGCCCCGCGCCGTGGTCGCCGGCCGCGCGCCGCGAGGTTCAGCCCGCCCAGCCGGGCGGTCCGGCGCGCGCCTCGGCCTCGACGGCGAAGCCGAATGCGCCGACGCGGACGGACACCGTCGAGACCGGGCCCTCGAGCTCGCACCCCGTCAGCTCGACGCCGTTGCGTTCGGCGATCGCCGAGGCGAGCGCGCACGGCACCCCAGGGACGGCCCCGCTCGAGGCGTCGGCCGCGGCGAGCGCGGCGGCGTCGGCCGCGTTCGCCGCCCGCTGCGATCCGACGAACGCCCCGAGCAACGGCACGGTGAGCGCCGTGAGCGCGACCGTCGCCCCGAGGAGCCCGAGCGCGACGACCGACGCCGCGCCGCGATCGGCCCGGCCGTCGTGGCCTTCGGGACCCGCGGGGCCGACGGAGCGGGCGGCGAATCGCCCGGCGGATCGCCCTGCGAGGCGCCCGTCGCGCCATCGGTGCCGATTCACCTTCCGCCTCCGACGGCGCACGATTCCGCGCTCAACCGCACCGCCGCGAGGAGACCTCCGCCCGAGGCGGTGAGCCGCGCGCAGACGAACTCCCCCTCGTCCGACACCTCGAGCGCCGCGGCACCGGCCACCCGCGTGGCGATCGTCTGCGCCGTCGCGCTCGTCTCGCCTCGCCCGAGCGCACGGGCGGCGTCGGCGGCCGCGTCGGTGAGCCGCACCTGCTGCGCGGCGAGCTGCACCGAGGCGAGACAGCCGGCGAGCACGAGCGCGATCGCCGGCAGCGCGACGGCGAACTCGGCCGTCACGCTGCCTCGCTCGCGGTCAGCCCACCGTGAGCGCATTCCGCACGAGATCGGTGAGGATGCCGCGAACCTCGTCGCCGCGGAGGATGACGACGAGGAGCCCGGCGAAGCCGACCGCCGCCATGGTCGCGACGGCGTACTCGGCTGTGGCTGCACCGCGCTCTCCGGCGAGCCGGCGGATGAGGCGGCGCGGAGCGGCCGGCCGCACGGCGGGCTCGACGCCGATCGTCGCCGGATGGGCGCTCGAGGCGACGCCGCCCGCGCCGACGCGGCCCGATCGCGCTCGCTCGTGGACGTGGTGATCGGAGTGCTGCATGTGGTTCCCTTCTGTTGCGCCGGAGGACCGGCTGTTCGGCGGCACGAGCCGTGGGTCGTCACGAAGGACCGCCGAGGGTGCCCGTGACGACGGAGATCATGAGCGGGGCGACGCCGAGCAGCACGAACGCCGGCAGCACGCAGAGCCCCAGCGGCAGCATGAGCCGCACGCCGAGCGCGGCCGCCCTCGCGGCGCCGGCCGAGCGCGCGGCACGGCGCACCCGGAATGACTCGGCGCGGAGCAGCTCGGCGACCGGAGCACCGGCCCGGGCTGCGAGCGCCACGACCGCGTCGACGGCGCGGCCGTCGCCCGAGTGCGGCACGTGGATGCGCACCGTCTCGCGCGTGAGCCGCCTGGCCCGTTCGACCGAGGCTCCGCTCGACATCGCGATCGCGAGCAGCTCGAGCTCGAGCCCGGCGTCGGCCTGCGACACCGATGCGGCCCGGGCGAGCCTGCGGTTCCAGCTGGCCCCGGCCCAGAGCAGCAGCGCGCCGAGCACGAGGCAGGCGATGCCGATCGGGTTGCCGACGAGCACGCCGACCGTGTCGAAGCCGAGCGTCGCGCCGAAGCCGAGCGCGATCAGCGGAAGCGCGGTGACGAGCCGCGCGCTCGCGGCCGGACCGGCGAGCGCGGCCCCGACGTCGCGACGCAGCTGCGCCTCGTCGCGGAGCACCACGGCGAGGCTGCGCAGGCTCGCCGCGAGCGGGGCGCCCGACTCGGCGGCGACCGACCACGCCGCGGTCAGCACCGGCCAGGCCGGGGATGCCCCGGGGTGGGCCTCGCACGCGACGGCGATGGCCGCGGCGACCGCCTCCCCCTGCGACGCGGCCTCCGCGGCCGCCGCGAGCACGAGCCGGTCGTCCGAGGCGACCGCGGCGGCCGAACCGGCAGCGCGGCCCGGGCCACCCGGCGGAGCCGGCGCGAGCGCCGCACCTGACGCGTCGGCCGACGCCTCCCCGTCCACCGGCGGCTCCCCGTCGTCCGACACATGCCGCCAGGCGCTCGAGGCCGGCACTCCCGCGGCGAGCAGCACCGCGAGCCGTTCGGCGATCGACGCGATCGCGTCGACGCCCGCTCCCGGATCGGCCTTCCGTCGCAACAGCATCGTCGGCGTGATCACAGCGGCTCCACTCCGAGCCGGTCGCCGTGCAGTGCGAAGCGGCCGACCTGGGCGAGGCGCCGACGCCCGTCGACCCGTTCGAGGTGCAGCACGAGGTCGAAGGCGCTCGCGGTCTGCCTCGCAACGGCGTCGGGCGAGAGCCCGGCGGTCGCGCCGAGCGCCTCGAGCCGCGCGGGGACGTCGGCGAGCGAGTTCGCGTGCAGCGTGCCGGCCCCGCCGTCATGGCCGGTGTTGAGCGCCGCGAGGAGCTCGCGTAGCTCGGCGCCGCGGCACTCGCCGACGACGAGGCGGTCGGGGCGCATGCGCAGCGCCTCGCGCAGCAGCGCGTCGAGGCCGATGCGCCCGCTGCCCTCGAGGTTCGCCTGGCGCGCCTCGAGCGACACGACGTGCGGGTGCGCGAGCCGGAGCTCGGCGACGTCCTCGATGACGACGATGCGCTCGTGCGCCGGCGCGCCGCTCAGCATCGCCGCGAGCATGGTGGTCTTGCCCGTGCCGCCCGCCCCCGTGACGAGCAGGTTCCTGCGCTCGCGCACCGCGCGCTCGAGGAGGAGGCGCTGCGGCTCGTCGAGCATGCCGGTGCCCGCGAGCTCGGCGAGCGAGCGGCCGGCCGCCCTCGGGATGCGCACGGAGATGAGCGTGCCCCCGGTCGAGACGGGCGGAAGCACCACGTGCACGCGGATGCCGAGCCCGAGCCGGACGTCGACGGTCGGGGTGGCCTCGTCGACGTGGCGACCGCCCCGGGCGATGAGCTTCACGGCGAGCGCCCGCACCTCGGGCTCCTCGGCCGACCAGCCCGGCGCGCGACGGGCGCCGTCGCCCCGGTCGACCCAGAGGCCGGCGCCGCCGTTGACGAACAGGTCGGTGACGGGGCCGTCGGCCGCGAACGGCGCGAGCGCGTCGAGCGCGGCGAGGTCGATCGATGCGGGCACCGCCGCCCGCACCACGCCCGCCGCCGGTTCGGCTCGGGGCCGCCCGGGCTCGAAGCCGGTGAGGATCTCGGCGAACCGCTCGTCGGTCGCGCGCTGCGACTCGGCCGCGACCGCCGGCACTCGGTCGCCCGGTGGTTCGCGGGTCGGGGCGGGCTCGGCGGTCTGCCAGGAGGGCGTCGCCACGAAGGGGATGGACATGCGGCGAGCGTACGGAGCCGGGCGAGCCACGAGGCATCCGCTCGACCGTGGAAAAGGAAAGAGCCTCCCCCACGTCATTGTGGAGGAGGACTCGACCCGCACCCGCGAGGGGTGCTGTTAACGAAAGGGGGCGGCACCCATTGGGGGGAACAGGTGCCGCCTCGGCAGCGCAAGGATTGGGGGGAATCGCGAGCGCTGCAGGCCTCGAAACGAGTGTTCGGGCGGTATTCAGTGTAGGGCTTCAGAATGAATGCGCAAGTATTTTTGTCCTCATTTGTGCGGACACACAGATTTCTCTGCGCAAAGGCACAGTAATACCTCCGAGGCGGTGCACGGAAGTGCAAAGGGACGATGTGTTTCCCGCTCGTCGAACGTACCCCCGAGCGAGAGGTAGGGTGCTGCTTGGGGCAGGCGACCCAACCGATGAAACAGATCGCGAAGGAGCGACCGGAGAACCATGACCGTTCAGATCGATCACGCACTCGAGGAGATCAGGCGCTTCCGTCCGAGCCCCGAGTTCGCCGCCCAGGCCGTCGCCGGTGAAGAGCTCTACGAGTCGGCGCGCGCCGACCGCCTCGGCTTCTGGGCCGAGCAGGCCCGAGAGCTCCTCACCTGGCAGAAGCCGTTCACCCGCACGCTCGACTGGTCGAACCCGCCCTTCGCGAAGTGGTTCGACGACGGCGAGCTCAACGTGGCAGAGAACTGCCTCGACCGCCACGTCGCGGCCGGCCTCGGCGACCGCGTCGCCATCCACTTCGAGGGCGAGCCCGGCGACAGCCGCGACATCACCTACGCCGAGCTCACCGACGAGGTCAAGCGCGCCGCGAACGTGCTCGAAGGCCTCGGCGTCGGCGAGGGCGACCGCGTCGCCATCTACCTGCCGATGATCCCCGAGGCGATCGTCTCGATGCTCGCGGTCGCGCGCATCGGCGCCATCCACTCCGTCGTGTTCGGCGGATTCAGCTCCGACAGCCTCGCCTCGCGCATCGACGACGCGGAGGCCAAGCTCGTGATCACCGCCGACGGCGGCTACCGCAAGGGGCGCGTCTTCCCGCTGAAGCCGACCGTCGACGAGGCGATCGCGAAGTCGGCCGGGTCGGTGCAGAAGGTGCTCGTCGTCAAGCGCACGGGCAACGACGTCGACGTCGATGCCGCACGCGACGTGTGGTGGCACGACACGGTCGCCGAGGCGTCCGGCGACCACACTGCGAAGCCCTTCAACGCCGAGCACCCGCTCTTCATCCTCTACACGAGCGGCACCACCGGAAAGCCGAAGGGCGTCGTGCACTCGAGCGGCGGCTACCTCACGCAGGCGGCGTTCACTCACAAGAACGTCTTCGACCTGCACCCCGAGACCGACGTCTACTGGTGCACCGCCGACGTCGGCTGGATCACCGGCCACTCGTACGTGGTGTACGGGCCGCTCGCCAACGGCGCGACCCAGGTCGTCTACGAGGGCACCCCCGACACCCCGCACCCGGGTCGCTGGTGGGAGATCGTCGAGAAGTACAAGGTCTCGATCCTCTACACCGCGCCGACGGCGATCCGCTCCTTCATGAAGCTCGGCCGGCAGATCCCGCACCAGTTCAACCTGCGCTCGCTGCGCCTGCTCGGCTCGGTGGGCGAGCCGATCAACCCCGAGGCGTGGATCTGGTACCGCCACGTCATCGGCGGCGGCTCGATCCCCGTCGTCGACACCTGGTGGCAGACCGAGACGGGCGCGATCATGATCTCGGCGCTGCCGGGCGTCACCGACCTGAAGCCCGGCTCCGCGCAGGTGCCGATCCCCGGCGTCTCGATCGACATCCTCACCGACGACGGCGTGCCCGTCGAGGGCGAGGAGGGCGGGCTCCTCGTCGTGACCGAGCCCTGGCCGTCGATGCTCCGCGGCATCTGGGGCGACCCCGAGCGCTTCAAGGAGACCTACTGGGAGAAGTTCGGCGACAAGTACTTCGCCGGCGACGGCGCCCGTCGCGACGAGGACGGCGACATCTGGCTGCTCGGCCGGGTCGACGACGTCATGAACGTCTCGGGCCACCGCCTCTCGACGGCGGAGATCGAGTCGTCGCTCGTCGCCCACCCGTGGACGGCCGAGGCCGCCGTCGTCGGCGCGTCCGACGAGACCACGGGCCAGGCGGTCGTGGCGTTCGTCATCCTCAAGGCGAGCCAGGCCGCGCACGGCGACGACGTCGCCGCCGCGTCTGAGGAGCTGCGCAAGCACGTCGCGACCCAGATCGGCGCGATCGCCCGCCCCCGCCAGGTGTTCATCGTCAACGAGCTGCCGAAGACGCGCTCGGGCAAGATCATGCGGCGCCTGCTGCGCGACCTCGCCGAGGGCCGCCAGATCGGCGACACGACGACGCTGGCCGACACCTCGATCATGCAGATCATCAGCGAGCAGGTGAAGTAGCGGGCGCTGCGTCGCCCAGTACGACGACGGATGCCCCGGCGGGAATCACTCCCGCCGGGGCATCCTGTCGTCTGGCGGCTACGCGAACTCGACGATGAGCTCGAGCTCGACGGGCGAGTCGAGCGGCAGCACGGCGACGCCGACGGCCGAGCGGGCGTGACGCCCGGCGTCGCCGAAGATCTCGCCGAGCACCTCCGAAGCGCCGTTGATGACGCCCGGCTGGCCGGTGAACGCCGGGTCGGAGGCGACGAAGCCGACGAGCTTCACGATGCGGGTGATCCGGTCGAGCGAGCCGATCTCGGCGCGCACCGCGGCGAGCGCGTTGAGCACGCAGGTGCGCGCGTAGGTCTTGGCGTCGTCGGCTGGGACGAGCCCGTGACCGTCGCCGACCTTGCCGGTGGCGGGCAGCGCGCCGGCCGTGAACGGCAGCTGGCCCGAGGTGTGCACGTACGAGCCGGTGACGACCGCGGGGACGTACGCGGCGACGGGCGCTGCGACCTCGGGGAGCTCGATGCCGAGCTCGGCGAGGCGCGCCTCGACGGCGGCCATCAGGCGTCGCCCTCGAACTGCTTCGCGGCCTGAGCGGCCGCGGCGGCACCGGCCGACGCCGCCGCCGAGTCCTCGCCGCCCTTGGGGCGCTTCAGGTAGGCGACGAGCCCACCCTCGGGGCCCTGCACGACCTGCACGAGCTCCCAGCCCTCGGAGCCCCAGTTGTTGAGGATCGCGGCGGTGTTGTGGATGAGCAGCGGAGTGGTGATGTACTCCCAGGCGGGCATATGGGCTCCCTCGATGGATGTCTCGTGCACGATGCGTGCGGGATCTCGGTTCGCGGCGTGTCGTACCCGGATGCGACGCCCAGCGCACGTATCGGGATTTGCCAGCCTTCTCCGTTAAGCTCCACTATATGTCTGCCCAAAAACGTACGATGAGCGACGTCGGCACCGGAATCCTCGGGTTCGTCGGCATGAGCGCTCTCGCCGGCGTCCTCGTGACCGCCGCGGTGACCCCGGCCCTCGCCGTGACCGGTATGGCTGCCAACAACAGCATCACGATGTTCGAGAACCTCCCCGGGTACCTCGAGATCGGCGAGCTGGCGCAGAAGTCGACCGTCTACGCCGTCAAGGCCGACGGCAAGGTCTCGCCGATGGCCTGGTTCTACGACGACAACCGCGAGGAAGTCGCCTTCGAGTACATCTCGCAGTACCTGAAGGACGCCGCGGTCGCCGGTGAGGACCCCCGGTTCTACGACCACGGCGGCATCGACATCGCGGGCACCGTGCGAGGTGCGCTGAAGACGGTGATCGGCGGCGACACGCAGGGCGGCTCGTCGATCACGCAGCAGTACGTCAAGAACGTCCTCGTCGCGAACGACATGTCGAAGGCGACGACCGAGGAAGAGCGCCTCGAGGCCTGGGAGAAGCACACCAAGACCTCCGTCGACCGCAAGCTCAAGGAGATGCGGTACGCGATCACGGTCGAGAAGCAGTACTCGAAGGACGAGATCCTCCGCGGCTACCTGAACATCGCGGGCTTCGGCGGGCAGATCTACGGCGTGCAGACCGCCGCCTCGTACTACTTCGGCACCAACGCGAAGGACCTCTCGCTGGCGCAGGCGGCGAGCCTCATCGCGATCGTCAACAGCCCCGAGGAGTTCCGCCTCGACTACCCCGACGACGAGCTCAACGGGGCGGCCACGGTCGTCGACGGCGAGACCGTGCCGTACGCGCGCAACAAGGAGCGCCGCGACTACATCCTCGGGAAGATGCTCGAGGAGAAGAAGATCACGCAGGAGGAGCACGACGCGGCGGTCGCCGAGCCGGTGGCCCCGAAGATCACCGAGCCGTCGAGCGGCTGCCAGGCGTCGAAGACCTTCGCCTACTTCTGCGACTACGTGACGTGGGAGATCAAGAACAAGCTCGACGACCCCGAGACCCCCGACGTGAACGAGGGCGCTCGCATGCTCGAGCGCGGCGGTCTCGACATCTACACGACGATCGACATGGACATGCAGTCCGAGGCGTACGCGGCCGTGCACGAGAACGTGCCGGCGTCGGCCGAGGGCATCGACATCGGCGGCTCGGCCGTGTCGGTCCAGGTCGGAACCGGCCGCATCCTCGCGATGGTGCAGAACACCACCTACAACGTCGATCCCGAGGTCACCGGCGACGGCTACGACGCGGTCAACTACAACGCCGACATCGACTACGGCGGGTCGAGCGGCTTCCAGCCCGGGTCGACCTACAAGGTGTTCACCCTCGCAGAGTGGCTGAAGGAGGGCCACGCGCTCAACGAGGGCGTGGATTCCCGGCGCCGCGACGCCTGGGGCGACTTCAAGAACAGCTGCCAGGGCACCATGACCGACAGCGGCGAATGGGGCAACCCGAAGAACGACGGCGGCGAGCAGGGCGGCTACTGGACGGCCGTGCAGAACACCGTGAACTCGTACAACACCGGATTCATCGCGATGGCGAAGCAGCTCGACCTCTGCGGCATCACGAAGACCGCCGAGTCGCTCGGCGTGCACCGCGCCGACCACACTCCGCTGCTGCAGTTCCCCTCGACGATCCTCGGCACCAACGAGATCGCACCGATCTCGATGGCGACCGCGTTCGCGGGCATCGCGAACCAGGGCAAGGCCTGCACCCCCGTCGCGATCGACAAGATCACGGACGGCAGCGGCAAGGACATCGAGGTGCCGAAGTCCGAGTGCACCCAGGGGCTCACCCCCGAGGTCGCTGCGGCAACGGCGTACGCGATGCAGAAGGTCATGAGCGAGGGCACCGGCACGTCCTCGTCGCCCTACGTCGACCCGTGGTACCCGATGATCGGCAAGACGGGAACGAGCGACAACAACGAGGCGACGTGGATGAGCGGCGCCACGACGAAGGTCGCGACCGTGGTCGGCGTGTA
The DNA here is from genome assembly GCF_042884835.1 of Agromyces sp. NPDC058104. Classification (NCBI taxonomy): domain Bacteria; kingdom Bacillati; phylum Actinomycetota; class Actinomycetes; order Micrococcales; family Microbacteriaceae; genus Agromyces; species Agromyces sp. NPDC058104. Next base: position 1,099,045 of record NZ_JBHVTD010000002.1, on the reverse strand, counting down.
CAACGTCACAGGGCACGTCAACCTCCGCGAGACCTACTTCGACGCCGGCCAGGCGGCGACGCTGCGCCACAACATCTGGCCGCGGATCATGTCGGTCGCGACCGCCAAGTACGGCGGCGGCGACTTCCCCGACCCGCAGTCGTCGTACCTGAACGCGCCGCAGGTCGCCGTGCCGAACGTGCTCGGGCTCGCACCCGAGGCGGCCCAGAAGGCCCTCCAGCAGGCCGGCTTCGGCTGGACCATGGACGGCGAGGTCGACGCGGCGCAGCCGAAGGGCACGATCGGCGCGCAGAGCCCGTCCGGCACCGCGGGTCGCGGCGCGATCATCTCGCTGAAGACCAGCCGCGGCAACCTGACCGGCGTTCCCGACGTCTCCGGCATGCAGGCCGATCAGGCCGAGGCGACCCTCGGGGCCGCAGGCTTCCGGGTCGACCGCAAGGAGGAGGACACGGACGACGAGAGCATGAACGGCCTCGTCCTGTCGCAGTCCCCCGGCCCGGGCGAGAACGCGAAGCCGGGCCAGAAGGTGACGATCGTCATCGGCCGCTTCACCGGCGGCGGTGACGGCGGCGACGGCGGCGGCGACGGCCCCGACAACCCTCCGGGCAACGGTTGACCGCCCGCTTGACGCCCGTCGCGCGGATCGCCATGGCGATCGGCGCGGCGGGCGTCGCCGCATTCGCATGGGGTTCCCTCGTCGAGCGGACGCGGTGGACGCTCCGGCGCGCCGAGGTGCCGGTCCTGCCGGCGGGGGCGCAGCCGATCCGGGTCCTGCACCTCTCCGACCTGCACATGGCGCCGTGGCAGCGCGACAAGCAGGAGTGGGTCAGGGAACTCGCGCGCCTCGAACCCGATCTCATCGTCGACACCGGTGACAACCTCGGCCACGAGCGCGGACTCGAGGGGATCCGCCGCGCGTTCGAGCCGTTCGCCGGCATCCCCGGGGTCTTCGTCAACGGCTCGAACGACTACTTCGGCCCCAGCCCGAAGAATCCGTTCGTGTACTTCGCCGGCCCGTCACGGCACCCCCGCGCGGCGAAGCGGCTCGACATCGACGCGCTGCACGGCTTCTTCGCCGAGCTCGGCTGGCAGGACCTCGACAACACCGCCGCCAGCCTCGACCTCCGGGGCACGCACTTCGAGTTCTTCGGCGTCGACGATCCGCACAAGGGCTACGACCGGCTCGACCTCATCACCGGGGCGATCGACGAGCTCCGGGCAGATGACCCGCTCGGCGAGGAGAGCTGGCTCGACGAGACCCCCGAGCGCCCGACCCGCCCGACCGTGACGATCGGGGTCGCGCACGCCCCGTACCAGCGCGTGCTCAACTCCTTCGTGAACCACGGCGCCCAGCTGATCCTCGCCGGTCACACGCACGGCGGCCAGGTCTGCGTGCCCGGCTACGGGGCGCTCGTGACCAACTGCGACATCCCCCGCAAGCAGGTCAAGGGGCTGAGCGTCTGGCGCCACGGGCTCCGGTCGGCGTTCCTCAACGTCTCGGCCGGGCTCGGCACCTCGATCTTCGCTCCGGTCCGCTTCGCGTGCCCGCCCGAGGCGACGCTCATCACCCTCGTGCCCGCAGAGTAGGGTCCTGACTCGCCGCATGACGACGCCTTGCGGTCGGAGCGCGCGCGCCGGGGCACGGTGGTCGGAGGAGCCCGATTTATCGGCTATTCTTGTTGAGGCCCGCAAGGGCCACCCGGGGTGTGGCGCAGCTTGGTAGCGCGCGTCGTTCGGGACGACGAGGTCGCAGGTTCAAATCCTGTCACCCCGACCGGGTAGAGACCCCCTCCGATTCGGAGGGGGTTTCGTCGTTCTCGGGTGCCTCAGGGGCGCCCGATGCCGCGGTACTCCCACCCGGCCGCCCGCCAGGCGGCGGCGTCGAGCACGTTGCGCCCGTCGATGATGCGCCGGCCGGCGACGAGTCGTGCGGTCTCCACCGGGTCGAGCGCACGGTACTCGCGCCACTCCGTGACGAGGACGACGAGGTCGGCACCGCGCAGTGCCTCCCGGGTCGAGGTCACGTAGTCGAGCTGCGGATGACGCGCCCGGGCGTTGTCGATCCCCTCGGGGTCCGTGGCGACGACCTCGGCGCCGAGGCCCTTGAGCTGCACGGCGACATCGAGCGCCGGCGAATCGCGGACGTCGTCGGACTCGGGCTTGAAGGTCACGCCGAGCACGGCGATGCGCTTCCGATGGACGCTGCCGCCGAGGGCGGCGACCGCGAGATCGACCGCGCGCTGACGCTGGCGCAGGTTGATGGCGTCGACCTCGCGGAGGAAGGCGAGCGCCTCCCCGCGTCCGAGCTCCTCGGCGCGGGCCGTGAAGGCCCGGATGTCCTTCGGCAGGCAGCCGCCGCCGAACCCGACCCCCGCGTTGAGGAAGCGCCGACCGATACGCGCGTCGTGTCCGATCGCGTCGGCGAGCGCCGTCACATCGGCGCCCGAGGCATCCGCGATCTCGCTCATCGCGTTGATGAAGCTGATCTTCGTCGCGAGGAAGGCGTTCGCCGCGACCTTGACGAGTTCGGCGGTCGCGTAGTCGGTGACGATCCGGGGGGTGCCCGCCTCGATCGCGGCGCGGTAGACCTGGTCGAGCACGGATGCCGCGTGGTCGTCGCCGACGCCGTAGACGAGCCGATCGGGCTCGAGCGTGTCGCGCACGGCGAAGCCCTCGCGGAGGAATTCGGGATTCCAGGCGAGGGCGGCGTGCGGTGCGAGCTCGGCGAGACGCTCGGCGAGGCGCCCGGCCGTCCCGACGGGGACGGTGCTCTTGCCGACGATGAGCGCCCCCTCGGCCAGGTGGGGCACGAGGGCGTCGAAGGCCGCGTCCACGTAGCGGAGGTCGGCGGCGTTGCTGTCGGCCGCCTGCGGGGTGCCCACCGCGAGGAAGTGCACCTCGGCATCGGCCGCATCGGCGACGTCGGTCGAGAAGCGGAGCCGACCGCTCGCCGTCGCGGACGCGAGGATCTCGGCGAGCCCGGGCTCGAAGAACGGCGGACGTCCGGCTGCGAGGGCGGCGATCTTCGAGGGGTCGACGTCGACGCCGATGACGTGGTGCCCGAGCTCGGCCATCGCCGAGGCGTGCACGGCACCGAGGTAGCCGCAGCCGATCACCGAGATGCGCATCGCATGACCCTTTCGCTCAGGTGACTTCCATTCTCCTGCACGCGCATCGGCAGTCGCCGGGAACCGCCGGACGTCGCTCGGGGTTCACCGGCTCGCCGCCGTCCGTCCGTCAACGCGTCGGACCGTCGACCCGCGCGGTCGGCCTCACCCGGCCACGTCCGCTCGCGGCACGGAGCAGCCGCTCGAGGGGTCCGCGTCCGAGGAACCGCTGCCAGAGCCAGGCGAACGCCATGCTCCCGACGATGAGCCCGATCGTCAGGGCCCAGGAGTCGTCGGTCAGGAATCGGCCCTCGACCCGCTTCGCCCCGGAGATCACGACGAGGTGGAGCGTGTAGATCGTGAGCGGCATCGCCCCCATCGCCGTCACCGGCGACAGCACGGCACCGGCGACCCGCCGCACCGCAGGACGCGCGAGCGCCGTGAGCGTCACCGTCGCCGCGATGACGACGAGCCCGAGACCCACGTTGCCGAGGGCGAGGGCCGAAGCCGAGACCGCGTGCTCGGCCGTCGACGCGGTGGCGTCGGCCTCGGCGGGCAGCAGCCGCGTGAGCGGGAGCATGACGGCCGCGGTGACGGCCCCGGCGAGCGCGTACCGCGGCACCACGCGCGGATCCGCCGCGCCCAGCCGTGCGAGCCCGAGCCCGATGAGCATGACCGGTACCCAGACGATCACCGGATACGCGCCGGTCAGCATCCAGTCGTACACCAGGCGCGGCCCGCCCTCGCGCGCCGACATGAGGTCGGCGCTGTACTGGACCGCCGTCGCGAGACCCGGGGTCACCGCGAGCAGGCCGGCACCGATCGCGAGGGCCGTGCGAGCCGGCAGGAAGAGCAGCGGGAGCATGACGAGGAACGCCACGCCGTAGACGTCGAGGATGATGAAGACGAGCGGGCGAAGCGTGGCGGCGATGAGGAGGCCGAGCGCGATCAGGATGACCGCGCGCACGGCCAGTTGGCGGCGGAGCACCCCTCGTCCCTCGACGACGGGGCGGACTGCCCCGGTGAGGAAGCCGAGCCCGAAGCCGGCCGTGAGCGCGAACAGCAGTCGCGGTCGCTCATCGGCGATCGCGAGGAGCTCCGCGGCCTCGGGAGCGGCTGCGACGGGCGCCACGTGCGCGATGAACATGCCGATCAGGGCGAGACCGCGTGCCGCGTCGATGCCGTCGACCCTCGGCGCGGGCAGGTCGCGCACTCGCGCGCTCAGCCCGGCCGGCACCGTCACCGGACGACGACCGTGGGGGCTTCGAGGTGCGCGAGCACGCCGTGGCTCACCGATCCGAGCAGGAAGCGGGCGAGCGCGCCCCGGCCGTGGCTGCCGACGACCAGCAGTGCGGCCTCCTCAGCCGCGTCCGAGAGGGCGATGACGGGGTCGCCGGCGATGACGCGCCGGTCGATCTCGAGCGAGGGCCGGTCGGCGATGGTCTGCGCGAGCGCCGCCTCGAGCACGTCGTGGGCGGCCTCGGTCAGGTCGTCGACGGCCACCATGGCTCCCCCGTAGCCGTACTCCCCGCCCGACAACGGCACGAGATCCCAGGCGTGCACCGCGATGAGCGGCCAGCCGCGCCGCTCGGCCTCGTCCGCCGCGAATGCGAGGGCGCGCGCACCGACCTCCGAGCCGTCGACCCCGACGGCGATGCCGGTGCGCATCGCGACGTCGATGTCGGGCACGACCACGACGGGCACCCGGCTCGCCGCCGCGACGCGGAGGCTGTGGACCCCGCGCCGACTCGCGCGGCGCCCGCCGTGCCAGTCGCTGCCGACGACGAGGAGGTCCGCGGTTCGCGAGCACCGCTCGAAGACCTCGATCGGCGATCCCTGCTCGAGGTCGCTGACGACGGCGAGGTCGGGATCGACGCGACGGGCGACCTCGAGTGCCTCGTCGAGCGTGGCGCGGGCGCCCTCGAGCGCCGCGAGCAGCAGCCGCGCATCGCCGCCCGACTCGATCGCCTCGTCGACGACGTGCACGAGCCGCAAGCGGGCGGACCGGGCGCTCGCACGTTCTGCGGCCCACCGCACGGCCCGAAGACCCGCGCCCTCCGCGGTGCCGACCCCGACGACGATCTCGCTCATGCGGCGCCCTCCCACGTCCATCATCACGCGGATTCGGCGCCGGCGCCAGACGCCGGCTCGTCGATCGTCGCCCGCGGACCCGCATGCCCGCCCGTGACCCCTCCACGTCCATGACCCGCCGCGTCCGCGTCCGCGTCCGACGATCGCATCCGACGATCGGCCCGCGCTAGTCCGGAGGCGCGCACACGCGGTATCGACCGGTGAGCAGCAGCGAGTCGCAGGCCTCGGGGCGGTGCGACTCGTGCCAGACCTGCGGGTCGCCCACCACGGCCTCTCCGGCGTCCACGAGCCCGGCGTGCGCACCGGAGAGGACGACGACGCTGACCTCCCCGCCCCACGGACTCGCGAGCCGCACCACGCCGAGCTCGTCGTTCGACCGGGCGATGTCCTCGGCGGCCGCGCGCTGGTCGCCGAGCGTCTCCCACGCGCCGTACGCGGGAGCGGCGATGCGCCCGCCGAGCGAGGCGGCGAGCAGCGCGATGCCGGCGAAGCCGAGGGCGATCGCGACGATGCGACCGGATCGACCCGCCGATGTCGACCGCGTCGGACCGGGCTCGCCGGGGATGGCGCCCGACGGCGAGTCCGCTCGTCGCCGGGTGAGCGCGATCCGCGCGAGCGCGATGGTCGCGGCGACGAGCACCGGCCCGAACGCGAGCACGGCGGGAGCGGGATGGCGCAGCCAGCTCGGCGTGTGCATCGAGAGCGGCCACCAGATCAGGAAGGTCAGGAGCCCGAGCAGCGCTGCGCCCGTCACCACCGCGAACTCCCGGGGTGCGGCCGACGAGCCGCCGGGCCGCGCGAGCAGCCGGGGGTCGTGCAGCACCGCCCGCAGGCCGAGCACCGCCAGGACGATCGCGACCACGAGGACGGCCGCGACGAGCCACCAGGGCAGATGCCAGGCCGCAAGCAGTGCCTGGAGCTTCTCGATCGGAGGCACGGCGTAGCCCCGTTGACCGCCTCCGCGCAGGAACCAGCTGAAGTCCCGCAGGTTGGCGTACCACCCCGCGGGCCCGAGCGCAGCGAGTTTGGCGATCTCGAACGCGATGGTCGGCGCGGCGGCGCAGGCCGCGGCGGCGAGCACTCGCGGCCATGCGCGCCGCGCACGCGCGAGGAGGGTCGCTCCTGGGGCGTCGAACAGCGCGGCGATCGCGAACGCGGGCAACGCGAGGACGGCGATGAACTTCGTCTGCACCGCGAGGCCGGCGAGCAGTCCCGCGAGCCAGGGGCGCCGATGCACGACGGCGAGCGCGGCGGCCAGGAGGCCGGCGGTGGTGACCTCGCCGAGTACGTCGACGGGCGTCTGGATCGGCGAGGGCAACGGGTCGGCCGCGAAGGCGAGCGGGACGGATGCCGCGGCGAGGCCCGCCCACCGGCCGCCCAGCCGGCGACCGATCACCCACAGGGCGCCGATGAGGAGCACGTACCCCGCGAGGCCGACGAGGCGCCCGGCCACCACGGGATCGATGCCCAGGCCGATGAGCGCGGCGACGGGCAACAGCATGACGGGGCCGGTCGAGATCCGCACGTCGAACGGGGTGAGCTCGCTCCCGGAGAGCGTTCCGTCGCTCGCGTAGCCGAGCCCGCGCAGCAGGTTGAGCGGGACGGTGAGGTTGAACGCCTCGTCCTCCCAGAGCCGGACGGTCGTGAACGCGGGGACGAGGACCGCGAGGTTCGCCGCGACCACGGCGATGACGACGACCCACCACAGGAGTGCTCCCGTGCTGATCCGGCCGTCGCGGCCGAGGGCGGACGAGCCGAGCCGGCTCACGCCGTGGGCCTCGGCTTCAACGAGACCCGCCACAGTTCGATCGCGGCCTGGCGGGCGAAACGACGGAGCCGGGGCGGCGGCAGCCTCGGCGTCCGGGCCGGCCCGACGCCGGCCTCGGTCCACATCGTGCCCTGCGCGTCTCCGCCGCGCCGCGGCAGGCTCGATACGCGCAGGTAGCGCACCCGGTAGCCCCGCCTGGCCTCGGCGATGGAGAAGTGCACGTGCGGCACCAGCGCGTCGGCGGGAACGGCCGACAGCAGTTCGGCGAGGGCGGCCGGACGATACGCCCGGAGGGGCGTGTTCACGTCGGGGATGCGACGCCCTGCCGCCATCGCCACGACGGCGCCGACCGTGAGGGTGAGCACCCGACGGAACCAGGGGTCGGTTCGCCCGGTTCGCACGCCGTGCACGACGTCCGCGCCGGTGCTGACCGCGGCGCGCACGAGCTTCGCGAGATCGGCTCCGGCGAACTGCCCGTCTCCGTCGACGTGCACCACGAGCTCGCCCCCGCCCTCGAGCCCCGCCCGGTAGGCCGCCAGCGCAGTCGGCCCGTGCCCGCGATTCGTGTCCGCGGTGATGACCCGCAACGCGGGGAGCTCCTCGGCGACCGCCGCCAGCGCCAGTGCCGTGTCGTCCGTCGACCGGTCGTCGACGACGACGAGCTCGAGCGTCTCGGCCAGCGGCTCGAGGTCGGCGCCGATCTCACGCAGGAAGCCGCCGATGCCCTCCGCCTCGTTGTACGCGGGCATCACTACGACGAGATGCCTCAGCCGCACGTCGACTCCTCGGATTCGCTGGCCGTGCGCTCACCGCACGGGCGTTGGGTAGTAGCGTAGTGGAGATGTCGACCCGAGCCCGCTGGCGCCGCGTGGCCGGGCTCGGCGCCCGGTTCCTCACCGTCGGCGCCGTCTCGACGCTGATCGAGATCGGCGTCTTCAACGCGCTCTACCTCGGACTCGGCTGGGACGTGGTGTGGGCGAAGATCGTCGCCTCGCTCGTGGCACTCGTCAACGCGTACTTCGGCAACCGGGAGTGGACGTTCCGCGACCGCGGCGGGCACAGCCGAGCGGTCGAGATCACGCTGTTCGTGATCGTCAATGCGCTCTGCACGGTGCTCGGCGCGGTACTCGTCTGGGCCGGTGTCGCGGCGGCCTCCGCGCTGCTCGGGCGGGAGGCGGGGCCGGTCGCGGTGAACGTCGTCAACCTCGGGAGCATCGCGATCGTGGTCGTCGCGCGCTTCGTCCTCTACCACCACGTGGTGTTCCGCGGCGAGCGCGCGCGACCCGTCAGTGGCGCCCGTTGAGCACGCCGCCCGACTCCTGCAGGTAGCAGACGCCGCAGAGCGACTCGTACTCGACCTCGACGCCGTCGATGGCGACCTGGTCGCCGTCGAAGATGTACCGCCCGTCGACACTGCGGCCGTTGAAGATCGCCTTGCGACCGCAACGACAGATCGTCTTCAGCTCCTCGAGCGAGTGCGAGACCTCGAGGAGGCGTCGGCTGCCGGGGAATGCGACCGTCTGGAAGTCGGTGCGGATGCCGTAGGCGAGCACCGGGATGCCGTCGATGAGCGCGATGCGGAGCAGGTCGTCGACCTGCTCCGACGAGAGGAACTGCGCCTCGTCGACCAGCAGGCAGCTCACGTCACGGCCCGACTCCTCGATCACCCTCGTACGATGCCCTTGGAACCGGTCGAGCACCGGGGCATCCTGCTCGATCACGAAGTCGACCTCGCGGACGACCCCGAGGCGCGAGACGATGTCGCGATCGCCCTTCGTGTCGATCGCGGGCTTCGCGAGCAGCACGCGATGCCCGCGCTCCTCGTAGTTGAACGCCGCCTGGAGCAATGCCGTCGACTTGCCGGAGTTCATCGCGCCGTAGCGGAAGTACAGTTTCGCCATCTACTCGAGGAACCCGTCCTCCGCCGCTCGACGGATGAGCTCCGCCTTGCGGCTCGCCGGGCGGCCGACCTTCGCGTACTTCTCGCGCACCCGTCGCAGGTAGGTCTTCGCGGTCTCGTAGCCGACGTCCATGCGCTGGCCGACCTCGAGCGTGCTCAGCCCCTGCGCGTAATAGCGCAGCGCCTTCTCCTCGGCGGGGCTGAGGTGCACGCCGGACATCGTCGGCACCGCACCGCCGACGCCGGGCTCGCCGGCGCGCCGGACGCCGAGCCGGGACGCCTGCCGCGGAAGGCGCTCGCCGCGCATGACGCGGCGGGCGTAGTCGACGAGCACCTCGGCCGGGAGGGTCTTCGAGACGAACCCGGCCGCGCCCGCGGCCATGCTGCGCTCGCGCGAGTCGTCGTCGTCGAGCGCGGTCACCACGATGACCCTGGCGCCCGCGGCGCGGCAGGCCCTGATGCGGGACTCGATCGACACGCCGTCGGGCAGCTGGAGGTCCATGAGGACGATGTCGACCGGGAACTCGGGACTGCGCACGAGATCCATCCACGAGGTCGCGGTCACGACCACGTCGAAGTCGACCGCACGATCGATGAACCACCGCGCGAGACTGTCGACGATCAGACTGTGGTCGTCGAGGATCGCGAGCCGGTGCCGATGCTCCGGGACCGCGTCAATCGATGACATAACTCAGCTCCACACGTACATTCTCTCGCGTCGAGGCCGATTCGGCACCCAAGGAAACGGCGCGCGCCACGGCGATGAAACGATCGATCTCGCGTTTCGCCGGCGGGCGGCCCGCGGGAACGGCCGAAATCACGATCCGGCCGCCGTCGAGGTCGGTCACGAGGGAGACCGCGATGCGCTCGGAACGCCCAGGTTCGGCGAGCCAGGTGATGAGTGCGGTGAGCGCGGAGCGCTGGTCGTCGCCGAGCAGGTCGGCCGCTCCGGACGGGTCGTCCACGAGCGTCTCGATGCCGCGCGCGAGCCGGAGGTTGGTGGCGAGGTCGTCGAGCCAGGTCGACTCGAGCCCGGCCCGCAGCGCCCGGCGCAGTTCTTCGGCGAGCTCGCGGGCGCGATCGGCCTCGGCGACCGAGATGCGCTCGGCGGTCATGACGCCGGCGAGGAACGGCAGCACCTCGCGACCGAGCACCGAGACCCGGCTCTGCTGCACGGAGCGTGCGATGCCGGCGCGCAGCTCGGTGTCGCGCTGGAGCGCCGCCCGGTTCGCCTCGCGCTGCCAGGCGAGGGTCTCGGCGATGATCGCGTAGGCGTACCCCGCCGCAGCAGCGGAGAGCGCGATGACCGGCGACGCGTTCACCGCGACGAGGGCGCCGACCGGCGCGTCCGCCGCGATGTAGCTCGACGCGCCCACGACCAGGATCGACAGCACGATCGAGGCGAGCACTCCGGCCAGCGCCAGGGACACCCACGTGCAGTACGGCGCCACCGCGAGGATGAGCATGCCGATCACGACCGGGCCGAAGTCGTCGTAGAGGTAGCGGTTCGAGCCGACCGTGCTGGTGTACTCGGCGATCGCCGCGCCGACGGCCAGGGTCACCACGACCCAGAGCCGCTCGGCCGTGAACGGCGCGCGCGACGGCGCCGCCGAGATCGAGGCGACCGCGCCGGCCGCGGCGACCAGGAGGATCGCGAGGATGGCCGCGATCGGCGAGCCCACTTCGGCGCGATGCACCCAGGTGAGCGTGACCGCGGTACCGAGCGCGAGAACCGACCCGATGACCACGATCGGCGCCGCCGTGATGCCGCCGATCGGGTCGGCCTCCTGCTGCGTCAGGCGCATCATGCTCCGCCCTCGGGCACCGTCAGCACGATGGTGGTGCCGATGCCCTTGGTCGACCAGAGCCGCACGGTGCCCTCCTGCTGCTCGATTCGGGCACGGATCGAGGTGCGCAGCCCGATCCGGTCATCGGGCACCTCGCTCTCGTCGAAGCCGACGCCGCTGTCCATCACCGCGATCGTGACCTCGCCGCCGCCGAGCCCGAGCGCGAGCTCGGCCTCGTCGACGCCGGCGTGCCGGGCGACGTTGATGAGACACTGCGCGACGGCCGCGTCGAGTGCCTCGGCGCGCCCCGGACCGAGCACGTGCAGGATCTCGGGGTCGCCGGTGACGCGCACGTCGAGCCCGGCGTTCTCGGCCGCGGCGAAGGCCTGCACGAGCGTCGCGGTGCCGTCGGCGCGCGACTCGGCGGCCTCGGGCGCGGGCCGCGAGCGGATGGCCGCGCCGACGCCGCCGCGCCGCGCGAACCGGCCGCGGCCCGCCGCGCCGTTCGGCGCGGGCCCGTGGAGAGGAGCGGGACGCCGGAGGCTGCCGCGATCGCTCCCCGTCGCCTGTCCCGAGTGGTCGATGGCCCAGTCGCGCCCGACGATGAGGCCGAGATCCTGGCGGATCCCGGCGCGCAGGCGTTCGTCGACGGTTCCCGACCCGGCCGCGGCGATCGCGACGAGGTGGCTGAGCGCCGTGTCGTGCAGCCTCGCCGTCGCCCGCAGCTCGTAGTCGTGGCGGATGGCGAGCTCACGGGTCTGCTGGCTCGCACGGTGCAGCCCCGTCTCCTGACGGGGGTCGGAGCGACGGGAGACGCCGTCGAAGATCCGCACGACGAGCAGGATGCCGAACGCCGCCGCGGCCGCCGTGCTCGGCTCGTAGCTGCCGCCGACGAGGGCGACGCCGAGGAACGCGGCCGCCTCGCCGAGCGCGTAGCCGAGCGTGGCCCAGACGATCGCGATGAGCGAGCCGCTGCCGGCGCCTCCGACGAGCAGGAGCGCGATCCTCGGCAGGGCGAGGACCGCGTTGTTGGTCGACTCGAAGCCCCCGGGCTCCATCACGAGCATCGTAAAGGCGATCGTCGCCCCGGTGCCGACGACGAGCGCCAGCACCGTCAGCGTGACGGTCGGATACAGGGCGACCGCACCGAGGGCGAGCACCATCACGGCCGCGAGCGCGGCGCCCGTCCACGCGTTCGGTCGCTCGCCGACGGTGGCCACGAGGACGCTCACGACGATCGTGATCGCAAGGCACGCGAACGCGGCGCAGTGCCCGGCGAAGGCGAGTGCTCGACTCAGGCTGTCGCGCGCGAGGTGCCCCGGCAACCCCAGGCTCATCGTGAACCTCCACTCGCGAGCAGCGCCCGATCTTCGCGAGCCGATCGGACTCAGCGAATTATCTCAGTTCGGCGGGATTTCGCGCATCTTCATGCACTCGGCCGCGTCGTCTCGCTCGGAACGGGGGTCAGAACAGGGCGGCGGGGTCGGCGATCGCGCCCAGTTCGGGCGGCAGCTCGAGCGTCGGCGTCGACCCGACCGAGCCGGACGTGCGACCGCCGCCTGCGCCGGCCGGTCGCGCTCCCCGCCCCGGACGGGTCCACCGGTCGACGGGTGCGGTCGTCGACCGGATACCGCCCGTGACCGGGTCTTCGATGCCGCGCTCGAGACCGTGCGCACGGATCAGCGGATGGATCCGCCGGCCGAGCCATTGCCGGTACTCCTTCGGCGCGTAGGCGTTGTTGCCGTAGTACATCGAACGGTATCTCTGCACGAGCTCGGGGTGTTCGCGCTCGAGCCACTGCATGAACCACGGCTTCACCGACCCGCGCAGGTGCAGCGCGGCGTAGAGCACGCTCGTGGCCCCGGCGGCCTTCACCTGCCGCAGCGCCTCGTCGAGATGCGCCCGCGTGTCGGTGAGGTACGGCAGCACGGGCATGAGGAACACCGCGCAGTCGAGCCCCGCCTCGCGAACGGCCGTCACGGTCGCGAGCCTCGCTCTCGTGGACGGCGTGCCCGGTTCGAGCGACTGCTGCAGCTCGTGGTCGTGGATCGCGATCGACATCGCGAGGTCGACCGGCACATGCTCGGCGGCGGACGCGATGAGCGGCAGGTCGCGACGCAGCAGCGTGCCCTTCGTGAGGATGCTGAACGGGGTGCCGCTCGTCGTGAGTGCGTCGATGATGCCCGGCATGAGCTCGTAGCGGCCTTCGGCCCGCTGGTACGGGTCGGTGTTCGTGCCGAGCGCGACCGGCTCGTGCCGCCATGACGGCCGGGCGAGTTCGCGGCCGAGCACCTCGGCGACGTTCACCTTCACGATGATCTGCCGATCGAAGTCGTCGCCCGCGTCGAGGTCGAGATACTCGTGCGTCGGGCGCGCGAAGCAGTACAGGCATGCGTGACTGCAGCCCCGATAGGGGTTGATCGTCCACCCGAAGGGCATCATCGACTGGCCGGGGACCCGGTTCAGCGCCGACTTCGCGAGCACCTCGTGGAAGGTGACCCCGGCGAACTCGGGCGTCTGCACCGAGCGCACGAGGTTGTTGAGTCGGGCGAGGCCGGGGAGCGCGTCGACCTGGTCGACCCCCAGCTCCTGCCCGCTCCACCGCACGCATTCATTCGAACATACTTTCGAATCTCGCGCAAGTGGTCCGCGCGCGGCTCGGTGACGACGGATGCCCCGGGCGCGACCCCGGGGCATCCGCGGACTCAGCGGGCGCCCGCGGCCGACACCGCGGAGCCCGACCGCAGTTCGAGCCGCTCCCCCGCCCACCGTCGCCGCAGCCAGCGGTCGTGGCTCGCGATGACGACCGCGCCGGGATAGCCGCCGAGCGCCTCCTCGAGCTCGGTCGCGAGCGCGAGCGAGAGGTGGTTCGTCGGCTCGTCGAGGAGGAACACGTGCGGCGGCCGCGCGAGCACCAGGGCGAGCGCGAGCCGGCGCTGCTGCCCGACCGAGAGTGCCCCGACCGGCCGGTCGAGGTCGCGTGGAGCGAGCAGGCCGAGCCCCGAGAGCGGCACCTGCTCCGCGCGACGCTCGCCGAGCACCCGCTCGTACGTCGCGCGCGGCGTCGCATCGAGGTCGGCGAAGCGGACATCCTGCTCGAGCAGCTGCACCCGCAGCCCCTTGCGCCGCTGCACCGTGCCGCGGTCGGCGGCGACGGCGCCGGCGAGCACCCCGAGGAGGGTCGACTTGCCCGCCCCGTTCGCCCCCGTCACGAGCAGGCGCGAGAGCGGCTCGAGCTGGAGGCGCTCGAGCCGGAGCCGGCCCTCGACCTCAACGTCGTCGACATGGACGAGGAGCCCGGCCGACGCGTCGAACGCCTGCGATCCCGAGGGGATGCCGGCGAACTCGAGCGGCGCCGGCGGCCGGCGCAGCTGCTCGCGCTCGAGCGTCGCGAGCCGCTGCTCCGCGTTGCGCACCCGGCGAGCGATCGAACGCTCGACGTTCTCGCCCTTGAAGTACTTGAGGAACTTGTCGTTGTCGGTCGCCGCACGCCCGTGCGAGACGTTGCGAGCCGTCCCGCCGATCGAGGCCCGCAGGCGCCGCAGCTCGTCCTGCTCGTCGTCGTACTGGCGCTGCCAGCGCGATCGCTCCTCGGCCTTCACGTCGAGGAACTCGCTGAACCCGCCGCCGAAGACGGTGCCGCCGAGCGTGCCGCCCCGCGCCGCCGCATCCGCGGAACCCGCCCCGCCGGCCGCAGCCGACGCGGCGAGCGCGCCCTGCCGCCCCGGGTCGAGGTCGAGCAGCCCCGTCGCGGCGCGATCGAGGAACGCCCGGTCGTGGCTCGCGAAGACGACCGGTCCGGCGAAGGCGCGCAGGCGCCCCTCCAGGAACTCGGCCGCGGCATCGTCGAGGTGGTTGGTCGGCTCGTCGAGCAGCAGCGCGTCGGGCGCCGAGAGGAGGAGCGCCGCGAGCGCGAACCGCGAGCGCTGGCCCCCCGACAGCTCGTCGATGCGCCGCCCGAGCCCGAGCCCGGCGACGCCGAGCCCGTCGAGCAGCTCGTCGCGCCGGGCCTCGGCGGTCCAGACCTCGGCCCGTTCGGCCGCGTCGAGTGCGGCCGCATAGCGCGACGCGGCGGCATCGGCCCAGGCCTCGGCGGGCTCGTGCCGGTCGCCCGTCGAGGGTCCCGCACCGAGCGCGGCGGCGGCGTCGTCGAGCTCGCGCTCGATGGCGCGCACCTCGGCGAGCGCCGCCTCGAGCACGACGTCGACGCGAGCGTGGGGCGAGAACGGCAGCTCCTGCGCGAGCAGGCCGGTGCGGCGCGGCCGCGTGATCCGCCCGGCGACCTCGGCGCGGTCGAGCGGCTCCGCGCCCGAGGCATCCGCGCCGTGGTCGGCGGCGAGGAGGCGCAGCAGCGTCGACTTGCCGACGCCGTTCTCGCCGATGAGGCCGAGTCGGTCGCCCGGGGCGACCGCGAAGCCGAGGTCGGCGAAGACGCGCCGGTCGGGATAGGAGACCGAGAGTCCGTCGGCCCGGAGGTGGTTCGAATAGGAGAGATGTACAGCCAAGGGGTCCGCCCTTCGCGAGAGCTCCCGAACGGCCGCCGGATGCCACGGCGACGACGCGGTCCGTCCGGTGCACCGGCGGTGCCGGGGCGGCCTCGACGGCGCCTCGGCCCGCGCGCCGGCCGCGGATGCGGCGACCGTTCGGGAGCGGAGTGGATCCCGCCGGGCATTGCCGGACGCGGGCGCACGAGACCGCTGTCGCGATCAGCACGGGTCGATCAGGACCGTGTGCACACCCGACGTCAACGGCGCCTCAGGCGCGGGACGAGGGGGTGTGCTCACTTCATAGCGTGCACGACCATAGCAGGGCGCGCGTCGCCTGCGCAAACGGACGCCCCGCCGGATCGGCGTCGAGGCGCTCTGCTCCTCGAGCGCGGCGGTGTCAGGCCGTGAGGCCGAGCACCTCCGCGGTCGCCTTCAGCGATGCCTCGGCGGCGACCGGGTCGGCGGAGAGCTCGGTGCCGTAGCTCGGGATCATCTCGCGGAGCTTCGGCTCCCAGTCGGCCATGCGGTCGGGGAAGCACCGCGAGAGCACGTCGAGCATGATCGGCGCGGCCGTCGAAGCGCCCGGCGAGGCGCCGAGCAGGCCCGCGATCGTGCCGTCGGCGCCCGTGATGACCTCGGTGCCGAACTGCAGGATGCCGCCCTTCTCCGGGTCCTTCTTCATGACCTGGACGCGCTGGCCGGCCGTGATGAGCTCCCAGTCCTCGGTCTTGGCCGTGGGCATGAACTCGCGGAGCGCCTTCATCTTCTTCTCGCGGTTCGCCATGAGCTCGCCGACGAGGTACTTCACGAGGTCGAAGTTCTTGAGGCCGACCTGGATCATCGGCCCGAGGTTGTGCAGGCGGATCGAGAAGGGCAGGTCGAACCAGGTACTCGTCTTCAGGAACTTCGGCGTGAAGCCGGCGTAGGGCCCGAAGAGCAGGGCGGTCTCACCGTCGACGACGCGGGTGTCGAGGTGCGGCACCGACATCGGGGGCGCCCCGACGGCGGCCTTGCCGTAGACCTTGGCCTGGTGCTGGGCGACGATCTTCGGGTTGGTGGTGCGCAGGAACTGGCCCGAGATCGGGAAGCCCCCGAAGCCCTTGATCTCGGGGATGCCCGAGTGCTGCAGCAGGGCGAGGGCGCCACCGCCCGCGCCGACGAACACGAAGCGCGCGTGCACCGTCTTCGGGGTGTTGCCGACGGTGTGGCGCAGCCGTAGCCGCCAGGTGCCGTTCTTCAGTCGCTTGAGGCCGGTGACGTGATGGTTCGTCTGGATCGACGCGCCGCGCTTCGCCATGTCGGTCATGAGGAACCTGGTGAGGGCGCCGAAGTCGACGTCGGTGCCCGCTTCGATGCGGGTCGCGGCGACGCGCGCCTTCGGGTGGCGCTTCTTCGCGAGGAGCGGGGTCCACTCGGCGATGCGCTCGAGGTCTTCGGTGTACTCGAGGTCGGGGAAGAGCGGCTCGTCCTTCAGGGCGGCGACGCGCTTCTGCAGGTACTCGATGTTCGCCTTGCCGCGCACGAAGGTCATGTGCGGGGTCGAGTTGATGAAGTTGTGCGGCTCGGGCAGTGCGCCGTGCTCGACGAGGTACGCCCAGTACTGCCGGCTGATCTGGAACTGCTCGTTGATCGAGACCGCCTTGGCGGCGCTCACGGTGCCGTCGGCGTTCTCGGGCATGTAGTTGAGCTCGCACAGCGCCGCGTGGCCGGTGCCCGCGTTGTTCCAGGCGTTGGAGGACTCCTGCGCGACCTCGCCCAGGCGCTCGTAGACGCGGATCGTCCAGTCGGGCTGCAACTGGGAGATGAGGGAGCCGAGCGTCGCGCTCATGATGCCCCCGCCGATCAGCACGACGTCGACGGTTTCCTCTGAATTCACACGTTCGAGTGTAGTTGGGGTTCGAGGGTGCCCTTGACCGGCCCATTTCCCGGATGCCCCCGGGCCGGCCCCGTTCGTCAGCCCAGCTGCGGCAGCCCGCGCTCGTCGAGCGGCCACCCGGGGTTGTGGGCGAGCTCCCAGAGGTTGCCGTCGAGGTCGGCGACGTAGCCGCTGTACCCGCCCCACTCGGTCTCCGCAGCCGCCTTCGCGATCGACCCGCCCGCGAGCACCCAGTCGCCGACGGCGTCGTCGACCTCCTCGCGCGAGCCGAGGTTGATCGCGAGCGCCACCGCCCTGAAGCCGGGCGCGTTCGCGTGGAACGTCGGCAGCGCCGCGTCCTTCGCGAGCTCGGCCGTCTCCCAGAGCGCGACGACCCCGCCCGGGGTGGCGAAGAAGGTGATCTCGCCGGCCACGGACGAACGCGCCTCGCGCCAGCCCAGCCGGTGGTAGAACGCGGTGGCCGCCTCGACGTCGGCGACACCGAGGGTCACGAGAGAGAACCGCTGCGGGATGCCCATGGGGCGAGCGTACGCCCCGGCGCCCCCGCCGTCATCCGTCATCCGACGTCATCGACGGCCGCGACGGCGTCAGGCGTCGAGGAGGGCCGCCTCGGAGGCGGTCGCGGACGAGACCCCGGCGCGCGCACGTGCGAGCGCGGCGTCGTCGGCGCCCGCCGCGGCGAGGGCGAGCAGCGCGGCCCCGACGATGGGCGCCTCGTCGACGACCGTCACGCGCGCGAGCGGCGCGGCCGCCGCGAGATCCGAGCGGATGCCTCGGAGCAGGCGCTCGTCGCCCGAGCGCGCGATGCCGCCGCCGAGCACGACCGGCACGGCGCGACCGAGCAGCCCGAGGCGCGTGAGGCACGCCCGGGCGAAGGCCGCGAGCTCCGTCGCCTGGCGGTCGACGAGCCCGATCGCGACGGCGTCGCCCGCCCCGGCCGCCTCGAACACCGCTGGAGCGAGCGCGATCAGCTCCGAGGCGTCCCGGTCGCCGAAATGCAGGCCCTCGATGAGCTCGCCGACCGAGCCCACGCCGAGGCGCCGCTCGATCTCCCCGACGAGCGCGGTCGCGGGACCGCGTCCGTCGACGGCGCGCGCGGCGTGCCAGAGCACGGCCTCGCCGAGTCCCGACCCGCCGCCCCAGTCGCCCGAGAGCGGGCCGAGCGACGGGAACCGCACCTCGGCGCCGTCGGCGCGCAGCCCGATCGCGTTCACCCCCGTGCCGCACACGATCGCGACGGCGTCGGACTCGTCGGTTCCCGCACGGAGCAGCGCGTACAGGTCGTTGTCGACCGTCAGCGAGGCGGCGGCCCAGTCGCGCCCGGCGACGGCGGCCTCGTACCGCTCGATCTCGATCGGCAGGTCGAGGCCCGAGAGGTAGAGGCCCGCGTGGGCCACCGGTCGCGCTCCCGCGACCGATCGCACGAGCGCGTCGACGACGGCCGCCGAGGCGTCGAGTCCCTCGAAGTGCGGGCTCGAGCCCGGTCCGCGCCGGTGCGCGACGACCCGGCCGTCGAGCTCGAGCGCGACGACGTCGGTCTTCGAGCCGCCCCCGTCGACCGCGACGACGACCGGGGCGCCCTCGGCGGGCACGCCCACGGCGCTCACGCCCACTCCAGGAATCGCGCGTTCTCGGCCAGGAGGAGGTCGGTCAACCGCTCGGCCCGGTCGTGCTGCAGCACGAGCGGATGCGCCCGCATCGCGCGCAGCACCCGCTCGCGCCCGCCGTGCACGGCCGCGTCGAGCGCGAGGCGCTCGTAGCCCGCGACCGCCGAGACGAGTCCCGCGAGGTCGTCGGCGAGCGGCGCGACCGGTTCCGCGACGAATCCCCCGTCGCGGAACACGGCCGGCACCTCGATCACGTGGTCGTCCGGAAGGAACGGCAGCACCCCGTCGTTGCGGAGGTTCACCACGCGCGCCCGGTCGGCACCGCCCTGCATCGCGGCGAGCAGCTCGATCGCGGCCTCGGAGTAGAACGCCCCGCCGCGACCCTCGAGGGCGGCGGGCTTCTCGTGCTGGGAGTCGTCGGCGTAGAGCCCCAGCAGTTCGCGTTCGATCGCCTGCACCGCCTCGGCACGGCTCGGCTCGGCCAGCTGCTCGCGCAGCACCTCGTCGTGCGCGTAGTAGTAGCGCAGGTAGTACGAGGGCACGACGCCGAGCTGGGCGAGCAGTTCCGGTGCGAGGTGCACCTCGTCGGCGAGGTCGCCGAGCCGGTCCGCGATCAGCTCGGGCAGCCGATCGCGCCCGTCGATCGTGACGCTGCGCTCCCACGTGAGGTGGTTGAGGCCGACGTGGCCGAGGTGCACGCGATCGTGCTCGACGCCGAAGAGCGACGCGTACCGGCGCTGGAACCCGATCGCGACGTTGCAGAGGCCGACCGCGCGGTGCCCCGCTTCGAGCAGCGCCCGGGTCACGATGCCGACGGGGTTGGTGAAGTCGACGATCCAGGCGTCGGGCTTGGCGTGCCGGCGCACGGCCTCGGCGATGCGCAGCACGACGGGCACCGTGCGCAGCGCCTTCGCGAGCCCGCCGGGGCCGGTCGTCTCCTGCCCGATGCAGCCGACCTCGTGCGGCCAGGTCTCGTCGGCGTGACGAGCGTGCTGCCCGCCGACCCGGAGCTGGACGAGCACCGCGTCGGCGTCGGCGACGCCCGCGACGAGGTCGGTCGTGCCGATCACCCGGGCGGGGTGGCCGGCGTGGGCGAGCATGCGCCGCGACATCCCCGCGACGAGCGCGAGGCGCGACTCGTCGGGGTCGACGAGGCGCACCTCCTCGAGCGGGAGGGCCTCGCGCAGGCGCGCGAATCCGTCGATGAGTTCGGGTGTGTAGGTCGAGCCGCCGCCGACGATGGCGAGTTTCATGGGTCCTCCGGTCATGGGGAGTGAGAGCGTGGGAAGGGTCGGAGCGACGCCGGACGGCGGAGGCCTCCCGGGCGGGCGGCGTCGGAAGCCGAGCGGGTGCGTCGATGCGGCGCGGCGTCAGGCCGCGGTCGTGATGGCGTCCTCGAGGCGGTCGCGGATGCGGTCGACGAGCAGCTGACGTGCGCCGAGGAGCACGGGGTGGTCGTCGGTGCCGCTCGTGCGGACGACGAGCCGCGGGTGGGCGGCCGAGTCGATGCGCGCGGCGACGAGCTCCTCGAGCGCAGTGCCGCCCTCGCGGGCGGTCGGTCCGCCGAGCACGACCATGGCGGGGTCGATCACCGCGAGCAGCGGTGCGATCGCGATCACCGCGCGGTCCGCGAGCCGGGCCAGTGCGACCGGATCGGCCGCGAGGCCTGGCAGTGCGTCGGCGAGCCGGGTGCCCGGGGCCGCGCCGAGCATCCGTGCGACTGCCGGGCCGCCGAGCAGGTCGGTGAGGTCGTGCGCGTCGGGCGCGATGGACTCGGCCCCGCGCGCGACCTCGAGGTACCCGATCTCGCCGGCGCCGCCGGTCGCACCACGATGCACCGCGCCGCCGAGGTCGATGCCCACGCCCAGGCCGTCGCCCATCCAGAAGAGGACGAAGCTCGCGACGTCGGTCGCGACGCCGCCGGCCCGCTCGGCCATGGCCGCGAGGTTCACGTCGTTCTCGATGAGCACGGTGTGGCCGAGCGCCGCCTCGAGACGCGCCCGCGAACCCTGCTGCGGCCAGCCGGGCAGCGTGTCGGTGAACGACAGCTCGTCGCCGTCGGCGTCGAACGCCGCCTGCACGCCGATCGCCGCCAGGCCGACGGTCTCGACCGGTACGCCGGCCGCGCGGCACGCCGCCTCGATCGCCCCCGACACGTCGCCCTCGGGCGTCCGCCCGGATGCGGCCGTCGGGGTCTCGACGACGGGGTGCGGCGCGTCGGAGGCGTCGACGACGACCGCCTCGATCGTGTCGGCGAGCACGCTGATCGCGACCCCCGTCAGCCGATCGGTGCGCACGCCGTAGCTCACGGCGTTCGGTCCGCGACCGCCCGAGACCTCGCCGACCGCGTGGATGAGCTCGACGCGCTCGAGCCTGGTGATCATCTGCGCGGCGGTCGGCTTCGACATGCCCGAGAGCTCGCCGAGCTGCGCCCGGGTGAGCGGTCCGTGCTCGAGCAGGAGGCGGAAGGCCGTGCGGTCGTTGTGGGCGCGCAGCCAGGTGGGCGTGCCCGGATCGATCCGGTTCATCGGCGCCGCCCCTCCCCCGTCGATCCCGTCGACCATGCCGGTCGTGTCGGCCGCGACCTCCGGCCCGGCTCGACTCACTCTATCTTCAAGGTTTCTTGCCGAAATGATGGATCACCCCCCGTTCCTGACCTCGTCGCGGAGCACGCCGAGCCGCTCGGGATCGGCGGCCGCGTCGAGCAGCGTCTTCGTGTACTCGTGCTGCGGATGCAGGATGACCTCGTCGGACGGCCCGCGTTCGACGATCTCTCCCCGGTGCATCACGAGGATCTCGTCGGAGAAGTGCCGGGCGGTCGCGAGGTCGTGCGTGATGTAGAGCACGCCGAGCTGCGACTCGCGCTGGAGCTCGGCCAGCAGGTTCAGCACCCCGAGGCGGATCGAGACGTCGAGCATCGAGACCGGCTCGTCGGCGACGATGAACCGCGCGCCGGGCGCGAGTGCCCGCGCGATCGCCACGCGCTGCCGCTGGCCGCCGGAGAGCTCGTGCGGGCGGCGGTCGGCGAACGTCTCGGCCGGCGAGAGCCTCACCCGCTCGAGGAGTTCGTACGCCCGTTCGCGGGCGCCGGCGGCCGTGAGCCCGGGATGGTGCACGCGCACGGGCCGCTCGACGTGATGGAGGATCGTGTGGAACGGGTTCAGCGACGCGAACGGATCCTGGAAGACCATCTGCACCTGGCGCCGGTACCGCGCGAGGCTCGCGCCGCGTCCGGTCGTCGGG
The DNA here is from genome assembly GCF_042884835.1 of Agromyces sp. NPDC058104. NCBI lineage: Bacteria > Bacillati > Actinomycetota > Actinomycetes > Micrococcales > Microbacteriaceae > Agromyces > Agromyces sp. NPDC058104. The sequence goes on along the minus strand of NZ_JBHVTD010000002.1, from coordinate 1,077,179 downwards.
CGGCCGTCGAGCAGCACCGAGCCCGAGCTCGGCGTCTCGAGCTTCGCGAGCATGCGGGCGATCGTCGACTTGCCCGAGCCGCTCTCGCCGACGAGCGCGACCGTGCGACCCGGCTCGAGGGTGAACGACACGTCCTTCACGGCGTTGAGGGTCGTGAAGGTCATGCCGCGGCGCAGCCGGTAGTCCTTCACGAGGTTGCGCGCCTCGAGCCGCTCGGGGCCGTGCAGGTGGTCGATGCGGGTCATGCGGCACCTCCGGCGGCCGAGTCGGTCGAAGAAGCCGTCGCGGCGGACGCGACGGACGCGGCCGACGCCCCCGCGCCCCGGCGCACGAAGTCGCCGCGGTCGCCGCGCAGGCTCGGGAAGCTCGCGAGCAGTCGCCTCGTGTACGGATGCTGCGGGTCGCGGTAGATCTCGGCCGCCTCGCCCTGCTCGACGATCTCGCCCTCGAGCATCACCGCGATGCGATCGCTGATCTCGATGAGCAGCGGCAGGTCGTGCGTGATGAAGATCACGGCGAAGCCGAGCCGCTCGCGCAGGCGCATGATCTCGCGGATGATGCCGCGCTGCACGACGACGTCGAGCGCCGTCGTGGGCTCGTCCATGATCATGACCTGCGGGTCGAGGGCGAGCGCCATCGCGATCATGACGCGCTGGCGCATGCCGCCCGAGAGCTCGTGCGGGTAGGCGGAGAGCCGCGACGGGTCGACCCCGACGAGCTCGAGCAGCTCCGCGCTGCGCGCGTCGCGTTCGGCGCGACGCAGGCCGGGACGGTGCGTCGTGAAGACGTCGTGCAGCTGGGCGCGCACGGTCATCACGGGGTTCAGGGAGTTCATCGACCCCTGGAAGACCATCGACACCTTGCTCCATCGGAAGGTGCGGAGCGCCTCGCCCGAGAGCCCGACCACGTCGAGGTCGCCGTCGACGTCGTGCAGCACGACCTCGCCCGAGGTCATGAGCGCGGGGGCCTTGAGCAGCCGGTTCAGTCCGTACGCGAGCGTCGTCTTGCCGCACCCCGACTCTCCCGCGAGGCCGAGGATCTCGCCGCGGTGCAGCGTCAGCGAGGCGTTGCGCACGGCCTTGACGGGCGGATCGACCTCGTACTCGATCGACACTCCGCGGGCGGTCAGCACGGGCTCGGCGCGGTTCATGCGAATGCTCCCGCGTCGGCGACGCCGCGGCCGGCCTTCGCCGCGCGGCGCTGGCGTCGCGCCGCCTGCGGCGCGAGGCGCAGCTTCGGGTTCACGACCTCGTCGATCGCGAAGTTGATGAGCGCGAGCCCCGCACCGAGCAGGGCGATCATGGCGCCCGGCGGCACGAACCACCACCACGCGCCGCTGCCGACGGCCTGGCCGGTCTGCGCGTCGTTGAGCATCGTGCCGAGGGTGATCGACCCCGTCGGCCCGAGGCCGAGGTAGGAGAGCCCGGCCTCGCCGAGCACGGCGAAGATGATGCCGAAGATGAACTGCGCGGCGAGCAGCGGCACGAGGTTCGGCAGGATCTCGACGAAGATGACCCGCATCGGCCCCTCGCCCGCGACCCGTGCCGCGGCGACGTACTCGCGGGTGCGCAGCGACTTCGACTGGGCGCGCAGCACGACCGCGGCCCCCGCCCAGCTCGTGATGCCGAGCACGAGTGCCACGAGCAACGAGCTGCGGGCGAGCGGCCCGAGCCCCTCGGCGCCCTGCACGTACGCGGCGATCACCATCGCCACGGGCAGGCCGGGGATCACGAGGATGATGTTCGTGAACAGGGTGAGGATCTCGTCGGCCCAGCCGCCGAAGTACCCGGCGAGGACACCGAACACGATGGCGAGCACGAGCGACACCACGCCCGCGACGATGCCGATGAAGAGGGATCCCTGGGTGCCCCACGCGAGCTGCGAGAACACGTCGTAGCCGAGCTTCGTCGTGCCCAGCCAATGCTCGGGGCTCGGCGGCAGCAGGGCCGGGTTGTCGGAGTCGCGCGGAGGCTGCGCGATGAGCGGGCCGAAGAGGCCGAACGCCACGATCGCGCCGACGATCGCGAGGCCGATGACGAGCTTGGCCGAGCGCCTCGGCAGCAGGTGGGCCCAGCTTCCGCGCCGGCGACCGCGCGAGGCCGCGACCGCGGCGGTCGTGGTCGCCGCGTCGAAGGCCTCCTGGGCGGCGAGGTCGCGCGCAACGGCCCGGACGGCGGCGGCCGTCGCCGGCGACTCGGTCGGGGTGTCGGTGAGCCGTTCGGTGGTCTGCGGGTCAGCCATTGTGCCTCGCTCTCGGGTCGATGAAGCCGTACACGAGGTCCATCGCGAAGTTCGCCACGAGCACCGTGAGCGTGATCACGAGGAACACGCCCTGCATGAGCGCGTAGTCGAGCCCCTGGACCGCCTGGATCATGAGCTTGCCGATGCCGGGGTAGCTGAACACCTGCTCCATCACGATCGAGCCGGCGACCACGAAGCCGAGTGCGATGCCGAAGCCGGCGAGGCTCGGGATCATGGCGTTGCGCGAGGCGTACCGGCCGCGGATGCGGCGCGGCGTCAGCCCCTTCGCCTCCGCGGTGACGACGTAGTCCTCCGACATCGTGGAGACCATCATGTTGCGCATGCCGAGCAGCCAGCCGCCGACCGACGAGATCACGATCGTGATCGCGGGCAGGATGGCGTGCTGCACGGCGCTCGCGAAGAACGCCCAGCTCCACTCGGGGCCCGCCGGGAACTCGAACACGTCGTAGCCCCCGATGATCGGAAGCAGGCCGAGCTGCACCGAGAAGACCGCGACGAGCACGAGTGCGAGCCAGAAGTACGGGATGGATTGGAAGACGGTCGTGACGGGCACGAGATGGTCGAGCCAGGTGCCCCGCTTCCAGCCCACCCACGCGCCGGCGACGATGCCGATCACGAACGAGATGACGGTCGCGGTGCCGACGAGGATCACCGTCCACGGCAGCGCGCTCGCGATGAGGTCGGCGACCGAGGCCGGGTACCGCGTCGAGGAGACGCCCAGGTCGCCCTGGAGCAGGCGACCCCAGTACGCGAGGTACTGGTCCCACAGCGACATCCCCTGCTCCGCGCCGAGGATCGACCGGATCGCTTCCACCGTCTCCTCGGAGAGGGGACGGCCCCCGTTCGCCCGGCGGAGCTTGCCGAGCATGATCGCGGCGGGGTCGCCCGGCAGCAGCCGGGGCAGCAGGAAGTTCAACGAGATCGCGGCCCAGAAGGTGACGAGGTAGAACGCGATCCGACGGACGTAGAACATCAGCTCGCCTCCTCTCCGGCGCGGAGCAGGGTGGTCACCGTCGGCCTACTTCTCGACGGGCGTCAGGTGGGTGAGCACGACCGCCGATGCCGCCGACAGGTACGGCAGGGGCGCCGCGTAGAGGTCGGACTCGCTCGGCCAGCCGCTGAACTTCGCGGTGTTGAAGAATGCCTGCGAGGCGTTCAGCACCACCGGGATGTACGGCAGGTCGCGCGCGATCTCCGACTGGATGGCGGCGTACGCGGCCTGCTTGGTCGCGACGTCCTCGGTCGAACCCGCCGCGAGCACCGCGTCGTCGACCACGGGGTTCGAGTACCTCGAGTAGTTCTGTCCCGCCAGCGGGTCCTCGCCGACGGGGGCCGTCGACTTGCCGTCGAAGTACTCGCTGTAGTTCGAGTACGGGTCGGCGACGAGCGACTGGGTGAGGCCGTACATGGCCATCTGGTAGTCGCCGGCCGAGATCGGGGTCCAGTACTCGGCGTCGGAGACGGTGCGCGCGTTGATCCGGATGCCGGCCTCGGCCGCCTGCTCGGAGATGAGCTTGGCGGCGTCGTTGTAGTCGGTCCACCCGTCGGGCGAGAAGAGGTCGATCTCGATCGCCGTGCCGTCCTTGCCGTAGAACCCGTCGGCGTCCTTCGTGTAGCCGGCGGCCTCGAGGATCTCGCCGGCTCCGGCCGCGTCGGCCTCCTGGGGGCTCGTCGCGAGCGCCGGATCGGAGAGCCACTGCTCGTCGCGGGGCTGCAGGGTGAAGGACGGCGTCGACTCGCCCGCGAGCCCGGCGAAGGCCTTCTCGCGGATCGTCGCGCGGTCGATGGCGACGTTGATCGCCTGGCGAACGGCGGGGTCGGTCTGCGCGCCGGCGCAGCCGAGCTCGGCGTTCGAGCACGTGATGAGCACGGTCGGGTCCTGCTGCTCGTTGAGCGTCGTGATGTCGCCGGACGACGTGACCGCGTCGGGGTTCGCGATGAACTGGCCGACCCAGTCGATCTTGCCGGTCGTGAGCAGGTCCTGCGCCGACTGGTTCGAGTCGAGGCCCAGGTACTGCACCTCTTCCACCGCTGGCGCGCCGTCGCGGAACAGCTCGTTCGCCTCGACCGTGTACGCGGCCTCGGTGAACGCCTTGAGCTTGTAGGGGCCCGAGCCGACCGGCTGGGGATTCGTCTCGCCCATGAAGTCCTCGATGCCCTCCCAGACGTGCTTCGGCACGATCCAGGTGGAGCCGAGGATGAGCGAGGCGGCGGTGAACTTCGGCTCGCTGTAGGTGAGCACGACGGTCGTGTCGTCGACCGCCGCCGACGAGACGAGCTGCTCGTCGACGTTCGAGCCGTAGGTGAAGGTGAACGCGACGTCCTCGGCGGTGAGGGGCTCGCCGTCGTTCCACTGCTGGTCGGGCTTGATCGTGATCGTGAGGGTCTTGCCGTCCGCGCTGTACTCGTAGCTCTCGCCGATGAGGCCGACGGGCGCGTCGGCCGACAGCTGGTTGAAGAAGAACAGGGGCTCGTAGATCGCGCCGTAGGTCGCGTGCACGGCGGTGTCGACCGCGAAGGGGTTGAAGTTGTTGTTGATGGGCGTCGCGCTGCCGGCCCAGACCCGGAGCACGGCGGTGTCGCCCCCGCCCGAGTCGGACGGCGCGCAGCCTGCGAGTGCGATCGTGACCGCGGCCGCCGCGGCGGCGAGCACGGCGGTCAGCGAGCGTCTGGTTCGAATCATCGTTCCGTCGTTCCTTTCGTTGCCTCATTGCGTGGAAAGTGCAGTGACGCCGCATGGTGCAGAAGTCGTCCCGGCGTTACTGGAAACGACCCTAACAGAAAGGAAACAATCCGGAAAGAAGATTTACAGTTAATGCGAATCGGATGCCGGCTCGCGCGCGGCCGTGCCGGACGCGTCAGCGGCGAGCGCTCCGAGCAGTCCGGGGTGCCCGCGGCTCCGCACCCGGAGGGTCGCCGAGCGGGCGAACCCGGTGCAGGATCGACGCGTTCGCACGCCGATCTCGCCCCTCGACGATTCCCGTCGCCTCGCTCGCGGGCGGGGCCCGCGTCGCGTGCGCGCCCTACCGCCGCGCGAGCAGCTCCGCGAGGGCGGGCAGCTGCGCCGGGTCCTCGAGGGCCGAGCCGACGGCGACCGTGCGCACGCCGCGGGCGAGGAACTCGCCCGCGTTCGAGGCATCCATGCCGCCCGTGGCGACGAAGCGCGCCCCGGGGAACGGGCCGGCCATCGCGCCGAACCACGCCGGGCCGAGGAGCGACGCCGGGAAGGCCTTGAGCCACGTGAGCCCCAGCGACATCGCCCGCTGCACCTCGCTCGCGGTCGCGACGCCCGGCAGCGGCGGCAAGCCGGCCTCGAAGGAGGCGCGCACGACGGCCTCGTCGAAGCCGGGGCTGACGGTGAACGCCGCACCCGCGGCGACGGCCTGCTCGACGTGCCGCGGCGAGACGACGGTGCCCGCGCCGACGATCCGCCCCTCGGCGCGACCGGCCTCGGCGACGGCGGCGAGCGCCTCGACGTCGTCGGCCGACTGGATCGGGAGCTCGACCACGTCGATGCCGAGCGCCCAGGCCTGCCGGGCGAGCGCGAGGCTGCGGTCGACGCCGAGGCCGCGGAAGATCGCCATCAGCGGCCGGCCGGCGAGAAGGGTGTCGAATGCGGCGTTGTCGATCGTGGTCATCACGGGGCCTTTCGCTGGTGCGCGGGGTCGGGGCGGGATCGGGTCACGAGTGCGGCCGCGATCGCGGCCGCGGGTGGGTCACGAGACGGGAAGCTCGCGCGGGAAGTCGCTGGTCTCGCCGAGCACAAGCACCGCGCGGTCGTGGCCGGCCCGCAGTCGCTCGACGGAGCCGCGCCCCTCGAGGAGCGCGCCGAGGTACCCGGCGGCGAACGCGTCGCCGGCGCCCACGACCTCGACGACCTCGACCCGGTGCGCGGCCACGTGCTCGACGGCGTCGACGCCGTCGGCGCCGCGCGCGAACTCGGTCGCGCCGACGTCGCCGTCCTTCACGACGAGCCGCTCGGGCCCGGGCAGGAGCGCCCGCACCTCGGCGGGCGACACGGTGCCCCAGAGCAACCGGGCCTCGTCGAGCCCGACGAAGGCGAGGTCGGCGCGAGACGCGAGCTCACGGAGGCGCGCCGCGGCGGCGGCGAGCGCGTCGGCCGGCCCGCCCGGCCACAGCACCGCCCGGTGGTTCACGTCGAAGCTCAGCAGCGCCTCGCTCGAGCTGACGCGTTGGAACGCCGCGTCGAGCATCGCGTCGCACGAGGCGGACAGCGCCGCGGTGATGCCGCTGAGGTGCACGACGCGCACGCCCTCGAGCGGAAGCGCGGCGAAGAACTCGGGTGTCATCCGCGAGGCGGCTGAGCCGGCCCGGTAGTACTGCACGCCGTTGCCCGGATCCTTGACGTAGAGCCCGGTCGGCGCCTGGGCGTCGTGCTCGACGTAGCGGGTGTCGACCCCGCGGCCCGCGATCTGCGCGACGAGGCGCCGCCCGAGGGCGTCGTCGCCGACCCGCCCGGCCCAGGCCGCGGCATGGCCGAGCGCAGCCAGGTGCGAGGCGACGTTCGACTCGGCGCCCCCGGCGTCGAGGTGGAAGTCGCGGGCCTCGACGAGCGGCTCGGCGAGGGCGGGCGCCACGAGCACCATCGTCTCGCCGATGGCGATGATCTCGGGAAGCGGAAGGGCGGTCACAGCCTCTATGCTGACGGGTGTGCAACTGCTGCGCAAACGCGTTGCAGAATACGCAACAAACGACAGGGAGCTCCGGATGCCGCGCCTCGCCACGCTCGCCGAGACCGCCGACGCACGCCTCACCGCCGGCGACAAGGGACTGCCCGCGCGTGCCGCCGGGCTCACCGTCCGCGAGTTCCTCGACACCTCCCCGCGGCTCGGCGAGTTCTGGACCCCGCTCCTCGCGCTCGACCGCGCGGCCCTCGAGCACAACGCCGAGACGATCCAGCGCTGGTGCGACGACCGCGGGCTCGAGCTCATGCCGCACGGCAAGACGACCATGGCCCCGGCTCTCTGGCGCCTCCAGCTCGACGGCGGCGCGACCGGCCTCACGCTCGCGACCCCCGGCCAGGTGCGCACCGCGCGCGACTTCGGCGTGCGCACGATCATGCTCGCGAACGCGCTCGTCGCCCCCGACGCGCTCGCCTGGGTCGCCGCCGAGCTCGCGGACCCCGGCTTCGAGTTCTGGTCGTGGGCCGACTCGATCGAGACTGTCGAGGCGATGGAGCGCGGCCTCGCCGGCGCGATCGCCGACGCGGGCGACGCAGGCGACGCCGACGCCCCCGCGCTCGCCCGCCCGCTCGCCGTGCTCGTCGAGCTCGGCGCCGGTGGCGGGCGAACCGGCGCTCGCGGGCTCGACGAGGCCGCCGCGATCGCGCGGCGCATCGCCGAGTCGCCGGTGTTGCGGCTCGCGGGCGTCGCGGGCTACGAGGGCAGCCTCGGGCACGACCGCTCCTCGGTGGCCGTCGCAGCCGTGCGCGACTACCTCGCCGACCTCGTCGAGCTGCACGGCGCCGTGCGCGCCCTCGCCGATCCCGCCGACGGCCCGCTCGTCGTGACCGCGGGCGGCAGCGCCTACCTCGACCTCGTCGCCGACGTCTTCGCCCCCGAGATCGACGCAGGCGCGGGCCGGGGCGACACCCGCTGGGTGCTGCGATCGGGCGCCTCCCTCGTACACGACGACGGCTTCTACCGCGGCATCTCCCCCATCCACCGCGAGCTCGTCGCGGCGATGCGCGGCTACGCCCGCGTCGTCTCGCACCCCGAGCCCGGGCTCGCCCTGCTCGACGGCGGCAAGCGCGACCTCCCGTACGACGAGGGCCTGCCCGTGCCGCTCGCGGTCGCCGGCGAGCTCGGCGCCGAGGGCGAGCCCCTCGCGGGCGCGTCGGTCACCGCCGTGAACGACCAGCACGCGTACCTCCGCGCCGACGCCGGCGCGGCGCTCCCTGTCGCGATCGGCGACGTGGTCGCGCTCGGCCTCTCGCACCCGTGCACGGCGTTCGACAAGTGGCGCTGGATCCCCGTCGTCGAGCACGCCGGGAGCGACCTCGTCGTCGACCTCGTGCACACCAGGTTCTGAGCGCGATGGCCGAGAACCTGCGCGCCGCCCCCGTGCTCGTCGTGAACGCGCGCGTCGTCGACGAGACGGGTGAGCGCGACGGGCGGCACGACGTGCTGCTCGACGGCGGGCGCATCGCGGCGATCGCGACGGCCGGCGGCCTCGACGCCCGGGCGGCGCTCGCTCCACGAGCCGACGTCGTCGACGCCGACGGGCGCCTGCTCCTGCCCGGCTTCATCGACGCGCACTCGCACGCCGACGGCGCGGTGTTCGACCCCGAGGTGCAGCTCGCACTCCTCCGCCAGGGCGTGACCACCGTCATCGGCGGGCAGGACGGGGTGGGCTTCGCCCCGGGCGACGGCGCCTACGGCACCGAGTACTTCGCCGCGATCAACGGGCGGCACCCGCACTACCGGGGCGGCGGCATCGGCGAGCTGCTCGCCGGCTACGACGGCGCGACCCCGATCAACGTCGCGACCCTCGTGCCCGCCGGAACGGTGCGGTTCGCGGTGATGGGCCGGTCCACCGATGCCCCGACGCCGGCCGAGCTCGACGAGATGCGCGAGCTCGTGGCATCCGGCCTCGCCGACGGCGCCGTGGGCCTCTCGACCGGACTCGACTACGTGCCCGGCGTCTTCGCCGACGCCGCGGAGCTCGCCGCCCTGACCCGGCCGGTCGCCGCGGCCGGCGGCGTCTACGTGACCCACATGCGCGGCGGCTACGAGGCGAACTCCGCGGCTGGCATCGACGAGATCGGCGCCATCGCGGCGGCGAGCGGGGCACGGGTGCACGTGTCCCACTTCCATGCGACGCCCGGGATCGTGCGCGGCGAGCTCGCCCGGCTCGCCGCAGCCGGCGTCGACGCGAGCTTCGACGCGTATCCCTACACCCGCGGGTGCTCGATCCTCGCGATGCCGATCCTGCCGGCGTCGCTCACGGTCAGGCCCGCCTCCGAGGTGCTCGCGGTGCTCGCCGATCCGGCCGAGCGGGCGCGGCTGCGCGCCGACTGGTTCCCGACGATCACGGGCTACGCGAGCCTCGGGCCCGACTGGCCAGCGATGCTGACGCTCGCGCACATCGCGGCGCCCGAGTACGACTGGGCGCACGGGCTCACCCTCGCCGAGGGGGCGGCCGCGGCGAACGCCCGGGGTGCAGCGGCGGCGCGGCCCGACGAGGCCGTCGGCGCGACCGACGCGATCGAGTTCGCCCTCGACGTGCTCGTCGCTTCGCGCCTCGAGGTCAACGTCGTGATGGCGGTGCAGCACGAGCGCAGCGATGCCGAGCTCGCCGCGATCCTCTCGCACCCCGCCGCGATCGGGGGCTCCGACGGCATCTTCCTCGGCCGCCATCCGCACCCGCGGGCGCGGGGGTCGTTCGCGAGGTACCTCTCGCTCCTCGTGCGCGAGCAGCGCGCACTCGAATGGCCGGATGCCTCGGCCCTCGTCTCGGCGCGCGCGGCACGCCGATTCGGGCTGGGCGACCGCGGGGTGATCCGCGAGGGCGCGATCGCCGACCTCGTCCTGGTCGATGCGGAACGGGTGGGAGCCGGCGCCTCCTACGACGCGCCGCTCGAACTCGCGACCGGCGTCGACGACGTGTTCGTGGCGGGCGTGCCGGTGCTCGCGGGCGGCGCACTCACGGGGGCGACGCCGGGGATGGGGCTCCGCCACGACCGACGGCCCGCCCGCCCGGCCCGGGAAGGCGAGGCCTGACATGTCGCAGAGCGTCACCCGCGCCGCGCACATCATCGACGCGATCGCGTCCGATCCGCGCACCGTCGCCGAGCTCGCCGAGGAGTTCGGGCTGCACCGATCGACGATGTTCCGCGAGCTCCAGGCGCTCGAGGCCGTCGGCTGGGTGCGCAGGCGCGGATCGGGCAGGTACACGCTCGGCACCCGGCTCGCCGCGCTCTCGAAGCAGGCGCTCGACTCGCTCGACCTGCGCGAGGCCGGCGCCGAGCACGTGCGACGGCTCCAGCGCCGCACCGGCAACACCGTGCACCTCGCCGCCCTCATGGACCGCTCGATCGTCTACGTCGACAAGGCCGACGACGAGTCGGGCGTGCGCATGTACTCGCGCATCGGCCGCGCGGTGATCCCGTACTGCTCCGCCGTGGGCAAGGCGATCCTGGCCGACCTCGACCGGGCCGGTCGCGACGCCGTGCTCGACGGCGTCGTCTGGCAGCGCTACACCGAGCTGACGATCGACTCGCGCGAGCGGCTCGACCGCGAGCTCGCCGTGACCGCCGCCCGCGGCTACGCCGTCGACGACCGCGAGTTCGAGGCGTTCGTCAACTGCATCGCCGTCCCGATCCGCAGTTCGATGGGCGTCGTCGGCGCGCTCTCCGTCACCGCGATCCGCATGGTCGCCGACCTCGATCGGCTGAAGGCCGAACTGCCCGCCATGCGCGAGACCGCCGAGCTCATCTCCCGCGAGCTCGGGTGAGCCGGATGCCCCGGCGCGCACCCCGCGGCATCCGCCCGACCACCTCGACCACTTCGACCACCTCGACCACCTCGACCCACTGAAACGAAAACACCCAGGAGGAACCCATGTCCAAGACCGCCGTCACGCTCTCGAACGCGCCGAAGCCCGCCGGGCCCTACAGCCACGGCGTCGTCGCGAACGGATTCCTGTACACCGCCGGCTTCGGCCCCCAGGACCCGGCGACGGGCCTCGTCGTCGAGGGCGGCGTGAAGGAGCAGACCCGCCAGGTGCTGCGCAACATCGGCGCCGTGCTCGCCGAGTACGGCCTCACCCACGACGACGTCGTGAAGGTCACCGCGCACCTCGAGGACCTCGCCGACTTCGCCGAGTACAACGAGGCCTACGCCGAGTTCTTCACCGAGCCCTACCCCGTCCGCACGACGGTCGGCTCGCGCCTGGCCGACATCCTCGTCGAGATCGACGTCGTCGCCGCGATCCCGCAGGCCTGACACCTGCTGCTGCTGCTGCAGGAGAATGGGCCCCATGGTCGCCTGTCAGGGCGTCTCAGTGCAATTCTCCTGCAGAAGCAGCGCGCGCACGGGCTCGGGCTACGCGATGCCGCCGCCGTCGACGACGAGCGCCGACCCCGTGACGTAGCTCGACTCGTCGCTCGCGAGCCACACGACGGCCGACGCGATCTCGCGCGGCTCGCCCATGCGGCGCAGCGGCCGGTCGGCGGCCTCGGCGAGGAACCCGTCCTCGGCCTGTCCGAGCTGGCGGGCCTCGTCGCGCAGCATGCCCGTGTTCACGTCGCCCGGGTTCACCGAGTTCACCCGGATGCCCTGCGGACCGTGGTCGATCGCGAGCGCACGGGTCATGTTGACGACGGCCCCCTTCGAGGCGCAGTACGAGATCGCCTGCCCGCCGCCCTTGAGGCCCCAGCCCGAGCCGGTGTTGACGATCGAGCCGCCGCCCGCGGCCTCCATGACCGGCACGACGTGCTTGCACATGAGGAAGATCGAGCGCACGTTCACGCCGAACACGCGGTCCCACTCCTCGACGGTCGTCTCGACCGCGGTCGTACGGCGGATGATGCCCGCGTTGTTGAAGACGACGTTCACGCCGCCGAACTCGTCGACCACGGTCTGCACGACCCGTTCGATGTCGGGCTCGCTCGCGACATCCGCCGCGAGCGCGATGGCCGTGCCGCCGGCGGCGCGGATCTCCTCGGCGACCGCTTGCGCGGCCTCGAGGTTCAGGTCGACGACGGCGACCTTCGCGCCCTCGGCGGCGAGGGCGATCGACGTCGCGCGGCCGATGCCGCCCGCTCCGCCGGTGACGATGGCCTGCTTGTTCTCAAGGCGCATGGCCTTCTCCTTCGGTGTGAGTGGGGGTGGGGTGGGATGCCTCGGCGTCGGGTGCCTGCACAGGGTAGACGCTCGTGGTCGCCGCGCCGGTGATCACGCGCGTGAAGCCCGCGAGGCGGGCGTCGACGCGGGGGTCGCCGGTGTCGACGAGCAGGGGGCGCCCGCCGAGGTCGACGAGCTTCTGCTCGGGCGCGACGACGAGGAGCGGGTCGTCGCCGAGCAGGCGGAGCACCCGCGCCGAGAGTTGCTGGTTGCCGCGGCCGAGCAGGAATCCCTGCCCGCCGATCACGCTCACGACCGCCTTCGCGGGGCCGCGCGAGATCTCGTCGACGAGCTCGTGCTCGCTCGCGCCCGCGCGCACGACGCGGCCGTCGAGCACGACGTCGACGCCGAGCGGCGTCTTCGCGACGCCGAGCTCGCGGGCGAGCTCGGCCATCGTGCCGCCGGGCCCGAGCAGGTAGCGCACGCCGGGAAGCAGCGCGCGGGCGGCGCCCCGGGCGGCTGCGGCGACCGCGGCCTGCTCGCTCACGGGCGTCGCGGCCTTGCGCGACTGCGTGCGCCCGGCGCGGTAGGGCACGGGCATCGTGCCGTAGAGCCGGGGCTCGACGCGCGCGCGTCGCATGGCGGCCTCGTCGAGGTCGAGCACCTCGCGCTGCTGCACCGGCAGGGCGCCCGTCGCGGATGCCTCCGCCCACGCCGCGGCGAGGGTGCCCGCCGCCCGCGGACTGACGGCGAAGACCGGCGAGTACATCTTGACTCCCGCGGGGATGCCGAGGGCGGCGACGCCACGACGGCCGGCGCCGTGCGCCGAGTCGTCGGCATCCGCCGTCGACACGCCGTCGCGCGAGGCCGACCCGTCGGCGCGGCTCGGCGCGACGCCGACGACCGGCGACGGCCCGAGCCCCGCGGCGACGTCGCGGGCGGTGCCGTCGCCGCCGGCGAAGAGCACGAGGGTCGCGCCGGCGTCGACGAGCGCCCGCACGGCGGCGGTCGTGTCGGCCGGCGTCGTCTCGAGCGCGGATGCCTCGGCGCCGGCGCCGCCCGGGCGGTGGACGACGCGCGCCTCGAGGCCGGCGGCGCGCACCGCGTCCTCCCCCATCGGGCCGGCGGCCGTGAGGATGACCGGGGCGTGGTCTCGAGTCGCGTCGACTCCGTCGGCGCTGCGCGACGGACGGAGGCTCGTCGCGACGACCTCGAGCGCGACCCGGGCCCGCTCGCCGGCCTGCGGCCTCGCACCGCGCGCGGCGGCCTCGACCTGCACGTCGGCGCCGTCGGAGCCGGCGAGCCCAGCGGGACCGCCGACCCCGGCGACCGGGTTCACGACGAGGGCGAGCATGCTCAGGCGGCCGACTCCGCGACGTCGGCGACGGCCGGGGCGCCTTCGCCGAAGTACTTCCGGCGGTAGGCGCGCCAGGTGATGGCCCAGCGCTCGGGGTCGTCGAGGTCGTCGTGATGGGTGTGGTGCACCGTCTGGTTGTGCGGCGCGGTGCGCACGACCTCGGGCGTCTCGCGCGCCTCGCGCGCGACCTCGGCGAGCGCGGCCACGTACTCGTCGATCTCGGCCATCGAGTACGACTCGGTCGGCTCGAGCGTGAACGGCTGCGGCACGACGTAGGGGTGGTGGCTCGTCCAGTAGTGCATGCCGAAGTCGGAGAGGCGGATGCCGATCTCCTCCGACGAGATGCCCGTCTCCTCGAACAGCTCCTGCCACGAGTAGCGCACCTGCTCGATGCGGCGCCGGCCCTCGGCGTACGGCGCCGAGGCGCCGGGGATGTCGGTGACCTTCTTCAGCAGGTAGTTGTTGTTGAGCACCGCGATCTCGGCGGCGGCGAGCAGGCCCTCGGCACCGAGCGCCATGATCCACGCGTACGCCCGCACGATGTTCGGCACGACCCCGTGGAAGGGCGCGACCGAGCCGATCGACTGCGGGCCGGCCTCCTGCACGTCGAAGCGCACGTCGCCCGACTCGTCGGTCGACCGCACGACGCGCGGCCCGGGCAGGAACGGCGCGAGCGCCTCGCTCACCGCGTTCGCCCCGGCGCCCGGTCCGCCGCAGGCGTGCGGCGTCGAGAACGTCTTGTGCAGGTTGAAGTGGCAGACGTCGAACCCGGCGTCGCGGGCGCGCGTGATGCCGAGGATGCCGTTCGCGTTCGCCTGGTCGTACGACGCGAGGGCGCCGACCTCGTGCGCGGCATCCACCCACTGCTTGATGGCGGGGTTGTAGATGCCGGTGTCCTCGGGGTTGGTGACCATGATCGCCGCGGTGCGCGGCGAGAGCGCCGCCTTCAGGGCGGCGAGGTCGGGGTAGCCGTCGGCGTCGGGGAAGATCGTGACGACCTCGTACCCGGCCGCCTTCGCCGCCGCCGCGTTCGAGGGGTGGCTGAAGATCGTCGTGATGACCTCGCGACGCTGCTCGCCCTCGCCGTTCGCCTCGTGGTACGCGCGGATCATGGCGATGTTCGCCCAGATCGCGGCCGAGCCGCCCTGCGTGTGCAGCGACACCTCCGCCATGCCCGAGATCTCGGCGAGCATGCGCTCGAGGTTCCAGGTGATCTCGAGCACGCCCTGCGCGTCGGCCGGGTCCTGCAGGGGGTGCATCGCGGTGAGCTGCGGCACGCCGATCAGCTGGTCGTTGATCTTCGGCGAGTACTTCATGGTGCAGGTGCCCTGGCCGATGTCGACGTTGAAGTCGGCGCCGAGGTTCTCCTGCGAGAGGCGCAGGTAGTGCTTGAGCACGCGCTGCTGACCCATCTCGGGGAGGGCGGGCGGTGCGTCGCGGCGGAGGCCCGCGGGCAGTGCGGCGACCACGTCGCCGACGGCCTCGCGCACGCCCGGCTCGATCGGCGTGACGAGGACGCCCCGCTCGCCCGGCGTGGAGAGTTCGAAGACGACCGGTTCGTCCCAGCTGGCCTGGTGGAAGCGGCGGACGGCGGGCTTGGGTGCGAGCGGGAGACTCATGCGTTCTGCTCCTCGGTGGTCGTGGTGGTTGCGTCGGTGCCGGCGCCGCTCGCGAGACCGGCGAGGGCCGTGGCGAGCCGGTCGATGTCGGCCTGGCTCGTCAGCTCGGTGACGCAGACCACGAGGGTGTGCTCGCCGAGCACGACGCCGGGCTCGATGCCCTGGCCGCGGAGCGCCTCGACGACACCGCGCGCGGTGAGGCCGGCGCCCGACACGTCGATCGTGAACTCGCGCAGGTGCAGCGCGTCGTCGCCGAGCGCGACGCCCGGGATCGCGGCGAGCCGCAGCTGAGCGTAGCGCGTGCGGGCGAGCAGCAGCTCGCCGAGGTCGCGCATGCCCTGCGGTCCCATGAGCGCGAGGTAGACGCCTGCGGCGATGCCCCAGAGCGCGGCGGCGGTGCCGACCCACTCCTTGCCCTCTTCGCGCAGGGCGAAGGAGGTGCGCTCGTAGGCGACGTCGCCGAAGCCGACCTCGCCCGGAACGTCGGTGGTCGCGAGGCCGAAGAGGCGCGAGGGCATCTCCATGACGAACGTCGGGTCGTCGGCGACGGCGATGAAGCCGCCGTGGGCGCCGCCGTACCACTGGTGGAGGCCGAGCGACTGGATGTCGCCGCAGACGATGTCGGCGCCCTGCTCGGCCGGGGGCGTCAGCACGCCGTAGCCGATCGGATCGGTGCCGACGACGAGGATCGCGCCGGCGGCGTGCGCCGCCTCGGCGATCGTCGCGAGGGATGCCTCGACCGCCCCCGTGACGCTCGGCGTCTCGACCCAGACCGCGGCGACGTCGTCGCCGAGCCGCGAGGCGAGCCCCGCGACATCCGCGGTGCCGTTCACGGTCGCGACGACCTCGAGGTCGAGGTGCACGCGCACGAAGTCGAGCACCTTCGAGTACTTCGCCGGCAGCACGTCGCTCGCGACGAGCACCCGGCGGCGGCCGGTGATGCGCCCGGCCATGGCGAGGCCCGTCGCGGTCGCCTGGTAGCCGTCGTAGGTGGGCACGTTCACGACGTCCATGGCGAGCAGCTCGGCCATGAGCGACTGGTACTGGAACAGTGCCTGGAAGCGGCCGTGGTCCTCGTAGGGCTCGCCCGCATAGGCGGTGAGGAACTCGCTGCGGGTGATGACCTCGTCGACGACGGCCGGCACGTAGTGGTGGTACGTGCCGTGCCCGAGGAAGCTCAGGCGCTCGTCGGTCGAGCGGTTCTTCGCGAGGAGGCCCCGCACGTGGCGGGCGAGATCCTGCTCGGCGAGGAGGGGCGCCGGAAGGTCGAGCGGCCGGCCGAGCCGCAGCTCGGCGGGCACGTCGGCGTAGAACTCCTCGGTGGAGGTCGCCCCGACGGCGTCGAGCATGGCCTGCTTCGTCGCGGGCGCGGTGTTCGGGATGTACGGATGGACGAATGCGTCGGTCATGGTGCCTCGGTCGTTCGGTGGTTCGTGTCGGACAGGGTGATGAAGGGCGGTTCCGTCGCGCGCGGCGTCGCGAGCACGGCGGCGCCGAAGCGGGGAAGGACGAGGGTGGTGCCGGTGAGACCGCCGTCGTCGCCCGCCAGCAGGTCGCGCGCGCCGGCGGGCACGTCGACGGTGAGCTCGCGGCGGCCGTGGTTGAGCACGAAGGTGTAGTCGGTCGTCTCGTCGCTGCGGGTCACGGCCTCGAGGTCGAGGTCGATGCGCTCGCGCGCCGGCAGGCCGGCCGCGGCGAGCACGTCGCGGAAGAGGGCGACGAGCCCGTCGCGCTCGAGCACGCAGCTCACGTACCAGGCCGCGCCGGATGCCTCGGCTCCTCCGGCCCGTCGCGTGACCGCCGGGCGGCCGTCGAGCTCGCCCGAGGCGTAGCGCGCGAGCACCTCGGTGCCGTCGTGCAGCTCGAGCCACTCGCCCCAGGTCGGGGCCGCGTGCTCGCCGCCGCCGGCGAATGCCACACGCTCGGCGAGCCCGTCGGAGACCGGCCATTGCTCGTCGACCTCGACGCCGAGCACTGCCCGCAGCGGTCCGGGCGCTCCGCCGTCGTGCACCTTCTCGGTGTCGTCGACGACGCCCGAGAACGGGCCGACCACGAGTCGGCCGCCGCGAGCGACGTAGTCGGAGAAGACCTCGGCCTCCGAGGCATCCGTCACGTAGAGGTTCGGCACCACGACGACGTCGTAGCCGTCGAACGGGCCGCTCGCGCGCACCGTGTCGACGGCGTGGCCGAGCGCGTGCAGCGCGGCGTGCCAGGCGCGCGCCTGGGCGAGCCAGTTCAGGCGCTGCGACGGCAGCGACTCGGTCGCGCTCGAGCCCCACCACGAGTCGTGGTCGACGACGAGCGCGATGCGCGAGCGCACTCGGCTGCCGCGCATGGGCTCGAGCTGCCGCAGTTCGGCGCCGAACGCCTTCGCCTCCTGGAACGTGCGGGAGGCCTCGCCGCGGTGCCCGACCATCGCCGAGTGGAACTTCTCCTGGCCGTACTTGGCCTGGCGCCACTGGAACACCATCGCGCCGTCCGAGCCGTGCGCGATGGCCTGCAGGCTGCCGACGCGGTACTGGCCGGGCGCCTTCGGCACGTTGACGTCGCGCCAGCTGACGCCGCTCGGCGCCTGCTCGAGCAGCAGCCACGGCTGCCCGCCCTTGAGCGAGCGCATGTACCCGTAGTTCAGCGCGGCCGGCACGTGCGCGAGCGGGTCGGCCGGGTCGGGGTAGGCGTCGTCGGTGACGAGGTCCTCAGCGGCGGCGAAGTCCCAGTAGTCCAGGTCGCGCAGGATCGACATGAAGTTCGTGGTGACGCCGATCTCGGGCGTGACCTCGCGGAGGACGTCGACCTCGAGCTGGAAGAGCTCGAGCAGCGCGTCGGACGAGAAGCGCTCGAAGTCGAGCAGCTGCGTCGGGTTCACTGGGCCGGTCGAGCGGCGCGGCGCCTCGATGTGCGCCCAGTCGGTGTAGCGCTGGCCCCAGACGTTGACGCCCCAGGCCTCGTTGAGTCCCTCGAGGTCGCCGTAGCGTGCCTCGAGCCAGCGCCGGAAGTAGGCGGACGACTCGGGGCACCAGCAGCGGGAGACGTGGTCGCCGTACTCGTTCGAGACGTGCCAGAGCGCGAGCGCGGGGTGCTCGCCGTAGCGCTCGGCCATCGCCCGCGTCATGCGGGCCACGTGCTCACGCCAGACGGGCGAGCTCGGGCAGTAGGCCTGGCGCGAGCCGAACTCGAGGCGCTGTCCGTCCTCGTTCCACGGCAGCATCTCGGGGTGCGATCGGATGAGCCACGACGGCGGCGTCGCGGTCGCGGTGGCGAGGTCGACCTTGATGCCACCCTCCCAGAGCAGGTCGATGATGCGGTCGAGCCAGCCCCACTCGTAGACGCCGGGAGCGGTTTCGAGCTGCGGCCACGAGAACACCGGGAGGCTCACGAGGTTCACGCCGGCCTCGCGCATGAGGCGGATGTCCTCGTGCCAGACCTCCTCCGGCCACTGGTCGGGGTTGTAGTCGCCGCCGTAGGCGAGTGCGTCGAGCCGGATCGCCCGAGGGGACTCGTCGGTCACGCCTGCTCCTCTCTGAGTGTGCGCGGGTCGGAATGTGCGCGGGGATGTACAGCCTGCGATGCAGAATGTATTCTGTATACAGACACCGTAAACCGGATGCCGGAGGCGGTCAAGCCCGGGCTGAGCCCTAGGCTTGCCGCGATGGACGAACGGCCGCGCGCGGCCCGAAAGGCGATCTCATGGCGATCGAACGCAAGAACCTGCGCTCGCAGGTTCGCGAGGAGTTGCTCGCCCGCATGCGCGCGGGCGAGGTGCAGCCGGGCGAGGGCATCAACGAGGTCCAGCTCGCCGGCGAGCTCGGCGTGAGCCGCACTCCCCTGCGCGAAGCGCTCATCGCCCTCGAGAGCGAGGGCCAGATCACGAGCGAGAACGGCAAGGGCTTCCGCTTCGTGCCGCTCAGTGCGGGCGAGTTCGAAGACCTGGCTCCGGTGATGGCCGCACTCGAGAGCCTGGCGCTCGAGCTCAGCCCCGTCGACGAGCTCCGCACGATCGGTGCGCGTCTCGCCGAGCTCGCCGCCGAGTTCGACCAGGAGGTCGTCGAGCACGCCCTCGTCGTCACGAAGGACGACGAGTGGCACGGCATCATGCTCTCGGCCTGCCCGAACCGGCGCCTGCTCGACGTCATCGAAAGCGTGCGCGGGGCGTTCCACCGGTACGAGTCGCTGCTCGTGCCGAGCGACGTCATGATCGAGCGCGTCGCCGCCGAGCACGCCGCGATCGCCGCGTGCCTCGCCGACGGCGACGTGCCGGGCGCGGTGGCCGCACTCAAGGTCAACTGGATCCAGGGCATGCGCCGCATCCTCGACAACGCCTCGAGCCCGTACTTCACCGCGTAGCCCCGCGGCTTCTGCAGGAGAATTGCGCCGACGACCCGCGTCAGGCAGGGATGGGGCCCATTCTCCTGCAGAAGCCGTGCTGTACCGTGCGGCGCCGCTGCGGACGGTCAGGCTCCGGCCGAGAGTTCCACCGCGAGGTCGATGAACAGCGCCGCCGACCAGCCGAACGCCGTCGTGGCGGTCGGCGCCTTCTCGCCCGTGAGCGGGTCGAAGTACTCGTGCGGTCCGCCGCCGTGCACGACGAGGGCGACGGTGCGTTCGGCGAGGTCGTGCGCGAGGTCGTCGCGCCCCGAGGCCCGCAGCCCCTCGACGATGAGCCGGTTGGTGTTCACCCACACCGGCCCGCGCCACATGCGCGTCGCCGAGAAGTCGGGGTCGGCGGCCGAGACCGTCGGCACCGCCCACGGCAGCGCGTAGCGCTCGGGATCGCCGAGCGCCGCGATGAGCGAGTCGAGCACGGGCGAGGGCAGCGCTCCGGTCAGGAGCGGCATGAAGCCGACGACCGCGTCGCTCGCGACGCGCTCACCGGCGGCTCGCGCCTCGAAGCGGCCGGATGCCTCGTTCCACAGCCCGAGCAGCAGCTCGAGCGTGCGGGCGGCGCGTGCGCGGTGCCCGGCGGGGTCGCCCGCGGCATCGGTCCCGTAGCGCTCGGCGAGCCGGGCGAGCTCGAGGTCCTGCAGCACGAGGTACGCGCCGAGGTCGGGCGCGGTCGTCGGCAGCGGCCCGTCGAAGATCGGGCTGTCGTCGAGCCCTGACGAGTACGGGTGCCCGTACTCGGGCAGGCCGTCGCCGTCGAGGTCGCTGCCCGTGAACCACCAGTCCTGCGAGCGGCGGATCCTCACGAGCTGCTCGCGCGCCCACTCGGGCGCGTCCTCGGCCTCGAGCACCTTCGCGAGCGCCCAGGCCGCGAGCGGCGGCTTCGTCAGCGGCACTGGCGCGTTCGGGTCGGCGATCTGCGAGCCCGCGCGCCGCAGCCGGTCGCGGTCGGCCTGCGGCAGGTCGTCGCTCGTGGCGAGCACGCCCGCCTCGTGCACGACGTCGGGCAGCTGCCCGTCCTCGCTCGGGAACCGGAACGCGATCTCGAGCTGCTCGCGCGCGAGCGCCGGATCGCCGTGACGCAGGCCCATCGCGATGAAGTACGCGTCCCACTGCCACACGCCCACGTAGCCGATCTTCGACGGCACGACGCCGCGCGCGTCGCCGAGGCCCGGAAGCTCGACGATGTTCGCGCCGAGCACCCACCAGCAGAAGGCGGCCATCTGCTGCAGGTCGTCGCGCACGATCGGGCACTTCGCGAACCAGTCGAGCCAGAGGCGCTCGGTCTGCGCGAGGTCGTCGTCCTGCGAGCCGAATGCCTCGTGCCGCACGGTGCGGTCGGCGGCAATGTGCAGGCGCACCGAGGGAGCGCGCGCCGTGAGCTCGACGCACGTCCGCTCGCCGTCGGGAGTCGTCCATACGACCGAGAGGCCCGCGGCTCCCCCGACCGACAGCGCGCTCGCCCCGGCGAAGGTGAGCGTCGCCGCGCCGTCGCCGAACTCGACGGCGTGCGGCAGCACCCCGGTGACGGGCAGCGCCAGTCCCGAGGCATCCTGCACGGCCAGTTCGTCGATGACGCGGCAGTCGTCGAGCCAGCGCTCGTACTCCGAGGTGTGCACCCGCAGCGCCGTCGCCGGGGGCGCGCCGTCGGCGCCGCCCTGCTCGGCGAGCTCGGCACGGTCCTCGCGGAACACGAGCACGCGCGAACGCGGCAGCGTGAACGGGGCCTGCACCAGGTCGAGGTGGCGGCCGGCGAGGCCCGCCAGCGCCGCGGCATCCATGGTCGTCGAATGCCGGGTCATCGTCCTCCCAATCCTGAGGCGGCCATGCTGTTGAGGATGCGGCGCTGCCCGATGACGAACACGATGAGCATCGGCACCGTCGAGATCGCGGAGGCCGCCATCACGAGCCCGTAGTTCACCGAGCCGAACTGCCCCTGGAAGCTCGAGAGCAGCAGCGGCACCGTGAAGAGGTCGGGCGTGTTCAGGAGCACCAGCGGGAACAGGAACGCGTTCCACACGCCGAGCGACACGATGATGCTGAGCGCCGCGAGGCCGGGCTTCAGGTTGGGCAGGATGACGCTCCAAAAGATGCGCCAGCGGCCCGCGCCGTCGACGAGCGCCGCCTCCTCGAGCTCCTTCGGCAGCGACAGCACGAACTGGCGCATGAGGAACACGGCGAAGGGGTTCGCGAGCAGGCCCGGCACGATGAGCGAGAGGTGCGAGTCGACCCAGCCGAGCTGCGTCATCAGCAGGTAGAACGGGATGAGCGTGACCTGCGCGGGGATCATCTGCGTCGCGAGGAACACGATGAACAGCACCTTGCTGCCCTTGAACGGGATGCGCGCGAACGCGTACCCGGCCATCGACGCGGTGATGAGCGTGCCGACGACGACGAGCACCGCGATGTAGATGCTGTTGACGTACGCCTGCCCGAAGGGCACCGCGTTCCACGCCTCGGCGTAGTTGTCGAAGGTCCACGGGTCGGGGAGGAACGCGAGCGGGTCCTGGAGCAGTTGCGGCAGCGTCTTGAACGAGGTCAGCAGCATCCAGATGAACGGGAACACCATCGCGAGGCCGCCGACGATGAGTAGCGCGTGCAGCACGGTCGCGCTGAGGCGCCGCTTGCCGCGGCCGGTGCGCTGCCCGTTCGGCCGGTAGTCGTAGCCGGGCGCGGAGATCGCGATCGTCGAGTCGGTGGGTGCGGGCTGCACCCCGTCGACGAGGCCGGGGGTCGTGAGACTCATGCTGCGTCGTCCTCGTAGTGCACGAACTTCTTCTGGGCGCCGAACTGGATCGCCGTGATGACGAGCGTCAGGATCAGCAGGATCACGCTCGCCGCGCTCGACGGACCGAACTCGAAGCGGCCGAAGCCGAGATCGTAGATGTGGTAGACGATCGTGCGGGTGGCGTTGTCGGGCCCGCCGTTCGAGACGAGCACGTAGACGATGTCGAACGTCTGCAGCGACGAGATGAACGCCACGACCGACGAGAAGAACACGATCGGCGAGAGCAGCGGCAGCCGGATCTGCGTGAAGAGCCGCCAGGCGCCGGCGCCGTCGATGCGGGCCGCCTCGATGACCGAGGGCGAGATGTTCTGGAGGCCCGCCAGGAAGATCACGACGTTGAGGCCCAGCGAGGCCCAGATCGCGACGATGCAGACCGCGAGCAGCGCGAGCTTCGGATCCTGCAGCCAGTCGGGCGGGGCGACGCCGAAGGCCTTCGCGATCGCCGTCGACATGACGCCGTCGGAGCGGAACATCTGCTGCCAGATCATCGCGACCGCGACCGTCGAGGTCATCACCGGCGCGAAGAAGAGCAGCAGGTAGAGGGTGCGGGTCTTCAGCCGCTCGAGTGCGACCGCGATGACGACGGCGAGGCCGAGGCCGACGGGCACCGTGATGAGCGCGATCAGCAGGGTGTTGATGATCGAGCGGCCCAGCAGTTCGTCCTGCAGCTGGGCGCTGAAGTTCTCGAGGCCCACCCAGGTGAGCTCGCCGAGGCCGTCCCAGCTGGCGAAGGCGAGCACCAGGCTCGCCGCGAACGGCAGCACGACGAACAGCAGCATGCCGAACAGCTGCGGGCCCACGAAGACGTAGCCCCAGCGGCGGTCGCGCCGCCGCCAGGCGGACTCCTTGCGGATCGGGCGTGGGGACGGGGCGGATGCCGCAGGCTGGGCCTGCGGCATCCGCTCGCCGGTGGCGAGGTCGGTCACGCTACTCGCCCGACTTCTCCGCGACGAGGTCGGCGACGGCGTCGAGCGTGCCCTGCGCGTCGGTCTTGTCCTCGTAGAGCCCCAGGAACAGCTCGCTGATGTCGGTCGAGAGCCCGGGGACCCGCGCCTCGGCGGCGTAGTTCGTGAAGCCCACGTCGCGCATGTCGAGGAAGGTCTGGGCGTGCGCCGGGTAGTCGCCGTCGAGCACCACGTCGTCGGCGCCCTTGATCGACGGCACCGCGTTGCCGCCGCCCTCGAGGCGGAAGGTCTGGCCCTCGGCCGAGAGGAACTCGGTCCAGAAGGTGAATGCGGCGTCGCTCGCGGCGGTCTTGCCGTTGATCGCGAGGAACGAGACGGCCACGCCGGTCGGCGCCGCCTGCCCGTCGGGCGTCGGCCAGCGCACGATGTCGTAGCTGTCCTGCTCGCCGGTCGCCTCGACAGTGCCGATCGTGTAGCGGCCCTGCACGAAGAACCCGGCCTTGTGCGTCACGAAGACGCTGTCGGCGCCGGCACCGTCGGGCAGCGTGTCGGCCACGACGAAGGTGCCGTCCTGGAACTTCTCGCCGAGCTCGTCGATCGCGGCGACGCTGGCCGGGTCGGTGTTCGCGACGAACGCGCCCGACTCGTCGTACGGCGCGGGCAGGCCCTGCGAGGACAGCCAGCTCCAGTGGGTCGCCCAGTAGTTCCAGAACATCGAGCCCGTGAGGCCCGCGTCCTGCAGCCGGTCGTTCATCTCGAGGTACTTCTCGGTCGTCCACTCGCCGTTCTCGGCGAGGGTGGCCGGGTCCTCGGTGATGCCCGCCGCCTCGAGGGCCTGCTTGTCGTACCAGAGCACATCGGGGTTCGAGTCGTTCGGGGCGCCGTAGTACTCGCCGTCCTTCTCGGCCGCGCCGAAGAGGCCGGGGAAGAAGTCGTCGGGCTTCGTCTGGCTGTCCTTCGACTCCATGAGCTCCTTGAGCGGCATGAGCCGGCCCGAGTCGACGAACTGCCCCATCATGTCGTCGCCGACGTAGAACACGTCGGGCGCGGTGTTGCTCGTGAGCTGGGCGAGGAGCTTCGAGTGGTAGTCGCCGTAGCCCGCCACGGGCTGCAGCTTGACCGTGATGTCGGGGTGGCGCTCCATGAACGCCTCGTTGAACTCCTTGTACCGCGTGAGCTCTTCGGCGGTGCCCCACGTCGACCATACGACGGTGTTCTCGTCCTTCGCACCTCCCCCGCCGCTGCAGGCCGCCAGGCCGATCGCGAGGGCGCTTGCCGCGCCGATCGCCAGGAGACGCCTCATCTTCGAGTTCGCGCGGGCCATTCCGCTACCTCTTTCGTCATTGCAGGAGGTGCCGACAGGGGTGTCGGCGGTGGGGGATGCTTCGCCATTATTCTGTATACAAAACTCAATCGCGTCAAGGCGGACGACATCACGAACGCGCAACGGGCTCGCTGCGAGGCGTTCGCATCCGCCACCGCGCGGACCGCTCGGTCGGCCTCGGGAAACGACGGATGCCCCGTGGCCGACCGGCCACGGGGCATCCGAGTGGTTCGAGGAGGCGCTGCGCGCTAGACGCGCGCGGGCACCTTCGCGGCGACGAGCTCCGCGATCTGCACGGCGTTCAGCGCCGCGCCCTTGCGCAGGTTGTCGTTCGAGACGAAGAGCACGAGGCCCTTGCCCTCGGGGGCCGACTGGTCCTGGCGGATGCGGCCGACGAAGCTCGGGTCGCTGCCCGCCGCCTGCAACGGCGTCGGCACGTCGCTGAGCTCGACGCCCGGGGCCGTCGCGAGCAGCTCGGTGGCGCGCTCGGGCGTGATCGGGTTCGCGAACTCGGCGTGGATCGACAGCGAGTGACCGGTGAACACCGGCACGCGCACGCAGGTGCCCGCGACGAGCAGGCCCGGCAGCTCGAGGATCTTGCGGCTCTCGTTGCGGAGCTTCTTCTCCTCGTCGGTCTCGTTGTCGCCGTCGTCGACGATCGAGCCCGCGAGCGGGATGACGTCGAAGGCGATCGGCCGTGGGAACTTCACGGGCTCGGGGAACTCGACGGCCGAGCCGTCGTGCACGAGGTCGATCGTGTGCTGCTCGACGGCGGCGCGCGCCTGCTCGAGCAGCTCCTCGCCGCCGGCGAGGCCCGCGCCCGACACCGCCTGATACGTCGAGACCATGAGCCGCTCGAGGCCCGCCTCGTCGTGCAGCACCTTCAGCACGGGCATCGCGGCCATGGTCGTGCAGTTCGGGTTCGCGATGATGCCCTTCACGGCCTCGTCGATCGCGTGCGGGTTGACCTCGCTCACGACGAGCGGGACCTCGGGGTCCATGCGCCATCCGCTCGAGTTGTCGATGACGGTCACGCCCGCGGCCGCGAACCGGGGGGCCTGGGCCTTCGAGAGCGTCGCGCCCGCCGAGAAGATCGCGAGGTCGAGGCCGGTGGGGTCGGCCGTCGAGGCGTCCTCCACGACGATGTCCTCGCCCTTGAACGGCAGCGTGGTGCCGGCCGAGCGCGCCGAGGCGAAGAAGCGGATCTGCGCGACCGGGAAGTCGCGCTCCTCGAGGAGCTTCCGCACGACCGCGCCGACCTGACCGGTCGCGCCGACGACGCCGATGTTCACACCATTGCTCATATTCGTGTCTTCCTCACTTACGTCGACATCCAGTCTGCCGGACATTTCTGGGTAGGCCGGACGTGGGAGCGTTCCCACCGTGCGAAACGGCGGGATTCTCCCGGAAACCGGCAGGGAATCGAGGGCTAGCGGCCGGTGCCGGCGTGGACGACCGCGTCCTCGTCGCCGTCGAGCTCGAACGCCGTGTGCACCGCCTGCGCTGCGGCGTGCACGCTGTCGGCGCGCGTGACGACCGAGATCCGGATCTCGCTCGTCGAGATCATCTCGATGTTGATGCCCGCCTCGTACAGCGCCTCGAAGAGGCGTGCCGAGACGCCCGTCGCCGAGCGCATCGCGTTGCCGACGAGCGAGAGCTTGCCGATCTGGTCGTCGTACTGCAGCGACTCGAAGCCGATGGCCTCCTGCGAGCTCGCGAGCGCGGTCAGCGCCCGCTCGCCGTCGGCCTTCGGCAGCGTGAACGAGATGTCGGTGCGGCCGGTCGCCGCTGCCGAGACGTTCTGCACGATGACATCGACGTTCGCGTTCGTTCCGGCGACGATCTTGAAGATCTTCGCGGCGACGCCCGGCTTGTCGGGCACGCCGACGACCGTGATCTTCGCCTCGGACAGGTCGATCGCGACACCGGCGATGACGGACTCTTCCACAGCTGCTCCTTCGGGAAGACGCGAGGGGTCGTAGACGATCGTCCCCTCGCTGTTGTTGAACGACGAACGGACGTGCAGGGTGACGCCGTGCCGGCGCGCGTACTCGACCGCGCGGATATGCAGGACCTTCGCGCCGGAGGCGGCGAGCTCGAGCATCTCCTCGCTCGTCACGCGGTCGAGCTTGCGGGCCTTCTTCACGACGCGGGGGTCGGAGGTGAAGACGCCGTCGACGTCGGTGTAGATCTCGCAGACGTCGGCCTCGAGCGCCGCCGCCAGGGCCACGGCCGTCGTGTCGCTGCCGCCGCGGCCGAGGGTCGTGATGTCGCGGGTGTCGCGGTTGAAGCCCTGGAAGCCCGCGACGATCACGATCGCGCCGTCGTCGAGCGCCTCGCGCAGGCGCACGGGGGTCACGTCGACGATGCGCGCGGCCCCGTGCTGCGCGTCGGTGATCATGCCGGCCTGGCTGCCGGTGAAGCTGCGCGCCTCGTGCCCCATGCTCTTGATCGCCATCGCGAGCAGCGCCATCGAGATGCGCTCGCCCGCCGAGAGCAGCATGTCGAGCTCGCGGGGCGCCGGGATCGGCGACACCTCGTTGGCGAGGTCGAGCAGCTCGTCGGTCGTGTCGCCCATCGCCGAGACGGCGACGACGACGTCGTTGCCCGCCTTGCGGGTCTCGACGATGCGCTTCGCGACCCGTTTGATGCTCTCGGCATCGGCGACGGACGAGCCGCCGAACTTCTGCACGATCAAGCTCACGTGGCCTCCCGGGGGTTCTGGGCGCGCGCGGGCCGACGGGCCCGTCGTCGGAGTCTTCATCATACGGCGGCCCGCATGCGGGCCCCGCCATGTGACGCCGCCGTGACGGAGCGTGCGAGGAGTAGCATGCGGCCATGTCCGAGGCACTGGATGGCTGGTCGGAGTTCAACGTCGCGATGGTGGGCGCGACGGCGGCGCTCGCGGGGCTGCTCATCGTGGCGATGTCGGTCAACATCCGGACGATCCTGCAGTCGCCGACCCTGCCGGCGCGCGCGGCCGCCTCCGTCGCGACCCTCGTGCTCGCGATCGTCGTCACCGGGCTCGCGCTCGCCCCCGAGCAGCCCGCCCGGGCCTACGGCGTCGAAGTGCTCGTCGTCGCGCTCGTCGCCGGCGCGTTCGAGGTGCACGCGATCCGCGTGATCCGCCGCGACGCGACGGAGCATCGCGGCAGTGCCATCGAACAGCTCGCGAAGTCGATCGCCGGGGTGCTGCCGATCCTCGCCTACCTCCTCGGCGCGATCGCACTCGTGGCGGGCGCACCGGCGTTCGGCCTCTGGGCGCTCGGCGTCGCCACGCTCCTCGCGATCGCCACGGCCATCCTCTACTCGTGGGTCGTGCTCGTCGAGGTGCTCAGGTGAGTCGTGAGCGTCACCCCTCGTGCGCCCGCGGCATGTACCACTCGGTGAACTCGCTCGCCCGCCCGTCGGCCGCGAAGCGGATCACCCACAGGTTGAGGTAGTCGCGTTCGGCCGGGTACTCGGTGCGGCCCTGCACGACGGCGATCCCGGATGTCTCGTGCACGACGTGCCAGTCGAAGCTCCACTCGCCCGGGGCGTCGGCATCCTCGATCCAGCCCGACGCGATCTCCGCCCGTCCGCGCCGCGGTTCGGCGTCGGGGGCGGTGAGGTAGACGGCGTCGTCGGTGAAGAGGACGCCGATGTCGTCGGGATCGTTGCTCCGCCAGGCGCGGAGGTAGCCGTCGATCCAGTTCGCGGTGCGGTCGCTCGCGGATTCGCTCATCACCCCGGTCTACGCGTGCGCGTCGCGGGCGTCAACCCGTCGGTTCGCCTCGGGCGGGAAAGCCGTCGGCGGCGGTTTCGGCTCGGTCTCGTCTGTCTCGGGCTCAGCCGTCTCGGTCTCAGCCGACGACGCGGCGCCCCTCGAACGCACGCCCGAGCGTGACCTCGTCGGCGTACTCGAGGTCGCCGCCGACGGGCAGACCGGACGCGAGGCGGGTGACCTTGATCTCGAGGGTCGTGAGGAGGCGACTGAGGTAGGTCGCCGTCGCCTCGCCCTCGAGGTTGGGGTCGGTCGCGATGATGACCTCGACGACGGTGCCGTCGGCGAGCCGCTGCATGAGCTGGCGGATGCGCAGCTCATCGGGGCCGATGCCGTCGATCGGGCTGATCGCCCCGCCGAGCACGTGGTACAGCCCGCGGAACTCGCGGGTGCGCTCGATCGCGACGACGTCCTTCGCCTCTTCGACGACGCAGATGAGCGAGGGGTCGCGGCGCGGGTCACGGCAGATCGAGCAGGTCGACTGCTCGGAGACGTTGCCGCAGATCTCGCAGAATCGAACCTTGTCGCGCACGGTGGTCAGGATCTCGGCGAGCCGCGACACGTCGAAGTGCTCGGTCTGCACGATGTGGAACGCGATGCGCTGCGCCGACTTCGGCCCGATGCCGGGCAGCCGGCCGAGCTCGTCGATCAGTTCTTGGACGATGCCTTCGTACACGGGCTACCCACGCTCCCCGAAGCCGCGCGCCGGCGCCTCGACCTCTTCGAGGAAGGTCGCGCCGAGCACCTCGCGGACGACGGCCTCGCCGTACCGCTGGATGCCGCCGTCGGTCGTCGAGGCGACCGGGCGGGCGGGGGCGCGCCGGGCACCTGACGATGTCGGACGGGAGCCCTGCGCCGGGCGGCCCTGCGCGCCGCGGCCGGGATCGGCCGGCGGCGGGGGCGCGTCGAACGGCTCGGGTTCGGGGCCCGGGTCGAACGGCGGCTCGGCGTCGACCGGCGGCGCATCGGCGTCGTCGGGCACGAAATCGGAGGGCTCGGATGCGGGTGCACCGACCGCGCTCGGCGCGGCCCCGGGAACCGGACGCTCGGCGACGGCCGTCGCGGTACGCGGCGCCTCGACCCGTGCGGCCTCGGCCGGAGCGGACTCGGGCTCGGGGTCGCGCGGGATCGCGACCGTCGCCCACGAGTCGACCGGGCCGGTCGGCGGCTCGGTCACCCGCGCGGGCGCGGCGGGCGCGGCGGGCGCGGGCGTCGACGCGCTCGGCCCTGTGGTCGCCGCGCCGCTCGCCGCGGCGCCGCCGGTGCGTGCGGGTGCCGCCGCACCGTCACCCGGACGAGCCGCATCGGGCTCGGACGCGTTCGGTGCGGGTGCCGCCGCGCCGCCGCCCGGTCCGGTCACCGGCGCAGGGGCGGGGGCGGGGGCGGGGGCGGGGGCGTTCTGACCGCCACCGCCACCGCCGATCACGCGCGGCACGAACTTGACGGTCACGCCGAGCACCTCGGCGATCGCCGTGCGCAGCAGCTCGGCGGCGTTCTGCGAGCCGTTGCCCGCGCGCAGGCCGTCGAGGTCGCCGGGGCTCGCGAAGCCGAGCACGAGCACGGCCTCGTCGGTGCGGTACTCGAGCACCTGCGCGGCGAGCGCCGCCATCCAGGCGGTGCGCTTCGTGCGCTGGAGCACGTTGAGGACCTCGGGCCACGCGTCGCGCACCTGCTGCACCGTGACGGGGCCGCTCGGGCGAGGGCGGGCCGCGGGTGCCTCGGCGGGCGCCGCCGTCGCGGGTGCCGCCGTCGCGGGTGCCGCCGTCGCGGGTGCCGCCGTCGCGGGTGCCGCCGTCGCGGCTGGCGCGGACTCCGCGGCCGGGTCGGTCGATCTCGGTGAGCGCTGGGGCTCGGCGACGGGCGGCTTCGGAGCATTCGGGGCGGACGCCGGAGCCGCTGCCGCCGCGCGCGGCGCCGGCTCGGCCGCACGAGCGGCGGGCGCAGTGCCGCCCGACGGGGCCCCGCCCGACGCGGCCGCGACGGCCCCGCCTTCGACGGCCCGTTCGAGCCGCTCGACGCGCGCGAGCGCGCCGCGCTCGGAGTCGTCGCTCGCCGGCACGAGCACGCGCGCGAGCATCAGCTCGAGGTGCAGGCGGGGCGAGGTCGCACCGGTCATCTCGGTGAGGGTCTGGCTGACGAGGTCGGCCACGCGCGACAGCTCGGCCGAGCCGAACGCCCGCGCCTGGGTCGCCATGCGCGCGAGCTCGTCTTCGGGCACGCCCCGCAGCACGGCCGCGGCGGCCTCGGGCGTCGAGGCGGCGACGACGATGAGGTCGCGCAGGCGCTCGAGCAGGTCTTCGACGAAGCGACGCGGGTCTTGACCGGTCTGCACGACGCGGTCGGCGGCGGCGAACGCGCCGGCGGCGTCGTGGGTGCCGATCGCGTCGATGACCTCGTCGAGCAGGGCCCCGTGCGTGTAGCCGAGCAGCGCCACCGCCCGCTCGTAGTCGATCGTCGACCCCTCGGAGCCGGCGATCAGCTGGTCGAGGAGCGAGAGCGTGTCTCGCGGAGAGCCGCCGCCGGCCCGCACCACGAGCGCGAGCACGCCCGGCTCGACCGAGATGCCCTCTTCGGTGCAGAGCTGCTGCACGTACTCGAGCATCGGGGCGGGCGGCACCAGCCGGAACGGATAGTGGTGCGTGCGCGAGCGGATCGTGCCGAGCACCTTGTCGGGCTCGGTCGTCGCGAAGATGAACTTGATGTGCTCTGGCGGCTCTTCGACGATCTTCAGCAGCGCGTTGAAGCCGCCCGAGGTCACCATGTGCGCCTCGTCGATGATGAAGATCTTGTAGCGATCGCGCGCGGGGGCGAAGATCGCCCGCTCGCGCAGGTCGCGCGCGTCGTCGACGCCGCCGTGGCTCGCGGCGTCGATCTCGACGACGTCGAGCGAACCGCCGCCGCCCCGCGACAGCTCGACGCAGCTGGGGCACACCCCGCACGGCTTGTCGGTCGGGCCCTCTGCGCAGTTCAGGCAGCGCGCGAGGATGCGGGCCGACGTCGTCTTGCCGCAGCCGCGCGGGCCGCTGAACAGGTAGGCGTGATTGACCCGATCGGTGCGGAGCGCCGTCATCAGCGGCTCCGTCACCTGGGACTGGCCGATCATCTCGGCGAACGTCTCTGGCCGGTAGCGGCGATATAGGGCGGTGACCACGATTCAATCGTAGTTGCCGCGTCCGACACCCCATCCGGATGACTCGGGCGTACGATGCACGGACGGAAGGAGCGTGATGACGGTGACGACGATGACTCCGGCTCAGCTCGAGCGGTTCGAGGCCCGGCTGCTCGCCGAACGCGCGGAGGCCGCCGAGCGCGCCGCCGAGTTCGACGACGTGATGGGCGAGGTCCGAGCCGCCAGGGCCGGCGCCAGCGCCGACGACGAGCACGACCCCGAGGGCCCGACGATGACGCAGGAGTGGTCGCAGCGCACCGCCGTGCTCGCCGACGTGCAGCACGAGCTCGCCGAGATCGATCGCGCGCTCGCCCGCATCGCCGACGGAAGCTACGGCTTCTGCGCGCGCTGCGGCAAGCGCATCACGGTCGCCCGGCTCGACGCGCGCCCGACCGCGACGCTCTGCATCGACTGCGCACGCCTCGAACGCTGACGACGGGGTGCCCGACGCCGCGCGTCGGGCACCCCCGTCACCGGCCTCAGGCCCCGTGCGTGCGGCGCCGCGCGAGCAGCACCGCGCCGAGCCCGAGGATCAGCGCCCCGCCGCCGAGCGCCAGGGGCGCGAGCAGCTCGACGCCAGTGGAGGCGATTCCGCCCGCGGGCGGCGCCGCCGGCTTCGGCTCGTAGGCGAACCCGTCGGGCAGCGTCGCGTCGCCGCAGCTCTCGCTGCCGACGACGGTGAGGTCGACCACGCCCGTGCCCGCCGGTGACACGGCGACGATGGTGCCGTCGTCGATCACCTCGAAGGAGGTGGCGGGCGTGTCGCCGAAGCGCACCTCGGTGGCCCCGGTGAAGCACTGGCCCGTGATCGTGACCTCGGTGCCGCCGGCCTCGGGGCCGGTCGGCGGGTCGACGTCGTCGATCTCGCCGACGGGCGTGTAGGTGAACGGCAGCGCGTTGCTCTCACCGCCGGGCGTCGTCACGACGACCTCGACCTCGCCCGCCGCGTGCGGGGGCGTCACGAAGGTGATCTCGGTGTCGCTCACCTGCGTGAAGGGCACCGGTACCCCGTCGACGGTGACCTCGGTCGCCCCGCCGAGATCGGCACCCGAGATCGTCACGGTCGTGCCGCCCGTCGCCGGGCCCGAGCCCGGGGCGAGCGCCTCGAGCACGGGCGCGGCCACGTAGGTGTACTCGAGCGGGTCGCTCTCGCCGCCCGCCGTCGTGACCGTCACGTCGACCGGCCCGGCGACGTGCGCGGGCGTCGTGAAGGTGATCTCGGTGTCGCTCACCTGCGTGAACGGCACGGATGCCCCGTCGACCGTCAGCTCCGTGGCCCCGGACAGGTCCGTGCCGGTCACCGTCACGAGCGTGCCGCCGGCCGTCGGCCCCTCGTCGGGGTCGAGGGCCGTGAGCACCGGCTGCGCGACGTAGGTGAACGGCATCGGAGCGCTGTCGCCGCCCGGCGTCGTCACGACCACGTCGACCTCCCCCGCCGCGTGCGGCGCGGTCGTGAAGGTGATCTCGGTGTCGCTCACCTGCGTGAACGGCACGGATGCCCCGTCGACCGTGACGTCGGTCGCGCCCCCGAGGTCCGTCCCCGTGATCGTCACCGGCGTCCCGCCCGCGACCGGGCCCTCATCCGGGTCGAGCGCCGTGAGCACCGGCGCCGGCACGTACGTGAAGGGCAGTGCATCGCTCGGCCCGCCGGGTGTGACCACCACGACGTCCACCTCGCCGGCGGCGTGGGCGGGCGTCGTGAACGCGATCTCGGTGTCGCTCACCTGCGTGAACGGCACCGACACCCCGTCGATCGTCACCTCGGTCGCACCGGCCAGGGCCGTCCCCGTGATGGTGACGATCGTGCCGCCCGCGGTCGGCCCTTCGTCGGGATCGAGCAGCGTCAGCGCGGGAACGTCGAAGTACGTGAACGGCAGCGCGTTGCTCTCTCCACCACCGGTGGTGACGACCACATCGACCTCGCCGGCCGCATGAGCGGGCGACGTGAACTCGATCTCCGTGTCGCTCACCTGCGTGAACGGCACCGACACCCCGTCGACGGTCACATCAGTGGCGCCGCCGAGATCGGTGCCGGTGATCGTCACCGGCGTCCCACCCGCGATCGGGCCCGCGTCGGGGTCGAGCCCGGTCAGCAGCGGCCCTGGCAGGTAGGTGTACGTCAACGGCTCACTCGCACCGCCCGGCGTGGTCACCACGACGTCCACCGGACCGGCGTCGTGCGGCTCCGTCGTGAACGTGATCTGCGTCTCGCTCACCTGCGTGAACGGCACCGACGCGCCATCGACCGTCACCTGCGTCGCGCCGCCGAGCGCCGTACCGTCGATCGTCACCAGCGTGCCGCCCGCCGCCGGGCCCTCCTCGGGCGTCAGCGTCGTGAGCACCGGCACATCGAAGTAGGTGAACGGCAACGCGTTGCTCTCACCGCCCGGCGTCGTGACGACCACGTCGACCGCGCCCGCGAGGTGCGGCGGCGTCACGAAGGTGATCTCCGTGTCGCTCAGCTGGGTGAAGGGCACCGACGCCCCGTCGACCGTCACGAGGGTCGCCCCCGCAAGGTCGGCACCCAGGATGGTCACAAGGCTCCCGCCGGCGACCGGGCCCTCATCGGGTGCGAGCGTCGTGAGCACCGGCGCCGGCACGTACGTGAACGCCAGGGCATCGCTCTCACCGCCCGGCGTCGTGACCACCACGTCGACCGCACCGGCCGCATGCGGCGCGGTGGTGAAGGCGATCTCCGTGTCGCTCACCTGCGTGAACGGCACGGACACGCCGTCGACCGTGACCTCCGTCGCCCCGGCCAGGGCGGTCCCGGTGATCGTCACGGGTGTGCCACCGGCCGTCGGCCCCTCATCGGGGTCGAGGCCCGTCAGTGCGGGAACGTCGAAGTAGGTGAACGGCAACGCGTTGCTCTCACCGCCCGGCGTCGTGACGACCACGTCGACCGCGCCCGCGAGGTGTTGCGGCGTCGTGAAGGTGATCTCCGTGTCGCTCACCTGGGTGAACGGCACCGACGCCCCGTCGACCGTGACCGCCGTGGCATCCGCCAGATCGGTGCCCGTGATCGTCACCGGCGTGCCGCCTGCGGCCGGGCCCTCATCGGGGGCGAGCGCGGCCAGCACCGGCGCCGGCACGTAGGTGAACGGCAACGCGTCGCTGTCACCGCCCGGCGTCGACACGACGACGTCGACCGGGCCGGCCGCATGCGCCGGGGTCACGAAGGTGATCTCGGTGTCGCCCACCTGCGTGAACGGCACCGACACGCCGTCGACGGTGACCTCCGTCGCGCCACCGAGCGCGGTGCCCGTGATCGTCACGTCCG
Source organism: Agromyces sp. NPDC058104 (assembly GCF_042884835.1). Lineage (NCBI taxonomy): Bacteria > Bacillati > Actinomycetota > Actinomycetes > Micrococcales > Microbacteriaceae > Agromyces > Agromyces sp. NPDC058104. The sequence goes on along the minus strand of NZ_JBHVTD010000002.1, from coordinate 1,042,526 downwards.
TGCCGCCCGTGACCGGCCCCTCGTCCGGGTCGAGGCTCGTCAGCACGGGCACGTCGAAGTAGGTGAACGGCAGCGCATTGCTCGGCCCGCCGGCCGTGACCACCACGACGTTCACGGGGCCGGCAGCATGCGCCGGGGTCACGAACGTGATCTCCGTGTCGCTCACCTGCGTGAACGTCACCGAGGCCCCGTCGACGGTCACCGACGTCGCGCCGGAGAGATCCGTGCCCGTGATCGTCACCGGCGTGCCGCCCGCGACCGGTCCCTCGTCGGGATCCAGGCTCGTGAGCGCCGGCGCGGGCACGTACGTGAAGGGCAGGGCGTCGCTGCTCCCACCCGGCGTCGTCACGACCACGTCGACCGTTCCCGCCGTGTGCGAGGGCGTCGTGAGCGCGATCTCCGTGTCGCTCACCTGCGTGAACGGCACCGACACCCCGTCGACCGTCACCGTGGTCGCTCCCCCGAGCGCCGTGCCGGTGATCGACACGATCGTGCCGCCCGCGGTCGGTCCTTCATCAGGCGTGAGCGCCGTCAGCGCCGGAACGTCGTAGTAGGTGAACGGCAGCGGGTTGCTCTCGCCGTTCGGCGTGGTCACGATCACCTCGACCGCGCCCGCAGCGTGAGCGGAGGTGATGAAGCTGATCTCGGTGTCGCTCACCTGCGTGAACGTCACCGGGACGCCGTCGACCGTCACCTCGGTGGTCCCGCCGAGATCCGTGCCGCTGATCGTCACCGGCGTGCCGCCCGCGACCGGGCCGGCATCGGGGTCGAGCCCGGTGAGCAGCGGACCGGGCAGGTAGGTGAAGGTCAGGGGGTCGCTCTCACCGCCGGGCGTCGTCACGACCACGTCGACCGGTTCGGCGTCGTGCGGCGGGGTCGTGAAGGAGATCTCGGTGTCGCTGACCTGCGTGAACGGGACGGATGCCCCGTCCACCGTCACCTCGGTGGCGCCGCCGAGCGCGGTACCCGTGATCGACACGATCGTGCCACCGGCTGCCGGCCCCTCATCGGGAGTCAGCGCCGTCAGGACGGGAACGTCGAAGTAGGTGAACGGCAACGCGTTGCTCTCACCGCCCGGCGTCGTCACCACCACGTCGACCGCTCCGGCCGCGTGCGGCGGGCTCAGGAACGTGATCTCAGTCGGGCTCACCTGCGTGAACGGCGTCGTCGCCCCGTCGACGGTCAGCTCCGAGGCATCCGCGAGATCGGTGCCGAGGATCGTCACGAGCGTGCCGCCCGCGACCGGTCCATCGTCGGGGGTCAGCGTCGTGAGCACCGGCGCCGGCAGGTAGGTGAAGGTGAGCGGCTCGCTCTCACCGCCGGCCGTCGTGACGGTGACGTCGACGGGGCCCGCCGTGTGCGGCGGTGTGGTGAACTCGATCTCGGTGTCGCTCACCTGCGTGAACGGCACCGACGCCCCGTCGACCGAGACAGCGGTCGCCCCGGCGAGCTCGGTGCCCGTGATCGTCACCGGCGTGCCGCCCGCCGCGGGGCCCTCGTCGGGGTCCAGGGAGGTCAGCGCGGGCGCGGGAACGTAGGTGAACGGGAGAGGGCCCGAGGGACCGGCAGCGGTCGTCACGACCACGTCGACCGTTCCGGCCGCGTGCGGCGGAGTCGAGAACGTGATCTGCGCGTCGCTCACCTGGGTGAAGGCCACCGGCGCCCCGTCGATCGTGACCGAGGTCGCACCGGCGAGCGCCGTGCCGTCGACCGTCACGATCGTGCCGCCCGCGGTCGGTCCCGCATCGGGCGTCAGGGTCGTGAGCACCGGGGCCACCAGGTTCGGACCGACGAGCGCACGCGCGAGATTCAGCTCGAGGAGCTCGGGAACGATCGTCGTGGGCAGCAGGCTCAGCCGGAGGGCCGTCTCCTCGAACACCGCTCCCTGCACCGGCGGCGACGGCTCCTGCACGTTCGCGAGCAGCGACACGATCGTGTCGATCAGCAGGAGCGCGGGGTTCAGCGAGTCGATGACCGGGTTCAGGACGTCGGTCGTCAGCGTGGTGAGCAGGGTGCCGAGCGCACCGGTGTCGGGGTCGATCACGGCGTCGACGATCGGGGCGAGGGCGTCGAGGACGATCTCATCGGTGAGCCCGCCGATCGGCAGGCCGCCGAGGGCGGTGATGTCGACGGCCGCGCTGCCGTTCGAGATCTCGAGCAGGGTGCCGGTGACGGTCACGTTCACGAGCGGCAGGCTGAGCGGGGCCGGCCCGTTGACGTCGACGTCGATCACGACCGCCGCGTTGTTCAGCGCGTTCGTGATCGCGGTGCCGAGGTCGTCGACCAGTCCGTCGATCAGCTCCGCCACCTGGGTCGTCACCTCGGTCAGCACCGCGGCCGAGAGCAGTTCGGTGCTCGGGTCGAGCGAGTTGAGCCCGCCCACGAGCTGGTCGAGATCGAGGGTGATCGTGCCGTCCTCGAGGTCGATCACCACGCCGCCGCCCGAGTCGAGCGGCAGGGCGAGCACGCCGTCGACCGCCGCCTGCAGGTCGACCGTGACGGACGCGGAGGCTTCCCCGAGCCCGCCGACGGCGAGCACGCTGTCGACCGCGCCCAGCACGCCGTCGACGAGCGAGCCGTCGGGGCCCGCGAGCCCGTCGACCGCGGTGTCGAGCTCGGTGACCGCGCCGTCGATCGTTCCGGTGATTCCCTCGACGACCGGGCTGTCGACCACGACGGTCGCGCTCGCGATCTCGTAGTCGCCGACCGGCACGCCGCCCTGGGTCACGGCGGCGTTCGCGCTGATCGCCCCGAGCGTCACGTCGAGGTCGGAGATCGTCGTCGCGAACTCGTCGCCGAGGAGGTTCGCGAGATCGAGACTCATCGGTCCGGGCGCGACGCCGGGCGCCGGCGTGACGCCCGTGCCGATCGCGCCCGAGTCCGAGATGAGCCCCGACGCCCCGATCGACGACCCGTCGATCGCGGCGCTCGCAAACTGGCCGACGACACCGGCGTCGGTGAAGCTCAGCGGGATCTGCACGCCGCCGCCGATGTCGATGTTGAGCACCGACAGTGCCGAGAGGTCGAGGTTCGTCGAGTTCGTCTCGGGCGTGACGCCGTCGCTCTCGGCGGTCTCGCCGTCGATCCCGATCACGGTGCTGAGGTCGACGAGGTCGATGAGCGATCCCGAGAGGAACTGCCCCTCGGCATACGACTGGTCGCCCGGCGCGGCCTGCGCCGAGATCGCGCCGCCGCCCGCGGTGAGGGCGATCACCCCCGCCGCGGCGAGCCAGCGCAGGGCGAGCGGGCCACGTGGATCGGCTGCCCGATGCGCCCCCCGGCGCTTCCGATTCCTGGCCGAGCGCGCGCGTTCGTGCACCATGTGACGTCCCCCCAGAGTCAACACCGCGACGCCCCCGCATCGCATGCGCTCAACGTAGGGCGATTGCGTGTACCCAGAACAGGGGTACAGCCGAAATCACCCCCAAAAGGGGGGTACGGCGAGTGATGCCCTCAGTCGCGCCGGCGGTACTCCTGGATCATCGGGCAGTCGAACGGGTCGCGCGCGGCGAGGCCGACCCGGTTGAGGTACGCGATGACGATGCCGTACGACTCGATGAGCCCCGTCTCGGTGTAGCGGAGGTCGTTCTCCCGGCAGTATTCGCGCACGATCTCCTGCGTGCGCTTGAGCGCCGGCCGCGCCATGCTCGGGAAGAGGTGGTGCTCGATCTGGTAGTTGAGTCCGCCCATGAGCGAGTCCATGAGCCGCCCGCCGCGGATGTTGCGGCTCGTGAGCACCTGGCGCTCGAGGAAGTCGACGCGGACCCCGCGCGGGATGAGCGGCATGCCCTTGTGGTTCGGCGCGAACGAGGCCCCCATGTAGACGCCGAAGACGCCGAGCTGCACGAGGAGGAACGCGGCCGCGAGCAGGGGCGGGAACGCCCAGAACACGAGCGCGGTCACGCCGACGAGCCGCACGGCGACGAAGGCGAGTTCGAGCCCGCGGCGCTCGACCCGGTTGCGGCGATCGAGCAGGTGACGGATGCCGTGCACGTGCAGGTTGAGGCCCTCGAGCAGCAGCAGGGGGAAGAACAGGTACCCCTGCTTGCGCGTGATCAGCCTGACGAGTCCGCGGCTCTGCGCCGCGTCCTCCTCCAGGAACGAGATCGTGTCCTTCGCGATGTCGGGGTCGCGGCCGATCACGTTCGGGTTGCCGTGGTGGCGGGTGTGCTTGTTCATCCACCAGCTGTAGCTGATGCCGACCACGAGGTCGGCGAGCACGAGCCCGGCCCAGTCGTTCACCGGACCCGAGCGGAAGATCTGCCGGTGCGACGCCTCGTGCGCCATGAACGCGAACTGGGTGAAGACGACGCCGAGCACGGCGGCGATGACGAGCTGCCACCACGAGTCGCCGAGCATGACCGACGCCGCGACGGCGGCACCGAGCACGACGGCCCAGAACACGACCTTGCGCACGTAGAAGCCGACGAAGCGGTCGAGCAGCCCCTCGGCCTTGATCTGGCGCGACAACCGGGCGAAGCCGCTCTGCGCCGGATCGACGGCGTCGCCGCGGCGCCGGCCGGCGGTCAGGATGACGGGCGACATGGTGCCCAACGCTCCGTCGGGGCGTTCAACGACCTGCAGGCTCACGTGCGCTCTTCTCGTCGTCCGAAAGTGCGAATGAGACTCAGACGAACGATTCGGGTGCGGGTGCGCGGCCGGGTTCGACCACGCTGCGAGCGTAGGCAGGCGGTTCAGCCCGGGGCATCACACGGCTGAGCCATTCGCACCCCCTACCGCGGTAGGGGTTCGGATGACTCGGCCGCCGCCGAGGCGCTGCGCAGGCCCGAGAACGAGCGCAGGTAGAGCGGGCTCGACGCGAGCACGAGGTAGAGCGCGGCGCAGCCCACGAGCGTCGGCACGAGACCGGCCTGCTCGGCCGCGAGGCCGCCGAGGAGGGCGCCGAGCGGCATGGTCGCGGCGACGCCCGCCGTCGTGACGCCGAAGACGCGGGCGCGCATGCCGTCGGGGATGAGGCCGTACATCGCCGTCGCGATCATCGGGTTGATGGCGCCCGCCGCGAGCCCCGACAGGGCCAGCACGGGCAGCAGCACGGGCACCGGCGCACCGAGCGCCATCGTCAGGTACGGCACGGTGCCCGCGATGAGGAAGCACAGGGCGAACATGAGCCGCCCCGAGAAGCGGTGGCCGATCGCGCCGAACAGCACCGAGCCGGTCAGCGCGCCGGCCGCGAAGCATCCGACCATGAAGCCCAGCTGCGCGGGATCGCCGAGCACCTCGGTCGCGTAGAGCGGCTTCAGCACGGTCATGCCCGCCGCGTCGATCGCGTTCGTGAGCGTCACGAGCAGCACGATCGCGCGAAGCAACGGCGAGGATGCCACGAAGCGGAGCCCCTCCATGAAGCCGCCGCGCGGGGCGGGCGCATCGTCGCCGTCGGGCTCGGGGGCGTCGTCGGCGCCGAGCCGTCGCGGCACGAAGCAGAGCACGAGCAGCGCCGACACGACGAACCCGCCCGCGTCGACGATGAGCGCCGGCATCGGCCCGAGGAAGGCGACGAGCGCGCCCGCCGTGCCGGCACCGAGCATCATCGCGGTGCGCTGCACCGCCGACTGGGCCCCGGCGGCCCGCTCGATGGGCCAGTTCGCGAGCTTCGCGAGGTCGGGCGTCATCGAGGTCTTCGCGGTGTCGCCGGGCGGGTCGAGGAGCCCGCCGAGGAAGACGAGGGCGAGCATCGCCCCGAAGGGCAGCCCGACGGTGGCGTGCAGGAGCGGGATGGCGAGCACGGTGACCGCGCTCGCGAGGTCGGCGACGATCGACGAGAGCCGGTAGCCGAAGCGGTCGACGAGCACGCCGCCGAGCGCGCCGCCGATGACGAGCGGCACGGTCGCGAAAACGCCGACGACGCCCGCCGCGAGCGGCGACCCCGTCTGGGTGAGCGCGATGATCGGCAGCGCGACGAGCGCGATCGCGTTGCCGCCGAGCGAGAACAGGGCGGCGGCGAGGTTCGCGAGGATCGGGAGCCGGCGGCGGGCAGGCGCCTCGGTCGATCGAGCAGGCGCCCGGGTGTCGGCGCGAGCCCCCTCGGTCTCGGTCAGCTCGCTCATTGCTCGCTCCTCGGGAAGGTGTGCGTGATCCAGCGGACGGCGCGGGTGCCCTCGCGGGGCTCGCGCCCGACGGCCCACCACTTGTCGCGCACGGCGGCCAGGTCGGCGGTGAGCTCGCGGAACTCGTCGAGGGTGAGTTGCGCGCCGCCGTCGCTCGAGTCGGAGGCGGCGATCCACTCGGGCTCGAGACCCAGCTCGGCGTCGAGCGCCTCGAGCAGCTCTCGGTGGTACGCGTCGATGACCGTGCGGCGCATCGCCTCGGCGGCCTCGCGCCGCTCGGGGTCGTCGAGGTAGCTCTCGGCGCTCAGGCTCGTCACCTCGTGCGCCGAGCGCCACCACCGCTCACGGCCGTCGCGCTCGAGCTCGGGCGCGGGCTCGACGAAGCCGTGCTTGGCGAGCGTCGACAGGTGATAGCTGATCGACCCCGAGGCGGCGCCCGTCGCCTCGGCGAGCATGCCCACGGAGTGCGGGCCGTGCATGCGCAGCAGCCCGAGGATGCGCAGCCGAAGCGGGTGCGCCATGGCGCGCATGGCGCCGGCGTCGCGCAGGTCGATGGAGTTCTGGTTCTCGCTCACGGCCCCATGCTAACTCTGCAAGAAATATTGCGCAACAGTTCTTGCATATTACGCGGGCGTAGCGCGAGCACCGCTCCCCGCGAGGGGAACGTCGGCCCGGGGCGATCATCCCGAGACGGCCTCGAGGGTCTGGCGGGCGATCTCGAGCTCCTCGTCAGTCGGCACGACGAGCACCGTGACCGCCGAGGCATCGGTCGAGATCACGCGCGTCTCACCCGAGCGGACGGCGTTGCGCTCGGCGTCGAGCTCGATGCCGAGCCGTTCGAGCCCGGCGAGCGCGGCGGCGCGCACCGGGGCCGAGTTCTCGCCGACGCCGGCCGTGAACGAGATCACGTCGACGCCGCCGAGCTGGGCGAGGTAGGCCCCGATGTACGCCTTCAGCCGGTGCGCGTACACCTCGAGGGCGAGCGCCGCGCGCTCCTCCCCCGCCTCGGCCGCGTCGACGAGGTCGCGCATGTCGGCGTGCCCGCCGAGGCCGAGGATGCCGCTGCGCCGGTTGAGGAGCTCGTCGACGCCGTCGACGTCGAGGCTCGCGCGACGCTGGAGGTGCAGCACGATCGCCGGGTCGAGGTCGCCCGAGCGGGTGCCCATGACGAGCCCCTCGAGCGGCGTCATGCCCATGCTCGTGTCGACCGAGCGGCCGCCGGAGACCGCGCACGCCGAGGCGCCGTTGCCGAGGTGCAGCACGATCTGGTCGAGCTCCTCGACGGGACGCCCGAGGAACTCGGCCGCGGCCCGCGACACGTAGCGGTGCGACGTGCCGTGGAACCCGTAGCGCCGGATGCGGTGCTTCGCCGCGACGTCGCGGTCGATCGCGTAGGTGTAGGCCGCCGGCGGCATGGTCTGGTGGAACGCGGTGTCGAACACGGCGACGTGGGGCACGTCGGGGAACGCGCGCTGCGCCGCCTCGATGCCCTCGAGGTTCGCGGGGTTGTGCAGGGGCGCGAGGCTCGACAGCTCGTCGATGTTGATCTTCACGAGCGGCGTGATCAGCGTCGGCTCGAAGAAGCGGGCGCCGCCCTGCACGACCCGGTGCCCGACCGCGACCGGCGGGTGCTGCTCGAGCGAGGGCCCGTGCGCGGCGAACCCCTCGAGCATCACGTCGAACGCCGCGAAGTGATCCGGCACGTCGACGTTCGCATCCCAGGTGGAGCCGAGGCGGTCGTTCTCGGGTCCCTCGTGGCGGTGCCTGGCGTGTCCGCCCTCACGGCCGATGCGTTCGACGAGACCGCTCGCGAGCGCCTCGCCGCTGACCGCGTCGACGAGCTGGTACTTCAGCGACGACGAACCCGAGTTGACGACGAGGACGAGGCTCACGAGGCATCCGCCGCCTGGATCGCCGTGATCGCCACGGTGTTCACGATGTCCTGCACGAGCGCCCCCCGCGAGAGGTCGTTGACGGGCTTGCGCATGCCCTGCAGCACCGGGCCGATCGCGACGGCGCCCGCCGAGCGCTGCACCGCCTTGTAGGTGTTGTTGCCGGTGTTGAGATCGGGGAAGACGAACACCGTCGCCCGCCCCGCGACATCCGAGTCGGGGAGCTTCGTGCGCGCGACCGCCGCATCGGCGGCCGCGTCGTACTGGATCGGCCCCTCGACCGCGAGCTCGGGCGCCCGCTCGCGCACGAGCTCGGTCGCCCGCCTGACCTTGTCGACGTCGGCGCCCTGGCCCGACTCGCCGGTCGAGTACGAGAGCATCGCGATGCGCGGCTCGATGCCGAACTGCGCGGCCGTCTGCGCCGAGGAGATCGCGATGTCGGCGAGCTGCTCGGCCGTCGGGTCGGGCACGATCGCGCAGTCGCCGTAGACGAGCACCCGGTCGGCGAGCGCCATCAGGAACACGCTCGAGACGACCTCGACCCCGGGCCGCGTCTTGATGATCTCGAACGACGGGCGGATCGTGTGCGCCGTCGTGTGCGCCGCCCCCGAGACCATGCCGTCGGCGAGGCCCAGTTCGACCATCATGGTGCCGAAGTACGAGACGTCCTGCACGCGCTCGCGCGCCTGCTCGAGCGTGACGCCCTTGTGCGCCCGGCGCTTCTGGTACTCCTCGGCGAAGCGCGTGACGTAGACGAAGTCGTGGTTGGAGAGCACCGTGGCGCGCGAGATGTCGAGGCCGAGGCCGATCGCGCGCGAGCGCACCTCGATCTCCTCGCCGAGGATGGTGAGCTCGGCGACGTCGCGCGCCAGGAGCGTCGCGGCGGCGCGGAGGATGCGGTCGTCGTAGCCCTCGGGCAGCACGATGTGCTTGCGCTCGCGGCGCGCGCGCTCGAGCAGCCCGTACTCGAACATCAGCGGGGTGACGACCTCGGGCCGCGCGATCTCGAGCCGGTCGAGCAGGGCTGGCCCGTCGACGTGCTGCTCGAAGAGCGACAGCGCGGTGTCGCGCTTGCGCTGCGACTCCGCGGCGAGGCGGCCGCGCGTGTGCGTGATGGCGAGCGCGGTCTCGTAGCTCGTCAGCTGGGTGCGGATGATCGGCAGCCCGGCCTTCAGGCCCTCGACGAGTCGCTCGATGTGGTCGGAGAGCGGGAACCCGCCGTTCAGCACGATGCCCGAGATCGACGGGAACGTCGCCGAGGAGTGCGCGGTGAGCACCCCGAGCAGCACCTCGCTGCGATCGCCGGGCACGATGACGACGGAGCCCTCGATGAGGTGCGAGAGCACGTTCTCCATCGACATCGCCGCGATGACGACGCCGAGCGCCTCGCGGTCGAGCAGGTCGGCGTCGCCCGCGTAGAGCTCGCCGTCGACGGCGTGCATGATCGAGCGCATCGAGGGCGCGACGAGGAACTGGTCTTCGGGGATCGCCCAGACGGCCGCGGATGCCTCGCCCGACGTCGCGGCCGCCGTCCGGCCGTGCTCGGACACCGACGCCCGCCGCACGGCGTCGACGATCTCGAGCAGCCCCTCGGGGTCGGCCCGGTTGACGACGATGCCGAGGAGCGAGGCGTGCTCGCGCTCGAGCTCCTCGACGGCGAGCTCGGTGAGCTGGGCGAGCTCGTCGGCCGTGCGGGCCTCGGTGTCGCCGAGGTGCTCGCTGCGTCCGCGACCCTGACCCTCGCCGACGCGGCCGCCGAGCACGAGCAGCACGGGCGCGCCGAGGTTCGCCGCGATGCGGGCGTTGTAGGCGAGCTCGGTCGGGCTGCCGACGTCGGTGTAGTCGGAGCCGATGATCACGACGGCGTCGCAGCGGCCCTCGATCGCCTTGAACCGGCGCACGATGGTCGCGAGCGCGGCGTCGGGGTTCGCGTGCACCTCCTCGTAGGAGACGCCGATCGCCTCCTCGTACTCGATCGGCACGACCCCGTCGTGCGCGAGCAGGAGCTCGAGCACGTAGTCGCGCTCGGCGGTCGAGCGTGCGATCGGCCGGAAGACGCCGACCCGGGTCGCCCGGTGGGTGAGGGTGTCGAGGGTGCCGAGCGCCACCGTGGACTTGCCGGTGTTGCCCTCGGCCGAGCAGATGTAGATGCTGTGCGCCACGTCTCCCAGCCTATTCGGCGGGCTGGGCGGGCTGTCTGGCAATCGGCTGCGTTCGATCGCCGGCAGCACGGAGCTGCCGATCGAAGCCGACGGTCTCCCACCGAACCGGCGCGAGCGGAATCCGAGCGCCGTTCGCCTATGCTGATCGGGCACATCGACGTGCCGTGCCGTCCCCCTGCGGTGCGTACCCGAACCCGAATCGACCACCTGTGAACCCCATCGCCCTCATCGGAGCGGGCCCCTCGGGCCTGGCCGGCGCGCGCGCCCTCAGCCGCGCCGGACTCCCCTTCCACGGTTTCGAGGCCGGCGCCGACGTCGGCGGCCTCTGGAACATCGACAACCCGCGCTCGACGATGTACGAGTCGGCGCACCTCATTTCGAGTCGCACGACGACCGAGTTCGCCGAGTTCCCGATGCGCTCGAGCGCCGACTACCCGGGTCACCGCGAGCTCCTCGGCTACTTCCGCGACTACGCCGACGAGTTCGGCCTCCGCGAGCACTTCCGCTTCGGGACCCGGGTCACCGCGGTCGAGCCGCTACCCACGGCCGACGGCGAGACCCCCGGCGCGAACGGCTGGCGCCTCACCGCGGTGACCGACGACGGCGAGACGGTCACGGGCGACTACTCGAGCGTGATCCTCGCGAACGGCACCCTCGCCGAGCCGAACGTGCCCGCGTTCCGCGGCGAGTTCACCGGCGAGCTCATGCACACGAGCGGGTACAAGTCGGCGAAAGTGTTCGACGGCGAGCGCGTGCTCATCATCGGCGCGGGCAACTCGGGCTGCGACATCGCCGTCGACGCGGTGCACCACGCGGCATCCGTCGACCTGTCGGTGCGTCGCGGCTACTACTTCGTGCCCCGGTACCTGTTCGGCAAGCCGTCCGACACGCTCAACCAGGGTCGCCCGCTGCCGGCGCCGATCAAGCAGTTCATCGACGCCAGGGTGCTGAAGGCGTTCACGGGCGACCCGGTGCGCTTCGGGTTCCCGAAGCCCGACTACAAGATCTACGAGTCGCACCCGATCGTGAACACCCTGATCCTGAACCACCTCGGCCAGGGCGACCTGCGCATCGTGCCCGACATCGACCGTTTCGACGGCCGCACCGTGCACTTCGCCGACGGCAGTTCGTCCGAGTACGACCGCGTCGTGCTCGCGACCGGCTACACGCTCGACTACCCGTTCGTCGCCCGCGAGCACCTCGACTGGACGGGGGCCTCGCCCTCGCTCTTCCTCAACATCTTCCCGCCGAGCTTCAACGGCCTCTTCGTGCTCGGCATGATCGAGGCCTCGGGCATCGGCTGGCAGGGCCGCGCCGAGCAGGCAGAGCTCATCGCCGCCTACCTGGCCGCCGCCTCGAGCGCGCCCGAACAGGCGGCGCGGTTCAGGGCGCGGGCGGATGCCCCGTGGCCCGACCTCACCGGCGGGTACGACTACCTCGGGCTCGACCGCATGTCGTACTACGTCAACAAGGACGCCTACCGGCGCACGGTGAAGCGACTGCGCAAGACCCTGCCCGAGGCATCCGGCTCGACGACCCGAACCGCCGCCGCGAGCCGTTCGACCGACCACGACGGAGTCCGCGCATGAACATCGACGACGTCGTCCTGAACTTCACGCCGGGTTCGATGCTCGCGCTCAACGTCGTGCTCGGGTTCATCATGTTCGGCATCGCGCTCGACACCGCGCCGAGCGACTTCAAGGCCGTGCTCACCGCGCCGAAGGCCATGATCGTCGCGATGCTCGCGCAGGTCATCCTGCTGCCGGCGGTGACCTTCGGGCTCACCCTGCTGCTGAACGTGCAGGCGTCGATCGCACTCGGCATGATCCTCGTGGCGTGCTGCCCGCCGGGCAACATCTCGCAGGTGCTGACCTACCGCGCCCGGGGCAACGTGGCGCTCTCGGTCTCGATGACGGCCGTCGCGAACGCGCTCTACATCTTCGTGCTGCCGATCAGCATCGTCTTCTGGGGCAGCCTGCACCCCACGGCGTCGGAGCTCGTGCGCGAGGTCAGCCTGAACGGCTGGCAGATGCTGCTCGAGATCTTCCTCATCATCGGCCTGCCGTTCTTCGCGGGCCTCCTGATCCGTGCGAGGTGGCCGCGCTTCGCGGCGCGCGTGCAGCCCTACGCCCGCTGGATCAGCCTCGCCGCCCTCGTCGGCTTCATCGTCATCGCCCTCGTCGGCAACTGGGCGATCTTCATGGCGTACATCGGCGTCGTGCTCGTCGCGGTGTTCCTGCACGACGCCGTCACGCTCGGACTCGGCTACGCCAGCGCGCGCATCGGCGGGCTCGGCGTGCGCGACCGCAAGGCGATCACCTTCGAGGTCGGCATCCGCAACGCGGGCCTCGGCCTCGGCCTCGTGTTCGCCTTCTTCGACGGCCTCGGCGGCATGGCGATCGTCGCCGGCTGGTGGGGCATCTGGGACATCATCGCGGGCCTCGCGGTCGCGACCCTGTGGGCGCGGCACTCGGCGAAGCGGTCGGATGCCACGGCGCCGGAGCCTGCGGTCGCGGCGGGAGCCGGCGCATCCGATGGCGGCGATCCCCTCGGCGCCGCCGACGCCGCCGGCTCGTCCGGAAGCGAGCCGGTCGCATGAGGCGCGTGCTCGTCACGGGCGGATCGGGCTTCCTCGGCTCCTCGGCGGTGCGCGCCCTCGCCGGCGACCCGCGCGTCGAGCTCGTCGTCTCGGGCGACGTGCGCGACCCCCTGTCGACGCCCGACGGGGTGATCGTCGAGGCGTGCGACGTGACCGATGCCCAGGCCGTCGCCGCCGTCGTCGGGAAGCACCGGATCGACACCGTCGTGCACCTCGCCGCGATCGTGAACCCCGGCGCCCTCGACGAGGAGATCGAGTACCTGGTCGACGTCGAGGGCACCCGCAACGTGCTCGACGCGGCCGTCGCGTACGGCGTCTCCCGCATCGTCGTGTCGTCGTCGGGCGCCGCGTACGGGTACCACGCCGACAACCCCGAGTGGCTGCGCGAGGACGACGCCATTCGCGGCAACGAGGAGTTCAGCTACTCGCGGCACAAGCGCCTCGTCGAGGAGATGCTCGCCGACTACCGCGAGGCGCACCCCGCGCTCGAACAGGTCGTGCTGCGCATCGGCACCATCCTCGGGCCGACCGTCGCGAACCAGATCACCGCCCTCTGGGACGGCCCGCGGATCCTCGCCATCCGCGGCTCCGACAGCCCGTTCGTGTTCGTCTGGGTCGACGACGTCGTCGGCGCGATCGCGACGGCCGTGACGGGCGAGGCCACCGGGGCGTTCAACGTCGCCGGCGACGGCCGGGTGACCGTGCACGAGATCGCCGCCGCGCTCGACAAGCGCACGCTGACGCTGTCGCCGGGCCTGCTCGCCTTCGCGCTGCGCGCCGGACGCGCGCTGCGGCTCACCGTGCACGGCCCCGAGCGCGTCGGCTTCCTGCGGAACCGGCCGGTGCTCGCGAACGACCGGCTCAAGTCGGAGCTGGGCTACGTCCCCGCGAAGACGAGCCGCGAGGCGTTCGACGCGTACCTCGCGGCGCGGGCGGCGCGAGGGTAGGGGCGCGCTCGTCTGCTGCAGGCGCGCACATTTCAGGACGAGACGGTCGCTGCACCCCCAGGGTGCGGTATCGAGGCTCTCGTCCTGAGAAGTGCGCAGCACGACGTGCACGAGCGGCACGGAGAGCACCACCTCGGCGTAGGTTCTCGGAGGGTGCGTGCGTAGTTCAGGATGCTTCGTGCGACACGCCGGACCCGGCATCCCGAACTCGTGCATGGCGCTCCGCGCATCCTGAACGCGGCACACCCGACCACGCGGCTCAACGCGTGTCGACGATGAGGTGCGCCACGTCGCGCGGGCGGAACCGCTCGGCGAAGTCGCGCTCGTTCGGCACCCAGATCTCGTCCCACAGGCGGTCATGACGCCGCCCCAGCGCCTCGTCGCGCGCCTTGCCCCGCCGGGCGGCGGCCTCGAGCTCGAGGTCGACCCAGACGCGGAGGTCGAGCAACTCGACCGTCTCGGGGTGGAAGAGGCCGATGAGGTCGACCACGAGCACCTCGGCGTCCGGCAGCGGACGCGGCTCGCCGAGCCGGCGCGCGCCCCAGTCGTAGGGCCGATAGTCACCCGGCCGCCCCTCGCGGAACGGGCGCAGCACCTCCTCGGCGAGACGCCCCCGCTCGACCCCGCTCCAGTCGGTCGAGCGGAGGTGCGAGCGCACCGGATCGAGGAAGTCGTCGCCGCGGATGCGCTCGATCCCGCCGCCGCGCTCGACAAGGGCCCGCGCGAGGCTCGACTTGCCCGCGCCGCAGTAGCCCGAGACGCCGACGACGATCGGCCGCCCCGACGCTGCCCGCACCGACATCACCCGAGCGTGGACGGCGTCGACATCGGTCGGAGGCATCCCCCAACCGTACTGCTCGGGCAGCCGAGCGACGCTGGTTCTTCGAGGCCCCTCCGCTCGGGTAGACTGTCGGAGGCTCCCCACGTGGCGCCATCCAGGCCAACTCCCCCAGGGCGGAAACGCAGCAAGGGTAACCGGGCTCTGGCGGGTGCGTGGGGGGTCTCTGGAGGATTCGCCTAGTGGCCTATGGCGCACGCTTGGAAAGCGTGTTGGGTGAAAGCCCTCAGGGGTTCGAATCCCCTATCCTCCGCCAAGATGTCCCAGCCGGGTGCGCGCACAGCACCCGCACACGGGGTTCGAATCCCCACTCCTCCGCCAAGAAGTCCCAGCCGGGTGCGCGCACAGCACCCGCACCTCTCCTCCGCCGAGAATGACCCAGCGCCGTTCGAGGCAATCACACCTCGATCGCGGCCTCCTCACGCTCAGCGCGGCGAGGTGCTGACGTGCGCCGACGTCGGCGTGCAGGTGTAGACCGCGTCGCCGACCTCGTGCACTCCGGTCCCGAGTCGACCGCACGTCTCGAACAGGTCGGCGAACGACCCGGCCGCGAGTGCGAGCACGATGACGGCGAACAGCACGCCCGCTCCGCCGATGAGCAGCCCCGCGAGCGCGAGGGGGTTCTTCGCCCCCGCCTTCTTCGACTGCGCGAGTGCGACCCAGCTGAGGATGAACCCGACGAGGTTGAGCCCCCCGACGAGCGCGAGCACGAACCCGACGATGCCGAGCGTCTTTCCCGGCACCTCTCTGCGCGGATCCGCCTCCCAGGCGCGCTGCGCCTGCGCGTCGTCGAGCAACGCGTGCAGCCGCATCACCTTCGACTCGAACCCTCGCTGCACCACGGCGTCGTCGATCTGCACCGAGAGCAATCGCGGCTCCTCGGTGAAGTACCGGCGGAGCGCACCGATCGCCTCGTCGCTCCGGTCGTCTCGGATCCGCCCTGCCTCGAACCGGAGATTCCGCGCCCAGGCGGCGCGATCGGCCCCCTCGAGGATGATCGCGAGGTCGTCGAGGGTACGGAGGATGCCGGTCTCGGGCTGCGCGACGACGGCGGGGTCCTGACGAGGCGGCACGTGCGATCCGTTCGGGTGGAAGTGCGTCGGGAACCGCGTGCCGCGGCCCTGCGCCACACGGTGAGTCAGGAGCATCCTATTGCCCACCCGGCCCCGTTGGCATCGGCGCCCGAGCGACGATCCGAAGCGGCATCCGCGTCTCATTCCCAGGGCGTATTGCACCGTCGCCGGAAGCGCCTATGCTGTCCTGAGCCGGGTCGTGAGGGCCCGAGGTGTCGACGAAGACGACGGCGGCCTCGTTGACCCCACGACGCCGGCGCCGCCCTCCCACTCGCTCCCCCGATACGCCGCCCTGAGCCGCGTGAGTCCCCCGCGTTTCCGGGCTTCGCGCCCACGATCCGCCCCCGTGTCCTCATTAATGCGGAATAGCGGCGTCCCCCGATCGGGCGCATCATATGAGGGATGTCAGCAGCACAGGTGGACACGAGGAGTGGGGACGCAGGGGACTCCTTCACCAGCGCAGCGGCAGCAGGGGGCGACGGCCTCAGGGTGATCACCCTGAGGCCTCGTCGCACTCTCGGGTGGAACTACGGACTCGCCCTCACGGCGCTCGTCGTGCCGTTGCTCGCCGCCGAGCTGTGGCTGCTCGACCAGCCCACCGCCTGGCCCATCGTCGCGGCGACTGCGGCGGTCCTCGGCGTGCTCATCGGGCTCGCCTGGGTCGCCTACCGACGCGCCAGAGTGTCGGTCAGCAAGTACGGCATCGTCGAGCGCGGCTTCTTCGGTGCGACGACCGTCATCGCGGCCCGCGACGTCGCGGGCGTGCTGCGCCTGGCGCTGTACCGGCCGAACAGCCTCGACACGACCGACGAGCTGTTCGTCGTCTGCCGCGGCGGGCGGGGGCGCTTCCGCATGCGCGGCCGCTTCTGGGACGAGCACACCATGAGCCTCGTCGCCGAGGTGCTCGAGGTCGACGAGACCGAGCGGACCGAACCGGTGACGCTCGCCGAGTTGCGGCAGAGCGATCCGACCCTGCTCTACTGGTTCGAGCGGCGCTCGCTGTTCGGCTGAGCGCAGCGCGCTGAGCGCTGAGCGCTGAGCGCTGCGCCGATGGCGCTGGACGCACCCGCGTGCCGGCGAGTCAGCTCGTCGCGATGCCGAGCCGCGGCGACTGCGGCGTGCTCGACGGCAGCTCGTGGAAGCCGAGCCGGTCGTAGAACGCCCGCGCCCCGGTGTTCGCGGCCGCGAGGCCGAGGTGCAGCGCGGGCACTCCGCGGGCGGCGAGCTCGGCGCGGACGGTGTCGATGAGACGGCGTCCGAACCCCTGCCCCTGCAGCTCGGGCAGCAGGTCGATGTGCAGGTGCGCGGGGTAGTCGGCGAGCTCGGGCACGAGCATGCGCTCGGGGTGGAGACCGGCGTCGATGAGGTCGGGTTCGGTGAAGTCGGGCGCGTGCACGGTGGGTGCCCCGGCGATCGGATGCCTCGCCGCGAAGCCGGGGGCCCACTCGGTCCGCCACCACTCGACGAAGTCGGCGGTGTCGGCGATCGCCATCACGTAGCCGAAGGCGCGGCCGGTCTCGGTGTCGGCCACGACGAACGCCAGCTCGGGCGCGTACTCGACGTACGGCAGCGCGAACACCTCGGGCATGAGCGAGTCGTCGGAGTAGACCCCCGTGGCGTCGCCGCCGGCCGCGGCCGTGCGCAGGCAGATCAGCGCGACGTCGTCGCGGTCGTCGGGGCGGTACGGGCGGATCTCGAACACCAGTCGATTCTTCCCGATCCCGCGGGGTCTCGTGACGATTCGCGGCCCGGCCGACGGTGCCGACGCCTCAGCGGCGCTTCGCCATGCCGAAGAGGCCGGTGAGCACCTGGCTGATCACCTTCTGCGTGGTCTTCGAGCCGAGCACCTGGTCGAGCGTCGACCGCTGCGACGAGCGCGAGCCCGAACCGCTCGAACGCGACGAACCCGAGGTCTTCTTCAGCAGCCGGTCGTACTCGGCCTGCGCCTTCTTGTCGGCCTTCGCCGCGTCGGCCTGGATCTTCGCCTGCATCTTCGCGTACTCGGCGTCGGCCTTCGCCTTGGCCTCGGCCGCCTCGGCGGCGTCGGCGGCCGCCGCGGCGTCGGCCATGCGCTTGGTGAGCAGTTCATGGGCGGACTCGCGATCGATGGCGGTGCCGTACTTCGCCATGAGCGGGGATGCCGCGACCGCGGCATCGATCGCGGCGTCGGCGCTCGGCGACATCGAGGCCTGGGGTGCGCGGAGGCGCGTCCACGCGACGGGCGACGGCGCGCCCTTCTCGTTCATGACGGTGACGATGGCCTCGCCCGTGCCGAGCACGGTGAGCGTCTCCTCGAGGTCGTAGCCCGACTTGGGATAGGTCGAGACGGTCGCCCGCAGGGCCTTCGCGTCGTCGGGGGTGAAGGCGCGCAGCTGGTGCTGCACGCGCGAGCCGAGCTGGGCGAGCACGTCGCCCGGCACGTCCTTCGGGGTCTGCGTGACGAAGAAGACGCCGACGCCCTTCGAGCGGATGAGGCGCACGGTCTGCACGACCTGGGCGAGGAAGTCCTTCGAGGCGCCGTTGAACAGCAGGTGCGCCTCGTCGAAGAAGAAGACGAGCTTGGGCTTGTCGAGGTCGCCGACCTCGGGCAGGCCCGCGTAGAGATCGGCGAGGAGCCACATGAGGAACGTCGAGTAGAGCGCCGGCTTGTCGGCGACGCCGGGCACCTCGAGCAGGCTGATCACGCCCCGCCCGTCGGCCGCGGTGCGCAGGAACTCGGCGGTGTCGATCTCGGGCTCGCCGAAGAATACGTCCGCGCCCTGGTCGGCGAAGGTGATCAGCTCGCGGAGGATGACCCCGACCGTCGCCTTCGACAGTCCGCCGAGGCCGTCGAGCTCGGCCTTGCCCTCGTCGCTGACGAGGTACGCGAGCACGGCGCGCAGGTCGTCGAGGTCGAGCAGCGCGAGCCCGTTCGCGTTGGCGTAGTGGAACACGAGCCCGAGGCTCGACTCCTGCGTGTCGTTGAGGCCGAGCACCTTCGAGAGCAGCAGCGGTCCGAAGCCCGAGATCGTGGCACGGATGGGCACTCCGCGTCCGACCCCGCCGAGCGAGAAGAACTCGGTCGGGAAGCTCGCGGCGCTCCACGCCTGCCCGATGCCCTCGGTGCGCTTCAGCAGCTTCTCGTTGCCCTCGCCCGGGGTCGCGACGCCCGAGAGGTCGCCCTTGATGTCGGCGGCGAACACGGCGACGCCGCTCGCGGCGAGCTGTTCGGCGAGCACCTGCAGGGTGCGGGTCTTGCCGGTGCCGGTGGCGCCCGCGACGAGGCCGTGCCGGTTGGTCATCGCGAGCGGGATGCGGACCGGGACATCCGGCATCGCCTCGCCGTTCACGAGCGCCCCCATCTCGAGCGCCGGTCCTTCGAACGCGTAGCCGGCGCGCACGGCGTCGATCGCGTCGGGGTCGAGCGGTCCGGATGCCTCGGCGCCGGCCGGTGCGGCGGGCGCCGACTGGGCCGTGGCCGCGGCGGCACCGGAATCGCCCGCGGCCGACCCGGCCGCGGGTTCGGCCGCGGGCTCGGGCGCGGCGGCAGCGGGTTCGGCCGAGGTGGTCTGCGCCGACGCCGCGGCGGCCGCGGCCTGCGCGAGCGCAGCGGCCTCCTCCGCCGCCTTGATGGCGGCCTCCGCCTGCGCCTGCAGCGCCTTCGCCGCCGCGGCGGCCGCAGCCGCCGCCTCCTGTGCCTGCTTCACCGCGTCGTCCGACATGTGCCGATCCTACTGACGCACCCGGGAAGCGATCCGGTCAGAGCGGACGCGATTCGGCGATCGCCCGATGCAGCCCCTCGGGGTTGAACAGGCTCAGCGCGGTCGCCGAGACGACCTCGACGGGTGCGTGGAGCAATCGTCGAGCGAGATCGGCGAGCAACGGCGCGGCCGCAGAGCCCATCGCGACGTCGGTCTCGACGAGGAGCGCGAGCGCACCGGGATGCTCACGGTACTCGTCGGCGAGTATGCGCACGTTCGTCGCGCCGTGCTGTTCGAACGCGCGCAGCAGTTCACCGCGCCGGAGTCCGAGTCGGTCATCGAGCGGCATCGACGCGAAGTTCCTCGGACCGTCGTCTGCGAGCCGCCGGCGCGCCGCGGCGAACTCGAGCATCGCCTCTCGCACGATCGCCTTCTTCGTCGTGCCGAGGAAGTACGCGAACTCGTCGATGAGCTCGTTCGTCGCGGTGTCCACCTTCACCGGCTTCTCGGTCACCGGCGGGCTCCTCTCATGATCTCGTCGGATGCGGACGTGCCGGCGGCTCGGCCGTGTCGGTGCCTCGGCGGCACAGACGGTTCCTGTTCGCCGACTTCGGTACCGAAGTACCGAAGTACCGAAGTACCGGTCCCCCGACGTGGCAACTCTCCCCTGCGGCGCCATGTCGTCCGGCTGCGGGTGGGACGAGCCGGCGAGTCGGCGGGCGGCAGAAGCCGGGGAGGAGAGGTCGATCGCCAGCTGGCCCGCGGGGTTCCGCCGGGCGGGCGCGCCGTCCTATGGTGAGGGGATGAGCCCGGCAGCGCGTGCGGCAGAGGTCATCGACGTGGGGGGCCGCGACGTGCGGATCTCGCACCCCGACAAGCTCGTCTTCCCCGAACCGGGCCTCACGAAGCTCGATCTCGTGCGGTACTACCTCGCGGTCGCCGACGGTGCGCTGCGCGGCGTCGCCGGCCGGCCGATGGTGCTGAAGCGCTTCGTGAAGGGCATCGACCAGGAGGCGTTCTTCCAGAAGCGCGCCCCCGACAAGCGCCCCGACTGGATCGAGACCGCGACCCTGCACTACGCCTCGGGGAACTCCGCGGAGGAGGTGGTGGTGACGGACGCCGCCGCGCTCGCGTGGGTCGTGAACCTCGGCTGCATCGACCTGAACCCGCACCCCGTCAGGGCCGACGACCTCGACCACCCCGACGAGTTCCGGGTCGACCTCGATCCGATGCCGGGGGTCGACTGGTCGCAGATCGTCGACGTCGCGTTCGTCGCACGCGAGGTGCTCGACGACCACGGGCTCGTCGGCTGGCCGAAGACCTCGGGCTCGCGGGGCATCCACATCTCGGTTCGCATCGAACGCGAATGGAGCTTCGCCGAGGTCCGCCTCGCCGCCGAGACCCTCGCCCGCGAGGTCGAGCTGCGGGCACCGGGGCTCGCCTCGGCGCGCTGGTGGAAGGAGGAGCGCGGCGAGAGCGTGTTCGTCGACTTCAACCAGAACGCGAAGGACCGCACGGTCGCCTCGGCCTACTCGGTCAGGGCGCTGCCCGACGCACGAGTGTCGACGCCGCTCGACTGGTCGGAGGTCTCCGGCAGCCGCCCCGAGCGCTTCACCGTGGCGACCGTGCTCGAGCGCTTCGCCGAGCGCGGCGACCCCGCGGCCGGCATCGACGACGCCGTCGGGCGGCTCGATGGGCTCCTCCGGCGCGCGGAGGAGCTCGGGCCGGCCGAGAAGGCGCCGCGCGGCTCCGACGGATCGGGGCGGCGGCGGTCGACGATGCCGCTCATCGAGATCGCCCGTGCGAAGACCAAGGACGAGGCCCTCGAGGGCCTCGAGCGATGGAAGGCGCGGCATCCCGAGGCCGTCGCGCTCCTCGAGCCGGCCGACGTGCTCGTCGACGGCATGCGCGGCAGTTCCTCGCTCTGGTACCGCATCAGGGTGAACCTGCAGCACGTGCCCGAGGGCGAGCGTCCGCCGCAGGAGCCGCTCGAGGTCGACTACGACCCGTGGGCGAAGTACCGCGACGCGGACGGAGCGATCTCCGGCCCGCCCGCCGGCGGACGGAACGGCCGCGCCTCGTGAGCGACCTCGGACCCGTCGACCCCGGACACGGGGCCGACCTCGAATGGCTGCACCACTGGCGGCTCCGCGCCGACGGCGACGTGCAGACCACGGCCTCGAGCACGTTGATCCCCGTGCGCACCGAGCAGGGCGACGCCGCGATGCTGAAGATCGCCCGCATCGACGAGGAGGAGCGCGGCGGCGAGCTGCTCGAGCGCCTGGGAGGGCGCGGCGTCGCGCGAGTGCTCCTGCGCGAGGGAGCCGCCGTGCTGCTCGAGCGTGCCACCGGGCCGAACGACCTCGTGCGGCTCGTGCTCGCCGGGCACGACGACGAGGCGACCCGCGTGCTCTGCGATGCGGCCTCCCGGCTGCATCTCGAGATCGCCGAGCTCGAACCGCCCGACGACCGCGACGCGCTCGCCGTCGACGCCGGCACGGCCGCGCGCACCGAGTCGGGCGAGCCGTTGCTCGTGCCGCTCACGACCTGGTTCCGCGAGCTCTTCGCCCATGCCGACGGGCTCGACCCGCTGCACCGACGCGGCGCCGAGCTCGCCCGGGAGCTGCTCGACGCACCCCGCGAGGAGCGGGTGCTGCACGGCGACCTGCATCACGGCAATGTGCTCGACTTCGGCGAGCGCGGATGGCTCGCGATCGATCCGAAGGGGCTCGTCGGCGAGACCGGGTTCGACTACTGCAACCTGCTCTGCAACCCCTCGCACGAGCGCGCCCTCGCGCCGGGACGGCTGGAGCGGCAGTTCGGCGTCGTGCTCGACGCGACCGCCCGTGCCGGCGCACCGCTCGAGCCCGACCGCTTCGCCCGATGGCTCGTCGCGTGGTGTGCGCTGTCGTCGACCTGGTTCTCGATCGACGATGATCCCGTGCACGCCGACGGCGTCGCCCGCATCGGCGAGCGCGCCCTCGGCCTCCTCGGCTGAGCGCCGCCCGCCCGCCTCAGCTCGTGAGCACGACCGGGCGACCGGTCGCCCAGTCGCGCACGAGCTCGGGACGCACGGTCACGCCCGTGCCCGGGGCATCGGGCACCCTGAGCTGCCCGCGGTGCTCGCCCTCGCCGAGCACGAACGGCTCGGTCAGGTCGTCGGCGTAGTAGCGGTCGGAGGCGGAGGTGTCGCCGGGGAGGAGGAACCCGGGCAGCGCCGCGAGCGCGACGTTCGCCGCCCTGGCGAGCCCGGTCTCGAGCATGCCGCCGCACCACACGGGCACGTCGAGCTCGCGGCAGGCGTCGTGCACCCGCAGTGCCTCGAGGTAGCCGCCCATGCGCCCGGGCTTGATGTTCACCACGGAGGTCGCGCCGCGCTCGATCGCGTCGACCGCGGTCGCGGCGTCGAGGATGGACTCGTCGAGGCAGACCGGCGTCTCGCACGCGGCGGCCAGCCGGGCATGGGTGGCGAGGTCCTCCTCGGCGAACGGCTGCTCGATGAGCAGCAGCTCGAACGCGTCGAGCGTGGCGAGCAGCGGGATGTCGTCGGCCGTGTACGCGGTGTTCGCGTCGACCTGGAGCAGCCCGCCGCGGCCCATCAGCTCGCGCACGGCCGCGACCGGCACGACGTCCCAGCCGGGCTTGATCTTCAGCTTGATGCGCCGGTACCCCGCCTCGAGGTAGCCCGTGACCTCGTCGAGCAGCTCCTCGAGGGTGGGCGCGATGCCGACCGAGACGCCGCAGTCGACCCAGTCGCGCACGGCACCGAACGCCTCGCCCATCGAGCGGGCCTGTGCTCGCAGCTCCGCGTCGAGCACGGCGGCCTCGAGTGCGCCCTTCGCCATGCGGTGCCCGGCCACGAAGCCGAGTGTGCCGGCGACCGATCGGGCGAGCGGCAGCGAGGCCCCGCGACGGCCCGGCGCCTCCTCGCCGCCCGGCGGCGCTGCTCGAGGCGCCTCGAGCAGCGCGGGCGCGAGGTAGCGTTCGATCACGGATGCCGCGCCGTCGACGTACTCCGCCGAGTAGAACGGGTCGCGCCCGGCCACGCACTCGCCCCAGCCGTCGCCGGCATCCGTGCGCACGTGCAGCAGCAGCACCTCGCGCACCGTCTCGCGCCCGAAGCTCGTCTCGAAGGGCCGCACGAGGGGCACCTCGATCCGGTGCAGCTCGATCGCCTCGATGCGGCTCGCCGTCGTGCTCATCTCGTCTCCTCGTCGTGGCGGTCGGGGTGGTCGTCGGTGAAGACGTAGTCGCCGTGCGCGTCCAGCTCGGGGCGGAGCCCCTGCCTGGCCATCCGCGTGAACGCGGCGACGGACGCCTCGCGCAGGCGGGCGGCCTCGACGGGGTCCGCCCGGCGGAGCGACTCGAAGTCGGCGACGAGCCCGAACCGCTCGTCGCCCGACCATGCGGGCGCGGGGGCGCCGGCGAGCGCCCGTTCCACGCGCGGGGCGTCGAGCCGCCACCGCACCTCGAAGCGGTCGCTGCGGTCCGCCCCGGTGATCTCGTCGCCGATCACGCCGTAGAACTCGGGCAGGTAGGCGGCCACCTCGGCGCCGAGCCGCACGAGGTTCATGCGCGCGTTGCGCCGGATGAGCGGGTCGAACGTCCAGCGGACCTCGTCGACGCCGTGCGCGAGCGCGATCGCACGCTGGCGGAGCTTCAGCGCGAGGCCGATGCCGTGCCCTCGCGCCTCGGGCGCGACGGCGTTCATGTGCGAGTGCAGGTGGAGTCCCTCGCTCCAGCCGAGGAACCCGAGCGTCGCGCCGAGCAGCGCGCCGGGCTCCGCGAACGGGGGCGTCGCCGAGGCATCCACCCCGCCCTCGTCGTCGGCGACCGCGACGAGCACCGTCGCGCCGGCGTGCAGGAGCGCCCGGATCATCGAGTGGTCGGGCCCGCGCCCCTCGCCCCACGTCGCCTCGAACCGCTCGAGCACCGCCGTGATCTCGTGCTCGGCCGCCTCGCGGGTGACGACCCCCGAGCGCAGCTCCGCCGCCTCGGCGAGCGCTTCGGCGGCCTTCACGACGTCACGGTCCATGCCACCAGAGGCTAGCCGACCGCGGGGCGCGGCACCCGTGCCCGTACGGGTCAGCAGAAGCCCCCGACGCCCTCCCACGCCGCAGGGGCCGGCTCGACGCCCTCGCGCGTGACCGATGCCTCGATGAGTCCGTAGGGCCGGTCGGCGGCGAAGAACACCTCGTTCGGGTTGTCGAGGCCGAAGGGCGCCAGGTCGACCGCGAA
Organism: Agromyces sp. NPDC058104; assembly: GCF_042884835.1. NCBI lineage: Bacteria > Bacillati > Actinomycetota > Actinomycetes > Micrococcales > Microbacteriaceae > Agromyces > Agromyces sp. NPDC058104. The sequence continues at coordinate 1,018,032 of NZ_JBHVTD010000002.1, read as the reverse complement.
GTGGTGCCGGTTCGGCATCGAGAACCGGATCTCGTCGAGCTCGGCCTCGCGCTCGAGCACCGCCCGGCCCATCTCGTAGAGCGTCGCCTGGAGCGCCGGCGAGTAGCCCTCGGCGAAGCTCGCCAGCAGGCGCGCTCGCACGCGCGCGTAGAGCGCGTCGTAGTCGGGCCGGGCGTCGGCGGCGAACCGCCAGCGCACGGCGACGCTCGTCGCGAGGATCCGGTCGGCCGTCTCCTGGAGGGTCGTGTAGCGGTCCCGCGGGAATCCCTCGAAGCCCGACCCCGTCGTCTTCATGACGGTGAGGTCCTTCAGCCCGCCGAGCACGTGGCGCGCCTCGCCGTCGACGACGACCGCCGCGGTGCGCACCTCCTGGCCGGCGCGCACGAAGGCGTGGTCGTGCGGCTCGCCGTCGGTCGTGATGCGCTCCCACGAGTACCGCTCGGCGAGCCAGCGCCCGCCCGTGACCCAGTCGAACCCGCCCGTGAAGTGCTCGGCGAGCCGCAGCAGGAACGCCTCGGGCGCACCGACGCCGTCGCGCGCGAAGGCGAAGATCGTGTTCTTCTGGGTGTCGGTGGCGACGACGTGCGCGTTGTCGCCCTCGAGGTGCGCCGCCGCGAAGTCGCCGTGCAGCTGCGAGGTGACGTTGAGGTCGTCGAGCTCGTGCCGCGCAGCGTCGCGGGTGACCCGCACGAGGCGCACCTCGGCCTTGCCGTAGCGGTTCGGGCCGAGCACGATGCCGCCGCCGTTGCCGGTGCCGGTGTCCGTGCCGCCGCCCACGCCGTTCGCTTCGTCGCTCATGCTCGTCCTAGCTCCCTCGGTAGGTGGAGTACGCGAACGGGCTGAGCAGGATCGGAACGTGGTGATGCCGCCCCTCCTCGTCGACCGTGAAGGTGATGAGCACCTCGGGGTAGAAGCCCGGCGTCCCGCGGGCGGCGAAGTAGGCGCCCGTGTCGAAGCGCAACCGGTACTCCCCCGGGGCGACGCGCTCGGGGCCGAGGGAGTTCACCCGTCCGTCGTCGTCGGTCTCGGCGCGTGCGAGCATCGTCCACCCGTCGCCACCGCCGTCGCGCCGGCGGAGTTCGACCGCCAAACCGACGGCGGGCGTGCCGCGAGCGGCGTCGAGCACGTGGGTCGTGATCTGCGACCGACTCATGAGAAACGTCCTTCCACTCGCCGCACGGCGATCTCGCGCAGCTGCTCGGCGACGACCGCCGCCTCCGCCGCGTCGTCGTTGCCGAGGCGGTCGGTGAGGGCGTCGAGGATGTCGCGCGCGGAGCGCCCCGCGGCCCGGATGAGGAACACCCGCCCGAAGCGCCGCTCGTACGCCGCGTTGCCCTCGGCGAGCGCGCGGGCCAGCTCGGCGTCGGCGGGGTCGACGCCCGCCTGCTCGCCGCGCGAGAGCGCCGCCGCCTCGCCCGTTCCGGTCGCACGCTCGCCGATGCGGGGGTGGTCGCCGAGGGCCCGCGCGACCTCGGCCGCCGTGAACGGCGAGGCGGCCTCGACGGCCGCGCGCACGAGCGCGTCGACCGAGGCGTAGGGCCGGGCGTCCACGAGCTCCTCGCACCAGCGTGCGACGTCGAGGCACGGCCGGAGCGACGCGATCGCGTCCTCGCGATCGGCGCCGTTGAACCGCTCGAGCGGGCTCGCCTGCGTCATCGTCTCATTGTGCAGGCGCCCGCCCTCGAGCGGAACCGGCTCGCGACGGAGCATCCGCCCGCGGGGCCGCTCGCGATCGACGGGCTCGCCCGCGAGCAGGGTCCGCCGCACGACGCCGACGAGCTCGCGGCCGTCGTACGGCGAGACGGGATGCCGGTGGAGGAGCGCGCCGGCGTCGACCGTGAACCCGGCGTCGGGCGCGAAGACGACGAGGTCGGCGTCGGCGCCGACCGCGAGGCGCCCCTTCGTGCGCAGGCCGACGAGCTCGGCCGGGCGTTCCGACATCCACCGGACGACCTGCTCGAGCCCGATGCCGCGCCGCCGCGCCTCCGACCACACGAGCGGCAGGCCGAGCTGCAGCGAGGCGATGCCGCCCCAGGCGAGCTCGAAGTCGCCGTCGCCCGCGAACTTCAGCTCGGGCGTCGCCGGCGAGTGGTCCGAGACGACGAGGTCGATGGCGCCGTCCACGAGCCCCTGCCAGAGCGCGTCGCGGTTCGCCTGCTCGCGGATGGGCGGGCAGCACTTGAACGCGGTCGCCCCGGCCGGCACGTCCTCGGCGCAGAGCGCGAGGTAGTGCGGACAGGTCTCGACGCTCAGCCGGACCCCGGCGGCCCGGGCGTCGGCGATGCGCCCGAGCGAGTCGGCGGAGCTCAGGTGCAGCACGTGCGCGCGAGCGCCGGTGCGCCCGGCGGCCGCGATCACCTCCGCGATCGCCGTGTCCTCGGCGGCCCGCGGCCGCGACGCGAGGAAGTCGGCGTAGTCTGGCCCGCCGGGATGCGGGGCGCCCTCGATCAGCCGGGCATCCTCGGCGTGCACGATGAGCAGCGAGTCGAGCTCGGCGATCCGTCGCATCGCCGCCGTCATCTCCTCGGCGATCACCGGCGGGAACTCGGGCACGCCCGACGGCAGCAGGAAGCACTTGAAGCCGAAGACGCCGGCGGCGACGAGCGGCTCGATCTCGTCGAGGTTGCCCGGCACGACCCCGCCCCAGAATCCGACGTCGACGACGAGCTGCCCCGCGGCCGCCGCGCGCTTCACCCCGAGCGCCTCGACCGACACCGTCGGCGGGATGCTGTTGAGCGGCATGTCGACGATCGTCGTGACCCCGCCGGCCGCGGCGGCCCGCGTCGCCGAGGCGAAGCCCTCCCATTCGGTGCGACCCGGCTCGTCGACGTGCACGTGCGTGTCGACGAGCCCGGGCAGGAGCACCTCGTCGTCGCCGAGCGTCTCGACGACGGCGCTCTCGAGCCCGGCGCCGAGCGGCGCGATCGCCGCGACGACGCCGTCGCGCACGCCGAGCTCGACGGCGTCGAACGCCCCGCCGACGAGGGCGCGCCGGGCGCGCAGCACCCGGTCGAACGGCCCGGATGCCTCGACCCCCGCGTCGCCGGCGGGTCGCCCGTTGCGATCGGCGCTCACGCGGTCAGCCTCACCTGCCGGTTGACGTCCTTGTAGAGCAGGTAGCGGAACGGGCCGGGTCCGCCCGCGTAGCAGGCCTGCGGGCAGAAGGCGCGCAGCCACATGAAGTCGCCCGCCTCGACCTCGACCCAGTCGTCGTTGAGCCGGTAGACGCCCTTGCCCTCGAGCACGAACAGCCCGTGCTCCATCACGTGCGTCTCGGCGAACGGGATGGAGGCGCCGGGCCGAAAGGTCACGATGTTGACGTGCATGTCGTGCGCGAGGTCGTCGGGATCGACGAATCGGGTCGTCGCCCACGCGCCGTCGGTGCCCGGCATCGGCTGCGGCGCGACGTCCTGGTCGCGGGTGACGAACGACTCGGGCGCCGCGACGCCCTCGACCCGCTCGTACGCCTTCCTGATCCACTGGAAGCTCACGCGCTCCCCGCCCGCGTTCGCGATCGACCAGTTCGCGCCCGCGGCGAGGTAGGCGTAGCCGCCCGGTTCGAGGAGGTGCCGCCGGCCCTCGAGAGTCAGGGCGAGCGCGCCCGCCGTGACGAACACGACGCCCTCGACCCCCGGCTCCGCCTCGGGCCGCTCGGCCCCGCCTCCGGGCGCCAGCTCGACGACGAGCTGCGAGAAGGTCGTCGCGAAGCCGGCGATCGGGCGGGCGAGGATCCAGGCGCGGGCGTCGGTGAAGCCGGGCAGGCGACTCGTCACGATGTCGCGCAGCACTCCCTTCGGGATGACGGTGTACGCCGTCGTCACGACGGCACGGTCGCTCAGCAGCTCCCGCTGCGCGGGCAGTCCGCCCTCGGGGGTGAAGTAGTCGCTCATCGAGCCTCCTCGTGATGGTCCTCGGTGCACCGGGCTCCGGTCATCCCGCCGTGCGCCTCGCGCTCGCGAGCCCGGCGAGCGCGACCTCGTCGAGGCCCGTGTCGGCGGCCGCCTCGTCGGCGGTGATCGCCCCGCACTGCACGCCGCGCCGCACGAACCCGGCGAGCGCGCGCACCGTCGCCGGCTCGTCGAGCACGGCGCCCGCGGTGCCGTCGTGCACGTGACGCAGGCGGGCGGATGCCTCGGGGTACCCCTCGCGGTAGTAGGCGTACGCCGCGACGAAACGGGTCGGGAGCTGCGCCGGGTGGAGATCCCACCCCTGGGGGAATCCTCGCTCGAACGCCCGTCGCACGAGGCGGGCATGCGTCCGCCACGCCTCCAGCGCGCGGTCGCCGACCGGCAGGAGGTTCGAGGAGCCGTCGGAGAGCCGGATGCCGGTCCCCGCGACGGCGAGCTGCATGACGTGCTTCGCGTGGTCGGCGGCCGGGTGCTCGAGCGACTGGTACGGCGCCGCGATGCCGAGCGCCGCCGTGTAGTCGTAGGTGCCGAAGTGGAGGCCGACGATGCGGCCGCGTGCGGCGAGCGCGAGCCGTGCGACGGGTGCCGTCCCGTCGGCGCCGAGGACGAGCTGGGGCGTCTCGACCTGCACCTCGAAGCGCAGACGTCCGTCGGGCAGTCCGTGGGCGCGTTCGAGCGCCGCGAGCACCTCGGCCATCGCCTCGACCTGCGCGACGTTCGACACCTTCGGGAGCGTGAGCAGGAGCCCGTCGGGCAGCCCGCCGTGCTCGGCGAGCGCCGTGATGAAGAGGTCGAGGGTGCGCACGCCCCTGGCGCGCGTCGCCGCCTCGAACGACTTGCATCGGATCCCGATGAACGGGGGCGCGAAGTGCGCCCCCGTCGCGGCGGCCACGCGTTTGGCGGCGCGCACGGCGTCGGCGTCCTCGGCGGCGTCGTCGCGCACGCCGTAGCCGTCCTCGAAGTCGATCCGGAGGTCCTCGATCGGCTCGGTCGCGAGCTTGCGCTCGACGAGCGGGGCGACCGCCTTCGCGATCGCCGCCTCGATGCCGACCCGGAGGCCGAGCGCCTCGGCGCCGCCGGCCGAGGCCGCGGCCTCGCGTGCGGCGCGGCCCCACTCGACGGGCAGCTCGGGGGTGTAGCGATCGCCCGGCACGTAGACGGTGTGCACCGGCTGCCGAGCGCCGTCGTCGCCGGGGTAGGCGCGCTCGAGCAGCCGATCGGTGTCGCCCAGCCGGTCGTCGAGACGGGCCAGGTCGGGCGCGGTGAGCGCCGTGCGCGGGCGGGCGGGCACGTTCAGCTCCGCGAGGCGTTGCGGACGACCCCGATGGCCATGCGAACACCTCCGTCCGCGCCGAGCGTCGGCACCGACGACGGCGTATCTCGGAGGCTACACCCGGGGCCCGGGCGGGGGCCCGAACCTCCCGTCTCCCGCACGGCGCCGGGTGGCTCCCAGGTGCGTAGACTCCGAAGGAGGGGTGCAACGTCGCACCGGAGGAGCCCGGCCCATGGAAGAACCCGTTCTCACCGTCAACGCACGACGGCGCCCGCTGACGGGCGTCACCGCGCACACGACCGCGCTCGACTGGCTGCGCTCGACGGGGCTCACGGGCGCGAAGGAGGGCTGCGCGGAGGGCGAGTGCGGCGCCTGCGCCGTGCTCGTCGCGACCCCAGATGACGACGGCGGCACCGCGTGGACGGCGGTGAACTCGTGCCTCGTGCCGGTCGCGGCGCTCGACGGCCAGGAGATCGTCACCGCCGAGGGACTCGGCGACCCCGAATCGCTGCATCCGGTGCAACGCGGGCTGGCCGAGGCGGGCGGTTCGCAGTGCGGCTACTGCACGCCCGGCTTCGTCTGCAGCATGGCGGCCGAGTTCTACCGTGCCGACCGGGCCCCCGGCGCGGCGGCGGCCGACACGCCCCGAGGCGCCGACGGCGCCGACGTGGCCGACGCCGAGCACGGACCGAACGGCTTCGACCTGCATGCGCTCGGGGGCAACCTCTGCCGCTGCACCGGGTACCGCCCCATCCGCGACGCCGCCTACGCACTGGGCGGGCCCGACGAGGGCGACCCGCTGGCCGAGCGCCGCTCGCGCCCGGCCCCGGCGCCGATCGCGACCGATCTCAGTGCCGGGGGCGCCAGGTTCGTGCGTCCCGCGACGCTCGACGCGGCGCTGCGGCTGCTGCACGACGAGCCCTCGGCCGTGGTCGTCGCGGGATCGACCGACCTCGGCGTCGAGGTGAACCTCCGCGGTCGCCGCCATCCGCTGCTCGTCGCGATCGACCGCCTCGAGGGGCTGCGCACCGTCCGCCTCGACGACGACTCCGTCGAGCTCGGCGCGGCCCTGCCCCTGTCCGAGATCGAGCGCCGCCTCGACGGCCGCGTGCCGCTGCTCGCCCAGCTCATCCCGCAGTTCGCCTCACGGCTGATCCGCAACCGCGCGACCCTCGGCGGCAACCTCGGCACCGGATCCCCGATCGGCGACGCGCCCCCCGCGCTCATCGCCCTCGGCGCTCGGCTCGTGCTCGCCTCGAGCGACGGGGAGCGCGAGGTCGACGTGGCCGACTACTTCACCGGCTACCGCGAGACGGTGCTCGCACCGGGCGAGCTCATCCGCGCGGTCCGCATCCCGCTGCCGCTCGCGAGGCTGACGGCCTTCCACAAGATCGCGAAGCGTCGGTTCGACGACATCTCGAGCGTCGCCCTCGGATTCGCGCTCGACGTCGACGGCGGCGTCGTGAACGCGGCCTGCATCGGCCTCGGCGGCGTCGCCGCCACCCCCCTGCGTGCGCACGCGACCGAGGTGGCGCTCGTCGGCGAGCCCTGGAATCTCGAGACGGTGCGCCGCGCCGCCGCGGTGCTCGCGGGCGAGGGCACGCCGATGTCGGATCACCGTGCGTCGAGCGAGTACCGCTCCCTCATGCTCGGCAACGCGCTGGTGAAGCTCTTCCACCGCGACGCCGAATCGGCGACCGATCGGGCGGGGGTGCCGGCATGATCCCCACCACCCCTCCGAACATCGCCGGCGCGAGCTCCGGAGCCTCGGGCGGCGTGGGCCCATCGCTCGCCGACCGCCCGGCCGACGCCGTCGTCGGCCGGGTCACCCCGCACGAGAGCGCGGCCCTGCACGTCACCGGTCGCGCGCAGTACACCGACGATCTCGCCGTCCGCACGGCGGGCGTGCTCACGGCCTGGCCCGTGCAGTCGACCCACGCGCACGCCCGCGTCGCGCTCGACGTCGCGCCCGCGTACGAGGTGCCCGGGGTCGTCAGGGTGCTCACGGCCGACGACGTGCCGAGCGTCAACGACGCCGGGGTCAAGCACGACGAACCGCTGTTCCCCGCCGAGGCGATGTTCCACGGGCACGCCCTCGCGTGGGTGCTCGGCGAGACGCCCGAGGCCGCCCGGCTCGGCGCCGCCGCCGTGCGCGTCGGGGCCGAGCCGCTGCCCTCGATCGTCACCGTCCGCGAGGCGATCGATGCGGGCTCCTTCCAAGGCATCCCGCGCACGGTCGTGCGCGGCGACGCGGCCGGGGCGCTGCGCACCGCGGAGCTCGTCGTCGAGGGCGTCTCTGAGTTCGGCGGGCAGGAGCACTTCTACCTCGAAACGCACGCCTCGTTCGCCGTGCGCGACGGCGACGGCCAGTACCTCGTGCAGTGCTCGACGCAGCACCCGAGCGAGACGCAGGAGATCGTGGCGCACGTGCTGGGCATCCCGTCGCACGAGGTCACCGTGCAGCAGCTCCGCATGGGCGGCGGCTTCGGCGGCAAGGAGATGCAGCCGCACGGCTTCGCCGCGATCGCCGCACTCGGCGCGAAGCTCACGGGCCGCCCGGTGCGGCTGCGGCTCGACCGCACGCACGACCTCACGATGACCGGCAAGCGACACCCGTTCCACATCGCCTGGCGGGCGGGGTTCACGGGCGACGGCCATCTGCTCGCCCTCGAGGCGACGCTGACGAGCGACGGCGGGTGGAGCCTCGACCTCTCCGAGCCGGTGATGACCCGCGCGCTCTGCCACATCGACAACGCCTACTGGATCCCGAACGTGCGCGCCCACGGCCGCGTCGCGAAGACGAACCTGCCCTCGAACACCGCGTTCCGCGGGTTCGGCGGGCCGCAGGGGGTCTTCCTCATCGAGGACGTCCTCGGCCGCGCCGCGCCGCTCCTCGGCATCGAGCCCGAGCGGCTGCGGCAGCAGAACTTCTACCGTCCCGGCCAGACGACGCCCTACGGGCAGCTCGTGAAGGACGCCGAGCGCATGCCGGCGATCTGGAGCCGGCTGAAGGACGAGTGCGACCACGACGCCCGCCGCGCCGAGGTCGAGGCCTTCAACCGGGCGCACGCCGAGGTCAAGCGCGGTCTCGCCCTCACCCCGATCAAGTTCGGCATCTCCTTCAACTTCACCGCCTTCAACCAGGCGGGCGCGCTCGTGCAGGTCTACAAGGACGGCTCGGTGCTCGTGAACCACGGCGGCACCGAGATGGGGCAGGGCCTGCACACGAAGATGCTGCAGGTCGCCGCCACGGCGCTCGGCGTCGAGGCGCACCGGGTGCGGCTGGCGCCGACCCGCACCGACAAGGTGCCGAACACCTCGGCGACGGCGGCCTCCTCGGGCGCCGATCTCAACGGCGGCGCGGTGAAGCACGCCTGCGAGCAGATCCGCGATCGCCTTGCCGAGGTGGCCGCGCCCCGGCTCGGCGTCGCACCGGGCGAGGTGCGCTTCAGCGGCGGTCTCGTGCGCGGGCCGGCCGACGACGGCCTCGAGCTGCGGTTCGACGAGCTCGTCGCCGCCGCCTACCTCGAGCGCGTGCAGCTCTTCGCGGCCGGCTACTACCGCACCGAGGGCCTCGAGTGGGATCTCGACCGCATGCAGGGCTCGCCCTTCAAGTACTTCGCGTACGGCGCCGCGGCCGCCGAGGTCGAGGTCGACGGGTTCACGGGCGAGTACCGCCTGCGGCGCGTCGACATCGTGCACGACGTCGGCGACTCGCTCTCCCCGCTCATCGATCTCGGGCAGATCGAGGGCGGCTACGTCCAGGGCGTGGGATGGCTCACGCTCGAGGAGCTCAGGTGGGACACGGGCGACGGACCGAACCGGGGTCGCCTCCTCACGCAGTCGGCCTCGACCTACAAGCTGCCGAGCTTCTCGGAGATGCCCGAGGTGTTCAACGTGCACCTGTTCGAGAACGCCCGCGAGGACGGGGCCGTCTACGGCTCCAAGGCGGTCGGCGAACCGCCGCTCATGCTCGCCTTCAGCGCCCGCGAGGCGCTGCGCGCCGCCGTCGGCGCATTCGGCGCACCGCGGCGCAGTGTCGAGCTCGCGTCCCCGGCGACGCCCGAGGCGGTGTTCCGGGCGATCGAGGCGGCCCGCGCCGGCGCGGCCGAGCACGCGGCGGTCACCGGGGTCGCGCCGGAGGCATCCATCGAGCCGGATGCCCCGTCGACGCCCCGCCGCGAGTCGGTCACGGCGCGGCGCGAGGTCTGACGAGGCGCCGATGGACTGGCTCGAGGCGCTGCGGCGGCTGCGGGACGCGCGCGAGCCCGCGGTGATCGTCACCCTCGCGATCGTGCGCGGGCACGCGCCGCGCAACGGCGGCGCGAAGATGGTGGTGTCGCGGGGCGCGATCGTCGGCACGGTCGGCGGCGGCAACCTCGAGGCCACGGCGACCGACCGTGCCCGCGCACTGCTCGCCTCGGGCGGGGTCGAGCCCGAACTGGTCACGCTGCAGCTGAGCGACAAGGCCACGACGGAGTACGGCGTGCAATGCTGCGGAGGAGAGGTCACGTTCATGCTCGAACCCGTGCCGGTGGTGCCGGCCGTCGCCGTCTTCGGCCTCGGACACGTGGGGCTCGAACTCGCCCGCATCCTCGCCAGGCAGGAGTGCGAGCTGTACCTCGTCGACTCCCGGGCCGAGATGCTCTCGCCCGAGCGGGTCGGCGTGCCCGGCGAATCCGGCGTGCTCGCCGATGCCGTCGCGGTCGTGCGCCTGCATCACGAGCCCGTGCCCGAGGCGGGGCTCGATGCGCTGCCCCCTGGCGCCCACGTGCTCGTGATGACGCACGACCACGTCGAGGACCTCGCGATCGTCGACCGGGCGCTCCGGCGCGAGGGGCTCGCCTCGATCGGGCTCATCGGCTCGCGTTCGAAGTGGGCGCGCTTCAGGGTGAAGCTCACCGAGCTGGGGCACGACGACGCGGCCCTCGCCCGGGTCTCGACGCCGATCGGCATCCCCGAGGTGGCGGGCAAGGCGCCGGCGACGATCGCGGTGAGCGTCGCCGCGCGCATCCTCGAGCTCGTCGAGCAGGCGCGGGGCGGCGACGACGCCGGCTGAGCGAGTCGACGCGGGCTGCCCCGCGCCGTCAGTACTCGATGCGGTCGGCCGTGCGCTTCCACTCGGCGAAGGGCGCGAGGCGGCGTTCGCCGCCGAGCTCGAGCCGGGCGACCGGCATGATGGCGCGCGACGCCTCGCCGTCGTCGTCGAAGTACCGGTAGAAGCGCGCGTCGTCGAAGCCGGCGTCGGCGGCGTCGTCGCGAGTCGCCGCGTAGACGACCCGGTCGAGACGCGCCCAGAGCGCGGCGGCGAGGCACATCGGGCAGGGCTCGCAGCTCGAGTAGAGCGTGCCGCCGCTCAGGTCGAAGTCGCCGATGCCGAGGCACGCGGCCCGGATCGCCGTGATCTCGGCGTGGGCGGTCGGGTCGAGGTTCGCGGTGACGCGGTTCACCCCGTCGAAGCTGCGGCCGTCGGCGGTGACGACGATCGCGCCGAACGGCCCGCCCGAGTTGCGCACGTTCTCGGTCGCGAGTTCGACGGCCTGCGCGAGCCGCGCGGCGGTGTCGTCGCCGGAGGCGTCTGCGGGAGTCGGGCCGAGGTTCATCGCTGTCATCCTTGCTCTTTCGTCCCGACAGTAACAGTCGTCCAGGCGGCCGGCGCGGGGACGAACGACGGGAACCGGTCTGTGATTCCGCATCTGCGACGCTATTCTCGGATCCATGACGCATTATCGGATCAGCGAGGCCGCCGAGCTCGTCGGAGTGAGCGACGACACGGTGCGGCGGTGGATCGCCGACGGGCTCCTCGCGGTCGAGAAGGACGCCTCGGGGCGCCAGGTCGTGCCGGGAGCCGAGCTCGCGGCGCGCGCGCAGGCGATCGCCTCGACCGCCGACGACCGCACGGGTGTCCGCCGCAGCGCGCGCAACCGCTTCGTGGGGCTCGTCACCCGCGTCGAGATCGAGGGCCTGATGGCCCAGGTCGAGCTCCAGTGCGGCCCGCACCGCGTCGTCTCGCTCATGTCGTCGGAGGCGGCGCGCGAGCTGCGCCTCGAGGTCGGCTCGCGGGGCGTCGCCGTCGTGAAGGCGACGATGGTCGTCGTCGAGACCGAGCAGGTCGGCGCGTGAGCGCCCGCCGCGCGCTCGCCGCGCTCGCCGTCGGCTCGGTCGCGCTCGCGCTGCTCGCCGCCTGCGCCTCCTCGGGCGATGCGGATGCCTCGGGCACCCCCGGCGCCTCCGCCCCTGCCACCCCGGCCGGCGCCGAGCTCTCGGGCGAGCTCACGATCTTCGCCGCGGCCTCGCTCGGCGGCGCCTTCGACGAGCTCGCGACCCGCTTCGAAGCCCGCCACCCCTCGCTCGACGTGCTGCCCGTGACCTACGACGGCTCCTCGGTGCTCGCGACCCAGCTCGTCGAGGGGGCGCCCGCCGACGTGTTCGCCTCGGCCGACGAGCCGAACCTCGACCGCGTCGCGGACGAGGGGCTCGTCGCGGGCGAGCCCGAGGTCTTCGCCACGAACGTGCTCGAGATCGCGGTGCAGCCGGGCAACCCGCTCGGCATCGCGGGACTCGACGACCTCGCCGAGGGCTCGACTCCGCCCGTCGTCGTGGTCTGCGCCGCCGAGGTCCCGTGCGGTCGGGCCGCCGCGACCCTGCTCGCCGACGCCGGCGTCGAGCTGTCGCCCGCGAGCGAGGAGCAGAACGTGAGCGCGGTGCTGACGAAGGTGAGGACGGGCGAGGCCGACGCCGGGCTCGTCTACGTCACCGACGTGCGCGCGGCGGACGGCGACGTCGACGGCATCGCGATCGCCGGCGCGGATGCCGCGACGAACCGCTACCCGATCGCCGCCCTCGCCGGGGCCGCCAACCCCGAGGCCGCCGCGGCGTTCATCGAGTTCGTGCGCTCGGCCGAGGGCGCCGAGGTGCTCGACGAGTTCGGGTTCGGAGCACCATGACCCCGAGGGGCCGACACGAGCGGCCGAGGACCCGATGACCGGGTCGCCGTTCGCCCTGGGCCCGGCGCCCGCCGACACCTCGGCGCAGCGGGATCGTGCGGGCGCCCGCCGGGCGACCCGGATCCCGGTCGCCCTGTTCGTGCCCGCCGTGCTCGGCGCGGCGGTGCTCGTGCTGCCCCTCGCCGCGCTGCTGCTGCGCCTCGACTGGGCCGCGGTGCCGGCCGCCGTCACCTCACCGGCCGCGGTCGAGGCGCTGACGCTCTCGCTCGTCACCGCCGCGATCGCGACCGCCTGCTGCCTCGTGCTCGGGGTGCCGCTCGCCCTCGTGATGGCGCGCGCCTCCCGCCCCGTCGCGGCGGTGCTGCGCACCCTCGTCACGCTGCCGCTCGTGCTGCCGCCGCTCGTCGGCGGCATCGCCCTGCTCGCGCTGCTCGGCCGCACGGGCCTCTTCGGCGAGAGCCTCGCGCTCCTCGGCATCCGCATCCCGTTCACGACGACGGCCGTCGTGATCGCGCAGGTGTTCGTCGCCCTGCCGTTCCTCGTGATCTCGGTCGAGGGCTCGCTGCGGGCGGTCGGCACGCGCTTCGAGGCGGTCGCCGCCGGGCTCGGCGCCCGGCCGTTCACGGTGTTCCGCCGGGTCACGCTGCCGCTCGTGCTGCCCGGCGTCCTCGCGGGCACGGTGCTCTGCTTCGCGCGCGCGCTCGGCGAGTTCGGCGCCACTGCGCTGTTCGCCGGCAACACCGCCGGCGTCACCCGCACCATGCCGCTCGCGATCTACACCGCGTTCAACGGGGCGGGCGTCAGCGAGGACACGGCGATCGCGCTCTCGCTCATGCTCATCGCCGTCGCCGTCGCCGTGCTCCTCGTCATGCGCGGCTGGCGAGAGGACGCCCCGCGATGACCGGCGACGGGGCATCCGGCGCGCTCGTCGCCGAGGTCGTGAGCGAACGCGGCGCGTTCCGCCTCGAGGCGGCGCTCCGCGTCGATCGCGGCGAGGTGCTCGCGGTGCTCGGTCCGAACGGCTCGGGCAAGTCGACGCTGCTCGCGACCATCGCCGGCCTGATCGCCCCGACCCGCGGCACGGTTCGACTCGGCGAGCGCGAGCTCGCACACGCCGGCGCCGACGGGCGACGCCCCTCGGCGCTGGCGATGGACCGACGGCGCATCGGCCTGCTCGGCCAGGAGCCGCTGCTCTTCCGCCACCTGAGCGTGCTCGAGAACGTGGCCTTCGGGCCGCGGTCGCAGGGGCGGCGCGCCGCCGACGCGCGGGCAGAGGCACAGCGCTGGCTCGAGCGCGTCGGCGGTGCCGAGTTCGCCGCCCGCCGGCCGGCCCAGCTCTCGGGCGGCCAGCAGCAGCGGGTGGCCATCGCACGCACCCTCGCCGCCCGGCCCGAGCTGCTGCTGCTCGACGAGCCGTTCGCGGCGCTCGACGTGCCGACCGCCGCGGCGATGCGCCGGCTGCTCGGCGAGCTCTGCGCCGAGACCGCGACGCCGACGGTGCTCGTCACCCACGACCCGCTCGACGCCATCGTGCTCGCGGCGCGGGCGGCCGTGCTCCACGACGGGGCGATCGCGCAGGTCGGCCCCGTCGCCGAGGTCCTCGGACACCCGGCCACGCCGTTCGTCGCCGCCCTCGCCGGCGTGAACCTCGCACTCGGCGTCGCGCGGCCCGACGGCGGGGTCGACGTCGAGGGCGCTGACGGCGCGCGGCTCGCCCTCGTGCCGGCCGCCGCGCGAGCGGCCGACCGGGCCGACGTCGACGCGCAGCTCCCGCCGGTCGGTCGCCCCGCCTCCGCCGTCTTCAGCCCGGGCGCGGTGCACGTCGCACCCACCGACGTGGGCGACGCCGGGGCATCCGCCGCAGCGGTGCCGAACCGGTGGGTCGGCACCGTCGCCCTGCTGCAGCCCGCGCCCGGCGGGGTGCGACTCACGACGGTCGAGCATCCCGAGCTCGCGGTCGACCTCCCGGGCGCCGCGGCCGTCGCGCTCGACCTGCGGCCCGGCGCACGATTCGCCTTCCGGGTCGCGCCCGAGGAGGTCACGGTGCGGGTGCGCGACTGAGCCGGTGTTACGGTGGCACCACGAGCAGGGGGTGACCGACGAGCGACACGGCGATTCCGACCAGCGCGCCCCGCGCCGAGCGAGCGGGTGCGTCGATCGGCGTGCGCCGCCTGCCGTCGACGGGTCTCGCGAGCGCCGACGCCTCGCTCGTCGACCGACGCGACCGCCCGATGCGCGACCTCCGCATCTCGATCACCGATCGCTGCAACTTCCGCTGTGTGTACTGCATGCCGAAGACGGTGTTCGGTCGCGACTACGCCTTCCTCGACCGCGACGAACTGCTGAGCTTCGAGGAGATCACCCGCATCGCCCGCATCGCCGCAGCCCACGGCGTCGAGAAGCTGCGACTGACCGGCGGCGAGCCGCTGCTGCGCCGCGGCGTCGAGGAGCTCGTCGCGCAGCTCGCCGAGCTGCGCACCCCCGACGGCCGTCCGCTCGAGATCGCGCTCACGACCAACGGCTCGGCGCTCGCGATGAAGGCCGCCGCGCTCAAGGCGGCCGGACTCACGCGCGTCACCGTGTCGCTCGACTCGCTCGACGACGAGCTGTTCCAGGCGATGAACGACGTCCGATTCCCGGTCGCCAGGGTGCTCGACGGCATCGAGGCCGCGCATGCGGCCGGTCTCGGCCCGGTCAAGATCAACATGGTCGTCAAACGCGGGCTCAACGAGCACGAGATCCTGCCGATGGCGCGGCGCTTCCACGGCTCGCCGTTCACGCTCCGCTTCATCGAGTACATGGACGTCGGCAACTCGAACGGCTGGCAGCTCGACGAGGTCGTGCCCTCGGCCGAGATCGTCGATCGCATCGGCGCCGAGCTGCCGCTCGAGCCGCTCGAGGCGACCGCGCCCGGCGAGACGGCGACCCGCTGGCGGTACCTCGACGGCGGCGGTGAGATCGGGCTCATCTCGAGCGTGACCAACACCTTCTGCGGCAGCTGCAACCGCGCGCGCATCTCGACCGAGGGCAGGCTCTTCACGTGCCTGTTCGCGAGCGAGGGCCACGACCTGCGAGCGTTCCTGCGCGGCGGCGTCGACGACGAGGGCCTCGCCACGGCGATGGCGTCGATCTGGGCCGCCCGCGACGACCGCTACTCGGAGGTGCGGGCGAGCCTCACGCCCGAGCTGCGGGCCGCGCGCCCGAAGGCCGAGATGAGCTACCTCGGCGGGTGACCGCGTCGGGCTCGCGACCGCGAGCCGCCTCAGAGGCCGACCCACTCCGAGACGCCGTCGCTGAAGTGCTGGCGCTTCCAGATCGGCACCTCGCGCTTGATCAGCTCGACGAGGCGCTCGCACGCGTCGAAGGCCTCGGCACGATGGCCCGCCCCGGCCGCGGCCACGAGGGCGACGTCGCCGATGCGCAGCTCGCCCACGCGGTGCGCCGCGGCGACCGCGAGCCCCGTCTCGGCCGAGATGCGACGCACGCAGTCGGCGAGGAACCGCTCGGCGTCGGGGTGCGCGCGATAGTCGAGCGACCGCACGCCCCGACCCTGGTCGTGGTCGCGCACGACCCCGTGGAAGACGACGACCGCACCGCTCGCGTCGGACTCGACGGCGCGGCGGACGGCGGCCTCGTCGAGCGGGTGATCGGAGACGACGGCGTGCGGTTCGGGCATGCGGCGATCCTATGCCGTCGGGGACGCGCTACTTCCCGGGCGCCGCCGCCCCGGGCCGGGCGTCGCGCAGCATCCCCGCGACGACGAGCGCGAAGGCGCCGACGATGACGAGCAGCCACAGCCCGAGCGCGTACGAGTTCGTCTCGGCGTTGTAGGTCGCCCCCATCACGAGCGGCGGGAAGTACCCTCCGAGACCGCCCGCGGCGGCCACGACGCCCGTCACCGCGCCGACCTTGTCCTTCGGGGTCGACGGGCCGACCCAGGCGAACACGGCGCCCATGCCGAGGCCCATCGCCGCGGCCATCGCGATGAACGTGACGCCGGTGAGGATGCCCTCGGGCGGCTGCTGCCCGACGACGTACGCGAGCGAGACGATGCCCGCGAGCGAGATGAGCGAGATGACCTTCGGCCCCACCCGGTCGGAGAGCGCGCCGCCGATCGGCCGCGCGACGACGGCCGCCGCGGCGAAGAGCGCGGTGCGGGTGCCCGCGCCGACGGGGTCGACGTCGTCGGGGTAGATCGTCGTGAGGTACTTCGGCAGGAAGGTCGAGAAGGCCACGAAGCCGCCGAATACGATGCCGTAGAGGAACGCCATCTCCCACGTGATGCGGAGCTTCAGCGCCCCGACGACCTTCGGCACGAGCGGCTGCCGGCTCGGCTCCCACACGGGCGAGTCGCGGAGGAACAGCCAGACGAGCACCGCCATGCCGGCCATGACCCCCGCGATCAGGAGGTGGGTCGGCAGGTAGCCGATCCACTCGGCCAGGCGCGGCGTGAAGAACGCCGAGACGGCCGTGCCGATCATGCCCATGCCGAACACGCCGGTCGCGAAGCCGCGACGCGACGGTTCATACCAGGCGCTCGAGAACGGCACGCCGACCGCGAAGATCGTGCCGGCGACGCCGAGGTAGAAGCCCGCGCCGATCAGCAGCGGGAAGCTCTTGATCTCGCCGGCCAGCGCGACGAGCAGCACGGCGGGCACCGAGAGCAGCAGCACGGCGACGAACATCGTGCGCCCGCCGAACCGGTCGGTGAGCGCTCCGGTGAGGATGCGCCCGAGTGCGCCGACGAGCACGGGCGTCGCGAGCATGAGCGAGATCTGCCCCTCGTCGAGGCCCATCTCGGTCGCATAGGTCTTCTGCAGCGGTGCGATCACCATCCACGCCCAGAAGCCGACGGTCGACGCGAGCGTCGCGAGCAGCACCTGTGCGAGCTGCCCCCGCAGCTTCGTGGGTTCCGGTTGCGTCGACGATGCGTTCATGCTGCCCCTTCAGCCGGATGGAGATCGTGACTCGTCCTGAGGCAGACAGTACCGGTCTCCCCTCCGGGGCGCACGCACCGCGCCCGGGCGATTCACCCCGGCGACGCGCGGAGCCGGCCGGGGTGCTTCCCATCCGATCGCCCGGCAAGCAGAATGGCGGACAGGACGTGTCGAATCGCGGCCTCGGCCGCTTCGACGCACCAGCCGAGACGAGGAGGCTTCGATGAGCCGAACGCCCCGACCTGCGACCGAGCCCGCCACCGACGGCCCGCTCGCCGATTCCCTCCTCAAGTTCGGCCGGTTCCTGAGACCGGGCGAGTTCTCGCCCGACCTCCGCACGGTCACGCTCGAGGGCGGCCGTCAGGGCGACGTCTTCTACCGCGACCGCTGGTCGCACGACAAGGTCGTGCGCTCGACGCACGGGGTGAACTGCACGGGCTCCTGCTCGTGGAAGGTGTACGTCAAGGACGGCATCATCACGTGGGAGACGCAGGAGACCGACTACCCCTCGGTCGGCCCCGACTCCCCCGAGTACGAGCCCCGCGGCTGCCCGCGCGGCGCCGCGTTCAGCTGGTACACCTACTCGCCGACGCGGGTGCGCTACCCCTACCTGCGCGGCGTGCTGCTCGAGCACTACCGAGCGGCGAAGCAGCGCGTCGGCGGCGACCCCGTGCTCGCCTGGGAGGCGCTCGTCGACGACCCCGTGGCATCCCGCGCGTACAAGCGGGCCCGCGGCAAGGGCGGGCTCGTGCGCGCGAGCTGGGACGAGACGCTCGAGATCGTCGCGGCCGCCCACGTGCACACGATCAAGGCGCACGGGCCCGACCGGGTCGCCGGGTTCTCGCCGATCCCGGCGATGTCGATGGTCTCGCACGGCGTCGGCGCCCGCTTCATCAACCTCATCGGCGGCACGATGCAGTCGTTCTACGACTGGTACGCCGACCTCCCGGTCGCGAGCCCGCAGGTGTTCGGCGACCAGACCGACGTGCCCGAGTCGGCCGATTGGTGGAACTCGACGTACCTCATGATGTGGGGGTCGAACGTGCCGGTCACCCGGACGCCCGACGCGCACTTCATGACCGAGGCCCGCTACCGCGGCCAGAAGGTCGTCACGGTCTCGCCCGACTACGCCGACAACACGAAGTTCGCCGACGAGTGGCTCTCGCCGCACCCGGGCACCGACGCGGCGCTCGCGATGTCGATGGGGCACGTGATCCTCAGCGAGTTCCTCGTCGAGCGGCGGGTGCCGCGCTTCGAGCACTACCTCAAGACCTACTCGGACGCCCCGTACCTGGTGTCGCTCGACGAGCGCGCGGCGAACGACGGCGGGCGCACGTACGTGCCGGGCAAGTTCCTGACGGCCGCCGACCTCGGCGGCGCTGCGGCCGACGTCGACAACGCGGCGTTCAAGACCGTGCTGCTCGACCAGGACGGCTCGGTCGTCGTGCCGAACGGCGCACTCGGCCACCGCTTCGGCGCCGCCGACGAGGGCAAGTGGAACCTCGACCTCGAGGGGGTCGACCCGCAGCTCTCGATCCGCGACGGCGCCTCCTGGAACGGCGAGGTCGCCGGGCTCGAACTGCCGCGCTTCGACGTCGCCCCCGAGGCCGGCGCCGAGCACGAGGGCGGCAGCGGCGTCGTGCGCCGCGGCGTGCCCGTCGCGCGCGTCGCCGGCCGGCTCGTGACGACCGTCTTCGACCTGCTGCTCGCCCAGTACGGCGTCGTACGCGAGGGCCTCCCCGGCGAGTGGCCGACGGGCTACGCGGATGCCTCGACGCCGGGCACGCCCGCCTGGCAGGAGGAGATCACCGGGGTGCCCGCCGAGCAGGCCGAACGCATCGGGCGCGAGTTCGCCGACAACGCCGAGCGCTCGGGCGGGCGCTCGATGATCCTCATGGGCGCCGGCACGAACCACTGGTTCCACTCCGACACGATCTACCGCACCTTCCTCGCCCTGACGACGATGACCGGCTGCCAGGGCGTCAACGGCGGCGGCTGGGCGCACTACGTCGGCCAGGAGAAGGTGCGGCCCGTCACCGGGTACTCGCAGTACGGCACCGCGAGCGACTGGTCGCGGCCCGGCCGGCAGATGATCGGCACCGCGTTCTGGTACCTCGCGACCGACCAGTGGCGCTACGACGGCCTGCCGGCCGACCAGCTCGCCTCCCCGCTCGCCGAGGGGCTCTTCGCAGGCCGCACCACGGCCGACTGCCTCGTCGAGTCGGCCAAGCGCGGCTGGATGCCGAGCTTCCCGACCTTCGACCGCAACCCGCTCGACCTCGTCGACGACGCGCGGGCCGCGGGCAAGGAGCCGGCCGAGTACGTGGTCGATTCCCTGAACGACGGCTCGCTGCGCTACGCCTGCGAAGACCCCGACTCGCCCGAGAACTTCCCGCGGGTGCTGAACATCTGGCGCGCGAACATCCTCGGCTCCTCGGGCAAGGGCAACGAGTACTTCCTCAAGCACCTGCTCGGCACCGATTCGTCGGTACGCGCCGCCGAGGCGCCGCCCGGGCGCCGCCCCGAGTCGATCGAGTGGCACGACGACGCCCCCGAGGGCAAACTCGACCTGCTCGTCACCGCCGACTTCCGCATGACGTCCACGACGCTCTTCTCCGACGTCGTGCTGCCCGCGGCCACCTGGTACGAGAAGCACGACCTCTCGTCGACCGACATGCACCCGTTCGTCCACTCGTTCAACCCCGCGATCGCACCGCCCTGGCAGACGAAGACCGACTTCGAGATCTTCCACCTCATCGCGAAGCGGTTCTCCGAGTATGCGCGCACGCACCTCGGCACCCGAAGCGACCTCGTCGCCGCTCCGCTGATGCACGACACCCCCGACGCCATGGCGACCCCGCACGGCACGGTCGAGCACGACCTGCCGCTCGTGCCCGGCGTGACGATGCCGAAGCTCGTCGTCGTCGAGCGCGACTACACGGCGATCGCCGACAAGCTGGCGACGCTCGGGCCGCTCGCGGTGAAGGCGGGCATGGTGACGAAGGGCATCGTGTTCGACCCGACGCCCGAGGTCGCCGAGCTCGGACGGCTCAACGGGGTCGCCACGGCGGGCGCAGGCGCCGGGCAGCCGCTGCTCGACACCGACGTGAAGGTGTGCGAGGCGATCCTCGCGCTCTCGGGCACGACGAACGGGCGGCTCTCGGTGCAGGGCTTCCGCCAGCTCGAGCAACGCACCGGCCAGCGCATCGCGCAGCTCGCCGAAGACCATGAGGGCGGTCGCATCCGCTTCGCGGACGTGCAGGCGCGGCCGGTCTCGGTCATCACGAGCCCCGAGTGGTCGGGCTCCGAGCACGGCGGCCGCCGCTACACGGCGTTCGCGATCAACGTCGAGCACCTGAAGCCGTGGCACACCCTCACGGGGCGGCAGCACTTCTTCCTCGACCACGATTGGATGCGCGAGCTCGGCGAGAACCTGCCGATCTACCGGCCGCCGCTCGACCTCGCGCGGCTCTTCGGCGATTCGCCGGTCGTCGGCTCGACCGCGCCGAGCGGCGACCCCGCGGCATCCGGGCATGCCGAGGTCGCGGTGCGCTACCTGACGCCGCACTCGAAGTGGTCGATCCACTCCGAGTACCAGGACAATCTCTTCATGCTGTCGCTCTCGCGCGGCGGCCCGACGATCTGGATGTCGACGCAGGACGCCGAGAAGATCGGCGTGCGCGACAACGAGTGGATCGAGTCGTACAACCGCAACGGCGTCGTCGTCGCCCGCGCGATCATCTCGCACCGCATGCCAGAGGGCACGGTGTACATGTACCACGCGAAGGACCGCACGGTCGACGTGCCGCGCACCGAGACGAGCGGGCAGCGCGGCGGCATCCACAACTCGCTCACCCGCGTGCTCCTGAAACCCAGCCACCTCATCGGCGGCTACGCGCAGCTCGCGTTCGCGTTCAACTACCTGGGGCCGACCGGCAACCAGCGAGACGAAGTCACGGTGATCCGCCGGCGCAGCCAGGAGGTCGAGTACTGATGCAGCACCGTCTGATGAGGGGCGCAGTCCGATGAAGGTCATGGCGCAGATGTCGATGGTCATGAACCTCGACAAGTGCATCGGCTGCCACACCTGCAGCGTCACCTGCAAGCAGGCGTGGACGAACCGCTCGGGCGTCGAGTACGTGTGGTTCAACAACGTCGAGACCCGGCCGGGAATCGGCTACCCGCGCCGCTACGAGGACCAGGAGAAGTGGGGCGGCGGCTGGGTGCGCACGAAGTCGGGGCGCCTCAAGCTGCGCTCGGGCGGGCGCCTGAAGAAGCTCGCCACGATCTTCTCGAACCCGAAGCTGCCCGAGATCCACGACTACTACGAGCCGTGGACCTACGAGTACGACATGCTGCTCAACGCCCCGGCGGGCGAGCACACGCCGGTCGCGAAGCCGAAGAGCCTGCTCACCGGCGAGGACATGAAGATCTCGTGGTCGGCGAACTGGGACGACAACCTCGGCGGCTCGGCCGAGACGATGGCGGGCGACCCGATCCTGCAGCACATGTCGGAGCACGTGGCCTCCGAGTACGAGCAGACCTACATGTTCTACCTGCCGCGCATCTGCGAGCACTGCCTGAACCCCTCGTGCGTGGCCTCGTGCCCGTCGGGCGCGATGTACAAGCGGGTCGAGGACGGCATCGTGCTGGTGGACCAGGACCAGTGCCGCGGCTGGCGCATGTGCGTGTCGGGCTGCCCCTACAAGAAGGTCTACTTCAACCACAAGACCGGCAAGGCCGAGAAGTGCACGCTCTGCTACCCCCGCCTCGAGGTGGGCCTGCCGACCGTGTGCTCCGAGACCTGCGTCGGGCGCCTCCGCTACCTCGGGCTCGTGCTGTACGACGCCGACCGGGTCGCCGAGGCGGCGTCGATCGAGGACGAGCACGCGCTCCTCGACGCGCAGCGCAGCGTCTTCCTCGACCCGCACGACCCGGCCGTCGTCCAGGCGGCCCGCGAGGCCGGCATCCCCGAGGACTGGATCGACGCCGCGCAGCGCTCGCCGATCCACCGGCTCATCAACGAGTACAAGGTGGCGCTGCCGCTCCATCCCGAGTACCGAACGATGCCGATGGTCTGGTACATCCCGCCGCTCTCGCCCGTGGTCGACGTCGTCGCCTCCTCGGGCAACGACGGCGAGGACGCGAAGACGCTGTTCTCCGCGATCGCGAAGCTCCGCATCCCGCTCGAGTACCTCGCCGGGCTCTTCACCGCCGGCGACACGCGCCCGGTCGAGGCGTCGCTGCGCAAGCTCGCCGCGATGCGCTCGTACATGCGCGGCATCAACCTCGGCGAGGGCAAGGACGAGCGCATCGCCGACGCCGTCGGCATGACGGGCGAGACGCTGGAGGAGATGTACCGGCTGCTCGCGATCGCGAAGTACGAGGAGCGCTACGTCATCCCGGCGGCGCACACCGAGCAGGCGCGCGAGCTCGACGAGCTCGCCTGCTCGCTCGACTACGACGGCGGGCCCGGCATGGGCGGCGCAGGCCCGTTCGGCTCGTCGAGCGGCCAGCAGGTGCCCGTCGCGGTCGAGAACTTCCACGCGCTGAAGAATCGGCAGAACGCCGACCGTCCCTCCACCTCGGGCCGGGTGAACCTGCTCAACTGGGACGGCAACGGCGCGCCCGACGGCCTCTTCCCACCGAAGGACGGCGAATGATGGCGAACTTCCCGCTCATCTTCAGACGGTCGGGGTCGGATGCCACGCGCTCGTCGCGCGGCCCGGCGACCGCCCCGCTCGCGCTCGACGACGCCACCAGGCGACTCGCGCACATCGCGGCCTCGCTGCTGCTCGACTACCCCGACGAGGGCTTCGATGCCCGGGTCGCGGCGGTCGAGGCCTCCCTCGGCGAGCTGCCGCCCGCGATCGCGGGCGAGTTCCGCGACTTCATCGACCACGCCGCCGCGAGCGATCGCGAGGCCCTCGCGATCGACTACGTCGCGACGTTCGACCTCAAGCGCAAGTGCTGCATGTACCTGAGCTACTACGCCGCGGGCGACACCCGCCGGCGCGGCACCGCACTCGTGACCTTCGTCCAGGCGTATCGCGCCGCGGGCTGGGAGTTCGACGCCGACGAGCTGCCCGACTACCTGCCCGCCGTGCTCGAGTTCTCGGCGCGCAGCGACTCGCCCGTGGCCTCGGAGCTGCTCGCGGCGCACCGCGACGGGCTCGAGGTGCTGCGCGAGGCCCTCGAGAAGCAGCGGAGCCCGTGGGCGGGCCTCGTGCGCGCCGTCTGCCGCTCGCTGCCCGAGCTCGACGAGGCGACCCGCGAGCGCTACCTCGAGCTCGTCAGCCAGGGGCCGCACGCCGAGACCGTCGGGCTGTCGTTCATCGGCGGACTCGGTCCGACCGTCCTGGCCCCGTACCAGCCCGTCGGAGCCGCACACGAGGAGGCACGCGCATGACCGCCTGGGACGTCCTGCTGTGGGTCGCGATGCCGTACGCCGCGTTCGCGGTGTTCGTCGTCGGGCACATCTGGCGCTACCGCTACGACAAGTTCGGCTGGACGACCCGCTCGAGCCAGACCTACGAGAACCGGCTGCTGCGCTGGGGCTCGCCGATGTTCCACCTCGGCATCCTGATGGTGATCGCCGGGCACGCCGTGGGCCTGCTCATCCCCCGCGAGTGGCTCTACGCCATCGGCATCGACGAGCACCTGTACCACCTCGGCGCGACCGCGCTCGGCACCGCCGCGGCGGTGCTCACCCTCGCCGGGCTCGCGATCCTGATCTACCGGCGGCGCACGGTCGGCCCGGTGTTCCTCGCGACGACCCGCATGGACAAACTGATGTACGTCGTGCTCGGCGCGGTGCTGCTGTTCGGCACGATCGCCACGGTCATGTACCAGCTGCTCGGGCCCGGCTACGAGTACCGCGGCACGGTCGGCCCGTGGCTGCGGAGCCTGATCGTCTTCCAGCCGCAGCCCGAGCTCATGGTCGACGTGCCGCTGATGTTCCAGATCCACGTGATCGCGGCGAACGTGCTGTTCGCGCTCTGGCCGTTCACCCGGCTCGTGCACGTGTGGTCGGCGCCGGTCGGCTACCTGTTCCGCCCGTACATCGTCTACCGCTCGCGCGACGACGCCCGGCGCCCCGGCTCGCGGCCGGTGCGGCCCGGGTGGGAGGGCATCCAGACGCCCGACCCGAAGAAGCTCACGAAGCTCTGATCGCTCAGCGCGTGACGAGGTCGGCGGCGACGCCGGCGAACCGTTGGATGCCGCCGTCGAGGGAGGCGACCTCGGCGTACCCCCTGCGGGCGAGCTCGCGGGCCGCGCGCTGCGAGCGGATGCCGACCTCGCAGTAGACGACGATCGGGCCGTCGCCGGGCGGAAGCTCGGCACCGCCGAGCAGCTCGCCGAGCGGCAGCAGCGAACTGCCGTCGATGCTGGTGAGCGCCGCCTCGCTCGGCTCTCGCACGTCGATGAGGCGCAGCGGCTCGTCGGCACGCAGGCGCGCGAGCAGATCGGCGGCCGAGATCGGGGCGGGCGCCGCGAGCAGGTCGCCGGTCGAGGCATCCGCCTCGCTCGGATCGTCGAGGCCGCAGAAGCGCTCGTAGTCGATGAGGTCGGTGATCTCGTCGGCGCCGGCGATCGCCGTGTAGGCGATCTCACGGGTGCGCGCGGTGAGCGCGTCGTAGCTGAGCACCCGTCCGAGGAGGGGATCGCCGAGGCCCGTGACGAGCTTCACGACCTCCGTCGCCATGAGTGCGCCGACCACGAGGCAGAGGCTCGGCAGCACGCCGCCGAGCTCGCAGCTCGGCACCTCGCCCGGGGCCGGCGGCACGGGGAAGAGGTCGCGATAGCCGGGCCCGTGACCGCGCCAGGCGACGCCGAGCTGCCCGTGGAAGCGCAGGATCGCGCCCCATACGAGCGGCGTGCCCGCGAGGTGCGCCGCGTCGTTCGTGAGGTACCGCGTCGGGAAGTTGTCGCTGCCGTCGACGACGACGTCGTAGTCGTCGAGGATGCCCGGCAGGTTCGCCGCGGTCACCCGCTCGCGGTGGCGGATCACCCGGCACTCGGGGTCGCTCGCGGCGACCGTCTCGGCGAGCGAGTCGACCTTGGGGCGTCCGAGGTCGGCGACGCCGTGACTGAGCTGGCGGGGCAGGTTGCTGAGCTCGACGTCGTCGAAGTCGGCGATGCCGATCGTGCCGACGCCCGATCCGGCGAGGGCGGGCACGACCGCGCTGCCGAGGCCGCCGGCGCCGACGACGAGCACGCGCGCGGCCTGGAGGCGGCGCTGGGCGAGCTCGCCGAAGCCGGGCAGCATGAGCTGCCGGCTGAAGCGCGCGAGCCTGGCCGGGGCCAGCGGCGGCCCGGGCTCGACGAGCGGCTCGGTCATGCGGCCAGTGTAATCCGCCGGCCTGGCGCGCCGGCGGAGTCGGCCGCGGCGGCGGATCAGGATAGGGTCCCAGATCCGACGCGCGACGCCCGAGTCGACAGAGCGATCGGCGCCGGGGGCACTGGGAGGGTCTCGTGGGGGTCCGAGACGGCTCCACCCCTGGGCGCCGATCGTGGGACACCCACTGGGGGTGTGGGTCAGATGTCCCACTCATGAATCTAGGGCGCGATCCTGTGAGTGGACTCGATGCTCGCTGGACGATCGCACCGAGAACCGTGCGCGCCGCCGACCGGGTCCGCGCACCGGTGCTCCGGTACCATCGACGGCATGACGATCGTCACCGTGCGGTACTTCGCGGCGGCCGCCGAGGCGGCCGGCACCGAGGAGGAGGCGCTCGAGCTCCCCGACGGGACCACGGTCGGTCACCTCCGCGACGAACTCGCCGCACGCTACGGCGCCGCGATGCAGCGCGTGCTGCAGAACGGGTCGTTCCTCGTCGACGGCACCGTGCAGCGCGACCCCGCGACCGCGCTCGGGGCCGCCGTCGACATCCTCCCGCCGTTCGCCGGCGGCTAGGGCCGAGCACGCCCGAGCATCCTCGAACTCGGGATCCCGCACCACCCCACCGCAGGAGACGAGGTCGGAATGCGCAGCTACGCCGAACACCAACGCGCCGTGCACGAACTGCTCGACCCGCTCGCGGCCCGGCTGGAGGAGTCGGGCGGCAGTCCGGTCGCGGTCGCGGCGGGCGGCCTCCGCGGCCAGGACGCCGCGGGGCGCGTGCTCGCCCGCGACGTCCACTCGCCCGCGGAGCTTCCCGGCTTCGACAACTCGCAGATGGACGGCTACGCCGTGCGCTCGCACGAGCTCGCCGCGGCCCGCCCCGGCAGCCCGGTGCACCTGGCCGTCGGGCCGACGAGCGCCGCGGGCGATGCGCCGTTCGTGCTCGCGCCCGGCACCGCCTCGCCGGTGATGACCGGTGCCGCGATCCCCGACGGCGCCGACGCGGTCGTGCCGATCGAGGCCGCCGACCCGTCGTCCTTCATCGGCCTCGGCGCGGGGCGCCACGACTCCCCCGACGGCTCGGTCGTCGGGTTCACCGCGCCGGTGGAGCCGGGCGCCTTCATCCGCCGCGCCGGCAGCGACATCGCCGCGGGCGCGCTGCTGCTCGCCGCGGGCACGCGGCTCGGGCCCGCCCAGCTCGGCTCGCTCGCCTCGGCGGGCGTCACCGAGGTGCCCGTGCGACGCCGGCTGCGGGTGCTGCTCGTCTCGACCGGTCACGAGCTGGAGGCCCCCGGCGCGCCGCTCAGCCCCGGGCGGATCCACGACGCCAATACGGCGATGCTCGGTGCGGCGCTGCGCGGGTGCGGCGTCGACGTCGTCGAGGCGATCGCCTCCGACGACGCCGCGTCCGTGCGGGGCGTGCTCGAGGCATCCGCCCCCGCCGTCGACCTCGTGGTGACCACCGGCGGCGTCAGCGCCGGGGCCTTCGAAGTGGTGCGCGAGGCGCTCGCCCCGCTCGGCGTCGAGTTCGTGAAGGTCGCGATCCAGCCCGGCGGGCCGCAGGGCCTCGGCACCGCGCGCATCGGGTCGGGCGGCTCGGCGGGCGCCGGAGGCGACGCCGTCGTCGAGGTGCCGGTCGTGTCGTTCCCCGGCAACCCGGTGTCGGCGCTCGTCTCGTTCGAGCTCTTCCTGCGGCCCGTGCTGCGACGTCTCGAGGGCCTCGCCCCCGATCGGCACCGCGCGCGCCTGCCGCTCGCGCACGACGTCGTCTCGCCGCGCGCGAAGCACCAGGTGCGGCGCGGCGTGATCGACGGCGACGGCGCCGTCGAGGTTGGCGCACCGAGCTCGCACCTGCTGCACGCGTATGCTCAGGCGACAGTGCTCGTGCACCTGCCGGTGGGGGTCGACGCACTCCCGGCCGGCGCCGCCGTCGACGTCTGGAGGATCGATGACTGACACCCCGCCCCGGCTCACCCACCTGCGCGACGACGGCTCCGCCCACATGGTCGACGTCACCGACAAGCAGGTCACGAAGCGCACCGCGAGCGCGCAGGCGGTGCTCACGACCCGCCCCGAGGTGGTCGCCGCGATCCTCGACGGCACCCTGCCGAAGGGCGAGGCGATCGGCACCGCGCGCATCGCGGGCATCATGGCCGCGAAGCAGACCTCGACCCTCATCCCGCTCTGCCACCCGCTGCCCCTCACGAAGCTCGACGTCGACATCGCCGCCGAGGGCGATCGGGTGCGCGTCGTCGCGACCGCCACGACCAAGGGCGTGACCGGCGTCGAGATGGAGGCGCTGACCGCCGCGAGCGTCGCCGCGCTCACCCTCTACGACATGATCAAGGCCGTCGACAACCGCGCCGTGATCGGCGAGATCATGGTGCTCGCGAAAGAGGGCGGCAAGAGCGGCGACTGGTCGCGGGCATGAGCGACCGGATGCCACGGGCCGCCACCGTGCTCGTCGCCTCGACGCGTGCCGCGGCCGGCGTCTACGAGGACCGCACCGGGCCGGTGATCGCGGCCTGGCTCGTCGAGCGCGGCTTCTCGGTGCAGGGGCCGCTCGTGGCCGCCGACGGAGTGGCGTTCGCGACCGCGCTGCAGGCGGCCGCGGCCGCGGCGCCCGCCCTCATCGTGACGACCGGCGGAACCGGGCTCGCGCCGGGCGACGGCACCCCCGAGGCCACCGCCGCGCTGCTCGACCGCGAGCTTCCCGGCTTCGCCGAGGAACTGCGTCGTCGCGGTGCGGCGACCACGCCGACCGCCCTGCTGACCCGGGGCCTGGCCGGCGTCGCCGGGTCGACGTTCGTGGTGAACCTGCCCGGCTCGAGCGGCGGCGTGCGCGACGGACTCGGCCTGCTCGGCGAGGTGCTCGACCACGTGCTCGACCAGCTCGCGGGCGGCGACCACCCCGCGGCATCCGCCTGACCCCAGACACACACCCCCGACGCGGTCTCAGGAAATAGTCACCTGCTCAGGACGATTTCGCCGAATTCGTCCTGAGCAGCGGCCTTTTTCCTGAATCGGTGGGAGAGCTCAGCCCGCGTGGTGGCGCGGGACGCGGGGCGGGGTGACGTGGGCCTGCGCCAGCTCGGCGTTCCGGGCGGAGACGACGGCGAGCCGGGCGAGGCGTTCGCGTTCGAGCGGCACCGCGAACACGACCCAGAGCACGAGGGCGACCCCGGCGCCGACGAGTGCGCCGCCCACGGTGTCCGAGAACCAGTGCGCGCCCAGATAGGTTCGGCTGACCGCCATGAGCACGGTGTAGACGACGCCGAGCACCCACACCCAGACGCGCGGGACGATCACGCCCACCGCGACGGCGATGGTCGCCGCGTTCGCGACATGCCCCGACGGGAATGAGCCGTAGTCGGAGACGACGATCATGTCTTCGGGGCGGGCTCGGCCGAAGAGCGTCTTGAGCACCTGCACGACCCCGGCGCTGACCGCGGAGGCGAGCACGAAGTAGAGCGCAGCCCAGGGCCTGCGCAGCAGCAGGAGCACGATCGCGGTGCCGAGCGGGATCACGAAGACCGCGATGATGCCGCCGCCGAGCGCGTTCATGAAGTACGAGAAGATGTCGCCGACGGGTCCGCGCCAGGTGAGCACGTCCTCGGCCCACTCCTCGTCGACCTCGAACGGCAGCCCGCCCTGCCGGCCCATGATCACGAAGCCGAGCAGTGCCGCAGTCACGACCGCGGCGATGCCGCCGATGAGCGGCGCACGTCGGCGCACCGTCGGGACGGAGGCGGCCGCCTGCTTCTTCTCAACGGTGCTCGCCGGCTGCATCCCCCCACGCTAACGCGAGGCGGCCGGACATCCGGCCGCCTCGCCCGGGCGGTCGGGGTTCCGGCGGGTTCCGTCGGGCCTCAGTCGGTGAGGGGCGGCACGGTCTTCGGGCGCACGAGCGCCCAGAGGCCGACGATCGCGACCGCCGCGGCGGCCGTCATCACGATCGCCATCGGCAGCGCGCTGCCGACGCCCATGAGTCCGATGAGCGGCGAGATGAGCCCCGCGAGGCCGAAGTTCAGCGCGCCGAGCAGCGACGCCGCGGTGCCCGCCTCGCTGCCGTGCGAGGCGAGCGCGAGGATCTGCACCGCGGGGAACGAGAACCCGCACGCCGTGATGAAGAGGAACAGCGGCACGATCGTGCCCCAGAGCCCGGCACCGGTCACGTCGAGTACCGCGATCGCGATGGCCGAGCCGAAGAGCACGACGGTCGTGACCGAGAGGATCCACTGCGGCGCGACCCGCCCGCGCATGAGCCGCGAGCTCGTCTGCACGCCGATGATGATGCCGACCGAGTTCACGCCGAACAGCAGCCCGTACTGCTGGGCCGTGAACTCGTACACCTCCTGGAAGAGGAAGGACGACGTCGAGAGGTACCCGAACAGCCCGGTGAACACCATGCCGCCGACGAGCGCCGCCCCGAGGTAGACCCGGTCGCAGAAGAGGGCCCGGTAGCGGTCGCGCATCGTCGAGTGGCCGGTGACGTGCCGGCGCGAGGGCGGCAGCGTCTCGACGATGAGGAAGGCGACGCAGAGCACGACCACGACGCCGTAGGCGGCGAGCACCCAGAAGATGCCGCGCCAGTCCATGACCTGCAGCAGCTGCGAGCCGATGACCGGCGCGAGCACCGGGGCGAGTCCGTTCACGAGCGCGAGGCGGGAGAGCATCTTCACGAGCGGCTTGCCGCCGAACAGGTCGCGCACCATCGCCATCGCGACGACGCCGCCCGCAGCGGCGCCGAAGCCCTGGAGCAGGCGGAACGCTGCGAGCCAGACGATGTCGGGCGCGAACGCCGCACCGACCGAGGCGGCGATGTGCAGTGCGGTCGCGAGCATCAGCGGGAGCCGGCGCCCGACCTTGTCGCTCCACGGGCCGACGATGAGCTGCCCGAAGCCGAAGCCGATCATCGTGCCCGTCAGGGTGATCTGCACGGCGGCGGCCGAGACGCCGAGCTCGTCCTGCAGCACCGGGAAGGCGGGCAGGTAGAGGTCGACGGTGAACGGCCCGAGCGCGGTGAGCGCTCCGAGCACGAGCACGTAGACGAGGCGCTGGCGCGCGGTCAGCGCGTCGCCGGGATGCATCGACACGACGGGGGTCGACCGGGTGTCGTCGGGGCGGATGATGGGGATGGGGCTCGTGGCGGACATGCGATCCTGGCGTGCTCGAAGGCGGATGAGGTCTGGTGCCGGGCGCGACCGGCGGCCTCGGCGCGCGCCATCGGACGCCGGGAACGACGACGACGGCGCCGCTCGGGTGCCGTCGTGCTGATCCGGGTCGTCGCGGCGACTCGAATCGATTCGAAGCACCCAGATTACCGCACCTGCTGCCGCGGCGCGAGAGTCGATCCACCACGCTCGGCATGTATCCGGGCGGCGTCGATAGTCTGGATCCGTGCCCTTCGATCTCCGAGACATCCCGCTCGACCAGAAGGCCGAGGCCGCGCTCGCCGCCCGTGGCCTCGCCTACCGCGTGATCGACCCGCAGGACCGCGCGGCGCTCGCGGCGTGGGCGCAGGCCGACAGTCGCGGCTTCCACCAGCCGGCGCCCCACGGCCCCGAGCTCGAGCGCGAGCTCGGCGTGCTCGCGGAGCGGCGCGTGCACGGGGTCTACGACCCCACGCTCGACGAGGCCGAGATCCCCGTCGCGACCGTCGCGAGCTGGCCCACGGGCCTCAGCGTGCCCGGCGGCCGCAGCGTCGACGGCTGGGCCGTGAGCTCGGTGACGGTCGCACCGACCCACCGACGGCGCGGGGTCGCGCGGGCGCTCATGGAGGGCGAGCTGCACAACGCCGTCGCCGCCGGCGCTGCCCTGGCGATGCTGACCGCGACCGAGGCCACGATCTACGGGCGCTACGGCTACGCTCCGGCGGCGCGAGCGACGACGCTCGAGGTCGACCGCTCGCGCGTCGCATGGGCCGGCGGCGCCGAGCCGGGCCGCGTGCAGTTCGTGCCGGCCGCGGTGATGCGCGAACAGGCCCCGGCGATCGCACGCCGCGCGGTGGCGCGCACCCCCGGTGAGATCGACCGCTGGTCGGGCCTGCTCGACCGGGTGCTCGGCACCCACCACCCCGACAGCGACCACGCGCGCGCGGTCCGGGTCGCCCGCTACGACGACCGGCGCGACCAGCCGCAGGGCTTCGTCGTCTACCGGATCCGGCACGAGGGCCAGGGCGCGGGGGTGCTCGAGTTCGACTTCATGGCCGCGGCGAGCGACGAGGCCGAGCGTGCGCTCTGGCGGTTCCTCCTCGAGCAGGACTTCGTCAGCCGCATCCGCGGACGCCTGCGTTCGATCGACGAGCCGCTGCCGTGGCTCCTGGCCGACCGACGCGCGATCCGGGTGACCGAGTCGCACGACCACCTCTGGCTCCGCATCCTCGACCCCGTCGCCGCCCTCGAGGCCCGCGGCTACACCGGCAGCGGCTCGCTCGTGCTCGACGTCGACGACCCGCAGGGCTACGCCGCGGGCCGGTTCGAGATCGAGTTCTCGGCGAAGGGCCACGCCGAGGTGCGACGGCTCGAGCAGGGCGCGAGGGATGCCACGGCCCACGCCGCGCGTCGATCGCGCCCCGCGCAGGGCCTGCGGCTCGGTGTGACCGAGCTCGCGGCGATCTACCTCGGCGACGTCGCGCCGTCCCTCCTCGCCCGCGCCGGCCGGGTCGTCGAGACGACGCCCGGATCGCTCGCCCTCGCCGACCGTCTGTTCTCCTCGCCGCGGGCCCCGCACCTCAGCGTCTGGTTCTGAGCCGCGGCCGCCGGCCCGCGGACGATCGCGTCACCCGGCGCCCGTGCGACCGCTCACGCGGCGTGACGGGCGGCGAGCTCGGCGCCGGCCCGCTCGAGCCAGCGCAGCGGCTCCGCGACGGCCCCCGCGCCGCTGCCGGCGAGCTCGGTGAGCGAGGTGCTCGCCGCGAACCCGGCGCGCTCGGGATCGGCGACCACCGCCCCCGCGACGAGTGCGGCGGCGGCATCGGCGGCCGTCGCGAGGCGCACGACCTCCGAGGGCACCTTGCCGGCCGCCGACTGCCCGTCGAAGCGGCCCTCCCCCGTGATCACGAGTGCCGCGCCCCGCACCGCGGCCGGCAGTCCGATCGTCTCGGCGACGGTGCGCGCGCCGGGCGCGATCGTCGCACCCCAGGCGAGCAGGCCGTACCCGGTGCCGCCCGCGGCACCCGCGCCCGGGACCCCGGGGTCGATCGCGGGCAGGAGCGCGGCGAGCCGGGCGAGTCCGGCGTCGAGCTCGGCGACCTCGGCGCCCGAGGCGCCCTTCTGGGGGCCGAACACCGAGGCCGCACCGCTCGGCCCGAGCAGGGGGTTCGTGACGTCGACGAGCAGCCTGGCTCCCGCCGAGGGCGGGCGGCGGAGGCCTTCGAGACGCGCCTCGGCGAGCCGGGCGAGCCCGCGGCCGCCGGCCGGGACGGGCCTGCCCGCCTCGTCGAGGAGCTCGGCGCCGAGCGCTGCGAGCGCTCCCGCTCCCCCGTCGGTCGAGGCGCTGCCGCCGAGGGCGAGGAGCAGGCGCCCGACGCCGTGGTCGAGCGCCGCGGCGATCGCCTCGCCGAATCCCCGGGTATGCGCGTCGAGCGGCGCGAGCGGGTCGAGCAGCGTGATGCCGCTCGTCGCGGCGAGCTCGACGACCCCGGTCGACGGCTCGCCGGGCAGCAGCAGCCAGTGCGCGGCGACGGGCTCGCCGCGCGGGCCCGAGACGGTGACGGGTATGCGCGTCGCCCCCGGGAGCGCCGCCTCGAAGGCGTCCATCGTGCCCTCGCCGCCGTCGGCCATCGGGCGCAGCACCAGTTCGTCGCCCGGTCGCACCGAGCTCCAGCCGCGTGCGATCGCGCCGGCGGCGTCGGCCGCGGTGGCGGTGCCCTTGAACGAGTCGGGGGCGATGACGACGCGGCTCATCGGGCTCCTCCCGGCACGGGGTCGCCGCCTGCTCGGGCCGGCGCCCCGGTCAGATCGAGTCCTGCCTGGGGAAGACGACCTTCTGCACGATGATGATGAGCGAGGCGGCGACGGGGATCGCGACGAGGGCGCCGAGCACCCCGCCGAGCGTGCCGCCGGCGACCGCCGCGATCACGACGAGCGCGCCGGGCACCGAGACCGCCCGGTTCATGATGCGCGGGCTCAGTACGTACGCCTCGACCTGCATGTAGATGAGGTAGTAGATCGCGGCGGCGAGCGCGGTCTCGGGCGAGGCGGCGAGGCAGACGAGCGAGATGATCACGGCGCCCGTCAGGGTGCCGACGAGCGGCACCAGCGAGCAGAGGAACGCCACGAAGGCCAGGAGGATCGGCGCCGGCGCCCCGATGATCGTCAGGAAGATGAGGCTCAGCAGGCCGTTCACCGCGCCGAGGCTCACCTGGCCCATGACGTAGCGGCCGACCGAGCCGGTGATCTCCTCCGACACGTCCCGGTAGCCGGGGCGCGAGGAGGCCGGCACGAAGCGGGCCGCGTAGCGCTTCATCGAGTCGAGCGAGGCGAGGAAGTAGAGCGTGAGGATGAGCACGATCGTCGCGCCGGTGAAGCCACCGGCGATGCCGGCGCCGACCGCGAGGATGCCGCCGCCGAGCGAGCCGAGGTTCTCGGGATCGGCGAGCCACTTGCCCGCCGCCTCGATCGCGTCCTCGATGGCGTGGCCGGTGCCCGAGAGGTTGTTGAGCCACGCCACGAGGTCGCTGTTCTTCGCGTTCTCGACGAGGTCGGGCCAGTTCTCGATGACGTTCGTCGTCTGCTCGACGACGATCGGCACGATGGTCGCGATGAGCCCCACGAAGAGGCCGACCACGACGATGACGACGCCGAGGATGGCGGCCCACCGGGGCATCCCCCTGCGCTGCAGCCAGCTGACCACCGGATCGAGGCCGAGCGCGAGGAAGAGGGCGAGCGCCACGTAGAGGATGACGGTGCCGAGCTCGGCGATGATCCCGCCGAGCATGAGCGCCAGCAGCACGCCGAGCGCACCGATGAACCCGATGCGGAACGCCCGGATCTTCACCTCGGGGCCACGCGCCTCGCCGTCGCTCGTGACCTGGGCCGCGGGCGGCTGCGGGGCGACCGCTCGCTTCGTTCGGATTCGCATGCCTCGACGGTAATGCGCCGCCCCGCCGAAGGCATCCCCTTGACCCGGCGAGTTCGATCAGTCCGGCACGACACCTAGGCGTCGTACCGGGCGTCGTACCGGGTGGAATGAATCGCGCCCCGAGGCGTTGCACCACTGCGGGGCGGCACCGTGCGCCCCGGCGAGGAGCGGGCATGGCGGACACGACGGGTGTGGGATTCCGATCCGAGCGGGGGCCGGTGCTCATCGCGGTGATGCTCGCGACCGGGCTCATCGCGATCGACTCGACGATCCTCGCGACGGCGGTGCCCTCGATCGTCGACGACCTCGGCGGCTTCACGCAGTTCCCGTGGCTGTTCTCGATCTACCTGCTCGCCCAGGCCGTCTCGGTGCCGGTGTACTCGAAGCTGGCCGACACGGTGGGCCGCAAGCCCATCATGCTCGTCGGGATCGGCCTGTTCCTCCTCGGTTCCATCCTCTGCGGCGTGGCCTGGGACATGACCTCGCTCATCGTCTTCCGCGCGGTGCAGGGCCTCGGCGCCGGTGCCGTGCTGCCCGTCTCGATCACCATCACGGGCGACATCTACACGGTGCGCGAGCGCGCGAAGGTGCAGGGCTACATCGCGAGCGTGTGGGCGGCGTCCTCGGTCATCGGGCCGACCCTCGGCGGCGTGTTCGCCGAGTTCCTCTCGTGGCGGTGGATCTTCTTCGTCAACATCCCGCTCTGCGTGCTCGCCGCCGTCATGCTGTGGCGGGCCTACCACGAGTCGCTCGGCCGGGAGAAGCACCGCATCGACCTCGCCGGAGCGACGGTGCTCACTCTCGGACTCACCCTCGTCATCCTCGCCGTGCTCGAGGGCGGGCAGGCGTGGGCCTGGCTCTCGTGGCAGAGCATCGGCGCCTTCGGCCTCGGCGGGCTGCTGCTCGTCGCCTTCGTGCTCATCGAGCGCCGCGCGGCCGAGCCCGTGCTGCCGCTCTGGGTGTTCTCGCGCCGCCTCATCGTGACGACCTCGCTCATCTCGCTCGGCGTCGGCGCGGTGCTCATCGGGCTCACCTCCTACGTGCCCACCTTCCTCGAGATCACGGCGGATGCCTCGCCGCTGGTCTCGGGCCTCGCGGTCGCCGCGCTCACCCTGGGCTGGCCGATCGCCGCGTCGAACGCGGGCCACCTGTTCCTCCGGATCGGGTTCCGCGCCACCGCGCTCATCGGGCTCGCGATCGCCGTGCTCGGCAGCGCGGCGCTCTTCGCCGCCTCGCTCGCGCCGAACGTGTGGACGACGGCGATCGCGTGCTTCATCGTCGGCCTCGGCCTGGGGCTCGTCGCCTCGCCCACGCTCATCGCCGCCCAGTCGTCGGTGCCGTGGGAGGAGCGCGGCGTCGTCACGGGCGCGAACATGTTCCTCCGCTCGGTCGGCAGCGCGGTCGGCGTCGCGATCTTCGGAGCGGTCGCCAACGGGGTGATCGCCCGCTCGGGGCTCGGCGCCCACTCGCCCGTCGCGATCCAGGCCGCCTCGGCCACCGTGTTCCTCGCGGTCGCCGTGGCGGCGATCCTCACCGTGGCCGCCGCGCTCGTGATGCCGCGGGCGAAGGTCGACGACATCGAGCACCGCCCCGTCGAGGCATCCGCGGCCGCCTGAGCAGGCCGGCCGCCTGAGCGGGCCGGCGCCGGCTGACCCGGTCCGCGGCCGCCTGAGCGGGCCGGCCGCGGCCGAGTGGTCGGCGGCCGCTCACTCCCAGCGCGCGGCGGGCGGCACGACCTCGGCCTCGAGGCTCCGCACCCAGCGGTCCCCCGTCGCGCGGAACTCCCGCCGCGTCGCGAAGCGGTAGTGGTAGGCCCGCACGCGGATCCACTTCGGCGGCGCACCGTCGAACGGATCGTGGGCGAGCAGCGCGAGCGTCGGCGGGTCGCCCGCGAGCAGGCGCTCGAGGAACACCTCGAACCACGGCTCCCACATGCGCCCGAGCGGCAGGAACCACATCAGCCAGTCGAGCCGCAGGTGGTACGGCGCCCACTGCCGCGGCAGCGCACGCACGTCGCCGGGCTTGCCCTTGAAGCCGTACTCCTGCCACGCGGCATCCTCGCCGGGCACGTCGTCGAGCGTGCCCGCGACGACGATCTCGATGCGCCGCTTCGTCACCGTGCCGAAGGCGCCGTAGGCGTTCACGAGCATCCACCGGTTGAAGCTCGCGTTCATGAGCTGGCGGTGCGCGAACAGGTTGCGCAGCGGCCACCAGCTGAGCACGACGAGCAGCACGCCGACCGCGAGCACGACGACGACCCACCCGAGCGGCGAGCCCGAGGCATCCGCCCCCAGGTCGACGGGGATCGCCGGGATCAGCAGATGCCAGACCGGGTCGGTGATCGCCGACGTCGCGAGCACGACCGTGATCCAGTTGAGCCACGCGAAGTTGCCCGTCACGATGAGCCAGAGCTGCGTGAGGATGACGATCGCCGCGGCGGCGGACCCCACCGGCCCGGGAACGAACAGCAGGAACGGCACGACGAGCTGCGCGACATGGTTGCCGATCACCTCGCCGCGATGGAACCACGGCGGCAGCAGGTGCGCCTGCCTGCTGAGCGGGCCCGGCATCGGCTGGGTCTCGTGGTGGTACATGAGCGCGGTGAGGTCGCGCCACTCGCGCCCGCCGCGGATCTTGATCATGCCCGCGCCGAACTCGAGGCGGAAGACGAGCCACCAGATCGCGACGACGATCACGATGGGCGGCGGCTGGTCGTTCGAGCCGAGGAACGCCACCGTGAACAGGGCCTCGCAGAGCAGCATCTCCCAGCCGAAGCCGTAGAAGGTCTGGCCGACGTTCACGATCGAGAGGTACAGCAGCCACAGGGCGAGGAGGACGAGCATCGGCAGCCACGGCGGCCCGAGCTGCGGCAGTCCGAGCACGACGGATGCCCCGAGCACGATCCCGGCCGCGGCGACCGCCACGAGCCGCCGGTCGCTGTACCCCCAGCGGAACAGGCTCGGGCCGCGCAGACGCGAGGAGCGGCGCAGCAGCGCGGGCACCGGCAGCAGGCCGTGCTCGCCGAGCAGCGGGCGGAACTGGTTCAGCGTCGACCAGAACGCGACGACGGCGAGCGCGCCGACGCCGCGCTGCAGCAGCTGGCGGGCGACCTCGTAGTCGTGCGCGTCGAACCAGGCGGTCCAGTCCACCCCTCCACGCTACGCCCGCCCCGGTCGGTCGGGAGGGAGCGCCGTCACCGTCTCGCGACCACGCCGAGGCGCCTCAAGCGCTGAGCCCGAATCGCTCCTTCAGGGCGAGCTTCGCGGCGTACCAGCCGTTCATGCCGTGCACGGCGGGGCCGGGCGGGGTCGCGCTCGAGCACAGGTACACGCCGTCGACGGGGGTGCGCCACGGCGCCGTCGAGACCACGGGGCGCTTCACGAGCTGCGCGAGGTCGAGGGCCCCCGAGTAGATGTCGCCGTCGACGTAGTTGCGGTTGTACGCGCCGACCTCGCGGGCCGAGCTCGCGGAGCTCGCGAGCACGACGTCGCGGAATCCGGGTGCGAAGCGCTCGACCTCCGCCGTCACGAGCTCGGTCGCGTCGAGCGTCGAGCCCGCGGGCACGTGCGTGTAGGCCCAGAGGACCTGCTTGCCGGAAGGGGCGCGGCTCGGGTCGACGACGCTCGGCTGGCAGACGAGCACGTACGGATGCCGCGGCGCGCCGCCGTCGCCCGCGACCCGCGTGTTGACGCCGGGCTGCAGCCCGCGTGCGACCGCGTTCTCGGCCGCGGCGATCTCGCGCCGACTGCCGCCGAGGTGCACGGTGGGCGCCAGCCCGACGGCCGGGTTCGCCCACGGCACCGGCCCGTCGAGCGCGAAGTCGACCTTCGCGATGCCCGAGCCGTAGCGGTACCGGCGCAGGGCGCGCTCGTAGCGGTGCGGCAGCTCGGCGGTGAAGAGGAGCTCGGGCGAGGTGTCGAGCAGCACGGCGCGGGAGCCCCGCACCTCGTCGAGCGCCTGCACCGGCGCATCCGTCACGATCTCCGCGCCGTGCTCCGCCAGCTCGGCGAGGAGCGCGTCGGCGATCGCCTGGGATCCGCCGCGCGGGAGCGCCCAGCCGACCCCGTGGGCGTGCATGGCGATGAGCAGCCCGGCTCCGGCCGAGGCCAGCGACGGCAGGCCGCCCGCGGCGTGCGCGACGACCCCGGTGAAGAGCGCGGGCGCGACGTCGCCCGTGAAGCGCCGGTCCCAGGCGCGGGTGCCCTGCTCGAGCGCGCGGAGGCCGAACCGGAGCGCCGCGATCGGGTCGCGGGGCACGCGCAGCAGCTGCGAGCCCGTGAAGTCGACGACGCCGCGCTGCCGGGCGAGGAGCGGTGCGACGAGACGTCGCCACGCGCGGCCGTCGGCACCGAGCCCGTCGACGGTACGGTCGAGGTCGCGCCAGGCGATGCCGGCACGGCCGCCGGGCAGCGGGTGCGCGTACGAGGCCTCCGGCACGATCCACTCGGGGGCACGCGGGCCGTCGACGAGGCCGAACTCCCGGAACACCGGCGAGGCGAGCGCCGCCGGATGCACCGCCGAGCAGACGTCGTGACGGAACCCGGGCAGGGTGAGCTCGGCGGTGCGGACTCCCCCGCCGAGCGTCGGCGCGGCCTCGACCACGCGCACGGTGAGCCCGGCGCGGGCGGCGACGACGGCGGCGGTGAGCCCGTTGGGCCCCGATCCGACGACGGTGACGTCGACCATGCTCAGAAGGTGCGGAGATAGACCCAGGGCAGGCGGTCCATCATGAGTCGGTGGCGGTTGCCCTGCGCGTCGCGGGCGTCGTCGGGCACGGCCGGACTGCGCCCCTCGCCGCTCGGCACGGCGTCGTACTCGTCGTCCTCCTGCCACAGCACCATGCGACGCACTTCGTCGCGCCGGGCCCGGAACGGCCGCACCTCCCCTGCGGTGAACGCGGCGAGCGCGGCGTCGACCGACGGCGCGTCGAGCAGCCCGTGGAGCGTCACCCAGGTCGGCGGCCAGAGGGTGAGGCCGCCCGCGGCGTGGCGTGCGAGGGCGTCGACCGGGCGCATCCACGCGGCGGCGACGAGCTCCTCGGGCGCGAGCCGCAGCTCACCGTCGGGAACGCGCACGGCGAAGAACGCGGTGGTCAGCGCCTTCGGCGAGCGCTCGGGCGGGGTCCAGAGCGAGAACGGCACGAGCTCGTCGGGGTCGACGACGAGGCCGACCTCCTCCTCGACCTCGCGCACGGCGGCGCGCCGGGCGGCCTCGAGGCTCTCGGGCGGGTCGCCCGCGACGTCGGCCGGGTCGACCGCGCCGCCGGGGAACACCCACGCGCCGGCGAAGGTGCCGCGGTCGCTCGGCCGTTCGGCGAGCAGCACCTCGAGTCCGAGCTCGCCGTCGCGCAGCAGCACGACGGTGGCGGCGGATCGGGTGGCGACGGGTGAGCTCGGGGACTCGGGCGCGCTGTCCATCCCCTCAGACTAAGCCGGTCGGCCCGCGCTCGCACCGGGGCGGGCCGATACACTGCCGGGATGGACGACGCCGCAGCGCCCCAGCGGGTCGACCCGGCCGGGCCCGCACGACTGGCCCGCACGGTGCTCGCCCCGAATGCCGGCCCGATGACCCTCGACGGCACGAACTCGTACGTGCTGCAGGCGCCGGGCGCCCGTTCGACGGTCGTCGTCGACCCCGGCCCGGCCGACCCCGGCCACCTCGAACGGCTCGCGGCCGCCGGCCCGGTCGAGCTCGTGCTCATCACGCACCACCACGCCGACCACACGGAGGGGATCGACGCCTTCGCGCGGATGACCGGCGCCCCGGTTCGGGCCATCGACCCGGTGTTCTGCCGCGACGCACCACCGCTCGTCCACGGCGAGCGCATCGTCGCGGCGGGCGTCGAGATCGTGGTGCTCGCGACGCCGGGGCACACGGCCGACTCGGTCTGCTTCGCGCTGCTGGGCGAGAGCGACCCCGCCGACGCCGACACCGACGGCCGCACGCCGCTCGCCGTGCTCACGGGCGACACGATCCTCGGTCGCGGCACGACGATCATCGCCGACCCCGACGGCGCACTCGGCCCCTACCTCGACTCGTTGACGGCGCTCCGGGCACTCGGCGCCGAGCAGCGGGTCGCGGTGCTGCCCGGGCACGGCCCGGCGCTGCCCGACCTCGCCGCGATCTGCGACGCCTATCTCGCGCATCGCGCCGAGCGGCTCGAACAGCTGCGCGGGGCGCTCGCGCGGCTCGGCGCCGACGCCTCGGTCGACGAGGTCACCGACCTCGTCTACGCCGACACGGATGCCTCGGTGCGGGGCGCGGCGGAGGCATCCGTTCGGGCGCAGCTGCGCTACCTGCGCGGCACCGCCTGAGCCCACGGCACGGGCCGCTCGGTGCCGAGGCCGTCGATCGCGCCCGCACGCACGAATCGCCCGGCTTCGTGCGAAGTCGGGCGATTCGGGGTAGGGCGACGGAGCGTCAGGCGGCGACGGCGAAGCCGCCCGTCCAGCCGATCTTCTCCTGCACGGCGAGGGTGAGCTGGAGGAAGCCGATCGACTCGAGCTCGCGGGCGCGCTTGAGGGCGCCCGCGTCGATCGCCTTCACGCCGCCGGCGCGCACGACGTCGATGAGGGACTGCTTGGCCACCGCGTCGTCGCCGGCGACGAGCACGGTGGTGCCCTCTTCGCCGACCGACTTCGAGGCGAGGGTCGCGGCGAAGTTCGTGTTGAAGGCCTTGAGCACTCGCGACTCGGGCAGGAGCTCGGCGAGCTCGGCGGCCTTCGAGCTGTCTGCCGCGGGGACGAGCGAGTCGAAGGTCTCGAAGTCCAGCGGGTTGGTGATGTCGACGACGATCTTGCCGGCGAGCTCGGCGCGGCGGGCCTCGGCGATCTCGGCGAGCGCGAAGTGCGGCACGGCGAGCACGACGATGTCGCCGGTGACGGGCTGCGAGAGATCGCGGCCGAGGACCTCGACGCTGTTGCCACCCGCGGCGACGATGCCGCCGATCGCGCTGCCCATGTTGCCGTTCCCGATGATGCTGACGGTCGTCATTGCGATTCCTCTCCGCGCCGTTCGACGCGATTACTTGTTTCGACAACCATTACTGTAGACCAATTCAGTTGTTGCGTCAACCAATGCGCTAGAATCGAGTCATGGCAGACGAAACGAACTGGCTCTCCCCCGAGGAATCGGCGGCCTGGGTGCGCCTCATCGCCGTCGCCGAACTGCTTCCGGGCGCGCTCGACGCCCAGCTCCTGCGCGACGCAGGGCTCACCCACTTCGAGTACGTCGCGCTCATGGCCCTCGCCGACGCGCCGGGCCGCACCATGCGCATGACCGAGCTCGCCTCGCGCACGAACGCGACCCTGCCCCGGCTCTCGCACGTCGCACGTCGCCTCGAGGAGCGCGGGCTGATCCGTCGCTTCCCGTGCCCCGAAGACCGGCGCGCGACGAATGCGACGATCACCGAGGCCGGGCTCGAGCTCATGGCCGACGCGGCGCCCGGCCACGTCGACACGGTGCGCGCCAACGTGTTCGACGCGCTGAGCGCCGAGCAGCTCGAGCAGCTCTACGCCATCGCGGGCGCCGTGCTGTCGAAGCTCGATCCCGACGAGCGGCTCTCCGCGACCTCCTGCCAGTTCAGCGAGGGGCCGGTCGTCCGCACGCTCGCCGGGTAGGAACCTCGAATCAGCCTGACCGCGAGGCGCGGATGCCCGCGCTGCGCAGGCGAGCCCGCCGAGCTTCAGCGCGACGCAGCGATAGCCTCCTGTACGTACGCGAGCGTGGCCGGCGGGAAGAGCTCGATCGGCAGGATCGTGTACGTCCGACCGTGGCGCGTCTTGAGCAGCACCGCCCGGCCGCTCACGACGGCGGAGTCGAACGCGCGGTAGTCGATCCGCCCCTCGGAGACCCCGAGATCGACCCACACTCCCTCCGCGTCCGCGTGGAGCTCGAGCCGATGCCCCTCGCCGGCGACCGCACGCAGCTGTTGGGCCATGCGGGCCTGCTGGATGATGACCCCGATCCAACTGCTGCCGGCGGCGAAGACCA
Source organism: Agromyces sp. NPDC058104 (assembly GCF_042884835.1). Taxonomy (NCBI): domain Bacteria; kingdom Bacillati; phylum Actinomycetota; class Actinomycetes; order Micrococcales; family Microbacteriaceae; genus Agromyces; species Agromyces sp. NPDC058104. The sequence continues at coordinate 975,547 of NZ_JBHVTD010000002.1, read as the reverse complement.
GGATGAGGAGTCCGCCGAGCCACGTGCCGTTGATCGCCGACACGATGAGGACGACCGAGACGAACGCGGCACCGGACACGACCAGCCACGGCCGGGTGTTGACGTACCGTGTGTATCCGGCAGCGACACGGTCGGCGGTGGTCGCGGACGCCGTGAATTCGTGCTGCATCGAAGTACCGGCGTCGGCACCCTGTACGTCCGTCATCGCCGCCTCCTCACATCGCGCTGCATTGGAGCATAGCGGCGGCGCCGCGGTCATGGCGTTCTGCCTGCGGCAGCACTGCCGTGGGCAGCACGGCCGTGAGCAGCATCGCCCCCGCGCTCCGCCTGGGCGGCGCAGGCTGGGGTCATGAGCGAACAGACCCCGGCGATCCAGCCGATCGACGCCGAGCTCACCGCCCGGCTCTTCCACGAACGCATCATCGTGCTCGGCGACGAGCTCGACCAGCAGGGCGGCAACCGCCTCTGCGCCCAGCTCCTCACCCTCGCGGCCGAGGACCCGCGCCGGGACATCCGGTTCTGGATCAACTCGCCCGGCGGCTCGGTGTCGGCGATGCTCGCGATCGCCGACCTGATGCGCTCGATCCCGAACGAGGTGTCGACGATCGCCTACGGCATGGCGGCGAGCGCCGGGCAGTTCCTGCTGAGCGCCGGCACCCCCGGGCGGCGCTTCGCCCTCCCGCACGCGCGCATCCTCATGCACCAGGGCTCGGCGGGCATCGGCGGCACCGCCGTCGACGTCGAGCTGCAGGCCGACGACCTGCGCCACATGCGAGACACCGTGCTCGGCATCACCGCGGCGAACACGGGCCAGCCGCTCGAGCGGATCGCCGAGGACTCCCTGCGCGACCGCTGGTACACCGCGGAGGAGGCCGTCGACTACGGCTTCATCGACCGCGTCGCCGACGGCTTCGACGAGATGTTCCCCCGGGCCGTACGGCCCACGACCGGATTGCGAGTGCCCGCATGACCAGTTACACCATCCCCTACGTCGTGGAGAAGCGCGGCAGCACCGAGCGCTCGCTCGACGTCTACAGCCGGCTGCTCTCCGAGCGGATCGTCTACCTCGGCACCGAGATCGACGACGGCGTCGCGAACGTGCTCATCGCGCAGTTCCTCCACCTCGCCTCGGAGTCGAGCGAGACCCCGATCAGCCTCTACCTCAACTCCCCCGGCGGCTCGCCCGGCGCGGCACTCGCGGTCTATGACACGATGCAGCACATCAGGCCGGATGTCGCGACGACGTGCGTCGGCCAGGCGGCCGGGCCGGCCGCGGTGCTCCTCGCGGGCGGGGCGAAGGGGCAGCGGGCGATCCTGCCGCACGGTCGGGTGGTGCTTCACCAGCCCTCGACCCAGGGCCGGGGTTCCATTCCCGACCTCATCATCCACGCCGACGAGGTGGTGCGCGTGCGTGCGGAGCTCGAGGCTGCCCTGGCCGCCGACACCGGGCACGACGCGGCCACGCTGCGGCGCGACACCGACCGCGACCGCATCCTCTCCGCGACCGCAGCCGTCGAGTACGGGCTCGCCGACCACGTGCTGACCGCGCAGGTCGCGGTCGGCGCTGGCGCCGCCTACGCGACGAGCAGGTAGACGCCGCCGGGCGGCGCGGCGATCGTCGCGTCGCCCGCGGCCTTCGCGCCGCCGAGGTCGAGCGCGGCATCGAGGTCGAGCACTGCGTCGAGCTCGAGCGCGGGATGCCCCGCCGGCAGGTCGGCCCGGAAGGCGAACGACACCTCGCGCTCGAGGCGCTCGCGCCGCGCTGCCTCGTGCCGTTCGAGCTCGCGCCGAGCCTCGAGCGCGGCGGCCACTCGGTGCACGACCTCGACGAGCTCGAGGCCGAGCGCCCCGGCGACCGAGCCGAGCACCTCGCTCGACGGCTCCTTGCGGCCGCGCTCGATCTCGGAGAGGTACTGGGGCGAGACCCCGGCGGTGGCGGCGACCTCGGTCAGGATGCGCTCCTGCGCGAGACGCTCGCCGCGGAGCACCTCACCCAGCTCGTTGCGCCAGAGCGGCTTCACGGTGCGCGGTGCTCGCGGGAACTCGACGACCTTGCCCATGCCCCGAGGCTAACCGCGGGGCCCGGCGTGCGACAGCCCGATCCGCTCACAGCAGAACGGCCCGGCCCCGACCGGCCCGGGCGGCGGAAGGCGGCGCGGGATCGCTCCCGCGCCGCCTGCGCCTCAACTCGTCAGGACGCCCCGAGCACCGTCATCGAGGCACCCCGCCGACGTTGATCTCCGCGGCGCCGCCGAACGCGTTGCCGGCCACGGAGTTCAGTCCGACCAGCTTCACGTACCGGCCGGCCGTGGGGGCGAACTCGACGCGCTGGGGCCCGAGGTCGCCGGTGAACGATCCCGTCGCGACGGGGTCGCCCCAGGTCGTGCCGTCGGCCGAGACGAAGACCTGGTAGTCCTTCATCCGGCCGTTCACCGCGTTCTGCCGCGTCAGGTACTCGAGGCCGGTCACGTCGTAGTCCGCCCCGAGGTCGAGGGTGATGAAGTGCGGGTACGGAACCGCGCCGTTGCGGTACGCCGTGTGCCAGAAGGTGTACGGGTCGCCGTCGATCGCCTTGGTGGCGGGCGTGTTCTCGGAGACCGTCTCCTCGCTCGAGACCCCGGCGATCGACAGCTGCGTCTGGTCGATGAGGTTCGGCAGCGGCGGGATGGTGGGAACGGAGAGCGTGCCGGTCGCGCTCCCGGCCCCGTCGCCGCCCCGGTAGTCTGCGGTCGCGGTGAACACGCGGAGCGCGTAGCCGGGCCGCTTCTCGGGGACGCGGAGCTGGAAGACGGCGACCTCCTCGTCGCCCGCGGCGATGCGTCCGAGCTCGTCGTCGACGACGGCGACCTGCCAGCCCACGGGGCCGGTGAACGAGACGGCGACCTTGCTCATCGACTTGTCCGAGTCGTTCGCCACCGTCACCTCGACGTCGACGATCGCGGGCCCTTCGAGGCTGATCTCGGAGATCGAGACGTCGATCTCGGCCTCCTCGGCCGGCGCCTCGTCGGCCGCCTCGGCCTTCCGCTCCGGGGCGGCCGAGGCCTCAGGTGCAGGGGCCTCCGTTTCGGGCGCCCCGGTCTCGGGTGCGTCGGTCTCGGGCGCATCGGTCTCCGGTGCCTCCGGTGCCGGAGTCTCGGCCGCCCCGGGCTCCTGCGACGGCGCCGGCGCCGGCGTGCTCGTCGCACCGGGTGCCGCCGGATCGTCGGGCGTGCTGCCGAATGCGGGCTGCGCAGCGAGTGCGAGCGTCGAGGCGAGTGCGAGCGCCGCGATGGCGCCGCGGCGAACGGTCTTCGTGGTCATGTCGGATCCTCTCGTTCCGGCGTCAGACGACGGCGGGCATCGTGGTGCGGACGGAGTCGAGGCCGAGTCGGAGCTTCTTCCACTCGCCACGGGTGAAGTCGGGCACCTCGACCGGGCGCCCGCCCTTCTCGATCGACGCCACGCTGAGCGGCACGGGTGCGCACCAGGCCGCCGAGTCGTACACGTCGATGTCGGGCACCTGCCCGGTGCGCATCTGCTGGACGATCCGCCACTGCAGGATGTAGTCCATGCCGCCGTGGCCGCCGCCGGCGGCCGGGCCCTCGAGATCCTTCCAGAGCCAGTGGTCGTACTCGGCGCGCAGCGCGCTCGCGCCCCGCCAGGTGTCGCCGCTGTGGATCGGCTCGGCGTAGATGCGGGCGCCCGTCGCGTCGCCGCCGACGTAGTCCTCGAAGATGCCCCGGCTGCCCTCGATCGTGTTGATGCGGCTGTACGGGCGCGGCTGGCTCACGTTGTGCTCGGCCCGGATCATGCGCCCGTTCGCGGTGGAGATCATGCAGGTGACGAGGTCGCCGTTGATGTACTCCTCCTTCCACGAGCGGTGGTCGCGCGGCACGAAGCGCTCGCGGTAGTCGGCGAGGCCCCTCGGTGCCGAGGCCGTCGCCGAGAGCGTGGTGAGCCGATCGCCGCGGTTGATGTCCATCGCGGCGGCGATGGGAGCGAGACCGTGCATCGGGTAGAAGCTCGCGACGCTCTTCGTGTGCCAGATGCGCCGCCAGTCGTCGGTGTAGTAGCCGTCGTTGAAGAGCAGCGCGCGCAGGTCGTGCAGGTAGCCGCCGTGCCCGCTCGTGATCTCGCCGAAGACGCCGTCGTGCGCCATCTTCAGCATCGCGAGCTCGTTGCGGCCGTACGAGCAGTTCTCCATGAGGAACAGGTGCTTGCGGGTCTGCTCGCTCGTGTCGACGAGATCCCAGAGCTCGTCGAGCTCGGTCGCGATCGGCAGTTCGACGCCGACGTGCGCCCCAGCCTTCAGCGCGGCCTTGCCCTGCGCGTGGTGGAACTCCCACGGCGTCGCGATGTAGACGAGGTCGAGCTCCTCGGTGTCGAGCATCTTCTGGAACGAGCTGTCCGAGCCGCCGTACTCGCGGGGCCGCGGCTTGCCGGCGTTCGCGACGCGGTCGGCCGCTCGCGTCGCGCGATCGCCCCTGATGTCGCAGACCGCGACGACCTGGGCCCCCGGCACGCTGACCCAGCTGCCGAGCATGCCCATGCCCCGGTTGCCGAGGCCGATCAGCCCGATCTTCACGGTGTCGACCTGGTTGAACGGCTCGTTCGCCATCGAGCGCGAGCCCTGCTTGCGCGCCGGCACGGCGGCCGTCGCCGCGCCCGAGGTGGCGGCGGTCGCAAGTGCGACGCCGGCCAGGGCGCCGCCGAGCAGGTTCCTGCGGGTGAAGCCGGATGCCACGGATTCGAGGTCGGCGGCAGCTCCGGCCTTCTCGCGAGGACTGGTGAAGAAACGCGACATTGCACTCTCCAGAGTTCGTGTGTGTGGTTGCTGAGCACACTGGCGCAGGTGAGCGATGGATGTCAAGAGTTGATTGGAAACTGACCCAATCGATCATGAAGATGCAGAAGCCCGCCGAATTCTGCCGCGCACTCCACAGAAAACGGGCCCCACCGATCATTCGGTGGGGCCCGTCTCGTCTGCGGTCAGGCGACTTCGTACGTCAGGCAGTCCGCATCGTCGACCCCGGCGCCGATGCGCACGGAGGCCGCCGTGCACTCGAGCTTCGAGTTGTGCACGCACTCGGAACGCTGACAGGCGCCGACGTGGGTGAGCACCTTGTCGAGGCCTCCCTTGCTGCTCAGCGGGATGAAGGTCGCGCACTCGGCGTCGCCGACCGATCCGGCGATCGTCACGGCGGCGGCGTGGCAGTGCGAGTGATCGTTGTAGGAGCACCCGGACACCGAGCATTCGGCGACTGCGGGCAACTCGTCGAGCGTCATGCTCATGGTGACCTCCTGTGGCGGGTGCGACCCATCGAGACGGCCGCTCGGTATCTGGATGCTATCCCCGCGGTCGGGATCCCGCAGCAATCTCCGAACGGTTTTCCGCAGATCAGTGCGACTTTCTTCTGAGGATTGCCTTACCTTCGCCGCGCCGGGCTCCCGATGCTCGCAGCGCCCTCACGCCGGTGCGTTGTCGGGATCGACCGTCTCGATCGTGTCCTCCTCGACGGCGTTGTCGGCCTCCACATCGTTCGGATCGTCGCCCCGATCGGGGCCCTCGGCGGGCTCCCCCTCGCGGTCGAGCCGGCCGTGCTCGCCGGGTCGCTCGTGGCCGTCGGGTGCCCCTCGGTCGCGCGTCGCGTCGCTCATCGCGCCCTCCTCGTCTCGATTCCGTGCTCCGAGCGTGCGTCGGCCCGAGGCATCCGTCAACCGCTTGACAGCGCGGCGGCACGACGGCCGCCGTGGCTCAGAACTCGAGCACGTAGCTCCGATGCGAGTGGGCGACCTCGAATCCGAGGCCGGTGTAGAGGCCGAGCGCCCCGGTCGGGTTCTCGGCGTCGACGTCGAGCGTCGCCTTCTCGAGCCCCTCGTCGCGGCAGGCCCCGAGGTGCCGGGCGAGCAGGTGCCGAGCGATGCCGCGGCCGCGCCACGGGCGCACGACGCCGACGAGCTGCACGTACGAGGAGGTGAAACCCTGCCCCGCCCAGTCCTGCTCGTTGCGGAGGGCCAGCACGAAGCCGATGACCTCGTCACGACCGTCGACCGGCGCGATCGCGAGGAACGAGAGCCCGGGCGCGAACTGCTCGCCCCCGACGAAGCGCGTCCAGCGCTCCTCGCCGGTCGACTGGCTGCCCCAGTGGTCGACGAACGCGGCGTTGCGGGCGAGCCTGGCCGACTCGGTCCACTCCGCCGACCACGGCACGATCACGACCGCCTCGTCGGCGGAGCCGAGCTCGATCCCGAGGTCGACGGACGGGGCGGCCTCGCGCTCCAGGGTGAAGAAGTGGCGACGCAGCTCGAGGCCGGCCCGCTCGAGCAGCGACTGGGCGTCGGGCGAGACCTCCTCGGCGTGCGCCATGATCCAGCCCGGCAGGGGCTCGTCGCTCGCCGCCAGCTGTTCGCGGGCCCGGGCGAGCTCCCACTCGAGCATGAGTCGCCCGATGCCGCGGCCGCGCACCTCGGGACGCACCGCCCCCGCGATGATCGAGCGGACCAGGGTCTCCTGCCCGGGCGGCAGGAACACCGCACCGCTCGCGAGGATCCGCCCGTCCTCCGCCACGCCCACCAGGGTGTCGCGGCGCGGGTCGACGTGCGAGAGCTCGAAGGTCTCGAGGAGCTCGTCGCGCGACTCGACCCAGTTCGGATGGTCGACGCGCGCCACGTCGGCGTGGAAGGCGAGGAGCTCGTCGAGGTCGCCCGGCACGGCCGGCCGCCAGCGGTCGACGTCGGGGTGCTCGGGCACGGTGGGCGCGGGGGCCGCGCCCACGCGCCTCGACAGCGGGAGTCGCGGATCGGCCATGCTCAGATCCTGCCATGCACGCGCCCGATGCCGACGGCCCGGCATCCGAGGCTGGAGTTCGCGCCGCCGCGCGGGCATGATGAAGCCACGGACACGGAGGTGGGCGATGTCGACGGAGACGATGCTGTGGTCGATCCTGGGCTTGATCGGCGCGGTGGGCGGCGTGCTGCTGCTCGCCTCGCTCTGGGCGCTGATACGGCGACCGCGCGGGCAGTGACCCGGCGGCCCCGACCCGCCGGGTTCACCGGATCGCGTCGGCGATCGGCGTCGAGCCCTCGTTGAACCGGATCGTGCGGCCCACGGTCGACGGCTCCGCGAGCACGGCGGCAGCGACGGCCGCCACGTCGGCGCGGTCGACGGTCAGGCTCTCGGAGGCCCCGGCATCGATGCGGCCCGTGCCCTCGCCGTCGGTGAGCCGGCTCGGGCCGAGGATCGTCCAGTCGAGCGACGTCGTCACGAGATGCTCGTCAGCCGCCGCCTTCGCCTCCGCGTAGGCGTGGAACGGGTCGGCCTCTGGCACCGAATGATCGGGCGAACGGAAGTACGAGACCATCACGTAACGCCGCACCCCCGCCGCCTCGGCGGCCGCCATCGAGCGCAACGCGGCATCGCGATCGACCGCGTACGTGCGCCGGGGATCGCCGCCGCCCGCGCCCGCCGACCAGACGACGGCGTCGTGCCCGCGCACGAGCTCGGCGAAGCCGTCGGCGTCGAGCCTCTCGATGTCGGCGACGACCGGGTTCGCCCCGGTCGCGGCGACCTCGGCCGCGTGGTCGGGGTTGCGGATCATGGCGTCGACCTCGTCGCCGCGCGCCGCGAGCAGGCGGGAGAGTCGCAGTGCGACCTTGCCGTGACCTCCGATGAGTACGATGCGTGCCATGCGGAACTCCTTCGCTTCTCGGATCCAACGCTACCCGGCGTCGTCGCGCGCGACGGGGTGGGCGACATGCCGGTGACGAGCGCGGGCATCCTGCTGTACCGCGCGCCGACGGCGGACGAACCGGCCGGCACCGCGCTCGAGGTCTTCATCGCGCATATGGGCGGCCCCTACTGGGAGCGGCGGCACGAGGGGGCGTGGACGGTGCCGAAGGGCGAGTACCTCGCCGCGACCGAGCACCCGCTGCTCGCGGCGCGACGCGAGTTCGGCGAGGAGATCGGCGTCGCGGCACCCGATCTCGAGTACGACGATCTCGGCGAGTTCCGCTCCTCGACCGGCAAGCTCACCCGCGTCTACGCGGCGGAGGCGCCCGAGTTCGAGGTCGGCCGGGTGGAGAGCAACCTCTTCGAGCTCGAGTGGCCTCCGCGGTCGGGGCGCCTGCGCTCGTTCCCCGAGGTCGACGACGCGCGATGGGTGCCGATCGACGAGGCGCGCTCCCTCGTCACGAAGGGACAGCGGCAGGTGCTCGACGCGCTCGAGGCCCGACTCTCGCCGTCGCACGAGCAGCGACCCCCGGCCGCCGAGTAACGCGGAACGCCGCGAGCGGCCGCGCGGGCGTCCCGCTCACGCCGACGCCCGCTGCACCTCGTCGCACCACGCCGGCACCACGCCGGCACCACGACGCTCGCCGGGCCGTGCCGCACCTCGTCGAAGAGCGGCGTGATCTCGCTCGCCGCGAGGTTCAGCTCGACCGTGCGCGCACCGTGCGCGGCTGCGGTGACGACGAAGCCCGCCGCGGGGTACACGGCACCCGAGGTGCCGATCGCGGCGAACACCTCGCATCTCGCGAGCGCGGCTTCGATCTCGTCGAGCCCGTTCGGCATCTCGCCGAACCAGACGACGTCGGGGCGCAGCATCCGTTCGCCGCACGCCGGGCACGCCGGGCGCTCGACGAGGTCGCCCGGCACCGGCGAGCGCTCGGCGCAGGCGAGGCACCTGGCGAGCGCGAGCTCGCCGTGCATGTGCAGCACGCGCGTCGATCCCGCCCGCTCGTGCAGCGCGTCGATGTTCTGCGTGACGACGAGGAGGTCGTCGCCGAGCTCCGGCTCGAGCCGCGCCAAGGCCTCGTGGGCGGGGTTCGGCTCGGCCTGCGCGACGGCGTGGCGCCGCGCGTCGTAGAAGCGCTGCACCGTCTCGGGGTCGCGTTCGAAGGCTTCAGGGGTCGCGACGTCCTCGACGCGATGCCCCTCCCACAGTCCGCCGGCGTCACGGAACGTCGGCACCCCGCTCTCGGCCGAGATGCCGGCCCCGGTCAGGACGACGACCCGCATGCCTCAATGAGACCACGTCGCGGCGGCTGTCGGAATCGCCCGCGATCTTGCAGGATGGCCCTATGGGGGGCGATGCGCTCATCGACGAGGCGGCGGCGCTCTACGCGCTCCGCCCCGAGGAGTTCACCGCGGCCCGGAACGGCCGCGGCCGCGACCTGCGCGACGACGACCGCGAGCTGGCCGATGCCGTGCTCGCCCTGCGCCGCCCCGCGCCGGCGGCGTGGCTCGTGAACCAACTCGTGCGCCACCGCGGCGACGAGCTCGACGAGTTGCTCGGGCTCGGCGAGGAGCTGCGCGCCGCGCAGGCCGAGCTCGACGCCCCGGCGATGGCCCGTCTCGCCAAGCAGCGTCGCGCGCTCGTCGCGGCGCTCGCGCGCGACGCCGGGACCCTGGCCGAGGAGCTCGACGCCCCGGTGCGGCAGCCGGTGCTCGACGAGGTCGCGCAGACGCTCAACGCGGGCATGGTGGATGCCTCGGCCGCCGGCGCGGTTCGCAGCGGGCGCCTCGTCCGCGGCCTCGAGGCGGTCGGGCTCGAGGTCGACCTCGACGGTGCCGTCGCGGGCGGGCCGGGCGGCGGCGTGCCGACGCGTTCGGCGCGGCCGAAGGCGAGCCGTCGGAGCGGCGGATCGGCCGACGACGGCGCCGCGGAGCGGGAGCGCGAGGAGCGGTCGCGCCGCGAGCGCGAGGAACGCGAACGGGAGGCGGAGGCGGCCGAAGCGCGTGCGGCCGAGGCATCCGAGGCCCTCGACGCCCTCGAACGCGAACTCGAGGCGCTCACCGACCGGATCGCCGCCGACACGGCGCGACGCGAGGAGCTCGACGCCGAGCTGCGCGAGGTCGAGGACCGGCTCGGCGAGCACGGCAGGGACTCGCGGCGGCTCGGACGCGAGCGCGACCGGGCGGCGAGGGTCGCCGAGTCGGCGCGTGACGAGGCGGCCGCGGCCCGCGAGGCGCTCGGCTAGCCTGTCGGCATGCCCGACTCCCCCGACGTCGCCCCCGCCCTCCGCCCCGAGACCGTCGCCGTGGTGGCGGGCCGGCCGCCCCACACTCCCGATGCGCCGATGAACGTACCGGTCCACCTCACCTCGACGTACGTGGCGGGCGGAGACGTCGCGTACGGGCGGTACGGCAACCCGAACTGGACGGCCTTCGAGGACGTGCTCGGTGCGCTCGAGGGCGGCCGCTGCGTGAGCTTCGCCTCCGGCATGGCCGCGATCTCGGCGGTGCTCGATCTCGTCGAGCCGGGCGGCCTCGTCGTCGCGCCGCGCCACTCGTACACGGGAACGGTCGCGCTGCTCGAAGAGCGAGCCGGACAGGGGCGCCTCCGGGTCCGCTTCGTCGACATCTCGGACACGCCCGCCGTCGTGGACGCGTGCGCCGGAGCGGCGATGGTGTGGTTCGAGACGCCGACGAACCCCGCGCTCGAGCTCGCCGACATCGCGGCGATCTCGGCCGCCGCCCACGAGCAGGGTGCCCTCGTCGCCGTCGACAACACCTTCGCGACGCCGCTGCTGCAGCGCCCGCTCGAGCTCGGTGCCGACCTCGTCGTGCACTCCGCGACGAAGTACCTCGCGGGCCACAGCGACGTGCTCATGGGCGCGGCGATCGCGGCCGGCGAGGAGCACGCCGCCGCGCTCGTGCAGCGTCGAAGCCTGGCCGGGGCGATCCCGGCGCCGCTCGAGGCGTTCCTCGCGGTGCGCGGCATGCGCACGCTCGCGGTGCGACTCGATCGCGCCCAGGCCAACGCACAGGAGCTCGTGCGCCGGCTCGAGGGGCACCCCGCGCTCGAGGAGGTGCGCTACCCGGGCTTCGGCGCGATCGTGTCGATCGTCGTGCGCGGCGGTGCCGAGCCGGCCGAGTCGCTGGCCGAGCGCACCCGGATCTGGGTGCACGCCACGAGCCTCGGCGGGGTCGAGTCGACCCTCGAGCGGCGCCGGCGCTGGCCGGCCGAGCAGCCGACGATCCCCGAGGGCCTCGTGCGGCTGTCGGTCGGCATCGAGCAGGTCGAGGACCTCTGGCGCGACCTCTCGCGAGCCCTGGACACGCTCGGCTGACGCCGCGCCGTCAGGCGACCCGCGCGAGCAGCCAGTCCATGGCGTCGGGCACGGTGTCGAGCACCGAGACGTGCCCGTCGTCGAGGCGCATCCAGAGGGAGGCGTCCGGCAGGTGGGCGAGCATCCACGACGCGTGCCGCCGCGGCACCACCCGGTCGCCCTCGCCCTGCACGAGCAGCACGGGCGCGGCGACCTCCGCGAGGTCGAAGCCCCACGGGCTCGCGAAGGCGACGTCGTCGTCGATGAGCCCGGCGGGGCCGAGCTCGGCGGCGCGGCCGGCATCGGCGCCGAGCGAGGCCCAGCGCCCCTCGAGCGCCGCGACGTCGACGGGCAGGAACTGCTCGGGGTCGAACTCGTCGGTCGCGGCGAAGCGCGCCCGCGCTTCGCGGCCCTGCCGCGCGGCGCGCAGCGCGCCGGGCGCCCGCATCCCCGCGTACCAGTCGAACGCCTCGGTGTACGGCGCGATGCCGGCGAGCACGGCGACGCCGCCCACCCGGTCGGGGTGGCGAGCCGCGCCCGCGAGCGCGTGCGGGCCGCCGCCCGACGCCCCCATCGAGGAGAACCGACCGAGGCCGAGCGCGTCGGCGATCGCGATGACGTCGTCGGCCGCCGAGGCGACGTCGCGCCCGGGGTTCGGCGTCGAGCCGCCGTAGCCCGGCCGGGCGTACGAGACGAGCCGGATGCCGCGTGCCGCCGCCGCGGCGACGACCGGGTCGAGCGGCGCCCCGGTCTGCGGCGACCCGTGGTGCCAGACGAGCGCGAGCGATGCCGAGGCGTCCTCGCCGGAGTCGTACGCACGCAGCACGCGACCGTCGGCGAGCCGGACGTCGCGCGTGGTGGACATGCGGGCCTCCCTCTCGTGCCGGTGGACGACCGGCTGGTTCAGCCTAGGCTGGGCGGGTGATCGAGGGCTTCCTGCTGGGCGTGCGGATGCTCCTGCGCGGCTTCGCGTTCTGGGCGAAGCGCCCGCGCGTGATGCTGCTCGGGCTCATCCCGGCCGCGATCGTGTTCCTCCTCGTCGTCGCCGCCCTCGTCGGCCTCGGCTTCTCGCTCCCCTCCCTCACGGACTGGCTCACGCCCTTCGCCGACGACTGGGCCGAACCCTGGCCCGGCCTCGTGCGCGGTGCGCTCGGCGCGGTGATCCTGGCGGCCGCGGTCGTGCTCGCGGCCGTCACCTTCACCGCGGTGACGCTCGCGGTCGGCGACCCCTTCTACGAGGCGATCTGGCGCGCCGTCGAGACCGAGCTCGGCGGCGAGGTGCCCGAGCGCGGCCCGGGGTTCTGGCGCGCGGTCGGCGACTCGCTCGGCCTCATCGGCATGGGCGCGCTCATCGCGATCGGGGTCGGACTCGTCGGGCTCATCCCCCTGGTCGGCGCGGTCGTCGGGCCGGTGCTCGGCATCGTGCTCTCGGGGCGGCTGCTCGCCGCCGAGCTCGTCTCGCGGGCGTTCGCGGCCCGCGGGCTGCGCGGCGAGGATCGTCGGCGGATGTTCCGGGGCAGGCGCTCGTCGATGTTCGGGTTCGGCGTCGCGACGCAGCTGTGCTTCATGGTGCCGCTCGGTGCGGTGATCGCGATGCCGGCCGCCGTCGCCGGATCGACGATGCTCGCCCGCTCCGCGATCGACGCTGCCGCAGACCCTGCTGCTTCTGCAGGAGATTAGGCCCCATCCCCTGCTCTGGGCCCGGCTCAGTGCACATCTCCTGCAGAAGCAGCGGGCGCGCGCCCCTCGAAGAGCAGGATGGGCACGGGCCCGAACGGCAACGACCTCGCGCGCACCCGGCGCACCTCGGTGCCCGTGAACCCCGCCGCGAGGAGGGCCGCCTCGGTCTCGCGGTCCCAGTGGCATCCGTGGCACCACCGCTTCGACATCGGGGTCGCGACCCGCTGCACCGCCCGCTTGAGCGTGCCCGGGGGCGCGGCGACGTGGTCGACGAAGACGACCCGCCCGCCGGGCACGAGCACGCGACGCACCTCGGCGAGTGCGGCGGACTGATCGGCGACCGAGCAGAGCACGAAGGTGCCGACGACCGCGTCGACGGAGTGGTCGGGCAGCGGGATCCGTTCGGCGACCGCGTCGAGCGGCTCGGCCGGGTGGCCCCACTCGCGACCGCGCGTGGCGAGCTCGGCGCGCCGGCGCGCGTCGGGCTCGAGCCCGATCCATTCGACCCCGAGCTCGAAGGCGCCGAAGTTCTCCCCCTCGCCCGCGCCGATCTCGAGCACCCGGCCGCGCACGCGCCCGAGCAGCTCGCGGCCGAGTTCGTCGACCGCGTCCTGGCTGATCAGTTCGCCGGGTGCCACCCCGGCACGCTACCGCGGCCGCTCGCCGCTGTCACCCCGCGTCGCCGTGTCTCCGTCGCGCGGCTTCTGCAGGAGATTCGTCGCCATGGTCGGCTGACAGCCCGGCTCGGCGCAATTCTCCTGCAGAAGCCGAGCGGGATGCCTCGGGGCCGCACTCAGCGGTCGAGGCCGACGGTGCGCGTGGCCGCGGCAATGAAAGCCGGGCGCACGCGCTCCCAGCCGTCGAGGTAGCCGCCGACCATGGCCGCGTCGCGCAGCAGCACGAGCTGCGCCGCCGCCTCCTCGGGCGCCTCGACCTCGGCGGCGCCGAGCACCGTCTCGAGTTCGGAGCGGAACCACTCCCGGTGCTCGCCCACCGTGCGGCGCACGCCGCTCTCCGGGTCGGGGTACTCGGCTGCGGCATTGATGAACGGGCATCCCCGCGTGTGGTTGCGGGCGACGTCGTCGGCGAGGCCCTCGATGACGAGTCCGACGAGCTGTCGCGGCTCGGCGCCCGACGCCTCGGCCGCGTCGAACGCGCCGCGGATGTTCGCATCCTCGACGCCGAGGTACGCCTCCACGAGGTCCTCCTTGCTCGGGAAGTGGCGATAGAAGGTCGCCCGCGTGACGCCGGCCTCGGCGATGATGCGGTCCACGCCGACGGCGTGGATGCCCTCGCGGTAGAAGAGCTCCGTCGCCGTCCGGAGCAGCCGTTCGCGCGCCGCGGAGGCGCCGGTGGGAGTGGTTCGTGCAGCCATAGCAAAAATGATAGAACGATCTTTCTCTTTTTGCTTGACATCGATTCCGCCCTGGGCGTACAGTCTCGGAATAGAAAGAGATAGAACGATCGTTCTACTCCACAGATCACGAAGCGGTCATCCCGATCGCACCACCAGAAGGAGCAGGAACCATGAACACCACCGCGAACAGCAGCAAGGCCACCATCGTCCTCGTCCACGGCCTCTGGATGACCCCGAAGAGCTGGGACACCTGGGCCGAGTACTTCCGGGCCCGCGGTCACGAGGTGATCGTCCCGGGCTGGCCCGGCATCGACGACCGCGACGTCGCCGACATCCGCTCGAACCCCGAGTCGCTCAAGGGCATCGGCCTCAAGCAGATCGCCGACCACTACGAGCGCATCATCCGCGCGCTCCCCGAGAAGCCGATCATCATGGGGCACTCCTTCGGCGGCGTGATCACCCAGATGCTCGCCGACCGCGGCCTCGGCGCCGCCTACGTGGGCGTCGAGCCCGGGCAGACCGCCGGCATCACCACGCTCCCCGCATCGACCCTCCGCACCGGCTTCCCGATCCTCGCCAACCCGTTCGACAGGAACGGCGCCAAGCCCCTCTCGAAGGCGCACTTCCACTTCACCTTCGGCAACGACCTCGGCCGCGAGGCATCCGACCGCCTGTGGGAGGAGTTCGCGGTGAACTCGTACAACCGGGTGTTCTTCGAGGGCGTCGCCTCGACGATCAACGAGAAGGGCGGCGTCACCCACGTCGACTACGCCCGCGCCGACCGCGCGCCGCTGCTCGTCATCACCGGCGAGATCGACCACGTCGTGCCGCCGGCCATCGGCCGGGCGATCGTGAAGAAGTACACCTCGACCGGCAGCCCGGCGATCGTCGAGCTCCGCGAGTTCGCCGGCCGTACGCACCGCATCGTCAGCCAGGACGGCTGGGAGGAGGTCGCCGAGTACGCGCTCGACTGGGCGACCCAGCACGCGCAGGTGACGCAGGCCGCCTGAGGCCGCACGCACCACGCGCGGAAGGCGCGGACCCGGACGGGTCGGCGCCTTCGCCGCGTTCGGGCCGGGTCAGGCCGGGGCAGCCGGTTCAGACCGACCCGCGCAGCCCGGCGAAGAACGCCCGGATGTCGCCGACGACGAGCTCGGGCACCTCGAGCGCCGCGTAGTGGCCGCCGCGCTCGAACCGGCTCCAATGCACGATGTTCGAGTTGTCGCGCTCCGCGAACACCCTGATGGTCTGGAAGTCGTCGGCGAAGACCGCGACCCCGGTGGGCGCGGCGTTGATCGGCGGCTCCTCCCCCGCGGCCTCGGCCGCGGCGGCGGCCCGCGCGTTGTCGAGGTAGGCCCGGCTCATGCCGGCCGCCGCGTTCGCGAACCAGTTGACGCTCACCTCGGTGAGGATCGCGTCGAGCGGCACGAGCGACGTGCCGTTGCCGAAGGAGTTGAACAGCTCGCTGTAGGCGAGCAGGGCGACGGGCGAGTCGCTGAGGCCGACCGCGACGGTCTGGGGGCGGCTCGCGTTCATCGTGTTGTAGCCGCCGACCGACTGGAACCACTGCATGTGCTCGAGCCCCGCGTAGTCCTGCGGCTCGAGGCGTTCGAACTCGGCAGGGTCGCCCGACGGGAACGAGAACAGCTGCAGCACGTGCAGGCCGAGGAAGCCCTCGGGGTTCAGCAGCCCGAGATCGCGCGCGACGAGCGCGCCGTTGTCGGAGCCGTGGATGCCGTACTCGCTGTAGCCGAGGCGCCGCATGAGCTCGTCGTAGGCCCGGGCGACCCTGGCGGTCGTCCACCCCGACTCCGTGACGGGGTTCGAGAAGCCGAAGCCCGGAGCGTCCGGGACGACGACGTCGAAGGCGTCCTCCGCGCGGCCGCCGTGTGCGACTGGGTCGACCAGCGGGCCGATCACGTCGAGGTAGTCGACGGATGACCCGGGGTAGGTGTGGGCGAGCAGCAGCGGCGTCGCCCCGGGGTGCGGCGAGCGCACGTGGATGAAGTGGATCGGCTGCCCGTCGATCTCGGTCGTGAAGTGCGGGAACTCGTTGATGCGCGCCTCGACGGCGCGCCAGTCGAAGCCGCCGCGCCAGCGGTCGACGGCGTCGCGGAGGTAGGAGTTCGGCGTGCCGGCATCCCAGTCGTCGACCGGGGCGGCCTGCGGAAGGCGGGTGCGCGCGAGGCGCTGCTGCAGGTCGTCGAGCTCGGCCTGAGCGACCTCGACGCGGAAGGGGCGGATCTCGGTGGAAGTGGTGGTCGTGTTCATGTCTTCGACGGTACGGTCAATATAGGTACGTTCCGTTCCTAATGAGCGAAGAGAATCGAACCATGTCCGACACCGCCGCACGCCTCCTCGCGTTGCTCTCGCTCCTGCAGTCGCGACCCGACTGGACCGGCACCGAGCTCGCCGCCCGACTCGCGGTCACGACGCGCACGATCCGCAACGACGTCGAGCGCCTGCGCGAGCTCGGCTACCCGGTCGACGCCGCCCGCGGCAGCACGGGAGGGTACCGACTCGGCGCCGGCGGCAAGCTGCCGCCGCTGCTGCTCGACGACGAGGAGGCCGTCGCCGTCGCGGTCGGCCTGCGCGCGGCCACCGGCATCGCCGGGATCGAGGAGTCGAGCGGCCGCGCCCTCGCGAAGCTCGAGCAGGTGCTGCCCTCGCGCCTGCGGCCGACGGTCGCCGCCCTGCACGAGACGGTCGACCGCGCACCCGAGAACACGGGCACGGATGCCCCCGACCCCGAGGTCGACGCCGCCGTCCTGCAGGCGGTGGCCGCGGCCATCCGCGACGTCGAGTGGCTGCGCTTCGACTTCCGCGGCGAACCCGTGCTCGTCGAGCCGTACCGGCTGCTGAGCTGGCAGCGCCGCTGGCACCTCGTCGCCCGCGACCCCCGCAGCGACGAGTGGGGCACCTATCGGGTCGACTGGATCGAGCCCCGGATGCCCACCCGGCGGCGGTTCGACCCCGAGCCGATCCCCGGCGGCGACGCGACGGCGTTCGCCATGCGCACGATCGCCGCGACGGGATGGAACGTGCACGCCCGCCTCCGCATCGCCGCCTCGGCCGACGCGGTGCTCGCGCGCATCAACCCCGCGGTCGGCGTCGTCGAGCCGGTCGACGAGCACCGGTCCGTCCTCGTGACCGGCGCCGACAGCCTCGAGACGATCGCCGCGTACATCGGCATGCTCGGCATGGACTTCACCGTCGAGTCGCCGGTCGAGCTGCGCGCGGTGCTGCGGACGTATTCGGAGCGGTACGCCAGGGCTGCGGAGGGCTGAGGCGAGGACTGAGGCGAGGACTTCGGGGATGGCGGGCGAGGGCTCAGCCGAGGCCGACGCGGTCGGGCACCGCGGCGGCCACCCCGGGCAGCCAGGCGTCGAACTCGGGCCACGCCCTCGCCGCGGGCAGCCGGCGCAGCAGCTGCGCGAGCGAGGCGTCGGCGGCCGGCCACGGGATGACCCGGCTCGGCGATGCGCTCGCGAGCACGCCGAGCCACCAGTGCTTCCAGGTGACCGGCAGCGTCTCGGGGTGGATGACGACGTAGTAGTCGGGCACCGTGAGGTCGTGGCGGCCGGCGGCCTCGATCGCACGTGCGATCTCGAGTTCGAGCACGCCGTACGTCGAGAGGTCGTCGAAGAACTCGACCCACGCGGCCGCGACGTGCGAGAGGGGGTCGTGATCGTGCACGACATAAGGGGCCGCGCCGGCTGCGGACCACCTGGCGACGTCGGCATCGCTGGCGTCGGGCAGCGTCGCCGCCCGCACGTTGGCGAACCGCTCGAGCGCATGGATGGCGTCCGTCGCCTCGTCGCCGACGACGACCAGTGTGGTGCTGGCCGGAGCCTCCATTTCCGCAGTCTACGCGCCGCGGACCAGCCGGGTCAGTGGGCGCGCCAGTAGCCGCAGAAGGTCACGTTGCGCTTGGGCAGACCGCGTTCGTTGACGAGGAACCGGCGCGCGCCCGTGGCGAGCTTCGACTCGCCCGCGACGAAGGCGTAGACCGAGGTCTCGGGGATGCTGAGCTCGTGCAGGTGCTCGAGCGCCGCACGACCGGCGGGCTGCTCGGGACGGCGCACGATCCAGTGCACGTCGACCCCGTCGGGCGCGTCGACGTGCTGGCGATCGGCGAGGTCGGGCAGCTCGATGATCGCCTGCCCGCGCGCGTCGCGCGGGAGGTCGCGGAGGATGCCGAGCACCGCGGGCATCGCGCTCTCGTCGCCGACGAGCAGTGTGTGCTCGGCCTCGACGGGGCGGTAGCCGCAGCCCTGGTCGATGAGGGCGACGGCGGCCCCGACCGGCAGCCCGCTCGCCCACGGCCCCGCCACGCCGTCGTCGCCGTGCACGACGAAGTCGATGTCGAGCTCGAGCGAGTCGGGGCGGAACTCGCGCACCGTGTAGTTGCGGATGACCGGACGCGTCGCCTTCGGCAGCGTCAGGTAGCGCAGGTAGCCCGCCATGTCGTAGGTGTCGGCGAGGTTGTCGAAGCGCGTGTCGCCCGCAGTCGGCACGGCGAGCCGGAACCACTGGTCGAAGCCGAGGTGCCGCCACCCGGCGAGCTCGTCGCCGGCGACGGTCAGGCGCACGAAGTGCGGTGAGATGCGAACGGCGTCGGCGACCTCCACCTCGACGACGCCGCTCGGGGCGTGCGTGACCGCGATGTTGCTGACTGCCATGGGCCTCCTCGCGTATTAGGTAACCCTTACCTTACCCATCCAGCGCATCGAGCGCAGCAGGTGCCCCGTCCCGGCCTCGCCGATGATTCGGAAAGAATCCTGAGAAATATCGCGAGTCGCGTCATGATCGGGCGATTCGAGCATCTCTCTGGTTGAGTGGAATCGTCGCCACCCACGACGCCGCCCTCGTTCCCCGACCGTTCACCCCGAAACGGAGACCGCGCCCATGCACCCTCGCGCTGCCCGTCCCCCGCGCCTGCGCTCGCTCACCGGCCTGCTCGCCATCACCGGACTCGCCCTCATGGGCGCGGTCGCGATCGCCGGCGCTGCTCCGGCCGGCCCCGCGAATGCCGCCGAGCCCCTGCCCATCTGCCCGCCCGACGGCGAAGCGCCCCCGATCGGCCCGCTGCCGACCTACACCGACTCGAATGTCGCCGTCTACTCCGGCGGCGACTTCCTCGCGACCTCGAGCGCCGCCGAATCCGAGGGCCTTCTGCTCGTCCGCGGCAACGCCACCTTCGACAAGACCTCGGGCGGGGTCTTCAATGTCGGTGCCGTCGGCGCCGGCTCCGGCATCGTGCCCGCTGGCGGCGAGACCATGCTCGCGGTCGGCGGCGACCTCGTCGTCGGCCCGACGACGAACCTCCACGTCGGCGCGAACATCACGGGCGGCGGCGCCGTCAAGGTCGGCGGCACGTCCACGGGCACCGTCGACGCCAACGGTGCCGGCATCGAGACCGGTCTCGGCCAGACGGCCGCGATGGATCCGAACGCCGACTTCCAGACGGTGATCACCGACACCTCCGCCGAGATCGCGGGGTACCCGGTGACCGGCACCGGCCTCGTCGCCGGCAACCAGGTGCAGTTCGTCGGCACGTCCGGCGACGACCCCCAGGTCTTCACGCTCGACGCCGGGGCGATCTCGGCGATCACCGAGGTCGACTTCACCGCGGTCCCCGCCGACGTGCCGATCGTCATCAACGTCATCGGGGCCGGCGACGTGGCATTCTCGCCGAACTACTTCGCGATCGACGGGGTGCGTGTCGACGACCTCGCGAGCCCCGGGTTCGGCAACGCCGCCTCGCGGATCCTCTGGAACTTCACCGACGCGACGTCGCTCCTCATCGGAGGCACGAGCCAGTTCATGGGCTCGATCCTCGCCCCGACCGCCGACACCGAGATCACCGCCTCGACGAACGGTCGCGTGCACGTCGGCGGCGACCTCACCACACGCGGCGTCGGCAACGAGCTGCACAACTACCCGTGGACGGGCGGCGGCTCGCTCGGCTGCCAGGAGGTCGGCGGCTTCTCGGCGGCGAAGGCCGTGACCGGCCCCGAGGCCGGCAGCGTGCCCGCTGACACGGCGTTCACGCTCGAGTACTCGTACGAGCTGGGCGGCGAGACGATCACCGGCGAGCTCACCCTCCTCGCCGACGGCACCGTCGTCGACGGCCCGCAGGACCTGCCGGTCGGCACGATCGTCGACTTCGAGGAGATCGACCTGCCGGTCGTCCCCGGCATCGAATGGGACACCCCGACGATCAGCCCCGAGCGGGTCACGATCGCAGGTGACGAGAACACCCTCGTGACGGTCACCAACCGTACCGGCTCGGGCCTCCTCGCCAACGGCGGATTCTCCGTCGCGAAGGCCGTCGAAGGCGACGCGGCCGAGGCGGTGCCCGCCGGCACCGAGTTCACGGTCGAGTACCGGTACGAGCTCGAGGGCGCCGTCGTGACGGGCACCTTGGCGGTGCTCGCGGACGGCACGCTGAGCCACGGCCCGCAGGATCTCCCGGCCGGCACCGTCGTCGCCTTCACCGAGGTCGACCTTCCCGAGCTCGACGGCGTGGAGTGGGGCGAGCCGAGTTTCAGCCCTGACACGGTCACGATCGCCGGCGACGAAGACGCGCTCGTCACCGTGACGAACACCGCGGGCGTCCCGACCGGCCCGGGCCCGGGGCCCGGCCCCGACGGCGGCGGCGATGACGGCGATGACGACGGCGGCCTCGCCGAGACCGGCGTGGCCGGCCTCACCGCGACGATCGCCGCCGCGGCGGCCCTGCTCGCGGCGGGCGTCGTCCTGCTCGTCGCGCGCCGCCGTCGCCGCGCCTGATCGCGAACCCGGAGGATGCCCCGGGCTGCCCGTGCAGCCCGGGGCATCCGCGTTCTCGCAGACGGACCGCTCAGACGCCGATCGTGAGCGCCGCGGTGTAGCCCGCCGCGACCGACCCCGACATGCTCGCGATCTGGTGGATGCCGCCGTCGTCGCCGAACACGTTGTCGCCCGCGAGGCTCACCTGCGAGGCGTTGCGCACGCTCCGCTCGTAGCCGGCCGTCGCGTAGACGAGTGCGTTCGCCTCCTCGGGCAGGGCGATCTGCGAGGTCTTCACGATCGGCCCGGAGGCAACGGCGTTGTCGACGTCGGAGTACACCTCGAAGTGGATGTGCGGCCAGCGGCCTGAGTAGCAGGCGGGGTAGATCGAGGTGAACCGCACGGTGCCGCTCTCGTCGGTCGCCTGCACGCCGCGCAGGTAGTTCTCGTTCGCGGCACCCTGCGAGTACAGCGAGTAGTCGCCGTCGCGGTCGCAGTGCCAGAGGTAGACACCGGCGCCGACGAGCGCACTGCCGGTCACCGCGTCGCGCACGGTGAGCGCGATCTGGAGCGGCACGCCCTCGGCGACCGTCGTCGACGAGCCGAACGACGAGCGGATGTCGCTGCGCACGATTCCCGAGTCGTCGAGCACGTTGACGCCGTTCGAGCCGTCGGCCGGGTAGGGGCCGCCGGTCTCGTCGGGCACCTCGTCGAGCGGGCCGGATGCCGCGGCGTCGGCGGACGCCGACGGGGTGGGCGTCTCGTTCGACGACGAGCCGGACGCGGTCGTCGGGCTCGGGCTCGACGCGGCGGGCGCCGAGCAGGCTGCGAGCAGCGACGTCAGCCCGATGCCGCCGAAGATGCCGAGCGCCCGACGCCGGTCGACGAGCGTGCGGATGTCGTAGACGAGCCCGCGGTGGTCCTCGTCGATCTCGTTGCCGTCGGCATCGAGCCAGCGGGGATCGACGCCGCGGGCGGTCTCGGGCTCGCGCGCGGTGCGGTCGGCGGTTCGGTCGGTCATGGCGGTCTCCTCACGTCTGCAGGCGAGCATGACCCGGATGCCTCGCCGGCGGCTGTGCGGTCGCTATGCCCCGGCCATGAGCGCTCGCACCGCCCGTTCGACGAGCGGCCGCGGGTCGAGCGCCGGGTCGACGGTGAGCCGATGCAGCACGAGTCCGTCGCCGAGCGCCATGACGGTCTTCGTCGCGGTCTCGGGGTGCGGCATGCCGATGCCCGTCAGCAGCCCCTCCGTCCAGCGTTCGAACCCGAGTCGCTGCCGCCGCAGCGGCGCCCCGAGCTCGGGGTCGTCGCCCAGCTCGAGCCAGAGCGAGTACCTCGCCCGCGTTCGCACGGCGAACGGGCCGGTCTCGAGCTCGAGCACCCGGCAGAGCCCGTCGACGAACTCGTCGGGACCTCTCGGGGCGGTCGCAGACGCCCGCGATGCGTCGAATTCGGCCCGTTCCTGCTCGGCGAGGTGGTCGACGCACCCCGCGAGGAGCGCCCGGCGCGTGCGGAACCAGTTCGAGGTGCTGCCGGCGGGCAGCCCGGCGGCGGTGTCGACGCGGGCGTGGGTGAGGGCGCGAACCCCTTCGGTGCCGAGCAGCTCGAGGGCGGCGTCGAGGGCGCGATCTCTGGTGGTGGGCATTGTCACCTCGCTCGGTCGGGTCTACTATGAACATAGTCCTACTACGAACGTAGTAACCCCGCGACGAAGGAGTCGTCATGGACGCCACTGCACTCATCGGGCTCACCGTTCGGCGTGAACTGCCCGCAACACCCGAGGAGGTGTTCGACGCCTACACGGATCCCGTCGCGCAGCGGGTCTGGCTGTCGGCGCTCGGCCCCGACGACGGCGCCGTGCAGACCTCGGTCGACCTCCGGGTCGGGGGTCGCTGGGAGGCGCGCTTCCGCCCGAACGCGCAGACCGTCGTGCACGACGTGCAGACGTACCGCGAGATCGACCGTCCGCACCGCCTGGTCACCAATCTCGTCAGCGAGTCGTGGCTGGACGGAGCGCCGATGCCGCCTCTCGAGTCACGCATCGTCATGACCCTCACGTCGACCGGCGCGGGCACGCTCGCGACCGTCGAGCACACCGGCTTTCCATCGACCGAACTGCGCGACTTCTTCGAATCGACGGCGTGGCCGGCCGGCCTCGACCGGCTCGCGGGGTTCCTCGCGAGCACCTGACGCCGACCGCCCCGGGCGGGGCCGGCAGGAGCACCGAGGGAGCCGCGCTCCGTGGCCGGGCCGCACGGGGCGGCGGGATGGTCACATCGCGCGCGTGCCGTCGCTCATCACGGGCGAGATGAGCCCGAAGAGGTTGCCGTCGGGGTCGGTGAGTGCGCCGGTGCGCCCGACGCCCTCCGTGTCTTCGAGCGGCACCGCCTCGGCCGCCCCGAGCTCGAGCGCGCGTGCGAACGTCGCATCGACGTCGTCGACGCCGACCACGATGTTGCACCCGTTGACCGGCGCCCCGGCGGCCGGCGGCGGCCCCTGGCGCTGGGTCAGCCCGCCGTTGATGCCGAGCCCGGGAGAGGCCTCGGTGTTGCCGATCGACCCCTCGCCCGTCTGGATCATCCAGTACGGGTAGTCGCCGAACTGGGTGAACTGCCACCCCAGCAGTTCGGTGTAGAAATCGACGAGCCGCTGCGGCTCGCTCGCGTGGATCTCGAAGTGCACGACCAGGTTCGCCATCTCGGCTCCGTTCGCTCGTCGCCGGCTCGCCGCGTCACGGCCGGTCACGCGGCACAGGCTACGCCGGGCGGCCGACATCCTCCACCGCGCTCGTCCACGAGGGTGTGCGGGTCGGGGCCGCCCGACCCGCCGGCACGGCATCACCGGCGGGGTTCCATTCGTGGGTGCGGAGGCGAACAATGGGGCACGGTGCATGGCGCGCCCGCGCCCGCACCGTCCGACGAGTCGAGGCGGCCCCCCGTCGCCCGGCCGAGGCAACGAAGGAGCGAGCCATGGGCATCATCGCCGCCGACCTGTTCGTCACGCTCGACGGGGTCTACCAGGCCCCGGGCGGGCCCGAGGAGGACGAGGAGCACGGCTTCCCCTACGGCGGCTGGCAGGCCCCGTACCTCGACGACGAGAACGGCGCCGACATCATGGCGGGCATCGACCGCCTCGACGCGCTGCTGCTCGGGCGCAAGACCTACGACATCTTCGCCGCGTACTGGCCGCAGCAGTCGGGCCCGATCGCCGAGAAGTTCAACGCCGTGCCGAAGTACGTCGTCTCACGCACGCTCGGCGACGCCGGCTGGGCCGGCACCACCGTGCTGCGCGACGCCGCAGCCGAGCTGCCCGCCGTGAAGGAGCGGTTCGACGAGATCCACATGATCGGCAGCGGCGACCTGCTGCAGACCCTCCTCGACGACGACCTGGTCGACCGGCTCAACCTGTTCGTCTACCCGATCGCCTTCGGCACCGGCAAGCGGATGTTCCGCGACGGGGTGAAGCCGGCCTCGTTCACGCTGGCCCAGCCCGCCCGCACGTACTCGAGCGGGGCGATCGGGCTCGTCTACGACCGCGTCGGGGTGCCGGTGACCGGCATCTCGATGGAGTGACGGGGCTTCGGGCGACCGGCGCAGAAGGGATCGACGATCGTGAGCAGTCGCGAGGAGGGCTTCGAGCTCCTCGGGGAGTTCGCCCCCGAACTCCTCGTCGAGCCCGATGTGGCCTTCGGCCGCATGTTCGGCTCGGAGGGCCTGTCCGTGCGCGGCAAGTTCTTCGCCTTCGTCTCGTCGCACGGCGACCTGGTCGTGAAGCTCGACGCCGACCGCATCGAAGGGTCGGGACTCGACCACATGGTGATGCGCGGCCGCCCGATGCGGGAGTGGGCCGTGGTGCCCGTCGCCGACGGCGTCGACCGCTGGCGCGAGGTCGCCCGCGAGGCGTACGCCTTCGTCGACTCGATCACGCCGCGGTGAAGCGGCCAGGTCGCAACGGTCAGCCACCGGGGTGGAGCGGCAGCAGCCAGGGCACGAGCGTGATCGCCACGACCATCACGATGAGCGCGAACGGCGCGCCGATCCGCAGGAAGTCCGCGAAGCGGTACCGCCCCGGCCCGAGCACGAGCGTGTTGACGGGCGACGACACCGGGGTCATGAACGCGGCCGAGGCCGCGAGCATGACGACCATCGCGAACGGGTAGGGCGAGGCATCCAGCGCGTCGGCGGTCGCGATCGCGACCGGGCCCATCAGCACGGCCGTCGCCGTGTTCGACACGAACAGGCCGATCACCGCCGTCGTGACGAACAGGCCCGCGAGCAGCACGGTCGGACTGCCCTGTCCCAACGTCGAGGTCAGCGCCGTCACCGCGAGGTCGATGCCGCCCGTGCGCTCGAGCGCGAGCGCGAAGGGCAGCATGCCGACGATCAGCAGCAGCGTCGGCCAGTGGATCGAGCGGTACGCGCTCGGCATGTCGATGCAGCCGAACAATCCCATCATGAGGCACGCGATGAGTGCGGCGATCACGTTCGGCACGATGCCGGTGACCATGAGCACCACCATGACGACGACGCTCAGCAGCGCGAACGGCGCGCGGTTCGCGGCGGGCGCCTGCTCGCGCACCTCGGCGGGGAGCTCGAGGGCGACGAAGTCGGTGCTCCGCGCCGTCAGCCGCTGGACGTCGTCCCACGCGCCGACGACGAGCAGGGTGTCGCCGAGGCGCACGCGCTCCGCGGCGAGCGACCCGCCGAGCGCCTCGCTGCCGCGGCGCAGTCCGATCACGTCGACCCGGTACAGCTCGCGGGTGCGGAGCCCGCCGATCGTGCGACCGAGTGCGGCCGAGTTCGGCGGCGGCATCACCTCGCCGAGCCCCACCTCGCGGGACCGCTCGGCGAGGAAGCCCTCGCCGACCGGCAGCGGGCGCAGACGGAGGCGTCGCAGCTGCTCGGCGAGATCGCCGCGGCGCTCGAAGACGTCGACGAGCAGCACGTCGCCCTTCGCGAGCTGCGTCGCCGGCGCCGTCGCCGTGACCTCGAGGGTGCGCTGGAGCCATCGCGTGCGCTCGACCGCGATGACGCGCAGGCCGAGCGGGCGCAGGTCGACCTCGCCGACGCGCTGCCCGATGAGTGGTGATCCCCGCCCGAGCTTCACCCGCCGATCCCGGTCGGCGAGCCGGTAGTCGCCGATGAGGTGACCGTAGGTGCGGTCGGCCCGCCCGCCGTCGTCGGCGGAGTCGGCGCCGAGGAAGCGGCGTGCGACGAGCATGTAGCCGATGCCGAGCGCGAGCACCACGAGCCCGAAGGGGGTGATCGAGAAGAACTCGAACCCCGCCTCGCCCGCGCGCACGAGCTCGGCGTCGATCACGAGGTTGGGCGCGGTCGCGATGAGGGTCAGCATGCCGCTGATCAGCGCGGCGAAGCTCAGCGGCATCATGAGCTGGCGCGGCGAGACGCCGAGTCGCGCCGCGATGCTCAGCACGACGGGGATGAAGATCGCGACGACGCCGGTCGAGCTCATGAACGCGCCGAGCAGCGCGACGGTGAGCATGAGCAGCACGATGAGCCGCGCGCTGCTCGTGCCCGCCCGCGCCGACAGCCAGTCGCCGAGCCGGTACGTCAGCCCCGTGCGCGAGAGCCCCTCGCCGATCACGAAGAGCGCGGCGATGAGCACGACGTTCGGGTCGGAGAACCCCGACAGCGTCTCGGGCACGGTCAGCACGCCGGTGAGCGGGAGGGCCACCAGGAGTCCCACCGCGACGACGTCCATGCGCGGGCGGTTGATCGCGAACATCACGATCGAGGCGACGAGCAGGAGGAGCACGACCAGCAGCTGCCAGTTCACGGTGCCACAGTATCGGGCAGGGCGCCCGCGGGGCAGGTCTCGAGCCAGCGCGACGGCCGATCGCCCGCCTCAGCCGCGCAGCAGCCCCCGCAGCGTCTGGATCGTGTCGGCCTCGGCCGGGCCCTTGTCGTCGCGGTAGCGCTTGACCCGGGCGAAGCGCAGGGCGATGCCGCCGGGGTACCGGCTCGACCGCTGCACCCCGTCGATCGCGATCTCGACGACGGTGATCGGCTCGACGAAGACGGTGTTCGCGGTGCGCCGCACCTCGATCTCGGGGAAGCGCTCGGTCTGCCAGCGCAGCAGCTCGTCGGTGAGGCCCTTGAAGGTCTTGCCGACCATGACGAAGCCGCCCGGCTCGCCGAACTCTCCGCTCGGGTCGAGCGCCCCGAGGTGCAGGTTCGAGAGCAGCCCGGTGCGGCGGCCCGAGCCCCACTCGCAGGCGAGCACGACGAGGTCATAGGTGAGCACGGGCTTCACCTTGACCCAGCTCGCGCCGCGCCGGCCCGCCGCGTAGGGCGAGCCGATCGCCTTGACGACCACGCCCTCGTGCCCCGCGGCGAGCGCCTCGCGCGAGACCCGTTCGGCCACCTCGGCGTCGGCCGTGACCTCGCCGGGGATGCGGTGCCCGGGGGCGATGCGCTCGAGCACGGCGAGCCGCTCCGCGAGGGGTTCGTCGATCAGGTCTCGCCCGTCGACGTGCAGCACGTCGAAGAACCAGGGGTGCAGCACGGCGTCCCGCGCGGTCTCGGCGCCGAAGCGCGACATCGTCTCCTGGAACGGGCGCGGGGCGCCGTCTTCGCCGAGCGACAGCGTTTCGCCGTCGAGGATGACCCGGTCGACGGGCAGCGCGCGCACGACCTCGACGACCTCGGGCACACGGTGCGTGATGTCGGCGAGGTTGCGGGTGAAGACCCGTACCTCGTCGCCGGCGCGATGCACCTGGATGCGGGCCCCGTCGAGCTTGACCTCGACGGAGGCCTCGCCGGTCTGCTCGATCGCCGCGGTCGGCGACGCCGCGGTCGCCGCCAGCATGGGCTGCACGGGGCGGCCCACGACGAGCCCGACGGCCTCGAGCTCGCCCTCGGCGCCGGTGAGGGCGACCCGGGCCGTCTCGCCGAGATCGCCCGAGAGCATGGCCGCCCGGCGCACGACCGCGGCGGGGCGGTCGGCCGCGCGGGCGATGGCGTCGGCGAGCACGCCCTCGAGTGCGCCGGTGCGCACCTCGCCGAGCAGCACACCGGCGATCAGGTGCTGTTCGCCCTCGGTCGCGCGGGCGAGGAGCTCGCGCAGCTCGCCCGCCCGCTCGCCCGAGGAACCCGTGCCCGCCGCGGCGGCGAGCCGGTCGAGCGTCGTGTCGAGCTCGGCGACGGTGATCGAGGGCGTCTCGGCCGCGGCGGTGGCCTCGATCGCGGCCGACAGGCCGCGCCACCCCACGCCCACGCGCCCCTGCCGCGGCTTGCCGACGAGGAACCCGACGGCCGGCGCGATCTCGTCGGGCTCGAGCCGCCGCAGCAGCTCGGCCAGCGCCTCGACCTTCGCGAGGCGGGAGCGGGTGGCGGCCACGGCCGCGGAGGTGGTGACGAGCTCGTCGATCAGCACCCGCCCAGTCTCGCACCGACCTCGGACATCACGGAGCCGCCGAACCCGGCGAGTGGAACGACGCCCAGCGGGCGAACGTACCCTTGGAGGATGACCACCCACCTCGCCGCCGGCGACTGGCGCGCCCGCGCCGAGGCGCACGCCGAACGGGCCGACGCCCTCACGGCCGGTCATCGCGCCCGGGCGGCGGCGCGCGAGAGGCATCCGATCGAGGACTTCCTCTTCACCTACTACTCGTACTCGCCGGGCCTGCTGCGCCGCTGGCACCCCGGCGCCGGCGTCGAGCTCGGAGGCGCCGCGGCGACCCCGCGCGCCGAGTGGCGCTGGTACGCGCCCGGCGACGAGCCGGGATCGCTCGTCGTCGATCGCGCGGCGATGACCGCCGAGAAGGGTGCGATGCTCGCCCTGGTCGAGCGGATGCTCCGGCGCACGGCGTCGCGGCCCGGCGCGTTCGGATGCTTCGGGCTGCACGAGTGGGCGATGGTCTACCGCCAGGGCGAGCATCGCCACCCCGTGCCGCTGCGGCTCGGCCAGGCGGCGACCGACGGGGTCGTCGAGGCGCACGAGCTGCGATGCACCCACATCGACGCATTCCGGTTCTTCACGCCCGAGGCGACTCCGCGCAACCGCTTCGCCCCGACGCGCGAGTCGCAGCCCGAGCTCGAGCAGCCCGGGTGCCTGCACGCCGGCATGGACGTCTACAAGTGGGCGGTCAAGCTGGGCCCGCTCGCCCCGGGCGAGCTGCTGCTCGACGCCTTCGAGCTCGCCCGCGACATCCGCTACCTCGACATGCAGGCCTCGCCGTACGACATGGAGCCGTGGGGCGGTGAGCCCGTGCGCATCGAGACGGCCGAGGGCAAGGCCGAGTACGTGCGCCGGCAGCGCGGCTTCGCCGAGCGCGCGAACGGGCTCCGGCGGGAGCTGCTCGACGCGGCGTTCCCTGCGGGGTCGGCAGGGTCGGCGGAGCCGGCCCGGTCCACTCCGATCGCCGCGGGCTGAGCCCGCGCGCGGCTCACCTCGCGTCGAGCGCCGCGCAGACGTCGAGGAGCAGGTCCGTCTGGAGCGCGTTCCACTCGGCGGTGTCGGGGTCGGGCCAGGTCGAGAACTTCACGGTCACCGAGTCGGTCGGCGGGTCGAGCCAGAGGTTCTGCCCGTGGATGCCGATACCGCTCACGTTGCCGCGCGCGTTGCCCGTGCACCACCACTGCGCGGTGTACGAGCCGTCGGGGAACCTGCCGGTGAACCCCTCGTACGTCATCGCGTCGCGGTCGCCCCCGGCGAGGATGCCGCGAGTCCACGCCTCGGAGACGACGCGGCCGCCGGGTGCGACGCCGCCGTCGAGCACGAGCCGGCCGACCCGCGCGAGGTCGCGCGCCGTGCACGAGATGCCGCCGTTCGCGAAGCCGAAGCCCGAGCGGTCGACGGTGATCGTCGCATCGCGGTCGGCGCCGAGCCTCGACCACACGAGCTCCGAGACGACGTCGTGATAGCGGGCGCCCGTGACGCGCTCGATGATCCAGGCGAGCACGTCGGTGTTGGCCGAGCAGTACTGGAACTCCCCCACCGCGCCGCTGCCGCGGAGCGTCGTGAGGAAGGCGTAGGTGTCGACGGGGTCGCCCGGCCGGCGCACCCGCCAGCCCGCCGAGCGGTCGTGGGTCTGCACCTCCGCGGCCGGATCGACGTAGTTCTCGTCGTAGTCGATCGCGATCTGCATGTCGAGCACGTGGCGCACGGTCGGGCCGTCGTAGACCGAACCGGCGAGCTCGGGCACGTAGTCGGTGACGGGCCTCGCCGGGTCGATGCGTCCCTGGTCGACGAGGGCGCCGACGGTGAGGCCGCAGATCGACTTCGAGACGCTCATGAGCAGGTGCCGCTGCCCGGGCGCGAAGCCGGGCTTGTAGTACTCCGCGACGACCTCGTCGCCGCGCAGCACCAGGAACGCGTCCGTGTACGTCGCTTCGAGCCGGCGCTCGAGCTCGGGCATCGCGGCGGCGAACGCGTCGAGCCGCACGGTCGCCGCGATGCCCGCGCGAGCGTCGGGCGGGGTGCGCGAGATGGTTGCGGTCGGCACGAGCT
Source organism: Agromyces sp. NPDC058104 (assembly GCF_042884835.1). Lineage (NCBI taxonomy): Bacteria > Bacillati > Actinomycetota > Actinomycetes > Micrococcales > Microbacteriaceae > Agromyces > Agromyces sp. NPDC058104. The sequence goes on along the minus strand of NZ_JBHVTD010000002.1, from coordinate 945,237 downwards.
CGCCGAGGTCGCCGAACGCCCAGCGGTTGCCCGGTGCCTCCTGCCAGGTGTCGAGCGTCGGCACGCCCGCCGGAGCCCCGGGATAGCGTGGCGGATGCGGGCCGGTCGCGGCGGGGTCGTGCGGGTCGATCGGGAGGGTCGCGTCGCTCATGCCGGCCATCATGCCGCGGGCTCGGTCGTCGGAGCAGCGGGGCTCGCCGCGGGCGCGGCCGGCGCACCCGCGCCCGGCTCGGCCGGCGCACCCGCGCCCGGCTCGGCCGGCGCACCCGCGCCCGGCTCGGCCGGCTCACTCGCGCCCAGCGGCGCCGGCGTCTCGCCGAACCGGCCGAGGCCCGTCTTCGAGAGGCCGAGGTAGACGAGGGCCGAGACGATCATGCCGGCCGGCACCGAGAGGTCGACCCAGCCCATCGCCTCGGAGACCGGTCCGGTCCAGACCTCGGTCGAGAGGCAGACGGCGGCCACGGCCCCGCCCACGACGACCGCGGCCATGCCGGGGATGCTCCACCCCGCCGTGTACCAGTACTTTCCGCCGCGCTGCTCGTCGAACAGCTCGACGGCGTCGTAGCGGTTGCGGCGCAGGACGATGTCGGTCGCGAAGACGGCCATGGCCGGGCCCGAGACGATCACGAGGAATTGGAGCATGAGGTTGACGGCGTCGAGCAGGCTCGTCGACATCACGAGATAGAGCGTGAGCGCCGTGCCGATGACGCCGACGACGATCGCCGACGGGATGCGCCGGATCGGCACGCCGACCGACTGCAGCGCCATGCTCGAGGTGTAGGTCGTCATGCCGTTGAGGGCGACGGTGTTCACGATGACGCCGAGCACGAGCAGCGGCCCGAGCCAGCTCGGCAGCAGCCCGAGGATGGCCGACTCGATGCCCGCGTCGACCGCGGCTCCGTCGAGGCCGGTCGCGATGAGCGCGCCGACGACGGTGAAGAAGACGCCGGGCAGCGCGCCCCCGAGTGCCGTCGCCGCGATGATGTGCGACGGCTTCGTGTCGCGCGGCAGGTAGCGGGCGATGTCGGGGCTGTTGATGTACGAGAGCGGCGTGGAGGCGAGGATCGTGAAGCCGATGGTGATCGCCGACCAGAGCGGCACGCCGGTGAGCGCCTCGGGCGCCCGGTAGCCCCAGTCGACGGTCGGCAGCGCGAACGCGGTGACGGCGAGGAAGATCACGGCGAGCGCGATCGAGATCGCCGTGTAGCTCCTGATGATGAGCGCATGGCCGTAGACGGCGACGAGCACCGTGATCGCGGAGACGACGAGCGTCACGATGACGGGGCCGAGCACGGGGTCGGCGAAGCCCCATTGCGCGAGCAGGTCGGCGCCCATGAACGAGGAGGCGAGCCAGTTCAGCGCGAGGAAGACGGCCGAGATGAGCCAGCCGGTGAAGGCGATGACGACCTTGTTGCCGATGATGCCGTAGAGCGCGCGGCTGATGACCGAGCCCGAGGTGCCGGCCGCGGGGCCGGCGATCGCGATGAGGCCGGGGAAGACCCACAGGAGGTTCGCCGCGACGATGACGGCGACGGCCTGCCAGATCTCGAGTCCGAGCAGGATCATCGTCGCGCCGATCGTGAAGTTCAGCACGCTCACGTTGGGCGCGGCCCACACGCCGAAGAGGTCGCGTGCGCGGCCGTGCCGCTCGGACGGGCGGACGACCTCGATGCCGCGGGTCTCCGGCTGGGTGGGTGCGTCGACGTAGTCCTGCGACGCTGCGGGAAGCTGGGATGACACGGGGGATCCTCTCGGCGAGCGGGGTCGCGTCGTCGCGGTGCTGCCGACCGCGACGCTGCTATTGGTCACCTGACCAATGGGCTATTGGTCGCTCATCCAATAACATGATGGGCATGATGTCAAGCGCGCCCGACGCTCGAGCCCGCAAGCCGCCCGCCGAGCGACGTGCCGAGATCGTGCGCACGGCGGCCGACCTCGCCCTGGAGAGCGGCCTCGAGGGGATCACGCTGCGCGCCGTCGCCGACCGGCTCCACGTGCGCCCCGGGCTGATCAGCCACTACTTCCCGGTCGCGGATGATCTCGTGATCGCGGCGTTCGTGCACGCCGTCTCCGACGAACGGGAGGCGCTCGTGCCCGAGGGGGGCGCACCGCTCGAGCGCATGGCCCGCCTCGTGTCGCGGGTCGAGAGCTCCGACGCGCGGCCGATCTCGCGTCTCTGGCTCAATGCGCGGCACCTCAGCAGGTTCCGCCCGGCGCTCGACGAGGCTCTGGAGGAGCAGGAGTCGATGGACCGCGACCGCCTCACCGCGCTCATCGACGACGGCATCGCCGCCGGCGCGTTCGCCACCGACGACGCGTTCACCGCGTGCGTGCGGATCTTCATCGCGATCGACGGATTCGGGGCCTACGCGAACAACACCGGCGCGTTCGCCTCCGACGCCTACTGGCGGTTCGTCACCGACACGAGCGAGTGGGCGCTCGGCCTCGAGCCCGGTCGCCTCCGCGCGGCGATCGACGCGCTCGAGCCGGTCGACGAGCCCGCCTGACCGGGCGAACGGCGCTCAGGGCACCTGGTAGCCGGCCGCGCGGAACAGCTCGTACCACTCGGGGCGGGTGAGCGGCACCGCCGAGCCCAGCGCCGCCCCGGCGACGCGCTCGGCGTTCGTCGTGCCGAGCACGACCTGCATGTTCGCGGGATGCCGCGTGATCCACGCCGTGGCGATCGCGATCGGCGGCACGTCGTACTGCGCCGCGAGGCGGTCGACGACCGCGTTCAGCTCGGGGTAGTCGGGCGAGCCGAGGAAGACGCCGTTGAAGAAGCCCGCCTGGAGCGGCGACCAAGCCTGGATCGTGATGCCGTGCAGGCGGCAGTAGTCGACGACGCCCCCGTCGAGCACGGTCGACTGCGCGAGCCCCTGCATGTTCGCCGCGACGCCCTGGGCGATGATCGGCGCGTGGGTGATCGACAGCTGCAGCTGGTTGGCGACGATCGGCTGGCGCACCGACGACTTCAGCAGCTCGATCTGCCCCGGCGTGTGGTTCGAGACGCCGAAGGCGCGCACCTTGCCCGCGGCCTCGAGCTCGTCGAACGCGCGGGCGACCTCGTCGGGCTCGACGAGCGCGTCGGGGCGGTGCAGCAGCAGGATGTCGAGGTAGTCGGTCTGCAGGGCGCGCAGCGAGCCCTCGACCGACTCGATGAGGTGCTCGTACGAGAAGTCGAAGTACGGCCCGTCCTTCACGATGCCGGCCTTCGACTGCAGGGTCACCTGCTCTCGCTCCGACGGCGTGAACCGCATCGCCTCGGCGAAGCGCCGCTCGCACGCGTGCAGCGTCTCGCCGTAGATGTCGGCGTGGTCGAAGAAGTCGATGCCCGAGTCGCGCGCCGTGGCGATGAGCCCGCGCACCTCCTCGTCGCTCATCCGCTCGATGCGCATGAGTCCGAGCACGACGTTGGGCGCCGCGTTGCCGGCGAGGTCGATGGTCTTCACGAGGCTCCTTCGGTGCGCCCGACGCCTTCGGGCGCGCCCACCCACCCTAGCGAGGGCGCGTGACGCGTCAGCGCGCGCCCGCCGCCAGCCACTCGTCGAAGCTCTGCCGCCCGATCACCGCCCCGGGCCCGGGCAGCACCGCGCCGCGCCGCATCTCGGCCATGCCGCGCATCGGCAGCGAGACCCGCAGCACGGGCCCGCGCCGCCCCTCCGCCCGCACCAGGCGGCGCACCATCTCGGCGAGCTGCTCCTCGCGCGGGCCCGCGAGCTCCCCTGCCCGACCCGCTGCCGGGCGCTCGGCGAGCTCCACGAGGTGCTCGGCCACCTCGCGAGCCGCGATCGACTGCGTCCGCATCCGCGGCGCGAGCTGCACCCCCGCGATGCGCAGGCGCCCGGCCATCTGGCCCGCGAACTCGTGGAACTGGGTCGCCCGCAGGATCGTCCACGGCACCGCGCCCTGCTCGACGACGCGCTCCTGCGCGAGCTTCGCCTCGTAGTACCCGTACGGCACGTCGTCGATGCCGACGATCGAGAGCAGCACGTGGTGTCGCACGCCGGCACGCGCCTCGGCATCGAGCAGCGTGCGGGAGGTCGTCGTGAAGAACCGCTCGGCCGCCTCGCGGTCGATCGATGCGATGTTCGCCGTGTCGACGACCGCGTCGACCCCCGCGAGTGCGTCGGCGAGCCCGTCGCCCGAGACGAGGTCGACCCCGGTCGACCGGGCCAGGACGACCACCTCGTGCCCTCGTTCGCGGGCGACGTCCACGACATGGCGCCCGACGGTGCCGGTGCCTCCGGCGACGGCGATCCTCACGGTGCTGCTCCTCTCCCGGGTGCGGCCCGGTGCCGCCGGCGAGTCATCCGCTCGCCCCCTCACCATGACGACGACGCAGCCCGCCCGAATGTGACGCGGGACCGGGGGCGCGGAATGAGAGGCTTGGCGCATGACCCGCGACGACACGGTGGAGGCCACCGCCCTCGAGGCCGAGCGCCCGAGGCTGCTCGGGCTCGGCTACCGCCTGCTCGGCTCGGTCGCCGACGCGGAGGACGCCGTCCAGGAGGGCTACGCGCGCTGGTATCGGATGCTTCCGGCCGAGCGCCGCGAGATCGAGAACCCCGGGGCGTGGCTGATGCGGGTCACGAGCCGGATCTGCCTCGACCTGCTCGGCTCCGCCCGGGCCCGGCGAGAGTCGTACGTCGGCGAGTGGCTGCCGGAACCGCTGCCGACCGCCGATGTCGCGCGCTTCGCCGTGCGGGCGGCCGACGATCCCCTCGATCGCGCGATGCTCGACGAGTCGGTGTCGACGGCCCTCCTCGTCGTGCTCGAGGCGCTCACCCCGGCCGAGCGCGTCGCCTTCGTGCTGCACGAGGTGTTCGCCGTGCCGTTCGCCGAGATCGCCGAGGTCGTGGGGCGCACGCCCGAGGCCTGCCGCCGGCTCGCCTCCTCGGCGCGGCGTCATGTGCGCGAGGGGCGCGCGGGAACGGTGAGCCGGGAACGCCACGACGAGGTCGTGCGGGCCTTCGTCGCCGCCGCCGGAAGCGGGCGGCTCGACGTGCTCGTGGCGCTGCTCGACCCCGACGTCGTGCTGGTCGCCGACGGGGGCGGGCTCGTCTCGGCGGCGCGTCGCCCCGTGCTCGGGCCCGACCACGTCGCCCGCTACGTCGCGGGAATCCTCGAGCGACGGGGCCCTGCGCTCGAGTGGGCGCTGCACGAGACGGCCGACGGCCTCGTCCTCGCGTTCGGTGAGCGCGGGGAGATCGACTCCGTCGCCTCCGTCGCCGTGCGCGGCGAACGCATCTCGCAGGTCTGGATCACGCGCAACCCCGAGAAGCTCCGGCGCTGGAACGCGCGTGCGACCGGTCGCGACTGAACCGCGCCGACCGACCCGGCCCGTCGTATCCTGAGCCGATGGAACTCGCATTCGCCGGCGAGCTGTGGTTCTGGCGCGGGCCGGCGCCATGGCATTTCGTCTCCGTGCCCGAGGCGGAGTGCGAGGTCATCGCCCAGGTCGCGCCGCTCGTCAGCTACGGCTGGGGCATGGTGCCCGCGACGGTGCGGATCGGGCGCAGCGAGTGGCCGACCGCGCTGTGGCCGAAGGACGGCGGGTACATCGTGCCGGTGAAGGGCTGGGTGCGGAGGGCGGAGTCGCTCGATCTCGGCGACACCGTCGAGCTGCGCCTCGAGCTCGGGACGATCTGACGCGGGGAGCCGGGAACCCGGCCGCCTCGTTCGGGGTCTCGCTCATGCCACCAATGTGCCCTGCGGCGCGGGCCGATCCGCACCGGCGACCCGGCCGCCCTGGTCGTTCCCCGCTGGGTCGTCCGCCGCCGCACCCGCCGCCGCCTCCACCGCCGCAGGTGCGCTCGGCATCCCTTCGCGCACGAGCTCGACGAGGCGGCCGAGATAGTCGCCGACCGCACGCAGCTCCTCGTCGTCCGCGACCCAGAACATCGCGCGGGCGACATCGTCGACGATCGACTCGGGGTCGTCCTCGTACTCGGCGACGAGGCTCCGCGAGCTGTGCCGCTCGGCATCGAGCAGGCACCGGGCGGCCCGGAGCCGCGCCCAGCGCTCGCGCCGCGCGCGCCGCGCGGATGCCTCGGCATCGTCGCCCTCGCCGGTGAAGTCGAGTTCGGCCTCGAGCGCCGCACGCAGGATGCGCGCGGCGTCCGCGAGGGTCGCGACCTCCGACTCGTCGAGACCCGAGCGCTGCACGACGCGGTGCTGCACGGCCGGCGCGGCCAGATCTTCGGGGCGGCGGACGCCCGCCCATTCGAGCGGCAGGCGCGGCGCCCTGAATCGGTCGATCTGCCAGCCGTCCTGCATGTCGAACAGCACTGCGTCGCGCATCGCCGGCTCGCGGCCGAGCGGGATGAGCTCGGGGTCGGTGATCGCGAGGTCGCGGTACTCCTCGACCCAGCAGACACCGCTCAGCCGTTCGACGATGTCGGCGAGCTCGGCGTCGAGCTCCGCCCGCCCCGCAGCGATCCGGCGACTCTGATAGCAGGCGACCGAGTACTTCACCTCGACCTCCGGCGAGTCCATCGCTGCCTTCCGCCACGCCTCCGCCGTCGCGCGGCGGTCGCGGAACCGGTCGTCCGCCTCGCCTCCGCGAAGCCCCTCGAGGTCGTCGAGCAGCAGCAGCAGCCCCAGTCCCGCCCGCTGCTCCATCCGCTCGAGCACCTCCTCCGCGGCGGCCCGCTCGCGCGCGGGGATCTCGTCGAGGACCGCCACGAACTCCGCCACGATGCCGGCCGCTCGTTCGGTGCACGCGAGACGCTCGCTGTCGCTCGCCAGTGCCGCGTCGCCCGACATGAGCCAGTTGCGCACCGTCATCGTGTAGTAGGTGAGCAGACGCAGCAGGAGCAGCTGCGGCTGGGGATGCGTGCTGACCCTGCGCCAGCGGCGGCGCGCCTCGTCGGTGTCGCGCTTCGGCTCCCAGTCGAGCACGTGCCAGGGCCGGACCCTCGCGTCGTGGACCGCGTCGACCGTGCGCCCCGCGAGCACGGCCGCGACGTGGATCATCGGCTCGAGGCGGTCGAGCAGGTCGTGGAGGCTCTGCGGGTCGGTGGCGGTGCGATAGCGCTCGTACACGTCCTCGAACTCGACGAGGATGCTCCGCGGATCGGCCTGGATGGCCCGGGCGATGTACTGCTCGCGCAGGTCGTCGTCGGCGGTGCGCCGGGCGATGCCGATGAGGCCGAGGCCGAGCCACTCGCGCGTGTTGTAGAAGCCGATGATGTCGGGGTAGCACTCGGCGACGGTCGTCGCGGCGAACGCCGCGGAGAGCACCAGCAGCTCGCCCGGATGCTCGCGGTCGGCCGGCTCGGCGGGCAGGTCGAGCGGGGCGTCCTCGACGATGCGCCCGTTGCGGCGCAGCCGCGCGACACCCGACACGGCGTCGAAGACCGTGACCTCGAGGCGCCAGGGCGTGAGGTTGAGCAGCATCGACATCGCGCCGCCGACGAGTGCGACGGCCCAGTTCTCGGTGCGGTCGGCGATCGTGACGAGCTCGTTGAGGTCGGAGCCGTCGGGCCGCTCGACGCGGCCGCTCGGGTTGTCGGCGTTGAGCTCGCGCATGCGCACCGCCACCTCGGTGGCCCAGGCGTCGTTCGTCGACCCGCCCGAGCCGACCACGACGATCTTCAGCCACGGCGTGGTCGCCATCCCGAAGGCGAGCACGAGCACGCCGGCCACGGCGAGGAGGCCGATCCCGACCCAGACGAGCGGCAGCCACGGTCCGGCCACGCTCGTCGCGGCGCCGGCCGCGACGAACCCCGCGGCCGCGATCGCGGTGATGAGGCCGCCGATCCATTTCGCGTTCATGCTCGAGCGTCGCGTGACCGAGGAGCGCGTCCACTGCGGCAGGGCGGAGAGCAGTCGCGCGGCGACGATGCAGACGAGCCAGGCGACCGCCCAGACGACGCCGAAGTCGACGAAGGGCGCGATGATCCCGGACTGGAAGGCGCCCCAGTCGGAGGTGTCGGCCACCTCGGCGAGCGCGCCGTCGATCGCGTTCACGGTCCCTCCCGACGGGCCGTGCAGCCGGGGACGGCGCAGTCGACCCGCCGGAATGATAGAACCTCAGCTTCCCCCGCGTCCTCAGGGGTGGCACCGATGCGCGATCGCGACGGCTATTCGGCGGCGCCCTGCCCGAGCTCGCGCCTGCGCCGCTCGAGTTCGGCCCGCTTCTCGTAGTACTCGATCTCGCGGTCGAGGTCGGCGAGCTGCTCCTCGGTCGTGCGGCCGTCGGGCGAACGCGGCACCACGTGCGCCTGCGGGGCGACGGGTGCGGCCTGCGCACCGGCGGCCGCGGCGAATCGGGGACGGGGGCGGGGCGCCGACGAGTAGTCGCGGCCCAGCGTGAACCACAGCACGGTGCCGATGAGGGGCAGCAGCACGACGAGCAGGATCCAGCCGAACTTCGGCAGCTGCTTCACCTCGGACTCGTCGCGCATGATGATGTCCACGAGTGCGTACACCAGGGCGGCGAGCGTCAGGATGGTGAACACGAACGGCATGCGCGCCAGCCTACGGCCCCGCCGCCGCGCGGGTCGAGCGCCGTCGGCGAGCGATCAGCGGGTGGCCCGGAGGTGCACCCGCTCGCCCTGCGCGCTGAGGAGGTTCAGGATCTCGGCGGGCTCGAGCGAAGCGCTCGCCGTGCCGTGGGGCGTGCGGGTGTCGAACTCCGCGGCCTCGCCGGGCTCGAGCACGATCTCGTCGTCACCGAGGACGAGCCGCACCCGGCCGCTCAGCACGTAGATCCAGTCGTAGCCCTCGTGCACCCGCTGCTCGACCGGCGCGTCGGGCGCGTGCCCGGGCAGCACCATCTTGAAGGCGTGCACGTCGGGGTTGCTGCGCGTGAGCGGGATGATCGCCGTGCCGTCGCGGTAGAACGGCTTCGGGTGCACCCGCGGGTCGGCGATCTGCGGTGCGCCGACGAGGTCGTCGAGACTCGCCCGGTACACCGCGGCGAGCCGGATGAGCAGGTCGAGCGTCGGGCGCCGGCCGCCCGACTCGAGGCGCGACAGGGTGCTCGCCGAGATGCCGGTCTCCTCCGCCAGCTCGGCGAGCGTCAGCCCGCGGCGGGTGCGGAGCTCGCGCAGCCGCGCGGAGACGCCGTCGAGCATCCGGTCGATGGGCGGCGCGGGAGCGTCGACGGACACGGGGACTCCTTGCTGTTTCGGCAAACCGGATTGCCAGTCCATCATGAACGACCCAAGATCGGAACATGCAGCAGACCTGGGACGTCATCATCGTCGGCGGCGGCAGCGCCGGCCTCAGCGCCGCGCTCATGCTCGGCCGCTCCCGCCGGCGAGTCCTCGTGCTCGACGAGGGCCGGCCGCGCAACCGCTTCGCGGGCCACATGCACGGCGTGCTCGGCCGCGATCACAGCTCACCGCTCGCCCTCCTCGACGACGGGCGCGCCGAGCTCGGGCGCTACGACGGCGTGACGCTGCGCTCCGGCGTCGCGGTCGGCGCCGAGGCGGCCGACGATGTCGCCCCCGACGCGCACGCCCCGGCCTCCGGCTTCACGCTCGACCTCGCCGACGGCGAGCGACTGCTCGCCAGACGACTCCTCGTCGCGAGCGGCCTGACCGACGTCCTGCCGGACGTTCCCGGCCTCGCCGAACAGTGGGGCCGAGGGGCGTTCGTCTGCCCGTACTGCGACGGCTGGGAGGCGCGCGACCGGGGCGTCGCCGTGCTCGCCACGAGTGCCGCGCAGGTGCACCAGGCCCAGCTCATGCGGCAGCTCTCCGACCGGGTCACGGTCTTCGCGCACGGCGCGCAGCTGCCCGAGGAGGCACGCGCCGGCCTCCTCGCGCGCGGCATCGGCATCGAGGATCGCGCCGTGGCGGCGGTGATCGCCGACGAGGCGGGAGCGCTCCGCGGCATCCGCCTCGATGACGGCACGGAGGTCGCGACCGACGCGATCTTCGCGGGCCCGGAGCCCGAACCGAACGACCCGGTGCTGCGCTCGCTCACGGTCGACCGGGCCGCGCACCCGATGGGCGGCGAGTTCGCCGTCGTCGACGCGATGGGCCGCACGAGCGTGCCGGGCGTGTGGGCGGCGGGCAACGTCACCGACCCGCGATCCTCGGTGCCCTACGCGATGGCGGCGGGCAGCATGGCGGGTGCGGCGATCAACGCCGATCTCGTCGAGGAGGAGGTGCGCGCGGCGCTCGCGGCGCCGTCGGGACGCGAGGTGTGACCCGTCGCGTCATCCACGGCGGGCGTTCACCTTCAGCACCTAGGCTGAGGTGATGCTGGTCATCAGCTACAACCTCCGCAAGCACCGCGCGATCTCCGAACTCGCGGCGCTCGATGAGCGCTACTCCCCCGACGTGTTCTGCCTGCAGGAGTGCGACACGACCAACCTCGCCGAAGAGGTCGGGCGGCTGCGGCTCGCGCACTCGACGACCGGCAACCGGCTCGGCCTCGCGCTCTACTACCGGCCCGACCGGTTCACGCCGCGCGACATCCGGGCGTTCGCGCTGAAGAAGTCGCTGCACGACCGCGTGCTGCGCCCGGCGCACGAGCGCCTGCTCGGCGCCCGGCTCGTCGACCTGCAGCACGACCGCGAGGTGATCGTCGCGTCGTTCCACGCGGCGCCGCTGACCGCGCTCAACTCGCTGCGACGGCACCAGATCCACTCGGCGCTCGGCTCGCTGCAGCTCATGGGCCCGCACCTGCCGACCCTCATGGTCGGCGACTACAACTACCCCGTCTTCAAGGACAACCTGGCCGAGAAGGTCCGCAACGCGGGCTACGAGCTCACCCTCAGCGACAGCCGCACGTACACGCGGTACAAGTACTTCCGCGGGCACTTCGACTTCGCGACCTCGGCCGACTTCGAGATCCGCCGCGTCGAGACGCTCCCCCGCGGGTCGAGCGACCACCTGCCGATCCTGATCGACGCGCAGTACGTCGGCTCGCACGCCGACGACGAGATCGACGTCGTCATCTGAGGCGGGCCGCCCGGCCGGTCGACCCCCGCCCCGATCCGGGGGTTCACCCGATAACCGCCGTGCGGCGCGGCTCGTAGCGTGCGGCCATGCCCTCGATCACCGACCCCGTCGCCGCCGCGGCCGACCCCGCCGCGAGCGCGGCCACCGCCGCGAGCGCCGTCATCACGCCGCCCCCGCCGGCTCGCCGCCGCCTCGCCGCCCGCCGCATCGGGTGGACGTGGGTGCTCCTCTCCTCCCTCGGAATCGCCGCGTTCGCCGTCGTCCCGTACCTCACCGCCTCGCTGCGCGAGCTCGCCGAGACGCCGTCGGGCGGCCTGGCCGGCAACTACGCCGAACAGCCGTGGCCCGTGCAGCTCGCGTTCTACGCGCACATCGTCGCGGGCGGGTTCGCGCTGGTCGTCGGCCCGTTGCAGTTCTGGCAGGGCCTCCGCACGAGGCATCCGCGCGTGCATCGCTGGACCGGTCGCGGCTACCTCGTCGCCGTGGGCCTCGGCGGCGTCGCCGGCCTCGTGATCGCCCCGGTGAACGACGCGGGGCTCGTCGGCCTGGTCGGCTTCGGCTCGCTCGGCGTGCTCTGGCTCGCGACCGGCTGGCTCGGCTACCGCGCCATCCGCCGGCGGGATGTCGCGAGCCACCGCGCCTGGATGATGCGCAACTTCGCCCTCACCTACGCGGCCGTCGCGCTCCGCATCTGGCTGCCGCTGCTCATCGTCGCGCAGCTGCCCTTCGCGACCGGCGAGTTCGACTTCGACGCCGTCTTCGCGAACGCGTACGCCCTGGTGCCGTTCCTCTGCTGGCTGCCGAACCTCGTCGTCGCCGAGTGGCTCATCGCCCGCCGCGGCCTGCCGACGTTCTGGCGGGCGACGGCCGCCGCCGGCTGAGCGCGGGAGGCGCGCGGCCGGCGTGCCCGCTCAGAGGAGGCGGAACACGCGGATGATGACGAAGCCGGGTTCGGCCCGCGCGTAGCCGATGAACTGCGACTCGGTGAGCCACTGCAGTTCGGGGTGGTCGGTGCGGAACTGGAAGGCGGTGCGGTAGTACAGGTCCTGCTCCGAGACGTCCTCGCCCGCCTCGATGCGCGCCCAGGTCGCGTCGTCGGTACGCCAGATGCCGCGATTCACGACCTCGACGGCGGCCGCGCCCGAGTCGAGCGAGGCCTCGATGACGTACCGGGCGTCGAGCTCCACGGTGAGGCCGCGGCCGACCCACCAGTCGCCGCCGCTGTTCAGCACCACACCGTTGAGCCTGGGCCCGTCGAAGGTGCCGCCCGAGACGCGCGCGAAGTGCCGCCCTTCTCCAGGGGTCGAGCCGCCGAGCGGCAGTTCGTCGTCGACCTGGCAGCGCAGCTCGAAGCAGTACTCGAAGGCGGGTTCCATGAGTCGGGTCGACATGGGCGGGGCGGCTCCTTCTTTCGGGATCGGAGTGACTGATCGTGCTCGACCGCTGATGGCCGGCAGCGACGGCGTCTCACCCAGTCTGGGGCGTCTGGGCGCCACGCGGGTGTCGAAGCGACGTTGCTCGGCGGCGCCACCTCGACCGGCGGGCGATTCGCGCGGTGACCTCAGCCGGCGATCGCGATGCCCACGCAGACGAGCCCGAGGAACAGGTCGAGCCCCATGCACCACAGCGCGAGCGAGCGACCGACGACCGCGTTGCGGCGGTAGTGCACGACATCCCAGCCGGCGTGCGCGGCGAGCGCGAGGCCCGCGAGCGCGAGCCCGAGGCGTGGGTCGAGCGCGAGCGCCGCGACGGCGACGCCGAAGAAGCCGACCATCGCGAGCGCCTGCGGTGTGGTCGCGCGGGGCCGCCGGATGAACCCGATGACGAGCAGCACCAGGCCCGCGGCAGCGAGCACCGCCCACCGCGGCAGGTCGAGCAGCTCGGCGCCGAAGACCATCACGGTGCCGACCCCGACGACGAGCCAGGCGACCCAGCGCAGGCCCGTGACAGCCGCCGCGAGGTAGCAGAGCGTGGCGATGCCGAGCGCGGTCATGGGCACCGCCGCGCCGAGCGCATCGGGGTAGCCGCTGAACAGCAGCCCGAACCCGCTCGCGACGCCGACGACGAGCGCGATCACGATGAACGTGGCGGACGGCCGTGCGGTCGGCACGTCGGTCTCGGTCGCGGCAGATACCGCGCGGTCGGTCGGATTCATCGCTGCCCCTCCTCGCGCATTGCTGGCGTTTGATACCCCCTCCGGGTATAGCACACCGATCGTCGCGCCGCCACCCTCCGAAAATCGGCGCGCCTCAGCGCCCGAGCAGTTCGTTGAGCCACCCCGGCCCGGCGACGAGTACCCCGTCGGCGAGCCGGGCGCGCAGCCCGCGGTCGGCGGTCACGACGAGCGTCCGGCGATGGGATGCCCCGTCGCCGGCGACCTCGACGATGCTGCCGTCGCCGTCCGCCGGAGCGGCTACCACCCTGATGCCCTCGGGTCGCGCGGCCGCCTTCGCGGCTCCCTCGATCACGGCCACGAGCTCGGCGATGCGCAGCGCGGCGCCGTCGGGGCCGCGCACCTCGCGCCCGACGAGCGGTGGCAGTGCGGCGAGCAGGCGCGTCGCGGCGCCGGCCCGGTCGCGCCACCACCCGTCGGGCCGCGAGCCCACGACGTTGGCGACGTCGACGACCAGTCGAATGCCGACAGCTGACCCGTCCACGTCCGCCGCCGTGCGCGCGCCGGTTCCGTCGTCCATGCTCCGATCCTTCTCCTCAGGAGCCGCGGAGCATCCGAGCCAGTTCGTTCGCGTCCGCGTCCGGTGGGAGGACGATCATCGCGGTATCGCCGTGCATCGGTTCAACGACCGTCACGGCAGACAACACTTCGTCTCCGACTTTGATCACCAGGAGCGCGGTGCCTTCGGAGGCGGCGGCTTCGGCGGTCAGCTCCTGGAAGACGCCTGCTCCGTCATCGTCGAACGTCACGTCGAGCGCGTTGATCGTGTCATCCTCGACCGCTTCTGCCGTTTCGACGCCGGCCCGAAGGAAGTCCGATTCGAGGATCATCATGTACTCGCCGTTCACCGAGATGCACTCCGGTGCAGATCCCGACCGACAGGTCTGTGCGACGGACATCTCGATGCCACCCGGCTCCGCCGTCGAGCGCTCTCCTGGACTGTCGCCTGTGGTGCCGCCTGTGGTGCATCCGCTCGTCGCCACGAAGAGCAGCGCGACCGCCGAGTACTTCCAGATCTGAGAACCCATCGCCCCTCCCTCGCCGAGCCCTGTTCAGGCTAGCCGTTGCCGCCAGATCTGGCGGCGAGCGCCGCTGTGCTGTCATCCTGACGAGATGAAGTGGGGGCTCGTGCTCATCGCCGTGGCGATCGCGACGCTTCTGCCGGGCTGCGGGGTCCCCGGTGCGTCGAATCCGTCCGTGCAACGCGTCGGCGGTTCGATCATGGTCGCGGCCTCGACCGAACCGGAGGACGTGATGGAGGCTCTCGTCGTCGGCGAACTGGCCCGCACACCGATGGGTTGTCTCGCGCTTCAGTCCGGCAGCGACACGCACATCCTCCAGTTCCCGCTCGGTACCACGCTCGCCGACGACGGGCGAAGCGTCGAAGTGCCTGGTCTGGGAGCCGTGGAGCTCGGCGATTCCATCGAGGGTGGTGGCGGCTACATCAAGCTGTCCGACGTGCCCGAGGAATGCCGCACCGACGACGACGCCGCCGTCTGGCAGACCGTCGACGAGTGATCCGCGCGTCGCGCTGAGCTTTGGGCCTGATCGGGGCTGCCGGCGGCGGATACGAGACAATGAACCATGACTTCCTCCGTCGAACGTCGCTCCAATCCGACTGCCTGGGCTGCCTTCTGGATCGCGCTGGCCGGCCTCGTGCTCATGCCCATCCCGCTGTTCATCGGGCTGATCCTCGGCGGCGGCCTCTCCATCGTCGCCGCGATCCTCGCCGTGATCGCCCTCCTCAAGGGGCTCGCACGCAGCGGCAAGGGCATCGCACCCGTCGTGTTCGCCGGGATCTTCATCGCGCTCACCTGGGCCGGCATCTCGGTCGGCGGCGGCACCATCTGGTAGTTCCGTCTCCGCGCGCAACGTGCTTGGCTGCAGGCATGACGTACGCCGTCGTCTCCGTGCACTCACCGAAGCCCGAGCATCGCGACGAGGTGCTCGACTCGATGCAGCGCTACAGCAGAGTCGCCCGTGAGCAGCCGGGACTGGAGTGGACCGGCGTCGTCGACGACGGCAGCGGCCGCCTGGTGGGCATCGCGCTCTGGGAATCCGAAGACGCCGCGGAGGCCGCCCGCCCCGCGCTCATGGCAGAGGTCGGCAGCGACCCCTTCGCGACCTGGGACGAACGCCCGATCGACGGGCTTCGCGGGAACGTCCGCTGACCCGCACGGCGTCCAAGGACGGCATCGGGTGGTTACTCGACGACGACGACGTAGGCGTCGTGCGAGTCGGCCCAGTCGGTAGCCGCCGCGACCATCGCATCCAAGTCGCTGGTGCCGGCGAGCCCGGTCCCACCGGATTCGTCGACAGAGGAGACCGTGCCCCAGGCACCGATGCCCCAGTAGACGATGACGACGGTGCGATCCAGCTCGTTCGCGTATGAGCCCGCAACCTCGCGGAGGCTTCTGATGCCCGCCATGGGCGCAAACTCGTCGTCGGTCTGTGCCTGAGCCGCGCCGGGCGCAGCGTCGGCGACCATCTGATCGATGACCGGCTGCGGAAGCGGTTGTCCGGGTGTCACGACGGCGACGGTGCCATCGTGAAGCGTGATGTCGCGGGCGGCGTTCCTTGCGAGCACCTGCTTCTCGAACTCGGAGAGTTCCTCGTCCCCGTCCGAGTCCCCTTCCATCGGTGCTGCCGCCGTGGCGGCCGTCTGCGGGTTCGTCTCGGTGTCGGGCTGGAACGAGGCGTCGAAAGTGGTGCAGCCGGTGAGCAGGACGAGCGCGAGCAAGCCTGCGGCGGCCGCCGAGGAGGTGCGAATGGTGGTCAACCGGTGGTCTCCGTCGAGTTGTACTGGCTGGAGGTGATAATGCGGGCCGCTGGGGCATGCCTCCGAGCGCGGTGGCGCCTGTGTTGACTGTAGTGGTGGAGCTCACGCCCTCAGCTGACTCGAGCGGCACGCAGTACGCGTTCGCGGCCCAGAGCTCGGAGTCACCGTCATCGCACTCGGCATGATGACCGTCGTGCCCTGAGCCGTGATCAACCCGGGCTGAAGTCCTCTGCAGGCGTCCCGGAGGAATTCCGTGCCGCCGCCCCGGGCTCCTGGCACGCCTTGCTCGCCCTGAGGACCACGGGATTTGGCCGCCACGGGCGTGTCGAGAACGACCGGATTGCCGCTAGAGCTCCCTGAGGAGGTGCCGCCGCCATCGCACTCCGACACTGAGTCACCGAGCGACTCAGTGACGTAGCGACGCGGCCGGGCGCTCCAGGCGGAGTCGCCCGGCCGCGCCGCGCGTGGGGTGGCGCGGTCCTCCTACTCGGCCGCGGGGGACGCGTGAGTCCCGGCACGGTGGCGCCGGCGCGCTGCGATCAGCAGCGTGATGCCCACACCCGCGATGAGCACGGCGAGCGGTGCGAGCGCGAGCAGCCCCGCATCGACGCCGGTCTCGGCCAGCCCGTCGGACGCGGCGGGCTGCGAGCCGGTGCCGTCGGTCGTGCCGTCGCCGCCGCCCGTGCCACCATCGCCGCCGTCGCCGCCGTCGCCGGGTCCGGGCTCCCCGCCCGGCTCCCCCGCCGCAGCGGGCAGCGTGCCCGCACGGAGGGCGCCGGGCTGCTCGCCGTCGGCGAACCACCACACGGGCCGCTCGGCCGCGGCATCCGCCGCGACGACGGCCGACGCCGTGCGCGCCGTGGCGCCGTCCTCGGGCGCCGCGGGCATCGTCGCGAAGCCCTCGTTGTTGAGGTTCGGCATGCTCGCGGGCCGGGCGAACAGGCTGATCTCGGGCTCGCCGCCCGTGAAGGCGATGCGGGCCGAGCGGCCCTCGCAGCCGTCGTCGCAGACGGCCCAGAGCTCGCCGATCACCGTGTCGTAGTCGAGGGCCATGACCCCGCCGAGGCCCGGGTCGATCTCCGCGACCTGCGTGATCGCGCCGTCGGCGCCGAGCGCGTAGGCGTAGACGAAGCCGTTGTCCTCGACGGCGACGAAGAAGAGCCCGTCGCCGTGCCCGGGGTAGTCGGCCGGCTCGTAGGGCGCGCCCGTGTTGCGGTCGACGAGCAGGCCCGCGAGCGAGGCATCCGACACCCATTCGACGGCCTCGATTCCGGTGTTCGCGGCGACCTGCGGCAGCGAGGCGGTGAGGTCCCACTCCTGGGAGGCGACGACGTCGGGGCCGGGCGCGTCGGGGTCGACCGCGAGCACGACGTTCTGGTTCACGCCCTTCTTCGAGTTGTCGCGCTCGGAGGCGAGGTAGACGCGGCCGTCGCCGTCGACCGTGATGCCTTCGGCGTCGGGGCCGGCCGCGGCCGGGTTGGCGGCATCGCGCTGGAAGCGGGCGCGCTTGCCCTCGGCCCAGCCCTCGGCGAACGAGGCGGTGCCGTCGGCTGCGACGTCGAGCTTCCAGAAGGTGCCGGTGCCGTTGTCGACAGCCCAGAGCACGATGCCGTCGGCGGTCGCCTGCGTGTCGAGGCCGGAGGAGTCCTCGAGGAACATCGCGGTCTCGTCGAGCACGCGCACCTCGGGCGAGCCGGGCCAGTCCGCCGCGACCGGCTCCCCGGGGCCGCCGGGCTCGCCGCCGCCGTCGCCGCAGTTGGTCGCGCCCTTCGTCGCGGTCTTCGCGTCGGCGAAGTCGCCCGTGCCGTCGGGGCAGCGCGCCCACGTGACGGCGGCGTGCTCGGTCCAGGCGTACTCGGCGACCGTCAGGCCGCTCGCGTTGCGCACGGTCGCGACGTCGGCCCCGCCGAGCCCGAAGGCGAAGTGGCTCGCGCCGTCGAAGACGAAGAAGGCGCCCGGCGCGAGCGTGGTGCCTGCGGCGACGGGGGTCACGTCGGCCGCGTGGCCGGCGGGGTCGCTGTCCATGAGGGTCCAGCCCGAGAGGTCGACCGGCGCTGCACCGGTGTTCACGACCTCGACCCAGTCGGTCGCGTCGCCGTTCGACTCGACCTCGTTGATCGCGACGGCGGGCAGCACGCAGTCGTTCGCGGCGCCCGGCGTGACGCGAGCGAGCCCGAAGGCGCCCGTCGTGTCGGGGCAGCGCGCGTAGCTCGCGGCCGCCTCGTCGCCGTCGATGGCGGGATGCCCCGTCCACGACGTCTCGTCGAGCAGCGCCCCGTCGGCGCCGAACACTCGGATGGAGTCGGAACCGCCGATGCCGATCGCGGCCTGGAACTGCTGCGGGGCGCCGCTCACGTCGACGCCCTCCGTCTCGGCGTCGACCACGAGCCGCTCGCCCGCGGCGAGGCTCGCGCCGGCCGCGAAGAACCAGCGGTGGTCGTCGGAGTTGTCGCGGATCTCGACGCCCGCGAGGTCGACGGCCGCGTCGCCCGGGTTGACGAGCTCGATCCAGTCGGCGGGGCCCGAGTCGACCTCGTTGAGCACGACTCGGCCGTCGGCGGCCGGGGCCTCGCAGGTGTTCGGGGCGCCGAGCGTCAGTGCAGTGCCGTGCGCCCAGTCGCCGCCGTCGGCGCAGCGCGACCAGTCGGCGAGCGGCGCGGTGGCCGCGTAGGCGTACGAGTCGACGTCGGTGCCGGCCGCGTCGACGAGGGTGACGGTGTCACCCTTGCCGAGGCCGAACGGGAACCCGAGGGGCGCGCCGTCCTTCTCGAGCACGAGGAACCCGCCGGCGGCGAGACTCGTGCCGTCGGGGATCACGCCCGACTCCTCGCGCTTGTCGTCGAAGACCTTCCAGCCCGAGACATCCACGCCGGATGCCCCGGCGTTGAACAGCTCGATCGCGTCGACCGCGCCGGCGACCACGTCGTCGTAGACGATCTCGTTGACGACGACGCCGGCTTCGGCGGCGGTGGCGGGGCTCGGGCTCGCGGCGACCGCGAGCCCCGAGGCGGCGACGGCGAGCGCGGCGAGCATCGCGGGCACGCGACGACGCCGGATTGCGGGTGGATTCGGGTGCTGCACGGGCATGCGGACGCTCCTGACGCGGGCGGGGTGCGGGGGTCGGGAGCCACTCGACCGGGCCGCGGTGACGCGGAGCCCACGCGCGGGTGAACGAGCGGTGTACGACGGCGGTCGAATCGCGCCGGCGCATCACCGCACCGTCGCTCCACCGCGCCGTCGCACCGCCGCATCGCCGCACGCCACCCGAGCGGGATCGGCCGATCGGCCGAGGCGGTTCGAGCCCGCCGGCCGATGCGCACGCCCCGGGCCGCGCACGAGCATCGACGCATGACCGATTCACCCCGACGCCGCGAGTGGCTCGCCCCTGCGGGCCTCATCGCTCTCAGCCTCGTGCCGATCGCCGCGGGCTCGTTCCGGCTGACCCAGCTCACGGGCGGCGGACCGGTGACCGCCGAGAACGCCCGGTTCTTCGACTCCCCCGTGCCCGTGATCATCCACATCGTGGGGTCGATCGTGTTCCTCGTGCTCGGTGCGCTGCAGTTCGCGCCGTCGCTCCGGCGGCGCCGCTGGCACCGGGTCGCCGGGCGCATCGTCGCGCCCGCGGGCCTCCTCTCGGCGCTGTCGGCGCTCTGGATGACCCTCGCCTACCAGATGCCGGCGGTGAACGGCCCGGCGCTGATGGTGATGCGCCTCGGCTTCGGCACGGCGATGGCCGGGGCGATCGTGGTCGCGTTCCTCGCGATCCGCCGGGGCGATGTCGGCACCCACAGCGCGTGGATGACGCGGGCCTACGCGATCGGGCTCGGCGCGGGCACGCAGGTGTTCACCTTCCTGCCGTGGACGCTCGCACTCGGCGCGCCCGGCGAGGCGATGCACGCCGTGCTCATGGGCGCAGGCTGGGTGATCAACCTCGTGGTGGCCGAGATCGTCATCCGTCGTCGCGCCCGGTCGGCACGCGGACGCACCGGGCACGCCGCGCGCACGGGGCGCACGCGGCGCGCCGGACGCACCGCCGATGCTCCCGCCACCGCCGCTCCTGCCCCGGCCGCGGGCGCCGACCTATCATGAGGGCATGACGAGCCCCGTCCGCGCGCTGTGGCGCTCGCCGGCCGCGACGCCGCCGCCGCCCCGACGGGTCTGGCGCGACTGGGTGCTCGTCGGCGTGCTGCCGCCGCTCGTGCTGCTCGAGGCGTCGCTGCGCCCCGAGGTGCCGTGGCGCTGGGGCTGGGCGGTCGTGCTCGTCGCGCTCGTGCCGACCCTGCTGTGGCGGCGTACCCGACCGTTCACGATGCTCGCCGTCGCGTTCGGCATCGGCACGCTCGTCTCACTGGTGGTCGGCGGCGACCCGCAGCTGTACGCGACGGCGTACTTCCTCGTGCTCGTGTACGCGGTGCTGCGCTGGGGCAGCGGCCGTGCGATGGTCGGCGGCGCGACGCTCGTGCTCGCCGGAACGCTCGCCCCGCTGCTGCTCGAGCCGAGCACGCCGGTCGACCTCGTCGGCGGGCTCGCGGTCGTCGTCACGACGGGGTCGCTCGGTCTCGCGTTCCGCTGGCGCGCGGGCGCCCGGGCCCGCGAGCTCGAGCGCATGCGGCTGCTCGAGCGCGAACAGCTCGCCCGCGAGCTCCACGACACCGTCGCCCACCACGTCTCGGCGATCGCGATCCAGGCGCAGGCGGGCGCCGCCGTCGCGGCGCAGCGCCCCGACGCCGCGACCGAGGCGCTCAGGGTCATCGAGGGCGAGGCCTCGCGCACCCTCGACGAGATGCGGGCGATGGTCAGGGTGCTCAGGCGATCGGATGCCCCCGAGCTGGCCCCCGTACCGGGTCTCGACGATCTCGGGCGGCTCACGAGCTCGTCGCCCGGCGGGCCGGTCGTCTCGGTCGCGATCGAGGGCGACGCCGCCTCGGTGCCCCCGGCGATCGGTGCGGCCGTGTTCCGCATCGCGCAGGAGGCCGTGACGAACGCGCGGCGGCACGCGCACGGTGCGACGCTCGTCGACGCTCGCGTGTCGATCGACGCCGACGGCGTGCGGCTGGAGGTCCGCGACGACGGCGAGACCGTGGCATCCGCCCGACCCGGCTACGGGCTCACCGGCATGGCCGAGCGCGCCGCCCTGCTCGGCGGCCGCTGCGAGGCGGGGCCCGGCGACGCGGGCGATCTCGGCGGCGGCCGGGCCGGATGGACGGTGACCGCAGTGCTCCCGCGGACGGGATGGCCGACATGAGCGTGCGCGTGCTGATCGCCGATGACCAGCACCTCGTGCGCACGGGACTGCGGATGATCCTCGACGCCCAGCCCGGGATCGAGGTCGTCGCCGAGGCCGCCGACGGCGCCGAGGCGGTGCGCCTCGCCCGCGGCATCCGGCCCGACGTGTGCCTCCTCGACATCAGGATGCCCGTGCTCGACGGGCTCGAGGCGACCCGCCTCCTCGCGGGCCCCGACGTCGCCGACCCGATCCCGGTGGTCGTGATCACGACCTTCGACCTCGACGAGTACGTCTACGGCGCGCTGCGGGCGGGCGCGCGCGGGTTCCTGCTGAAGAACGCCGGCGCGGTGCTGCTCGCCGAGGCGGTGCACGCGGCCGCGCGTGGCGACGCGCTCATCGACCCGAACATCACCGTGCGCCTCATCGCGGCGTTCGCGGGCGAGGTTCCGACGCCGCCTGCCGCCCCGGCGACGCCCCTCACCGAGCGGGAGACCGAGGTGCTCGACGCGGTCGCGCGCGGCCTCGGCAACTCCGAGATCGGCCGCGAACTGCACATCTCGCTGAGCACCGTGAAGACGCACGTCGAGAGCCTCATGACGAAGCTCGGCGTGCGCAACCGGGTCGAACTGGCGATCTGGCGGCACGAACAGCGACGCTCGCGCTGACGCCGGCGCGACGCGCGACGCAACACCCGTCACCCGCGAGGGAGGATGGTGGGATGCAGATCATCGTCATCGGCGCCGGCGCGTGGGGGCTGCCCGCCGCGGCCGAGCTCGCCGAACGCGGCCACCGGGTCACCCTCGTCGACCGGTACGGCCCCGCGAACCCGCTGTCGTCGTCGCACGGGCCGACCCGCATCTGGCGGCTCGCCGACCCCGATTCGGCGAAGATCCGGATGACCCGGCAGAGCCTCGCGGCGATGGAACGACTCTCGGAGATCGCCGGCGAACCGGTCTTCCTCCGCCGCGGGCTCGTCTGGCGCGACTCGGCCGCGGCGCTCGACGCCTTCGAGTGGACCCTTGCGATGGAGGGCATCCCCCACCAGCGTCTCGACGCCGATGCGGTCGGCCGCCGGTTCCCCGGGCTCGTGCCCGACGGACGCGGCGCGATCTACACCTCCGAGGCCGGCCCGGTGCTCGCCGAGGCCTCGCTGCGGGCGCAGCTGCGCCGCTTCGAGCAGGCCGGCGGCACGCTGCGCATTGCGCACGTCGTCGACCTCGAGGCGGATGCTTCGGGTTCCGCCCCGCGCCGGGTGCATCTCTCCGGCGGCGAGACGCTCGAGGCCGATGCGCTCGTCGTCGCGGCCGGCCCCGGGGCATCCGCCCTGCTCGAGCGCCTGGCGCTCGACGTGCCGCTGCGGCCGCACCTCGAACAGGTCGTGCACGTCGCCGACCCGGCGCAGCCCTTCGACGAGCTGCCCGACCTCATCGACATCGCGAGCGGCGACCGGCCGACGCTGTACGCCATGGCGACGCCGGGGGTCGGCTACAAGCTCGGGCTCGACGCGCCCCTGCGCGACGCCGACTGGGGCGTCGACGACGACCGCACGCCCGACGCGGCGCGCACCGCGATGCTGCTCGAGTACGCGCGCACCGAGCTCGGCATGCAGGGCGCCGAGGTCGTCGACGCGAAGGTCTGCACCTGGACCGACTCCCCCGACGGCCGCTTCGTGATCGGCACGCCGCTGCCCGGCGTCACCGTCGCCTGCGGCGACTCGGGCGAGGGCTTCAAGTTCTCGGCGCTCATGGGCCTCGTGCTCGCCGACCTCGCCGAGGGCGCCGAGCCGGCGGTCGACCTCGAGCCGTTCCGCTTCGACCGCTTCGGCGGCGACGGCGCCGATGGCGCGTCCGCCGGGGCCGGGGCGACCGCGGCGCGGGCGGGGCTCGCCTCGCCGACGTCGCTCGGCGGCGCGCCCGCCGGCGGCGGATCGTCGGAGGACTGACACCGGATCGTCGGAAGCGCGCCGTCGTTCGGCCGGCGGTCTCGGCCGCGGCAGCCGTTCGTCGGCCACCCGGTACGTCGGTACTTCGGTACTTCGGTACTTCGGTACTTCGGTACCGCTGTCGTGAACTGAGAACCCGCCCGACACGCAGATGGCCGGCGGGCGGGTGATCCTGCGCCCAGACCGGCGCGCCCCGGCCGGCGAACCGGTGCCCAGCCAACGGCGACCGGCCGGTGCGCGAGCCGACCGGGACTACGCCCGGTCGGCCGCCTCCGCGACCGCCGGCGCGCGGCCCGCCAGCACCACGCCCACGACCGCCGCCACGGCGAGCGTCGCCATGAGCGCCCAGTTGACCCAGTCGGTGCGCCCGGTGAGCAGGTCGAGGTTCGTGAGCATGAGCACGAGTCCCGCGACGAGTCCGGCTGCCCCGAGCAGCGGAGCGATCACGACCCGGAACACCCCGTGCCCGCGCCGGCCTCGGCTGAAGAACCGCACGACGCTGATCATGCAGAGCAGCTGCAGGGCGACGACGCCGATGATGCCGACGCCGTTCGTCCAGAGCAGCAGCTGCAGGTACGGGTCGCCGTTCAGCACCAGGGTGACCGAGATCAGCATGAGCGAGGAGATCGTCGTCACGAGGCTCGCGACCGCCGGTGAGCGGTGCTGCTCATGCGTGCGCGCGAGGCGGGCGGGCAGCAGCCCGTCGCGGCCGAGCGAGAACAGGTAGCGCGAGGTCGCGTTGTGGAACGCGATCGTCGCAGCGAGGATGCTCGTGACGATGAGCAGGCCCATCACCGTGCTCGCCCAGGCGCCGAGGTACGACTCGGCGAGCATGAAGTAGAGCCCCTGGAACACGTCGGAGAGGCTGTACTCGACGAGCCCGTCGACGCCGAGCGCGGCGACGGCGATCCACGCGATGAATCCGTAGAACAGCGCCAGGAACCCGACGGCGAGGTACGTCGCGCGCGGCACGGTCCGCTCGGGACGGCGCGCCTCCTCGGCGTAGATGGCCGTGCTCTCGAAGCCGATGAACGCGCCGAGGGCGAGCACGAACATGCCGCCGCTCGCGAGGTTGAACACGTTGCCGGGGGCGAAGGGCTCGACCGAGAAGTTCGCGGTGCCCTCGGTCGCGAGCACCGCGACCGCGATGACGACGAGGATCGCGACCTCGAGGATCATGAGCACCGCGAGCACGCGCGCCCCGATGTCGACCTGCCGGTAGCCGAGCAGGGCGACCACAGCGAGCGCGACGAGCGCGTAGACCGACCAGTGCACCTCGAGGCCGAGCATCGGGTTGAACGTCGCCGCGGCGTAGAAGCCGAAGAAGCCGTAGAAGCCGCCGCAGATGAGCGCGTACGAGAGCAGCGCCACGATCGCAGCACCCCCGCCGGCCGACCGGCCGAGCCCTCGCCCGATGAAGGCGTAGAAGGCCCCGGCGTTGCGCACGTACCTGGCGAAGGCGGTGAAGCCGGCCGCGCACAGCAGGTAGACCACCCCGCTGAACACGTAGGCGCCGGGCGCCCCGATGCCGCCGAGGCGGAACGCGAGCGGTGCCGCCCCCGCCATGACGGCGAGCGGCGCGGCCGCGGCGACGACGAAGAAGAAGATGTCGAAGGTGCCGAGCCGGCCGCGGGCCAGCCCTCGGGTGTCGGTCGGCGACGGGGCGGGCCCGGACGCGGACGGCGGGGCTGCGGATGGGGACGGGGACGGGGACGTGCTCATTGGGGACTCCTTGTCAGCGACGGTGATGACGGCAGGGGTGAAGCGAGGGTGCGGGGTCGCGGCGGGCGCCTACACGGCGGGCCACCACGAGCGGTCGGTCCAGAGGGCGAGCTCCTGCTCGAGCGCGGCGCCCACGCGGAAGACCGCGGCGTCGTCGTACGTCCGGCCCACGATCTGCACGCCGGTGGGCACGCCGTTCGGCGCGAGGCCCG
Organism: Agromyces sp. NPDC058104; assembly: GCF_042884835.1. Taxonomy (NCBI): domain Bacteria; kingdom Bacillati; phylum Actinomycetota; class Actinomycetes; order Micrococcales; family Microbacteriaceae; genus Agromyces; species Agromyces sp. NPDC058104. Next base: position 920,263 of record NZ_JBHVTD010000002.1, on the reverse strand, counting down.
ACGGCACGGCGAGCACCGGCACGCGGCCGATCACGTTGAACGGCAGCGTCATGAGCTGCGAGAAGATCGCGGTGCTGTCGGTGGCGGGCTCGTCGGCGGCGAGGCCGGTGGTCGCGACGGTCGGGCAGACGAGCACGTCGTAGCCGGTCATGAGCTCGGCGAACGGCCGGTAGAAGGAGGACTCGGCCACGAGCCCGCCGACGTAGTCGCCGCCGGCCGCGGCCTGCGCCGCGAACGCCCGCGTGTACGGCATGAGCTGCTCGGCCCGTGCCGCATCGCCCTCGACGATGCTCTCGATGAACGGGCCCATGACGGCGCCGAAGTGCGGCCACGAGGTCTCGAGGGTGCGCTGCGGCCCCCAGGGCAGCTCGACGAGGTCGACCGTCGCCCCGGCCGCGACGAGGGCGGCGCCGACCGCCCGCGTGTTCGCCTCGACGGCGGGGTCGACGTCGTAGCCGCCGAGGTCGAGGCAGAGCGCGACGCGCACGCCGTCGAGCGAGCCGGCCTCGCCCGAGACGGCGGCGATCTCGCGGAGCGAGGCGGCATCGCCGACCCACGGCCCCGAGATCACGTTCTGGAGCATCGCGACATCGGCCACGCTCCGGCCCATCGGCCCGTCGGCGCAGTAGGTGTCGGAGTTGAAGGGGGCCATGCCCGGCACGCGCCCGAACGGCGGCTTGAACCCGACGACGCCGCAGAACGAGGCGGGGATCCGAATGGAGCCGCCGATGTCGGAGCCCGTCGCGAGCAGCGTCGAGCCCGCCGCGAGCACCGCGCCCGAGCCGCCCGAGGAGCCGCCGGGGGTGAAGTCGGGGTTCCACGGGTTGCGGGTGACGCCCCAGAGCTTCGAGTGCGTGACCGGGGCGCAGCAGTACTCGGGGGTCGTGGTGCGTGCGTGCACGACCGCGCCCGCCGCCTGGATGCGCTCGACGATCGGGTGGGTCTCGTCCGCGATGTTGCCGCGTTCGAGGAGGCATCCGTCTTCGAGGAGGCGGCCGGCGATCGGCTGCTCGTCCTTCAGCATCAGCGGAATGCCCTCGAGGGGGCGCAGCGCCTCGCCGCCGGCGAAGCGCGCCTCCGACGCGACGGCCGCCGCGCGGGCCTCGTCGATCCACTGCTCGGTGACCGCGTTGATCACGGGCTCGGTCGCCTCGGTGCGGGCGATGACCGATTCGAGCAGGTCGACGGGCGAGAGTTCGCGACGTCGCATGAGCTCGGATGCCTCGGTGGCGGTGAGCCGGAACAGTTCCATGTGGTGGTGCCTTTCGCGCTTCCGTACGCCGTACGGAAGCGTACACTGTACGGACGATACTCTTGCACGCATGGCGTCCCGTCAAGAGGCATCCCGCACGAAGGCCGCACCGCGCCGCACGGTGAGCCGCGACGACCTCATCGAGGCCGCGATCGCGCTCGTCGAGCGCGAGGGACTCGACGCCCTGACCATGCGCCGACTGGCCGCCGAGCTCGACCGCGCGCCGATGAGCCTCTACACGCACGTGCGCAACCGCGACGACCTCGTCGATGCGATCGTGGGCCGGCTCATCGAGCGGCTCGAGCTCCGCGAGGTGCCCGGCGAGCCGTGGCAGGAGACCGTGCGACGCACCCTGCGCTCGTACCGCGACCTCGCGGTGCAGCTGCCGCACAGCTTCGAGCTGCTCGCGCTCGCGCCGTACGACACCTCCCCCGTCGCGCCGCACCTCGTCGCCGTCGTCGCGAGCCTCGAGCGCGCCGGGCTCGGCGCGGCCGAGGCGCGCCAGATCCTCGGCATCGTCGACGCCTACGCGACGGGATTCCTCGTGGTGTGGGCCCGGAGCCGCACCGCCGAACGCCCGGGCGCCGCGGGCACCGCGCCACCCGAGGTCTCCGGCATGCGCGACCTCGACACCTTCGACCAGGGCCTCGAGGCGCTCATCGCGGGGCTCGACGCGACGCTCGTGCGCGGCGCCGCGGCATCCGGCGCCTGACCTCGACCTCGACCTCGACCTCGACGCAGCAGGGGCCGAGACGGTGCGACGCCCCGCGTCCGCACGTCCCCGCTCCGTGCAGATCTCCGTGCACTGCACGGATGCGGCACGCACCGCCCAGGGCGACACTCGCTCCGACGTCATCACCGACACGAGGAGCACGACATGACCGACACCACCGCGACGACGGCGAGCGACGCCGACCGCGAACTCAAGGCCCGGCACCGCAGCATGTGGGCCTCGGGCGACTACCCGAGGCTCGCCTCCGACCTCATCTGGAGCCTCGGGCCGCGACTCGTCGCCGCCACCGGGGTCCGCGACGGCGACCGGGTGCTCGACATCGCCGCCGGCAGCGGCAACGCCGCGATCCCGGCCGCCGAGCGCGGCGCCTCGGTCGTCGCGAGCGACCTCGCGCCCGAACTGTTCGCCGTCGGGCGCCGCAACGCGGCCGAGACGGGCGTCTCGCTCGAGTGGCGCGAGGCCGACGCCGAGGACCTCCCGTTCGAGGACGCCGCGTTCGACGCGGCGATCTCGTGCGTCGGCATCATGTTCGCGCCGCACCAGGAGGCCGCGGCGAGCGAACTGCTGCGGGTCGTGCGGCCCGGCGGCCGGATCGGCCTGCTGAGCTGGACGCCCGAGGGCTTCATCGGCCGCATGTTCGGCGTGATGAAGCCGTTCGCCCCGCCGCTGCCCGAGGGCGCGACGCCGGCCCCGCGCTGGGGCGACGAGGTGCACGTGCGCGGGCTGCTCGGCGAGGAGGTCGAGGACTTCGTCGCCGTCCGCGAGACCGTCGCGATCACGCAGTTCGCGAACGGCGCCGAGTTCCGCGACTACTTCAAGTCGCACTACGGTCCGACGATCGCCGTCTACCGTCGCATCGCCGACGACGCCGACGCCGTGCGTGCGCTCGACGACGCCCTCGCCGTGCTCGGCGACGAGCAACTGGCGAGCGACGCGAACGGCGCCCTCGAGTGGGAGTACCTGCTCGTCACCGCGACCCGGCGCTGAGCCGCCGGGCTGCGCAGCCGATCCGCATGAAGGAACCACCGTGAATCTCAGCGACCATCACCAGGTCCACACCATCCATCTGGCCCGCGAGGCGCACCTCGTCCGCGTGCTCGAGCAGCGCCGCGCCGCGCTCGAACGGCTCGCCGACGAGCGCGCCGCGTCGGCCACGAGACGAGGGCGGGATGCCTCCGCTCCCGCGCCGTCCGGCGCGACGCCCCGCCCGGGCCTCGCCGGCACCGGCATCCTCCGCACCCTGCTCGACCGGCTGGGTCTCGGCCGGCCCCCGACGGGCGGCCCCCGCCCGGCGATCTGAGCGGGCGAGGCGACGACACGCACGACCGGCGGGCGGCATCAGTACAGGGTGAGCACTGATGCCGCCCGCCGGTCGTGCGCCGACCATGTCAACGTGTCGAACCCCCGCCTGACACCGCGCGAACGTGCGGTGCTCGCCGCCATCGAGCGGCGGTTGAGCAACCCCGAGATCGCGCGCGAGATGTTCATCTCGGTGCGCACGGTGGAGAGCCATGTCGCGAGCCTGCGCCGCAAGCTCGACGCCGAGACGCGCGCCGAGCTCATCGCCGCGTCGATCGGGCTGCGCGAGACGTCGGTGCGGGTACCTGACGACGTCTTCGTGGGGCGCGACGCCGATCTCGACCGCCTCGGCGAGGCCGTCGGCGCCCGGCACTGGGTCACCCTGACGGGGCCGGGCGGCGTCGGCAAGACCCGGCTCGCCCTCGAGTTCGCGCGCACCTTCGCGGGCGTGCCCGTCGTCGTCGAACTCGAGCACGCCGAGCCGGTCGACGTCGTGGCCCGCATCTCCCGGGCGCTCGACCTCGAATCGGCTCCCGGCGTCGACGCGCTCGGGGCGGTGGCCACCTCGCTCTCGACGCGCGAGTACCTGCTCGTGCTCGACAACGTCGACCGGGTCGGCGGAGCGGTCGGCGAGGTGGTGGCCCGGGCCACCGCCCTCGCTCCCGGGCTGCGGGTGCTGACGACCTCGCGCACCCCGATCGGCGAGGCGGGCGAGCACGTGGTCGCCCTCGCGCCGCTGCCGTCCGAGGGCGCCGACTCCCCCGCCGTCGCGATGTTCCTCGAACGCCTCGGCCCCGGCGCGGTCGCCGATCCGCCGCGCGACGGCGAGCGCGAGCAGGCCGCCCGGATCTGCGCGCGGCTCGACGGCCTTCCGCTCGCGATCGAGCTCGCGGCATCCGTGGCCCGCCATCTCTCGCTCGCCGAACTCGGCGAGCGCCTCGAACACGACTTCGCGACCCTCGACCGCGCCGCTCCCGGCGGCCGGCACCGCACCCTCGAGACCGCGTTCGAGTGGAGCTGGGACCTGCTCGACCCCGACGAGCAGGAGGTGCTGCGCCGCCTCGCCGCACTGCCGCGCACCTTCGACATGGACCTCGCCCGCGCGGTCACCCACCCGGGCGCCGACGGTACGGTCGTACGGCTGCTCGACCAGTCGCTCATCGTCGCGATCGGCGGCTCGCCGCGCCGGTTCCGGCTGCTCGAGGTACTGCGCGACTTCGTGCGTGCCCGCACCGACGAGGCGCTCGCCCGCGAGGTGCTCGAGCGTCACGCCACGTTCATCGAGGCGATCGTGGTGCCGTTCGCCCGCCGCGCGCGGCTCGACGACAGCCTCGAGGCGATGCACGCCTCCGAGATCCTCTGCCCCGAGGTGAACGCCGCCGTGCGCTGGGCACGCGCCACGCGGCATCCGATCACCCTCAGCCTGGCGTCGTCGCTCGGCGTCGGCATCGAGCAGTACGGTTCCGACGTCGACAGCGTGCGCACGCTCGCGGCGGTCGCGCACGACGCCGAGGTCATCGGGGAGGCCACGCCGCAGCAGCTCCTGGACCTCGGCACCGCCTTGACGTTCCTCGATCTCGACGCCGTGGCCGAGCTCGCCGAACGCGCCCTCGCGATCGCGGGCGACGACCGAGAGCGGCTCGCTGCGCTGCACCTCGCCGGCATGGCCGCGGCGTACCTCGACCAGGAGGCGATCGCGCTCGCGCGGCTCGGCGAGGCCGAGGAGCTCGCCCTCGCGCTCCAGGACCGCTGGGAGCTCGCGGCGACTCGGCAGATGCGCGGAGTCGCCCTGCGGCGCAGTTCGCCCGAGTGGGCCATGGCCGACTTCGCCGCGGCGATGCACGACTACGGGCGAGCGGGCGACGCGATGCACGTGAACAACGCCCGGTACATGATCGCGCTCACCGCGGCCGAGGCCGGACTCGACCTCGATCGGGCCGCCGAGCTCGCCGCTGAGTGCGTCGACTACGCGCGCGCCTCGCACAACGACCACGAGCTCGCGCACGCCGCCATGGTGCAGCAGATCATCGGCAGGCCGGGCGCCGCGCTCGAGCTCGACGAGCTCTCGCACGAGTTCCGGCGTTTCGGCGACGCCCGCTGCTGGATCCGCACGCTCCTGATGCAGGCCGAGCGCGGGCCCGAGGCCGAGCGCCGCGAGCTCCTTCGCGAGGCGCTCGAGCTCGCCAGGTCGGTGCACGACGAGCGCCGCGAGGCGGTGATCCTCGAGAAGCTGGCGGTGGCGGGCTGAGGGCGGCCGGCCGCGGGCGGGCACGAACGGCGAGCCCGCTACGCCCCCGCCCCGGCCCTCGCTGCGACGATCGGCGCCCCGGCCGCAGCCAGCTCGCTCAGCGTCGGCCCGCCCGGGTCGCCGTCGGTGATGACCCCCGCGACGGCGTCGAGCGGAACGACCGCGTACCGCGAGGCCGCGCCGAGCTTCTCGGCGCTCGCGAGCACGTAGGTCTCGGCGGCGCGCGACGCGAGGGCGCGCTTCATGGCGGCCTCCTCGGCGTCGCCGGTCGTGAGCCCCGCGGTCGGGTGCACGCCGGTGACCCCGAGGAAGAAGAGGTCGGCGCTGATGCGGCCGGCGGCCTCGACCGCGGCCGCACCGCACGCCACGGCGGAGTGTTTGAAGAGCCGGCCGCCGATCAGGAACACCTCGGCCGCGTGATCCAGCAGGGCCGCCGCGACGGTCGGGCTGTGCGTGATGATCGTGCACTCGAGCGCCGTCGGCAGCGCCTCGACCATGGCGAGGGCGGTGGTGCCGCCGTCGATGATGAGGGTCGTGCCCGGTTCGATGAGCGCGACGGCGGATGCCGCGACGAGGCGCTTGCTCTCGGGCGCCACCCGGGCGCGGCTCGCGTAGTCGACGACGGCCGGCGACGCGGGCAGTGCGCCGCCGTACACGCGCACGGCCAGGCCGGCGGCGTCGAGCTCGCGCAGGTCGCGGCGGATGCTGTCCTCCGACAGCCCGAGCTCGATCGCGATCTCCTTCGCGACGATGCGCCCGTCGCGGCGGAGTCGCTCGAGGAGCAGGTCTTTGCGCGCGGCGGCGAGCATCCGTGGTCCTTCCCGTTCTTTCACGTTTGTGCACTATTGTGCCACATATGAGCATGCCCATGATGATCCTGATCGCCGGCCCCTACGCCTCGGGCACCGGCGGCGACCCCGAACTGATGGCGCAGAACCTGCGGCGGCTCGAGGAGGCGGCCTGGCCGATCTTCCGCGCCGGCCACGTGCCGATGATCGGCGAGTGGGTGGCGCTGCCCGTGCTCTCGAGCGCCGGCGCCGCCGGACCGAGCGACCCGCTCGCAGCCGAGGTCATGTACCCCACCGCCGAGCGACTGCTGCAGCACTGCGACGCCGTGCTGCGGCTGCCCGGCGAGTCGCGCGGCGCCGACCAGGACGTCGCGATCGCGCGCGGGCGCGGCATCCCGGTGTACCACTCGCTCGACGAGATCCCCGCCGCAGCGTGAGTCGGTGACGGCTCGGCCGGTCCGGCGCGCGGCGACGCCGCCGGACCGGCCCCCCTTCCCTGATCTGCCCCGAACTGCTACCGTCGTCGCGATGGGTACGCTGATTTACTCCTGAGTGGTGAGCCGTGTCGAGCCTTGCTCCACGGCTTCCGCATCGACCGCAGCCGGCGCCGAGCGCTGAGCGCCGCTGATCGACGCGCAACCGACCACTGAACATCCGGCCCGCAGCCGTCGACGCTCGCGCGCACCCGCTCACGCGGTGCCCCCGACGCGCCCGGCCGGCGTCCGCGTCCTCGCGGACGGGCCGCGGAAGGAGCATCCGTGTACCCCACCAGCCAACTCTCACTGCACGCCGTGACCAAGCGCTTCGGCGAGCGCGTCGTGCTCGACCGCGTCGAGCTGTCGCTGCGGCCCGGCGAACGCGTCGGCGTCATCGGCGACAACGGCTCGGGCAAGACGACCCTGCTGCGCCTCATCGGCGGCGGCCTGTTCCCGGACGCCGGCGAGCTCGTCGCGCGGTTCGCGGGCGGCGTCGGCATCCACGACCAGGTGCTCGAGCTGCCCGAGGAGGCGACCGTCCGCCACGCGATCGACGCCTGCTCGACCGAGCTGCGCGCGCTCGAGGGCGCCATGCACGCGGCCGAGGAGCACCTCGCCGGCCTCGAGGGCGCCGCGCTCGACGAGGCCCTCGCCGAGTACTCGGCGCTCATCGCGCGCTTCGAGGCGCGCGACGGCTACGGTGCGCCGGCGCGGCTCGACGCCTCCCTCGAGGCGCTCGGCGTCGGCGGGCTCGATCGCGACCGCGCGTGGCGCACCCTGTCGGGCGGCGAGCGATCGCGGGTCGCGCTCGCGGCGACGATCGCCGCCAACCCCGAGCTGCTGCTGCTCGACGAGCCGAGCAACGATCTCGACGACGAGGCCTGGCGCTGGCTCGTCGAGCGACTGCGCGCGCACGACGGCACGGTCGTGGCGGTGACGCACGATCGCGCGTTCCTGCAGGCGCTCACCCAGGTGATCTGGGAGGTCGACGCGGCGTCGGTCGCCCGCTACGGCGACGGCTACCCCGGCTACCTCGTCGCGAAGGCGAACGAGCGCGAGCGCCACCGGCTCGCGTACGAGAACTGGAAGTCCGAGCTCGCCCGCAACCGCGAGCTCGTCGCGGCGAACGCGGGCCGGCTCGCCGCGATCCCGCGCAAGCTCGACAAGGCGGGCATGGGCGTGGGCGCCTTCACGCCCCGCGGCCGCGACCACGGGGCGATGGGTCGCATCCGCAACGCGAAGGCCCGGATGTCGCGGCTGCTCGCCGAGCCGGTCGCGCCGCCGCCGAAGCGGCTCGCATTCCGGGCGGTGGGCATGCACGCAGCACCGGTCGCGAACGGCGAGCCGGATGTCGCCGCCGAGTCGGATGCCCCGCTGCTCGTGCTCTCCGGGGTACGGGTCGCCGGGGCCTCCGTCGAGGAGCTGCAGCTCTCGCCGGGCGGGCGCCTGCTCGTCACGGGGCCGAACGGCATCGGCAAGACGACCCTGCTCCAGGTGATCGCCGGCGAGCGCCGGGCCGAGGCTGGCGTCGTGACGGCGACGTCGCGCATCGGTCAGCTGCGCCAGCACAGCGTCATCCCGCCGAGCCGCCGAACGCTGCTCGAGGTCTATGCGGCCGGCATCCGCGAGGATCTCGTGACGGCCGAGGGCCGGCTCATGCCGCTCGGGCTCTTCCACCCGCGCGACCTCGCGGTGCCCGTGGGTGCGCTCTCATACGGCCAGCGGAGACGCCTGGAACTCGCGCTGCTCGTCGGCGAGCCGCACGAGCTGCTGCTGCTCGACGAGCCGACGAACCACCTCTCGCCCGACCTCGTCGAAGACCTCGAGTCGGCGCTCGAGACGTTCGCGGGCGCGGTCGTGCTGGTCTCGCACGACCGGCTGCTGCGCGAGCGGTTCGGGGGTGGGCGCATCGACCTGGGGCGGTGAGCGGGTCGGAGTGTCGCGGCCCGGTCGCCGGCGTCGGTGCGGTCTCAGTCCGAGGCCGCACCGGAGCCGGCGCCGGTGGCCGGCGCCCACGCGAACCCGTCGGGATCGACGAACGCCTTGGCATCCCCCATCGGCCGGCACGCGGCATCTCGCCGAAGCGTCGCGGTCGGGAGGTCTCCCGGCAGGATCGCTCTGCAACTCTGCTCCACCACCGATTCTCCGTCGCGACTCCCCGACAGCTGCGCGGTGGCGATGGTTACCGACCGTCGCTGCTGGTGCGAGCCCGTCGGGCCATTCGCCCGCGACTACGCCGGCACTGCGCCCGACGACGCCTGGCGGCGCGCGTAGAACTCGCGCACCCGGTTGCGGTTGCCGCAGTCGGCGGCGACGCACCAGCGGCGGTTGTGGCGGGGCGAGTGGTCGAGGAACACCCAGCCGCACTCGGCGTCGGAGCACCGGGCGAGCAGATCGAGGTCGTCGCGCTGCAGGAGCTCGACGGCGGCGAGGGCGATGCGACGGCGCGGCAGCGCGAGGTCGACGGGGAACGCCCAGCCCCACCCCGCGCCGTCGCCGTCGCGTTCGAGCCGGCCGGCCGCGGCCGCCTCGGCGTTCGCCGCGGCGATCGGGTCGGCGGGGGCCTGCTCGTAGCAGGCCGCGAAGATCGCCTCGCGCAGCTCGACGACGCGCGCGGCCTCGACTGCGGCCTCGTCGGGGTGCGCGTCGGCGAGGGCGAGCAGGGCGGATGCCTCGCGTGCGTCGATCACGCCGAGCTGCTGCGCCCAGCGGCGCACGTCGTCGTAGCGGCCGAGGTGCTCGAGGAGCCGCTCGTCGCTCGCGCGCCAGGAGACGGTGTTGACGAGATCGAGGGCGACGGCGCCGCTGATCTGCGCGAACGTCTCGCGGGGCACGTAGGGCGCGGTGACAGCCATGCACCCGATTCTAATGGGCGAAGCCGACTTTACGCATTCGATTCGTTCTGCCAAGGTGTAATGCATGCTGATGCGATCAACCATTAGGCGGTCTCGAACGGCACTGCCGGCCGACTTCTCCCGACTGTGGCTCGCCCAGGGAGCCGGCGTCGCCGCCGCCCAGGTCGCCGAGCTCGCGCTGCCGCTGCTCGCGGTGCTCGTGCTGGGCGCTTCGGCACTCGACCTCGGGCTGCTCGGCGTGGCCCGCTGGCTGCCGTTCCTGCTGCTCGCACTCCCCCTCGGCGTGCTCGTCGACCGCCACCGACGCCGCCCGATGATCGTCACGGCCGACTGGGGCCGCGCCGCGCTCACCGTCGCGATCATCGTCGCCGCGATCGGCGGCCTGCTCACGATGCCGGCCCTGCTGCTGCTCGCGGCCGCGATCGGATGCTTCACGGTGCTCTTCGAGGTGGCCTACCAGTCGATCGTGCCGAGCGTCGTGCCGCCCGCGGGGCTCGAGCGCGCGAACTCGCGCCTCGCCGCGACGGCGGCCGCCGTGCAGGTCGGCGGCCCGGGCGTCGGCGGCATGCTCGTGCAGCTCCTCACCGCGCCGTTCGCCCTGCTCGTCACGGCCGTGGGCTACGTCGTCTCGGCGGTGGCGGTCGCCGGCATCCACGCACCCGAGACGCCGTCACCGCGGCGCGCGCGCTTCACGGTCGAGCTGCGCGAGGGGCTCTCGTTCGTCCGACGCGACCGATTCCTCGTCGCCAACCTCGGATTCTCGGCGCTCTACAACCCGTTCATCCAGTGGGTGATGGTGCTGTTCCTGCTGCACGCGGTGCACGAGCTCGGGCTCGACGCGTTCCAGCTCGGGCTGATCCTCGCGATCGGCGCGGTCGGCGCCCTCGTCGGCTCGCTGTTCGCGGGCGCCGCGACCCGCCGTTTCGGCGCCGGGCCCACGATCATGTGCTGCGCGATCGCGAACTGCGCACTGCTCCTGCTGCTTCCGGTCGTGGATGCCTCGTGGGGCGCCCCGCTCGTCATCGCGGTGCTCGGCGCGGCCTTCGCGGTGAGCGACGCGGGCTCGGCGCTGTCGAGCGTCATCCTCATCACCATCCGCCAGCTGCGCACGCCCGACCGCATGCTCGGCCGGGTGAACGCGAGCATGCGCTGGGTCACGTACGGCACCATCGCCTTCGGCGCCGCGGCCGGCGGCTTCGTCGGCGAGCTGGTCGGCACGCGCGCGGGACTCCTGATCGGCGTGCTGCTGACGTTCATCTCGGTGATCTGGGTCGCGCTCGGTCCGCTGCCGCGCATCGGCGACCCGGCCGAGCTCGCGATCGCCGAGCGGCGCGAGCCCGCGGGGTCGGACGTCGTGCCGGCGGCGGGCCTCCGTTCCTCATCCGCGCCGGCCGCGACCCCGGGCGCGTCAGCGCCGCCAGCGGATCGGAGCCTCGGGGTCGATCGCGGCGAGCGCGCGTTCGAGTGCCTCGGCGAGCGCGCCCACCCCGTCGGCGCCGACCGGAGCGAACTCGCGGTCGATCGCCGGCAGGTAGGCCTTGGCCCCGGCCAGGAACCGGCGACGCCCGTCGGCGGTGAGCACGGCGAACGCCGACCGCCCGTCGTCGGGGTTCACCTCGCGCGCGACGAGACCCGCGGCGACGAGCTCGTCGACGAGTCGGCTCACCCGGGTGCGGCTGAGCACGACCCGCTCGGCGAGCTGGCCCATCGTCAGCCGGCCGCCGCCGTCGTTGAGCTCGAGCAGCACGTCGTACCAGCTGAGCGGCAGCCCTCCCCCGTCGGCGACGGCGCGCTCGAGCCGGGGCAGCACGGCCGCGTGCAGGCGCAACAGGGACTCCCAGGCACGTTCGGCGTCGCTCGACATCCCTCGACTCTACCAGTTGCGTGCGTGCGCACACATATGCCAGACTCGCTCACCTCAGTTATGTGCGTCCGCACACACTTGAAAGGATCGAGCTCATGACCACGCTCCTGCACGTCTCCGCCTCGCCGCGCGGCGAGGCCTCGCACTCGCTCGAGATCGCCCGGGCCTTCGTCGAGTCGTTCGAGGCGACCTCGCCCGCGGCATCCGTCGAGCACTGGGATCTCTGGGACGGTTCACTGCCCGCCTTCGGCCCCGACGGGGCCGGCGCGAAGATGCGCGTCTTCGCGGGCGACGAGCCCGAGGGCGCCGAGGAGATCGCGTGGCACCGCGCCCGCCTCGCGTTCGAGCGATTCGCCGCCGCCGACCTCTACCTGTTCAGCCTGCCGATGTGGAACTCGGGCGTGCCGTACATCGCGAAGCAGTTCATCGACGTCGTGAGCCAGCCCGGCTGGGTGTTCGGCTTCGACGGCGAGACCGGCTACTCGGGCCTGCTCGAGGGGAAGCGCGCCGCGGTCGTCTACACGAGCGCGGTCTACGGCGAGGGGCGACCGCCCGCGTTCGGCGCCGACTTCCAGCGGCCGTTCTTCGACGGCTGGCTGCGCTGGGCGGGCGTCGACGAGATCGACGCGATCGAGTTCCGGCCGAACCTCGCGATCGCCGACGCCGAGCCCGGCCGCCTCGCCGCCCTCGCCGAGGCTCGCCGACTGGGCGTCGACTTCGGCCGCGACGCGCGCGCCGCAGCGGCCTGACGGCACGGGCGACGCCCGTCCACCCGTTCGTTCGGGGGGTTCTCCCGATACCGCCCACCCGCGCGCATCCGCTTGGCTCGAGACATGTCTCTCGTCACCTTCCTGCGCGGGTGGGCGGCCGTCGCCGTCGGCTGCCTGCCGCTCTTCGCCCTCATGCTCACGCCCCAGCTCATGCGCAGTCGCGCGGGCAGCGAGTCGCTGCTCATGATCGGGATGCCACTGCTGCTCGCCCTGCTCGTCGCCGCGATCGTGTTCGCGCCCGCCATGAACGCGATGGCGGCTCCGGTCGCCGGCCGATGGGAGCCGCGAAGCGCGCTGAAGTCGGCCCGCGAGGTGTGGCGACGTCGCACCGGCCAGGCGTGGCTGGCGCTCGGCGCCCTCGTGCTCGTGTACGGCGCCGGCCAGGCGATCGGCTACGCCCTCGGCGACGCGGTGCCCTACGTGCACGACAACCCGGCGAGCGCGACCGACCCCGCGGCGCCGCTGTGGATCATCGACTACCCCGCCTATGCGCTGCAGGCGCTCGTGCTCTACGCGATCACGACGCTCGCGATCGCGATCTATGCGGCGCGGTTGCGCGCGCTGGCCGTCGGACTGGCGCGGCCCGCGGCCGAAGCGGTGTCGCGCCCGACCTTCGCCGGTTGAAGAGCGAGCGACGAAGGAGCCCGCGTCCCGAAACCTCGTCAGCCGGTCTCGACACTCGGACGCCGGAGACGCTGCGGGAGCGCTACCCGGCCGCGGGTGCCGGCGGCACGTACACGGCGAGGCGCTCGCGCAGCGAGCCGGCGTGCAGCTCGAAGAGGTGTCCGTCATCGTCGTAGAAGTAGATCGAGTCGCCCTCGCCCTCGACCCGCGAGCGCGGCGGGCGCACGTCGAGGCCGAGCTCGGCGACCGTCGCCCGGAGGCCCGGCAGGTCGGCCCGCTCGACCTGGAAGGCGACGTGGTTGTAGCTGCGCGGCAGCCCGCCATCGCCGAGCATCGTCGCCACCCAGGTCGCCGACTCGCCCTCGCCGACGAGGAAGAAGCGCTCCTCCGAGAGCGAGAAGGTGTCGCTGCCGCTGTCGTAGACGCGCACTGCGCCGAGCACGGTCGTGAGGATGCGTTCCATGCGATCGAGGTCGCGCACGATGAAGGTCACATGGCTGAGGCCGCTGCTGGTCACCGCGTCAGACTACCCGCGGCCCACGGCCGAACGGCTCGGCGCACCGCGGCCAATAGGCTGAACGCGGTCGACGTCAGGAGAGACATGCTGGTGAGTTGGGCTGCGGTATTCGGGGTGGCGCTCGTCGAACTCGGGATGGCCCTGACGCCCGGCCCGAACATGGTGCACCTGGCGGCGCGCTCGATCAGCCAGGGCACGCGTGCCGGGCTGGTCGCACTGTCGGGCACGGCGGTCGGCTTCGTGGTCTATCTCGCGGCCGCGGCCTTCGGCCTCGCCGCACTGTTCGCGGCGGTGCCCGCAGCGTTCCTCGTGGTGAAGATCGCCGGGGCGGTCTACCTCGGCTGGCTCGCCTGGCAGATGCTGCGGCCGGGCGGCCGCTCGGCGTTCGACCCGGCCGAGGTCACCCCGATCCGGCCCGCGCGACTGTTCGGCATGGGCCTCGTCACGAACCTCCTGAACCCCAAGATCGCACTGCTCTACGCGGCGATCCTGCCGCAGTTCATCGACGCCTCGCAGCCGGTGTGGCCCCAGTTCCTCGTGCTCGGCGCCGTGCAGATCGTCGTCGGCGTCACCGTGAACGGGCTCGTCGTCCTGAGCGCGGGCCGGCTCGCCGGGTTCCTGCGAGCACGGCCCCTGGCGATGCGGCTGCAGCGGTGGGTGTCGGGCACCGTGCTGGCCGGCTTCGCCGTCAAGCTCGCGGTCGAGCGGCAGCCCGCCGCCTGACGGCGCCGCTGAGCGCGCCGCCCGGCGGAGCTTCCCGGCCAGATTCGGTGCTGGCCCGGGTGAGCAAACGCCCGCGCCGCACTAGCCTGAGCGCGCCCGAGCGAGCGTCAGGGGGCCGCGCATGACCGAGTACACCGACATCAGCGAGGTGTCGAAGGGGCTCTTCGTCTTCATCCCGGGGCTGCCGCCGCGCGCCCGCAAGGAGCGGGCCCCGTGGCAGACGCTCGTCGACCGCCTGCGCAACGACCTCGAGCCGACCTGGCGGGTCGAGGTGTTCGAGCATGAGCTCACCGCGACCTCGCGCGAGGACCTCGACGACGTCGTGCGGCGCCTCGCCGCGCAGTTGCGCGACTGGACGGGCGAGCTCTCGACCGACGTCGAGCTGCCCGACGGCATCATCCTCGCGGGGCACAGCTTCGGCGGCATCCTCGCGCGCGCCGCCTACCTGCTCGACGCGGACGTGCCCGACGCGGCGAAGCCCGACCAGGCAGGGGCGGACCCGACGTCGAACGATGCGACACCGACGAGTGCTGCGGCGCCGGTGGCCGCAGCGGCGAACGCCGCGGCGGGCACCGCGAACCACCCGTGGACCGGGCTCGTGAAGCGCATCGTGCTGCTCGGCAGCCCGAACTCGGGGTACCGCGTCAACGCACGCAAGACTCCCCTGCGCTGGCGGCTCGCCTACGCGCTCGCGACGCCGTTCTTCGACTTCACCTTCGAGAAGGTGATGGCGGGCGGCTACTGGATCACCGATCTCCGCCTGCGGTGGCTCGAGGCGTTCCGGTCGACGAACGATCGGCCGCGGGTCATCCAGATTCTCGGCACCTCTGACCCGCTCGTGACGCACACCGACGTGATCGACCAGAAGTTCATGCCGCACGCGAAGGTGTACGAGATTCCGAACGCCGACCATGTCGGGCTGATCGACGTCGACGCGGCGCGCGACCCGAACCGTCGCTACCGCCAGCTGAAGGACGCGATCCTCGGCCGGCCCGACGAGACCGTCGACGACGAGCGCCCCCGCACGCCGGGCGCGACCGCGTTCATCCTGCACGGCATCCGCGCCTCGGCGCTCGGCACCTGGGTCGAAGACCTCGGCGCAGAGTTCGCCGAGGCGACGAAGCCTGCTGATGGTGAGGAGACCCTCGTCATCAATCCGGACACCGGCTACTTCAGCGCGCTGGAGTTCGCGCTGCCGGGCACGCGTCGGCGCAAGGTGCACGAGTTCCTGCGGCTCTACGGTGAGGCCTATGCGACGCGCGACCCCGAGCGGTTCGTCTTCGCCGGCCACTCGAACGGCACGTATATGATGGCGCAGTCGCTCGATCGCGTGCCCTCGATGCGGTTCAGGCGCATCTACCTCGCCGGCACGGTGCTGCCGCGGCGCTACGACTGGCAGCGCGTGTTCGAGCACGAGCAGATCGGCCATCGCCGCGACGGCGCGTGGAAGCCGGGCGAGGTGCGCATCGACCGCGCCACCCGCGACGTGCCGGTCGGCATCCTCTGCTCGTGGCTGCGGGGGCTCGGCAGCGCCGACGTCGGCACCGCCGGGGTCGACGGCTTCGAGAACATCTCGGGGCGCGCGATCGACCAGCGGCGACGGGTTCCGGGCGGCCACGGCGCGGCACTCAAGAGCAAGGACCAGCTGCACGAGATCGCGGGCTACCTCACGCAGGAGTCGGTCGAGGTGGATCTCGCGTCGCGACGCGCGTCGGCCGCGACGACGACCGCGCCGTCGCCGGGCACGCAGACCACCGCATCCGCGAACGCGGCACCGCGGATGTCTCCGGCGGCCGCCGCTGAACCCGACGCACCCGACGCACCCGACGCCGAGAAGCCGGGACCGAGCCTCGGCGAACGCCTCTTCAACGGTGCGAGCCGCTTCGTCGGGCTGCGCCCCATCGCGTGGATCCTGCTGCTCGGACTCGCCGCCCTCGCCGCGATCGGGCTCGTCAAGCTCGGCCGGGCGAAGGGCCCGAAGGTCGCGATCGGCACTGGAGCCGCCGCGGGCGTCGGCTTCTGGGCGCTCCTGCGCTCGATCTGACCGCGCGAGCGAGCCCAAGGCCCGGCGCCTCGAGACGGCGCCGTCACGGCCCGGTCGTGCAGGTCTCGAATCCGCTCGTCGCCTCCGAGAGCAGCGTGCCGCCCACGCCGATGCCGCCGTTGCTCGGCGCGCTCAGCGGGTTGAAGTTGTTCACGTGGTTCTCGACGGCCGGCGTCGCGGTCTGCCCCAGCGCCAGCCCCTCGATGCCGAAGTCGTTCACGGAGGGGTCGGAAGAGGTTTTCGCGAGGTCGATCCCGGGCATGGTCGGCCCGAACACCGAGCTGCCCGCCGTCTCGTTGCCGGCGATCGCCAGGCACAACTCTGACGCGGTGTCGATCGGCCGCCCCGACTGCGCGAAGATGCCCGAGAAGTCGCCACCGGTCGGCGCGCTCACGGTGTTGTTCTTCACCTGCGCCACGACGTCGCCGGCGCCGAGCGCGCGCACCGCCACACCCGACCCGCTCGTCTGGCTCACGGTGTTGTCCAGAACCTGCGCCGTGAGCGAGGCCCCGACGCCGTTGAGCGAGTCGGCGCGCGCCTCGATACCCGGGCACTCGGCACCGTTGCCCGCCTCGATCACGTTGGCGTTGATCTGCGCCGCCACGTCGGCTGCGCCGCTCGCCGAGACGATGATCGCCCGGCAGTCGACGTGCCGGATCGGAGCGCCGACGCTGCGGCCGTTGCCGGTCACCTGGAGGTTGGCCTTTGCGGCGCCGGACACGTCGATGGCGGCGAACGCATCGGGCTGGTGCCCGAAGCCACCAGTGCCGCCGTCCATGCTGTTGGCGTTCACGGCGACGACCCTCCCCAGATCGCCCGGAGTGCCGAGCGTCGCTGGCGAGGCGCCCAAGGTGTTGCCGCCGATCACCAGGATTCCGTTCCCGGCACGGAAGCCCGAAATGGTGTTCGCCACGATCGTCGCCGAGCTGATCGCGGCCGCACCGATCGAGCTGCCGGTCGCCGACACGACGATGGCCGAGCCGGGCGTGAGCTCGTCACCGGCGTCGGAGATCCGGTTGCCGCCGATCGACGCCGACGAGATGGTGCCGCCCCGGTTGGCGATCGAGATTCCGGATGCCTCGTTCGAGGTGAGCACGTTGTTCGAGATGTCGACCGTGCCCGAGAGGTTCGAGAGGTTCGCCCCGTCGAACGCGATGCCGTCTTCGTCGGCGGCGTCACCCGCCCCGGTGACGGTGCCGGAGACGAACGAGAATCCGGCGACGCCGGTGCCCACGACGCCGTTGCCGGCGCTGTTCTCGATGCGCATGTTGCGGAGCGAGACATCCGCGGTGTTGGTGAGGTCGATCGCGTTGCCCGTGGCGGCCGCGATGGTGCCGCCCGAGGCATCCCCGCCCTGAATCGTGCTGCCGCCGCCCGTGACGTGCAGGCCGCCGGCGGAGCCCGTCGCGCCCAGCAGGATTCCCGAGGTCGCCCCGTTCGATGAGATTCGTTCGAACGTGACGTCGTCGGACCCGATGCCGGTCAGCGCGATGGAGAGCGCGATGCCGGTCGTGCTCGCGAGCCTGTTTCCCGTGCCGGTGACGACGATGGTGCCCGAGGTGTACACGTCCAGCGCTCGACCGCTCGTCGTCGTGACGTCGAGTCCGCCGCCCGTGATCGAGAGACGGTGCCCAGCCGAGGAGGCGAACTTGATGCCGGGGTAGACGCCCGTCTCGAGATGCTTCGACGCCCCCGAGAGCACGGTGGCACCGCCGGTGCTGTTCTCGACGATGACGCCGCCGCCCGCGTCGCTGCCGTCGGTGATCGACCCCGAGAGCGTGACGGTGCCGCCGGTGCGGTCCTGGATGTCGACGCTCGTGGTCGCGGGTCCGTCGGTGATCGAGCCGCCGTACGAGATGTCGCCGCTGCCGCCGCGCACCCGGAACGGGGTGTACACGGACGACCCCGCGGAGAGCTCACCGGTCGCCGCCGAGAACGTGCCCGTGCCGATCTGGTCGATGTTGATGCCGTACACGCCGCTCTTCGTCGACGTCACATTGTCGAACGAGAGCGACGAGCCCGCCGACGCACCGACGTGGACCGCCGGCCCGTTGGTCGCGTAGATGCTCGCGTTCGCACTCGCCGGCACGGTCACCGGGCCGGTCAGGTTGAGACTGAACCCCGCCTGGCTCGCGCCCTTCGTGCTGATGAAGAGATCGCCGAACGCGACGGCGCCGGTCGTCTGCTGCAGGTTGACGCCGCCGCCGTTGGACACACCGGAGACGAAGACCCGGTCGATCTGGCTTCCTTCGAGGTTGGACAGCCGCGCGAGGAATCCCCATCCGGTCCCCAGGGTCTGAATCTTCACGCTGGCCGCCGGGTCGAACACGACCTTCTCAGTCGAGTCGACGAGCACTCCGAAGCCGATGACGTCGACGTCGAGGTCGCCGATCCGGCTCGTGCCGGTCACGCCTTGCAGCGCGAGCCCGATGCCACCGGAGACGTCGTCGACGATGCGCACGTCGTCGACGGTCACGTCACCGGCCGGATCGCCGACGATGTCGACGACGCCGATGCCGCCGCCGCCATCGGTCGTGGGGTGCACCTCGAGCCCGGCGACCCGATTGCCGACGCCGAGGCCGACGACGTACAGACCGGTGGCCATGGTGATCGTCGGCCGCTTCGCCGGGTCGCCGGTGTGCAGGGTGCGGCCACCGACGACGAGGTCGGATGCCTCGCCGATGAGCTGCTGGTCGTCGTCGAGCGCGATCGCGGTCGAGTAGCCCGTCGTGGTGCCGTCGCCCTTGAACACGAAGAGGTCGTCGCCGTCGCCGCTCGCCGTCGCGGCCTCGGAGATCGTGTCGAAGGGCGCGGTGGAGGTACCGCTGCTCGGCCCGTCGGCGTCGTTGCTGACGTACCAGACGCAGTCGGTGATCGCGATGATCACGGTGCCGACGTCGGTGAGCGGTGCGACGGGGCCCTGGTCGGTGACGGTGTAGTCGAAACTGTCGACCACGGTGTCGCATCCGGCCGGCGGGGTGTAGATCGTGTCGCCGTCGGCCTCGATCACGACACTCCCGCCGAACTGGGTCGGGAACGTGCCGGGCACGAGCGCGAGCACGGTGCCGGGGTCGCTGTCGGTGTCTCCGTCGAGCACGCTGCCCGACACCACACGGTGCGGGCCGGCGACGATCGGCACTCCGTCGGTCGGGTCGTTGATCACGAAGGTCGTGTTGCCGACCGCCGAATTGGCGCCATCGAAGTGGTCGTCGTCGGCGACGGGGGCATCGGCGACGCAGGTCACCGTGACCGACACCTGCGCGTTCGCGTCGCCCGGGCTGAGCGTGTAGCTGAACACGTCGGGGTCGCCGCCCGGGGCGTTGCAGTACTGCGGGTGAGGTTCGTAGCTGAGGCCGGTGCCGCCGCCCGTGATGACGACGGTGCCATGTGCGGGCTGGACGACGCTCGTGATGCTGCGGGGCCCGCCGTCGCTGTCGGCGTCGTTCGCGAGCACGTCGATCGCCGTGGCGGAGGCATCCTCGCTCACCGTCGCCTCGTCGTCGTCGGCGACCGGGAGGTCGTCGACGCAGCTGACCGTCACGGACACCGTCGTCGTCGAGCCGCCGGGCGCGAGCGTGTAGGTGAACTCGTCGGGCGTGGTGCCGGGCGGGTCGTTGCAGTACCCGGGGAACGGTTCGTAGCTCAGGATCTGTTCGTCGGCGAGGACGGTCAGCATGCCATGGCTGGGGGCACTGACCCCGTCGATCGAGATCGGTCCGCCGTCGGGGTCGGTGTCGTTGGCGAGCACGTCGATGGTCGTGGGCTCGCTGTCCTCCTCGATCGTCGCGGTGTCGGCGACCGCGGTCGGCGGCACGTCCTCGTCGACGTCGGCCACGCTGATCGTGAACGCTTCCTCGCGGCTGCCGCCGTAGCCGTCGGTGCCGCGCACGCGGATCGTGTACCTCTGCTTCGCCTCGTAGTCGAAGCTCGCGGCGGTCTTCAGGGTCGATCCGGTGATCGCGAACGAGGCGTTGTCGTCGCTGCCGGCGCCGCTCACGAGCGAGAACGCGGGCGTCGCCGCGGGGTCGCCGTCGACGAGGCCGAGAGTGCCGACGACGGTGCCGGCGGGTTCGTTCTCGAGCACGTCGTCGTTCGAGAGGGTGAGGTCGGTCGGGTCCTGGTTGCCGATCACGTATCGCTGCTCGGTGCTGAGGCATGCGGTCGAGGCATCCACTCGCCGCAGCACGCCCGAGCTCGGGGCGCAGAAGTAGGCGACCTGTCCGGTCGTGCTCGGCACGACGAGCATCGTGCCCGCCGGCCTCGTTCCGGTGCACGACTTCGCCGAGGTGAAGCGGCGCACCGACCCGTCGGGTTGGATGCAGAGCGTGGTGGGGCCGGGCCAGATGGTGACCGCCGTCTCCTGCTTCGGCCGGCAGTCACCCGGGCTCCCGGCCGCGCGCAGCAGTCCGTTCGACTTCTGGGCGCACGCGTAACGCAGCTGCGTCTCGCTGTCGACGGCGAAGGCGACCGACGGGGACGCCAGCGCGAGGATCATCGCGAAGACACTGAACAGCACGAACGCGAGCCGGATCGCCGGGGCGATCGGGTGGGTCGCTTCGGCAGTGCGCGGGTGAGACGCAGTGGACATGGGGCCCTCCTCGGGCGGCACCATCGCCGTCGATCCGCGACCGTCGGGCTCGGCGCGGAACTGACCCAACACTCGACCCGTCGCGCCCGATCCGCCAGCCCCGCGAACGGGGAGCCCACGAACGGGGGTCGTGAGTCATTGTGCGCGGCCGCCGACCGGAGGATGCTGAGATCATGACCGATCGTGAGGATTTCTTGATTTGGTTGCAGCGCGACTTCGTGCGGGCCGAGCGCGCGATGTTCGACGGCGACGCCGGTCCGCGCCGGGCGATCTGGGCTGAGCAGGAGCCGGTCACCGTGCTCGGCGCCTGGCGCAACGTCTCGAACCATGCCGAGCTCGTCGAGGCGTTCGACGAGCTCTCGACGAGCTTCTCGAACTGCGCCGACTACGAGTTCGACCTCATCTCGTTCGAGGTGCTCGGCAACATGGCCTACACCGTGGGCTACGAACGGGTCGCCGCCTCGATCGACGGCGAGCCGCGCAGCTTCACGCTGCGCGCCACCCAGGTCTATCGCCGCGACGGCGACGGCGACGGCTGGCGGGTCGTGCACCGCCACGCCGACCGGGTCGGGTAGCCGAGGGCCCAGCATGACCACCGCGGTGGAGGCCGACTACCTCGTCGTCGGCGCCGGCGCCATGGGAATGGCCTTCACCGACGCCCTCATCGACCATGCCGACGACGTGCGTGTCGCGCTCGTCGATCGTCGCCACAGCGTCGGCGGGCACTGGCTCGAGGCCTACCCCTTCGTGCGCCTGCACCAGGCCTCGGCCCTGTACGGCGTGCCCTCGACGCGGCTCGGCGGCGGTCGCGTGCAGCACCGCGGCCCCGAGGCCGGGCTGCAGGAGCGGGCGACGAAGTCGGAGATCTGCGCGTACTTCGAGCGGATCCTCGCCGACCGCATGCTCGAGTCGGGCCGGGTCGAGTTCTTCCCCGGCTGCGAGTACCTCGGCGACCATGCCTTCGTGTCGCGGGTCTCGGGCGAGCAATTCAGCGTGCCCGAGCGGTGCCGCGTCGTCGACGCGCACTACCTCGCCCCGCGGGTGCCCGCCGAGGTGCCGCCGCCGTTCGAGGTCGACGACGACGCCCGGGTGATTCCGGTGAACGAGCTCGCCCACGTCGAGGAGGCGCCGAGCCGGTACGTGATCGCCGGGTCGGGCAAGACGGCGACCGACGCGATCGTGTGGCTGCTCGGCCGCGGCGTCGACCCGGGCGACATCACCTGGGTGCGCCCTCGCGACCCGTGGATGGTGAACCGCGCCGTCCAGCAGCCGCTACCCGAGGTGTTCCTCGGCATGGTCGCCGACATCATGGAGTCGGCCGACGACGCGGAGTCGCTCGAGCAGCTCTTCCTCCGGCTGGAGGACGCCGGGGTCATGCTGCGCATCGACCGCTCGGTGATGCCCACCATGGCCAAGGCGCCCACGCTCGGTACCTGGGAGCTCGAACTGCTGCGCACGATCGACGACGTCGTGCGACTCGGCCACATCCGGCGGGCGGCGCACGGACGGCTCGACTTCGGCGGCGACTCGGTCGCGATCGCCGACGACTCCCTCATCGTGCACTGCGCCGGCTCGGGGCTCATGTACCGGCCGCTCGTGCCGATCTGGTCGCCCGGCGCGATCACGCTCCAACCGATCCGCGCGGGATTCCCGTCGTTCGGCGGCGCGATCGCCGGGTACGTCGAGGCCACCCGCGACGACGACGACGTCAAGAACCGGCTGGCACCGCCCTCGCCCTACCCCGACTCGATGGCGGCGTGGGCGCGCATGATCGCCGTCGGCGGTCGCAACTCGGCGGCGTTCGGGGCGGAGCGCGACATCGCCGAGTGGGCCTCGACGGTCGCGACGAACCCGGCCCGCATCCCGCCCGGGACGCCCCGCTCGGCGCAGCTCGACTCGGTGCTCGAGCGACTGAAGGCCCACACGAAGACCGGCACCGCCCGCCTCGAGCAACTCAGCGCCGCCGGTTGAGTCGCCCTCCGGCGGTCGAGGAGCGCCCGACGAAGGAGGACGCGTATCGAGACCCGGACCCTTGCCGCATCCCACCCGCCGTCCGATACTCAAGACATGCGTCGTCTCGGGGCCCTACCGCCCGAACGTCGCCGGGGGGCGGGGTTCGTGCTCGCCGTGGCCGCGGCGGTCACGGGCCTGTCGGGGTGCGCGCTGCTGCCGGCGGCGATCGACGCCGACGCCCACGCCTTCGCGCGCGGCGAGGTGGCAGAGCTCTCGCGCGGGCTGTACGGCGAGGGATCCGACACCACGATCGAGCACTACGCCCGCGAGGCCGACGAGGCGCTGGCCGAACACGCCTGGCCCGTGCTCATCGGGTACGAGGCGTATGCCGACGCCGACGCGAGCGCGGGCGGGCCCGTCGGCCGGCTGGAGTTCCGTGTCGTCGTGCCGAGCGAGGGCTACGGCGCCGACGATCACGTCGCCTGCTTCTGGTCGGAGTTCGACCTGTACGGCGTCGTGCCCGACCCGACCGCGAGCGACGCCGCCGTCGCCCACGACCTCGACTGCCCGCCCGACGCGCAGCCGATCGACCCGCCGGTCGACACCGACCCCGTCTTCGTCGTGCCCGAGGGCACCGAGGCGCTCGTCGTCGAGCTGCTCACCGCGGCGCCGGCGAACGCGACCGCCGACGACATCGTCGCCGAGGTGACCGAGCGGATGCCTCGGCCCACGGGCCCCTACGACGTGGCGTTCGAACCGGCCGTGGTCGTGGTCGACGGCGAGATCGGCTTCGCGATGGGCTCGGGCCATTCGTGCCTGCTCGTGAAGCGCACCGCGGCCGGCGTCGAGGTCGTGCACGCCCCGTCGATCCTGCTCGAGCCGGGCGAGCTCGGCTGCCGGCCGGAGACCGCCCTGTTGCCCGACGACCAGCTGCAGTCGCCGCACTGACGAGATCCCGCGTCATTCGCGGGCTCCATCACGCAAGATCGGAATCGTGCTCGACGGCGGCGGGCGCCTTGCCCCGAATTGGGGCCGCTGCCTGCCTCGTCGTTTCGCCACGGCAGCGCCACACTGTGCACATGGACTGGATCTCGACCGCGTACTCGCAGACCGAGCCCCGCGCGTCCCGCGCGACGGTGCCGTTGACGACCGGCATCCTCGCTGCGGTCGCCTACTTCCTGGCGAACCCGCTCCTCCATTTGGTGCCTCTGGACTGGTTGCCGCCCGGGCCCTCGTTGGGCATCTTCGTCTTCCTCTCGCTCCCGATGCTCCTCTGCATCGCATCCGTCGTGCTCGGCATTGTGGCGATCGTGACCGGCAGAGCTGCGCTCAGAGGCACGGCGGCCCGGGCGCGCGCCGGCGCGGGGATCGCCCTCGGCGTCGCCGCAGTCGTCCAGGCCCTCGTCCACCTCGTGCTCCTCGGAGTCAGTTTCGCGGCGCTGTGACACTCGGCCTCGGCACGAACGCCTGAGCCGAGACGGCGAACGCCCGGTCCTCGATCACGAGGGCCGGGCGTTCGGGTCTTGCGGGTTACGCCGCGAGCGGCACCACACCCGCCGCTGCCACGACGAACTCGCCGTCACGGGCGTCGACGCGCACCGCTCCCCCGTCGCCGAGGGCGCCGGAGACGAACAGGTCGCTGATTCGGTCGTCGACCTCGCGCTGGATGACCCGGCGCAGGGGCCGCGCACCGTACTCGGGCTCGTAGCCCCGTTCGGCGAGCAGCGCGACCGCGGCATCCGTGGCCTCGAAGCCGACCTCGCGCGACGCGAGGCGACGCGCGGTCGCACCCAGCATCAGCTTCACGATCTGCGCGAGCTGCGGCTGGTCGAGCTTCTGGAACAGCACGATCTCGTCGATGCGGTTCAGGAACTCGGGTCGCATGGCCTCGCGCACCTTGCCCATGACGCGCTGGCGCACATCATCGGCAGAGGCGAAGCCCGAGGCATCCGAGCCGGCGACGAAGCCGAGCGCACCCGACCGCGACGCGAGGAACTCGCTGCCGAGGTTCGAGGTCATCACGACGACCGTGCTGCGGAAGTCGACCGTGCGGCCCTGGCCGTCGGTGAGGCGTCCGTCGTCGAGCACCTGCAGCAGCAGGTTGAACACGTCGGGGTGCGCCTTCTCGATCTCGTCGAACAGCACGATCGAGTACGGGTTGCGCCGCACGCGTTCGGTGAGCTGGCCGGCCTCGTCATAGCCGACGTATCCGGGAGGGGCGCCGACGAGTCGCGACACGGTGTGCCGCTCGCCGAACTCGCTCATGTCGAAGCGGATCACGGCGGTCTCGTCGTCGAACAGGCGGTCGGCGAGGGCCTTCGCGAGCTCGGTCTTGCCGACACCCGTCGGCCCGAGGAACAGGAACGAGCCGACCGGCCGACGCGAGTCGCCCATGCCGGTGCGGTTGCGACGCACGGCCTTGGCGACCGCGGTGACCGCGTCGTCTTGCCCGATGACGCGCTGGTGCAGCTCGCCCTCGAGGTCGGCGAGGCGCTCGCGCTCGGTCTCGGTGAGGCGGTTCACCGGGATGCCGGTGGCCCGCGAGATCACCGCGGCGATCTCGGCCTCGTCGATGACGGTGGCATCGGATGCCGCGGCGCGACCCTGCTCGGTGACCTCGTCGAGCTTCGCCTGCACCTTCGAGATCTCGTCGCGCAGGCGCGAGGCCTCCTCGTAGTGCTCGGTGCGCACGGCGGCGTTCTTCTCCGCCTCGAGCTCGCCGAGTCGCGACTGCATCGCGGAGACATCCACCTTCACGCCGAGGCGCAGCCGCAGGCGCGCGCCGGCCTGGTCGATGAGGTCGATCGCCTTGTCGGGCAGCACGCGGTCGCTGAGGTAACGGTCGCTGAGCTCGACGGCGGCGCGGATCGCGGCATCCGTGTACTCGACGCCGTGGTGCTGCTCGTACGCGGGCTTCAGGCCCTGCAGGATGAGCACGGCGTCCTCGATCGACGGCTCGCCGACTCGAACGGGCTGGAAGCGGCGCTCGAGCGCCGGGTCCTTCTCGATCTTGCGGTACTCGTTCAGCGTGGTCGCACCCACGAGGTGCAGCTCGCCCCGCGCGAGGCGCGGCTTCAGGATGTTGCCGGCATCCATGCCGCCCTCGCCCGCACCACCGGCGCCGACGACCGTGTGCACCTCGTCGATGAAGACGATGAGCTCGCCCGTGTTGGCGGCGATCTCCTCCATCGTCTTCGTGAGGCGCTCCTCGAAGTCGCCGCGGTAGCGGGTGCCGGCGAGCATGCCGGGCAGGTCGAGCGCGATGACGCGCTTGCCGAGCAGGGCCTCGGGCACGTTCTCCTCGACGATCGCGCGGGCGAGGCCCTCGACGATCGCCGTCTTGCCGACGCCCGCCTCACCGACGAGCACGGGGTTGTTCTTCGTGCGGCGCGAGAGGATCTCGATGGTCTGCTCGATCTCGTCGGCACGGCCGATCACCGGGTCGAGCTCGCCGTTCGCGGCACGCTCGGTGAGGTCCATGCCGAACTTGTCCAGCATCGGGGTCTCGGATGCCTCGGTGCCGGTACCGTTCGCCTGCTGACCCTGTTCGCCGTGCTCGGCATCGATGCCGTCGGTGCTGACGGTCTCGCGCATGCCCTGCGTGAGCGCCTCGGCGGTGACGCCGGCGCGCGCGAGCACCTGGCCGGCAGGCGCATCCTGCCCCAGCACCAGCGCGAAGAACAGGTGCTCAGGGTCGATGTACGTCGCCCCGCTCGACCGCGCCACCTGGTAGCTGTGGAACAGCGCGCGGGAGGCCGACGGCGTGATCGTCGCCGCATTGATGTCAGCGATATCGGATGCCGCGGGCAGACGCGCCTCGGTCGCCGTGATGATGCGCTCGGGGCTCGCCCCGACACGGCGGATCGCCTGCTGCACGCTCTCGTCCTCGACGATCACGCGCAGGATGTGCAGGGCGTCGAGCTCGGTCTGCCCGCGCTCGAGAGCGAAGCGCCCGGCCTGCTGAAGGATCGATTGGGTGCGCGCGGTAAGGAACCGGCTGAGGTCGATCGACCGCGCCTGTCGCGCCTGCTCACCCGCGAGGTATCGGGCAAGGAACTCGTCGAACGAGCTTGCGCCGGCCTCGTTGAAGTCGTTGGGCACCTGGCCTCCTGGTTGAAGTTGAGTGTGGTTCGCTCAAGTTCAACGCGGAGTGTGTGTGAGTATTCCCAGAACTAGCAGCAACACCCATTGAGACCCCCGACGCGCATCGTAGACGCCCCGTACATGTGCTTCGCATCAATAGTCGGCGTGCTTGGTGTGTGAAGTGGGAGTCTCTACGGGCACGATCGGGCCGAAAAACGTAGCTCCTAGCTTGACCAGCCGCTGATCCAGCCTTCAGCTCGACGCGCGAACATCAAGCGCTGCGTGATACATCCTGTGAACGTGAGCGGCACTGAGTTTCTCCATCGAGGCCGCTGATCCCAGGAGGCGTGGACTTTCGGAATGAAACTGAGGTGCCTTCGTCTGGCCAACAGCGAAGCCAACCAAGCCAAGTTGATAAAGCAGGTCGGAGAGCGGCCCGTATGTCTCGGCCCAACTCGACTTCCCTGAAGACCAGACGGCCTCCGAGAGGTCGGTCATCCAAGCTATGCCCTCAAAGTTGGGCTCCGTTGTGATCAGAAAGGCCGAATCCAGTCGATCCGTGTACTCGCCCATTGTCATCCGAGCCTGACAGCCCCGAAATACATCGAACACTTTGGCGATCCCGGGGTACGTCGTTTTCCATTCATCTCTCAAGGCAAGGAGCCGGTTCGCTGAATAGGTCGCCTCCGCCGAGTGGATGTCCTCCCACGACAGACGGGTCTTTCCCACACCCGTTCCCAAACACTCATTCATGAAGGCGATCGCATCCCGTGGCCGAAGTAGGGTGCGATCGAAAATGTAATTGATGGCGCTTCCGCGGGTACGGTTCGGATTCGGTACGAGGTCCCGGACGCTATGTGCATCGAGGCCCAACGGTGGAGCAGCGGCCCGGACGCGCTCGTCCAGCAACTCTTCGAGGTCCGATTCTGTCCAGCGCATCCTGAGCACCAAGGAACGAAACTTCTCTTCCTGGCCACCGCCGCGACGCCCGAAATCGAGTTCCTGAAAGAGATTCGTTCGAAGCGCAACCAGCACTTTCAAATTGCTTACCCGCTTTAGGTCGAGAACGGTCCTGAACAAACATCGCACCAGGTCGTTTGCCAACCGCTCATCAACCCAGTCGCGATCAAGATCATCGATTACCACATAGGTGAAGTGCTGATCGTCTAGCACGTCCTCGTTGAGAACGGCGATCATCTTGTTCAGTTTCGAGATCTGTGTCGCATTGACCACTCGCTGATAACGATCAGCTTCTTCCTTACGAGTCTCGGAAGAAATCTCGGCGCTGGCGGCAGCACCCAAACCTGCAGGACCCGCCTTGAGCGATGCATCCGCACCTATCGTCTGGGTGAATTTGTCCGTGATGTCGCGTACGCGTTCCTCAGCCTCGCACCAGAACCTACCTTCGAACTCGTCAAGGTAGTCGAGAGCCGCTTGCTTGGCAGGGTCGCGGGTAATTTTCTCTCGAATCTGATCAAGAAACTTCTGTTTAGCGGCAGGTTCGTTCACGCGATATCTGTGACGGAGGACTTCAACTAACAACACATGCTTCCACAGCGCGGTCCAGAAGAGATCAAGGTTCACGTCAAGCGAGTCGAGATAACGAATGACGCCTAAGTCAGTTATGTAAGGGAGCGCAAGGTCCTCAGGGTTGATACGGATGCAATGACCTTGTGCCTCGTCCTCCAGTTTTTGGAAGGCTGCAGACTTTCCAGCTCCCGTCCGCCCCACGATAAAGCAACGCGGGTCGGACCTTGAACGAATCACGTCGTAGTCGCTTGAGTTGAAGAACGCCCCAGAGAGAAGTGGATCCGCTTCGGCTTGTTCGCCTCCCAGCGTAAAGCCGCTCTTCAGCCTCGGCTTCTTTGCCGACATTAGATCCGCCAATCCCGATGCAACCAATCTCCAGGTACGTTGCGCGCGCTACCGTGAAAGCTATCCCAGGTCACCCCCGGAGCACTGAAAGTGCCTTACCCGTAAACGGGGGACAACCGGGCTGAGTGACGCGCCGACAACCGAGGCGAGTGGCATCGGGTCACGGCGTCTGAGGACGAATACGGTTCAATACGACTGTGAGTGCTTCTCTTGGATTCGTATCCAGCTCGATCTGCCTCCGGCCACCGCGGGTGGCGATCTTGGTGCCGGATGACGACGCATGGCGAGATTGGGTCATGTATGCGTTGGCGACTGCCGGAGAATACTGGGGCGGCGGCGGGTTCATTCTGGTTCCATACAGCCGACGGACAGGCGATGCTTCGCTGGAATTCGCGGACATCGTGCGCTCATACGACCCGGATCACGTCGTCGTCCTGGAGCTACCGCTCAGTGATTGGGAGAAGCTGTACCCGGGGTCAATTCAGTTCGGAAACGTCGAGGACGAGGAAGAACGGCATCGCCTGATCGCGAATTCCAACCTCCGTCACCCAGATGAGACCGCTCGACGAGCGCAGGCGCAGGTGACAACATGGTGCTCGCCGATGCGCACGGGCCGGGTGAGTCAAGACCGGAAGGTGCCCATGGCGACCGTCAGTACGCTCGGGAAGCATCGGGGGCCATCTGACAATGGGCCGCTGGCGGCCGCTGCCGACCGAGGGACAACTGGGCTGGCAGCGGCGGAGGACTGGCGATCAGACGTTTCGCTGCTGGCAGCGATGCGCCTCGGGGTCTCGACCTCGGCGCCCGGTGCCCGCCCCGAGCCCGAATCGGGTTCGCTCGGCTGGCTCCTTCGGATGGAGCACAGCCCCCCGAGCGATCTTGTGTGGGGTGAGCGAGGCGAGTCAGACGAGCCACTTGAGTCCTGGTTCCGCAGCGCTCAGCGACTTGTGCACATCACCCGCGGGCACAACTTCGATGGGGTCGTGCTCGTCGTTGGCGATACTGTCCACGACTTCGCACTTGCGCTCGCGTACGACCGGATGATCGGAAACGGCGTCTGGCTCAGCACAACTCTCGTCGAAGACGATGTGCTCATGACACGCAGTATCCGCCCAGTCATGCAGCTGCAAATATCCGAGCTCGAGAACCACGGGGGCCACCTTGTGTTGACTTCGGCGTCCGCACCCGACGCGTATCTCCAGGAGCTCTCCGCCAAGCTGCAACTGGACGAATGGGGATTTCAGTTCGAGGCGGACGGGCAGCAGATTTCGATTGACACCCGCCAG
Source organism: Agromyces sp. NPDC058104 (assembly GCF_042884835.1). Classification (NCBI taxonomy): domain Bacteria; kingdom Bacillati; phylum Actinomycetota; class Actinomycetes; order Micrococcales; family Microbacteriaceae; genus Agromyces; species Agromyces sp. NPDC058104. The sequence continues at coordinate 890,285 of NZ_JBHVTD010000002.1, read as the reverse complement.
GATACGGTCGAAATTCGGAAGGCAGATCTGAGCAGCGGCCTCATGCGGCTAATGGCCGACGAGCACATCGGGGCCACTGTGTTGCAGCCAGTCGCCAGCGACGACGAAGGCTCGCGCGAGTCCCTGGTCGGCTTCGAGTCTCCGCTACCAACGAAACTCCTCTTCGAAGAAGGGTCGGGCCGCGTGCCGTACTGGTATGTCGATGTGAACACTGCGGGTGACACTACGCCGCGAGGGCGCGACTTTCCGTCCCGAGCCCTCACCGTTCGTGACGGGTATTATCCGCACGTTCACCTGCGTTCCAGCATAGACGGCGTGACTTTCGACCCCCGATCGATGGGGTTCGTTCCCTCCGGAGCTTTGCTAACCTCTCGCATCGGAAGACCGCGCTTCCGCTCTCCCTCCATGGTCGCGTGGGTCCGGGCTATGGCCGAAAAGGATGGCCTGGATGTCCGTCTGTCCGATGCGGGTCGCCGTGTAGAGCTTGTGCGTTCCCGACTCGGCAGTAGGGAAGACCTTCTGGAGGTTATAACCTCCGAGAATCTGCCACTGCTCCGGGCGTTTTGTCGACGCACAGGGCGCCCATCGCGGAACGAGCGTGACCCAGAAGTCGTAGTAGTTGGACTCGATCCCTACCTGTCTTTCAGCGCAATCGAGAGCCTGTCGCCGAGATACACGCCGGATCAGCGCATGGACCTGATAGATCGTCTGATCTCTGCACGAATTCTGCGCAGGGGTCTTGTGCTCGGGTGTGAGGAGTGCGGCCGGCCCTCGTTCGTGGACGCGGACCGAGTCGGTCAGCAGTATGAATGCCCCCAATGCGGAGCAATGAATGCGCTGCTTTCTCCCCGATGGAAGAGGCTGTCCACCGAGCCGAAATGGTTCTACGATCTGTACTCAAACCTCCGCGAGATGCTTGGCGCTCACGGAGACGTGGTGCTTTTGGCTGCCGCACAACTTCGGTCAATGAGTCGGACATACGCGGACACGCCAGAACTGGAGTTTTTCGATCAGGAATCTGGCAAGGCCGTGGCGGAGGTCGACATTGTGGCCTGCGTCGACGGCGAAGTGGTCATTGTTGAGGCGAAATCCAATGGAACCTTCGGCGCGAAAGGGAGGGGGCCACAATCGGCGAAGTTGATGAGAGTGGCCGCCGCTCTCCGCGCGGATCGGATCGTGCTCGCGACGACTGCTGAGGCCTGGAACTCCACCGATGTCGACCACTTCAAGAGTCTCGGGGCGACCGCACTGCCGTTCCCGGTCGAGATCGATGTTCGATCTGGACTGGGGGCGCTCGGCCCACGCTAGTCGTGGGCTCAACGGCTCGAGAGGTTTGATTCATCACAGTGCCAACGGCAAGATCCGGTAGAGGTGGCCGTCGAAGTCGACTGCGCGTCAGTGGCTGAGGCTGCTGAGTCCGGCGGCCGATAGGCGACGCGGCGAGCGGAGTCCCCGACCTCGCCGTGCCCCGTTGACGCGCCCTCCCACCGGCGTAGACCTGAGTCAGCCCGAGAAGGAGGTGCCGACATGGCGAAGGATCTCTTGGTCACCCTCGAGGACCAGCCCGGCGAGGGGGCTCGACTCGGCGAGGCGCTTGGCAACGCGGGCGTCAACATCGAGGGCCTCTGCGCGCTCATGGAGGGCGGTCGGGGCGCCGTCCACATCCTCGTCGACGATGTCGCGGGCGCCAGGGCGGCGCTCGAGGGCGCCGGCATCGCGGTCGACGCCGAGACCGACGTCATCGTCAGTCCGGCGCTGCCCGAGCCCGACCTCGACACACCTGGCGTGTTCGGTGGGATGGCTCGCGCCCTCGCCGAGGCGGGCATCAACATCTCGCTCGTGTACGTGGCATCCCGAAACCGGGTCGTGCTCGCGACGAGCGACAACCAGAAGGCCACGCAACTGCTGCAGTCGATGATGTGACGAACTACCGGCGGGTCAGACGACCATTTCGCCGCCCTTCACGACGAGGTCGATCTGCTGGAAGACGCGGATGTCGTCGACGCTCTTCGCTCCCCTGATCGCGACGAAGTCCGCGAAGCGTCCTGGCTCGAGCGCGCCGACGTCGGCGGATCCGAGGGCTTCGGCGGAGTTGATGGTCGCGCTCGCGAGGACGTCGAACCCGTTCATGCCGACCGCTTCGAAGTCGAGCATCTGCAACGCGTTCGACCCGTGCGGGAAGATGATCGCGTCGGTGCCGTAGGCGATCTTGACGCCGCGGCGCACGGCCTCTCCGAGGGCGTCCATCGACAGATCGACCGCGGCACGCACCTTCCGGCGAGCCTCCTCGGGGAACCCCGACGAGCTGCCCTGCGCGTCGAGCCAGTGGATCAGGTAGGTCGTCGGGACGTAGTAGGTGTCGTGCGCGAGCAGTGCGTCGAAGATCTCATCGCCTTCGATGTACGACCCGTGGTCGAGGGTGCGCACCCCCGCGCGCACGGCCCTGAGCGCGCCTTCCGTTCCGTGGGCGTGCGCGGCGACGTACTTGCCGTAGTTCGCCGCTTCGGTCACTGCGGCGCGGATCTCGTCCTCCGAGTACTCGGCTGCGCCGGGCACGGTGCCGGCGGCGAATCCTGCGCCGGTGGCGATGATCTTGATCAGATCGGCGCCACCGTGGATGAACGTGCGGACTGCTCGGCGGACCTCATCGGCCGAGTCGGCCACGCCGACGCGGAACTCCGGTGGCAGCTCGATGTCGAGGGCGAGGTCGGTGATCTCACCTCCCCCCGTCGAGGTGGTCACGAATCCCCCGGTCGTGAACATTCGCGGGCCGATCACCGTGCCGTCGTTGATCGCGTCGCGGAGGTCGCAGTCGATGAAGGCGCGGAAGGTGCCGAGATCACGCACCGTCGTGAAGCCCGCGCGGAGGGTGGCGGCGGCGTTCTTCACTCCAGCCAGCGCGGCCCAGGCCGCCGACTTGGTGAGGAACGGCGTGTTGCTGCCGTGGTCGAGGTCACCGATGAGGTGCGTGTGCAGATCGATCAGGCCAGGGGCGACGAGGCAGTCGGAGAGGTCGGTGTAGCTCGCCTGCGTGGCGCGCCATGGTTCGACCGACACGATCCGTTGCTCGTCGACGACGATCGCCTGGTCGGCGAGCAACGTTCGGTTCCTGACGTCGGCCACCGTGCCGGCACGGTAGATGGTGGGCATCGTCGTCGTCACTCGGTGATGGCCTGGGTGGCCGCGGTGAGGGCACGACCGTCGACGACGATCCGGCGCAGCACGAACATCACCGCGGCTCCGATGAGACTGACCACCGCCAGACCGAGGAAGTAGCCTCCGGCGTTCCCGTCGGGCGAGTACCACTGCGCGGTGACGCCGGCGAGCGCTGCTCCGACCGCGTACGACATCGAATGGACGGACACGAGCTGGGTCCGGAATTGGTGCGGTGCGGTCGCAGTGGCGTACGCCAGGCCCGCCGGCGAGGCGACGAGGTCGGCGAGGAAGAACCCGCCGACGATGCCGAGCATCGCGATGAACAGGAGCTGGAGCTCCTCGATCGACGCGGTCGTGCCGAGCGCGAGGTAGCACGCCCCGAGGATGACGTAGGCGATGGCGTACTTGGCAGCGGTGCCCGGCTGGCGGCTTCCGAGTCTCGTCCACACCGCGTTGACGAGCGGCGTCAGGAGGATCGCGAACGCCGCCCCGCTCGCCGCGACCGCCGACGGCGGGATCTCCATGCCGAGGAAGTGCCGGTCGATGCGCGCGTCGGCATGCACCGCGACCGCGATGTACAGCTGCATCCACAACGCGACCAGCACCGTCGACGCGACGAGGATGGGGATGTAGCGCACCACCGTGCGGAACTCCTCGGGCGATGCGGCCGTCGCACGCCGCATCACGACGAAGTACGTGGTGGCGATGAGTGCACCCAACACGGCGACGACGGTCGAGGTGTCCTCCAGCCTGATCGCACCGGTCGCGAATGCGACGCACAGCACCACGGCGATACCGAGCGCCAGGGCCACCGCTCGAGCGACGACCGGAGCCGGCGCGGGCGCAGGCGGTCGGATGGCCTCCGCCGGAAGCGTTCTCCGGCCGGGCAGGTAGATGACCAGCCCGACGACCATGCCGGCCGCAGCTGCGGCGAACCCGGCGTGGAAGCCCCAGCTCTGCTGGATCCAGGCGACCGAGAGACCGCCGAGCAGGGCTCCCAGGTTGAGGCTCAGGTAGAAGAGCGTGAACCCGATGATCCGCTGGGATGAGCCCGCCTGGTACAACGTGCCCACCACACTCGCGGTCGTCGCCTTCGTGCATCCACTGCCGGCGGCGACGAGCAGCATGCCGATGAGCAGGCCCGACAGCCCCGGCAGGAACGCCAGCGTCACATGGCCGACGAGCACGATGAATGCGCCGACCACCAGGGTGCGCGCCGCTCCGAGCACGCGATCCGCGACCCAGCCGCCCACCACCGTGAACAGGTAGATCCCGCCGGTGTATCCGCCCACCAGCGCGGTCGCGAGCCCCTGGCTCAACCCCAGGCCGCCCTCGCCTGCGCTGAAGTAGACGTAGTACACCAGGATCGCCAGCATCCCGAAGTAGGAGAAGCGTTCGGCGAGTTCGAACGCGCTCACCACGTAGAGCGCGCGCGGCTGATGGAAGGACCCACGGCGAGAACGCTGCGCGGTGTCGGTGGTGCTCTGCTGCAGATTCACCGGTGGGTGCCTCCTCATCGAGTTCTGCGATGGACCCGGCCAGTTTCCCCGGCATCGGTCGACCGCTCTTTCATCAGCTGTCGCAATCGCCCTCCGGGATGTCTGCCGATTGTTCACTCCCGCGACGCTGCGTTCGTGCTGTCGCCGGGTGATCGTTCGCGCCGGGCGTCCACGAGCACGCCGCCGCCGACCTCGGCAGCCGGTGAGGTCGCGGCGAGGCATCCTCGAGGCGGTGCGACCGCTCAGCCCCGCAACCAGCGCTGCCGCAACCACGCCCCGATGACGAACCGCGCATCGTCGGCGTCGATGTCGATGCCGATCGACGCGGCGGCGCGCTTCAGCCGGTAGTGCACGGTCGCCCGGTGCACGCCGAGCTGCTCGGCCACCTCGGTGATGCGTTCGCCGTGGGCGACGTACAGCTCGAAGAGTTCGAGGGTCTCGGGCGGCGCCGCGGCGAGGCGGCGCAGCGGCTCGGGCAGCAGGTGCGGCGGCGGCTCCTCCGCGAGCAGCATCGCGACGGAGGCGGCGATCGGGTCGGCCGTCCACGAAGCCGACCGTGTGCCCCGCGATCGCGCAACACGCACCGCCACGAGCGCCTGCTCGTACGACTCCCAGGCGGCCGAGAGCTCGTCGACCGGCGCCCCGATGCCGATCACGGCGTCGAGCGGCTCCTGCACGTCCGCGGCATCCGCCTCGCGAACGATGGCCGCGACCATGCTGCCGATCGCCTCGGGCGTCGGCTCGTTGCGGAACCCGACGAGGATGAACGTGTCGGGGGTGCTCGGCACGAAGCCGTAGGCGTCGATCATGGGCGTCGTGATCGCGCGCAGCAGCACGCGCGAGATCACCTCGCGCGGCGGCGGTCCGCCCCACGGCGCCCACTCGGCGCCGAGCGAGAGGCAGAGCGCCACGAACCGGCGCGAGCGCGTGTACATGCCGAGGTCGACGAGCTCGCTCGCCGCGTTGCGGCGGCTCGGCTCGTCGGGGGTGAGGAGGCCCAGCATCTCCGACTCGACCTCGGCGTTCACGGCCTCGATCGACTGCGAGACGTTGACCAGCAGCGAACGCAGGGTCTCGACGGTCTCGGCGATGACGGATGCCTCGCTCGGCGTGAGCGGGCGCACGAGCGTGATCCAGAGGAACCCGAGCACGCCGTACCGTGACCGCAGCGTGATCGCGAGGCGCGCATGCTCGAGGCCGAACGCGGGGTCGGCCTCGAGCACACGAGGCACGAGCTGCGCGTGCAGGCGGCGGGCGCGCAGCTCGGCGGCGAGCGCGTCGCTCGGGCGCCGGGCGGTCAGGGTCTGCAGCCGGGCCGGGTCGAGGTCGTCGTAGTGCGCACTGCTCGCGAGCAGCACGAACTCGGCGTCGTCGAGCACCACCGAGCGGTGCAGCGCCACGGCGAGCCGGTCGACGGTCTCCTGCACGGTGTCGAACATCGGGCCTCCGCTACCTGGCCGGCGGGATGCCTCCGATCCTATGCCGCGCGCATCGCCCGCCGCCGTCACACGACGAGCGCTCCGCCCTTCACCACGGCCGCGACGTCGGTGAAGCGCTGCACGTCGTCGAGGTGCGCGCCGGGCACGGCGACGAGGTCGGCGTAGCGGCCGGGCGCAAGGGCACCGACATCCATCGACCGCCCGAGGCAGTCGGCCGCCACGGAGGTCGCGGACTGCAGCGCCTGCATCGGCGTCATGCCGAACTCGACGAACTCGGGCAGCTGCCCGGCGTTGAGCCCGTGGGGGAAGACGATCGCGTCGGTGCCGTACGCGATGCGCACGCCCGCCTCGATCGCGAGTCGCACTGAGGCGCGCGCAGACTCGCCCACGAGCGCCGTCTTCTCACGCACGCCCGCCGGGTACCCGTCGAGGTCGCCGTGGGCGTCGTCCCACTGCAGCAGGTAGGTGGTCGGCACGTAGTAGGTGCCGTGCTCGAGCATGGCCGACATCGCGGCCTCGCCGAGCATGGTGCCGTGCTCGATGGTGCGAACACCCGAACGGATGGCCCGGAGCGCGCCCTCTTCGCCGTGCGCGTGCGCCGCGACGTGGAGCCCGTAGAGCGCCGCCTCGTCGACGCACGCCTTCAGCTCGGCCTCGGTGTACTCGGGCGCGCCGGGCACGGTGCCCGCGGCGTAGACCGCGCCGGTCGCGATGACCTTGATCACGTCGGCGCCGCGGTGCGCGATGCGGCGCACCGCCGACCGCACCTCGTCGACCGAGTCGGCCACGCCGAACCGGAACGAGCGCGGCAGCTCGATGTCGACCGCGAGGTCGGTGATCTCGCCGCCGCCCGACGAGCAGGTCACGTAGGCGCCGGCGCACACCATGCGCGGGCCCTCGCAGATGGCCGCGTCGATCGCGTCGCGCAGGTCGCAGTCGACGAAGGCGCGGAAGCTGCCGACGTCGCGCACCGTCGTGAACCCGGCACGCAGCGTGGCGCGGGCGTTGCGCACGCCGAGCAGGGCGTCACGCGCGGCCGAGCCCGTGAGGTACGGGCTGTAGCTGCCGCGCTCGAGCTCGCCGACGAGGTGGGTGTGCAGGTCGATGAGGCCGGGCGCGACGAGGTGGTCGCGCAGGTCGAGCACGTCGTCGCCGCTGCCGTGGCGCGAGGCCGACCAGGGCTCGACGGCGGCGATGCGTTCGCCGTCGAGCACGATCGCATGGTCGGCGAGCACCTCGCCGGTGAGCACGTCGGCGACGGCGCCGGCACGGATGACCCGGGGCCGGCTGGCTGCGGTGGTCGAAGTGGTGTTCGTGGTCGTCATCACAGCGCCTCCACACCCTGGCTCGTGCCATCCGTCGCGATCAGCCGCTTGCCGAACGCGAACCGCACGAAGATCATGGCGACGGCGACGACCGCGCCGACCACAGCGAAGGCGGCGAAGTACGCGGTCTCGTTCTCGCCGGGCGAGAAACCCTCGCCGGCGACGCCCGCCGCGGCGATGCCGATCGCGGCGCCCAGGTAGTGCAGCGAGAGCATGCGCGTCTCGAAGCCCGCGGGGGCGACCGCGCTCGCGAGCGACAGGCCCGACGGCGACACCACCACGTCGGATGCGCCGAACACGAACACGATCACCACGAGCACGATGATCGGCGTCAGCTCGCCCGTGCCCGAGGCGGCGGCGAGCCATCCCATCGCGAGGGCGCAGCCGCCGAAGGCGACGGCGAACTTGACCGCGAGCGACGGCTGTCGGTCGCCGAGCGAGCCCCACAGGGTCGCGAGGATCGGCGCGACGATGATCGTGCAGAGCGGCGCGATGCCGAGCACGGTCGACGGCGGCAGCTCGATGCCGAAGACGACGCGGTCGGTGCTCGCCTCGGAGTGGATCGCGACCGTCGTGAAGAGCTGCTGGTAGAGCATCGCGAACACCGCGGTCGCGCCGAAGAACGGCAGGTAGTGCAGCACCCGCCGCTTGTGTTCGCGATCGAGGTCGCGCCGGGTGAAGATCCGCACGAACATGCCCGCGGCCAGCACGAGCGCGCCGAGTCCGACGATCGTCGCCGGGTTCGACCCCGCGGCGACCGTGCCGATGATCGCCGCGACGCCGGCGGCGACGGCGATGATCGGCCAGGCGAGCGCCCACCCCTTCACGCCGTGGCCCTGCACGACTGGCGCGGTCGCCTCGGTCGAGCGGCGGAACGGCAGGTACACGAGCAGGCCGATGAGGATCGCGACCGCCGAGGCGAGGAACCCGAGGCGGAAGCCGACCTCCGACTGCAGCACGCCCGTGAGGGTGATGCCGACGAGGGCGCCGCCCGCGCTGCCGAGGTAGTAGACGGTGAAGCCCGACTCGCGCTTCGGCTCGTGCGCGTTCAGCGTGCCGCCGAGCACGGCGCCCTCGCTGACCCACATGGATGCCGCGCCGAAGGCGATCGCGATGAGCCCGGTCGCGAGGCCGACCTCGCCGGGCACGGCGGCGAGCACGAGGTATCCGGCGAGCGCGAGCACCGCGCCCCAGCGGAGGCCCCGGCCTGCGCCGAGCACGTTGTCGGCCAGCCAGCCCATGAAGATCGTCGCGAGGAACGTCGCAGCGCTGTAGGTCGACACGATCGCGATCGCCACGTCGGTCGAGAGTGCGAGACCGCCCTCGGCGACGGCGAAGTACACGTAGTACACGAGGATCGTCTGCATGCCGTAGAAGGCCAGCGCGTCGAACGCGGCGAAGCCGGCGACCGGGTACATGGTGCGCGGCAGTCCGAAGAACATTCGCTGCGTCGGTGGGGCTGTCGGCGGGCTGCTGACGGTCATTGCGCCTCCATTGGAGCATCGGGCCGTGTGACGGCTTCAGGGGATGCCCGAGAGTCAATCCGATCACGACCGGCGAGGGTTTCGACATCCGTGGAAGTTCACGCTCTGATCTGCGACGGATGTCGCAGGCGCCACCGCCGCCGCGCGGTCACGATGGTCGGGTGACCACTGACGCCCACGAACTCCCCTTCAGCCGCGCCGAGTACGACGACCGGCTCCGCCGCATGCGCCGCGCCATGGCCGACGCCGACGTCGCCTTCGCGATCATCACCGCGCCCGACACGATGGCCTGGCTCACCGGATACCGCAGTCGCTGGTACCGCCAGCACACCTCGACCTCGATGCCGCCGGCGCAGTGCATCGTCGTGCACGTCGAGGAGGGGCATCCCTTCATCATCGACGCCGGCTACCACGAGGAGCTCGCCCGCACCTCGACGGTGCTCGACGACATCCGCACCCTGCCGACCTCGAGCGAGACGCACGAGGCCACCCTCGACGACTACGTGTCGTTCCTCGCCGAGCAGCTCCGCCCGTGGGCGGGCGGCCGCGTCGGCCTCGAGCGGTGGAGCTGCATCCCGAGCCCCGCGGTCGCCGACGTCGTCGACGCCATGCTCGAGGGCCTCGGATGCCGCGTGGTCGACGTCACCCTGCCGTTCCGCGGCATCCGGCGCCTGAAGAGCCCGGCCGAGCTCGCGAAGATCGAGCTCGCCCAGGCGGCGTGCGACGCCGGCATCCGGGCCATCCTCGCCGAGGCCACCCCCGAGACGACCGAGCTCGAGGCCTGGGCGCTGTACTCGCTCGGCATGGTGCGGGCGGGCGGCGAGCCCGCCGTGCTGCACGAGACCGTCGCGGCCGGATCGTCGGTGTCGGCGCTGCACCGGCTGAGCGGGCGCACGCGGCTCGGCTCGGGACCGGTCGTGCACCCCGACATGGCGTCGGCGGTCGACGGGTACCACGCGCGCGCGACCCGGCCGCTGATGTTCGGCGGCGTCTCCGACGAGAGCCGACGGCAGATCACCATCGCCGCCGGGGCGTACGAGGTGGTCGCCTCGCACGGCACCGTGGGGGCATCCTGGCGAGGGCTGCTCGCGGAGCTGCGCCGGTACTTCGCCTCGGCCGGAGTGTCGCCGGGCGCCGAGGGCGGCGTCGGCGGATACGAGCTCGGGCTCTCGGTCGCACCCGGCGACTGGGTCGGCGAGTTCGCGTGGGCGATGAACGACGAGCGCGACGACGTGATCGAAGCCGGGCTCGTCACGAACTTCGAGTCGTGGACGTCGCTCATTCTCGTCGACACCGTGGTGTTCGAGGCATCCGGCCCGCGGTTCTTGTCGTCGCTGCCGCGCGACGTGCTGGAGTTCGCGTGAACGCCCCGTGGACGCGGCAGTTCGAGCTGCCGACCGCGACCGGCTCGATCCGCGTGCGCGAGTGGGGCGACCCCGACGGACCGCTCGTCGTCTTCCACCATGGAACGCCGAGCAGTTCGATCGCCGTGCCCGGCGGCTGGGCGGGGCCCTCGACTGCCGGCGTGCGGCTGTGCTCGTATGATCGCCCCGGCTACGGCGGCTCGCCGTCGGCACCGGGGCGTACGGTCGCGGATGCCGCGGAGTGGAGCCGGCGCATCGCCGACGCCTGCGGTGCCGACCGCTTCGCGGTGCTCGGCACCTCGGGCGGCGGGCCGCACGCGGTTGCGACGGCGGCGCTGCTGCCCGAGCGGGTGACGGCGCTGTGTGTCGACGTGGGGCTCGGGCCGGCGGGGGTCGGGTCGGGCGGGTTCGTCTTCGACGGCGCGACAGGGATGGTGGCCGAGACGGTCGCCGAGATCTCGGCAGCGCGACGTGGCGAGGCAGCGCTGCGCGAGCATCTGCGTTCACTCGGCAACGGCGCCGAGGCGCTCGACGACTGGTTCGCGCGGCTGCCCGCGAGCGACCGCGAGATACTCGGCCGGCCCGAGGTGCAGCACGAGGAAGCGGTCGAGGCGACCGAGTGGAGCGTGCACGGCATCGACGGCTGGGTCGACGACGACCTCGCGCTCTTCGCCCGGGATTGGACGTTCGACCCGAGCCGGGTGCTGGCTGCCACCCGTCTCGTCTACGGCGGTGCCGACGTGCTCGTGCCCGCCTCGCACGGGCGGGCGTGGCTCGAACTCCTGCCGCATGCGGAGCTGCAGGTCGTTTCCGACGGCGGACACTGGATGCGCGACCACGAGGTCGAGCTGCTGCGGTGGTGCGGGGCGGCGGTCGCAGTGTGAGGGGCGCGTTGCTGCAGGGGCGCCGCGTGAGAGACATCCGTCAGCCCTCGGCCGCGATGCCCTCGCAGGCCATGCGGGCTGGTCGCCCTGATTCGTGCTCCCCGCGAACTGGGGAGTACGCCGTGAGAGCGGCGTCGATAGGCTCCGGAAGTCGAGGTCTCCGCTTCGACTGACCCGGACCCTTGGCGTGCAGCGACGGTGGCGATGCTCGCTGCCGACATTGTCGACGAGTGAATTTCGACGAGTGAATGGAGAAGCGCCCTGTGTTCGTGATCGAACCGGATCCCGAGCGGCCTCGGAAACGCCGCGTCGTCGATCGAGAACGAGATGCCGCGCTCGTGCCCCTCGGCATGCGCGCGTACGAAGCGATCCGGCTGATGAAGCTCGTGTGGGGCGAGCGGGTGATCCCGTTCGAGTACGAGCTCGAGCCCGTCGACTCGGAAGCCGGCACGCGCTTCGTCGGTCGCGTCATCGGCTTCGGCACGAGCCCGATCGCCGCAGAGCAGGCGGGCACCTCCCGATACCGCTTCGCCAATGATGAGGAACGACGCGCTGCCGAGCAGCTCGTGGCCGAGGCGCTGCTCGTCTACGGGGACTTCTACAACGGCCTGGACCACCCCGACGGAGTCTTCACCGTCGAGGTGCCGACGGAGGCGTACGGAACCTTCGAGTACACCCTTGCTTCCGTCGGTTACCAGACCAACGCGACGTCACCCTGACACCACGGATGGGATCACCCGATGAGCGGCGAAGAACGCGATCATCGCCGACTCGCTGCTGACACGGGCGGATGCCGGTCCTGACCAGGCTCGGAGTCCGAGCGACGCTCCCACCCGGCAATCGGCGCGCAACGCCGAATGACGGATGCCACGGCGCACGACTTCTCCTCCACAGGTCTCGCTCTGCGCGATTCATCCACAGGCAAAACAGCAGATCATGGCTGATTTTCGGCGCGACTGAATGTCAGTGGGTGCGTGCAGGATGAAGGCATGGAAGAAACCTCGCCACTCGGGCAGGCCGCACCGGCGGCGCAGGCCGCGCTGCACGCGCTGGCCGCCCTCGAGCGCGAGGTGGCGGGTCTCCGTGAGGCGTGGGCCGGCGCGATGCCGGCGTGGGGCGCGAGCTTCGGCTCGGCGCAGTTCGACCTCGAACAGATGAGCGACCCGGGTCTCATCCGGGTCACCGACGCCCTCGCGAAGACGCGGCGCGACATCGACGCCGTGCTCGCCCGCGTCGCCGCAGAGGTCGCGCGACGTTCGGGGCCCGAGTTCGGCGAGACCGGGCTCGCGAAGGCGCAGGGCTTCCACAATCCGACCCGGCTCATCGCGGCATCCACCGGGGCGTCGCGCACCGACGCGCAACGGCTGATCGCCGTTGGCGCCGCCACCGCCGAGCGGCAGACCTTCAGCGGCGAGCGCTCACCCTCGAGGCATCCACACGTGGCGGCTGCGCTCGCGACGGCGGCGATCGGTCTCGACGCGGCATCCGCGATCACCTCGATGCTCGACCGGGCGTGGGCGAGGGCCGACGCCTCCCGAATCGACGTCGTCGAAGCGACGCTCGTCGAGCTGGCCGTGCAGGTGCCGCTCGAGACCCTGCTGCGCGGGGTCCGCGAGGCCGAGGCGCGGCTCGATCCCGACGGCGTCGAACCGCGCGACGACGAGCTCCGAACCGAGCGATCGCTGACGATGCGCGAAGACCGGCACGGCATGGTGCACCTGCAGGCCCGGCTCGACCCAGAGAGCGCCGCGCCGGTCAAGGCCGCGATCGAGGCGCTCGTGAGCGATGCGCTGCGCCGACGTCGGCCGGGCGACGGCGACCACGCGCCCGTCGTCGACGACGACCGATCGATCCCGCAGATCCAGGCCGACGCACTCGCCGCGCTCGCGCGCCACACACTCGGCTGCACCCAGACCCTCACGCCCCTCGCGAAGACCACGGTCGTCGTGCGCGTCGACCTCGACACGCTCGTGAGCGGCCTCGGGCACGCCAACATCGACGGGCTCGACCAGCCCGTCCCGGCGTCGACCGTGCGCCGCATGGCCGACGCCGCCGAGGTCATCCCCGCCGTGCTCGGCGGCGAGAGCCTCCCGCTCGACCTCGGAAGGGCGGCCCGGCTCTTCACCAAGGCGCAGCGCCTCGCCCTCGGCGAGCGCGACGGCGGCTGCGCCTCGTGCGGCCAGAACATCTCCTACGTCGAGGCCCATCACATCCGCTGGTGGCAGCGAGACGCCGGCCCGACCGACCTCTCGAACGGGGTGATGCTCTGCAGCTTCTGCCACCACCGCGTGCACCGCGACGGGTGGGCGATCGACGCGAGCCCGAGCGAGGTGTGGTTCATCCCGCCACCGCAAATCGACCCAGACCGGGTGCCGCGCCTCGGCGGGCGGGCGCGATTCGAGCTGCGCGAGAGGCGAGCGGCGTGACATATCCTGCGTGGAGTTCGTGGCGCCGTCTCTTCGTGGGCGGGGGCCTGCTATGCCCACGGCCACTGCGATCCGGTGCTCACGTGCGGGGGTTGCGCCACGTTGGGTTGGCTCATCCGGTGTGCTGGATGCCACGGGCTCCCCGAACCCGGCACGACTCATCCTCCCGAGACCCGGGAGTCCTGGCAGCCCGTCCGCGTCTGATCACACCTCGACGGCCACACCGTCCTCCAACCACACCGCGCGGTCGTGCACCGACGGCGCCGACGCATCGAGCGCGTCGCGCAACCCCTGCTCGCCGTCGACGAAGTGCGACCAGCCGTCGTAGTGCGCGAAAGTCGCGACGCGAGGCGCGGCGATGGCGACGAGCTCGACCGCCTGGCGACCGGTCATCGTGAAGCGCAGCGGGCCCGTGGCGTTGAAGCGCACGCCGCCGACGTTGGCGAGCATGACGTCGATCGAGAGCTCCTCGGCGACGCGGCGCAATGGGGCGAAGAGCACTGTGTCGCCCGTGATCCAGAGCGCAACGCGTTCTTCGCCCTGGCGGCGCACCGCGAACCCGATGACGTCGCCGACGATGGGGTGCGTCAGCGGAGGCCCGTGCCGGCACGGCGTCGCCGCGATCACGAGCGTCGGCAGCCCCGGGCGGGTGCCATGCAGCGTGACCGACTCCCCCGCCTCGAGCCCGTGCAGCCGATCGGCGGGCACCGCGCGGCCGGGCAGCGCGCGGCCGGGCCCGCCTTGCGCGAGCCGGGCGGCGCCGCTCGCCGTGGTCACGACGGCGCCGACCGAGGGCAGCATCGCGCGACCCGCGTCGTCGAGGTTGTCGGCATGGTGGTCGTGGCTGACGAGGGCGACGTCGATCGGTCCGAGCTCGTCGACGCCGATCGCCGGGCCGGCCGTCTTCGTCGAACCGGTGCCCCAGCCGAACGAGTAGTGCCGGCCCGCCGGGTCGAACGTGGGGTCGACGAGCAGGCGCCATCCGTCGAGCTCGACCAGCACGGTCGGGCCCCCGATGCGCGTCAGCCTCATGCAGCCACATCCGTCATGCCGCGCAGCCCTTCATGCCGCCGACTCTTCATGCCGCGGAGCCCTCCATGCCATCAGGTCCTTCATTCCGCGAGCCCTTCATGCGACGAGGTGCTTCATCCCGCCGAGCCCTTCACGAGATCAGGTCCTTCATCCCGTCAGGCCCCTCATTCCGCGGACTCTACCGCCGGCTCCGCGCCCGCCGCCACGGTCGACCCGGCATCCGTGCCCGACCCACTCGACGTTGCCGCCGCACCCGTCCCCGCGTGGGCGAGCGCCCACTCGAGCGCCTTGTCGGCGACCTCTTCCCAGCCGGGCTCGGCGCAGATCCAGTGCGAACGACCGGGGAACTCCACGTACTCGGTGATCGCGGGCGACTTCGCGTAGTGCTTCGCGTTCGACTTGTTCACCGACGGCGGCATGATGTGGTCCTTCTCCCCACCGATGAAGAGCAGCGGGGCGCGATCGGCGGCGTAGTCGACCCAGGTCTCCTGCTTGCCGGGCTTGAAGTTCGCGATGAGCCCGTACGACCAGACCCAGTTCGCGGGAGCCGGAATGGCGAACTCCTGCCACACCGCATCGGAGTCCTCACGGGAGAGCGTGTTCGCGAACGCGTAGTGGAACTCCTCCGGCGTGAAGCCGACGGCCTTGTACCGGTTCGCCGGGTTCTTGAGCGCCGGGAACAGCGACTTCACCTGCGAGAGCGGGTTCACGCGCACCCCCTCGGTCGGCGCCGAGTCGACGACGACCGCCGAGGCGCCGAGCCCGCGCGCGAGCAGCAGCTGCGTGAGCGTCCCGCCGAACGAGTGCCCCATGATGATCGGCGGCTTCGGCAGCGCCTCGATCTGCGCGGCGAGGTGATCGACCGTCTCGGGAACCGTGAGCTTCGCGATCACGTCGGGGTTCTCGCGCAGGGCCTCGACCTCGATCTCGAAGCCGGGGTAGCCGGGCGTGAGCACCGTGAAGCCCTTCGCCTCGAAGTGCTCCTTCCAGCCGCGCCAGCTGCGGGGCGTCATCCAGAGTCCGTGCACGAGCACGATGGTGTCGGGGGCGGTGGTCTCGGTCATGGTGCGGTCCTTTCGAGTGGTCGAGCGGTCGAGTGGGTCGAGTGGGTCGAGTAGTCGGGCGAACAGCGACGGATGCCGCGACCGGCCGCCGCGGCATCCCGATTCAGGAATCGATGAACGCGAGCAGGTCGGCGTGCAGCCGGTCGCGGTCGGTGTCGGGCAGGCCGTGGGCGCCGCCCTCGTAGACGAGCAGGGTCGCGCCGTCGATCAATTCGGCCGAGCGTGCGCCGCCGACCTCGAAGGGCACGATCTGGTCGTCGTCGCCGTGGATCACGAGCGTGGGCACGTCGATCTTCGCCAGGTCGGGCCGGAAGTCGGTCGCCGAGAACGCGGCGATGCACTCGTACGCGGCCCGGTGCCCGCACGCCATGCTCTGCAGCCAGAACGCGTCGCGCACGCCCTGCGAGACGTCGCCCGCGCGGTTGTGGCCGAAGAACGGCCCGTCGGCGAGGTCGCGGTACAGCTGCGAGCGATCGGATGCCTCGCCCGCACGGATTCCGTCGAAGACCGCGATCGGCAGGCCGCCGGTGTTGTCGTCCGTCGCGAGCATGAGCGGCGGCACCGCCGAGACGAGCACGAGCTTGGCGACGCGCGACGACCCGTGCCGGCCGACGTAGTGCGCGATCTCGCCGCCGCCGGTCGAATGCCCCACGAGGGTGAGCTCGGTGAGGTCGAGGGCGTCGATGAGGCAGGCGAGGTCGTCGGCGTAGGTGTCCATCTCGTTGCCGTTCCACGTCTGGCTCGATCGCCCGTGCCCGCGACGGTCGTGCGCGATCGCCCGGTGCCCGTGCTCGGCGAGAAAGCGCGCGGCGGCCTCCCACGCGTCGGCGTTGAGCGGCCAGCCATGGCTCAGCAGCACGGGCGTGCCGCCCGACCCCCAGTCCTTGTAGAAGATCTGCGCGCCGTCATCGGCGGTGACGTAGGGCATGGCGCCTCCATTCGGCTGGCGACTCGCGCGGGTGCGAATCGCGGATGCCTCATGCTCGCGCCGGCGGCCACGCCACCGAACCACGTGGTGCGCGTAGTCGGGAGCGGTCAGCCGTCGGCGTAGCGCTCGGCGAGCTGGCGGCGCGAGGTGATGCCGAGCTTCCGGAACACCTTGCGCAGGTGGTAGTCGACCGTGTTCGCGCTGATGAACAGCTCGGCTCCGATCTCGGCGTTCGTGCGGCCCGCCGAGGCGAGGCGGGCGACCGTCGCCTCCTGCGGGGTGAGCGCGTCGGCGGTCGACTCCCCCGGTGCATGCGCGACGACGTGCTCGCCGGTCGCCTCGAGCTCGCGGCGGGCCCGAGCGGCGAACGCCGGCGCCTCCACCCGTTCGAAGATCGCGAGCGCGGCCCGCAGCTGCTCGCGGGCGTCGCGGCGGCGCTTCATGCGGCGCAGCCACTCGCCGTACACGAGGTGCGCGCGACCGAGCTCACCGCGCGACCCGGTCTCGGTGAAGTGCCCGATCGCCTCGCGGTAGAGGGCCTCGGCCTCGGCGTCGCCCGAGAGCAGCGCCGCCGCTCGTGCCGCGACGCCCCGGACCCACGGGGTGCCGCTCACCTCGGCGAACCGGGCCAGGCGGGCCGCCGCCTCGCGCACGGCGGGCTCGTCGCCACGCCCGCTGCGCACGCCCGCCTCGACGAGCTCGGGCAGCTGCTGGTACGTCACCTGCAGGAAGTCGCGCGCGACCATCGGCTCGAGCCGGGCGTACGCCGACTCGGCGCGCCCATCGGCGAGGTCGCGCGTGCTGAGGCCGGTCATCGCGATCGTGTGCGCCCCGACGAAGCCGCTCGCGAGAATGCCGAGCGCGACCTGCTCGACGAGCTCGACCGGCGCTCCCGCCCAGGCGAGCACCGCGGCGTTCACGACCTGCTCGGCGTCGTAGCCGATGGCCCGGCGGAGTTCGCGCACCTCCTCGACGTACCGCACGGATGCCGCGGGGTCGCCCCGCACGAGCTCGACCTCGCCGAGCAGCCACAGGGTCGTGTCGAGCACCCGCAGGTTGCCCGCATCGCGGGCCGCGGACGCCGTGCGCTCGAGCAGCTCGATGCAGGCCTGCTCGTCCCACAGGCCCATCGTCAGCGCGACGCCGAAGTACCCGAGGTCGAGCAGCTGCGCGTCGTCAGAGGCGCGGAGCATCTCGACCGCGGCGCGCATGGGCGGCACCGCCTCCTCGTACGGCAGCAGGATGTGCGCCGCGAGGCCGCGCAGCGCGATCGACCGCGGGCCTTCTGCGGCCTCGGCGCCGGCCGCGAGCCGCTCACCGAGCTCGGGCAGCGTCGCCCCCGCGACCGCCCACTCGGCGGTCAGCTCGACCTCGAACGCCCGCACGAGCGCGCGTTGCTCGAGATCAGGCGCGAGGCCGTGGAAGAGCTCGGCGGCGCGAAGCAGGTTCGCCGTACCACTGAGCACGCCGTCGGCGTCGGCCACGAAGAGCGCGAGCATCGCGCGCAGCATGAGCAGACGGCCCTCCGTGATGGGGTCGACCGTCGCCGGGTCGATGCGGTCGAGCAGTTCGAGTGCGAGCTGGGCGGCACCGGCGCCCGCCGCGGCCTCGGCCGCCGCCATGAGCCGCGCGTCGCGTCGCGGGCCGGGCGTCGTGCGATCGGCCGCTCCGGCGAGCAGGCGCGCACGGGAGGCCGTGCCGCCGCGTCCGCCCGCGGCATCCGCGGCCTGTTCCATGCGGTCCGCGACCTCGTCGTCGACCCCAGCCGCCGCGGCCGCAGCATGCCAGACCGCGAGGTCGGGCCGACCGTGCTCGTCGGCGACGTCGCGCAGCATCGCGTGCACCTCGCGTCGATCGGCGAACGGCATCGCGTTGTAGACGGCCGCCCGCACGAGGGGATGCCGGAACCGCACCCGCTCGCGCACGGTCGCGAGCCCGGCGCGCTCGGCCGGCCCCGCGGCATCCGTGCCGATGCCGAGCCGTTCGGCCGCCTCGTCGATGAACTCGGCACGCCCCGTCGACTCGGCCGCCGCGAGGCCGAGCCAGCGCCGGGTCGCGGCGGGCAGCGCCTCGACCGCGCGCAGGTAGGTGGACTCGAGTCGCAGCCCGATCGGCACCGGCCGCCCGAGCGCGAGCGACGAGTCGGTGAGCTGCTGGGCGGTGAACTCTCGGCCGAGGTCGATGAGGGCGAGCGGATTGCCGCCGGTCTCCTCGGCGAACCTCGTCGCGAGGTACGGGTCGACCGGCTCGGCCGACGAGCGGTTGAGCAGTTGCACCGCGTTCGGCCCGTCGAGTCCGTCGAGCTCGAGCACGGCGACGCCCGCGGCCGTCACCGCGACCCGCTCGTCGGGCCGCGTCGCCAGCAGCAGCGCGACCGACTCGGCCTCGAGGCGGCGGCCCATGAACGCGAGCACCTCGAGCGACTCGACGTCGACGAGGTGCGCGTCATCGATCACGCACACGAGCGGCTGCCGCTCGGCCGCCGCGGCGAGCAGCGAGAGCATGCCGAGTCCGACGAGGTAGCGATCGGGCGGCGGTCCGTCGTCGAGGCCGGCGGCGATGCGCAGGGCGGTGGCCTGGCGCGGAGGCAGCGACTCGACGAGCTCGGTGAACGGGGCGCCGAGCCGCTGCAGCGCCGCGTAGGGCATCGCCTGCTCGGCCTCGAAGCCGTGCGCGCGCACCACGCGGACGCCCGCGAGCTCGCGCGTGACGTCGTCGAGCAGCGCCGTCTTGCCGATGCCCGGTTCGCCGCGGATCACGAGCGCCGACCCGCGCCCGTTGCGTGCCGAACCGACGAGCTCGGCGAGACGCTCACGCTCGCCGGCACGGCCGAGGAGCGCGGGCGGCGACGTGTCGATGGGAACACCGTAGTGGAGCGCTCTCACGGTGCGCTACAGGGAGTTCGCGTCCGTCCATCCGCACGTCGCTCAGGCGTCCCCTCGTAGGCTGGAGCCGTGCCCCGACTCCACGCAGAACCCGATCGCACCAAGTGGGTGCCCGTCACCGACTCCCTCGGTTTCCGCGGCCGCCGCGCCCGCAAGCAGGCGATCGGCATGCTGCTGTCGCAGGCGAAAGGGCCGAACGCCGAGCCTGCGAAGCGCGGCGGCGGCTTCAGCGTCTGGGCGATGAGCCAGGCCGTGCCGTTCCTGATGCGCAAGGCGGCGGGGCGCGTGCTCGTCTGGGTCTGGAAGGCGGAGCCCGACCTGCTCGTCGTGATGGCCCAGGTGCAGGCGGCGACGCCCGACCTCCGTATCGCGCGGGCCTCGATGCCGATCGAGTACGACGACACCGAGGAGTTCCGCGGCACCTATCTCGGCATGGGCGAGAAGCTCGTCATGCCGCTGCCGCCGGCCGGTCGCCCGCCGTTCGCCACCTACACGTGGGATCTCGGCACGCACCTCGTGACCGTCACGGCCGTGTGCAGCGATCGCGAGCGCTTCGGCACGGTGATCGGCGCGGTCGATGACCTCGCACGTGGCATCCGCATCGTCGACGACCTCACCGTCGGCGAATCGGCGCCGGTGCTGCGGATCGATCCCGCCTGACCCACGGGACGCCCTGCGGCTTCGAGGGACTGACACGGTCGTGCTGTCGACCGAGACGTCGCACGCAGTGACTCACTCGCCCCGGCCGTGAACCGGTCTGGCGCCTTCCGGGGGCTCTCCGATCTCGTGGATGGTGTGACCTCCGCACGCCATCTTGGTCACATATGCGCGCTCGACGCGCGACACGGTGAACCACCGCATCGCGTCGCGCAAGCGGCACCACCCGACCAGGCACCACTGGCCGTTCGTGGAGGCGAACACCACGGGCTCCACGTCGCGGGTGGTCGTTGCTCCGTTGCTCGACGTGTAGCGAATGCGGACGACGCGCTGCTCGGCCATGGCCTCCTCCAGCGCCGACCTGATCGCGCGCGAGGCGGAGGGCGCCGTGTTGACCCAGACTCGGCCGGCCAGCTCGTCGGCTCGTGCTCGGGTTCGGGGATCGAGGACGTCGAGGACCTTCTGAATCCCGGCTGCCGCCAGGTCGGCGTATGGAGCGTCTGGTGCGGCCGACACGGCCGCCATGAGCGCCACCGCCTGTGCTGCTGACAGATTCACGGGCGGCAGGGATGCGCCGACGGCCAATCCGTAGCCGCCGCCCGGCCCCGGACGCGACCAGATCGGCGCGCCGCCGCGTTCGAGCGCGTCGAGGTCTCGCTTGACCGTGCGCACGGAGACGCCGAACTCCCTCGCCAGCCGCTCGGCGGAGGAACCTCTCGTTCCGCTCCGGCGCAGCATCTCGGACAGGGCGTGGAGTCGCTCCGCTCGTTTCACCGCTCGGCACATTTCAGATTCATGACATAAATAGTGACATGCACCTGTCCAGGGGGTGCACGAAGGTGGAGACATGCCAACCGTGAACAGCACTCCGCCCATCATCCTCATCGCCGGCCACTGGCTGGGCGCTTGGGCGTGGGACGACGTCGTCGAACACCTGAGAACCGATCACTCCCCAACGGTCGCACTGACGCTGCCCGGTCTCGACGCGAGCGATCCCGAGCGCGCGACGAGGACGCTCGAGGATCAAGCCGCCGCGATCGTCGACGTCTTCGCCCGACTCGAGGTCTCCGAGGAGCAGCCCGCGGTCATCGTCGCCCACAGCGGGGCGACCGGGCCCGTGAGCCTCGTCCTCGACCGGCATCCTGAACTGGTGCACCGGGTGGTGTGGGTCGACTCCGGTCCGATGGCGACGGGGGCCGCGTTCGCCGCAGACCTTCCAGCGGACGTGGAAGAACTCCCCCTGCCGCCTTTCGACGTGCTCGGGCAGCAGGCGAGCCTCGACGGCCTGAGCCCGGAGGACCTCGAGCGTTTCCGCACCGAGGCCGTGCCCGAGCCCGGGCCCGTGCTTCGCCAGGCCGTCGAGCTCACGAACGACGCCCGCAACGCCGTCGCGACCACCCTCGTGTGCTGTTCGATCTCGGGCGCACAGGTGCTGGAGATGGCGAGGGAAGGGCACCCCATGTTCGCCGAGGTCGCGAAGCTCGAGACCCTCGACGTCATCGACCTCCCGACAGGCCATTGGCCGATGTGGAGCCGCGCCGGCGACCTCGCCGACGCCATTCGGTCGGCGGCGTCACGAGCCGGCTGAATCGCACGCACGATCTGAAGGGGTCAGCCGTATCCGGGCTGACCCCTTCCTCTCACGCAGCCGCAGCGCCGTGCGTCGCCACCTCGCGCACGGCATCGAGCACCACCTGCAGCGCCGGCGAGTCCGCCTGGCTGCGCCGGTGCACCGCCGACACCCCGCGCGTCGACGCCGGCCGCACCGTCGGAATCGCCACCAGCTCCGGGTGCAGCTCCGGACGCCCCATGCGCGGCACGAGCGCGACCCCGAGCCCCGCGCGCACGAGCTCGAGGTGGTTCTCGAACTCCATCGACTCGTGCACGATGCGCGGCGCGTTCGAGACGCCGTCGAACAGGCGCCGCAGCCACTGGCGGCAGATCGTCGAGTCGAACGTGGCGATCCACTGCTCGTCGGCGAGATCGATGGGCTCCAGCTCGGCGCGGTCGGCGAGCGGGTGGTCGCGCCGCAGGATCACGTCCGCGACATCCGTGAAGAGGGGCGTCTCGATGAGGTGATCGGGCATCGCGAGCGCCACCGCACCCCAGCGGTGCACGATGCCGAGGTCGCGCTGCCCCGACGCGACGAGCGCGATGGTCTCCCACGGCTCGCTCTCGCGCGTCGGCACCCGCAGTTCGGGATGCTCCGCGCGCAGCCGCGGCAGCACCTCGACGAGGATGCCGCGCACCGCCGTCGAGAACGCGCCGATGCGCACCTCGCCCGTGACCGGGCGACGGCCTGCACCCTCGGGCCCGGCCGCGCCGCCGGCGAGGTGCAGGTCGGCCTCGAGACGTTCGAGATCGGCGAGCACGGTCGCCGACGAGGTGACGAGGTGTCGCCCGGCGTCGGTGAGCACGACGCCGCGGCCCGCCCGTTCGAGCAGCGCGACGCGCGTGCCGCGCTCGAGGCGCTTGATCTGCTGCGACACCGCCGACGGCGTGAAGCCGAGCGCGTCGGCCGCGGCCGCGACGCTGCCGTTCGTGGCCACCGCGCGCAGCGCGACCACGGCTTCGAGATCGATCATGTACGGATGCTACCGAATCAACCGCACAAATGATCGCTGGTGTTTCCGGATGCCTCGCGCTGAAGTAGAACCATGACGAGACGCGACATGCTGCTGGCGGCCCTGGTGGCGACGCTCTGGGGGTTCAACTTCGTCGTGATCGCCTGGGGCATGGAGGGCATCCCGCCGCTGTTCTTCGTCGCCGTGCGCTTCGCCGTCGTCGCCCTCGCCGTGGTCGTCGTGCCCCGCCCACTCGCGAGCTGGAAGACCGTCGTCGGCGTCGGCCTCTTCATGTGCCTCGGCCAGTTCGCGCTGCTCTACACCTCGATCGCCCTCGGGCTGCAGCCCGGCATCGCCGCCCTCCTGCTGCAGGCGCAGGTCGTGCTCACGATCGTCGTCGCCGCGCTCGCGCTCCGCGAGCGCCCCAGCCGCCTGCAGACCGTCGGCGTGCTGGTCGGCACGGTCGGGCTCGGCGTCGTCGCGTTCGGCCGCGGCGGCGACGCACCGGCGCTCGCCGTGGTGCTGTGCCTGCTCGCCGCCTTCTCGTGGGCGGTCGGCAACGTCATCTCGCGCAAGGCGGGGCCGGTCGCCCCGGCGAAGCGCTTGGGTGCACTGTCGCTGACGGTGTGGTCGTCGCTCGTCGTGCCGCTGCCGGCGCTCGGCCTGTCAGCGCTCATCGAGGGTCCCGACGCGATCGCCGCGGGCATCGCCGCATTCGGCTGGCGCCCGATCGCCTCGACGCTCTACACGGCCGGGCTCTGCACCCTGATCGGCTACGCGATCTTCAACGGGTTGCTCGCCCGCAACCGCTCGGCCTCGGTCGTGCCGTGGGTGCTGCTCGCGCCGGTCGTGGCGATGGCCTCCGCCGCGCTGCTGCTCGGGCAGATCCCGAACCTGTGGGAGACCGTCGGCGGGCTGGTGCTCGTCGCCGGGGTATTCATCGCGAACGCGCCGGGGCGGCGCCGCACCGCTCCGACCGCGGCGCCCGAGCCCGCAGCGGCATCCGGCCGCTAGCCCTGCACGAGCCGCAGCGCCTGCTCGGTGAAGTAGTTCACCTCGCCCTCGGCGTCCTCGACGCCGAAGACGAACTTGCCCGAAGGAGTCGCGCGGACGTCGATGATCGTGCCCCGACCTCGTGCGGTGACGACCTCGGCTCCGGGCGTGAAGATGGTGCTGCTCATACCTCGCAGTATGCGGCCGGATGGCGGCTCGCCGCCTCCCCCATACGACGGAGAATCCCGCGATGATCGGCTCGCCTGCTTCGTTGTGAAATCGTCACCGGCACCTCTGGCGACGCACCGGCACCTCGCTCGTACACTGAGCCAACGCCTCATCCAGTCGAGAATCGGGGTCTCAATGAGCGAGGTACTCCGCAGCGCTTCCGCCGCAGCAGCACTCACCGTCGTCCTCGCGCTCACCGGCTGCTTCGGGGCGCCGACGGCGCCCCCGGAGACCGCGCCGTCCGCCGAGCCGACACCCTCTGCCGAGGCCGTGCCGGTCGACCCGATCACCACCACGGCCGCGATCGTGGTGCGACCCGAGCAGCTCGAGTTCGTGGACGCCTCCGGTGCCGTCGTCCACTCGCTGTCGTACGACGCCGAGGCGGCCGAGTTCGTCGCGGCGCTCTCGACGATCGCGGGCGCAGAGCCCGAGCAGGCCGAGCACCCCGCCAGCATGGAGACGCCGCCGCGCACCGACTACACATGGCCCGGCGTCATCCTCAGCGACGACCACGAGGAGGAGATCTCCGACAACGGCTTCGGCGGCTACGGGCCGATCGACATGAACGTGAGCGTGAACTTCGGTGCCCCGACGCTCGGCGACGGCGTCGTCGTCCGCACGGTCGACGGCTTCCAGCCCGGCGGTGACGCCGAGGCGCTCGCGGCCGAGCTCGGCGAGCCGTGGCTCGACAACGGCTACGACCAGGTGCGCGTCGAGACCGGTGAGCCCATCGGGCCGCAGCAGGCAGGCCACGACGTCGAGAACGCGTACTCGGTCGCCGTGAACACGTGGGAGTGGCAGGGGGCCTCCAATCGCGTCTTCGCGCCGTGGAACTTCGGCATCGGACACGTCTGAGCCCCGAGGGGTCACCGCGACCGAGTCGGCGCGACGCCGAGACATCCCGCCGGATGCCCCGACGTCGCAGACGGATCCGGAACCTGCTGCCGCGCACCGGACATATCCATTGAGCGGAGCACCGCGCGTGCACGTCGTGACAGCGACGCGGGCGGCGCCCGGGCGAGCATGATGGTGCTCACCGCTTCGACGACGAACAAGGGGACGCATGCGCGACGACGCGATCAGCACATCACTCCGCACGGCCGGTGGCCGGCGCACGGCAGCCGGCTTCGGCCTCGCGCTGGCCGCGGCATCCCTCGTCGTGCTGACCGGGTGCGCCGCGCCGTCCGCGGCCGGCGACGCCGACGCGGTCGAGCCGACGGGCCCGGCGTCGGTCGTGAGCATCGAGATGCCCGACTGGGCGCCGTACCCCGAGTCCGATCCGCCGCTCACCGAGGCGCAGTCGGAGGCGAAGCGCCTCGAGGACGCCGATGCGCGATGGCAGGCGGTGCTCGCAAGCTACCCCGACGCGGTGCGCCCCGCAGATGCCTTCGCGGGCTACGTGACCGACGAGAACCGGGTCGAGGTCTTCCGCGAATGCTACGAGGCGGGCGGCCTGCAGGTCGACGAGGGTCGAAGCGCGGGCAACACCGACGGGCCGCCCGACTCGATCGGCTGGTCGGGCAGCGGCAGCGAGGCCGAGCTCATCGCGGCGTACACGTGCGACACCGCGCATCCGACGAAGATCACGAGCCCAGGCCCGAACGACGCCGAGCTCGGGTGGATCTACGACTACCTCACCGAGTTCTACGCCCCGTGCCTCGCCGCGAACGGCATCGAGGTGCCCGAGCCGCCCGGGCGCGAGGTCTGGGTCGACACGTATCCGGGCTTCGTCTGGTTCCCTTCCGTCGGTGACGACGAGCGGTTCATGGACCAGGAGATGGATGCCGCGTTGCGGGAGGCCTGCCCAGATCCCGACACGTACGTGCTCACCGTGCTGAAGCCGGCCGCGTGACCGCGCGCGGCGTGCTCGCGTGACCCGCATGGAGGAGCAGCTCGCACCCGTCCTCGACCATCTCGACCGGGCCGATCCCGGCGAGATCGTCGGCGTCTACCTGTACGGCTCGGCGACCTCGGGCGGGCTCCGCCCCGACAGCGACCTCGACGTGCTCGTGCTGACGCGACGCTCGCTCACCCCCGGCGAGCGCATGGCGCTGACGCACGTGCTGCTCGACGCCTCGAGCGGATCGTCGCACCCGCTCGAGTTCTCCGACGGCGCCGCGGGCCGCCCGCTCGAGCTGACGTGCGTCGTCGTCGACGAGCACCGCCGGTGGCCCGATCCCGCCGCGCACGACTTCCAGTACGGCGAGTGGCTGCGCGCCGACATCCAGGCCGGGCAGACGCCGCAGACGACGCTCGACCCCGACGTGCCGATCCTGCTGGCGACCGCGCACACCGCGCACCGTGTGCTGCGGGGGCATCCGCTCGACGAGGTCGTCGACCCGGTCGCCCCCGGCGAACTGCGCGAGGCGATGCTCGCGAGCATCGACGACATCCTCGGCGAGATCGTGGGCGACGAGCGCAACACGCTGCTCGCGTTCGCCCGCATCGTGACGACCCTGCGCACGGGCGAGATCGTGCCCAAGGATGTCGCGGCCGCAGCGGTGGCCGAGACGCTGGCGCCGGGCGACCGGGCCCTCCTCGAACGCGCCCGTTCCGGCTATCGCGGCGAGGCCGACGACGACTGGACCGGCCTCGCCGAGGAGGTCACGGCGCTCTCGCACGCGCTCGCGGCACAGGCGCGGGCGCTCGCGGCAGCGCCCCCGGTGTAACCTGCGAGCACCGCTGCATCGGGCCTCGACGCATCGGACCGCCGAGCGAGGAGCCCTCCGTGCGCCTACGTGCCGTCGACCTCGTCGACGTCTTCGTCTATCTCGTCGTGCTGGGGCTATTCACGCAGTTCTTCCCGGCGGTCATCACCGAGTCGTTCCTCGTCTCGCTGCTCACCGCGGTGCTGTTCAAGCTCGCACTCGAGGTCATCGCCTGGCTCAAGTCGCGCATCATCGACCGGGTGCGGTCGGCGCGAACCCCCGCCCGCAAGGCGATGAACACCGCGCTGCTGATGGTGCTCGGCGGGGGCAGCAAGTTCCTCATCCTGTGGCTCACCGACCTGCTCTTCGGCGATGCCGTGCAGCTCGGCGGGTTCTTCTCGGTCACGCTGCTGATCGTCGTGCTCATGGCGGCGCGCTTCGGCATCCGCCTGCTCGTCGACGGCACGCGGCCCCGCGACGGGAGCGCGTGACCCGCTGACGCTCAGCCGCCGGCGAGCAGCTCCGCCGCGATCGCCTCGCCGAGCGCACGGGCGCCCTGCTCCGAGGGGTGCAGCCCGTCGTACGACATGCCGTCGGCGAACCTCCCGTCGACCGTGCGGAGGTCGGCCGAGGCATCCGTGAACCGCCAGCCGCGATCGTCGGCGAGCGCCTCGAGCCGTTCGTTGTACTCGACCGACGCCGCGGGAAACGCGTCGGCCGGCGGAATCGACGAGACGACCACCTCGTCGATGCCGACCCGCTCGACGATGCGGTCGAGGTTCGCCGTCGACGCGTCGAACGGAACCCCGAACGCGAGGTCGTTCGTGCCCGCGAGCACCACGAGCACGTCGGCGTCGACCGCGCCGACCGAGTCGGCCATGAACGCGGTCGTTGCGCCCCACTCGGCCCATCCCCCGGCGAACTCGAGGCCTGCCTCGACGGCGTACGTCACCCACGACTCGCTGCCGAGCTCGCCTCGCGGCAGGTCGGGGCTGTTCGCATCGGTGATCGAGTCGCCGACGACGGCGAAGCTCGTCGTCGCGGCGCTCGGCGCGGTCGGGTCGGTCGACGGGGATGCCTCGCCCGGGCCGGTGGCACCCGGCGGCCCCGAACCGCTCGACGGCGTGCATGCGGCGAGCGCGACGCCGCCGAGCATCGCCACGACGATCGCGAACGCCCGCCCTGCGGGGCGGCGCGGCGTGCGATCGACGACGGCACCCATGCTGCGAGTCTACGAATCACGCGACTCTCGAAGCACTGTCAGACTGGCCTCATGCCGAACGCCCCGATCGACCACGACGCCGCCCTCGCGATGTGGGCCGAGTACCGCGCCGCGCATCCGGCGATCGCGACCGACGCCGAGCCGCCCTCGGTCGAGCGGTTCGGCGATCACCCCGAGCTCACCGACGAGCTGCTGGGACTCGTGCTCGACGGCACGAAGCGCGCGACCGCGACCCTCGTCGCCGAGTTCGCGGCCGAGGAGCAGGCGCTCCCCCGCGTCGGCAGCCACTGGATCGCCTGCGACTCGACCGGCGCGCCCCGCGTCGTGCTGCGCAGCACCGAGCTGCGCGTCGGCCCGTTCACGAGCGTCGACGCCGCCTTCGCCGACGACGAGGGCGAGGACGACCGCTCGCTCGAGTCGTGGCGCGAGAACCACTCCCGCTACTGGCGGCGCACCGCGGCGGCGATCGGACTCGAGTGGACCGAGCAGCACGAGGTCGTCTTCGAGCGCTTCAGGGTGGTGTGGCCGCCCGAGGTCGCCGACGGCCGCTCGGCGTAGCGCCGGAGGCGTGCTCACCGCATGCGTCACGCCTCGGCGGCGCGTTCGCCCCCCGGCTGCGTGCGCGTCGACGGGGCCGCGCGACCGGGCATGACGACGATGGCGAGCAGCGCGGCGACCGCCGCGACGACGGCGCCGAACCAGTAGCCGCCGTCGAAGGCGGTGATCGCGTCGCCCACGAGGGCCGCCGCCGCGATGCTCGACACGGCCGAGACGCCGGTGGCGGCGCCGAACTCGTGGAACGTGCTGAGCACACCCGATCCGATGCCGGCCTCGTGCGGGGCGACCGCCGAGAACAGGCTGGTCGACGACGCGACGAACGTCGCGCCGATGCCGAGCGCCGCGACGGTCATCGCGATCACGAGCACCGTCATGCTCGCGATGCCCGCGGCCGCCGCCATGCCGAGCGCGGCGATGAGCAGGCCGACGACGGCGGTCGTGCGCGCGCCGAAGCGCCCGAGCGCGCGGGCGCCGAACTGGGCGCCGCCGATGGTGCCGAGCGCGACGGGAATGAAGACGAGCCCGGTGTCGAGCGCCGAGAACCCGTGCACCTGCTGGAACGTGAACGAGCCGAGGAAGAAGACGGCGATCATGAGCGCGGTGGCGATGAAGATGAGCCCGAGGCCCGAGGCGACCGGTCGTCGCGCGAGCATGCCCAGGTCGAGCAGCGGGCTGCGAGCGGTGCGCTGGCGCCAGGCGAAGAGCGTGTAGCCGACGGCTCCGCCGAGGAGCGGCAGGAGCACGGCGAGGCTGAGCCAGCCGGCGTCGCCCGCGTTCACCAGCGCGAAGATCACGCTCGCCGTCGCGAGCGTCGCGAGCACGGCGCCGACGACGTCGAGGCGCCCGCCCGAGCCCTGGAGGCGCGGCAGGATGCGCGCGAGCGCGATGAGCAGCAGCACGCCCACGGGCACGTTCACCCAGAACACCCACGACCAGCCCGGCCCCGACGTCAGCAGGCCGCCGAGCAGCACGCCGATCGCGGCACCGGCGCCACCCAGGGCCGACCAGACGCCGAGCGCCTTCGCGAGCTCGGCGCCCTGGAAGGTGCGGGCGATCGTCGAGAGCGCCGCGGGCGACATCGCGGCCGCCCCGACGCCCTGGAACGCCCGACCGATGAGCAGCGTCGTCGGGTCGGCGGCGAAGCCGGTGAGCAGCGAGGCGACGGTGAAGACCGCGAGGCCCGCCAGCACGATGCGACGTGCGCCGAAGACGTCGGCCGCCTTGCCACCCAGCAGCATCAGGCCGCCGAACATGAGCGCGTAGATGCTCACCACCCAGGTGAGCTCGCCGCGGCTGAGTTCGAGCTCGACGCCCATCTGCGGCAGGGCGAGCGCCACCACCGTGACGTCGACGATGAGCATGAGCTGCGCGATGCCGAGCAGCGCGAGCATGCGCCATCGCCGCTGGTACGGCTGCGGGGTGTTGCCGGTGTCGGTGTTCGGTCGTTGCTCGGACATGTGCCGCCCTCATCTCAAGTCGAACTCTTGTGTACGAGTTCGCACGATAACATGAACACACGTGTTCGACAACGGTGAGATGGACGACCGCCTGTGCGGGCGCATCGAGGGCTCCGCGGCCCCGCTCGCGACGCCGGGCGGGCGCCTCGGGCCGTGCGGCTCGAACGCGGAGCGCCTCAGCCCTGCGCGGCCACGACGGCGAGCGCCGTCTCGACCACGAGGCGCGGCGCATCGGCGACGGCGAGCTCCTCACGGTGCACCGCACCCGAGGCGGCATGCAGCACCGCCTGGATGGTGATGATCTGCCACTCGACCGGCATATCGGCCCGGAACACGCCCTGATGCCGACCGCGCTCGAGCAGCGCGCGCACCCGCTGGGCGGGGCCCTCGTGCGCGCGTTGCATCTGCTCGGCCGGCAGCGCCTGCCCGGCCGCGATCACGATGCCGCCGAACCGGTGCGTGAGGTACCAGCTCGCCTCGAGCAGGCGTGCGAGCGCCGCCCGCGGGTCGCCGTCGATGTCGAGCTCGCGCAGCGCGAGCTCGGTCTCGTCGATGGCGCGCGTCGCGACTTGGGCGACGAGGGCCGTCCGGGAGTCGAAGTGCCCGTACAGCGTCACCCGGCCGACCCCGGCGGCCTTGGCGATGTCCTGCACGCTCGCATCGGGGTTCGTCGCGAGCAGCCGGGTCGCGGCATCGAGGATCGCCTCGATGTTGCGGCGGGCATCCGCGCGCTTGGCTGGCGTGGCGGGAGCGGCCAAGGTGACTCCTCTTCGCGGACGATCACGATCTCGTACGGTGCTGTCCATGATAGGGCGGGTACTTCTCGAGCCCGGGCGGCGCCGCCCTCCCCCGGGTCGCTTCGCTCCGAATTCGCAGGGAGCGCTAGGGCTTCGGCCTGAGCAAGCGTAGATTGCGTTATATCGCGTTTCAGGCGTGGCGAGGGGGCCACGTCTCGGCTCGACGAAGGCGGACACATGAACCTGAATCACGGACAACGGCACATCGCGCTCGACGCCCTCGGGCGCGCCGGCAGGAGGTGGGCGCCATGGAGGTGCTGCTCGGCATAGTCATCGCATTCCTGGTCTTCGTCATCGTCTCGATCACCACGGTCGTGCTCGTGGTGCGCGCGGTCTACCGACGCATCCGCCGCAACCGTGCGGTCGCGACGACGGCGCTGCGCACCAGGGCCGGGTTCAGCCGGGGCCCGCGACGCAAGGTGCTCGCGCTCCGCGTGCGACTGGCCGAGGCGCTCGACAGCGGGCAGGCCGCGATCGACCTCGCCGCGCAGAGCGGAGGCGCGCACGGCGAACTCCCTCGGCTGTTCGCGCGCATCAAGGCCGAGGGCGACGCGCTGGACCTGCAGCTGCGGCTGCTCGAGAGCGAGATCGATCGGCCGGTGTTCGCGGGCGAGCTGCCCGCGGCCGAGGACCGCGTCGACCAGGTGACCGCGCTCGTCCGCCGCCTGCGCGCGGCGGTGTCGACCGGCCTCGCCGGCTCCACCGACGACACGCTCGGCATCCTCCATTCCGAGATGGAGCGGGAGGTCGCCGCACTCGCCGCCGGGGTGCAGGAGCTGCAGCGCCTCAACCGCCGCGACGAATACGTCGCGCCGGCACGACCCTCGACCCGGGCTCCCGCCCGATCCGCGAGCGCCGCGCGCCGCCCCAGTCCGACGTACGACCTGAAGGAGACCCGACCATGAGCGACAACACCTCGCGCGTCCGCACCATCTTCCGCAGCAAGACGAAGAAGGCGCTCGACAAGATGGAGGACCCGCGCGAAACGCTCGACGACAGCTACGAGCAGCAGGTGAAGCTGCTGCAGCAGGTGCGCCAGGCGGTCGCCGAGGTCGCGACGGCGAAGAAGCGCGTCGACCTGCAGGGGCAGGAGATGGGCACCCGGTACCAGCGGCTCGGCGAGCAGGCCCGCGAGGCGATGGCGCAGGGCCGCGAGGACCTCGCGCGCGCCGCCCTCGAGCGCCGCGCGCTGCTCGAGTCGCAGGTCGCCAAGCTGCAGGACCAGTACGCCTCGATGCAGCAGCAGACCGCGCAGCTGCAGCAGCGAGAGCGCCAGCTCTCCGAGCAGGTCGCCGCGTTCCGCGTCGAGAAGGAGACGATCAAGGCGACCTACACCGCCTCCGAGGCGCAGGTGAAGGCGAACGAGGCCGTCGCCGGCATCGGGTCGAGCATCAACGACGTCGGTGCCAGCCTCGACCGCGCACGCGACCGCGTCACGCAGATGCAGGCCCGGGCCGCCGCGACCGACGAGCTGCTCGCCAGCGGCGCCCTCAAGGACCTCACCGCGGCGCCCGACGCCGACATCGAGCGGCAGCTCGCGACGCTCTCGGCGAAGGCCGAGGTCGAGCGGCAGCTGCAGGCCATGAAGGGGGATGACCCGGGCGCGACCCGCACGCAGCAGCATCGCGAAGGGCCCGACGAGTGGCTGAGCATCGGGCAGGCGCCGACGACGCCGTGAGGTAGCGGAGCGGCGCATCCGACTGCCACGATGCCAGTACGCCGACGTGACTGGAGTCCCGATGCCCGCAACGCTCGACCGCCCGCACGCCGCGCCGTTCTCGACCCTGCCCGGTGCGACGATCATCCGGCGCATCCGCCGGATGATCTTCGTCGCGCTGGGCGCAGGTCTGCTCTACTCGATGTTCGGCACAGCCACGAAGGGCGGCTGCCTGGGCGGCGGCAGCATCGCCACGCAGGGCGATCCCGCCGACGCCGCCCCGACGTGCGTGAACCTCACCCTGCACCCGAGCCCGATCGTGTACACCGCGATCGCGGTGACGGTCATCGTCGCGCTGACGCTCGTGCTGCGCACGGGGCGGACCGAGGCATCCGCCCTGAAGGTCATCGACCGTGTGGTCATCGTGATCATCGCGGGCACGTTCGCCTGGGCGGCGCTCACGATGGTCTCGTTCCTCGCCATCCCGCTCGACCCGCCGAGCCCGGGTGAGCCGTTCTCGATCCCGTTCACGTTCGGCTTCGTGGAGATCGACGTCATCCGGTAGACGGCGGGCTTCCCGACGGCTCGCGCGCGCGAGTGGGTTCCGCGGGCAGAAGTGCTCTGCGACGCTGCTTCACCACCGATTCCCGGTGGAGAACCCTCCGCCCTCGAGCGCGCCCGCGCCCCGCGCCCGCGCCCCCGGCATGACTCACGCGACCCGCTGCGACCGCCCGTGCGACTCAGGGGCGGCCTCCGACGCCGGCGGCGGCCCCTGCCGCCGGAGCTCCCACGTCTGCAGGCCCCAGAACACGCCGAAGAAGAGCAGCACGGTCGCTTCGACCCAGAAGATCACGGGCGGCGGGCGCTCGTCGGTTCGCGTCATGAACCAGGCCACGAGGCCGACCGCCACGGTCGCCGCCATCACCCAGGCGATCGCCTGGTAGACGGGCCGGTACGTCACCTCGCGATCGCGGATCGTGACGAGCGGCGTCTCCGAGCTGAAGCCGTTGACGAACACCACGACGATGATGAGCACGAACATCGGCACGGCCGCGCCGTAGTGCGCGAACGAGAGGAACGACTCGCGCAGCGGCCAGTCGTCGGTGAAGCCGAACCACACGAGTGCGCCGAGCCAGACGACCGCCGCGACGACGAAGCCCCAGAGCGACCACCGGTCGCCGCGCTGCAGCCGGCGGATGGACAGCGCGGTGAAGACGAGCGCGAGGAAGCCGACGGCGAAGAGCGCCGCCATGTTGTTCACGACGCCCGGCAGGTACGCCTCGGGAATGCACCGCTCGCCCGCGGTCGGGCAGGGCTCGGGCACCGGGGTCGGCACGAACGCGACGACGGGTGCGAGCATGCCCGCGAGGTTGAGCGCCGCGTCCTCGGGCCCGGGCCGGCCCACCAGCACGATGAGCGCGAACCCCATTCCGACGAGCGCGCCGACGAAGACGCTCCTGACGGGCGTGTAGTAATAGGCGCTGATCGAGTTGAGCAGCTCGCCGGTGCCGAAGGTCTCGAAGACCAGCGCCGCGAACACCAGCAGCACGGCGGCGATGAGCGAGACCCGCAGGTAGACGTAGGTCTTGACGAGGTGGGCGTCCGACGACGGACCCGCCTCCGCGTGCAGCGACGCGCGCTGTGCCCCCATGAGCGCCATTCTCGACCGTGCCGGGGTTCGGCGCTGACCCCAGTTCGGGCGTGGTCGGCGACCCCGCCGCGCCGACACGATGGGAGTAGCGTGAGCGCCGGACGCCGTGCTGCACGAGGAGGTCGCCATGGCGAGGGCACCGATCATCTACGAGACCGCGCACCAGGTGGGCTTCTCCGAGCTCGACCCCTTCCAGCACCTGAGCACCGGCAACTACGCGAGGTACTTCACCGACCATCGCATGGAGGGCCTCGCGAGCTACGCGGGCTGGAACCTTCCGACGCTCGGCACACTCGGCTTCATGACGTGGGTGCGGCGCATGGAGATCGACTTCCTGCGGCCGGTCGACGGCGACCAGGCCGTGACGATCACCTCCTTCGTGCGGGAGTTCCGCGGGCACGACGCGATCATCGAGTGCACGATGACGGATGCCTCGGGCACCACCGCCGCGACCTGCCTCATGATCGTGGCGTACGTCGACGCCACGACGCGGCGCGGCGCCGACTGGCCCGACGAGCTGCAGGCCTTGTTCTTCGAACCCGACGCCTGACGGGCCGCGCGAACGGCTCACTCTCGACGCGCGGCGCGCGCGGGCGCATCATGTCCCCATGACGACGCCGACCCTCACCGCGCAGCTCAGGCTCGACCTCAGGCATCGCCTGCGCCCCATGTCGGGCCGCAACCCCGACGAACCGCATCGCGCCGTCACCCCGCTCGAGCTGCTCTACGACCTGACCTACGTCATCGCGTTCGCGGCCGCGGCCGACGAGCTCGCGCACGCGCTCTTCGTCGGCGAGGTGGGGCCGGGCATCGGCGCATACCTGTTCGCGATCTTCGGGGTGTCGTGGGCGTGGCTCAACTTCACCTGGTTCTCGTCGGCCTACGACAACGACGACGCCCTCGTGCGGGCGGCCGTCGTGGCGCAGATGGTCGGCGTCGTGATCTTCATCTTCGGGCTGCCCGTCAGCTTCGAGAATGCCGCGCACGGCGAGAGCCCCAACAACGTGCTGCTCGTCGCCGGCTACATCGTCATGCGCGTGCCGCTCATCGCGCTCTGGCTGCGCGCCGCCCGCCAGGATCCGAGCCGGCGACGCACCTCCGTCGCCTACGCGGTCGTGATCGCGGTCGCGCAGGTCGGCTGGCTGCTCACGACGGTGCCCGGCATCCCCGCCGGTGCGACGGTCGCCGCGCTCGCCGTGCTCGCCGCCGCCGAGCTCATCGCACCGCTCGTGATCGAGCGCCGCTACGGTCGCGCGCCCTGGAACGCCGGCCACATCGCCGAGCGGTTCGGCCTGCTGACGCTCATCACGATCGGCGAGGTGATCGCCGGAACGGTCGCCGCGGTCGGCGCCCTCGTCGCCGAGCAGGGGTGGTCGATCGCGGCGGTCGCGATCGTCGCGGCTGGACTCGTGATCGCCGCAGGGCTGTGGTGGGCGTACTACCTGATCCCGTCGCGCACCATCCTCGAGCGGTGGCCCGAACGCACGTGGGGCTGGCGATACGTGCACCTGCCGCTGTTCGGCGCGATCGCCGCCGTCGGCGCCGGGCTCCACGTCGCCGCGCTCGGGGTCGAGCACCAGGAGCTCAGCCTGCTGCAGATCACCCTCGCACTCGCGGTGCCGGTGGCGTGCGTGGTCGTGCTCGTCTTCCTCATCTGGAGCGTGCTCATGCACTCGATGGACTTCACCCACGTGCCGCTGTTCATCTGCAACCTCGTGCCGCTCGTCGCCGCGGTGATCATCGCCGCCGTCGTCGACGCGGGGGCGCCGATCGACCTGGAGCCCGGCGGAGACCTCACCGCCCTCGTGACGGTGATCGGGCTGGTGTCGCTCTCCTGCGTCATCGAGGTCGTCGGGCACGAGCTCGTCGGGTACTCGCACACGCTGCAGGCTGCGAAGCGGCACCTGCTCGAGCCCGAGATCGACGAACGGCACGCGACGGCGGAGGCGACCGAGGCATCCGCCTGATCACCGGCGCCGCGATGGCGCCGATTGCGAGGAGGCGCTACGCCCAGCCGAGCTCGCGCAGCTTGGCGTCGTCGAGCCCGAAGTAGTGGCCGATCTCGTGCACGAGCGTGATGCGCACCCGCGTGCGCAGCGCGTCGAGGTCGGCGCTGTGCGCCTGCATGTTGTTCTTGAAGAGCGTGATGCGGTCGGGCAGCTCGCCGTAGCCGTAGACCCCGCGGGTCTTGAGCGGCCGCCCGCTGTAGAGGCCGTAGAGCCGCGGCCGTTCCCCCGGCGGCTGGTCGGCGATCAGCACCGCCACGTTCTCGAGTCCGCGCACCATCTCGTCGGGCAGCGCGTCGTAGACCTCGCTCACCATGCGCTCGAAGTCGTCGTCGGAGATCTCGACCATGCGGCAATTCTGCTCGCTCGCGGAGACCCTCCGGCCGGCGCTCGCTCTCAGCGGAATCAGTCCGGGAGCCCCTGCGCCGGATGCCCCGCTCCCCCGTCGTTCTGGAGGAACGCCAGCACCGCCGCCACCCGCCGGTGCACGCCCGACTCGGGCAGCCGCAGCTTCGTGAAGATCGCGTTCACGTGCTTCTCGACCGTCGAGGTCGACAGGAACAGCGCCTGCTCGATTCCGGCGTTCGTCTTGCCCGCGGCCATCTGGCGCAGCACCTCGAGCTCCCGCGGCGACAACGTCGCGAGCGGGCTCGCGGACCCCGCGCTCCGCCGCCGCACGAGCGTGTCGACGATCTGCGGGTCGATCACGGACCCGCCGGCGCACACCTCGCGAAGCGCGTGCACGAGGTCCTCGAGGTCGCCGATGCGGTCCTTCAGCAGGTAGCCGAGGCCGGCCGAACCATCGGCGAAGAGCGCGAGCGCATAGCTCTCGTCGGCGTGCTGCGACAGCACCACGACCCCGGTCGACGGCGACGACGCGCGGATCGCGTGCGCGGCCTCGATGCCCTCCATGTGATGGCCCGGCGGCATCCTGATGTCGGTGAGCACGGCGTGCGGCGCGAGCCGCCGCACCGCGTCGAGCAGCTCGGTGCCGTTGCCGACCGAGGCGACGACGTCGACCTCGCCCGAGTCCTCGAGCAGGCGCCGTACGCCCTCGCGCACGAGGTAGTTGTCCTCGGCGACGACGACGCGCAGCACGCCCGGGTCATCCAACGGGCGCCTCCTGCCCCGCCGCCGGCGCGGTGTCGACCGGCAGCTCCACGACCAGCGTCGTGCCCGACGGGTCGTTCGGCCCGACGCGCACGGTGCCGCGCAGGGCGGCGACGCGGTCGCGGATGTTCGCGAGCCCGCCGTGCGACGCCGGCGCCGCATCCACCGCCGCGATCCCGCCGATCCCGCACCCGTCGTCGCTGATCGCGATGCGCAGGTGCCCGTCGCTGCGGACGAGCCCGACCGACGCGTGCGTCGCGTTCGCGTGCTTCGCCGTGTTCGCGAGCGCCTCGCGCACGACGTAGTAGGCGGTCGTCTCGACGTCGTCCGGGAAGCGGGTGGCGCGCAGCGCCGCATCGGCCGACACCTCGAGCGGGATGGGATAGCGCGCGACCCCCGACTCCACCGCGGCGACGAGCCCGTTGTCGCTCAGCACGGGCGGGTGGATGCCACGGGCGAGCTCGCGCAGCTCGCGCAGGGTGTCGCGGGCCTGCTCCTGCAGCGCGACGAGCTCGGGGGCGGTGAGCTCGCCGCGCTGGAGACGGTTGCGCGCGAGGCGGAGCCCCGCGATCTGCGCCACCACGTCCTGCTGGATGCCGTCGTGCAGGTCTCGCTCGAGGCGCCGGCGCTCGTCGTCCTGCGCGGCGACGAGCCGCTCCCGCGAGGCCGTGAGCTCGTCGAGCTGCTCGGCCAGCTGCGCCGTCAGGCGCACGTTCGCCACGGACGCCGCGGCCTGGCCCGCCACCGTGCGCAGCAGCATCCGCTCGGCCTCGCCGTACTCGCCGCGGCGTCTCGGACCGAGCTCGATCCGCCCGAGCGTCTCGTCGCCGTGCACGAGGTCGCAGACGTCGGCGGCGGCCTCGCCGGCCGCGGCGGCGGTCCCAGCCGCATCGGCGCTCGCGAACCCGACCGGCGCCGGCGCCACTCCGCCGTCGACGCCGACGAGCTCGATGCGCACCCATGAGGCATCCAGCCCCTCGCGCACCGCCTCGGCGAGGCGGGCGAGCAGCTCGCGCGGCTCGACCGCCTGCTCGAGCCGTGCGCCGAGCTCGCCGAGCATCTCGAGCTGCCGTTCGCGGTCGCCGAACAGGCGTCGATGGAGGCGCCGCTGCAACCAGCTCCGGAGCGGCAGCAGCGCGACGGCGAGCAAGGTCGTGAGGAGGATCGCCGGCACGACGCGCAGCGGCGGCGCCAGCAGCACCGCCGGCGTGGCGACGACCGCCGCGTAGATGACGGTGATCAGCAGGTTCGACGACCGAGCGACCAGCCGCCCGCGGTCGCCCGGAGCGATGTCGAACGCGCCGTACCGCAGGATGCCGTGGATCGCGGCGATCGGGATCGCGAGCAGCGACGCGAAGACGAGCAGCTGCACGAACCAGTTGTCGAAGAACGTCCAGAGCGCGAAGGCGACCATCGCGCCGGTGACGACGAGCGCCATGACCCGCGTGTGGGCGCGCACCTCGGGAGCCCCGAACAGTGCGCGAGTGCCGAGCACCGCGAGTCCGATCGCCACGACCGCCCACGACTGCACCACGAGGTACTGCACCGCGGGCGCAGCCCATTCGAGCCACGTCACCGCGAACGGATTCGGGATGGCATCGCCGCTGACGCCGAGGTACGGCGACGTGACGACGTGCGGGGTGGTGAGCAGCGTCAGCGGGGCGGCGAGCAGCGGCATCCAGAGGAACGCGACCGCGACCCGCTGCCAGCGGTGCTCGGCGGTGCCGTCGGGGAACGTCGCGAACACCATCAGGAACGCCGCCGTCGCCGTGGCGTCTGCGGTCAACCCGATCGCGTTGAAGAGCGGGAACCACGGCTCGGCCACGACGAAGGGGTTGCGCAGCACGAACGTCTCGTACGCCGAGCCGACGAGCATCGCCGTGGCGGCGAGCGCGATCAGCACGGCCATGCGCGACGCCGAGACGGTGAGCAGCCACATGCCGAACACGAACATCGGCAGGATCCCGATCATCGGCCACGCCAGGCCGTGGTCGGCCTCGCCGTCGATGAACCCCCGCACGACGACGATGTAGACCAGGGCCGCGACCCCGATCGGGCCGAGCGTCGCCAGGCACACCCACCTGCGTTCCACGCTTCCATCGTCCTCCTCTCCGGCGCTCGGCGGGAGGGGGCCTGCCCCGGCCGTCCCTTAGCGGCTGGCCCCCATGGGGCGAGGGGGCGCCTGCCATGCGGCATCCGGCCCGCCGCGTTCCGGCGCGGCCGGGCAGCGAGCAGCGTGAACACGAGCGGATGCCACGCACCGGCGCCCGCACGAAGGAGAAGGCATCATGCGCAAGCTGTACTCGGGACTCGCCTGGACCGTGTCGGGCGCCGTCGTCGTCCAGGCCGCCGCGATCGCGTTCGCGTTCGGCGGCATGCTCAACCTCATCGCCGAGGGCGGGGTCGTCGACAAGGCGCTGCTCGAGGGCTTCCAGGCCGCCGGCGTCGGCGAGATGGGATTCCTGATCCACGGCGTCGTCGGCGGCGTGCTGATCCCGCTCGTCGCGGTCGCGCTGCTCGTCGTGTCGTTCTTCGTCCGCGTGCGCGGGGCGAAGCTGTGGGCCGCGATCACCCTCGGGCTCGTGGTGCTGCAGGTGACGCTCGGGTTCTCGATCGTCGGGTCGCCCTACCTCGGCCTCATCCACGGCGCGAACGCGCTCGCGATCGTCGCCGCCGGGGCGGTCGCCGCCCTTCGCATGCGCCGGGCACGACGGGCGGACGCCGCGGCGGAACGCCCGGAGGAGGCGACGAGCGATGCCGTCGCGGCGTGAGCTCCTGCGGTGCGCCGTCGTCGGCGTCGCGGTCGCGACCGCGCTCGGCGTCGGTGCGCTCGCGTGGAGCTCCACGCTGCTCGGCGAGTACTCGGTGATGGACATGGGCTCGGGCGAGGGGCACGCCGGCCACGGCGGCGACGCCGGCCACGGCTCGGGCGGGCCCGTCGAGGGCGGCGGCACCGAGGCATCCGCTCCCCCCGGCCTGCTGAGCGTGACCGCGCTCACCGCCCCCGACCGCCCGGCCGACGTGCGCGTCGAGCTCGTCGCCCGGCAGGGCACCGTCGAGGTGCCCTGCCGGGCGCGACGTCGAGGGCTACACGGTCAACGGCACGTCGCCCGGCCCCGAGATCCGGGCGCGGCAGGGCGACCTCGTCGAGGTGGAGTTCGTGAACGAGTCGGTGACCGCCGGTGCGACGCTGCATTGGCACGGCATCGACGTGCCGAACGCGGCCGACGGCGTCGCGGGCATCACGCAGGACGCCGTGCCCGTCGGCGGCCGGCACGTGTACCGCTTCGAGGCAACGGATGCCGGCACCTACTGGTACCACTCGCACCAGGTCTCGCACGAGCAGGTCGTCGGCGGGCTGCTCGGCGCGATCGTGATCGACCCCGAGACCGGCCCGGCCGACGAGCCGGCGCCCTCGGCCTCGGCCTCGGCCGAGGTCACCGCGCTGCTGCACGTCTACGGCGGCCAGCACACGCTCAACGGACGGGCCGGCGACGAGCGCGTCACCGCAGCCCCCGGCTCGACGGTGCGGGTGCGCGTCATCAACTCCGACCAGGGCACCGCGGCGGTGTGGTCGGGCGTCCCGTTCCGCGTGGTCGCGACCGACGGGCACGAGGTGCACGAGCCCGGCGAGGTCGACGGCGAGCGCCTGCTCGTCCCGGCGGGCGGTCGGGCGGACGTCACGGTGCCGGTGCCCGCGCGCGGCGCAGCGCGCCTGCACGTGGGCGGCGCCCGGAGCGTGCTCATCGGCCCGACCTCGGAGCCCGACGCCTCCGCCCCTCCGGTGCGGCAGCCGGCCGAGACCCTCGACCTGCTCGCCTACGGCGCCCCCGCCCCGCTCGACTTCGACGCGGAATCGCCCGACCGCTCGTACGAGTACGCCATCGCGCGCCGCTTCGGCATCATCGACGGCCGGCCCGGCAACTTCTGGACGATCAACGGGCGCATGTTCCCCGACGTGCCGATGTTCGCGGTGGCCCAGGGCGACGTCGTGGTGATGCACCTCCGCAACGACTCGGGCGACGTGCACCCGATGCACCTGCACGGCCACCACGTCGTCGTGCTCTCGCGCGACGGGGTCGCGGCGTCGGGCAGCCCGTGGGTCGTCGACTCGCTCGACGTGCACCCCGGCGAGTCGTACGACATCGCCTTCGTCGCCGACAACCCGGGAATCTGGAGCGACCACTGCCACACCCTCCCCCACGCCGTCGACGGGCTCATCGCCCACCTCATGTACGAGGGCGTGACGACGCCGTTCACGATCAACGGCGACGCGGGCAACCGGCCGGAGTGATCCCGCCGGCGCGACCCCTCGGGCTCGGCCGACGACGGCGGGTTCAGTCGACGAGCGCGCCCGCCGAGAGGTTCGCGATGGCGCCCGTCATCGAGTGCGCACGGTCGGATGCCGCGAACGCGAGGTACTCGGCGACATCCTCCAGCTTCGGCAGCCGACCCAGCAGCGTCATGCCGCTGAGCCCCGTGACCCACTCGTCCATCGCGATGCCGCCGGCGTCGGCGATGCGGCCGAACATCTCGCCCGTGTACGAGGTCGCCAGCGCGTCCGACATGGCGTGCGGGCGCACGCAGACCACCCGCACCCCGTCGGGTCCGAGCTCGCCGGCGAGCGCGCGCGAGAAGCCCTCGAGGCCGGCCGACTGGGCCGCGTTGCCGATGAGCCCGCGGCCGGTGAGCCGGGCACCGGGCGTCGAGATGGTGAGGATGACGCCGTCGTGCTGGGCGACCATGTGCCGCGACGCCGCCTTCGCGGTCACGAAGTTCGTCCGCAGGTACCCGACGACGGGGTGCAGGTAGTCGTCGAGGGAGGTCTCGGCGATCGGGAGGCCCTGCACGTGGTCGAAGCCGACCGCATTGAGGGCGACGTCGATGCGACCAGCCGCCTGCGCCACCTCGTCGATGTGCCGGTCGACCGCGGCCTGGTCCATGGCGTCGACGACGGCGACCGAGACCTCGGCCCCTTCGACCCTCGCCAGGGATGCCGCCGCCTCGAGCCTCGGCAGCGACCGCCCCGCGAGGAACAGCCGTGCGCCCTCGCGGGCGAACACCCGCGCCGCCGCGCTCCCGATCGAACCGCCACCGCCGTGGATCACGGCCACCTTGTTCTCGAGCAGCATGTCGAACCTCCTTCGAATTGTGCAACTTCAGAGTTGCACAACAGTAGGAAGAAATGCAACCAAAAGATTGCAATTGCTCGTGCCGCGCGCTCGCCGTCATCGACCGTTCGACGATGCCGCATGCCGCCCGAGCGGTCGCGACCGCAGCACGATCACCGGGATCTCGCGGTCGGTGAGCCGCTCGTACTTCGCGAAGCCCCGCGCCGTCGCCGTGATCTGCGCCCACGCCGCCGCCCGTTCGGCGCCGTGCAGCTGCTCGGCGACGACGTCGAGGTGCTTCCCGGCGAACTCGATGCGCACCCGATCGGGGTTGGCGGCGATGTTGTAGTACCAGGCGGGGTTCTGGGCCGCACCGTTCGCCGAGGCCACGATGTACCGCGCGCCGCCCCCGGCCGGGAACCAGCGCACCGGGGTCACCCGTTCGAGCCCCGTGCGGTGGCCGATCGTGACGAGCGCCAGCTTCGTGCCGCGACGGTCGCCCTTGCGGCGGATGCGTTCGGCCATGCGCAGGTTGGCCCACCGCTCGAAGCGGTTGCGCGCCGGCTGCCGCGCACCACGGGTGCCGTTCGACGTGTCGAATGACATGCGATCGCCTCCTTCCGGTGGCGAAGTCTGCTCCACCTCAATCATCCCGCCGATTCGCTCGCCCGGCACCCGGATTGCCGAGACTCACCGGGTGACCGACGCCCCCGCCACCCGCCGCCTCGAGCTGGCGCTGCACAAGCCCTGGTTCGCCCTCTACTGGGGCGTCAGGCCGACCCTCGTCATCGATGGCCGCGGCCAGCCGACCCAGTGGGGCGTCGGAACGTGGCAGCTCCGCGCCGACGAGCACGCCGTCATCGGCGCCTACCTCTTCAACCGGCTGTGGCGCTTCGGCGCGGCCGAGTTCGCCCTCGAGCCGGGGCGTCCCGCTTCGCTCGTCTACCGTGCGCCCGCACTGCCGTTCGGTCGCGGGCGCATCCGCCCCGCTGAATAGGATGTCCCTGACCCCACTTCCGGAGAGGACGCCCATGTCATTCGGTGAAGCGATCACGACCGTGCTGCGGAAGTACGCCGACTTCGACGGCCGGGCGGCCCGCCCCGAGTTCTGGTGGTGGATCCTCTTCTACGCCCTCGTGGCCGCGGCGCTCGGCGTGTTCAACGTGATCCCGCTCGGCGACGCGTCGAGCCTCGGTGCCGTGCTGTCGAGCCTCTGGGGCATCGCCATGCTGCTGCCGACGCTCGCCGTGATCGTGCGGCGCCTGCGCGACACGGGCCAGGGCTGGGGCCACGTGTTCTGGCTGCTCGTGCCGATCGCCGGCCTCATCGTGCTCGCCATCATGCTGTCGCAGCCCGGCAAGACGGCCGCCGTCGCCTGACGGCATCACTCGGCTCGGCCCGGGCTCGCGGCCCC
Source organism: Agromyces sp. NPDC058104 (assembly GCF_042884835.1). Taxonomy (NCBI): domain Bacteria; kingdom Bacillati; phylum Actinomycetota; class Actinomycetes; order Micrococcales; family Microbacteriaceae; genus Agromyces; species Agromyces sp. NPDC058104. The sequence continues at coordinate 846,726 of NZ_JBHVTD010000002.1, read as the reverse complement.
GGGCGTAGGCTCACCCCCATGACCGTTCAACGGATGGACAACGTCGGCATCGTCGTCGACGACCTCGACGCCGCGGTCGCCTTCTTCGTCGAGCTGGGCATGGCCGTCGAAGGCCGAGCCCCGATCGAAGGCACGTGGGCCGACCGGACCGTCGGCCTCGACGGCGTCCGCAGCGAGATCGCGGTGCTCGTCACGCCCGACGGCCACGGCCGGCTCGAGCTCGCGACGTACCTCGAGCCCGTGGCATCCGAGATGTCACCGCCGAACCCGCCGCCGAACACCCTCGGCCTGCACCGCGTGATGTTCGCCGTCGACGACATCGACGACACCGTCGCGCGCCTGCGCGGCCACGGCGCCGAACTCCTCGGCGAGATCGCGAACTACGAGAACGTCTACCGCCTCTGCTACCTCCGCGGCCCCGCCGGCATCGTGCTGGCGCTCGCCGAACGGCTGGGCTGACGGCAGCGCGCAGGCAAGGCTCAGCCGAGCCCGGCGCGCTCCTCCTCCGAGGCATCCCGCTCGCCCTCGACCGGGCGGTTCGACAGGCCCACCGAGCCCGCGCCCGGCTCGCCCTTCGAGAGCGCGGCCGACACCGCGACCGACTCGTCGACGTCGGGGTACTGCGGGCGCAGCTGCACCGGCGTGCGGCGGCGCTGCTCGCGCTTCGCCTTGCGCGACGCAGCCAGCAGGTTGAGCGCCTCGACGAGGATCGCGAAGGCCATCGGGGCGTAGATGAGCGCCTTGTCGATGTGCACGCCGAAGCCCTCGGCGATGAGGAACACGCCGATCAGCAGCAGGAACGACAGGGCGAGCATCTTCACCGTGGGGTGGCGGTTCACGAAGGTGAAGATGAAGCGCGCGGCGAAGAGCATGATCGCGAACGAGAGCACGACGACGGTAACGATGACGACGAGGTTCTCGGTCATGCCGACCGCGGTGATGACCGAGTCGAGCGAGAACACGATGTCGAGCGCGAGGATCTGCGCGAGCACCGAGCCGAAGGTGATGCGCCGGGGCGCGCCGCCGTGCTCCTCCTCGGCGCCCTCGAGCTTGTGGTGGATCTCGGTGACCGCCTTGTAGACGAGGAAGAGACCGCCCGCGATGAGGATGAAGTCCTTCACCGAGAAGCCCATGCCGAACCAGACGACCACGTCCTCCTTCAGCGTGATGATCCAACCGGCGAAGAACACGAGGATCACGCGGATCACCATCGCGAGCGTCAGGCCGAGGTTGCGGGCCTTCGCCTGCTGCTCCTTCGGCAGCTTCGACGCGAGGATCGAGATGAAGATGACGTTGTCGACGCCGAGCACGATCTCGAGCACGAACAGCGTGAGGAAGACGGCGATCAGATCGGGGGTGAGGGCGAAGGAGAAGTCCACCCGTTCATCGTAGAGAGCGGATGCCGCATCATGCCGCCGTCCGCATGGAATCGCCTGGGTCGCTACCGAGCCAGCTCGGCCTCCTCGTCGAGGTGCCCGAGCTTGTACGGGTTCGCGATCGAGAAGATGCGCGTGATGCGCCCGTCCTCGATCTCGAAGCTGATCGAGCCGGCGAGCGCGCCGTCGACCTCGCCGCGGATCGCGGGGTGCCCGTTGACCCACGTCGGCCGCGCCTCGAACGGCAGGCCGAGCTTCGCGAGACCGCCGAGCAGGTAGCGGGCGATCTTGTCGGCACCGACGATCGGGCGTGGCGCCGCGCCCTTCACGAAGCCGCCGCCGTCGGCGACCGAGACGACGTCGGGCGCGAGCACGTCCATGAGGCCCTGCAGGTCGCCCGAGTTCACGGCCGCGACGAATCGCGCGACGACGGCCTCCTGCTCGGCCCGATCGACCGCGACGCGCGGCCGCCTCGCGGCGACGTGCGCCTTCGCGCGGTGGGCGATCTGGCGCACCGCGGCCGTCGTCTTGCCCACCGCGTCGGCGATCTCGTCGTACGGCACGTCGAACACCTCGCGCAGCACGAACACCGCCCGCTCGGTCGGCCCGAGCGTCTCGAGCACGGTCAGCATCGCGATCGAGACGCTCTCGGCGAGCTCGACGTCGTCGGCCACGTCGGGGCTCGTGAGGAGCGGCTCGGGCAGCCACTCGCCGACATACGACTCGCGCCGGCGCGACCGGGTGCGCAGCTGGTTCAGCGCCTGGCGCGTGACGATCCGCACGAGGTAGGCCCGCTCGTCGCGCACCTCCGTACGGTCGACGGCGTTCCAGCGCAGCCACGACTCCTGCAGCACGTCCTCGGCGTCGGCCGCCGAGCCGAGCATCTCGTACGCGACGGTGAAGAGCAGCGCACGGTGGGTGACGAACGGGTCGTCGGTCATGATGCCGAGCCTACGACCTCGGCCGAGGCATCGGCGCGCGTCGCGATCGGCGGCAGCTCGCACGCGTCGGCGTAGCCCTCCGAGTGGATGCCGAGGGCGACGTTCATGCGCGAGCTCATGTTCATGAACGCCACCTTCGCGGTGAGCTCGATGAGCGCGGCCGGGCCGAGCTCGTCGAGGAGCGCGGCCGACAGCTCGTCGGTGACGGCGGGCGGGGTCTGGCTCATCGCCTCGGCGTACTCCATGACGTTGCGTTCGAGGGGCGAGAAGACGGATGCCTCGCGCCACACCGGCACCTGACGGGCCTTCGCCTCGTCGAGCCCCTCGTTGTGCGCCTTGTAGTAGTTGAAGTCGAGGCACCAGCTGCAGCCGATGGTCGCCGCCGTCGCCATCACGGCGTAGCTCGCCAGGTTCCGGTCGAGCTCGTCGAGCGCCTCGATCTTGCGGCCGATGCCCATCGAGGCGCGCATGAGCGCGGGGTGATGCGCGAGCACGCCCATCGAGTCGGGCACCCGGCCGATCATTCGCTTCGCTGCGGCCTTCACGACCGCGCCGAAGACGCCCGTGAGCTCGGTCGGCGGAATGCGGGTCTGGGTGGTCATCGTGTCCTCCTGCGATCGTCGACGGTCCGGGGTTCGGTTCCCGGGATCATCCCGTCGCACATGAAGACACCGGCCGGCGCGGGCGTGTGACATCCGCCGGGCATCGATGTTTCGACCTCGGGCGAAACGATGCGACCGTATCGTCGTGCGGTGACCTCTTCATCAGCTGACATGGATTCGCCCGCGACCCACGGCGGGCACCTGGTCGTCGAGCCGAGCATCCTCTACTTCGGGACTCCGGTCGTGCTGATCACGACGACGAATCCCGACGGGACGTGCAACCTCGCTCCGATCTCGTCGGCCTGGGCCCTCGACCGGACGCTCGTGCTCGGCCTCGGTGCCGACGGTCGATCGGCGGCCAACCTCCTCGAACGACCCGAACTCGTCGTGAACGTGCCGTCGCCCGAGTCGTGGGAGCAGGTCGAACGGCTCGCGCCGCTGACGGGCATGTTCCCCGTGCCCCCGTCCAAGCCGTCGGGGATGCGATTCGAGCCCGACAAGTTCGCGGCGGCCGGCCTGACCCCGATGCGGTCGACGACGGTCGGCCCGCCGCGGGTGGCCGAATGCCCGTTGCAGCTCGAGGGGACGGCCGTCGGCCTGCGCGCCGGATCGGCGGGCGGTTTCATGATCGTCGAGGTCGCCGTGAGCATGGTCCATGCCGCCTCCGACATCGTGGTGCCCGGCACGAATCACCTCGACCCGGGAAGGTGGAGTCCGCTGATCTACAACTTCCGGCACTACTTCGGACTCGGGAAGCAGCTGGGGCATTCCTCCCGCTCCGAGACCCCGACGGGCGGGCAGCGTGCGACGCGCGATCCGTCGGGCGAGACCTCGGCGGTCGGAGCATCCCGGCGGTGATCCAGTACGGCAGCGCCCGTCACGCCGCGGCGTGGCAGAGGCGGCGACGCACCCAGCCCGAGGCCTCCGACTGCTCGAGCTCGCCCGAGCGGATCGCACGCGCGAACTCGATGGCCTCCTCGCTCAGCCGGCCGTCGGCCGTGTCAGGACCGTCGCGCAGCACCGCGACGGTGAGCCACCTCGTGAGCCGACCCCCGATCCGTGCCGTGACCGCCACGGTGCCGGCGAAGTGCCGCGCCTGTCCGTCGGTCTGATCGTCGACGAGCCGGCGGAACCCGCGGCCGCTGAGCCGGTTGCGGCCGCCGCTCGCCGCGTCGAACACCCAGAGCGGTCCGCGTCGGACTCCGGCGATCCGGCCGAGCTCCGTGAGGAACCGCCGGTTCGAGTAGCCGTGGTCGGCGAGGCGGGCGATCGAGTCGGCGAGGGCGGCGCAGGCGTCCATCCCCTCACTGTACGAGGGCGGGCGGTGTCTCGTCCGACGGCGCCTCCGAGGCCGGGGCTGCCTCCGTCAGCGGCAGCGCATCGCCGAGGATCGGCGCGAGCGCCGACCGTGCCGGACCGAGGTACCGGCCGAGTTCGGCCCGCCCGTAGCGGATCGGCACCGGGGCCGTGCCCTTGGCCGGGTACATCTCGTACTCGTCGCGCAGGGTGCCGAGGAAGTGGGGCCCGAGCGCCGGGGCGGCGCCGGCGATGACGACCTCCTGGGGGTCGAGCAGGGCCGCCATGATGCGCAGGGCCCGCGACAGCGCGCGGGCGCCGACGGCCATGCGCTCGCGGGAGTCGGCGGTCGAGGCGAGCAGGCTCGTGTCGTGCCCGTCGAGCTCGTCGGTGTAGGCGTCGCCGAGCATCGCGCTCATCGAGGCCGCCGACTCGAGGCATCCCGACAGGCCGCACCGGCACGTCGCGCGGTCGCCCTCGAAGACCACGCGGACGTGGCCGATCTCGCCGGCCCGCCCGGTCGCGCCCGACATGAGCGTGCCGCCGTTCGTGACCGCGGCGCCGACACCCTCGCCGAGGTGCACGACGAGCCGGATCACGCCCTCCCCGGCGTCGGCGGCCTCCGTGAGCGCCTCGGCGTCGACGTCGTTGACGACCGAGGTCGGCGCGCCGATCGCCTCCTCCAGCAGGCTCGCGAGCGGCACGCCGAACCAGCCGAGCTGCACGCTGTCGACGACGACCCCCTCGGCCGTGACGCCGGGCACCTGCACGCACGCGGCGAGCACCCGCGACTCGACGCCCCGCGTGATCTCGCGGACCGCGTCGACGACCGCCTCGACCTCCACCCCGCCGGCGTGGTCGACCCGACGGCTCGCGACGGTGCGGCCGGCGAGGTCGACGAGCGCGGTGTCGACGGCCCGGGTGCGCACGACCGCGACGACGATGAGGTGGGTGTCGCCGTCGATCTCGAGGCGGGTCGCGCGCTTGCCGCCGGTGCTCTCGGCGGGCCCGGTCTCAGTGACGAGGCCGACCTCGATGAGCTCGGCGACGAGCGACGACGCGGTCGCCGAGGTGAGGCCGGTGCGCCGCGCGATGACGGCCCGGGTCACGGGGGCGGGTTCGCGCGCGATGAGCGCGAGCGCCCGGAGCAGGTTCTCGCGGCGGATCACCGTCTGGGCGTCGGGCAGCCCGGTGCTCGCGAATCGGCGCAGGAGAGCGGATCTGCGCTGCGGGCTGGCGGTGCTCACGGTCATCGTCTCCTCGGTCGGGCGAAACGGTCGCCGGCCGCGCTGCCGGGCACGAGAACATCTTGCCCCTTGACGCGTCCACAGCGATCGCCTAGGTTCGACCCAACTTAGTTTACTAAGTCAACAAAGTGGGCCGGATGCACGGATCTCCTCCGTCGCACGGGTCCCGCGGTCGGGGATTGGCCGCGGGACTCCCCCGCTCCGTCAGCGCGCCCTACCGCCGATCCGCGGTGCTGCGCGCCGTCGGGCGCGGCGACGACTCCGTGCCTCGGGCGACACGACGATCGTCGAGAAGTTGGAGGCAATGATGCAATCAATTCGCAAGACGCTGGCCACGGCAGGAGTCTGCGCCGTCGCCCTGGCCGGGGTGCTCGTCCCGCTCCCCGCCGCTGCGGCCCCGCCGACGGGACCGCTGCCCGCCGTGAGCCCGACCCCGCAGTCGATCGACCGCGCGGGCTCCGACCTCAACGTGCCGGGTCGCGTCGAGCTCGTCGTCGACGACGGCACCGACGCCGCGGCGCTGGCCGCGCTTCGCGAGACCCTCACCGAGCACGGCGTCGATCGCATCGACGAACGCACCACGCGCTCGGGGCGGGCCCCGCTCACGATCGGGCTGGGTGCGGCGTCCCGCAGCGACATCCGATCGGTGCTCGGCGAGACCGAGGTGCCCACGCACGCCGAGGGCTATGCGATCCGGGCCGATGCCTCCACGGGTCCGCTCGGCACCGTCGCGCTCGGCGGCGTCGACGCGGCCGGCCAGTACTACGCCGTGAAGACGCTCGAGCAGCTGTTCGTGCCGAAGGACGACGGCGGGTACCGCATCGCCGGTGCCGCGGTGAGCGACTTCCCCTCGATGCCGCTGCGCGGCACGATCGAGGGCTTCTACGGCGAGCCGTGGTCGCACGACGAGCGGCTCGACCAGCTCGAGTTCTACGGCGACGTCAAGGCGAACACCTACATCTACGCCCCGAAGGACGACCCGTACCACCGCGACAAGTGGCGCGACCCGTACCCCGCCGACAAGCTCGCCGAGCTCGGCGACCTCGTGCAGGCCGCGACCGCGAACCACGTTCGCTTCACCTTCGCGCTCTCGCCCGGCAACACCGTCTGCTACTCGAGCGACGCCGACTACGAGGCGCTCACGGGCAAGCTGCAGCAGATGTACGACCTCGGCGTGCGGGCCTTCAACATCCCGCTCGACGACATCGACTACGCGCGCTGGCACTGCGACGGCGACCGCACCGCGTTCGGCGCCCCGAGCGGGCGCACCGCGGGCATCGCGCAGGCCTCGTTCCTCGACCGCGTGCAGAAGGAGTTCATCGAGACGCACGAGGGGGCGTACCCCCTGCAGATGGTGCCGACCGAGTACTACAACACCACCGACTCGGGCTACAAGACCGCGCTCCGCGGCATGGACGAGGACGTCGTCGTGATGTGGACCGGCGAGGGCGTCGTGCCGCAGGAGGTCACCGTCGCGCAGGCGCAGAAGGCCGCGACGGTCTTCGGCGGCCCGACGTTCCTGTGGGACAACTACCCGGTGAACGACTACGGCCAGACCTCGGGCCGCCTGCTGCTCGCCCCGTACGACAAGCGCGAGGCCGGCCTCGGCGAGTACCTCTCCGGCATCGTCTCGAACCCGATGAACCAGGCCGCCGCCAGCAAGATCGCGATCTTCGGCGTCGCCGACTTCACCTGGAACGACGAGGCCTACGACGCCGGCGAGAACTGGTCGCAGGCGCTGCGCTACGTCGCGAACGGGGATGCCTCGACGGCCGCTTCGCTCCGCGTCTTCGCCGACCTGAACCACCTCGCCCCGAGCTTCGGAGCGCCGTGGCAGCCGCAGTCGCCCGAGCTGAACGCCCGCATCACGGCGTTCTGGGAGAGCTGGGAGGCCGGCGACAAGGCCGGCGCCGTCGCCGAGCTCCGCGAGTACGCCGTCGCCGTCAGCGAGGCGCCCGACGCGATCCGCAGCGGCCCGACCGACCCCGCCTTCCTCTCCGACGCGAGCCCGTGGCTCGACGCGACGGCGCTCTGGGGCGAGTCGACGGTCGAACTGCTCGACGCGGTGCAGGCGCGCCTCGACGGCGACGAGGCGGGCTCCGACGAGCTCGCGGCTTCGGCGAAGGCGACTGCCGCGCAGGCCGCCGCGGTGCTCGTCGACCCGCCCGACAACACGTGGGGCAAGGCCAAGGTGCGCATCGCCGACGGCGTGCTCGACGTCTTCCACGGCCGCATCGGCTTCACGCTCGCCATGTGGGACGCCGGTGACGTCGTCAACGTCGCGCCGAAGGGCACGGCGACCGCGTCGAGCGTCGAGGTGCCGCAGTTCGGCGCCGCGAACGTCAACGACGACAAGCCGTCGACCCGCTGGGCCTCGGGCTACACCGACGACTCGTGGGTGCAGGTGAAGCTCGCCGAGCCGACGGTCGTGCGCGGCGTCACCCTCAACTGGGAGTCGGCCTGCGCGAACGCCTACGAGCTGCAGACCTCGACCGACGGGGTGACCTGGACGACGATCCGCACCGTCGACGACTCGACCTGCGGGCTCGACCTCTTCACCTTCGACGAGGCCGACCCGGTGCAGTACGTGCGCATGCAGGGCATCGACCGCAAGACCACGTGGGGCTACTCGATCTGGGAGTTCGGCATCTACGCGGCGAAGTGAGGCCGACGACGAACTGAGGCGAAGCGCCCTCCCGCTCGATCGAGCGGGAGGGCGCTTCGCGTCTCGGCGCTCACGCAGAGCCCCGGCGTCGGGCCCCGACGTCGGGCGCCGGCGTCGGGCCCCGGCGTCGAGCCCCGGTCACGATCTCGGCTCGCTGCGGCTGGGGGCTCCTCATTCGGGCCTGTGCCAGTTCCGCCTCATCGTGAGGCGGAACCAGCACAGCCGTACGGGAAGGTCCGGAGCGTTCGGGTCGCCTCACGGGCATTCGCAGCGGGAGCGTCGGCGCGCCGGAACGCGCAGCCGGCTCGCAGGGAGCGAGCCCTCAGCCGAGCGGCGCGTACCTCGCCGCGATGATGCCCGAGTCGGAGACCTGCGTGTCGAGCAGCCGCAGCCCGACCGGATGCGGCGAGCGCAGCCGGTCCTCGGCATTGCCGACGATGAACGGGTGGATGCCCGCGTGCACCTCGTCGACGAGGCCGGCGTCGACGAGCGCGGCGGCGACCCCGCCGTACCCGTGCGAGATGATCGAGTCGTACCGCTCGAGGAGCCCCCGCACGTACTCGGCGAGATCGCCCTCGATGAGGGTGCAGTTCCAGTCGAGGGGGCCGGTCAGCGTCGTCGAGGCGACGAACTTCGGCAGCGCGTTGTAGTGCGCCGCGAAGCCGCGCTCGTCGGTCTGCGCGGGCCAGTACTCGCGGAAGAACTCGTAGCTCCGGCGGCCGAGCAGCACGGCGTCGGCGCCGAACACGAGCTCGTCGCTCGCCCGCTGCAGGCCCGGGTCGTTCTCGTCGAACCAGTGCTCCATCTGGTCGAACGCCCCGTCGAGCGTCATTTCGAAGGAGATCGTCACGTTGCCCATGCGCCCCAGCATGCGCCTCGGGTCGCCGGATGTCACGGACGATCGGCCGCAGCGACCTCCACGCGGGACTCGAGGCCGAGGTAGGCGGCGTATCGTGCCGCCGCGTCGTCGAGGGCGGCCTGCTCTGCCCCCGCGAGGGCGCGATACGGTCGCACCGCGAAGGTCACGGCCTTGCTCGTCACCGTGCGCTTCATCGCCCCGAGCAGCTGCGCGTCGACCAGCGCCATGCCGATCGCCGTCTCCCTGGCGCGGGGAACGACACCCTCGCCGTCGAGCACCCAGCGCGAGTCCTGATACCCGCGGTACATCTCGTCGAGCACCTGCAGCAGGTGGCCGGCCGGCTCGACGGAGTTCGGCGGCCCGCCCGGCGCGTGCCAGAAGGTGCGTCCGTCGTGCTCGAACGAGTCGAGCCGGTCGGCGACCGCGGCGAGGCCTCGGCGGACATCGGTCACGGTGAGGGTCGCCCAGTACGCGAGGTCGCGTTCGGTGGCCGGCCCGTGCGAGGTGAAGTAGCGCAGCGCGAGTTCGGCGAGCGCCTCGTCGCGGTCGAGGCGCCGCGGGCCGGGCACCCGATCGGCGAACAGCGCGTAGCTGTGTTCCCCGTCGCGCGGCACACCGCTGCACACCAGTCCGAGCACCTCGAGGCGCCCGAGCAGCAGCATGAGCTGCTGGCCGGTGAGCTGATCGCCACGGGCGGCGAGCGCCTCGGCGAGTTCGCCCCTGGTGCGGTCGGGTGTCTCGTCGAGCATCGCCACCACGGCGTCGCCGAGCGCGTCGACGCGGTCGCCGAGCGGTTGCAGCTGCTGCTCGAACACCGGCATCACGCGGGGCGCCGTGAGCTCCTGCAGCCACTGCGCGTCCTCCGCGCGCACGTAGTGCCAGGTCGATCGCAGCACGTGGATCCGCAGCACGCGCCCCTCGGCGAGCGCGGCCGCCAGATCGCGTCGGTCGGGGGTCGTCGTACGCGTCGCGACCGCCCAGGCCGACTGCGACGGGTTCTCGGCCTGCACGGCGGTGAGGGCGCCCACCACCTCCTCGGCGCTGTGGACGGGAGCGGCGAGCAGCTGCGAGCGCAGCCGCCAGCGGGCGAGATCGCGATCGGTGAGCACCATTGCAGCGTATTTGCGATGCCCCGGCGAGACCAGCGCACCGCCCGCGCAGGGCGAGAGGATCCCTCGCGCTGGTTCCGGCTACAGCGCCCCGGTCGCCGGCTTCTCGACGACCCGCCCGCCGCCCTCGAACACGAGCAGGCGGTCGGCGAGCTTGTCGACGAAGAATCGGTCGTGCGACACCACCACGACCGCGCCGGGGAAGTGCGTGAGCGCCCGCTCCATGACCTGCGTCGACGTGATGTCGAGGTGGTTCGTCGGCTCGTCGAGCACGATCACCGCCGCCCCCGAGAGCAGGCACTGGGCGATCGCCACGCGCGCCCGCTGGCCGCCCGAGAGGGTGCCGATCTTCTGCTTCAGGTCGTCCTCGGAGAACTGGAGCATCGCGAGGAACCGGCCCACGCTCTTCTTCGTCGCCGTGAACGCGAGCGAGTCGGGGTAGGCGTTCACCGCGTGCCCCACGGTGTCGGTGAGGTCGAGCTCGGCGTACACCCGGTTGTACGAGACGAAGCGGGCGCCCTTCGCCCAGCGCACGCTGCCCGAGTCGGGCTCGGTCTCGCCCGCGAGCACGTCGAGCAGCGTCGACTTGCCCGAGCCGTTCGAGCCGATCACCGCGACGCGGTCGCCCCGCTGGAGGTCGAACGCGACCCCGTCGAAGAGCGGCTCGCCGCCGAAGCCCTTCGAGAGCCCGGTCACGGTGAGCAGGTCGTTCGAGACCTTCAGCCCGTCGTAGATCGAGGTGATGATCTGGTCGATCGGGCGAGGTGCCTGCCGCTTCTTGATGTCGGCGAGGCGCCGGGCCACGGCGTTCGACGGGTTGCGGGCGGCTTCACGGCGTGCGGTCGACGCGGCCTGCTCGTAGGCGAGCAGCTCCTCCTCGTGGGCGAACTGCTTCTCGAGCATCTTGAGCCGCGACTGCTTGGCGTGCACGTAGGCCGAGTAGTCGCCCTCGTACTCCTGGAGGCGGTAGTTCTCGACCTCGATGATGCGGTCGACCACCCCGTCGAGGAACTGCCGGTCGTGCGACACGACGAGCACGGCGCCCGCGAACGACTGCAGCCAGTTCTCGATCCACTTCACGCCGTCGAGGTCGAGGAAGTTCGTCGGCTCGTCGAGCAACAGGACGTCGGGCGCCTGCACCAGGATCTGCGCGAGCGCGGCCCGGTTGCGCCACCCGCCCGAGAGGCGGTCGACGGGCAACGCTCGGCGTTCGGTGTCGAAGCCGAGACGGGTGAGCACGGTGTCGATCGTCGTCTCGTAGGTCCAGCCGCCGATGTGGTCCATGCGCTCGAACAGCTCGCCCTGCTCCGTGAGCAGTCGCGTCATCTCGTCGTCGGCCATGGGCTCGGCGAGCGCGAGGCCGATCTCGTCGAGCCGGGCCTGCGTCTCGTGCACGTCGGCGAAGTGGGCGCTCAGCGTCTGCTGGATGCTCTGCTCGCCGTCGAGCTCCGAGAACTGCGAGAAGTACCCGATCGTGGTGCCGAGCGTGACGTCACGGGTGCCGCCCGAGGGTTCGCGTCGGCCGAGCACGACCTCGAGCAGCGTCGTCTTGCCGGTGCCGTTCTTGCCGATGAGGCCGACGCGGTCGCCCTGCTTGAGCTTGAGGAACGCCTCCTTCAGCACCGGCCGTCCCTCGATGTCGATGCTCACGTCGTTCAGGCGGATCAGGCTCACGGGCGTCCTCGATTTCGGGGTGCGGTGCGTTGCGCAGGGGGCGAGAGTCGGCGAGACGGATGCCTCGAGCCGGCGTCGAGTCTATCGACGGCGCCTGCGCGCCCCCTCGAAGTGCCGTGCTCGTTCGTGATGCGACGGCAGCATGGCGAGGTCGGGAGGGGTCGGGTTGGTCGGGCCGTCGACGTGCCGGAACGCCGGGGTGCGAGGATCGGACGCATGCCGACACCGCAGCCGACCCCGCAGCCCACGCCGATCGATCTCGAGACCTGGCCGCGCCGCGAGACGTTCGAGCACTACCGGCACCGCGTGCCCTGCACGTACGCGATGACGGTCGAGCTCGACGTCACGGCGTTCGTCGCGGCGCTGCGAACCTCGTCGCGCAAGACCTACCCGGCGCAGATCTGGGCGATCGCGAACGTCGTCAACCGGCACTCCGAGTTCCGCATGACGCTCACCGACGACGGCCGGCCGGCGACGTGGCCGGTCGTGCATCCGGCCTTCACGGTGTTCAACCCCGCGCGCGAGACCTTCGCCGCGGTCTCGGTGCCGTACGACGCCGACTTCGGGCGGTTCCACGACACCGCGACCGAGGTGCTCGCGAGCGCGTCGACGGCGACCGAGATGTTCCCGCAGGGCGGCCTGCCGGCGAACGGCTTCGACGTGTCGAGCATCCCCTGGGCGAGCTTCACGGGCTTCACCCTGCAGATCGACGGAGGCTCGAACCACTTCGCCCCGATCTTCACCCTCGGCCGCTACGTCGAGCGTGCGGGGCGCACCCTGCTCCCCTTCGCGGTGCAGATCCACCACGCCTCGGCCGACGGGTTCCACACGGCCCGGCTGATCGTCGAGCTCGAGGCGCTCTTCGCCGACCCGTCGTGGGTCGACGGCTGAGGCGACCCGACGCATCCGGCCGCCTCGCGACTGTACGAACGCGTCACCGGCCCGACGTCGAGGTCATCGAGGCCCGGCGCGACCGCGTCGAGGTGCGCACCGACGCCGACCTCGAGACCGTCGAGCCGCCCCGGTCCTGATGGCTCACACCCACCCGGCCAGGTGCGACACCTGCTCGGCGACGAGCACCACGGCGAGCACGATCATGGCGGCACCCGACACCCGGGAGACGATGCGCATCGCCGAGGGCCGCAGGCGCAGCACCGCTCGCGCCCCGAGGCCGACCCCCGTGTAGACCAGCGCGCAGCAGCCGACGAAGAGCAGGCCGAGCACGGCCAGCTGCACCGGGATCGGCCACGACCCCGCGGCATCCGTGAACTGGGGCAGCAGCACCACGAGCACGAGCAGCCCCTTCGGATTGAGCCCGCTGACGCCCGCGCCCTGCGCGAGTCGCCGCCACGGGCGGTCGGAAGCCACGGCGGGCGGCCGACCGTCGAGGTCGCCGCCCGCCGCAGCGCCCCCAGCGCTCGCAGCGCCCCCAGCACCCCCAGCACCCGCAGCGCCCGCGGGCGCGACGACGACCGGCGGGTCGCGCAGCACCCGCACGCCGAGGTGGATCAGGTACGCGGCCGCCGCGAAGGTGAGCGCGACGATCACCGCAGGCACCGCCGCGACCGCCGCGCCGACGCCGACCGCGACGGCGGCGACGATCGCGAGGTAGCCGAGGAGGACGCCGGCGAGCGGGGGCACGATGCTCCGCCCGCTCGCGCCCGCCGCGATGAGGTACGCCCAGTCGGGGCCCGGCAGCAGCACCATGAGCGTCATCATGACCGAGCACGCGAGCAGCAGTTGCACGTCCATGGCGGGGCCTCCTTCGTTTCGGACTCCTCGAAGGTAGGCGAATCGCGAGGGAAGCCGCTGCTGAATTCCACTTCTCAAGATCGCGCGCGTGGAAGAATCCACCCCATGGATGCCACTGATCGGAGAATCCTTGCTGAACTGCAGCAGGACGGACGCCTGAGCCTCACCGAGCTGGCCGAACGCGTGCAGCTCAGCATGTCGCCGACCCACCGCCGTCTGCGCGCGCTCGAGGAGGCGGGCGCGATCACGGGCTATCGGGCGGTCATCGACCCCGAGCGGGTCGGGCTCGGCTTCGGCGCGCTCGTGTTCATCACCATGGACCAGGCGAATCGCGCGACCGTGCCCGCGTTCGACGCCGCCGTGGCCGAGATCCCCGAGGTCATCCAGGCGCTGCGCCTGTTCGGCGACCCCGACTACCTCCTCCGGGTCGCCGTGCCCGACCTCGCGGCGTACCAGCGGCTGTGGGACGAGCGACTCTCGGCGCTTCCGGGCGTGCGACGCGTCGAATCGACGCTCGTCATGAAGACCATCGTCGACGATCGGCCCCTGCCCATCTGAGGCGTTCGATCCGGACGCATGGATCGTTTGGGACGCTTGACTGGGACGCGCGTCCCACAATACGCTGCGAGCCATCGAGCAAGGAGGCTCACATGGCGCACCACGTTCACTCGAGATCCGCCGCAACACCGCTCGCCGAAGGCCGGCGACGACGCTCCATCCGCTCCGTCCTCGGCATCGCCGCGATCGGCGCTCTGCTCCTCACCATTCCCGCCGCCCCGGCGTCCGCCGCCGAGAACTGGTGGGACGCCCCGAACCGCCCGGCCGTCGACGTCGAGCTCAACGTCACGGGGGCCCCGATCACGGGCGCACCCGGCGGCGAGGTACGGGGATTCATCGACTCGCACACGCACCTCAACTCGAACGAGGGCTTCGGCGGCCGCATGATCTGCGGCGCCCCGTTCTCGCCGAACGGGGTCGCCGACGCCCTGAAGGACTGCCCCGAGCACTACCCCGACGGGCGCGGCGCCCTCTTCGAGATGCTCACGAGCGACCCCGACGGCACGCACGACCCCGTTGGCTGGCCGACGTTCGCCGACTGGCCGAAGACTACGTCGATGAGCCATCAGGCCTCGTACTACGCCTGGGTCGAACGCTCCTGGCGAGCCGGCCAGCGGGTGCTCGTCAACGACCTCGTCACGAACGGGGTGATCTGCTCGCTGCCGATCATGCCGAAGGACCGCTCGTGCGACGAGATGACCGCGATCCGGCTCGAGGCGCAGAAGGCGCGTGAGATGGAGTCGTACATCGACGGCATCTACGGCGGGGCGGGCAAGGGCTTCTTCCGCATCGTCACGACGCCCGAGCAGGCGCGCGACGTGATCGAGGACGGCAAGCTCGCCGTCGTGCTCGGCGTCGAGATGAGCGAGCCGTTCGGCTGCAAGATGATCCTCGACGTCGCCCAGTGCTCCAAGGCCGACATCGACCGGGGGCTCGACGAGTTCGAATCGCTCGGCATCTCGAGCATGTTCCTCTGCCACAAGTTCGACAACGCGCTCTGCGGCGTGCGGTTCGACACCGGCACGCAGGGCACGATCATCAACGTCGGCCAGTTCTATTCGACCGGCACCTACTGGCAGACCGAGGCATGCACGGGCCCGCAGCACGACAACCCGATCGGCAACGCCGAGGTGCCCGAGCAGCTGCCCGGCGCCGACCCGCCCACGTACCCCGAGGGGGCCCAGTGCAACACCCGCGGGCTCACCTCGCTCGGCGAGTACGCCCTGCGCGCGGTGATGTCGCGCAACATGATGGTCGAGCTCGACCACATGAGCGTGAAGGCCGCGGGGCGCGCCCTCGACATCCTCGAGGCCGAGGACTACCCCGGCGTGCTCTCGAGCCACAGCTGGATGGACTCGAACTGGTCCGAGCGCCTGTACCGGCTCGGCGGGTTCAAGACCGGCTACCCGCACGACGCCGAGGGCTTCCTCGACGAGTGGCGCGACACCGCGGCGCTCCGCGCGGAGTACGGCAAGGGCTACGGCTTCGGCCTCGACTTCAACGGCGTCGGCAGCCACCCTGCCGGCGGCACCGCCCCCGTCGCCGTGTCGTACCCGTTCACGGCCGCCGACGGCAGCACCGTCGTCGACCGCCAGGTCAGCGGCCAGCGCACCTTCGACATCAACACCGACGGATTCGCCCACTCGGGCCTCGCACCCGACTACATCGAGCAGCTCCGGCTCGCGGGCGGCGGCGACGAGCTCGTCGACGACCTGATGTCGGGCGCCGAGTCGTACCTGCAGACCTGGGAGGCGACGCGCGGCCACGAGAGCTCGCAGAACCTCGCGACCGGCAGGGCCGCGACGTCGAGCTCGAGCGAGTGGAACCCGTTCACGAGCTTCGCGCCCGGCCGGGCGGTCGACGGCAAGGCCGACACCCGCTGGGCGAGCGGCAACTGGGGCACGAGCCCGCAGTGGCTGCGCGTCGACCTCGGCGAGTCCCGCCCGCTCAGCCGTGTGACCGTGACGTGGGAGCGTTCGGCCGCGAAGGCGTACGAGGTGCAGCTCTCCGACGACGGGCAGAGCTGGCGCACGGTCTGGTCGACCACCACCGGAGACGGCGGACTCGACACGGCGTCGTTCGCGCCGACGAGCGCCCGGTACGTGCGGGTGCACTGCACCGAGCGCACCACGAAGTACGGCTACTCGATCTGGGAGCTCGGCGTCTTCGGAAGCTGACCCCCTCGGCATCGCGGGCCCGGCGACGTCGTCGCCGGGCCCGCTTCGCGTCGTCGGCATCTCCGCGCCAGCACGGATGCTCCGCACCCGCGCCGCACCTACGCTGCCTCCATGAGCGGCTCGACGTCGCACCACTACCTCGTCGCGCTCGCCGACGGGGGCGGCACGGTGCCCGCCGAGCTCGGCGTCGCGCGCCGGCTGGTGGATCGCGGCCACCGGGTCACCGCGCTCGTCGACGAGTCGATGGCCGGCGCGAGCCGGGCGACCGGGGCGGCGGTGCACCTCTGGAGCGCCCGGCCGAGCACCGAGTTCCGCGACTGGGCGATCAGGAACCCGCTCGAGCTCGCGAAGAGCATGTCGGAGCACTACCTGACGGGCCCGGCCCCGGGCCACTCGGCCGACACCCTCGCCGCGATCGACTCCGCGCGTCCCGATCTCGTCGTGACGACCTTCTTCACGCTCGGCGCGATGATCGCGGCCGAGGCGCGATCGGTGCCGTTCGACGTGCTCATGCCCAACGTCTACATCGCTCCGGTGCCTGGCCGTCCGCCCGGCGGAGCCGGGATGCGCCCGATGCGGGGCCCGATCGGCAGGGTGCGCGATCGACTGGCCGGTTCCGCCACCACGAGACTGCTCGATCGCTACACGGTCGAGCCGCTGAACCGGGTTCGGGCGCGCAACGGCCTCGAGCCGATCGAGCACACCTGGGACCAGCTGCACCGCGCGCGCCGGGAGCTCGTGCTGACGACCGCCGAGTTCGAGTTCCCCGGCGACTACCCCGCGAACGTGCGCTTCGTCGGCCCGGTGCTCGACGACCCCGCATGGGCCGTCGCCGAGCACTTCGCACCGCCCGACGGCGATGCGCCGCTCGTCCTCGTGGCGCTCTCGTCGACCTTCCAGAACCACGCCGACTGCCTGCAGCGCATCGCCGACGCGCTGCGCACCCTGCCGGTGCGCGGGTACATGACGACCGGGCCAGCCATTCCGCCCGAGCTGATCGACGCGCCGGGCAACACGGTCGTCGTGGCATCCGCGCCCCATCGCGAGGCGATGCGCCACGCACGCGTCGTCGTGACGCACGGCGGTCACGGCACGGTCATGAAGGCGCTCGCCGCCGGCCTCCCGCTCGTGGTGCTGCACCACGGCCGCGATCAGGCCGACAACGCCGCCCGCGTCGTGAAGCGGGGCGCGGGCGTGGCCGTGCCGCGGCGTGCGCCGGCCGACGAGATCGCCGCGGCCATCGAGAAGGTGCTCGCGAACGACCGGTACCGGCTGGCCGCGGCCCGCCTCGGCGAGGCGATCAACCGGGATGTCGCGGCGAACACCCTGCTCGACGAGCTCGGGAGCCTCGCCCCGGTCACAGCCCCTCCGCGATCTCCTTGATCGCGGCCAGGCGGCGCTCCCACTCGCGGCCGATGGCGTCGAGCCGTGCCGCGGTCGCGCTCAGCGACGAGCCGAGCACGCGGTAGCGCACCTCGCGGCCGACCCGCACGGGTTCGACGAGGCCGACCTCGGCGAGCACCGCGAGGTGCTTCGCGATCGCCTGGCGGGTCACGGGCAGCCGCTCGGCGAGGGCCGATGCCGAGGCATCCCCCTCGCCGAGCGCCGCGAGGATGCTCCACCGCGTCTCGTCACCCAGGGCGGCGAACACGGGAACCAGCGTCGCTGAGCTCATGCGTCGCCCTCGAGCAGGGCGACGAGCTTGTCGAGTTCGGAGACCCAGCCGTCGGCGTGCTCGGTCATGTTGAACTTCGGGTCGCTCGTGCGGTCGAACCCGGTCTCGACGACCGTGAGCTCGGTGCCGCCGTCGACCTCGTCGAGGGTGAACGTGAAGACGGTCGTCGTCGCCTCGTCGATGCCCTCGGGCCGTCGGGGCTGTGCGTCGTCGTTGCCCCAGCGGTACGAGACCGAGCGCGGGGCGTCGATCGCCTCGACGCGCAGCGGGATGACGCCGTACCCGTCGAACGTCATCGTGCCGGTGGCGCCGGCGCCGGCCCCGTCGAGCACGGTCTCGCCGAACCAGCGCGAGATGTGCTCGGGTTCGGTGACGGCGCGCCACACCTTGTCGAGGGGCGCGGCGATGCGGATCGTGCGTCGAACCGTGAAGGCCCCTTCATCGATGACGGATGCTTCGTTGCGGGTCATGCTCACCATGATCGCGCTCCTTCCGGCGAATGCCGTGGTGGATGTCTCGGCGATCGTGCGATCACCTGCAACTCAAGAGTTGCACACCATTCGTCGGGACGCAACCCTTTGGTTGCATTTACTCACGCCACCCGAAGGACCACGCTCCCGCGCTTGCGGCCGCCGTCGACGTAGCGGTGCGCCTCGACCACCTCGTCGAGATCGACGACGCGATCGATCACCGGTCGCAGCGCCCCGGTCTCGGCGAGCGCAGCCAGCCGCTCCATGCCCGCGGCATCCATGCGGCCGCCCTCGTGGTCGACGACGAGCCCGCTGCGACGCGACTGCCGCTTCGCGAAGAGGAGCCCGTGCAGGTCGAGGATCACGAGGAGCAGCGCACCGCCCGGCCGGAGGAGGTGCGCGACCCGCTCGAAGGGGGCGTTGCCGACGCATTCGACGATGACGTCGTAGCGGGCCGCCGCGCCCGGCGCCGCGAAGTCCTGCTTCGAGTAGTCGATGACGCGGTCGGCGCCGAGCGAGCGCATGAGCTCGGCGTTGCGGCCGCTCGTGACCGCCGTCACCGTGGCGCCCCGGGCCGCGGCGAGCTGCACCGTCGCCGAGCCGACCGCGCCGGAGGCGCCGTTCACGAGCACCTCGCTGCCCGGGCCGACGTCGACGCGATCGAGATAGCGCAGCGCCGTGTGCCCGCCGAAGACGATCGCCGCGGCCTCCTCGAACGAGAGGTTCGCAGGCTTGCGCGCGACCTGGCCGTCGGCGGCGATCGTCACGTACTCGGCGTGGCAGCCCATGCGCGAGCCGCGCATCACGACGACCTCGTCGCCGACGGCGAAGCGCTCGACCCCGTCGCCGACCGCCGCGACGACGCCGGCGGCGTCCATGCCGAGCACGCGCACCTTCGGTCGGAACAGCCCGACCGTCGGCGCCACCATCAGGCTGAAGCCGCGCGGTAGCCGGCGCGAGCGCATCCGCTCGTCGGCGACGCTCACGCTTGCGGCCCGCACCCGCACGAGCAGCTCCCCCGGGCCCGGTTCGGGTCGCGGCAGCTCGACGAGGCGCACGACCTCGGGCGGGCCGAATCGATCGATGCGGGCGGCGCGCATCGTCGCGGGCGGCCGCCCGCCCGTCTCACGGGGCGATTCGACAGGCTCGCCCTGACGGCCCGTGGTGTCCTGGTGCGATCCGATGGACATGCGATGCTCCCTTACGTCGTAAGTCTTACGAGGTAAGATACGCCGTGAGAGGACGCCCGTCCAGACCCCCGCCGAGCTACCTGACGCTGTACGGTGAGACCATGCCGAGAACCGCCGAGCGCACTCCGCTCAGTCGCGAACGCGTGCTGCAGACCGCGATGCAGCTCGCCGACCGCGACGGCCTCGACCGGCTGACGATGCGCGCCCTCGCCGACGAGCTCGGCGTCGAGGCGATGTCGATCTACTACCACCTGCCCAACAAGCCGGCGATCCTCGACGGCCTCATCGAGCAGGTCTTCGCCGAGATGGCGGCCGAGACGGGCGGCTTCGCGCCGCCCCCCACGGATGCCTCGACCTGGACGGCCGCCCTGCGCTCGCGCATCCTCACCGCGCGCCGGGTGCTGCTGCGGCATCCCTGGGCCCCTGCCCTCATGAACGTGCGCGGCACCCCCGGCACGCTCGCGATCGCCTACGCCGACGGCGTCGTGGGCATCATGCGCGGCGGCGGGCTCACGCACGACCTCATCCACCACGGGCTGCACGCCATCGGCAGCCGAATGTACGGCTACGTGCAGGAGCTCAACGACGACAACGCCGCCGAGCCGCCCGCCGACCCCGCGCAGTTCGCCGCCCTCGCGCCGCACCTCGCCGCGATGCTCGCCGACGTCGTGCACGACGACCCCGATTCGACGCTGGGCTGGTGCGACGACCAGACCGAGTTCGAGTTCGGGCTCGACCTGGTGCTCGAGGGGCTCGAGCGCCGACGCGCCGCCGAGGCGTCGCCGCGGCGCTGACGCCCGCTGACGCGCGCCAGATGCTGCACCCCGACGCGACTCCGGCTCCCTAGGCTGTGCGAGTGACCTCGGCACCCGAACCCACCCGGCCGTCGCTCGCGAAGCAGCTCCTCTGGGCCGGGCTCGCCGTCGGCGTCGGGGTGCCGCTCTGCCTCGGCGCATGGATCGGGCTCGTGCTCGCGGGCGACCGCCTCGGCTGGGGTCTCACCGCGGACGGGATCTTCGCGTGGCTCACGGCCGCCCTCGTCGCGCTGGTGCTCTGGCCGATCGCGATCCGCGGCGCGCGGCGTCAGCTCTGGCACGCCCGTGGCAGACGGCCGGGCGAACCCGTGCGCTGGGGCGCCGAGCCGACCGCGCCCGTGCCGAAGGAGCAGCTC
Source organism: Agromyces sp. NPDC058104 (assembly GCF_042884835.1). Lineage (NCBI taxonomy): Bacteria > Bacillati > Actinomycetota > Actinomycetes > Micrococcales > Microbacteriaceae > Agromyces > Agromyces sp. NPDC058104. Next base: position 825,964 of record NZ_JBHVTD010000002.1, on the reverse strand, counting down.
TCAGCCCGCGAGCGCTGGGCGCGCGCGGCGATCGTGACGATCGGCGCGGTGACCCTCCTCGCGCTCTGCGGGCCGCAGCCGGTGACCCTCGCACTCCTCGACGGCCTCGACGCCGCGAGCGCGGGCGCCCGATCATGGTGGCTCGCGCTGCAGTTCGGGGCGTTCCTGCTGATGCTCGCGGTCGTCCTTCCCGTGGTCCGGGCGACGGATCGGGTCATCCGGCGCCACGAACGCGACGACCCCGCCCGTGAGCGGCTCGAACTCGCGCAGAGCTGGTACCTCGGGGCGGCGATCGCCTGGGTGATGTGCGCGATCGTCGGGTTCCTGATCGCCTTCCTGATCCTGCGGTACCTGCCGTACCTGTAGCGCTCGGCGTTCCCGACGCACTTCGGGCGGGGAGCCGACGCGGGGCACCGTGATCCCCGCATCCCCGCCTCGGGTTCGAGGAATTCCTGCCAATGATCCCGCGCCCGACGACGGGGCCCGTTCGAGGAGGGACGCGGATGTTAGCGTCCGATGACACCACACCCGGGTGTCGTCGGACGAAGGAGGAGCACGCAATGAGCATCATCGAGTCGCCACGGTCCACGGCAGGCGACGTCCGCGAGCAGCGTCCGACCGATCCGGCCGTCGACCACCTGCCGACCGACTTCCGCGCGGCGTTCGACGCGTTCGCGGCCTACCTCGCGCAATGCCTCGACGTCTCCGGTGAGCGCGCGCTCGGCGCGACGCTCGACGACCTGGCCGCGTGCCTGGAGCAGGCCCACGCCGACGGCCGTTCGGTCGGCGAGTTCGCCGGCGACGACCCCGCCGCCGTCGTGGACGCCCTGCGTGCGCATCACACCGCCGGCCGGGAGTCGGCGAGGCTGCGCGCCGAGCTGCGGCGCGCGATCGATGCGATCGGGCCGGCCGACGGCTGACCCGTGCCCGACCGAGGACCCGGGGCGATGCCCCGGGTCCTCGGTCGTCGTTGCGGTCGAGCGTCGCAGTTTCAGGCCGCGAGCCGCCCCACCGCGCGCGCCCGGATGAGCACCGCCTGTCCGTCGCTGTACGCGACGGGGAGTTCCTCGATCGCGACGACCTCGACCGTCGCCGGGTCGGCGCCGGCGAGTCGTGCACGGTCCACGGCCTCGGTCGAGGCGTCGGCGCGCGCGGCACGCCGGTCGGCGCGGGGCCCGTCGAGCCGATAGATCTTCTCGATCTGGCCGGCGATCTCGCCGAGCGCGGCACCGACGGCGTTCGCCGCACCGAAGTGATCGGGGCGGATGAGCGTGCCGACGCCGTCGAGCTCGTCGGGGGCGATGATGCTGCCGCCGCCCACCAGGATCACGGGCACGGGCGCGGCACTCGGCTTCATGCGGTCGATGGTGTCCTCGAGGAGCTCGCGGATCGCCGCCCACGCGGCGCGTGCCTGCCCTGGGTCGACGGCGGGCGCTTCGATTCCGTCGAGGCGCACCCCTCCGACCGTGAGCGCGACATCGGTCGCGGTGAGGGTCGAGCCGCCGAAGGCGAGCGCCTCCTCGGGCAGCCGGTATCCGACGCTGTCGGGGCCGAGCACGATCCGGCGCCCGGAGTCCGTCGGCTCCGTGCGCACGATCGTGCCGCCGCCGAGGCCGACGGAGAGCACGTCGGGCATGCGGAAGTTCGTACGGATGCCGCCGATCTCGACCGCGTGCGCCGACTGCCGCGGGAACCCGTCGACGAGCACGCCGATGTCGGTCGTCGTGCCGCCGATGTCGACGACGAGCGCGTCGCTCGCACCCGAGAGGTGCGCCGCTCCGCGGATCGAGTTCGTCGGCCCGCAGCCGATCGTGAGCACCGGGAACTCGAGCGCGTACTCGAGCTGCATGAGCGTGCCGTCGTTCTGCCCGAAGTAGGGCGTCGCGTCGATGCCCCTCGCCTGCAATGCGGCGACGAAGCCCGTCGCCATCTGCTGCAGCGTCCGCATGAGCGCCGCGTTGAGCACGGTCGCGTTCTCGCGCTCGAGCAAGCCCAGCGAGCCGATCCGGGCCGAGCGCGAGACGGGCACGCCGAGCTCCTCGGCGACGATCTCGGCGACCCGCTCCTCCTGGCGTTCGTCGACGGGCGAGAACACGCCGACGACGGCGACCGCGTCGACCTCGCCCCGCATGCGCCGGCAGGCCTCGCGCACCTCGTCCTCGTCGAGGGCGGCGAGCAGACGCCCGTCGACCTCGAACCCGCCGTGCACGACGTGGGCGTGCTCGCCGATCGCACGGCGCAGCTCGTCGGGCCAGCCTTCGAGCGGCGGCACCGCCGTCGTCGCGGGTGCGCCGAGGCGCAGGACGCCGACCCGGCCGAGGCCGCGCCGTTCGACGATCGCGTTCGTGCAGTGCGTGGTGCCCAGCATGGCGTGCGTCACGAGCGACGGGTCGATGCCGGATGCCTCGAGCACCGCATCGATCGCCGCGGCCACGCCCTCGCCGGTGTCGGCCGTCGTCGGCCGCTTCACCGACGCCACGACGGCGAGTCGCTCGTCGAGGATGACGGCGTCGGTGTTGGTGCCGCCGACGTCGATGCCGATGCGGTACGCGCCCGCGCTGATCCCAACCATCACGCGGCCTCCTTCCGCTCGTTCCGACGTCGGGTGAGCCGCTCGACGGGCTGCCACTCGACGTCGTAGCCGAAGTGGGCGGGTCCCGCGTTCTCGAGCCCGACCGGAGTGCGCCACTTCTCGTGGCAGGGCATCGCGACGACCGCCACGCGGGCGCCGTACCGCAGCGCCTCGGTCGTGATCGGCTGCCCCGTCGCGAGGTCGAGCACCGAGATCAGGTCGGGGGTCACGGCCGCGAGCTCGCCGTCGCGCCGGGCGAGCAGCATCTCGTTCTGGAAGTCGAGCCGGAACCCGGCGCCCCGGTCGGCGCCGACGCCCTCGAGCTCGGCAGCCCCGCGGGTGAAGCCGCCCTCGACCTGCCGCTGCAGGTCGGCGACCTTGCCGTCGAAGAGCCGCACGCCGCCGAGCTCCGCGCAGAGCGCGTCGATCTTCTCGTCGTCGCGGAGCTCGACGCCGCCGGCACCGCGACCGAGGAGGATGGCACCGATCCGCTTCGCCGCGGTGAGCGTCGCCGGGATGGCGCATTCGCGCACGACGGCGCCGCCGTAGGCGTAGTCGATCATGGTCGCGGCGCCGCCCATCTCGACGGTCGCCGCGCGGGCGAGCCGTTCGGACCAGGCCCCGTCGACGGGGCGGCTGACGACCTCGTTGCCGTGGTGGTCGACGAGCACCGTCGCGCCCGGCCCGTAGCCCGCGAGGTGGAAGGTCACCATCTGCGCCTCGGGGAACGCGCGGCCCATCGCGTCGCCGTCGACGACCGGCAGCCCGGCGAGCGCCGCGGCGGCGATCGGGATCATCGAGTTGCCGCCGCCGACCTCGATCGGCATGACCGCGGTCGGCACGCGCCGGGTCGCTCCCTCGATGGCCCGGAGGGCTGCGGTCAGCTCGGATTCGGCCTGGATGCGCTCGACGCTCACCGACGGCGCGCCGATGCCGCCGATCGGCACGACGAAGTCGCCGTCGTCGAGTTCGTCGACCTCGATGAGGCGCACCGGGCCGTGCAGCCGGATGAGTCGCTTGGCGATGAGGGAGCCGACGTGCGGGTCGCCGCCGCCCCCGGTTCCGAGCACCGCGGCGCCGAGGGCGATCGCGTCGACGTCGGCCTCGGTGATGAAACGCTCGCTCATGCGGTCGCCTCTCCGCTGGTGCGGGCGGTCTCCCGTGGCTCCGCGGCTCCGCTCGGCTCGTCGTCGTCGGCAGCGGTGGGCGCTGAGGCATCCTCGCCCGTCGGGTCGGCACCGGGCAGCTCGCGGTGCCGCAGCGGCGCGAGCGCCAGGTAGACGACGAAGCCGGCGAGCAGCCCGTCGAGGGCCGAGATCGTCGTGATCGAGGCCCAGCCGAAGCCGAGGCCGTCGGCGGGATTCGTGGTCGCGAGCGCGACGAGGATGCCCGCCGCCCAGGCGACGACCGACCACACGTCGACCGTCGGCACGGCGGCGCCCGGCGTGAAGCGCGAGCCGCGGCGGCCCGTGAGGTACGCCGCGAGGTAGACCCCGCCGTACGGTGCGATGACCACGCCGATGGCCAGGATGAAGGGCACGAAGAAGTCGGCCGCACCGAGCACGGCGATGACGATGCCGACGGCGCCGCCGACGATGGTCAGCGTGCGTCGGTTCAGTCGACCGCTGATCGACGAGAAGCTGAGCGCCGCCGAGTAGATGTTGGTGGTGTTCGTCGTCCACTGTGCGAGGATCAGCACCACGACGGCGACGAGACCGAGCCCGAGCGTGAAGTAGATGGTCATGAGCTCGGACTGGTCCATGACCCGGGCGAGCAGGATCGCGACGACGATGATGATCGAGTTGCCGAAGAAGAAGCCGACGAAGCCCGCCGCCATCGCCTGTCGCGGCGTCTTCGCCCAGCGCGCCATGTCGGGCGCCGAGACGACGCCGAGGATGAAGATGCCCATGACGAGCGACACCGCGCCGCCGAAGGTGATCGTCGCCTCGACCGGCGCGTCGAGGCCGCCCGTGCCGAACTCGGCGAACGCGACGACGACGCCGACGACGAGCAGCAGGAGCAGCAGCGGAACGGCGAGGGTGCTGAGCCGCGAGATCGACCGGTAGCCCCAGAGCGCGGTGAGCACCATGAGCACGCCGCCGATCGCGGTGAACAGCTGCACCGGGACGTCGAGCCCCGTGAGTTCGGCGAAGGCGATCTGGGCGTTGCTGCCGAAGAAGCCCGCCTGCACCGCGAACCATCCGAGGAGGCTCACGGCGAGGGCGATCGCGAGCACCGCGCCGCCGATCTTGCCGAACACCGCGCGCGAGAGCATCGCGGTCGACAGGCCGGTGGCGGCGCCGACGTACGCGCACGCCATGGCGAGCAGGCCGAGCAGCAGTGAGCCGGTGACGGTCGCGGCGATCGCCGGCAAGAACGACATGCCGGTCGCGAGGGCGACGCCGAGGAAGGCGCCGGAGAGGTCGATGCCGATCGCGATCCAGACGGCGGCGATCGAGATCCAGCTCTTGCGCTGGTCGGCGGGCACGGCTCCGTGCTCGTAGTCGGTGGATTCCATGAGATGTCTTTCGAGGAGACCGTCGCGAACGCTCGCCTCGATGAGGGGCGACGGGTCGGCGGTGATGGGGGTGGGGTGGGGGATGCCTCAGGCTGCGAGTGCGGCGGAGAGATGTCGCCACGCGCGGTCGAATCGCTCGCGGTAGACCTCGGGCTCGTAATGGGTGAGCTGGAGGAACAGGCCGTCCATGATGACGAAGACGAGGGCGGTGAAGCCCTCGGCGTCGCCGGGTGCGAACGCGCCCGCGGTCACGCCGTCGTCGTACGCGGCGCGCACGGCGGCGGCGAGGGTCGACTCGGAGTCGAGGAAGATCTCGCGCAGGTTCTGGCCGCCAGGTCCGTACTCGGCGACGGCGGCGCGCAGGCTGAACTCGGCGAGGTCGGGGCGATCACGGTAGTACGCCTCGATGCCGCCGAGCAGATGGCCGAGGCGCTCGAGGGGCGGCAGTTCGCCGCTCGCCCGGGCGAGTTCGTCGAAGAACGCGGTGTGCTCGACGACGACCTCGGCGTAGACCGCCTCGTACAGCGCCTCCTTGCTGGGGAAGTGCGCGTACAGCGAGGGCGTCTTGATGCCGACGGCCCCGGCGATCTCGCGCAGGCTGGCCTCGGCGTAGCCCCGGCGCCCGAAGACCACGCGGGCTTCGGAGAGGATCTGTGCTCTGGTCATCGCCTGCCTAACGATCATTAGTTAGGCAGACGATAGCCTGCGTCGCCGGCCGCCGCAAGCCTCTGTTCCGCAGGCGACGCGTTCGAGGGCAGGCGGCGCGCCGAAGGGCCCCGGCGACGAGTCGTCGCACCGAGGCCCTCGGCTCCCCCAGCCCCCTCGTTCTCGAGTCCCCCTCAGCGCACGCTCTCGAGGAAGTCGCGCGTCCGCTGCCGCTGCGGACGGTCGAGCACCTCCTCGGGCCGGCCCGCCTCCACGACGACGCCGCCGTCCATGAACACCACCTGGTCGGCGACGCCGCGGGCGAAGCCGATCTCGTGGGTGACGACGATCATGGTCATGCCGTCGTTCGCGAGCTCGCGCATCACGTCGAGCACGTCGCCGACGAGCTCGGGGTCGAGCGCCGAGGTCGGCTCGTCGAAGAGCATGAGCTTCGGGTCCATGGCGAGCGCGCGGGCGATCGCGACGCGCTGCTGCTGGCCGCCCGAGAGCTGCGACGGGTAGTGCCCCGCGAAGTCGGCGAGGCCGACGCGGTCGAGCAGCTCGAGCGCGCGCGCCTTCGCCTTCGCCCGTGGAACGCCGGCGATGCCGACGGGCGCCTCGGTGATGTTCTCGAGCGCGGTGAGGTGCGGGAAGAGGTTGAACCTCTGGAACACCATGCCGATGTCGCGGCGCTGCCTGGCGATCTGCCGCGGCGTCATCTCGTGGATGTCGTGGCCAGCCTGGCGGTAGCCGATGAGCTCGCCGTCGACGATGATGCGGCCGCCGTCGATCGACTCGAGGTGGTTGATGCAGCGCAGCAGCGTCGACTTGCCCGAGCCCGAGGGGCCGAGCAGCACCGTCACGGTGCCCTCGGGCACCGCGAGCGAGACGTCGCGGAGCACCTGGTGGGCGCCGAAGCTCTTGCGCACCCGGCGGATCTCGACGAGCGGCCGGGCCTCGGCTGCGGTCCCCGCGTCGGAGGAGGCTGCGGTGGTGGCGATGCTGTTCATACGGCGCTGACCGCCTTCGTCTCGGGCGCGGGCTCGACGGCCCTGCGCGTGGTGAACGTCGCCCGCAGCCGCTGCCACGGCGTCGGCGGCAGGGTGCGGCTCGAGCCGCGTCCGAACCGGCGTTCCAGGTAGTACTGCGGGATGGAGAGGATGCTCGTCATCAGCAGGTACCAGAGGCTCGCGACGATGAGCAGCTCGACCTGCTTGAGGTTCTGCGACGAGATCACGGTCGCCTGGGTGTAGATCTCGAGCACTGCGATGACCGAGAGCAGCGAGGTGTTCTTCAGCATCGAGATGGTCTCGTTGCCCATCGGCGGGATGATCACGCGCATCGCCTGCGGCAGCAGCACCCGGCGGAAGGTGTAGAGCGGAGACATCCCCAGCGAGAACGCGGCCTCGCGCTGCCCCTCGTCGACCGACACCATGCCGGCGCGCACGATCTCCGACGAGTACGCGGCCTGGTTGAGCGTCAGCGCGAGCAGGCCCGCGACCATCGCCGTGATCAGCACGTTCGTGTCGACCTGCCAGAACACGATGTCGGTGAACGGGATGCCGATGGTGAGCTGCTCGTACAGCAGCCCGAGGTAGCCCCACAGCACGATCTGCACGAGCAACGGGGTGCCGCGGAACGCCCACACGTAGAACCAGGCGACCGTCGAGAGCACCGGGTTCGACGAGAGCCGCATCGCAGCGATGACGATCGCGAGCAGCGTCGAGACCACCATCGCGACGAGGGTGATCACGAGCGTCAGCACGACGCCGTCGATGATGCGCGGGTCGACGAGGAACTGCCCGATCGCGGCGAAGTCGATGTTGGGGTTCGTCAGCACCGAGCTCACGAACCCGGCGGCGAGGAGCAGCACCACGGCGGCGCTGATCCACCGCCACGGGCGGCGCAGCGGGATCGCCCGCACGTCGTCGTCCGTGGCATCCGGTGCGAAGGCGGCCGCCCGTCCGGCGGGCGCCGTCGGCGCGGTCGTCATTCCGTGGCCCCCTGGTTCACCTCGGCCGACTCGACGGCGTAGGCGGCGATGTTGTTCCGCTCGAGCACCGCCTGGTAGGCGCCCTCGTCGATGAGCGCCTGCAGGGCCTGGCGCACCGCCTCGATGAGCTCGGTCTCGTCCTTGAGGATGCCGATGCCGCTGTAGACGGGGTTGAAGCCGGCCGGGTTCTCGGGGTCGCGCACGACGTCGAAGGCCTCCCCGTCGTCGGTCGTCGCGGCGACGTACTCGGCCACGACCGCGTCGGCGACGTAGGCGTCGCTCTTGCCCGCGCGCAGGGCCGTCTGCGCGTCGAGGTCGCTCGGCAGCTCGGTGACGGTGACCGGCTCGCCGTCGCAGTCCATCGCCCGCAGCAGCTCGCCCTGCACGGTCGCCTTCTGCACGGCGACGGTCTTGCCGCAGAGGTCCTGCTGGGTCGTGACGCCGACCTCGTTGCCGGCTTGCACGAGGATCGCGAAGCCGCCGTGCGTGTAGTCGACGAAGCTCACCGTCTCCTGACGCTCGGGGGTGTCGTTCATGCCGCTCATGATGAGGTCGTTCTTGTTCGCCTGCAGCGACGGGATGACCGAGTCGAAGGCCTGCTTGTTGAGCGAGACGTCGATGCCGAGCTTCTGGCCGAGGAGGCGCCCGAGCTCGGGGTCGAAGCCGACGGCGCGGTTCGTCTCGTCGTACATCGCCATCGGCGGGAACGGGATGTCGAGGGCGATGTCGAGCCGACCCTTCTCGACGATCTCCTCGGGCAGCAGGGCGGTGAGCTTCGCGTCGACGGTCGTCGAGACCTCGTCGCCCGTCGGCAGCTCGGGGCCCTGCGCGGCCGTGGCGCCCGAGCCGGAGCCGGAGCAGCCGGTCAGCGCGAGGGCGAGGGCGGCCGCGGCGGCGGTCGCGCCGACGAGGGTGGTGGTGCGTGCGTTCATCGTGACTTCCTTGTCGTGGGGTGGGACGGGTTGTCGTGGGTTCGAAAGGGCGGCCGGATGCCTCAGGCGAACGCCTCGGCGTCGGCCATCGCCGGGGCGTGCGTGGCGAGCAGGTCGTCGTAGCTCTCACGACGGGCGACGAGCCGGACATCGCCCTCCCGGGCGAAGACGATCGCCGGCTTGAGGGCGCCGTTGTAGTTGTTCGACATCGTGTAGGCGTAGGCGCCGGTCGCGGCCATGACGACGAGGTCGCCGACGCGGGCCGAGGGCATGGGAGCGCCGTCGACGAGCAGGTCGCCCGACTCGCACTGTCGGCCGACGAGCTGCACCGACTCGGTCCACGGCTCGTGGAGCCGGTCGGCGAGGATCGCCTCGTAGCGCTGCTGGGTGAGCGCGATGTCCATCTGGTCGGCGAGGCCGCCGTCGACGGCGACGAAGGTGCGCCCCGTGCGCTTGACCGTCGTGACGCGGTAGAGCGTGACGCCCGCCCGGGCGACGACCGAGCGGCCGGGCTCGATCATGAGCTTCGCATCGGCGGGGAGGTGCGCCCGGGCGGCGGCGACGATCGCGTCGAGGTAGGCGCCCACCTCGGGCGCCTCCTCCTCGTAGGTGTAGGCGATACCCAGCCCGCCGCCGACGTCGTAGGTGCCGAAGGTGCCGACGCCCGAGATCTTCTCGACGGCCTCCGCGAACTGCGCGACATCCAGGATCTGCGAGCCGATGTGGAGGTGCACGCCCTCGAAGTGCATGAGCGGGTGGGCCTGCATGCGGGCGATCGCCCGGGCGGCCTGATCGATCGGCAGGCCGAACTTCGAGTTCTGGCCGCCCGTCGCCTGCGAGGCGTGCGTCTTCGCCTCGACGCCGGGGATGACGCGGAGGAGCAGCCGCTGGGGCCGCTCGAGCAGCCGCTCGAGCCGGTCGAGCTCGTCGTCGTTGTCGACGATGATCGCCCCGATGCCGGCGTCGAGCGCCATGCGCAGCTCGGCATCGGTCTTCGCGTTGCCGTGGAAGTACAGGCGCTCGGGGTCGACGCCCGCGGCGAGCGCGAGCCGCAGCTCGCCCCCGCCCGCGATGTCGACCGCGAGGCCTTCCTCCTGGGCGAGCCGGTACATGCCGACGGCCGGGAGCGACTTCGAGGCGAAGAGCACGTCGGAGTTCGGCCAGCGCTCGCGGAGCCCGTCGATGAAGCGGCGGATCTGGCGGCGCAGCCCGGTCTCGTCGTAGACGTGCAGCGGGGTGCCGAAGCGCTCGGCGAGCTCGGTGACGGCGACGCCGCCGAGCTCGAGCACGCCGTCGGCGTTCGCGGTCGCCTCCTCGGGCAGGATCCGCCAGAGCTCGCCGAGGCGAGTGCCGTCGGGTGCGGGCCGGTCCGTGGTCATGCTGTCCTCCTCTGCGCGGCGCCTTCGCCGTCGCGCTGGCCAGCCTAGAAAGATCGCCTCCCCGTGTGGTTGTCGATCTCGGATAGATTCACCATATGGATGCAGGGATTTCTCCAAGCGGTGTGCTGCGCTCGTCGGGTCCGCGCGTGACGCTCGCCGAGCTCGTCGAGCAGCTCGGACCGCGCACCGCGACCCCGATCGGCACGCTCGGGCCGGGAATCGCCGTCACCGGTACGGAGTTCATCGACATCGTCGACGAGATGACGGATGCCCCGGGCACGCTGCTGCTCGCCCCGTCGACCGCGTCGCTCTCGACGGCCCGCCTCGCCGCCATCGCCGCCGCCGCGGCCGAGCAGGGGGCCGCCGGACTGGCCGTGAAGTGCAGCGCCGAGCGCGTGCCCGCCCTCGCGGCGATCGCCGACGCGACCGGGCTGCCGATCGTGCGGGTCGCCGACCGCATCAGCTGGCGGCTGCTCGACGCGCAGCTCACCCACCTGCTCGGCGAGGCCGACGCGCCGCTCGCCGGCCCGCAGGACCGTGGCGCCGAGCCGTTGTTCGCGATCGCGAACGAGCTCGCCGAGTTCTTCGGCGGCTCCGTCGCCATCGAGGACCTCAGCCGCAACATCCTCGCGTACTCCTCGGTGCCGGGGCAGGTCATCGACGCGCTCCGCACCCACGGCATCCTCGCGCGGCAGGTGCCCGCCTCCCCCTACAACGACGACCAGTACCGCACGGTGCTGCGCAGCGATCACCCCATCAAGTACCCGCGCCTCGGCGACGAGGAGCCGCGGGTCGCATTCGCGATCCGCGCGGGTGCATTGCCGCTCGGCTCGATCTGGGCGATCGACGCCTCGGGCGAGGGCCCGACCACGCCCGAGCAGGCGGAGCGGATGCGGCGGGCGAGCGCCCTCGCGGGAGCCCACCTGCTCGACGACCTCCGCGCGCACGCGACCAACCAGCGGCCCCGCGAGGACCGCCTGCGCACCCTCCTCACCGGCATCGAGCTCACCGGCACCGAGTTCGCCGAGCTCGGCATCGACGAGGAGCGCGGGGCGGCGCTCCTCGCCGTCGACGCACCGGGCGCCGGGCCGACGGCGATCGCGCAGCTCCGTTCGACCGTCATCCGCCACCTCGTGCTGCACCGGCCCGACGCCGTCGCCGTCGCGCACCGCGGTCGCGTCTACGCACTCTTCGCGGCCGGCTCCGTCGACGAGGCCGTGCGCACGGCGGAGCCGCTCCTGCCGCTCGTCGACCGCCTCGTGGGCGACGGCATCCGCATCGCGGCCTCGGGGCCCGCGCACCGCTCGGGCGACGTCGCGGGCGCGCGCGAGCTCGCCGACCGGCTGCTCGAGACGGCGGCACGCGCGGGCGACCCCCGCGCCCGGCGCATCGTGACGGCCGCCGAGCTGCGACCCCAGCTCGTGGTCGAACGCGCCGCCGAGCTGTTGGCGACGGCGCCCGAGCTGCGCGACCCCGCGATCGACGCGCTCGCCGAGCGCGAGGCGACGGCGACCGTCGCCGAGACCGTGCTCGCCTGGCTCGAGTGCTTCGGCAACGTCGCCCAGACCGCCGACCGGCTGCGCGTGCACGAGAACACCGTTCGTCACCGCCTGCGTCGCGCCGCCGAGGCGCACGGCCTCCGCCTCGAGCACCCCGACGACCGGCTCGCCGCCTGGCTCCAGCTGCGCGCGGCGGCACGCTGAGCCCGACGACGGCGAGTCCACCGCGCCGCACGGCCGCCGCGTGGCCCCGAGCGCCTACTCGGCCACCTCGCGGATGAAGCCGACCACGTGATCGCGCAGCGCCTCGACACGGCGGTCGCGGGCCGCCTCGACGTCGAAGCCGAGGTAGGCGACGGGCGGGCGCTTGCGCGCGTTCGCCGAGCACTGGAAGTCGGCGCACACGAGCGTGCCGACGGTGTCGCCCTTGCGGCCTGCGGCTCCGGCCCGCCGCGCCACGAAGAAGAGCACGTCGTTCGGCAGGTGCACGTCCTCGCACCACGAGCACTGCGGCCGCGAGCGCAGCCGGCCCTCGGCGCGCTTCAGCATGACGCCGACGAGCTCGCCGCCGACCGGCGCCACCACGTAGGCGACGTTCGGCAGCTTGCGATCGCGCCAGCCGAGGAAGTCGCGGCGCTCCCAGTCGAGCTCGGCGAAGTCGGCCGGCAGGCTGAGGGTGGCGCGCTCGCGCACGCTGGCGTTGATGAACGATGCGCGGATCTGCGCGTCGGTGATGGGGAGCATGAATCTGAACCTGTTCAGTTCGCCGCCGAGACCGGCGGCACGCTGACGTGGGGGTGACCGGTCGCAGGCGCGACCGACCGCGGCCCGCGGCGTCGAACGCCACCGGCCGAGGGCGGGGTCACCTCATCGCGGCGCACGAGGCGCCCGCGACCCCCTCACGCCCGCGCACGATCGCGGGCAGCTCAGCACGATTCACAGTGGGGCAGTCTACACACGGCATCCGGCGACCCGTCCGGCGCACGCCCCTGCGCTCCTCTCGACCGCCGAGGCCCGGCGGCGTATCGTGTCCGCCGAAGCGAATGGCCGAACAAGGGGGTCACCGATGGCCGAGCTCTCACCCATCCAGCCGTGCCTGTGGTTCGACGACCAGGCGCGCGAGGCGATGGAGTACTACGTCGGGGTCTTCCCGAACTCGCGCATCACCCATATCGACGAGTACCCCGACGAGTCGCTGGACGAGCACTTCGCGGGCATGGGCGGCAAGGTGCTCAACGGGCAGTTCACCCTGAACGGGGTCGACTTCGTCTGCCTCGACGGCGGCCCGCTGTTCACGTTCACCGAGTCGATCTCGTTCGTCGTCTCGTGCGCCGACCAGGCCGAGATCGACCGCTACTGGATCGCGCTCTCGCACGTGCCCGAGTCGGAGCAGTGCGGCTGGTGCAAGGACCGCTTCGGCGTGAGCTGGCAGGTCATCCCGGCGAACATGGGCGAGCTGACGCGGCGGCCCGAGCAGATCCAGGTCATGATGCGGCAGAAGAAGGTCGTGATCGCCGAGCTCGAGAACGCCTGAGCCGGCGCCGCTACTCGATCGCCGGCGCCCCGGCGTCGTCGGGCACCCACTCGAGCAGGTCGCCGGGCTGGCACTCGAGCACCCGGCACATGGCGTCGAGCGTCGAGAAGCGCACGGCCTTCGCCCGCCCGTTCTTCAGCACGCCGACGTTCGCGGGAGTGAGCCCGATGCGCTCGGCGAACTCGCCGACGCTCATCTTGCGGCGGGCGAGCTCGACGTCGATGCGCACGACGATGGGCATCAGATCACCTCGTCGAGGTCGCTGCGCAGCACGGTGGCCCGGCGCAGCAGCACGCGCATGACGACCATCGTGAGCACGACGACGGCGCCGATCAGCACCATGCCCGTGAGCAGGATCGGCAGCCCGGGGTCGCGCAGCTCGGGGGTGACGTAGATGACGGTGACGAGCGTGGCGGCGAGGCCGGCGAGCAGCAGCCAGCCGACGACCATCGCCCAGACGATCGCGTCGACCCAGTGGAAGGCCCGCTCGCTGAAGATGCGGTCGTCGCGCACCAGGTCGAGCAGGCGCCAGATGCAGACGATGACGACCTGGAAGCACGCGGCCTCGAGCACGGCGACCGCGAGCATGAGCCACGGGAGCACGCCGCGTTCGGGGTGCTCGGCCGCCATGTGCGAGAACTGCCCGGGCAGGCTGAGCAACTGCGCCACGAGGAGCCCGGCGAACACGAGCACGAGCAGCACCTTGAGGGGCACGATGACCTGGTCGATCTTCACCATGAATCGACTCTCGTTCATTATCGATCGATTGTCAATCGATTGAAGCGGTCCGTTAGGCTCGCCGCATGCCCCTTGCCGCGGTCCTGCTCTGCGTCGTCCTCGGCCTTCTCGCCGTGTTCCAGCTCGCCCTGATCCTCGGCGCCCCGATCGGGCGGTTCGCCTGGGGCGGGCAGCACGAGGTGCTCCCGACGCGCCTGCGCATCGGCAGTGCGGTGTCGATCGTGATCTACGCGCTCATCGGCACGGTCGCCCTCGACCGGGCCGGGCTCATCGACGTCGTGCCCGATGCGGTCTCGACCGTCGCGATGTGGATCGTGTTCGGCTACTTCGTGCTCGGCATCGCGCTCAACGCGATCTCGCGCAGCCGCCCCGAGCGCCTCACCATGGCGCCCGTCAGCGCGGTGCTCGCCGTGCTCAGCCTCCTCGTCGCGCTCGGCTGACGCGAGCGTCGCGCTCAGAGGTACTGCTTGAACCCCACGTGGGATGCCTCGAAGCCGAGCCGCTCGTAGAAACGATGCGCGTCGTCGCGACGCGCATCGCTCGTCAGCTGCACGAGGCGCGCACCTCGGGCACGCGCGTGCTCGACGGCCCAGCCGATCATCGCCGATCCGACGCCGCCGCCCCGCAGGTCCTCCGCGACGCGCACGGCCTCGATCTGCATCCGCGTCGCGCCGCCGCGGGAGAGTCCCGGGATGAAGGTGAGCTGCATCGTGCCGACGATCCGCCCGTCGGGGTCGTCGAGCGCGACCAGCAGCTGCGCGGCATCCGCATCGATGACGTCGAACGCGCGACGGTACCCCGCGAGCGTCTCGTCGTCGAAGGCGAACTCGGCCGAGCGCAGCTGGTCGGCGGCCATGAGCGCGACGAGCGCGTCGACGTCGTCGCGGCGGGCGCGGCGAAGGGTGTAGGCGGCGTTCGGGGTCTCGATCGTGGTGAGGGTCACCCGACCACGCTCTCACACGGCCGGCTGCCGCGTCGCCGCTACTCCCCCGTCGCGGCGGCGTCGTCGATGATCACGTAGAGTTTGCGCACGGTCTCGTGCACGTGCCACACGCCGCGCCAGCCGCTCGGCGTCACGAGAGTGTCGCCGGCGCCGAACGTCACGGGCTCCTCGCCCTCGACCTCGACGGTCACCCGCCCCGAGAGGAACTGGCAGACCTCGGCGTAGCCCACGCGGGTGGCGGCGAAGCGGCCCGGCGTGCACTCCCAGTACCCGGCGTCCACGCCGGGAACGCTCCAGAGCGAGTCGGATGCCTCGAGCACCCCCTCTTCGAGCGCGGTCGGCTTCGGGGCGAAGGGGCCGAGGTCGCGTGCGAGCGGGTCGAGCGCGGCGACGGTCGCCACGTCGGGCTGGTCGGTCATGGTCTCCTCCTGGGTCAGCACCCCCTGCAGAGCGGCCTCTGCAGGAAATTGGTCGCGATGGGTCGATATTCGGGCGTCTGAGTGCAGTTCTCCTGCAGAAGCAGCGGAAGCAGCAGCAGCGGGGTCAGCGGCCGGCGACGAGGTCGGCGACGCGGGCGATCGGCGAGGTCGTCGCGCGGCCGCGCTGCTCGCCCCGGTCGGCCGCGTGGTAGGCCGTGTAGATCGCCTGGACGGCGAGCCAGCGCAGCGGCTCGATCTCCCAGTTGCGGGCTCGGTGGCCGACCCAGGGCAGGCGGGTGAGCTCGGTGTCCTGCCCGAGCACGAGGTCGCGCAAAGTGCGGCCGGCGAGGTTCGTCGCGGTGACGCCGGTGCCGACGTAGCCGCCGGCCCAGCCGAGCCCGGTCGTCCGGTCGTGGCCGACGGTGGCGGCCCAGTCGCGCGGCACGCCGAGCACGCCCGACCAGGCGTGGTCGATCGCGGCGCTCCGGGTCGACGGGAAGAAGCGGTTGAGGAGGGCCGTGAGGCTCTCGATCGTGCGCTGCTGCGTCTGCCCGTCCTGGTCGACATGCGAGCCGTAGCGGTAGGGCACGCCGCGGCCGCCGAACGCGATGCGGTCGTCGGCGGTGCGCTGCGCGTACATGTAGACGTGCGCGAAATCGCCGAGGACCTCACGGCCGTTCCAGCCGATCTCGTCCCAGACGGCGGGTGCGAGCGGCTCGGTCACGATGAGCGAGGAGTTCATCGGCAGCCACGTGCGGTGCAGGCCCTTGAGGTCGGGCGTGAAGCCCTCGGTGGCCCGCAGCACGTGCGCCGCGCGCACGGTGCCGTGGTCGGTACGGGCCTCCCCCGGCACGATCTCGGTGACCGTCGTGCCCTCGTAGATCGCCACGCCGAGTCGCTCGACCGCGGCGGCGAGGCCGAGCGCGAGCTTCGCGGGGTGGATGCGCGCGGCGTGCGGGTGCCAGACGCCGCCCTGCACGCCGGCCACGTTGATGCGGGCGGCGGCGGCCGTCGCGTCGAGCACCTCGACGTCGGTCGCGGGCCACGACTGCTCCGACGCGGCCGCGGCCTTCAGCCGGGCGAGCTGGGCCGGGTTCAGCGCGACCTCGAACTCGCCGCCCTTGTGGATGTCGGCGTCGATGCCCTCGGCCGCCGCGATCGCGATGACCTCGTCGACCGTCGCGTTGAGCGCCCGCTGCTGGGCGATCGCCGCGTCGCGGCCGTGCGTCTTCACGTACTGGGCGCGACCGCCCGTGACCGAGTTGGTGAGCCAGCCCCCATTGCGGCCCGAGGCGCCGTAGCCCGCGAAGCGGCGCTCGAGCACCGCGACGCGCAGGTCGGGCTGGTCGCGCTTCAGGTAGTAGGCGGCCCACAGCCCCGTGTAGCCGCCGCCGACGATCGCGACGTCGACGTCGAGATCTCCGGGCAGTGCGGGCCTGGGGGTCGGCACGCCGACCTGCTGCAGCCAGAACGAGACGCCGCCGTTCACCGTCATGCGGGGTGTTCTCCATCTTCATCGAGGGTTTCGGCCGCGAGCGGCAGGTCGCCGAGGCATCCGGTTCGATGCGGAGATATCGGCGTGTTGTACAACAGTGTTTTGAAACGTACCCTCGACGTGTCAGGCTGTCAAACGACGACCCCAGGACCGAGCGGAGGGAGGGCCCGTGCCGATCGAGGTCGACCCCGACGAGCGCCTCGCCGACATCGCCCGAGCGACGGTCGAGGTCGCACGCGAGCGCGGCACGCGCGCCGTGACGTTGCGCGCCGTCGCCGAGCGCCTCGACCGCTCGACCGCGTACATCACGAACTTCGTGCCGTCGCGCGCGCTGCTCATGGCCAACGCCCTCGACCACGCCCGCGCCCAGTGGGACGAGTCGCGCGCCGCCCACCTCGGCGACCTCGTCGGCGTCGAGCGCCTCGCCGAGCTCACCCGCTGGATGTGCTCGTCCTCCCCCGAGGAGAACGTGCTGCGCAGCCTCTGGATCGAGGTCATCGCCGACGTGCGCGGCGCGAACCGACGCGCCTACGAGGTGGTCAGGGGCGTGACGGATGCCACCTACGGCAAGTTCCTCGCGGGCGCGGAGCACATCGTGGCGAGCGGCGAGCCGGTCGACCGCGTGGCCGCCGCGCACATCGCCGACATCCTCTACCTGTACTGCCGCGGCTACGAGGTCAAGGCAGTGGAGGACCCGGTGGCCTGGACCGACGGCCGCGTGCAGGCCTCGCTCGAGGTGCTGCTGCGGGCGCTCGTCTTCGACGGCGCCGGGGCGCGCTGACGTTCAGTCCCTACTTGGATACAAGTTGTATCCTTCGGAGATGGGCAGCATGCAGACGACCCCGACTCCCGGCGAACCGACCGCGGCGCGCGACCGACCGGGGCACGCGACGGCGCACGCCGCCGGCCTCGAACGACGGCTGCGCCGCGCGCGCACGCTCAACGTCGTGCTCGGCGCGGCCACCGCGTTCCTCCTCGTGGTCGCCATCGCCCAGGCGTTCCCGCAGACGACGAGCGCGGCGGCGCCGGGCCCGGTCCACGGGCCCGAGGCATCCGCCCAGCCGAGCGCGCCGGCCGAGAACCCCGCGATCGCGCTCCGCGACCCCGACGACCCGCTCGCCATCGGCGACGTCGACGCGCCCGTCGTGCTCGTCGAATGGGCCGACTTCCGCTGCCCCTTCTGCGCCGTGTTCACCAACCAGACCCTCCCCGTCATCCTCGACGAGTACGTCGAGACGGGGCTCGTCCGGTACGAGTTCCGCGACGTCGCCTTCTTCGGCGACGACTCGACCGCCGCAGCGGTGGCCGCCCGCGCGGCGGGCGAGCAGGGCCGCTTCCCCGAGTACCTCGAGGCGCTCTACGCCGCCGCCCCCGAGCAGGGCCACCCCGACATGCCTCGCGAGAAGCTCGTCGGCTTCGCGAAGGAGGCGGGCGTCCCCGACCTCGCGACGTTCGAGGCCGACCTCGATCGAGCCGACCTCCACGACGCCGTCGCCGCGAGCACCGCGCAGGCGCAGCAGCTCGGCGTGACGGGCGTGCCGTTCTTCGTCGTCGGCGACCAGGCGCTCTCGGGCGCGCAGCCGCTCGACGCCGTCCGCTCGTTCCTCGACGAGCAGCTGCTCGCCGCGGGCGTCGACGCCGCCGACCTCCCGACCGCCGGCTAGCGGGTCGTGGACCTCGGCTTCGCCGGCGCGTTCCTCGGCGGCATCCTCACCCTGCTGAGCCCGTGCTCGGTGATGCTGCTGCCCGCCTTCTTCGCCTACGCGTTCACGTCACCGACGCGGCTCGTCGCCCGCACCGGGGTCTTCGCGCTCGGCCTCATGACCACCCTCGTGCCGATCGGCGTGCTCTCGGGCACGGTCGGCGCGTTCGTCAGCGCCAACCGCACCCTCCTCGTCACGATCGCCGCGGGCGTCGTCATCGCGCTCGGACTCGTGCAGGCGCTCGGGATCCCCCTGCCCTGGTTCACTCGCGACACGGGCGCGGGCGACGGGGCGGGCGACGCCGGCTCCGCGGCATCCGTGTACCTGCTCGGCACCGTCTACGGGCTCGCCGGGATCTGCGCCGGGCCGGTGCTCGGCTCGGTGCTCACGCTCGCCGCGCTCGGCGGCAGCCCGCTCTACGGCGGGCTCGCCCTCGCGGTCTTCGCCCTCGGCATGACGGTGCCCCTCTTCGTGCTCGCGTTCGCCTGGTCGCGGTCGCCGTGGATCCGCCGGATCGTGCGCCCGCGGACGATCCGCATCGGCCGCTGGTCGAACACGTGGACGCAGCTCGTCGCCGGCCTCCTCGGCATCGGCCTCGGCGTCCTGCTCATCGCCACCGACGGCACCGCCGGACTGACCGGGCTGCTGGGCGCATCGCAGCAGTTCGCGATCGAGTCGAGCGCGCTGCGGGTCACCGCGGGGGTACCCGACCTCGTCTTCGTCGCGATCGCCGTCGCGATCCTCGTGGTCGTGTGGCTCCTGCACCGCCGAGCAGCGCGACGTGCCGCCGCGGTCGCGCGGCGTGCCGCCCGGGTCGACGGCGCCGCCTCGGCGCAGTCGGAGTCCGGGGCACCGGCCCCGTGAGTCGCGAAGCGGCACCGGTGGATGCGACGGGCCGCGCGAGCGGCCATGATGGGCGGGTGCCGACCATCGACAGCGCTGCACTGCGCGCCTACGCCGCGACCCGAGCGGCGATCCTCGACGGCACCCATCGCCCGGGCACCATGCTGAGCGAGAACGAGCTCGCCGGGCGGCTCGGCATGAGCCGGACCCCGGTGCGGGCGGCGCTCGCCCGCCTGCAGGACGAGGGGTGGATCACGATCTACCCCAAGCGCGGCGCGCTCGTGCGCGAGCTCGGCCCCCGAGAGATCGCCGACCTCGCCGACGCCCGCCTCATCCTCGAGGCGATGGGCGTGCAGCGGGCGACGAGTGCGGTGCGCCGCGCCCTCGCCGATCGGCTCGAGCCGCAGCTCGTCGACCAGCGGACGGCGCTCGTCGCCCGCGACCTCGACCGGTTCGTCGAGCTGACGATCGCCTTCCACCGCTCGTTCGTCGAGGCATCCGGCAATGCCGTGCTCGTCGAGATCGGCGACCGGCTCGCCGACCGGCAGCGGCTGCTGCTCAGCGCCCACCGCGACACGCTCTTCGATCGCGTCGACGAGACGATCGCCGAGCACCTCGCCCTCCTCGAGGCGCTGCGGGCCGACGACCCCGCGGGCTTCGCCGAGGCGCTGCGCGTCCACATCATGGACACGCACGGGCCCGAGCTCGGGCCCGTCTGAGCCGCGGCGCGCGGCGCACCGGGACTCCGGCGCGCCGCGCGGCCCAGGCGCAACCGCGGGCTACGCGGGGACCGCGACCTCCGCGGGCTTGCGCTCGCGGATGAGGAACCCGAACGCGAGCGCGACGAAGAACATCAGCACGCCGTAGACCGCCGCGGGCAGGCTCATCTCGACGCTGCCGATCACCGTCTGCGCGATGACGATCGCGAGGGTCGCGTTGTGGATGCCGATCTCGAACGAGCTCGCGACCGACTGCGCCCGCCCGACGCGCAACAGGCGCGGCACCGCGAACCCGACGGCGAGGCTCAGCACGCAGAACAGCACGGTGATGAGCGCGAGCGTGCCCGCGTTCTCGAGGAGCAGCTCGAGGTTCGTCGCGATCGCACCCGCGATGACGACGACGAGGATGACCACCGACGCGATGCGCACGGGCTTGTCCATGCGGTCGGCGAACGCCGGCTTCCACCAGCGCACGAGCATGCCGAGCACGACCGGCCCGAGCACGATCGCGAACACCTCGATCGTCTTGGCGAACTGCAGCCCGAGGGCGTCGTCGCCCGGCAGGAAGTACGTGATCGCGAGGTTCGTGATGAGCGGCAGGGTGAACACGGCGAGCACCGAGTTCACGGCGGTGAGCGAGATGTTCAGCGCGACGTCGCCGCGGAACAGGTGGCTGTAGAGGTTCGCGGTCGTGCCGCCGGGGGATGCCGCGAGCAGCATCATGCCCACCGCGAGCACCGGCGGCAGCTGGAACAGGAGGACGAGCCCGAAGCAGATCAGCGGCAGCAGCACGAGCTGGCAGGCGAGAGCGACGAGCACCGCCTTCGGCTGCTTCGCGACCCGGGCGAAGTCTCGCGGGGTGAGCGAGAGCCCGAGGCCGAACATGATGATGCCGAGCGCGACGGGCAGCCCGATCGTGGTCAATGGACCCATGTGGTGATCACTCCTTCGTGATGACGGTGAGAGACAGTCTCGTGGACGGGCGGTGCCTTGTCACGAGCGGATCCTCGGGGGTCGGCCGACCCGGGGTGACGGTGGCACGTGGCATGCTGGGGCGCATGGCGATCGACGTGCGACCGGCGACGGTGTTCGACGATGCGGCGGCGGTCATCGGGCCGAAGAAGCCGACGTCCAACGTGTGCTTCTGCCTGAGCTACCGGCTGCGCTCCTCGAAGGAGAACCTGGCGCTCGCAGGTCCCGCGCGCGGCGAGCGCGTGCGCGAGCTGTGCGCCCAGACTCCCCCGCCCGGCGTGCTCGCCTACGACGGCGACGAGCCCGTCGGCTGGGCCGCGGTGCATCCGCGTGCCGACACCGCCTTCGCGACCAACCGAAAGATCCCGCACGTCGACGACCTCGACGTGTGGTCGGTGTGGTGCATCCGCGTGCGGCCCGGTCACCGCGGCGAGGGCATCTCGCACCGCCTGCTCGCCGGGGCGGTCGAGTTCGCGCGGGCGAACGGCGCGCCCGCGATCGAGGGCTATCCGGTCGACAACGAGGGCGCGAAGGTCGACCTCACGATGGCGTACGTCGGCACGCGGCGCCTGTTCGAGCAGGGCGGCTTCACGAAGGCGGCCGACACCGATTCGGTGATCAACGGCTTTCCCCGTGTCCTGATGCGGCTCGACCTCCGGTAATCGAACCGACTCGAGCCTCGGTCTATACATCCGATCTTTAATCGGGCAGGATGAGCCGTGGTCGCAGATTCCCGACGAATCGCGATGATTCCGCACCGAAACACCAGATCAATGATGCTCCGGAGGTTCCCCCGCATGCTTCACCGCGAGATTCCGCGCCGCCGCGCCCTGCAGCTCGGCGGGCTCGTCGCCCTGGCACCGCTCGTGCCCCAGTTCCTCGCCGCCCAGCCCGCCGCCGCACTCGTCGGGGGCCGTGCCGCCGCTGCCGCCGGCGGAGGCATCCCGATCCCCGAGCTCTCGCCGAAGGCGCTCTGGTACGGCACCCCCGCGAGCGACTGGGAGACGCAGGCGCTTCCGATCGGCAACGGCCGCCTCGGCGCGATGCTCTTCGGCAACCCCGACGAGGAGGTCGTGCAGTTCAACGAGCAGAGCCTCTGGGGCGGGCTCAACGACTACGACAACGCCCTCGCGGGCAAGCCCGACGGCGCCTACGACACGAGCGTGACGGGCTTCGGTTCGTACCGCGACTTCGGCACGCTGACGATCGGCTTCGGCGCGAAGCCCAAGGTCACCGCACCCGGCGGCCCGTACAAGATCTGGGGCGCCGAAGACGTCGACAAGAGCTACGACGGCAACAGCGGCACGAAGTGGTGCATCGACGGGCCGCCCGCGCACGTGCTCTGGCAGGTCGAGCTGCCGTCGGCCGCGGTCGTCACGTCGTACAGCCTCACGAGCGCGAACGACGTGCCGGCGCGAGACCCCCAGGAGTGGCGCGTGCTCGGCTCGAACGACGGCAGCGCCTGGGCGACGCTCGACTCGCGCACCGGTGCGCCGTTCGAGCAGCGCTTCCAGACGAAGACCTACGAGTTCCAGAACGCGACCGCCTACCGCTTCTACCGCATCGACTTCGTGCCGAAGGCGGGCGTGAGCCACTTCCAGCTCTCCGAGATCGGGCTCGGCGGCATCGAGCTCGCGCAGGGCGGCAGCGTCTACGTCTCGTCGCCCACGGGCCACGCCGACTCGCTCGTCGGCAGCATCGACGGCGAGGCATCCACCGTCTGGCGGGTCGACGACGCCGGGTCGGGCGCCGCGTGGCAGCTCGAGCTGACCGCGAAGCGCGCGCTCACCGGCTACGTGCTGACGAGCGCGCCCGACGCGCCCGAGGCCGACCCTCGCGACTGGGTGCTCGCCGCCTCGAACGACGGCGTCACCTGGAAGACCCTCGACACCCGGGCGGGCGTCGCGTTCGCCGGGCGCGGGGAGGCGAAGAGCTTCTCATTCGCCAACTCGACCACGTACTCGCGCTACCGTCTGACCTTCACCGCGCCAGGGGCGTTCCGCCTCGCCGGCGTCGCGTTCACGGGCAGCGGCTACACGACCCGCGGCCAGCGCAACGTCGTCGGCTACCGCAGGGCGCTCGACCCCGCGATCGGCGTGCACACCGCGCACTTCGCGACCGTCGCGGGCACCGTGCTCCGCGAGGCCTTCGCCAGCCGCGAGGCCGACGTCGTGGTGCTGCGCTACACGAGCGACACGGCCGGCGCGCTGACGGGCACGATCGGCCTCGTCTCCGAGCAGGAGAACTCGCCGACGACGGTCGACGCGGCGGGCCGGAGGCTCGGCTTCGCCGGCACGATGGCCAACGACCTCAGCCACGCGGCGACGGTGCGCATCGCCGACACCGACGGCGAGGTCGCCGCCGACGGCGCGGGCCTCCGCGTGACCGGGGCGTCGACCATCACGCTCATCCTCGACGCGCGCACCGACTACAAGCTGAGCGCGGCCGACGGCTGGCGCGGCGACGCCCCGCAGCCCCGCATCGACGCGGCGCTCGACGCGGCGAGCGCGCGCGACGTCGACGAGCTGCTCGAGGAGCACGTCGCGCAGGTCTCCGCGCTCATGTCGCGCGCGGCGGTCGAATGGGGCGAGACGGATGCCTCGGTGCTGGCGCTGCCCACCACCGCGCGCCTCGCGCGCTACGGCGCCGGCGAGTCCGACCCGACGCTCGAGCAGTCGATGTACGACTTCGGCCGGTACCTGCTGCTGAGCTCGTCGCGACCGGGCGGGCTGCCCGCCAACCTGCAGGGACTCTGGAACAACAGCAACCAGCCGGCGTGGGCGAGCGACTACCACACCAACATCAACGTGCAGATGAACTACTGGGGCGCCGAGACGACCGACCTGCCCGAGGCGCACGAGGCACTCGTCGCCTTCGTGCAGCAGGTGGCCGTGCCGAGCCGCGTCGCGACCCGCAACGCCTTCGGCGAGCGCACCCGCGGCTGGACGGCGCGCACCTCGCAGAGCATCTTCGGCGGCAACTCGTGGGAGTGGAACACCGTCGCGAGCGCCTGGTACATGCAGCACGTGTACGAGCACTGGGCCTTCACGCAAGACAAGAAGTACCTGCGCGACGTCGCGTACCCGATGATCAAGGAGATCTGCGAGTTCTGGGAGGACCGCCTGAAGGAGCTGCCCGACGGCAGCCTCGTGGCGCCCGACGGCTGGTCGCCCGAGCACGGGCCGCGCGAGGACGGCGTCATGTACGACCAGCAGATCATCTGGGACCTCTTCCAGAACTACCTCGACTGCGCCGACGCGCTCGGCGACGAGGAGCTCGGCGACGACGTCGCGTACCGGGCGACGATCGCCGACCTGCAGTCGCGGCTCGCGCCGAACAAGATCGGCAGCTGGGGCCAGCTCCAGGAATGGCAGGCCGACCGCGACAGCCCGACCGACATCCACCGGCACACCTCGCACCTCTTCGCGGTCTACCCCGGCCGGCAGATCACGCCGTCCTCGCCCGAGCTCGCGGCGGCTGCGCTCGTATCGCTCAAGGCGCGCTGCGGCGAGAAGGAGGGCGTGCCGTTCACCGCGGGCACCGTCTCGGGCGACAGCCGCCGCTCGTGGACGTGGCCGTGGCGCACCGCACTGTTCGCCCGCCTGGGCGACGCCGAGCGCGCCGGCATCATGGTGCGCGGCCTGCTCACCTACAACACGCTGTCGAACCTGTGGTGCAACCACCCGCCGTTCCAGCTCGACGGCAACTTCGGCATCACGGGCGCCATCGCCGAGATGCTGCTGCAGAGCCACGACGGCACGATCCGCCTCCTGCCGGCGCTGCCCGCCGATTGGGCCGCCTCGGGCTCGTTCACGGGCCTGCGGGCCCGCGGCGGCTACAAGGTGAGCTGCGAGTGGAAGGACGGCGAGGTCGTCTCGTACGACGTCGTCGCCGACCGTGCACCGAACATGTCGAACGTCACGGTCGTCGTCGGCGGGAAGCGGCGCAAGGTGAAGCCCGCGAACCCGAAGAACGGCAAGCCCATGCGCGAGCTCGGCACGGCCGACTGAGCCCGAACGCGGGATCGAGACGAGGATGCCCCGGGCGCGAGCCCGGGGCATCCGCGGTGTCGGCGGGGCACGCTAGCGTCGACCCGACGAAGGGACACCGATGACCGCCTCGCACGACTCCGCCCCGATCGACCTCGCTCCGTTCGAGCGGCTCCGCACCGACCTCCGGGGCACGCTGCTGCTGCCCGGCGACGAGGGCTACGACGCCGCACGCGCCCCGTGGAACCTCTCGGTCGAGCAGCGCCCCGCCGCGATCGCCGAGCCCGCCGACGTCGACGACGTCCGCGCCATCGTGCTCGCCGCGCGCGAAGCGGGGCTCGGCGTCACCACGCAGCCGAACGGGCACGGCGCCTCCGACGGTCTCGACGGTGTCGTGCTGGTGCGCCCGCGGCGGCTCGACGAGTTGCACGTCGACGCCGAGGCACGAGTGCTGCGCGCAGGTGCCGGCGTCAACTGGGGCCGAGCGCTGGCGGCGCTCGACGGAACGGGTCTCATCGGGCTCGCCGGCTCGAACCCCGAGGTCAGCGTCGTCGCGCTCGCGATCGCCGGTGGCCAGTCGATGTTCAGTCGCCGCTACGGACTCACGGCGCGCTCGATCATCGCGGTCGAGATGGTCGATGCCGCGGGCGAGGTCCGCCGGGTGACCGACGCCGACGACGGCGAGCTGCTCTGGGCGCTCCGCGGAGGCGGCGGGCTGTTCGGCGTGATCACCGCGATCGAGCTCGCGCTGCACCCCGGCGACACCCTCTACGGCGGCGGCCTCGTGTTCCCCGCCGAGTCGGCGACCGAGGTGCTCTCGGCCGCCTTCGCGCTCGCGCGCGACGAGCCCGAGCTCGGGCTCGACATCGGAATGATGCGCTTCCCCGACGCGCCGGTGTTCCCGCCGCACCTGCGGGGGCGCGTCGTCGCCACCGTCGGTCTGGTGCACGTCGGCGACGAGGTGACCGGGCAGGCGTTCGCCGATCGGCTGCTCGCCGTCGCCGAACCGATCGCGAACGCGCTCACCGCCTTCACGATCGGCCAGCTCGCGGCGGTCGCCGCCGAACCGGTCGACCCCATGCCGACCGCCGACTTCGGCGCCGCGGTCGGTCCGCTCGACCAGGCCTTCGCGCGCGACTTCGCCGAGGCCTTCGTCCGCGGCGCCGACCGAGGGCTGACCCGATGCAGCATCCGGGCGATGGGCGGCGCGATCGCCGACGAGCTCGGCGCCGAGCTCTCGGTCATCGGTGCGGTGCACGCCCCCGGGCTGCTCAGCTCGGGGGCCCTGCTGCTCGATCCCTCGGTCGACCCCGAGGCCGCCCTCGCGCCGCTGCGCGAACTCGCCGCGAGGTACCCGGCCGAGGGCATGGTGCCGAGCTTCCTCGGCATGCAGACGAGCCTCGCCGACGCGTACGGTCCCGAGGTGCTCGAGCGGCTCGAGGCGGTGAAGCACCGCCTCGACCCCGAGGGGCTGATCCGCAGCAATCGCCCGCTGCGCTGACGCCCGAGGCGGCGAGCCCGACGAGCGCAGGATGAGCGAAGAGAGCGAAGAAGGCAGCATGGCCGAGCGATACCGCACCGTCGACGAGTTCCTCGCGGCGCAGCCGCCCGAGCGGCGCGCCGAGGTCGAGATCCTGCGCGAACTCGTCCGCGAGGCCGAACCCCGGCTCGTCGAGATCGTCAAGTGGAACTCGCCCGACTACACCCTCGACGGCCTCGACCGGCTGACGATCAACGCCGCGGGGCGCGGTCCCGTCCGGCTCATCCTGCACTTCGGCGCCGCGCGCGCCGAAGACCGCACCGCCGCGCCGAGCTTCTCGGGAGACCCCTCGGGGCTCCTCACCTGGCATTCCGACATCCGGGCGAGCCTCGCCGCACCCGGGGCCGGGTCGGGCGCCGATGACGAGACCAGGGCGCGCGTCATCGCCGTCGTCCGCGCATGGCTCGCCCGCTGGTGAGGGGCGAACCGGGCGCCCGCACACCGCGCCGATCAGATCCGACCGGCCCCGGGCGGCTGGCGGCGGGCGGGCCGATGCACGAGCATGGCGGCATGGACCTCACCGAGTGGCTGCTCGACGCTGATCCCGCGATCCGCTGGCAGGTGCTCCTCGACCTGCACGACGACGTCGACGGCGCCGCCGCCGAGCGTCGCCGCGTCGCGACCGAGGGCTGGGGTGCGCGGCTCCTCGCCCTCCAGGGCGACGACGGCTACTGGAGCGGCGAGGAGTACGGCGAGGACGGCGACCGCCGCAGCACCATCTGGTCGCTGCAGTCGCTGCGCCGGCTCGGCGTCGACCCCGAGGCATCCGTCGTGCGCTCGGCGATCGCCCGGGTCCGCGACAGCGTCGTGTGGCGTCATCACGGCGCGCTGCCGTTCTTCGACGGCGAGGTCGAGGAATGCGTGAACGGCGGCGTGCTCGCCCTCGCCTCGTACTTCGGCGTGCTCGGCACGGGCAGCGACCGCATCGTCGGCCGCCTCCTCGACCAGCAGCTGCCCGACGGCGGCTGGAACTGCGAACCGCGCGAGGAGTCGGAGCGCTCCTCGTTCGACTCGACCGTCTGCGTGCTCGAGGGCCTGCTCGCCTACGAGCGGGCGGTCGGCGACGACGCCTCCAACGGCGACGTGTCGACCGTCGCGGCCGCGCGCCGTCGCGGCGAGGAGTACCTGCTCGAGCGCAACCTCTTCCGGCGGCGAACGACCGGCGAGCTCGTGCTGCCCCGCTATGCGAACTTCGCGTTCCCGTCGTACTGGTTCTACGACGTGCTGCGCGCGCTCGACCACTTCCGGGATGCGGGCGCCGCGCCCGACGCGCGAATCGCCCCCGCGATCGACCTGCTGCTCGAGCAGCGGGCCGACGACGGCCGCTGGGCCGCCGGTCGGCCGTGGCACGGCGAGGTCTATTTCGCGCTCGACGCTGCCGAGGGCGAACCGAGCCGGTGGAACACACTCCGCGCGCTGCGGGTGCTGCGCTGGGTCGACGCCTCGGCGGCCTGAGCCGACGGCCGATCAGGGCCGCTGATCAGAGCATCGCGCCGACGAGCGCCTCGCCGAGCGGCGTGCGCAGGTGGAGCATCCTCGCCCCCTCGCGCGTCGAGGAGACCAAGCCGCCGTCGCGCAGCACCGACAGGTGGTGCGACGCCGTCGACACCGCGATGCCGTGCTCGGCAGCGACCTGCGAGGTCGTGCGGGAGCGGTGCGCCGCGAGCAGGATCGCCGCGCGCGCCGGACCGATGAGCGCCCCGAGCGCTGTCGCCGTCTCGCCGGGATCGCGCGCCCACGTCTCGGTGACGCCCTGCGCGGGATAGAACACGGTGGGCTGCGCGGGCGGTTCGGTCAGCACCATGCACCCGTACGACGACATGACCGAGGGCACGAGCACGAGCCCGCTGCCGCGGCAGTCGAGCACCTCGTGGTGGAGTCGGAGTCCCACCCGCACGGCGTGGTCGTGCCAGCTGATCGAGGGGTGCAGCTCGCCGGCCATCGCGGCGATGCCGTCGGTCGCGACGCGGCGCGAGCGCACCGCGATGTCGGCGCGCAGCAGCCGCTCGAGCTGCGTCCATACGGGCGCCAGGACGGCCGCCCACACCTCGACCCAGGCGTCGGCGATCATCGCCCGCGCCCGCTCGGGCTCGGCGATCATGCGCCGGATCGCCTGCTGCCTCGCGCCGCTCGACCGCAGCACCATCTTCTGCAGGTCGACGAGCATCGGCTCGACGGGGGCGACACGGAGCCGGGCGACCTCCTCATCGGGTTCGAGGTCCCACCCGGGCTCGGAGGTGAGGAAGTCGGGCATGTAGCCGTCGACCCCGATGAGCACGGCGAGGAGCTCGAAGGACTCGCGCGGCAGGCGCCCGCGGACCGCCCGCAACCAGCCCCACTGCAGCGGGTGCTCGGCCGGGCGCTGCAGCACGCGCACCGCATGGCAGAGCTCGTGGCCGGGCGAGATGCCGAATCGGATCGCCGAGATGTCACCCTGGGCGAGCCCGAACTCCACGAAGTTTCGACTCACATCGAAACTCTAACGGCTCGGGATGCCCCGGGCGGAGGCTGTTCGCAGATGGAATCAGGGGCGACGCCGAGGCATCCGACCCCGCACGAACCGACCGAAGGAGCCGCTGTGAACGCCGCCGAGATCACCCTCTCGCCCACCATGACCCCGCCCACCGCCCCGCGCGTCGTCTCCGCCGACGAGCTCCGCATCGGCAGCAGCGGCCGCACCCGCCGCTTCGTGGGACTCGAGCACGGGGCGCGCATCTCGTACTTCTTCGTCGACAACGAGCCCGGCGAGGGGCCCGACCTGCACTGGCATCCGTACGCCGAGACGTGGATCGTGCTCGAGGGCGTCGCGCGCATCACCGTCGGCGACACCGAGCTCATCGCCCGCGCCGGCGACACCGCGACGGCGCCGGCCGGTGTGTGGCACGGTTTCAAGAACGCCGGCGAGGGCCGGCTGCAGCTCATCGGCATCCACGCCGCCGAGACCATCGTCCAGACCTGGGCCGAGTAGGCCCGCCGACCGACCGACCGACCGACCGAAGGAGCATCCGAATGTCGTTCCAGGCCTACCTCGACAACATCGAGACGAAGACCGGGCTCACCCCGCGCCAGCTCGTCGACCTCGCGCACGAACGCGGCTACGACGAGACCACCAAGGCGACGCCGATCGTCGCGTGGCTCGCCGAGGACTACGGCCTCGGCCGCGGCCATGCGATGGCGCTCGTGCACGTCATCACGAAGGGGCCGCAGATCAGCACGAAGCACGTCGGCACCGACGGCGTGCACCGCGACGTCACCGACACCCTCTGGCTCGACGGGAAGGCGACCAACCCGAATCCCTGACGCCGCGCGGCGGCGCGGCCCGGTTGGGCCGAACTGCGGCCCGGTTCAATCGAGCCGGGCCGCGAGCCGCGAGCCCCGGAACTGCCCCGTGACGACGAGCAGCACGATCAGCGCGGCGAACACCCCGCAGGTGATGAGCCCGAGCGGGCTCGCGAGCCAGGCCTCGGGCACCGGCGATCCCGCGGCGACGACGAGGGCGCCGAGCCCGGCCGAGGCGTTGAACGCGCCGTGCCCGAAGACCGCGGGCCAGACCGAGCCGGTGCGCAGCCTCGTCCAGCCGAGCAGCACCCCGAAGAGGGTGCACGCGAGCATCATGAGCAGCACCCCGGTGCCGTCCGTGAGGCCGTAGTTGTAGCCCAGCAGGATGAGCGGGCTGTGCCAGAAGCCCCAGAACGCCCCCGAGATCAGCAGGGCGGGCCACACGCCGAGCGGGCGCAGTGCGGGCAGCAGCCAGCCGCGCCAGCCGACCTCCTCGCCGAACGCGAGCGGGGCATTGACGATCGCGCCGACCGGGATCATCATGAGCTGCGCCGCGACCACGAGCCCCATGGGCGGCAGGGGCTGTCCCGGCGGCAGCTGCCCCGCGATCAGCTCGGTGAACCCCGAGAAGCCGACGGGGTCGAGTACCGCGAGCCCGAGCAGGCCGACCATGACGAGGCCCGCGCCGACCACGAGCGGCATGGCGAAGATCATCACGACGCTCGTGCCGATCGTGCGGCCGACCGGCCGCAGCGGCCACATGCCGAGCCCGCGCAGGATGTCGCGTGCCGGACGCCGGCCGCGGAGCCGCGCCTCGACGACGATCGCGACGAACGTCGCCGCGGCGGGGGTCAGCATCATCGCCATCGCGATGAGCGGCAGCAGCGGGTCGGCGAGACCCTGTCCGCGTGCCCACAGCGGCGAGGCGACGAGCCAGGCGAGCCCGCACGACACGACCGCGAACACGCCGACCGGCAGCCAGGGAACCGTTGCGCGCACCTCGGGCGTCTCAGCGTCGGCGGCGGCTCGGGTCTCGATCTGGTCGCTCACCCGGCTCACGCTACCGAGCCCCGTCGCGCCGCGGATCCGTCGCGCGACGGAGATCGGGCGCGCGACGCGGCCGGTGCGAGACGTTCGGCGGTGGCCGCCCCGCGCTCCGCGCTACGCGACCAGCGTCCGCCAGTCGCCCGCGCGCGCGTCGATCGGCGAGCCGTTCGCGATGCGCGCCGTGCGCGCCGCGGGGTCGAGCTGCACGGTCGCGAGCGTCGCCCAGCGTTCGCCGAACGGCAGGGCCGGGTCGGGACGGTGGCAGAGCAGCGGCTGGCCCGGGTCGGAGTAGAGGAACGCGAGCAGCTCCTCGTCGGTGCGCGGCTCGGGATAGTCGGCGAAGCGGCTCGCGATGAGTCCGTACCGCTCGTCGGAGTCGGGCTGGTAGACCTCGGTCTTCTCGTCGGCCTGCGCCTCGGGGCTGAGGAAGTGGTTCGTGCGCACCACCGTGCCGTCGACGGGCTCGACGACGAACACCCCGATCGGCGTGATGTCGGTCGTCACGACGCGCTCGGCGTCGAGCAGCGTGAACGAGCTCGAGGCGCTGCGCGGGGCATCCCGCACGAGCGCGACGGCCTCGTCCACCGACGCCGCCTCCTCGAGCACGGTGGCCGACAGCACGTGCACCGGCACCCCGCCTGCGCCGTCGGTGCGGTGCCCGAGGATGTTGAAGTGCACCGCGAGTCCGGCGCTGTTCACGCCGATCTTGCCGAGCATGCCGTGCTCGGTGAGCCCCGCGAAGTCGTGCCGGCCGCCCCGCGTCTCGTGGGTGTGCCACTCGCCGTCGAGCTGGTGGTGCCAGTCCCAGGTCTGCAGGCCGAACGTGCGTACCGTGCCGTCGCCCAGCTCGACCCGGCGACCGATCGTCGAGCACTCGCCCGGCGCGGCGCCGAGCCCCTGCGACAGGATCTCGGTGCGGGCGTTCAGCGCGTAGACGTGCCACGGCTCGACGCCGGCCCCGGCGGCGATGCCGTCCATCTCGGCGAGGCGGGCCGGGCGCCAGGCGCCGACCGCGTCGGCGCAGCGGAGCGCGAGCGTGCGCACCACGGCCTCGTCGAGCTCGTACTTCGCGAAGAGCTCGAGATAGGTCTGCAGCCCCGCCGGGAGCGCGTCGCGGAGCTGCGCGCCCCGCTCGCGACCGCGTTCGAGGGGGTCGCTGCCGTTCGCGACGACGTGCAGGCGGTCGGTGATGCTGTGCAATGGATCGTTCCTTCGGATGTGCATTCGGTGCGTCGGTCGGCGATGCGGTCGGTGCCGCCGGTGCGGCGGAGCCGCCGTCGCCGGGTGTTCAGATCTGCCGGGCGAGCTCGTCGATGACCCCGCGGCGCGGCACCCAGCCCGGCTGGGGCGCGCACTCGAGCAGCAGCTTCGTGTACGGATGCGAGGGGCGGTCGAGGATCTCGTCGACCGTCCCACGCTCGACGATACGCCCGCGCCGCATGACGATCACGTCGTCGGCCACGGCGCGCACCACCGAGAGGTCGTGCGTGATGAACAGGTAGCTGAGGCCCTTCTCGCCGCGGAGTCGGTCGAGCAGGTCGAGCACCTGCGCCTGCACCGAGACGTCGAGGGCCGAGACCGCCTCGTCGAGCACGATGATCTCGGGCTCGGCCGCGAGCGCGCGGGCGATCGCGACGCGCTGCTTCTGGCCGCCCGAGAGCGCCGAGGGCTTCGCGTCGGCGTGCCGCTCGGTGAGGCCGACCTCGGCGAAGAGCTCGAGCACCCGGGCCCGTCGCCCGGCCCGGTCGAGATCGGGCCGGTGCACGCGCAGCATCTCGTCGATGGTCGCCGCCACCGGAAGCGAGCGGTTGAGCGAGCCCTGCGGGTCCTGGAAGACCATCTGCACGAGCTTGGCGCGCGCCCGCAGGCGCGACCGCGAGGTGGTCGGCCTGACCTCGACGCCGTCGATCGCGACCGTGCCGGCGTCGGCCGTCTCGAGCCCGACGATCACACGCGCGAGCGTCGACTTGCCCGACCCCGACTCGCCGACGACCGCGAGGCAGGTGCCGCGGCGCAGCACGCAGGAGACCTCGTCGAGCGCGGTGACGCTCGAACGCCGGCCGAGGTGGAAGGTGCGGCGGAGGCCCTCCGCCTCGAGGATGAGGTCCGTGCTCATGCGTGCGCCTCCGTTCCGCCGTTCAGCACCGTGTCGCGCGGCTCGGGGTGGAGCAGCGGGCGCGCCGCCATCAGGGCGCGGGTGTACTCGGTCTTCGGCCGGTCGCGGATCTCCTCGGGCGTGCCGATCTCGAGGATCGCGCCGTCCTTCATGACCGCGAGCCGGTCGCAGACCGCCGCCGCGAGGTCGAGGTCGTGGGTGACGAAGATCATCGAGAGTCCGTGCTCCCGGCGCTTCTCGTCCAGGATCGCGACGACCTCGGCCTGCGTCGTCACGTCGAGCGCCGTCGTGGGCTCGTCGGCGAGCAGCAGCCGCGGCTGGCCCGAGACGGCGCCCGCGATCACGACGCGCTGCAGCATGCCGCCCGACAGCTGGTGCGGGTACGAGCGCAGCACCCGCTCGGTGTCGGTGATGCCGACCTGCCGCAGGAGCCCTGCCGCCCGCGCCTTCGCCTCGGCCTTCGGGATCCCCCGGGCGTCGGCCATGCCCTCGATGAGGAACCGCTCGACGTGGAGCACGGGGTTGAGCGCGCCGTGCGGGTTCTGCGCGATGAGGGCGAGCTCGTTCGCCCGGATCCTCCGCAGCTTCTCGCCGCTCGCGGTGAGGAGGTCGGTGCCGGCGAACTCGATCGAGCCGCCGACCTTCGCCCCTGCGGGCTCGATGCCGAGCAGGCACTTCAGGGTCATCGACTTGCCCGAGCCCGACTCGCCGACGAGGCCGAGCGCCTCGCCCTGGCCGAGCGAGAACGAGTTGCCGCGGAGGATCTCGGTCTCGTTCCCGGTGTCGGGGTCGGTGACCGAGAGCGTCAGTCCGTTGACGTCGAGCATCAGCGCATCCTTCCCGCAGCGCGGCGACCGCCGAGCTGCTCGCCGACGTAGCCGAGTGCGGCCACGGTGATCACGATCGCGAGCCCCGCGAAGACGCTCTGCTCCCAGTACCCCTGGAGGAGCGATGCCTGGCCGTTCGAGACCATGAGGCCCCAGTCGGGCGTCGGGGGCTGCACGCCGAGGCCGAGGAACGAGAGGGCGGCGAGGTCGATCATCGCGTAGCCGAAGTTGATGGTCATACCGGTGAAGATCTGGGTGCGGACGTTCGGGAGGATGTGCCGCACGGTGATGAGGAACCCCGAGATGCCCTGCAACTGCGCCGAGGCCACGTACGGCAGGTTGCGCTCGCGCAGCGCCACCGAGCGGACGACCCGGGCCGAGTACGGCGTGAAGCCGATGGCGAGGGCGATCGAGGCGGTGAGCAGCGACGGCCCGAAGATCGCGACGGCGAGGATCGCGAGCAGCATGTTGGGGAAGGCGAACAGGATGTCGAGCACGCGCCCGATGAACGCGTCGACCCGGCCGCCGAACCACACCGCGGTGAGCGCGAGCGTGACGGCGGCGGTCGCGGCCACCAGGACGACGATCATCGGCCCGATGAGGCTCGTCCTGGCACCCCAGATGATGCGCGAGAGGATGTCGCGGCCCGACTGGTCGGTGCCGAACCAGTGCTCGGGGCTCGGCGGGAGGTGCCGGTCGACGACCGAGCCCTGGTAGGGGTCGTACGGTGCGATGAGCGGCGCGAAGATCGCCGTGAGCAGGACGATCGCGAGCACGCCGGCGCAGACGAGTCCGAGCGTGCCGAGACGGCGCTGCAGCAGGCTCCACCCCGAGGCGGGCCCGTCGAGGCGCCGGCGGCGGATCGCCTGCACCGAGACGGTGTCCTGGCCGACGGTGTTCGCCGGCGGCTCCGTGCTGGTCTGCCGACTCATGCCGACACCTCCTTGGCCAGGCGCACGCGCGGATCGATCACGGCGTAGAGCAGGTCGACGATGAGATTGATCACGCCGAACGCGAGCACCATGATCAGCGCGATCGCCTGCACGACGGCGAAGTCCTTCTTCTGCACGGAGTTCACGAGCAGCGAGCCGATGCCGTCGAGGGTGAACGCGTACTCGATCACGAAGGCGCTCGCGAGGAGGCCCGCGATGTTCGTGCCGAGCACGGTGGTGACGGGCAGCATCGAGTTGCGGATGGTGTGGCGGGCGAGCACGATCCGCTTCGGGACGCCGCGGGCGATCGCCATGACGACGTGCTCGGAGCCCTGCTCCTCGCGCACGGCGGTGCGGGTGATGCGGGCGACGACCGCGACGGCCGGGAAGGCGAGCGCGATCGCCGGCAGCGTCAGATGCCAGACCCGGTCGGTGAACCCCTCGCCCGAGCCCGAGACGGGGAACCATCCGAGGTTGGCGCCGAACAGCGCCATCAGCAGGAGCGCGGCGAAGAAGGTCGGCACCGCGAAGCCGAGGTTCGAGCCGAACACCACGACCTTCTCGAAGACGCCCGAGCGGGTGGCGGCGAGCACGCCGAGGCCGACGCCGACGACGATGATGAGGATCGCCGCGTAGGCGGCGAGGAAGAGCGTGGTGGGCAGGCGCGACTCGACGAGCGTCGAGACATCCTGCTGCGTGATGAGCGAGCGGCCGAAGTCGCCCTGGAGCACGCCGACCAGCCAGTTCCAGTAGCGGACCAGGAAGGGATCGTCCAGCCCGTACTGCGCGCGGATGGCCTCGAGCACCTCGGGCGTGACCGTTCGGCCCTGCACGAGGAACTGCTCGGGGCTTCCCGGAGCGAGGTACATGCCGCTGAAGACGATGAAGCTCGAGACGAGCAGCACCAGCGCCAGCGCGACGATCCGTTTCAGTACGTAGATCATGGACGATCCCCTCCCGTCGGCACCCGTTACTCGGCCGAGCCGAGGTCGGCGGCCCAGGGGTAGTAGAGGTAGATGAACGAGGCCGGGACCCCGGTCACCGACTCGTCGAGGTAGAGCCGCACCGCGAGGTCGTTGATCGGCACCCACGGCTGCTGCTCCATGACGAGCGCCTCGGCCGCGACCGTGAGCTCGGCCCGCTTCTCGGGGTCGGTCTCGGCGTAGGCGGCGTCGATCGCCGCGTCGATCGCGGGGTCGGAGAAGCCCGAGTAGTTCTGCTGGCTGCCCGAGTAGGCGACGTTGTCGAGGTGTGCGAGCGGCGACGGGCTCGACAGGTAGTTCGTGGTGACGAAGCCGTCGTAGCCCTTGCGCGCCTCGGGGTCGGAGAAGAACGCGCCGAACTGCGCGCTCGGCACGCCGGTCGGCTCGAGGGTGAGCCCGAGCTCCTTCGCGCCGTTCGCCATCTCGTTGAGGATGTCGGCGTAGAACGCGCGCTCGCTCGGGTAGGCGATCTTGATCGGCTGGGAGAGGTCGACCTTCGCCGCCTTCAGCTCCTCCTTGGCGGCCTCGAGGTCGTGGCTGAGATCGGGCAGCTCGGCGTCGCGCAGCTCGGCGACGTCGGGGTAGTGGTTCCACGGCCCCTGCGGCACGATCGAGCGCGACGGCGTGCCGGTGCCCTCGTAGACGGTGTCGGCGATCGCCTGGCGGTCGGTCGCCCGGGTGAGGGCGCGTCGCACGGCGGGGTCGCCGAAGGTGCCGTTGCCGGTCGAGATGATGGCCATGATCTGCATGCCCTGGCCGTACGAGAGCGAGCCCGTCGCGCTCGAGGAGAGCTGGCCGAGCGCGGGCAGCGGCACGTCGTAGGAGCCCTGGATCTCACCGGTGGAGAGGCCCGTCGCGATGGCCGTCGGGTCGACCACGAAGCCGATCACGACCTCCTTGGCCTTGGCGCGCTTGTCGGCGTTCCAGTAGCCGTCGTAGCGGTCGAGCGAGATCGACTGCCCCTGCTTCCACTCCCCGACCTGGAACGGCCCGGTGCACATGACGCCCGCCTCGGGGTTCCCGTAGTTCTCGCCGGCCGCCTCGCGCTGCTGCTGCTGCACGACGGCGCCCAGGTTCGTGGCGAGCTCCTCGACGAGGATGGTGTTCGGCTCGGAGAGGGTGAGCGTGACCTCCTGGTCGCCGGTCTTCTCGATGCCGGTGACGTCGGCGAAGCTCGACGCGAGGTAGCTGCCCTCGGCGGGGTCGAGATGGCGGTTGAGGCTGTAGACGACGTCGTCGACCGTCATCGGCGTGCCGTCCCAGAACGTGACGTCGTCGCGGATCTGGAACACGTAGGTCTTGGCGTCGTCGGACACCTCGTAGCCCGAGGCGAGGTTCGGCTCGACCGAGAAGTCGGGCTGCATCTGGAACAGCGACTCGCAGAGGTTCGAGATGATCGTGTTCTCGGGGTAGTTGAATGCCTTCACGGGGTCGAGCGTGGCGAGCTCGCCGTACGTCGAGTTCCACGTGACCGTGTCGATCTCGCCGGTCGCCTCGGGCGTGACCTGCAGGAGCTCGGCGTCGTCGAGCGCCTGGCCGGAGTCGCCGCCGCGGTCCGCCGTGCAGCCGGCGAGCCCCAGGCTCGCGACCGCGAGGAGCGCGATCGATGCTCTCGTCAATGCGGTTTTCACTGTGTCCTCCTGAGCTTCTTCGTTGAATCCCTCGCTGCGTGGTGCGTTGAGCTACGGCGACGGTACTAGGAAAATCGATTCTTGTAAATCGATTCCCTGAATCGATTCTCCTTCCGGTCCACGAGGCGATCCGCTTGCTACGCTGTGCGGGTGTCCCTCGAAGCCGCCAGACCGACCATCAACGACGTGGCCGAACGCGCCGGCGTCTCGCGCACCACGGTCTCCAACGCGCTCAACGGCAAGGGCACGATCGGCGCCGAGACCATCGAGCGCGTCAAGCGCGTCGCCGACGAGCTCGGCTACGAGCCGAACGCGGTGGCCCGGGGACTCCGCCAGTCGAAGCTCGGGGTGATCTCCCTGCTCATCCGGCCGCTCGAGTCGCTCGACACCGCGCTGCCCGAGGGCGTCGACTACTTCCTCCGCTTCGCCGGCTCCGCCGCCCTCGCCGCGATGGACCACGGCTACTCGCTCATGCTCATCACCGACCCGGCGAAGCCCGGTGCTCCGCCCTCGTCCCTCGCGGCCGACGGATGCCTCGTCGAGGCCCCGATCCGCAACGACCCGGCCCTGACGCTCCTCGACCGCAAGCGCATCCCCTTCGTGGCGATCGGCGTCGATCCGGCCAGGCCCGACGACTTCCCCGCGATCGCGCAGCAGACCGAGCGCGACACCTTCCTCGTGCTCGACCACCTGCGCGAGGCCGGGGCCGAGCGCATCGCGCTCGTGACGGGCACCGACGAGAACTCGTGGAACACCCTCGCCCGCCGCGGCTACGAGAGCTGGGCGGCCCGGCACGGCATCGAGCCGGTGATCCGCGCACTCGACGAGACGAGCGGCGTCGACGGCGGCCGGGCGATCGCCCGCGAACTCCTCGCCGGCCCGCAGCGGCCCGACGGCGTGTACTGCCTCACCGGCCGGCACGCGGCCGGACTCGTGGCCGGGGCCGGCGAGCTCGGCCTCCGGGTCCCCGGCGACCTCCTCGTCGCCGCCGGCTCCGACGCGGTCGTGACCCGCACCTCGAAGCCCACGATCACCGCCCTCGACATGCGCCCGGTGGAGACGGCACGGCTCGCCGTCGAGTCGCTCATCCGCGTGCTCGAGGGCGAGCCCGTCGACTGGTCCCTCATGGACCCGGAGAGCCTCCTCGTGGTCCGCGAGTCGACCTCCCGGCGCTGAGCCGGCACCACGCGGCGGCCCGGCGCCGACGGGCCGGCCCCGGGGCATCCGCTCGCAGCCGACTCACCGTTCGAGGCCGTAGGCTCGATGGCACCGCAACCCCCGAACTGCAGAGGAGTCCGCCTGCCATGAGCGACGCCGCGAACCTTGACGTCTTCAACCGCCGCGAGTCCGAGGTGCGCGGCTACGTGCGCTCGTTCCCGACCGTCTTCGACCGTGCGACGGGCTCGACCCTCGTCGGCGCCGACGGCACCGAGTACCTCGACTTCTTCGCCGGCGCGGGCGTCCTGAACTACGGGCACAACAACCCGCTGTTCACGCGCGCCCTCATCGAGTACCTCGAGCGCGACGGCATCATCCACGGGCTCGACATGGCGACCTCGGCCAAGCAGGCGTTCATCGAGGCGTTCGAGCGGCACATCCTCGAGCCGCGCGGCCTCGACCACAAGCTGCAGTTCACCGGCCCGACCGGCGCCAACGCCGTCGAGGCCGCCCTGAAGGTCGCCCGCCAGGCGACCGGCCGCTCGACCGTCGTGGCGTTCACGAACGCGTTCCACGGGCTCAGCCTCGGCGCCCTCGCCGCGACCGGCAACAGCCACTACCGCGAGGCCGCGGGCGTCTCGCTGGGCGACATCGTGCGTCTCCCCTACGACGGCTACCTCGGCGACGGCGTCGACACCCTCGACCTGTTCGAGAAGATGCTCGGCGACCCCGGATCGGGCCTCGACCTCCCGGCCGCCGTCATCGTCGAGGCGGTGCAGGGCGAGGGCGGCATCAACGTCGCGAGCGTGCCGTGGCTCCAGCGTCTCCGCGCCATCACGGCCGAGCGCGGCATCCTGCTCATCCTCGACGAGATCCAGGCGGGCGTCGGCCGCACCGGCGCGTTCTTCGCCTTCGAGGCCGCGGGCATCGTGCCCGACCTCGTCACCGTCTCGAAGTCGATCTCGGGCTCGGGCCTGCCGATGTCGCTCGTGCTGCTGCGCCCCGAGGTCGACGTGTGGAAGCCCGGCGCCCACACCGGCACCTTCCGCGGCAACAACCTCGCCTTCGTCTCGGCGCGCGTCGCGCTCGAGAACTACTGGGCCGACGACGCGTTCGTCGACGCCATCGCCCGCACCTCGTCGGTGCTCGCCGCCGAGCTCGAGGAGATCGCCGCGGCGAACCCCGCGCTCGGCCTCACGGTGCGCGGACGCGGCCTCATGTACGGCCTCGTCTGCGACGGCGACCCGACGCTCGCCGGCCGCATCTCGAAGGCGGCCTTCGCGCGCGGCCTCGTGATCGAGACCTCGGGCGCCCACGACGAGGTGCTGAAGTTCCTGCCCGCCCTCACCATCGGCGAGGACGAGCTGCGTCGCGGCCTCGCGATCGTGCGCGAGAGCCTCGCCGCCGTCCTCGAGGGCTGAGCGGGCGAGCGTCGTCGACGACATGACCGAGACGGATGCCCCGCGCGCGCCGCGCGTGCTCGGGGCGACCGTCGACGACGAGACCCGGTGCGTGCACTACCGCACCGAGGTCGACATCGTCGCGATCCGCTTCGCGTGCTGCGGCGAGTACTACCCCTGCCACGCCTGCCACGAGGAGGCGGCCGATCACCCGGCCGAGCAGTGGCCGCTCGCCGAGCGCGGGCGCGAGGCGGTGCTCTGCGGCGTCTGCCGCACCGAGCTCACGATCGAGGCCTATCTCCTCGCCGACGCCTGTCCCGCGTGCGCGTCGCGCTTCAACGAACGCTGCCGGCTGCACACGCACCTGTACTTCGAGACGCGCTGACGACCGCCGGGGGCGGGTGCCGCGCGGCATCCGCCCGCCCTCGTGCGCGAAGCCTCAGCCGCCCAGCGCGACCGCCTCGACCTCGACGCCGAGCCGCTCGGGCCGCGGCTGGGACGGATGCGGGGTGTCGAGGAGCTCGGCCTGCAGCTCCCACAGCACGACCTTCAGCTCCTCGCGGAGCTCTGCGTAGGCCGGGTCGAGATAGACGTTGTTCACCTCGTCGGGGTCCTCGACGAGGTCGTAGAGCTCCCACTCGGGCGGATAGCTGTGGGCCGACGACCCCGGCAGCCCGAGCCCGTCGTTGTAGAAGTAGATGAGCTTGTGCCGCTCCGTGCGCACCCCGTAATGGGCGAAGGCCTGGTGGTTCGCGTCGTCGTTCTCGAAGTAGCGGTAGTACATCGCGGGACGCGTCGGCCGGGCGGGCTCGTCGGTCAGCTGGGGCCAGAAGCTCTGGCCCTGCATCCGCGGGTGCGCGGCCACCCCCGCGCTCTCGAGGATCGTCTGCGCGAAGTCGACGTTCGTGACGATCTGCTCGAGCGGCGCGTCGCGGTGCGGGATCCGCGACGGGCAGCTGATCACGAGCGGCATCCGCAGCGACTCGTCGTACATGAAGCGCTTGTCGAACCAGCCGTGATCGCCGAGGAAGAACCCCTGGTCGGAGGTGTACATGGTGAGGGTGTCCTCGAACTGGCCGCGGTCGCGCAGCCAGTCGACGACCCGGCCGACGTTGTCGTCGACGGAGGCCACGCACGCGAGGTAGTCCTCCATGTAGCGCTGGTACTTCCAGAGGGCGGCCTGCTCGTAGTCGAGGCCCTCGGGCGGGGCCTGCTTGAGGTCGGTGAGGGTCAGGTGGTCGGCGATGCGCATCGCCGCACGGTGCGCGGCCGACGATCGGGTGCGGTAGTCGTCGGTGAACGTCGCGGGCACCGGGATCGGCTCGGCGTACATGCCCCGGTGCTTCTCGTCGGGCTCCCACGGCCGGTGCGGGGCCTTGTGGTGGATGAGGAGGCACCACGGCTCGTCGCCCTCGAGCGACTCGAGCCAGGCGAGCGAGAGGTCGGTGATGACGTCGGTCGCGTAGCCGTCGACGATCCGCACCCCGTCCGCGGTGAGGATCTGCGGGTCGAAGTACTCGCCCTGGTCGCGCAGCACGGCCCAGTGGTCGAAGCCCTCGGGGTCGTGGCCGGGGCCCTCGCCCATGTGCCACTTGCCGATGATCGCCGTACGGTAGCCCGACTCGCGCAACTGCGAGACGAACGTCGGCTGGCTCGCGTCGATGGGCGTCTCGAGGGTGGTGACGCCGTTGACGTGGCTGTAGGTGCCGGTGAGGATCGACGCGCGGCTCGGCGTGCACAGCGCGTTCGTGCAGAAGCAGTTGTCGACGCGCACGCCGGCGGCGGCGATCTCGTCGATGCGCGGCGTTCGGTTGACGACCGAGCCGTACGCGCCGATGGCGTGCGACGCGTGGTCGTCGGTGAGGATCAGCAGGATGTTCGGGCGGCGTTCGGTGGAACTCATCGATCTCATTCGTCTGGCGGGAAACGGCAGGGCGAGGCATCCGCTGCCGACGGGGCCGCACGGCGGAGCAGGCGCTCCGCCGTGCGACAGGGGGCGGACGGCGGCGGCGTGCTACTCGCCGGCCTCCACGAACTGCTCGCCGAGGGAGTACTCGGCGGGGTCGAGCGGGTCGGTGACCTTGCCGGCCGTCACGAAGTACTCGTTGAGTGCGCTGAGCCACGTCACGACGGTGCCGTCGTCGGTGAGTGCGTCGACCTCGGCGGCCGTCATGTACTTCGCGTTCTCGGCCTCGACGGCGAGCGCCTCGGCCTCGATCTTCAGCATCTTCGAGGTGAGCTCGATCGTCTCGTCGAGGTTCTCGACCCGGTAGTCCATCGCCTCGCGCAGCACGGCGAGCACCTTTGCGGTCGCCTCGGGCTGCTCGTCGACGAACGACGGGCTCGCGACGAAGGCGCTCGGGAAGGCGACCTCGTCGATGAAGTCCTCGTTCTCGGCGAGGATCTCGAGGTCGGGCACCTGCTCCTGGATGGTGTCGATGAGCGGGTACCAGATGCCCGCGGCGTCGACCTGCTTCGAGGCGAACGCCGAGACGACGGTGGCCGGGTCCATCGCGACCTTCTCGACGTCGTCGATGGTCATGCCGGCCTCGCGCAGCGCCATGGTGAGGATCATGTCGCCCGAGGTGCCCTCGGGAACGGCGACCTTCTTGCCCTTCAGCTCCTCGATCGAGGTGATGCCGGCCTGCGCGATGACGCGGTCGGCGTTGCCGAGGCTGTTGATGGCCGCGACCTTCGCCTGGCCGGACGCGGGCAGCCACATCGCACCCGGGCCGATGTACCCGAAGTCGAGGTCGTCGGTGCCGAGTGCCTGGATCTGCAGCGGCCCGTTGGTGAAGACCGGCGTCTCGACGTCGATGCCGTGCTTCTCCCAGAGGCCCTGGTCGTCGGCGATGGCGAGCAGGCTGGCGCCGTTGAAGTCGGCGATGTAGCCGAAGCGCACGTGCTCGAGCTCGGCCGGGGCGCCGGAGCCCGAGTCGCCTGCGGCGCTGCTGGAGCATCCCGCGAGGGCGAGGGCGACGACTGCGGCAGCGGCGGCGAAGAGGCCGCGCGTGCGGGGGGTGTTGGTCATGGATCTTCCTTGATGTCGTGCTGTCAGTCGACAGCGGTGGGGGTCGTGCCGGGGTTCTGGTGGTAGACCGCGTTCCAGACGCGGTTGCGGAGCGCCGCGAACTCGGGGCTGAGCCGCATCTCCTCGGTGCGGGGGTACGGCAGGTCGACGTCGACGATGTCGAAGATGCGCCCGGGTCGTGCCGCCATCACGATGACGCGGTTGGCGAGGTACACGGCCTCATCGACGTCGTGCGTGATGAAGACGACGGTGCGCTTGTCGCGGTTCCAGGTCTCGAGCAGCTGGTCCTGCAGCGTCACCCGGGTGAGCGCGTCGAGCGCGCCGAACGGCTCGTCCATGAGCAGGATGCTGGGGTTCACCGCGTAGGCGCGGGCGATCGCGCAGCGCTGCTTCATGCCGCCCGAGAGCATCTTCGGCAGGGCGTCGGCGAACTCCGTGAGCCCGACGAGCTCGATGAAGTGCTCGGCCTTCTCGCGTCGCTCCTTCGCCCC
This sequence comes from Agromyces sp. NPDC058104, assembly GCF_042884835.1. Lineage (NCBI taxonomy): Bacteria > Bacillati > Actinomycetota > Actinomycetes > Micrococcales > Microbacteriaceae > Agromyces > Agromyces sp. NPDC058104. The sequence goes on along the minus strand of NZ_JBHVTD010000002.1, from coordinate 782,636 downwards.
GAGCCCGGCGGTCCTGAGTCCGAACTCGACGTTCTTGCGCACCGTCAGCCAGGGGAAGAGCGCGTACTGCTGGAAGATGACGCCGCGCTCGGGGCCGGGACCGTCGACCGCGCGTCCGTCGACGAGCGCCTCGCCCGCGCTCGGCCGGTCGAGCCCCGCGAGGATGTTCATGAGCGTCGACTTGCCGCAGCCGGAGGGGCCGACGACGGTGATGAACTCGTTGTCGGCGACGTCGAGCGAGACGCCGCCGAGGGCGGTGAACTCCTCGCCCTTGAGCTCGAAGGTCTTGGTGACGTCGCGCACCGAGATGCGGGCGTCGGTGAGGGTCGTGGTGGTCATCGTCGTTCCTGCCATCCGGTGAGCTTCGTCTCGGCGTAGAGCAGCACCCGGTCCATGAGGAGTCCGAGGATGCCGATCACGATCAGCCCGACGAAGATCGTCGGGAGGTCGTAGTAGAGCTGGGCCTGCTGCATGCGGTAGCCGAGGCCGGCCTGTGCGGCGATGAGTTCGGCCGCGACGAGGGTCGCCCAGGCCGCGCCGAGGCCCACGCGCATGCCGACGAGGATGAACGGCACGGAGGCGGGCACGACGACGCGGAGGAAGATGCCGGCGTCCTTCGTGCCGAGCACCCGCGCCGCGTTGATCAGGGTGCGGTCGATGTTCACGACGCCCTGGAACGTCGAGATCACGCAGGCGAAGAACGCCGCGAGGAAGATCACGAGGATCTTGGGCTCCTCGCCGATGCCGAGGAGCACGATCGCGAGGGGGATGATGGCGAGCGGCGGGATCGTGCGGAAGAACTGGATCCACGGTTCGACGAGTCCGCGCGCCCAGGCGTACCAGCCCATCAGGAAGCCGACCGGGATCGCGACGAGGGTGCCGAGCGCGAAGCCGATCAGCACGCGCGTGAGGCTCGCGACGGTGTCGGAGAGCAGCGTGCCGTCGACGAGCAGCTCCCAGCCGCGCACGGCGACCTCGACGGGCGAGGGCAGCCGCAGGCCCGCGGCCGAGAGCGCCCACCACAGCAGGATGCCCGCGGCGACGCTGATGAGGTTCAGTGCGAGCATGCGGCGCCGGGGCGCGGCATCCTTCGCCCTCGCCGTCGCCTTCGCGCGTTCGGAGGCGTCGCGGCGCTTCACGGTGGCATCGGTCAGCGCGACCATGCGCGGCCTCCTCGGTTCAGGGGGGACATCAGGTGGTGCTCCTTCGCAATCGGGTGGCCGCGGGGGCGACGTTCGTCGCCGACTGGTAGCCGGCGAGCAGGGGGGAGTTCTGGAAGATGGCGATGATGCCGCCGATGGCGCCGCCCTCGTCGCCGAGCGCGGCACCGCGGATGCGGGGCGAGTACTCGCCGACGGGCAGCAGCTCGTAGGCGGTCGTCGCCGCGGCCTGCTCGAGGATGACCTCGGAGATCTGGGCGACCTCGCCGCCGACGACGATCTCCGAGGGGTTCAGCGCGACCGCGAGCGAGCCGATCACGCGGCCCACGGCCTCGCCGGCGTCGCGCAGCACGCCGACGACGAGGGGGTCGCCCTTGGCCGCCGCCTCGGCGAGCGCCTCGAGCGAGGCCATCGGCGCGCCGGCCTCGGCGGATCGCCGGAGGATCGCGCCGATCGAGGCGACCGTCTCGAGGCAGCCGCGCTTGCCGCAGCGGCAGAGCTCGCCGTGCCCGCCGAGGCTGATGTGGCCGAACTCGCCGGCGAGACCGGAGGCGCCGGTGACGAGTCGCCCGCCGACGACGAGCCCGCCGCCGATGCCGTCGGACAGCCGCAGGTAGAGCAGGTGCTCGGCCTCGGCGGCGCTGTCCCAGGTCGCCTCCGCGAGTCCGGCGAGGCGGGTGTTGTTGTCGAGCAGCACGGGGGCGGCGAAGCGTTCGGCGAACGCGGTGCGCATGAGCACGGCCCCCGCCCGGCGTGCCTCGGCCACCGGCTCGGAGGGCTCGTGCGGCACCCGGGGCGAGAACGGGCCGGGGAACCCGATGCCGACGCCGAGCACGCCGTCGAAGTGCAGCCCGCGTTCGGCGCCCATGCGGTCGACGAGGTCGAAGGCCGCGTCGATGCGCTCCTGCCACGACGCCGTCGCGTCGTAGGCGACGACGTCCGAGGCGATGAGGTCGTGGGCGGCGTTGGCGACCACGATGCGCACGCGCCGCCGGCCGAAGTCGACGCCGAGGTACTGCCCGGCGGCCGGGTCGAGCGTGAGCTTCTCGGCGGGCCGGCCGCGCCCGAGGCGAGGGGTCTCGTCGTCCGAGACCGAGATCACGCCGCGCTCGAGCAGCTGCGACGTGATCTCCGAGAGGGTGGTGCGCGAGAGGCCGATGCGCGCGGCGAGCTCGCCGCGGGTCATCGCGCCGTGCTCGCGCAGCACCTGGAGGACCCGGTCTTCATGGGTCCGTCTGACGAGTGCGTGCACTCCGCTGGGCAAGGTCACACGGACACGCTAAGAGGGTCGATTTTTTCCGTCAACACACCGACATAATTCGCTTCGAAATCCGACATCCGCCGGACGAATGGCCTCCGGGCCCGGTCGCATGGCACCTCGCGCCGACGACGAACGGGCGCGACGGTCGTCGACCGTCGCGCCCGCCCGCATCGCCACGCGCCCTGCCCGGGGCCCGCGGCGGCGCCGCTCAGCGCCTGCCGGGAACCGTCACCTGGACCGTTCCGGCCACCACCGGATCGGCGTCGCCGACGGTCACCTCGAGCTGCGCGGTGTGGACGCCGGAGGTGTGGAAGTTGCGGCTCGATTCACCCGTGTACGGCGAACTCTGCGACATCGCAGCGATGTCGACGGCCTTCGCGCTCGAGAGCTCGACGCGCTGGCGCACGCCGTCGCTCCAGACGAGCTCGGCCGCGACGTCGGCGGGCGCCGTGCTCGGCGCGATCACCCGCCAGTCGATCTCGACCTTCGACGACCTCGGCGCATCACCGGCGGCGGCGGGCGTCGCGGTCACCGGCAGTCGCGTCACGCTCGGCGCGGCGTCGATCCGCCAGTCGACGGTCGCAGTCGGGAAGAAGTTGACGCCCTGCACCGTCATGCGGGTGCCGAGCTGACCGGCGCGGTCGATGAACTCGGCGAGCACCTTGCCCGACTGCGGGGTCCAGCCGGCCTCGGCGGTCGCGAGCAGGCGCGGGAAGGTGTAGAACTGCGCCTGGTCGACCCCGCGGATGAACTCGCCCCAGAACGCGGCCTCGACGCCGAGGATCGCGCTCTCGGGAATTCCGGAGATGTGGGTCGCGGGGTTCCAGTCGTACGCGTTCTCGAGCGTGCACGGGCCGCCGCAGGCCCACGTGCCGCCGAGCGGCTGCCGGCCGTCCTGCTTCTGCGGCATGTAGGTCTTGTTCGCCGGCGAGAGGATCACCTTCGCGCCTCGCGCGTTCACCGCGTCGCGCGTCGATGCGCCGTTCCCGTTCCAGTACTGCACGACCGCGTCGCCCTGCGGCAGCGCCGAGCTCGCGTACTCGTTCCAGCCGACGACGGTCTTGCCGAGGTCGGCGACGGTCTCGTTCGCGAAGTCCACCATCCTGAGGTAGTCCGCATGCGAGGTGCTGTGCGCCTCGTCGCCGCCGATGTGGAGGTAGTCGCCCGGCGTGAGCTCGGCGAGCTGGCCCAGCACCTCGGTGATGAAGGCGTAGGTGTGCTCGTTGTCCGCGTCGAACGTCGAGATGCCCACGTCGCCCGTGCCCTGGTGCGGCGCGGTGTCCTCGCCGGGCAGCGGCTTGGGGTTCGACCCCGCCGAGTTGAGCTGCGGGATGGCGTGGAGCGCCGCGTTCGTGTGGCCCGGCAGGTCGATCTCGGGGATCACCGTCATGCCGTTGCGGGCGGCGTACGCGACGATCTCGCGGTAGTCGTCCTTCGTGTAGTAGCCCGTCCGGCCGAGCTCGGTGCCCATGAGCTGGCCGGCCCGGTTGTAGGTCATCGCGGTCGCGCCGCTGATCGCGGTGAGGTCGGTGTAGTCGATGCCCGAGGGGTTCTCGGCCGGGGTGTCCATCGCGATGCGCCAGCCCTGGTCGTCGGTCAGGTGCAGGTGCAGCCGGTTCAGCTTCAGCGGGGCGGCACTGTCGATGAGGCGCCTGACCTCGTCGACCGTGTAGAAGCTGCGGGCCGTGTCGACCATGAGCCCCCGGTGCTCGAAGCGCGGGTAGTCGCTGATCGAGACGAACGGCACCGCCCATTCGACGTCGGTGCGCTGCGCCGACTCGATCCAGGCCGGCAGCAGCTGGCGGAGCGTCTGGACGCCGTTCAGCGCCCCGGCCTCGGTGTCGGCGGCGAGCTCGATGCCGGCGGCGTCGACCTCGAGGGTGTAGCCCTCGGCCTCGTGGCCGGCGGGCGCGTTGCCCCCCGCCACCGAGATCTCGATCGCCTGCCCGTCGGCCTCGGCGACGACGGGCAGCGCGAAGCCGGTCGAGGGCCGCATGACGTCGGCGAGGTACTCGGCGGCCGCGAGGGCGTCGCCGGATGCCTCGATCTCGACCTCGTCCGTGAGGATGAGCGCGCCGTCGCCGCGCTCGAGCGAGACGGGGGCGGGAACGAGCGGCAGTTGCGGTTCGGGCTCGGGCAGGGGCGCGTCGTACACCCGGAACTCGGAGAGCGAGTACCCCCAGCTCGACCAGCGGGTGATGCCCTGCATCCGCACGAAGCCGACCGGCTCGTCGACGTCGAGGCTCAGCTCGTCGACGCGCGGGCAGGTGGCCTGCGCAGTCCGTTCGGCCTGCGTCGTCCACTCGACGCCGTCGACGGAGGTCTGGATGCGGTACGCGCGTGCGCAGGCGTTCGGCCACTCGAGCACGACGGTCGCGACCTCCGCGGGCTCGGCGAGCTCGAGCTGCACCCAGCTCGCGTCGACGTACTTCGACGACCAGCGGGTCGAGGTGTCCCCGTCGTTGACGTGCGCCGGGATGAAGCGCGCGTCGTCGAGCTCGGTCGACGACGCCGTCGCGACGGCGTCGAGCGCGAGGTTCGCGGGCATCGCCGCGCGGAGCGTGGTCGGACCGGGCTCCGGCGCGTCGTCGGCGGCCGCCGCGAACGGCGCCGCCGGCACGATCAGGGCCGCGGCGAGTGCGGCCGCGGCGAGTCGGAATCTGCGTGGCATGAGGTCTCCTCGTCGAGATGCAGGGAATCGCGCCTCACGCTAAGGAGCCCGTTTTTTTCCGTCAACACCCCTGCAGAATTCGGCCCGGAACCCCCTCAGAGCGCGCGTCGCGACGGGCGTCCGACGCGCTCGCCGACTCCCCCGCCCCCACGACCCGGAGCGTCGCGAGCGTCGGGTCGACGGCCCCGCGCACGTAGCCCCCCGGGGTCGCGGCGATGCGCTGCAGGAACTCGACGACCTCGGCGGTGATGACCTCGCCGGGCAGCACGTTGGGGATGCCGGGCGGGTACGCGGCGAGGGCATCGGTCGACACCCGCCCGATCGCCTCCTCGACGGGCACCTGCGCGCCCGACGCGAAGAACGCGTCGCGCGGCAGCATCGCGAGCGGCCCCGGGTCGGGCAGCGCGACCGGCGAGGCGGGAGCGGTCTCGGTCGAGCCGGATGCCTCGAACGCCGTCTCCTCGGGCGCGAGGGCGTGCAGCGCCTCGACGATGCGGTCGACGTCGGGCACGACCCCCGCGCCGAGCACCGCCACGACGGCCGAATCGGTCGCGATCTCGAAGGAGACGCCGTCGCGCTCGAGCCGATCGCGCACGGTGTGCCCGTGCAGCCCGCCGCGGGCGACGTCGATCGAGACGCGCAGCGGGTCGGCGTCGACGATGTCGGCGAAGTCGCCGAAGCCGTCGCTCACGATCCCGAAGCGACCACGGCTGCGGATCTCGTCGCGCAGGCGGTCGGCGGCCGCGATCGACGCGGTGATGCGCGCCTCGCCCGTCTGCAGGGTCTCGCGCGCGAGATCGAGCGAGGCCAGCAGCAGCGCGCTCGCGCTGGTCGACTGGGTGAGCGTGAAGCCGCGATCGACGAGCGGTTCGAGCTCGTCGGCGAACGGCCCGTCGGCGAGGTGGAGCATGGCCGACTGGGTCAGGCTGCCGCCGAGCTTGTGGGTGCTCGAGATGACGAGGTCGGCGCCCTGGCGCACCGGGTTCTCGGGGAGTTCGGGATGGAACCCGAAGTGCGCGCCCCAGGCGGCGTCGACGATGAGCGGGGCGCCCGCGGCGTGCGCGACCTCGGCGAGCGCGGGGATGTCGGCGACGGCGCCGAAGTAGCTGGGCGAGATGAGGTAGACGCCCTTCGGGCGCTCGACGCGGGCGAGCGCGTCGCGGAGCGCGTCGGGCGAGACTCCGTGGTTGATGCCGAGGACGGGGTCGATCGCGGGCGCCACGAAGCTCGGCGAGAGCCCCGCGAGGATCACCCCGTCGGTGAACGAGGAGTGGGCGCTGCGCTGCCCGACCACGGGATCGCCGGCCCCGCGGAACGCCCCGAGCGCGAGCGCGGCGATGCGGTTCGCCTGGGAGGCGCCGTTGGTGACGAACCAGGTCCGCCGAGCGCTCCACGCCTCGGCGGCGAGCGCCAGCGCCTGTGCAAGCGGGTTGCCGGGCCCCTTGTCGATGCCGGCGAGGAGCGGCGGGACGTCGCGCCGCAGCACCTCGGCCCCGAAGAACTCGGTGAGCGCGGGCGCCGCGTCGGGGTCGGCCGCGTGGCCGGGCACGTAGACGCGGGCACGGTCGGTGTCGGCGTAGCGGGCGACGGCATCGGCATAGGGGGTGGGCATGTCTCAAGCCTGCTCGATCGGCGATCGATACGGAATACCGGCCTTTCTGGAATGATCAATACCACCTATTGATCCTGTGGTCGGAAGGGACGCCGGTGATCGATCTCCGCCAGCTTCGCGCGCTCCGCGCGATCGCTGATCACGGCTCGGTCGCGGCCGCGGCCCGCGCACTCGGCTGGAGCCAGCCGACGGTGTCGCACCATCTCGCCGGCCTCGGCCGGGCCACCGGCGCGCCGGTCGTCGAGAGCACCGCCGTGGGCACCTCGCTCACGCCGGCCGGCCGCCTCTGGCTCCCCCACGCCGCCGCGATCGTCGACCGCACCGACCGCGCGCTCCTCGAGGTCGCCGCGACCCTCGAGTCCGCGCGCCGCACAGTTCGGCTGGGCGTCTTCCCGACTGCGGCGGCCCGGCTGCTCCCGCGACTCGTCGCCGCCTTCGACGAGGCGGGGCTCGTGCCTGCGATCCTGGAGGCCGAGCTCGACGTGCTGGTCTCGGCGCTCGACCGGCTCGAGCTCGACGCGGCCGTCGTCTATTCCACGCCGGGCGCCCCGCGGCACGGCGTCCGCCGGTCCCGGTCGGGCGTGACGCGCGCGCCCCTGTTCACCGAGCGCTTCGCGCTCGTCGCGCCGGTCGGCCACCCCCTCGCGCACGCCGGCGAGGTGCGGCTCGCCGAGCTCGCGGGCGAGCGCTGGGTCGTCGGCACGCTCGACGACGACCCGGTCGACGTCGCCTTCCGGTCGGCCGCCCTGCAGGCCGGCTTCGACCCGCTGCTCGGCCCGCGCAGCGACGACTATCGCGTCGTGGTCGAGTACGTCGCGGCGGGGCTCGGCGTCGCGTTCGTGCCCGAGCTCGCGGTGCCCGACGGCCGCGACGACCTGGCCGTCGTCGAGGTCGAGGGGCCGGCGCTCGCGCGCGAGGTCGAGCTCGCGACCGCGCCGACCCTCGCCCCTGAACTGCGCGAGCTCATGGTGCGCGCGCTCGCGTGATCCGGCTCGGCTCCGCTCAGTCCCGCCCAGCGCCGGCGGGTGCCGGCTCCACGTCGTCGGGCTCGGGCCCGGGCGCGGCGGGAGCCGCCCCGTGCACGGGGTGCGTCCGCTCGAGCGCGGCGCCCTCGACGTCGACGTCGGGCAGGAGGCGGTCGAGCCACTTCGGCAGCCACCACGCCTTCTCGCCGAGCAGGTGCATGACCGCGGGGATGAGCAGCATGCGCACGACGAAGGCGTCGAGCAGCACGCCCGCCGCGAGGCCGAAGCCGAGCGGGCGCACCATCGTGAGGTGCGAGAACACGAAGCCGCCGAACACCGCCGCCATGATGATCGCGGCGGCGGTCACGACCGCGCGGCCGCCCCTGAGCCCGGCGACGACCGCCGTGCGGGCGGGAACGCCGTGCACCCACGCCTCGCGCATGCCCGACACCAGGAACAGCTGGTAGTCCATCGCGAGCCCGAACAGCACGCCCATGATGATGATCGGCGCGAAGTTCAGCACGGGCCCGGGGTCGTGCACGTCGAACAGCGGTCCGAGCCATCCCCATTGGAAGATCGCGACGACTGCGCCGAAGGCCGCGAACAGCGAGAGCACGAAGCCCGCGGTCGCGATGAGCGGCACGAGGATCGAGCGGAACACGAGGATCAGGATGAGCATCGAGAGGCCGACGACGAGGCCGAGGTAGAGCGGCAGCACGTTCGCGAGCTTCTCGGAGATGTCGATGTTGCCGCTCGCCTGACCGGCGACGCCGAGGGCGAGCTCGCCCGTGCCGTCGAGGCCCGCATCGGCGGCGTCGAGCGGCGAGAGCGACCGCAACTCGTGCACGAGCTCTTCGGTCGACACGCTCGAGGGCCCGTCCTCGGGCACCACCTGGAACGCGAGGAAGTCTCGGTCGTCCGAGACGCCGACGGGGGCCACGGCGACGACGCCGGGCTGGCCGTGCAGCAGTTCGGCGAGCTCGGCCTGCGCCGGCACGACGCCGTCCTCGTCGAGACCCTCGGGCAGCGAGACCGTGACGAGGAGTGTGCCGTTCTGGCCCGCGCCGAACGCGTCGGCGACCGCGGTGTAGGCGCGGTACTGGGTCGAGTCGGCGGCCTCCGAGGAGCCGTCGGGCAGGCCGAGGCGCATCGACAGCGCGGGGATGGCGACCACGAGCAGCGCGACGATCGCGATCCCCGCGCGCAACAGGGCCCGCGAGGTCTTCATGGGCTTCAGCTCGGGCTGCGCGTGCGCGGCGTGCCCGATCTGCACCCGGGCGCGACGGCTCAGCACCCGCGGGCCGATGAGCCCGAGGAGCGCGGGGCTCAGCGTTACGGCGACGAGCACCGCGATGAGCACGCACACTGCGCCGACCGTGCCCATGACGCCGAGGAACGGGGTGCCGGTCACGTTCAGCGCGAGCAGCGCGACGAGCACCGTCGAGCCCGCGAACACGACAGCATTGCCCGAGGTGCCGTTCGCCAGCGCGATCGACTCGTCGAGCTCCATGCCGGCGAGCAGCTGGCGGCGGTGGCGGTTGAAGATGAACAGCGCGTAGTCGATGCCGACCGCGAGGCCGAGCATGACGCCGAGCACCGGCGTGACCGACGACATGTCGACGACGCCCGAGAAGGCGAGCGAGCCGGCGACGCCCACCCCGACGCCGACGAGCGACGAGAGGATCGGCAGCACGGCGGGCAGCAGCGCCCGGAACATGATGATGAGCACGAGCAGCGCGAGCACCACGCCGATGATCTCGCCTGCGCCGATGAGCCCGTCGATCGAGGCCGCGATCTCGGAGGAGTAGTCGATCGTGACGCCGTCGATGTCGGCGCCGTCGAGCTCGGCGGCGACGGCCGACTTCTGCTCGTCGGGCAGGCTGAAGAGGTCCTCCTCGAACATGACGGCCCCGAGTGCGGTGGCGCCGTCGTCGGAGACGGTGCTGATCTCGGAGGCGGCGTCGGCGAGCCGCACGCCCGCGTCGAGCTGCGCGTGCTGCGCCTCGAGCTCCTCGGTGCCCGTGCCGAGCTCGGCGCGCTTCGCCTCGAGCTCGGCCTGCCCGGCGTCGAGCTGCGCCTGCTGCGCCGCGAACTGCGCGGCGGCCGCGTCGTACGCGCCGGCGGCCTTCGCCTGCTCGACGGCCGCGTCGAGCTGAGCCTGCCCTGCGTCGAGCTGCTGCTCGGCGGCGTCGAGCTGCGCCCGGCCGTCGTCGAGCTGCTGCTCGGCGGCGTCGAGCTGCGCGGCGCCGTCGTCGAGCTGCGCCTGCGCGTCGGTGCGCTGGGCGTCGGCGTCGAAGGGGTCGACGACGTCGGCGACGCCGTCGAGTTCGGCGATGCCGCTGAGCAGATCGCCGATCGCGGCCTGCTGCTCGTCGGTGAACGCCGCGCCGTCGTCGGTCTGGAACACGACCGTGCCCGTCGCTCCGCCGAGGTCGTCGAGCTCGCCCTGCAGCTCGGCGGTCACCCGGTCGGTCTCGGTGCCCGGGATGCTCATGCTCGAGGTCAGCGTGCCGCCGAAGGCGAGGAAGCCGCCGACCGCGAGCCCGAGGGCGACCACCCACGCGAGGATCACGCGCCAGGGCCGGTGCGCGGCGAACCGCCCGAGGCGGTAGAGGAGTTCGGCCATGGCGGTACTGCCCTTTCGAGTCGCGGAGTCGGCGGCGCGTCGTCGGGCCGCTTCGAGGATAACCGACACCTGTCGGATATCCGACATCTGTCGGACGCTTGGCCGGGCCGAGGCATCCGCCTGACAGAATCGCGGTATGGATGTCCGCGTCGAACGCACCCGCCGGGCCCTGCAGGAGGCGCTGTTCGAGCTCGCCAGGGAGCGCCCGCTCGAGGACCTCACCGTGGCCGACATCGCGCAGCACGCCGGGGTCAACCGGTCGAGCTTCTACCAGCACTACGCCGACAAGGAGACCCTGCTCGCCGACGCCCTCGACGCCGCGGCGGAGGCGGCGGGCGCCTCGCTCCCGCGGATCAGCGAGCCGTTGCCGGCGCCGCCGCAGGCGCTCTTCGACTACCTCCGCCACTTCGACGCCAACGCCGAGGTCTACCGCCGCGTGCTCGGCGCTCAGGGCTCGGCACTCGTCACCGCACGCCTGCGCACGAAGATCGAGGGCATCGTGCGCGACGGCATCGAGGCCTCGGGCGCCCGCGTGTTCGACGGGCTTCCCCTCGACATCGTCGGCGCGGGCATCGCGGGCTCCGCGCTCGGGGTCATCGAGGCCTGGCTCGCGCGAGACCCCCGCCCACCCGTCGAGACGGCGGCGGAGTGGCTGTGGCGGGTGCTGCTCGGCCCCGGCGACGACTGGCGGTGAGGCTCAGCCCGGCTCGCCGGCGCCCTGCTCGATCGCGGTGTCGGCGAGGTGCCGGGCGCCGTGGCTCAGCACCTTGACGACGACCCCGCGCCGCCGCAGCTCGCCGAGCGTGCGCACCTCTTCGTCGAGGTCGCGGCCGAGGGCGTGCACGTTCGCCACGACGAGCACGTCGCCGTCGTGGAGCGTGCCGAAGAAGCGGGCGAGCCGCTGCTCCCACGATTCGCCGAGGTTCTCGGGCGCCGGATAGCGGAAGTCGAGGATGGCGACGCCGAAGGCGAGCAGGTCCTGTCGCTGCTCGAGGATCGGCGGCATGTCGTCGCGCGCGACGACGAGGCCGACGAGTCGCGAGCCCTCGGGCCGCGCCATCCACCAGTGGCCGTCGTGCCGCACCTCGACGAAGCACTCGGGGCACTCGGTCGGCGTGTGCGCGACCTGCCCCGTGCCGTTCATGGGACCCTCGTCGCTCATCGTGCTCGCCTCGCTCCTGCCCGTTCGTCCGGCATTCATCGTACGCGGTCACGGCGACATCGGGCCCGGCCGCGCCCGCGCAGAGCTCCCGAGCCCGTCCGGCCGATCCGTCGTCAGTCGTCGGCGCGCACGCGCGCCCGGCGCCCCAGCGCCCGGGCGCGAACGACGGCCGCCGCGCCGAGCAGCACCGCGACGAACGCGAGCAGCGCCCAGCCCGCTCCCCCGAACCCCGTGTCCGAGAGCGCACCCGGGCCGGACGGGGCCGGCGGACCGGGACTCGGCCCTGGCGTCGGGCCGGGCGGCGAGGTCTGCTCGTTCGCGAAGGTGCACACCGCCGTGTCGCCCAGGCCGAGGCCGACGATCGCGGTCGAGCCCTCGACCTCGACCCCGTCGCTCGCGCCCGTGCAGGTGATCGCCGCGAGTTCCCACCCGGCGGCGTCGAGCTCGGTCACGACGACCTCGCCGGGCGCGAGCGGCGCGGTCGAGAACGGCGGCGAGGCATCCGTCAGCGTGAAGCCCTCGCGCGGTTCGCCCGCGGCGCTCCATTCGAAGGCGAACTCCTGCGACGACCCGCTCGGGTCGGTCGTCTTGTCGACGACGAGCACGCCCCACTCCACGTTCGTGAAGGTGCAGGTGACCGTCTCGCCGGGGTCGAGCTCGATCGAGCCGACGAGATCGGCGTCGGTCGACGGCGTGCCCTCGGCGTCGCCGTCGACGCACCTGAGGTCAGTGGTGTCGTAGCCGTCCTCCTCCGACTCCGCGACCGTGTAGCTCCCGGGCGGGATCGCGTCGAAGATCGCGGCTCCCGTGCCGTCGCTCGTGGTCACGGTGAACTCGGGCGGGTCGAGCCAGTCTCCGGTGAACGCGAAGGTGCCGTCGGCGCCGTCGACCGCCTTCGCGATCACGATGCGCCCCGGCGCCGTGTTCACGGCGCGGCACTCACCGACGTCGCCCGGGCCGACCGAGAACTCCGAGAGGTCGTCGATCTCGAACGGCGCGCCCCCGTCGCCCGGCGTGATCGTGCAGCTGAGCGTGCCCTCGATCCAGTCGGGGCGGTCGGCCTCGACGAAGGAGTAGCGGACGCCGGGGACGATGACGGGCAGCGGGATGGTCGCGGTGCCTCCCTCGGTCACGGCGCCGACGGTCAGGGGGTCGACCTCGTGGTCGAGATCCACGAGCACGAACTCGAACGTGCCGTCGCCGCCGAGCGAGGTCTTGGTCAGCGTGCCGGTGCCCGGCACGGCCTGGTTCGTGAACGTGCAGGCGAGCTCCTGCCCCACCGGCGCCGTGAACTGCACGCCGGGCGTGTCGGGCTCCTCGTCGACGAGGCCGCCGCAGTCGACACTGCCGGTCCAGCCCGGGGGCACGTCCTCGGTGATCGAGTAGCTCCGCCCCGGCACGAGGCCCGACCAGCTCACGCTCTGTGCCGACTGCCCGACGCCGCTCACCGCCTTGGGGTCCGTCTCGCCCTCGGGAACCGGTGCGATCGACAGGTCGAACGACCACGCGAAGTCGGAGGCGATGCCGCCGGCGATCTTCGCCACGGTGATCGACGACGTCGCCGCCGCATTCTCGACCGAGCACGAGATCGTCTGGCCGGGAGCGGGCACGAACTGCACGCCGGGAAGGGCGGGGTCGAGGTCGGCGATCCCCTCGCAGGCGAGCTCGCCGCGCGTCCAGCCGGGCTGCGCGGCCCCGGCCTCGCGCACCGTGTAGGTGGCACCCGGCGTGAGCTCGCCCCACTCGACCACGGGCGCCCCGTCGGTCGCGGTGCGGCCCTCGACGCCGCCGTCGGGGGCGACGAGCTCGAAGTCGAACGACCAGGCGAGTCCGGGGTCGGCGCCGCTGACCGACTTCTCGACGGCCAGCGAGGCCGGCGCCGCGCGGTTGGTGAAGAAGCAGACCGCCGCCTCGGTGTCGGCGAGCTCGACGACGACGCCGCGCCCGTCGGCGCTCGGCGTCCAGTCGGCGCCGTTGCAGTCGAGGCCGTCGAGCGACCACCCGTCGACGTCGGCGGGCTCGGTGATCGTGTAGCTGCCGGGTTCCAGCCCGCCGAACGAGGCCAGGGCGACGTTCGGCGGCGTCGAGCTGCCGTTGAGCTCGAACGCGGTCGGCTCGTCGTCGGGCGGGGTGAAGAGGAACGCGAACTGCTGGTCGTACTCCACCGGCACCGTGCGCTTGATGACCGCGATCGAGCCCGGGAGGCTGTTCGTGAAGAAGCACCGCACCGTCTCGCCCGGCAGCACGGTGAAGTCGATCGTGCGCTGTTCGAGGTCGCCCGTGTTGTCGCTGCCGCCGTACGTGCACGAGAGGTCGGCCAGCCTGGTCGCCGGGTCCGCCTCGTCGGTGGCCTCGGTGATCGTGTAGTCGCCCGGCTCGACCCCCGTGAAGACCTCCTCGTAGAGGGTCCCGTCGCCGTTCGGCACGGCGATGCTGAACTCCTCCCCGCCGGGCAGGTCGCTCGTGAAGTCGAAGGTGCGGCCGTCGACGCCATGCGCCTCCTTGGAGACGATGACGGTGCCGAGCTGGGTGTTCGTGAAGGTGCAGGTGATGTTCTGTCCGGCCTCCGGGGTGACGGTGACCGAGCGCTCGCCCGTCTCGGCCTCGGCGTCGCAGCTGATGCCCGGCGGCAGCCAGCCCTCGGCGGGGCCCTCGGCGATCGAGACGGGCTCGCCGACCGGCACCGCGAACGAGCGGCTGCCGCCGTCGCCGAGCTCGAACGGCGGCTGCCCGGTGACCTCGAAGCCGAAGTCGGCGGTCGCGCCGTCGGGCTCGGTCTGCTTCACGACGGTGATCACCGCGGCCGAGTTGGTGATCACGCAGTCGGTCGTGTTCTCGGGCGAGACGAGGAACCGGTCGGCCGGGTCGTCGAGCACGAACTGCTGCGGAGGGCCGCCGGCGAGGGGGATCGCGGTGCAGACGACCGACTGCAGCGACCACGGGGGCGGGATCTGCGTCTCCGTCAGGTGGTAGTCCGACGCGGCGAGCACGTCGGGGTACGTCTTCGTCTCGCCCGCGGCGACCGTGTCGACGATCGTGCCGACCGGCGGAGGACCGGGGATCACCACTCCCCCGTCGCGGGCGATCGTGAAGCCGAACTCGTCGTCGGCCACGACCCCGTCGGGCACGGTCTCCTTCGTCACCGTGAGCGCCCCGCAGTTCGACAGGGTCATCGGGTCGGGGGTGTGCTCCGCGAAGTCCTGGATGTTCGCCTGCGGCGAGTTGCCGGTGCGCGTGAACATCTCGGACACCTCGAACGTGCTGCACTGCGTCGGCGCGAAGATGCCCGCGGTGTTCAGGTCGATCGCGAACTCGCCGAAGGTCTCGAGCGGCTGGTTCGTGAGCGGCGGCCCCTCCTGCCGCACCCCGGTCGACCAGGCGATGTCGGCCGTGCCCGGCTGCGCCTGCCAGGTTCCGGCGCCGAGCGGGTTCGCGCAGGCGTCGCCCGCCGTCGGCGTCCAGCGCAGCACCCGGGCGGTCGTGCCCGACGAGGCGTAGTCGAACTCGATGAGCACGTCGTCGCACCGGCCGGCGGCGGGCCCCTCGAGGTCCTGGAAGATGCTCACCTCGCCGTTGCCCGCGTACCTCGTCCAGTAGCCGTAGAGGATGGCGTGCCGCGTGCCGTCGGCGGCGACGACGACCTCGAGTCCGTAGCCGGTCGAGCAGAGGTCACCCTTCTCGTTCGGCTTGGCCGAGCCGGGGAGCCACGGGTTCGTGTTCGGGCTCTGGCTCGGCGGCGCGCCGGTCGGCTCGGCACCGACGGCGCACGCCGCGGTCGCCGAGTTGTTGTCCCAGTCGAAGGCCGCCTGGATGACGCCGCTCGACTGGAGCCCCTGCGGGGTCGTGTACGCGCCGGTCGGCACGAAGGTGAAGCTGCCGTCGGACTGGACGCCGGTGATGAAGTCGCCCCAGTTGAAGGTGTTCGGCGGGGAGGCGGGAGTCGTGGTGCCGTTGACGACCATGCCCGTCTGGAGTCCCGACGGCGACAGGGTCGCCGCGGAGGCGGGGCCCGCGGCGCCGAGCGGCACGAGGACGGCTGCGAGCAGTGCCACGGCGATCGCCGCCGCGCCCCTCCGCCGACGCACGGTCATGCTCGGCCGGCCGCCGATCGCGCACGGGGGTGGGGCGACGGCGTTGCCGTCGCGCTGATCAGCTGGCCCGTTCCCCCCGGGGTGCGCACGTTTTCACCGTAGCGGACTCGCGCCACGGGGTACAGGGTCGCCGCGCAGCGCGCTCAGCCGCGGGGCGCGTGCGCCCCGAAGAACTCGATCGCCGCCTCGCGGAACACCCGCGACCCCGGCGCGTTGAAGTGGTGGCGCCCGGGCAGCTCGACGAACTCGCCGCTCGGCGTCGCCGCTGCGAGGAGGCGCGACTCCTCGATGATCGCGTCCTTCGTGCCGGTCGCGAAGAGGATCCGCTGGCGCGGCGGCCGCGACACGTCGGGGTCGGCGTCGCCGCCGTGCCGCATGCCCTCGGCGAGCGCGATCAGCGCGAGCAGGTCGTTGCCCTCGACCCGTTCGGCGAGCGCCGCGTAGTTGCGGGTCACGGGGTCGTCGATGGGGGTGCCGTGCAGGGCGTACTCGCGCGCCTGCGCGATGTCGAGTCGGGCGAGGGGCCGCCCGTCGGGGATGCCGCCGAGCACCGCGCAGTCGACGTGCTCGGGCGCCTGCACGGCGAGCTGCCAGCCCACGCGCGCGCCGAGCGAGTACCCCGCGTAGCGCACGGTGTCGAGGAGATAGGTGTCGAGCACGGTCACGAGGTCCTGCACGAGCGCCGACATCGCGTACTCGGACGCCTCGCGCGGCTTGTCGCTCGCGCCGTGCCCGAGTTGGTCGACCCCGAGCACCCGGTACCCGGCGCCGAGCAGGTCGCGCACCCAGCCGGTGTTGACCCAGTTGTCGCGGCAGCTCGACGCGAAGCCGTGCACCGCGAGCACGGTCGGCGCCGACTCGTCGCCCCAGGAGTACGTCGCGATGCGCCGCCCCTCCGCGGTCATCACGAACTGGGGGGCGGGCATCGCGGTCAGCTGCGGAAGCGAGGCATCCATGTCGGCCATTCTCCCGGTTGCGGATGCCTCGCGCAGCAGGCCGGCCGGACTCCGGCCCCGGCGGACCGCTCAGCCCTGGAAGTCCTCGGGGTCGACGTCGTCGAGGAAGCGCTTGAACTCGGCGAGCTTGGCCTCGTCGTCTCGCCCCTCGTCGCCCGAGCCGCCGTCGGCGGCATCCTCCTCCTCACCGGCGAACGCGGCGGGGACGGCCGCTTCGTCGAGCACCTCGTCGGCGACGAAGATCGGCGCCGCGGCCCGCAGCGCGAGGGCGACCGCGTCCGACGGCCGCGCATCGACGACCTGCCGCCCGCTCGGGGTGGTGATCGTGAGCTCCGCGTAGAAGGTGCCGTTCTCGATGCGGGTCACGTCGACGCGCTCGACCCGCGAGTCGAGCGTCGCGAAGAGCGTCGTGATGAGGTCGTGCGAGAGCGGGCGGGGCGGCCGCTCGCCCTCGAGCGCGACGAGGATCGAGGTCGCCTCCTGCGAGCCGATCCAGATCGGCAGCACGCGCGGAGCGCCGGGCTCGAGGCCGTCGAGCGGCTTCAGCAGCACGAGGTGCTGCTGCGCGGCGTCGAGCGCGATGCCGAGCACGCGGACCTGGACCATGGTTCGAGGGTAGGCGCCTTCACCGCCCGCCGACAGGGCGTTCGACGACGTGCGGTTCGCCCGTAGCGAGCGCGCTGGCGCGCGCCGCTCACCGGGTTCAGGATGGAACGAGCCGGACCGCGATCGAAGGAGCACCCGCATGACCGCCTGGACCCCCGACGAGCTCGACAGGATCGGCGACGCGGAGGAGCTGAGCCTCGCCTCCTACCGTGCCGACGGCACGCTCCGCCCGTACGTCGTGATGTGGGTCGCGAGGGCCGGCGACGAGCTGTACACCCGGTCGGCGTACGGCCCCGACGCCGCCTGGTACCGGCACGCCCTCGCGAGCGGCCGTGGCCGCATCCGCGCCGGCGGCCTCGAGCGCGAGGTGCGGTTCGAACCCGGCGACCCCGAGGCGAACGCGCCGCTCGACGCCGACTACCACCGCAAGTACGACCGCCACGGTCCGAAGATCGTGGGCACCGTCGTCGGCGAGCACCGCTACGGCGTCACGGTGCGACTCGCCCCGAACGAGGCGTAGCCCGTCGCCACCGCCTCGTGAAGAATGGCGGGATGCGCGGCGAACGCCGTGCCCCGAGAGGACCGCATGACGAACGAGGCCGAGCACGTGGCATCCGACCCGAACTGGTGGCGCCAGGCGGCCGTCTACCAGATCTACCCGCGCAGCTTCGCCGACCGCAACGGCGACGGCATCGGCGACCTCGTCGGCATCACCTCGCGGGTGCCCTACCTCGCCGAGCTCGGCGTCGACGCGGTGTGGCTCAGCCCGTTCTACCCCTCGGCGCTCGCCGACGGCGGCTACGACGTCGACGACTACCGCGACGTCGATCCGAAGATCGGCACCCTCGCCGAGTTCGACGAGATGGTCGCCGCGCTGCACGGTGCGGGCATCAAGGTGGTCGTCGACATCGTGCCGAACCACAGCTCCGACCGGCACGAGTGGTTCCGCGCGGCGCTCGCCGCAGGCCGGGGCTCGCCCGAGCGCGAGCGGTACCTCTTCCGCGACGGGCGCGGCGCGAACGGCGAACTGCCGCCGAACGCGTGGACCTCGATCTTCGGCGGCAGCGCCTGGGAGCGCGTCACCGAGCCCGACGGCACCCCGGGCCAGTGGTACTTCCACCTCTTCGCGAAGGAGCAGCCCGACCTCAACTGGGAGCTGCCCGAGGTGCACGAGGACTTCCGGCGGACGCTGCGGTTCTGGAGCGACCGGGGCGTCGACGGCTTCCGCGTCGACGTCGCCCACGGGCTGAAGAAGGACCTGGACGGCTCGCACGACGACCTCGCGACGATCCACCGCGCCGACCTCTTCGCCGACGGCTCCCACCCTCTCTGGGACCGCGACGACGTGCACGAGGTCTACGCCGAGTGGCGGCGCGTGTTCGACGAGTACGACCCGCCGCGCACGGCGGTCGCCGAGGCGTGGGTGCACGCCGACCGGCGCGCCCGCTACGCCTCGCCCGAGGGGCTCGGCCAGGCGTTCAACTTCGACCTGCTCCAGGCGGGCTTCGAGGCGGCGGGCTTCCGCGAGGTGATCGCGAAGAACCTCGCCGAGGCGGCCGCGACGGGCGCCTCGTCGACGTGGGTGTTCTCGAACCACGACGTCGTGCGGCATGCGACCCGCTACGGCCTGACCGACGAGTCGGGCGCCGTGGGCGGCACGCCGACCGGCGCGGAGGGCAAGGCGTGGCTGCTCGCGGGCGGCGACCCCGAGTTCGTCGACGCCGAGCTCGGCCTCCGTCGCGCCCGTGCGGCGACGCTGCTCATGCTCGCGCTGCCGGGCTCGGCGTACCTCTACCAGGGCGAGGAGCTCGGCCTGCCCGAGGTCGGCGAGATCCCCGACGTCGAACGGCAGGACCCGGTGTTCTTCCGCAACACGGGCGTCGAGGTCGGCCGGGACGGATGCCGCGTCCCGCTGCCCTGGACGGCGGAGGGACCCTCGTTCGGGTTCGGCCCGGCCGGCGGCGCGGCCCCGCACCTGCCGCAGCCCGAATGGTTCGCCCGCTACGCCGTCGACGTCGAGGCAGGGGTGCCGGGCTCGACGCTCGAGCTCTACCGCGACGCGCTGCGGCTGCGTCGCGAGCTGCAGGGCGCCGAGACGCTCGAGTGGCTCGAGGCCCCCGCGCCGACGGCGCTCGCCTTCGCCCGGCCCGGCGGTTGGCGCTCGGTGACGAACTTCGGCGACGAGGCCGTGCCGCTGCCCGACGGCGAGGTGCTCGTCGCGAGCGGCCCACTGCCCGGCGACGGCACGCTGCCGGGCGCGACGACGGTCTGGCTGCGCTGAGCGACGGGCGGGCTCCGCGGCCTCAGCCAGCAGGCGGCCCCTCGTGCGTCCCGTCGTCGCCCGTGCCGCGTCTCCCCGCGCTCCGTGCCCCGCACCACCGCCCCCGCGGTTCGGGAATGGGCCTGCGACCATCCTCCCCCCGTTTCCCGAAGGAGGTCGCAGGCCCGGCTCAGTGCTCCGCGTCGACCTCGTCGAGCGGGTGCGTGGTCGTCGGGATCGCCCCGGTGAGCGGCAGCCCGTCGCGGAGCAGGCGGCGACGGCGGAGCATCCACAGGAACGCGAGCACGACGAACCAGACGGGGGCTGCGAGAAGCGCGGGGCGCGTGCTCTCGCCGAGCAGCAGCGTCACGATGATGAACGCGAAGAAGGCGAACACGAGCCACGGCGTGACCTTCGCGAACGGCATGCGGAACGCCGAGGCCGCGTGCTTCTCGGGGTGGCGGCGCTGGTACACGAGGTGGCTCGCGACGATCGATCCCCAGGTGAAGAGCACGAGGCTCGCGCACACCGAGCTCACGAAGGTGAACGCCTGCACGACGCCGTCGCCGGCGTAGAGCAGCGGGATCGCCGCGAAGAGGAACACGCAGGTGAAGAAGACGGCGTTGCGCGGGATGAACCGTCGGTCGACCTTCGCGAAGACGCGTGCGGCGTGGCCGTCCTTCGCGAGGCCGAACAGCATGCGCGTTCCGGAATACAGCCCGGAGTTCGCGCTCGACGCCGCCGAGGTGAGCACGACGAGGTTGATGGCGAAGGCCGCCGCCCCGAACCCCGCGAGCAGCAGGGTCGAGGTGAACGGGCTCGTGCCGGCCTCGATCCGGTCCCACGGCGTGATGCTCATGATGACGACCATCGCGCCCACGTAGAAGACGATGATGCGCACGACGATGGAGTTGATCGCCTTCGGCAGGTTGCGGCGCGGGTTCTGCGTCTCGGCGGCGGCGGTGCCGACGAGTTCGACGCCGATGAAGGCGAACACGCCCATCTGGAAGCCCATGATGAAGCCTGAGGCGCCGAGCGGGAACAGCCCGCCGTGCTCCCACAGGTTCGTGACCGAGGCCTGCACGCCGTCGGGGCTCGTGTAGCCCGTCACGATCAGCACGATGCCGACGGCGATGAGCCCGAGGATCGCGACGATCTTCACGATGGCGAACCAGAACTCGGTCTCGCCGAACCACTTCACCGGCTGCAGGTTGAGGATCGTGAGGCCGATCGCCGTGAGGAGCGCCGGCACCCAGACGGGCAGGTCGGGCGCGAAGTACTGCGTGTACGCGGTGATCGCGACGATGTCGGCGACGCAGGCGACCACCCACGAGAACCAGTAGGTCCACGAGACGAAGAACCCGGCCCACGGGCCCAGCATGTCCTTCGCGATGTCGCCGAAGGTCTTGTAGTGCAGGTTCGACAGCAGCAGTTCGCCGAGCGCCCGCATGATGAAGAACACGAAGACGCCGATGATCATGTACACGAAGATGATCGACGGGCCGGTGAGGCTGATGACGGTGCCCGAGCCGAGGAACAGGCCGGTGCCGATGGCGCCGCCGATCGCGATCAGCTGGAGGTGCCGGTTCTTCAGCCCGCGTTCGAGCTCGGCGGGCGGGGCCTCACTCGAGGCGCCGGTCGGTCTGGGGGGCGATACCGCTTCGGTCATCGGGGGACTCCTTCGTCTGTGCGGATCGGGGCGGGGTGCTCGAGGCCCGCGCCGGGCGTCTGACCCGGCGCGGCGCCCGGCTCAGGCTCGGGCGACGACGCGCACGCGGTCGAGCCGGGGATCGACGCTGCCGCGCACGTAGCCCGAGGCATCGGCAGCGGTGGCGCGGAGGAAATCGAGCACTTCGCGGGTGAACGGTTCACCGGGAAGCACATTGGGGATACCAGGAGGATACGCGGCGAGCGCGTCAGCCGAAATTCGGCCGACCGCTTCCTCCCACGGAATCACCTCGGTCTCGCTGAGGAACGCGTCCTGCACGCTCATCGCGAGCGGCGCGACGGCTGGCAGCGGGCGGGGGTCGCTGAGGCTCTCGGCCACCACGGGCAGCGCGTGCAGCGCGGCGAGGAAGCGACCGACGTCGACCCGGCTCGTCGCGCCGAGCAGCAGGAGGATCGCGGAGTGCGTCGAGAGCTCGACGACGACCCCGTGATCGCGGATGAGCCGGTGGTGCGCCTCGCCGCCCGAGATGCCGCCGGCGCGGGTGTCGATGACGATCTTGAAGGGGTCGAGGTCGACGGTGCCCGCGCTGCGGCGGATGTCGTCGCTCGCGTCGCGGAAGCGACCGCCCTCGCGGATGCCGCGGCGGATCGCGTCGGCGGCGGCGAGCGTCTCGCCGATCGACCGCTCGCCGTCGACGACGAGCCGGCGGCGGGCCTCGTCGAGCGAGGCCATGAGGAGCGCGCTCGACGAGGTCGACTGGTACGAGCGGTGCACGCGGTCGACGAGCCCCTCGAGGCGCTGCCCGAACGGCCCCTCGCCGAGGAAGAGCATGGCCGACTGGGTGAGCGAGCCGCCGCCCTTGTGCGTGCTCGAGACGACGAGGTCGGCTCCGAGCCGCGCGGCGTTCGTCGGCAGTCCGGGGTGGAAGCCGAAGTGCGCGCCCCAGGCCTCGTCGACGATGAGGGGCACGCCGTGCGCGTGGGCGACCTCGGCGATCGCGGCGATGTCGGAGACGGCGCCGAAGTAGCTGGGGCTCGTGAGGTAGACGGCGCCGCTCGCGGGGTGCGCGGTGAGGGCGGCGTCGACCTGCTCGGCCGTCAGCCCGTGCGACGAGCCGAGCGCGCTGTCGACCGCACCCTGCACGAAGTGCGCGTCGATGCCGCCGTGGGCGATGCCGTCGATGACGCTCGAGTGCACGCCGCGCTGCACGACGAGCTCACGGCCGAGCGCGCGGGCGACCATCGTCGCGATGTGGTTGCCCTGCGACGCCCCGTTGGTGAGGAACCAGGCGCGGCGGGCGCCCCAGGCGTCGGCCGCGAGCTCGAGCGAGCGGGCGAGCGGCGTCGGCTTCGCGGGGTTGATCATGCGCCAGCTGTCCTGGTCGATGCCGCTGAACAGCATCGGCTTGTCCATGCGCAGCGCCTGCTCGCCGATGAACGAGGCGATCCCGGGCGCGTTCTCGGCGTGGCCGTGGTGGGCGGGCACGTGGATGTGCTGCCAGTCGCCGGCGGCGAGCGCGCGGAGCGCATCGGCGTACGGGACCTCGGTCTGCGTGGGGAGCTGCGTCGGTGCGGCGTGGAACATGAGGTTCAGGCTAGGAAGCCTCGGGCGGCATGAGAAGTGGGTGAATCTGTGCCACAGCGACATACGCTCTATGAGTGATCTCGTTGCAGCAGCTCCGCGTCATCCTCGCCGTGCGCGCGAACGGCAGCCTCACGAAGGCGGCGAACGCCCTCCACTACGGCGTCCCGACCGTCACGCACCACCTCGACGCCCTCGAGTCCCGCCTCGGCGCACGCCTCGTCGAGCGCACGCCGCGGGGCGCGCGGCTGACCCCGATCGGCGAGCTGCTCGCCGAGGAGGGCGAGCAGATCCTCGCGCGGGTCGCGCACGCCGAGCGACTCGTCGCCACCTACCGCGACGCGGGCGCGATGACGCTCGTCGTCGGCACCTTCCCCTCGATCGGCTCCCGGCTCCTGCCCGAGGCGATCCGGGCGCTTCGGGAGTCGATGCACGTCGAGGTCGAGCTCGTCGAGGGCGAGCCGACCGAGCTCGTGCGCATGCTCGGCGAGGGCGCCCTCCATGCGGCGATCATCTACGACCTCGAGGGCGACCCGGCGTTCGACGCACCCGACCTCGAGTCCACCCTGCTCATGTCCGAGCCGTTCCACGTGCTCGTGGGGGCCCGGAGTCCCCTCGCCCGGCTCGACGAGCTCGACCTCGGCGAACTCGGGCGCAACTGGATCGGCAGCCGCAACGACGACGAGGCGTCCCAGCGGGTGCTCCGCCGGGCGAGCGCCGCGCTCGGCCAGGAGCTGCACGTGTTCACCCGCACCGACGACCTCAACATGATCCACGGCCTCGTCGCGGCCGACCTCGCCGTCGCGCTCACGGTTCCGTCGACGCTCGTGCCGGGGTTCGGCGTGGTGGCGCGCCCGTCGGTGCAGGAGCTCGGGATGCGGCGTCTCGCCTTCGTCACCCGCGGCGACGGGCAGCCGCCGGCGCTCGCCCGCCTCCGCGAGATCCTGGTCGAGGCGGCGGCCGAGCTTGCGACCGCGACCGCAGTCGCGACGGCCGTCCGGCCCCGCACGCCGGACCGACGGTGAGGCGCGCCCGGCTCAGGCGAAGACGAGCCAGCCCGTGCCGATCGCGACCGCGACGATGCCGAGCACGAGGCTCGGGGCAAAGGGCTCGCGACGACGGAGGTGGAGGCCGACCGCGACGGCCATCATGCCGGCGAGCCCGAAGGCGGCGATCGGCGTCAGCCAGGGTGCGATGCCCGTCGCCGCGGGCAGGATCAGGCCGAGCGCGCCGATCACCTCGAGCGCGCCGATCCCCTTGAGCTGGGCGGGATTCACGACCTCGACCCACGACATCTTCTCCCCGACGCGCTCGTACGGGGTGACGACCTTCATGGTGCCGGCCATCACGAAGGCGAGGGCGAGCACGGCGGTGACGATCCAGAGGGCGATGATCATGGGGGTTCCCTTCTCGGTTACGAACAGTTCGTAACGCACGATCGGGTATCGTATTCCTCGAGCGCCCGGCACTTCTCCGTGCGTCGCGCACCTCGAGGTGCGTATCGGGCCTGCGAAAGGAGCCGTGCATGCCGAGTCCGTCCCCGCGCCCCCTGCTCACCCCGCCCGTCGACGCCCCGTTCGGGCACGAGGGCACCGCCGCGTGCAGCGTCGACAACCCGGCGAGCGGGCTCATCCGCGAGATCCTCGCCCGAGTCGGCGACAAGTGGAGCATGCTCGTCATCGGCGTGCTGCACGACGGCCCCCTGCGCTTCACCGAACTGCAGCGCAAGATCGACGGCATCTCGCACCGCATGCTCACGCAGACGCTGCGCAGCCTCGAGCGCGACGGCCTCGTCACGCGCACGAGCTACCCCGAGATCCCGCCCCGCGTCGAGTACGCGGCGACCCCGCTCGGCCGCTCGCTCTCCGAGCCCGTCATCGAGCTCGCCCGATGGGCCGCCGCCCACCGCGCCGACATCCTCGACGCCCGCGAGGCCTACGACGCCGAGCGCTGACCGGGCGATGCGACCCGCCGAGCGTCGACCGGGCCGTTGCGCGCGTCAGCCGACCGCGTCCGCGTACTCCTGCGCGACCCGCGCCACCTTGTCGACGTAGTCGTTGTCGTGGTTGTACGAGTACACCGCCGTGCGCCAGCCCTCGGCGCTCGCCATGGAGCCCGCCACGCACAGGTAGCGAGCCGTCGTGAGGGCGGCGTCGTCGATCTGATGGGGGTCCGCCACGTCGTCGCCGTTCGCGTCGCTCGCCCACCGGTCCCAGGTCGAGGGGATGAACTGCATCGGCCCGACGGCGCGATCCCACGTGGCGTCGCCGTCGAGGACGCCGTCATCGGTGTCGTGGATCGTGGCGACCCCGTCGCCGTCGAGTGCGCGGCCGATGATCGGCGGGCGGACGTCGCCCGACTCGCCGAGCGACGAGTCGCCGTGACGGCCGTGATCCGACTCGATCGACCCGATCGCGGCGATCGTCGCCCAGTCGACCCCGCACTGCGGCTCCTCCTGGGCGACTGCGACGTGGGCGAGCGTGTAGGCCGCGAGCGCCCGCACCGGGATGCCGGTCGCGTCGGCGACGGTCTCGAGCCAGTCGCCGTCGATCACGGGCATCGGCAGTCGCTTGGGACCGGAGCCGGACACGTCTGCGGGATCCTCGGGCGACGCGGTGCCCCCGTCGGCAGAGGGATCGCCTTCGGACCGGTCGAGCTCGTCGGGCTGCGCGGTGGTGGGCGGCAGGGCGACGTACGAACCGTAGGCGGCCGGAGCGGCGAACCCGTCGGGGTTGCGTGCCGTGCCGATAAGATTCACGGCCACGACGACGCCGGCCACGAGCGCGACGACGCCGACCGTCGCGCCCAGGTACATCGCGACGCGGCCGATCGCCTTCCGCCAGCCGCCCGCCGTGCGGGCTGGACGACGCTCGCCGGCATCGTCGGCGTCGAAATCGTCGTCCCAGGACATCGTTGCTCCGTTCGGGCGTTGGTTCAGGGTGCCCGCGGGGCCGACCGTGGTCGCTCGTTCGAACGCGACGGCGACGACCCCGCATCCACAGTACGCGCCCTTCGCGGATCCTGCGCCCAGATCGTGCCAGTCGGCTCGCACGCCGACTCCTCGTGGATCGCCGCCCGCCCGGCTAGGCTCGGCCTCGCGGGCACCGAGGAAGGGCTGATGCGAGCCATGTCGAACGCACTCTCAGAGGATCAGCTCGCGATCGTGGCCGCGGTCCGCGAGTTCACGGCGGCCGAGCTCGCCCCGTTCGCGAACGAGCGCGACCAGACCAAGCACTTCCCGGTGGACACCCTCGAACGAGCGGGCCGGCTCGGCCTCGGCGGCATCTACGTCGCCGAGGACGTCGGCGGGTCGGCCCTGGGCAGGTTCACCGCCGCGCTCGCGTTCGAGGAGCTCGCCAAGGGCGACACGGCCATCGCCGCGTACCTGTCCATCCACAACATGGTGGCGTGGATGATCGACCGATACGGCGACCGGGAGCAGCGCGAGCGGTGGCTGCCCGGCATGAGCTCGCTCGTCGACCGCGGCAGCTACTGCCTGACCGAGCCGTCGGCGGGGTCCGACGCGGCCGCGGTGACCACCTCAGCACGGCGGGACGGCGACGAGTACGTGCTGAACGGGGTGAAGCAGTTCATCTCGGGCGCGGGCTCGTCGGCGGTCTACCTCGTCTTCGCCCGCACCGGCGGCGCGGGCTCGCACGGGATCAGCGCGATCGTCGTCCCCGGCGAGGCATCCGGCCTCTCGTTCGGGGCCGAGGAGAAGAAGATGGGCTGGAACGCCCAGCCGACGCGCCAGGTCGTGCTCGACGACGTGCGCGTTCCGGTCGGCAACCGCCTCGGCGAGGAGGGCGACGGCTTCGCGATCGCGATGTCGGGGCTCGACGGCGGCCGGGTGAACATCGCGGCCTGCTCGCTCGGCGGCGCCCAGTGGGCGCTCGACCGCACGCTGCGCTACGTGCGCGAGCGCGAGACCTTCGGGCACCCGCTCGCCGAGCACCAGTCGATCGGGTTCGCGCTCGCCGACATGGCGACCGAGCTCCACGCCGCGCGCCTGCTCGTGCACGACGCGGCCGCCGCGATCGATGCTCGCGACCCCGACGCCTCCGCGAGGTGCGCGATGGCCAAACGGTTCGCGACCGATGCCGCCTTCGCCGTCGCGAACAGCGCCCTGCAGCTGCACGGCGGGTACGGCTATCTCTCGGAGTACGGCATCGAGCGGGTCGTGCGCGACCTGCGCGTGCACCAGATCCTCGAGGGCACGAACGAGGTGATGCGCATGATCATCGCCCGACGGCTGCTGGCGCTCAGCTCGTGAGCAGCCCCGAGTGCAGCAGCTCGAGGTAGTTCGCGCTGACGCTCGCCGCCGTGTGGCTGCCGCCCGGGCGGTACCAGCGCACCGTCGACCAGACGGCGTCGCGGATGAAGCGGAAGGCGAGTCGGGGGTCGATCGACTCCCGGAAGACGCCGTCGCGCTGGCCCGCCGTGATCTGCTCGAGCCAGAGCTCCTCGATGCGCGCCGCCCCCTCGACGAGGAACTCGAAGCCGGGCTGGGTCATCAGGAACCCGGTCTCGTTCTGGTAGATGCTCACCTCGTCGGGGCGCTGCTCGATCGTGAGGAAGGCGTGCTCGACGAGCTGGTCGAGGTGCTCGCGATGGCTGCCCTCGCTCGCGACGATCCGCTCGAAGTGCGCGAGCGTGTCGCCCATGAAGGAGCGCAGGATCTCCTGCAGCACCGCCTCCTTCGACGAGAAGTGGTGGTACAGGCTGCCCGAGAGGATGCCGGCCTCGTCGGCGATGTCGCGGACGGTCGTCGACGAGTAGCCGCGCGAGGCGATCTGCCTCGTCGCGATCGCGAGGATCTCGTCGCGCCGGCCCGGTGCGTCGCCCACGTCAGCGCCCGCTGACCTTGCCGAACAGCCGCGCGATGGGCGCGAGCACGAGCGGTCGCGCCGCGACCCACGCGGCGGCGATCACCGCGAGCGAGCCGACGAAGATCCAGAACCCCGTCCAGTTCACGACGTCCTGGCTGGCGTACATGTGGTTGAGGTTGCGCAGGGCGCCGGTCGCGAAGACGAGCCCGACGTGCACGATGATGAAGAGCACGAAGTAGAGCATGACCGGGAAGTGCACGGCCCGGGCCCACTCGACCGGGTAGATGCGGTTCAGCGTCTTCGCGTTCTTCGGCCAGAGGCCCGACATCCGCACGCCGGTGATCACCGCGAGCGGCGCCGCGACGAAGACGGTGACGAAGTAGGCGATCTGCTGCAGGCTGTTGTAGTTCACCCAGCCGTTCTCGGTCGGCCAGTCGAGCGACAGGTACTGGAGCAGCGCCGAGATCGCGTTCGGGAAGACCTCCCAGCTGGTCGGCACGATCCGCATCCACTGCCCGGTCGCGAAGAGCAGCACGACGAACACGAGGCCGTTGACGAGCCACAGGATGTCGAGGGACTGGTGGAACCACAGCGACAGGCTGATCTTCCGCTTCGCGTTCCACCGCGGCGACCAGAACGCGGTCGGCCGCTTCTGCGTGCGGACCTGCAGGCCCGAGCGGATGATGAGCACGATCAGGAACACGTTGAAGAAGTGCTGCCAGCCGATCCACGCGGGGATGCCGACCGGCGCCGACTCGGGCAGGTGGTACTCCCCCGGATACGTGGCGATGAAGTCCTGCATCGGCGCGAGGGCGAGCAGCCAGTTGACCACGACGACGACCCCGGTCGCGGCGAGCAGCAGGCCGAAGCCGCCGATGGCGAGGCCGCCGGCCCACTCGGCCCGGGTGTACGGTCCGTAGCGCTTCGGCCACGGCGCGGCGTCAGGGCGGGCGGATGCCACGGCGACCGCCGCACGCCGCGGCTGCGGCGTCGGGGCGGGCCGAGGCGCCGGCGCGGGCGCGGGCGTCGCGGCGGCCGCCGCCGGTGCAGCGGGCGCGGGCGCGGCGACGGGCTCGGGCTCGGGCTCGACCGCCGGCGGGACCTCGACCGGCGCCGCCACCACCCGCTCGGGTCGCACGGGGGCCGTGCCGGCCGGGGGCCAGGGCTCGCCGTCGGGCGTGCGCGGGAGTCCGCGGCGCAGGACGACTCCCCCGGCGACGACGGTCGCGGCGGGCTGCGTCGCTGCGGGTGCCGCGGCTGCCGCGGCTGCCGCGGTCGCGGGGGCTCCGCCAGACGGGGCGGCCTCGGCGGGAGCGGCGACGGCCGTCGAGTTCGGGGCTGCGCGACCGGCGGCAGCGCTCGCCGCCACGGGCGCTGCGGATGCGGGCGGCCAGGGCTCGCCGCCGGGCGTGCGCGGAAGTCCGCGGCGCAGCGTGCGCGCCGTGCGCGCCGTCGCGACGGCGGCGGCGGCAGCGGTGACGGGTGCGGCCGTCAACGGCGCCCGATCCGCCACGGCGGCCGCGCCGTCCACGGTCGCCGTCGCGGCCGCGCCCGGCGGCGCCTCGGCCGGAGCCGCCGCCGAAAGCTCGGTCACCGGCGGCCAGGGATCGCCGCCCGCCACACGGGGCAGGCCCTGCCGCGTCGTTCGCCCGTACGTCGCCATCGGGTGCTACGCCTTCCGCGCCTCGAGCGCGGCGATCAGTTGCGGCACGACCGTGAACAGGTCGCCCACGACGCCGAAGTCGGCGATCTCGAAGATCGGGGCGTCCGCGTCCTTGTTGATCGCGACGATCGTCTTCGCCGTCTGCATTCCGGCCCGGTGCTGGATCGCGCCCGAGATGCCGAGGGCGATGTAGAGCTGCGGCGAGACCGAGACGCCGGTCTGGCCGACCTGGTACGACTGCGGCACGTAGCCCGCGTCGACGGCCGCCCGCGAGGCGCCGACCGCGGCGCCGAGCACGTCGGCGAGCTGGTCGACGAGTGCGAACTGCTCCTCCGACCCGAGACCCCGGCCGCCCGAGACGACCTTCGCCGCGCCGCGCAGCTCGGGGCGCGACGAGGTGACGACGGCCTCCTCGACGCTGCCGATCACCGCGGCACGGCGGCCGGATGCCTCGACCGCGAGCCGCTCGATCGAGGCGGGCCGCGCCTCCGCGCGGGCGTCGACGGCACCCTCGCGAACGGTGATGACGGGGGCGCCCCAGGTGACGGCCGAGTCGACGTTGTAGGCGCCGCCGTAGACGGAGTGGTGGGCGACGACGCCCTCGGCGTCGCGGGAGACCCCGACGGCGTCGACGGCGAGGCCCGAGCGGGAACGAGCCGCGAAGCGCGCCGCGACCTCGCGCCCCTCGATGGAGTTCGAGACGAGCACGGCATCGGGTCGCACGACGTCGGCCGCCGCGGCGAGGGCGTCGGCGGCGGGCACGGTCAGCTGCGCGCCGGCCTCGGCGTGCTCGGCCACGAGCACGTGGGCCGCGCCGAGCGCGGCGGCATCCGTCGCGGCCTGCTCGCCCTCGCCGGCCGCGGCGACGAGCAGGGCGACGGGCGTGCCGACGCCGGCTGCGGCGCCGAGGAGCCCCGCAGCGCTCTTGGTGAGCCCACCGGAGGGCAGGACGTCGAGGAGGACGAGGATCGAGTCGGCCTGGTAGTCAGTCATCGTCGGTTCCTTACGCGAGCCGGTTCTGGACGAGGTACTCGGCGAGGCGCTCCCCGGCGTCGCCCTCGTCGACGATCTTGGTTCCCGCCGTGCGCGGCGGCTTCTCGGCGAGCGAGATCATGATCGACCGCGACGCCTCGACGGTGTCGGCCTCGACGCCGACCTCGGCCAGCGAGAGGGTCTCGAACGGCTTCTTCTTCGCGGCCATGATGCCCTTGAAGTTCGGGAACCGGGCGTCGGGCAGGCGTTCGGTGATCGAGACCACCGCGGGGAGCGACGCCGTGACCTGCATCGTGCCGTGGTCGCTGGCGCGCTCGCCGCGCACCTCGCCGTCGGCGATCTCGACCGTGTTCAGGCTCGTCGCGTTCGGCACATCGAGGAGTTCGGCGATCATCGCCGGCAGCACGCCGCCCGAGCCGTCGGTCGACTCGTTGCCCGCGATCACCAGGTCGTACCCGATGTGCTGCAGCGTCGCGGCGAGCGCTTCGGCGGTGAGCCCGAGGTCGGCGCCGACGAGCGCCTCGTCGACGAGCTGCACGGCCGAGGACGCTCCCATGGCGAGGCCCTTCCGCACCGTCGCCGCCGCCGATTCGGGCGACATGGAGAGCACGACCACCTCGGTGCCGGGGTTCGCGTCGGCGTACGACAGCGCGACCTCGAGGGCGCGTTCGCCGATCTCGTCGAGCACGGTGTCGCTCGCCGCACGATCGGCGAGGCCGGTCTGCAGGTTCAGCTTGCGGTCCCCGTAGGTGTCGGGGACCTCCTTGACCAGGACGACGATCTTCATTCCGCTCCCTTGTGCACGCGAGTCGCTCCATCCTAACCAAGCACTTGCTTGCCTGGAAACGGCACTCTTTTGTGGTGTATCGCCAAAGCCGTTTGAGCGGGCGACGGATGCCTCGTGGAACCCCCACAGTTCCGGGCGGGCGCTCGGCGTGCCGGGGTTACGCTGCGGGCATGAGCGGATTCCGACCCCCTGTTGCAGACATCGCCTTCGCCCTCGAGCACGTCGTCGACTACGACGCCGTCGCACAGCTGCCCGGATTCGAGCACGCCGACCTGGAGACGGTCTCCGAGATCCTCGACGAGGTCGGCAGCTTCATGGCCGAGGTGGTGTCCCCGACCAACCGCGCCGGCGACCTCGAGGGTTCGACGCTGAACCCCGACGGCACCGTCACGACGGCGACCGGATTCAAGGAGGCCTACGCCGCCTACGTCGACGCCGGCTGGGGCTCGGTCCCGCTGCCCGAGGAGTACGGCGGCGGCAACTTCCCGCGCTCGGTCGGCCTCGCCATCCAGGAGCTCATGATGACCTCCAACATGGCGTTCTCACTGGCCCCGCTGCTCACGCAGGGCGCGATCGAGGCGCTCCTGCACTACGGCAGCGACGAGCAGAAGCAGCAGTGGCTGCCGAAGATGGTCTCGGGCGAGTGGTCGGGCACCATGAACCTCACCGAGCCGCACGCCGGCAGCGATGTGGGCGCCCTCACGACGAAGGCCGTCAAGCGCGCCGACGGCACCTACGGCATCACCGGCCAGAAGATCTTCATCACCTTCGGCGACCACGACATGAGCGAGCAGATCGTGCACCTCGTGCTCGCCCGCACGCCCGACGCGCCCGCCGGCACCCGGGGCATCTCGATCTTCATCGTGCCGAAGTTCCTCATGAACGACGACGGCTCGCTCGGCGAGCGCAACGGCGTCCACACCGTCGGCGTCGAGCACAAGATGGGCATCCACGGCTCGCCCACGTGCGTGCTCTCCTACGAGGACGCGACCGGCTACCTCATCGGCGAGGAGAACATCGGCATGCGCATCATGTTCGTCATGATGAACAGCGCCCGCCTCTCGGTCGGCACGCAGGGCCTCGCCGTCGCCGAGCGCGCCTACCAGCAGTCGCTCGACTACGCGCAGGAGCGCATCCAGGGCCGCGCGGTCGGCGCGACCAGCGACTCCCCGATCATCGACTTCCCCGACGTGCGACGCATGCTCATGACGCAGAAGGCGTACATCGCCGCGATGCGCCGCATGATGCTGCTGAACGCGACGTACACCGACCAGTCGACGAACAACCCCGACCCCGCCGTGCGCGCCCGCGCCAACGAGATCGTGGGACTGCTCACCCCGATCTGCAAGTCGTTCGGCACCGACCTCGGCAACGAGCTCACCTCGCTCGCGCTGCAGATCCACGGCGGCATGGGCTTCATCGAGGAGACCGGGGCCGCCCAGCACTACCGGGACGTGCGCATCGCCGCGATCTACGAGGGCACCAACGGCATCCAGGCCGCCGACCTCGTGGCCCGCAAGCTCCCCGTGCGAGACGGCGCGAGCGCCCTCGAGTTCATCGCGAGCATGCGCGGGCTCGACGCCGAGCTGGCCGCCGCGGGCGAGGAGTTCGCCTCGATCCGCAGCAACCTGAACGCGCAGCTCGACGCGCTCGAGCAGACCACCGCGTGGATGCTCCGCACCGGCGCGACCGACCCGAACGCGGTGCTCTCGGGCTCGAGCCCGTACCAGCGCATCTGGGGCCTCGTCATCGGCGGCTGGCTGCTCGCGAAGTCGGCACTGGCCGCCCGCGGCCTCGACGCCGACGGCATCGCCGAGACGCAGCTGCCGCTCGCCCGCTTCTACGCCGAGCAGCTGCTGCCGCAGGCCGCGGGTCTCGTCGGCGCCGCGACGGCCGGTTCGCGCGACCTCTTCGCCCTCGACGCCGACGCGCTCGGCGACGCGGTGGCGCGCGGGGTTCGCGTCTGACCGCACGCGATCGCTCGAACAGGAAGGCCCGGCACCTCGAACGAGGTGTCGGGCCTTCCGGCGTTCGGCGAGCCGGCTGCCCTTCGGCCCGGCTCCTCGGCCCCGACTCCTCAGCGCCGCGGCGTCCAGCCGGGCGGCAGCGGCCCGTCGACCTCGGCGCGCTCGCGGTCGGCGGCCGCCGACCAGCCCTGGGCGGCGTCCTCCCCGTCGAAGCCGCCGCGGGCGACGCGGAACCCGAGGTCCTCGTGGTGCATGCGCGGCGCGCCGCCGCGACGGGTCGACGCCCGTACGCTCCAGGCGTCGTCGGCGAAGCCGCCGCCGCGGAAGACGCGGTAGTCGTCGTAGCGGGCGGGGTCCAGCAGGTCCCAGCACCACTCCCACACGTTGCCGAGCGTGTCGAAGAGGCCGTTGAGGTTCGGCAGCCGGCCCCCGATCGGCTGTGGCGTGGTCACGCCGTCCGCGGCGGTCCAGGCGACCTCGGCGAGCGGCCCGTAGTGCGGACCGGTCGAGCCGGCACGACAGGCGTACTCCCACTCGGCCTCGGTGGGCAGCCGGTAGCCGTCGGAGTCGACGTGCCATGCGACCGCTTCGCCGTCGAACGAGTACGCCGGGTCGAGGCCCTCCCACTCGGAGGCCGCGTTGCAGAACCGCACGGCGCGGAGCCAGCTGACGTCGCCGGCCGGCCTCCGCGGATGCGCGGCGGTCTCGCCGAGCAGCTCGCCGAGCTGTGCCTGGGTCACCGGGTACACCCCGATCTCGAACGGCTCGAGCTCGACGGTCCGGCGCACCCTGCGGCGGGCGTCGTGCAGGGTGACGCTGCCCGCCTCGATGCGGGCGAGCTCGATGTCGGTCATCCGGGCAGTCTCGCACGGGTGCGGCGACCGCGACCGCCTGCCGCCCCCTCCCCCGCGCCACGAAATCTAACTATGATTCGAAATCATGGCGAATCCGGTCGACGACGACGCAGCGGCACCGACGAAGACGCTCGCGGGCAAGACGGCGAGCAAGTCGGCGCGCACGCGCGAGCGCATCCTCGACTCCGCCGCGCACGTGCTGAGCCGCAAGGGCTACGCGGGAACGCGACTCGTCGACGTCGCCGCGCACGCGAACCTGCAGGCCCCGACGATCTACTACCACTTCGCCTCGCGCGACGAGCTCATCGAAGAGGTCATGTGGGTCGGTGCGGCGCGGGTGCACCTGCACGTCGTCGACGAGCTCGCGGCGCTGCCCGCCGAGACGACGCCCCTCGATCGCATCCTCACCGCCGTCGAGGCGCACCTGCGCTACGAGCTGCTCATCTCCGACTACACGACCGCCTCGATCCGCAACGCGAACCAGGTGCCCGAAGGCCTGCGCGCGAAGGCCGCGGCCGAGGAGGCCGTCTACGCGAAGCTCTGGCGCGACCTGCTGAACGATGCGATGGACGCGGGACAGCTGCGCCCCGACCTCGACATCTCGGTGTCGCGGCTGCTGCTGCTCGGGGCGATGAACTGGGCGGCCGAGTGGTGGAACCCGCGCCACCGCACCCTCGAGGACCTCATCGGCGCCACGCAGGACATGGTGCGCTACGGCATGGCGCTGCCGCAGCGGTAACCGCCGGAGCGGGCCGGCACCGCGTCGGGGAGGGACGCGGCACCGGCCCGTGAGGTGACGGGGTCACGCCGTGACCGGCACCCCGAACTGCGCGATCCGGGCGCGCAGCACCTCCTCGGCGTCGGCGACGATGCGCCGCACCACCTCGCCCGCGTGGGGGATGTCGCGGATGAGCCCCTGCACGAGCCCGACCGTCCAGATGCCGGCGTCGAGCTCGCCCTCCTCGAAGACCTTGCGACCGCGAGCGCCGGCGACGAGCTCGCGGATGTCGGCGAACTCGCCGCCCTGCGCGAGGATCTCGACGACCTCGTCGCTCACCGCGTTCTTCGCGACGCGCGCGGTGTTGCGCAGGCTCCGGAAGATGAGGTTGGTGTCGAGCTCGCTCGCCTCGACGATCCGCTCCTTCACCACCTGCGAGATCGGCGACTCGACCGTGCACATGAACCGCGAGCCCATGTTGACGCCGTCGGCGCCGAGCGCGAGGGCGGCGGCGAGGCCGCGCCCGTCGGCGATGCCTCCGGAGGCGATGAACGGGATCGTGAGGGCGTCGGCCGCGGCCGGGATGAGCACCAGGCCGGGCACGTCGTCCTCGCCGGGGTGCCCCGCGCACTCGAAGCCGTCGATCGACACGGCCGTGACGCCGACGCGCTCGGCCTTCAGAGCGTGGCGCACGCTCGTGCACTTGTGGATCACGCGGATGCCGTGCGGCGCGAACGCCTCGACGTGCGGCTCGGGGTTGGAGCCGGCGGTCTCGACGATCGTGACCCCGGAGTCGATGATGGCCCGGCGGTACTCGTCGTAGGGCGGCGGGTTGATCGACGGCAGGATCGTGAGGTTCACGCCGATCGGCTTGTCGGTCATCGTGCGCGCCCGCTCGACCTCGCGCACGAGGTCGGCGGGCGTCGGCTGGGTGAGCGCGGTGATGATGCCGAGGCCGCCCGCCTCGGAGACGGCTGCGGCGAGCTCGGCGCGGCCGACCCACATCATGCCGCCCTGCACGACGGGGTGCTCGATGCCGAGCGCCTCGGTGAATCGCGTGGTGAGCATCCGGATCTCCTACTCGTAGGTCTCGCCGGCAGCGACGCGCTCGACGAGCGACGCCGGGGGCAGGAAGCGGTCGCCGTACGTCGCCGCGAGCTCCCGCGCCCGCTCGACGAAGCCCTGGAGGCCGCCCTCGTACTGGTTGACGTACTGCAGCACGCCGCCCGTCCACGCCGGGAACCCGATGCCGTAGATCGAGCCGATGTTGGCGTCGGCGACGCTCGTGAGCACGCCGTCGTCGAGACAGCGGATCGCGTCGATCGCCTCGGCGAAGAGCATGCGCTCCTGCAGGTCGACGAGCGGCAGCTCGGTGCGACCCGAGCCGAAGCGCTCGCGCAGCCCGGGCCAGATGCCGAGGCGCCGGCCGTCGGCGTCGTAGTCGTAGAAGCCGCGTCCGGCCTTGCGGCCGGTGCGCCCCTCGACGTCGATCATCCAGTCGACGACGGCGTGCGAGGCGTGCTCGGTCCACTCGCCGCCCTCGGCGAGGACGGCCGCCTGCGTCTCGCGACGGATCTTCTGCGTGAGCGAGAGGGTGAGCTCGTCGAGCAGCTGCAGCGCCCCGGCCGGGTAGCCGGCCTGGAGGGCGGCCTGCTCGATCGACGCGGGCTCGACCCCCTCGCCGACGGCGGCGACGGCCTCGGCGATGAACTCGCCGATCACGCGCGAGGTGAAGAAGCCGCGGGCGTCGTTCACGACGATCGGCGTCTTGCGGATCTGCTGCACGAAGTCGAAGGTCTTCGCGAGCACCTCGTCGCTCGTGCGCTCGCCGCGCACGATCTCGACGAGCGGCATCTTGTCGACGGGCGAGAAGAAGTGGATGCCGATGAAGTCGTCGCTGCGATCGACGCCCTCGGCGAGCAGCGAGATCGGCAGCGTCGAGGTGTTCGAGCCGAGCACGGCATCGGGTTCGACGACGTGCTGGATCTCGTGGAACACGCCCTGCTTGACGGGCACCGACTCGAACACGGCCTCGATCACGAAGTCGACGCCCGCGAAGTCGGCCGCGTCGCCGGTCGGCGTGATGCGGGCGAGCAGTTCGGCCGAGCGCTCGGGCGTGGTCTTCCCGCGGGCGAGCGCACGCTCCTCGAGCCCGCGCGAGTAGTCCTTGCCGCGCTCGGCGGCGTCGGTCGAGACGTCCTTCAGCACCACCTCGATGCCCGCCCTGGCGGAGACGTACGCGATCGCCGCGCCCATCATGCCGGCGCCGATGACGCCGACCTTGCGGGCCGTGTGCTTCGGGAACCCGTCGGGGCGGCTGCCGCCCGCGTTGATGTGCTGGAGGTCGAAGAAGAAGGCCTTGATCATGTTCTTCGCGACCTGCGTGTGGGTGAGCGAGACGAGGTAGCGGGTCTCGATCTTCGAGGCGGTCTCGAAGTCGACGTGGGCGCCCTCGACCGCGGCGGCCATCGCGGCGCGCGGCGCGGGCATGGGCGAGCCCTTGAGCTGCTTGCGCAGCAGCGCGGGCATCGCGGGCAGCATGGATGCCACGGAGGGCGAGGTCGGCGCACCGCCCGGGAGCGCGAAGCCGGGCTCGTCCCACGGCTTCGCCGCCGTCGGGTGCTCGGCGATCCACGCCTTCGCGGCCGGCACGAGCTCGGCCTCGGACGCGACCAGCTCGTCGACGATGCCGACGGCCAGCGCATCGCGGGGGCCGAACTTCGTGCCGGGCAGGATCACCTCGGCGAGCGCCCGCTGAAGCCCCAGCATGCGCACGAGTCGGGTGATGCCGCCGCCGCCGGGCAGCAGGCCGAGGGTCACCTCGGGCACGCCGAACTGCGCGCCCTTCGCGTCGACCGCGATGCGTCGGTGGCAGGCGAGGGCGACCTCGAGACCGCCGCCGAGCGCGGTGCCGTTCATGGCCGCGACCACGGGCCGGCCGAGCAGCTCGAGGCGCCGCATGTCGTGCTTCACCGCGTCGATGTGGGCGGTCTCGGCCGCCGAGTTCGCCGGGTCGGCCGCGCGCAGCAGGTTGAGGTCGCCGCCGGCGAACCAGCTGCGCTTGGCCGAGACGAGGATCACCCCGGTGATGCCCTCGCGCTCGGCCTCGAGCCGGTCGACGGTCGCGCGCAGCGAGGCGACGAAATGCGCGTTCATGGTGTTGACGACGCTGTCGGGGTCGTCGAGGGTGATGACGACGATGCCGTCGTCGTGCTGCTGCCAGGCGTAGCCCTCGGCCACGCGCACGTCCTCGATGGTGCTGGTCATGGATGCCTCTTCTCAGTTCGTTCCGCGGGGGTGCGCGGCGGTCAGACCCGCTCGATGACGGTCGCGATGCCCATGCCGGCGCCGACGCAGAGCGTCGCCAGCCCGCGCCGGAGGTCTCGGCGCTCGAGCTCGTCGAGCAGGGTGCCGAGGATCATCGCACCGGTGGCGCCGAGGGGGTGCCCCATGGCGATCGCGCCGCCGTTGACGTTGACCTTCTCGTGCGGGATGTCGAGGTCGCCCATCCAGCGCATGACGACGGCCGCGAAGGCCTCGTTGAGCTCGAAGAGGTCGATGTCGTCGACGGTGAGCCCGGCCCGGTCGAGCACCTTGCGCGTCGCGGGGGTCGGGCCGGTGAGCATGATCGTCGGCTCGGAGCCCGTGACGGCCGTCGCGACGATGCGGGCGCGCGGGGCCAGGCCGAAGCGCTCGCCGACCTCGCGGCTGCCGACGACGACGAGGGCGGCGCCGTCGACGATGCCCGAGGAGTTGCCGGCCGTGTGCACGTGCGCGACGCGCTCGAGGGCGTGGTACTTCTGCAGGGCGACCGCGTCGAAGCCGGCGTTCTCGCCGAGGGCGGCGAACGAGGCCGGCAGCTCGCCGAGGGTCGCGGTGGTCGTGCCGGGGCGGCGGTGCTCGTCGGTGGCGAGCAGGGTGACGCCGTTCCGGTCGCGCACCGGCACGACCGAGCGGTCGAACCAGCCGTTGCTCCAGGCCTGTTCGGCGCGGCGCTGCGACTCGGCCGCGTAGGCGTCGACGTCGTCGCGGGAGAATCCGTCGATCGTCGCGATGAGGTCGGCGCCGATGCCCTGCGGCACGAAGTGGAGGTCGTAGTTCGTCGTCGGGTCCTGCGCGTAGGCGCCCCCGTCGGAGCCGATCGGCACCCGCGACATCGACTCGACGCCGCCCGCGATCACCAGGTCCTCGAAGCCCGAGGCGACCTTCTGCGCGGCGACGTTGACCGCCTCGAGGCCCGAGGCGCAGAAGCGGTTGAGCTGCACGCCCGCGACGGTCTCGGGGAGGCCCGCGACGAGCGCGGCGGTGCGGGCGATGTCGCCTCCCTGCTCGCCGACCGGCGAGACGACCCCGAGCACGAGATCGTCGATGGCGGCCGGATCGAGGCCGGGGTTGCGCTCGATCACGGCGTCGATGAGGCCGACGACGAGGTCGACCGGCTTGGTGCCGCGGAGCGCGCCGCCCCGGTTCCTGCCGCGCGGCGTACGCACCGCGTCGTAGATGTATGCCTCGCCCATGCGATGCCCCCTCAGAGTCCCAGGCCTCGGCCGACGATCTGCTTCATGATCTCGGTCGTGCCGCCGTAAATGGTCGTGATGCGCGCGTCCTCGTAGTCGCGCGCGATGCGGTACTCGCGCATGTAGCCGTACCCGCCGTGCAGCTGCAGGCAGCGGCCCACGACCTGCACGTACTGCTCGGTCGTCCAGAACTTCGCCGCTGCGGCATCCTCGGCCGAGAGCTCGCCGTTCGCGTGGCGCACGATGCACTGGTCGATGTACGCCCGGCTCACCTGCACGGCCGTGTGCATCTCGGCGAGCTCGAAGCGGGTGTTCTGGAACGAGCCGATCGAGGTGCCGAACGCCCGGCGCTCCTTCACGTAGGCGAGCGTGCGCTCGACGACGCCCTCGCTCGAGGCGACGGCGGCGGCCGCGATCGAGAGCCGCTCCTGCGGCAGGTTGCGCATCAGGCCGAGGAAGCCCTGCCCCTCGGCGCCGAGCAGGTTCGCGACGGGCACCCGCACGTCGACGAAGACGAGCTCGGAGGTGTCCTGCGCGTGCAGCCCGATCTTCTCGAGGTTGCGGCCTCGCGAGAAGCCCGGCAGCTCGGTCGGGATCACGAGGAGGCTCAGCCCCTGGTGCGGGTCGTCGCTCGTGCGGACGGCGGTGACGACGAGGTCGGCGTTCTGCCCGTTCGAGATGAAGATCTTCGTGCCGTTGACGACGTAGTCGTCGCCGTCGCGCACCGCGGAGGTGCGGATGCCGGCGAGGTCGCTGCCGGTGCCCGGCTCGGTCATCGCCACGGCCGTGACGAGCTCGCCCGCCGCGATGCCGGGCAGCCAGCGCGCCCTCTGCTCGTCGTTCGTGAGCTCGAGGAAGTACGGGATCACGATGTCGTTCGACAGGGCGATGCCCGCCATCCCGCTCGTCACGGGGTTGCGGGCGAGCTCCTCGCCCATGACCGCGTTGAAGCGGAAGTCGTCGGTGCCGCCCCCGCCGTACTCCTCGGGGATGGTGAAGCCGAGCAGTCCCGCCTCGGCGGCCCTCGTGAAGAGTTCGCGGTCGACCCGGCCCTCGGCCTCCCATCGATCGGCGTGGGGTGCCGCGTGGGTGTCGACGAACTCCCTCACGAGCGCGCGGAACTGCTCGTGCTCCTCGTCGTAGACGGTGCGGACCCGGTCCGCCGCGGCGAGCGTCGTCTGGGGCATGTGCTCGATCTCCCTCGATCATCGGGGTCGACGCCCCGGCCTGCGACGACTCTACGACGAACGCCGAGCATTTTCTATATTGGATTAGAAAATCTTCGTCGCACGCCTTGCCCTTCCGCCCGGGCTCTCGCAGAATCGGGTCACGGGGTTTTCGAATCCCGATGCGAAGACGAGGTCGCCGCGGCCTCGACCGCCGAGCCGACGCGAGGATGCGAGTGCACGAGACCGAACCGACCACCGAGGCGCTCGTGCGCCGCGTGCGCGACTTCGTGCGCGACGAGGTCATCCCCGTCGAGCTCGCCGAGC
The DNA here is from genome assembly GCF_042884835.1 of Agromyces sp. NPDC058104. Lineage (NCBI taxonomy): Bacteria > Bacillati > Actinomycetota > Actinomycetes > Micrococcales > Microbacteriaceae > Agromyces > Agromyces sp. NPDC058104. Next base: position 742,195 of record NZ_JBHVTD010000002.1, on the reverse strand, counting down.
ACGGCGTGCTGCACCGGGCCCACGACGGGTCGGGCCGCGCGGGCGGCGGAGGCACCGGCGACGGCGAGCGCCGCGGCGCCATCGACCCCGGCGAGCGCGCGCTCCGCCGCGAGCTGCAGGCGGCCGCGCGCGCGGCGGGCCTGCTCGTGCCGCAACTGCCACTCGCCTGGGGCGGCCGCGGGCTCGGGCACCTCGAGCGCGCCGCGGTCTTCGAAGCCGCGGGGTACTCGCTCTTCGGCCCGATCGCCCTCAACATCGCCGCCCCCGACGAGGGCAACATGCACCTCCTCCTCGAGGCGGCCTCCGACGAGCAGCGCGAACGCTGGCTCCGCCCGCTCGCCGCCGGCGACCTCCACTCGGCCTTCGCCATGACCGAGCCGCCGCCCGGCGCGGGCAGCGACCCGAGAGCGCTCGCGACGCGCGCCGAGCGCGTCGCCGGCGGCTGGCGCATCACCGGCGAGAAGTGGTTCATCACGGGGGCCCGCGGGGCGGGGCTCGTCATCTGCCTCGCGCGCACCTCGGGCGAGCCCGGCGACGCGGGGGGCGCGACCATGTTCCTCGTCGCAGGCGGCACGCCGGGCATGACCGTCGTGCGCGACGTGCGCACGCTCGACGCGGGCCTCTACGGCGGCCACAGCGTCGTGCGATTCGACGGATGCCTCGTGCCCGACTCGGCCGTGCTCGGCGAGGTCGATCGGGGCTTCGAGGCCGCGCAGGTGCGCCTCGCCCCGGCACGCCTCACGCACTGCATGCGCTGGCTCGGCCTCGCGGCCCGCGCCCACGACCTCGCACTCGCGCACGTCGTCGACCGCCGTGCCTTCGGCTCGCCGATCGCCGACCTCGGCCTGGCCCAGCAGCACCTCGCCGACAACGAGATCGACCTCGCGGCGGCCCGGGCGCTCGTGCGCGAGACGGCGCGCGTGCTGGATGCCGCGGAGTCGCCCGCCGCGGTCGCCCCCGGCACCGGCGCCGACCTCGGCGCCGCCGACCCGGGCGCGGCATCCTCGATCGCGAAGACCTTCGTCGCGGAGGCGGTGGGACGCATCGTCGACCGGAGCATGCAGCTCGCCGGCGGCCAGGGCGTCTCCGAGGAGCTGCTGCTCGCGCGGTACTGGCGCGAGGTGCGCCCGTTCCGCATCTACGACGGATCCAGCGAGACGCATCGCTGGTCGATCGCGAAGCGCGCCGCGCGCCTCCACCGGAAGGGACTCCGCCATGACCTCGCCCGCTGACCACGCCGAAGCCGCCGCCGTGCCGCCGTCCGCCGCACCGGGCGGCCCGCAGCGAGCCGCGCTCGTGACCGGCGGCTCGCGCGGCATCGGGCTCGCGATCGCCGAACGGCTCGCCGCCGAGGGCTTCTCGCTCACGATCGCCGCGCGCTCGCGCCAGACGCTCGACGCGGCAGCCGGCGCGCTCGAGGCGAGCGGCGCGCACGTCGTCGCCGTGGAGGCCGACGCCGCCGACCCCGAGGCGATCGAACGGCTCGTCGCGCGCCACGAAGCGGCCTGGGGCAGACTCGACGCACTCGTGCTCAACGCGGGCATGGGCTTCGCGAGCCCGATCGCCGAGACGCCGCTGCGCCGCGTCGACAAGCACTACGCGCTGAACCTGCGCGGCACCTTCGCGATGGTCGCGGCCGCGCTCCCCCTGCTCAGGCGCACGGCGGTCGACGAACCCCGCGGCACCCGGGTGATCGCGCTCGCCTCGCTCGCCGGGCTCATGGCCGAGCCGGATCTCGCGGCCTACAGTGCGACGAAGGCCGCCGTGGTCTCGCTCTGCGAGTCGATCTGCCTGGAAGAGGCGGCGACCGGCGTCAGCGCCACCGCCCTCTGCCCGGGCTACGTCGACACCGACATGGCGGCGTGGAAGCACGACGAGATCGCCCCGGCCGACATGATCCGGGCGGCCGACCTCGCCGAGCTCGCGGTCTCGCTCACCCGCCTCTCCCGCAACGCCGCCGTGCCGTCGATCGCGGTGCACCGGGCCCAGGGCGGACTCCGGGGGGCGTGAGGCCGCGAGGGCCGTCGCCCCGCGCGTGAGCCGAGCGCGGGCTCGCGGCGCGGTCGCGCGGGGCGACCGTCACCATCGCGCACGCGACGCTACGGTTCGCGGGCCTCGGCACGCACCTCGCGGTCGGCGACCCGCTCGAGCACGAAGTAGTAGGCGCGCCCGTCGTCGAGCGCGTGGCGGCCGGTCATCACCCCGAGCACGGCTCCGGGGCCGATCCGCACGAACAGATCTACGATCGGCTGGCCGTCGTAGCCCATCGCGGCCGTCGACAGCCCGTCGTGCTCCGCTCGCGAGAGACTCGCCCCGCCGCGCGCGAGCGCCGCATCGACGACGAGCGCGCCGTCGTCGGTCTCGCACACGATCGGCGCCACGTCGTCGGCGGAACGGAAGAGCTTTCCGTACCAGCGGCTGCGCACGAGCATGCGGTGGGCGGCGTGATCGTCGCTCAGACCGCTGCCCCGCCAGAGGCCGCGCAGCTCGGCCGGGTCGACGGCGGGCAGGGAGCGCCAGATCCGGGGCAGGTCGTCGGCGGCGACCCGGCCCGCGAGGAGGTCGGCGAGCAGTTCGCCCGTCCGGGACCGCGTCGCCGACCGGGCGGGTTCGCGGGCGCCGTCGCGGTCGTCGATCGCAGAGCCGACCGGCGCGGAGCCGAACCTCTCGGAACGCGTCGTCTCGGAGTCGACGGCCGCGGACCCCATGCCGCCGGGCATCTCGAGCACCGGCTTGATGACGCGTCCGTCGCGGGCGTCGGCGACCGCCGTCTCGACGTCGTCGAAGGCGTAGAGGGTGATGAGCCGCTCGACGGGCAACCGCCCCGCCCGCCACAGCGCCGCGAGCATCGGCACGTCGCGGGCGACCTCGGCGTCGCCCTCGATCACCCCGGTGAGCGTGCGGCCCCAGAGCAGCCGGGTCTGCGAGACCGCGATGCGGTTGGACCCCGGCTTCAGGGCGACCGTCGCGACGACGCCGCGCGGCGCGAGCGCCGTCAGCGCGGCGTCGATCGCCGGCTCGGACCCGACGGTGTCGAGCGCGTGCGTGAACGGCGGGGCGCCGGCGAGCGCCGCAGCGAGGTCGCCGGGCGCGAGGGCCGCGCTCGCCCCGAGCTCGAGCGCGAGCGCGCGGCGCTCGGCGAGCGGGTCGCTCACGACGATGCGTGCGACGCCGCGGTGCGCCGCGGCCATGACGGCGGCGAGCCCCGTCGTTCCCGCCCCGATCACGAGGAGTCCGTCGTCGGGGCCGGGGCGCAGCACGTTGAACACCGCTCCTGCTCCCGTGAGCACGCCGCAGCCGAGCGTCGCGGCGACCGGCCACGGGACGTCCTCGCCGATCGCGACCGCGCTGCCCTCGTCGACGACGACGTGCGTGGCCCAGGCGGACTGGCCCATCCACCCGGTCGTCACCGGCTCGCCGGCGGCACCGGCCGCCCCCGGCCGGGCCGCGTAGTTGAGCGCGGCGAAGCGGTCGCAGTAGGCGGGGTGGCCGTCGCGGCAGGCGTCGCAGTCGCCGCACGAGGCGAATCCGAGCGCGACATGGTCGCCGGGCGCGAAGGCGGTGACCGAACGGCCGACGGCCTCGACGACCCCGGCGCCCTCGTGCCCGAACACCGCGGGGAACCGGTCGCCCGCCCCGCCGTCGATGCCGAACAGGTCGGTCGGGCAGACGCCCGAGGCCCTCACGCGCACGACGATCTCGTGCTCGCCCGGCGCCGCGAGCGACACCTCGGCGAGCGCGGGCCCGCCGCCCGCCTCGCGCACGAGCGCCGCCACCGCCACCGTCGTCACGCCGGGGTGAGTTCGCGATCGGCCGCCCGCAGCGCGACCTTGTTCACCTTGCCGCCCGCGTTGCGCGGCAGCACCTCGAGCACGACGACGTGCTTGGGCTGCTTGAACCGGGCCAGCCGGTCGGCGAGGAACCCGGCCAGGCTCTCCGCGGTGACCTGCGCGCCCGGCGCGACCACGAGCGCGGCGACCGGCACCTCGCCCCAGCGCTCGTCGGCGCGACCGTACACGGCGACGTCGAGGATCTCGGGGTGTGCGGCCAGCACGTTCTCGACCTCGGCGCAGTACACGTTCTCACCGCCCGAGATGATCATGTCCTTCTTGCGGTCGACGACCCAGACGAAGCCCTCGTCGTCCTGCCGCACGAGGTCGCCCGAGTGGAACCAGCCGCCCTCGAAGGCCTCGGCGGTCTCGACGGGCTTGCGCCAGTACCCCTTCATCATCGTCGGGCCGCGGTAGACGATCTCGCCGACCTCGCCGATCGCCACGTCGTTCATCTCGTCGTCGACGACGCGGGACTGGATCGTGGGGATCGGCCGGCCCACCGAGCCGAGCTTGCGCAACGAGTCGGGCCCGCGCAGCACGCAGGTGATCGGCGACATCTCGGTCTGTCCGAAGACGGCCACGTTCATCGCGTTCGGGAAGCACTCCTCCATCTGGCGCAGCAGCGTGTCGGAGGCGGGGGCGGCGCCCCAGCTGATGATGCGGAGGGCGAGGTCGCGTTCGCGGATGCCGGGCAGCGCGCAGATCGCCTGCCACTGCTGGGGGACGTTGAACACGATGGTCGCCCGCTCGGCCTCCCAGGCGTCGACGATCGCGGCAGGGTCGAACGCGCCGAGCGGGTGGATGACGGTCGGGATGCCGACGATGAAGTTCGGCGCGATCGAGCCGAGCCCGGCGATGTGGAAGAGCGGCGCGGTCATGAACGAGATGTCGCTCTCGTCGACCAGGGCGTTCGCGCGGATGCAGGTGAGCGCCTGCGCGGCGAGGTTGAGGTGGTCGAGCATCGCCCCCTTCGGGCGCCCCGTCGTGCCCGAGGTGTACATGATGAGCGCCGTCGCGTCCTCGGCGACGTCGGGCGCCTCGAAGCCGTCGAGCGGCTCGGCGATGAGCTCGGGCACCGACTCCTGGCCGTCACCGGACTCGCCGAGCACGAGCACGCGGGTGAGGCGCTGCGTGAGGCCCGAGACGACGCCGACGAGCGGCGCGAGCGGCGCGTCGACGATGATGACCGAGGCGTCGGCGTCGTCGACGATGTAGGCGATCTCGGGCGGCGTCAGTCGCACGTTGATCGGCACGGCGATCGCGCCGAGGGTGTTGACGGCGAAGACCGCCTCGACGACCTCGGGGCTGTTGAGGGTGAGCAGCAGCACCCGGTCGCCTTCGGCGACGCCGCGGCGGCGGAGTGCGGCCGCGAGGTGCGTGACGCGCTCGTGCACCTCGCGCCAGCTCGTCGTGCGGCCGAGGTACTTGAAGGCGGTCGCCTCGGGCCGGTTGGCCGCGTGGGTCGCGACCTGCGCCATCCAGTGGTTGCGGCGGACGGCCGGCGGGATGCTCTGGGCGGCGGTGCTCATGTCGGGGGTCCCTTTCGTACGTCGCTGTACGTCCGCCGGTCGGGTCGGCGGGCGAGGTGAAGCCAGTATGCAACGCACGGCGCAGGATGTCACGCTTTTTGTTAATCGCGATTCACCTATCTCGGATCGCCTGCGCTAGCCTGAGGCGATGAGTGCGATCGAAGCGACCACCGTGCCCGGCCGCACCAGGCCGAAGGACCGGCGGCAGAAGATCGCGATGGCGGCCGCCGAGGCGTTCTCCGAGCGCGGCTACCACCAGGTGAGCATGGGCGAGGTCGCCGCGGCCGTGGGCATCTCGGCGCCCGCGCTCTACCGGCACTTCCCCAACAAGTACGCCCTCTTCGTCGACGCGGCCGAACGCCTCGCGCACGGGCTCCTCGACGCGACCGAGGGCCTCGACGCGGCATCCGTCGGCGGCGGGGCATCCGATCTCGACGACCGCGGCCCGGCGGCCGACGCGACCGACGAGCTCGACGAGGCGCGCGCCCGCTTCGACGAGATCGTCGCGGCGGTCACGGCGGTGACCATCGAGAACCGCCGCACCGGCGGCCTGTACCGCTGGGAGGGGCGCTACCTCGAGCCCGACGACCGTTCCCGCATCCGCGGCGACTTCGTCGAGCTCACCGCCCGGGTCGCGCGGGCGCTCGAGCCGATGCGCCGCGCAGCGGGGCGGCCCGTGTCGCACGACGACGGCATGCTGCTCGCCGCCGGGGTGCTCAGCGTCGTGGCGAGCATCACCGCCCACCACACGAGCCTTCCCCGGCGACCGCTCGCCGAGCTGCTGCTGACCACCTCGCACGACGTCGCCGACACCGCGCTGCCCGCGCGCGTCGACGCCCCCGCGGCCGACCCGGCCGGGCTGCCGAGCACGTCCAAGCGCGAGCTCATCATCCGCGAGGCGCTCGTGCTCTTCCACCGTCGCGGCTATCACGACACCGGTATCGAAGACCTGAGCGCCGCCGTCGGCCTCACGACCTCGGGCTTCTACCGGCACTTCGCGAGCAAGTCCGACCTGCTGCTCGAGGCGTGCCTGCGAGCGAGCGAGCGCCTCGTCGCCACCACCGCCGACGCCCTCGGGCGCTCCGACTCCCCCGCGATCGGGCTCGACCGGCTCGTCGACGCGTACGTCGCCCACAGCTTCACGAACCACGACCTCATGAGCGTGTACTTCTCCGACGCCGGAGCACTGCCGCTCGCCGAACAGGAGCGGCTGCGCACGCTGCAGCGCAACCACGTCGACGAGTGGACGGCACTGCTGCGGGCGGTGCGCCCCGAGCTCTCGGCCGCCGAGGCGCGGTTCCGCGTGCACGCGGGGCTCAACGTGGTCGTCGACATCGGGCGGCTGCTGCACTTCGCGCCGTCGGACTCGAATCGCGCGGTGGTGTCGGCCCTCGTGCGCTCGGCGCTCGGGGTCGGCCCGACCTACGAGCCGGCCCCGAGCTCCTGACCGCGCGGCCGCGCCGGCCGTGCCGGCCGCGGCTCAGCGGCTCAGCGCTTGCCGCGCCGCCCGTGCATCATGCGCAGCATGCGCTCGGCGAGGTGCATGTCCTTCGCGGAGCGCTCCATGGTGAGCAGGTCGAGCATCGGCTTCATGGTCTGCACCGCGACCGACTTCACCACGCTGAACTCGCGCAGGCCGTCGGCGCCGTGGATGCGCCCGAAGCCCGATTCGCCGCGGCCGCCGAACGGCAGCCCGGGGATTCCGGCGAAGCCGAGCACCGAGTTGACCGTCACCGCGCCGGTGCGGAGCCGCTCGGCGAGCGCGCGTCCCTTGCGCAGGTCCTTCGTGAAGATCGAGGCGCCGAGGCCGTAGTCGGTGGCGTTCGCGCGGGCGACCGCCTCGTCGAGGTCGCGCACCGCGTTCACGACGAGCACCGGCCCGAAGGTCTCCTCGGTGACGACGGCGCAGTCCTCGGGGACGTCGCGCAGCACGATCGGCTGCACGTAGCCGCCCGCGATCGACTCGCGTCCGCCGACGACGGCGACCGCGCCGCGATCGAGCGCCTCGCCGACGTGCCGGGCCACGATCTCGGACTGGCGCGCGAGCGTCATCGGTCCGTAGCTGTCGGATGCCTCGGGCCCGGGGTGCAGCTTCCCGACCGCCGCGGCGAGCTTCACGACGAAGGCCTCGGCGACCCCCTCCTCGACGTAGACGCGCTCGACGCCGGCGCAGGTCTGGCCGGCGTTGCCCATGCCGCCGAACACGGCGAACCCGGCCGCGGCGTCGAGGTCGGCGTCGGCCGCGACGATCATCGCGTCCTTGCCGCCGCCCTCGATCACGACGGGGGTGAGCCGCTCGGCAGCGGCGGCCATCACCCGCTTGGCCGTCGCGGCCGATCCGGTGAACGCGACCTTGTCGACGCCCGCGGCGACGAGCGCGGCGCCGGTCGTCGCGCCGTCGCCGACGACGACGCCGAAGACGGCGTGGCCGGGCACCGCGCGGTTCCAGGCCGCCTCGATCCACTTGGCAGTCGCCGGTGCGAGCTCGCTCGGCTTGAAGACGATGGCGTTGCCCGCGGCGAGCGCGTACGAGATCGAGCCCATGGGCGTGTAGAAGGGGTAGTTCCACGGGCCGATGACGCCGACCACGCCGTAGGGCTCGTAGCCGACGCTGGCCGACTGGTTGTAGCTCGCGAGCCCCGACGCGACCTTGCGGCGCTTGAGCACCTTGCCGGCGTGCTTCGAGGCCCAATCGAGGTGGGTGAGCGTGAGCACGACCTCGAGGAGCGCGTCGCCCTCGGGCTTGCCGGTCTCCTGCGAGATGACCGCGGCGAGCTCGCGCGCGCCCTCGGCGATCTCGGTCTTCCACGCCTGCAGGTGCTTGCGGCGGCCGGCGAAGCCCTGGGCGCGCCACCACTCGGCGGCGCCCCGCGCATCGGCGATCGCGGCGTCGACCTGCGCCGGGCCGTCGATGGGCCAACTGCCGACCGGCGACCCGTCGCGGGGGTCGGTCGAGACGAGTTGCGAATCCGTGTGGTCGTCGGCGATGAGCGTCATGGCCGTCCCTTCCTCAGTGAATGAACTGGAGCCTGAAGTGAATGCGGGTTCACTCTAGGGTCTGGTGCGATCCGCCACAAGGGACGCCCCTCGGCCGGCCGTCGCGAGCTCCTCGGCGAGGGCGAGCAACTGGGGCACGCCGTGCTCGAGGCGGGGCGCGAAGTCGGTGTCGTCGGGCCGCTCGCCGGCGAGCCAGCGGGTGTAGATCGCCTCGCTGAACACCGCCGACTTCCAGAGCGCGAGCGACTGGTACCAGCGGATCGCGTCGAGGTCGGCGCCGGTCAGCTCGGCGTACCGCGCCGCAAGGCCGGCGCGGTCGGGGAACCCGTCGAGGCGGGTCACGGGCGAGAGCTCCATGGTGGTGCCGGGCGATCCCGGCTCGCTCCAGGTGGCGGTGAAGTAGCCCACGTCGGCGAGCGGGTCGCCGAGCGTCGCCATCTCCCAGTCGAGCACCGCCGACACCGCAGGCCGGGCGCCGGGGCCGAACATGAGGTTGCCGAGCCGGAAGTCGCCGTGTACGACGGCCGCGCGCGGGGTCGGCGGCACCCGCTCGGCGAGCAGCCGGGCCACGCCGTCGACCTCGGGGAGACGTCGGCGCGACACCTGCTCCCACAGCCCGCCGAAGCGGGCCAGCTGCCGCTCGAGATAGCCGTCGGGGCGGCCGAGCTCGGCGAGCGGCCCGGTCGCGACGTCGATCGCGTGCAGTCTCGCGAGCGCTTCGATCGCCGCCTCGGCGAGGGCCCGGCGCGACGCCGGCTCGTCGAACCGCGCCGGCAGCGTCTCGGTGATCACGTCACCCCGGAGGTACTCCATGACGTAGAAGGGCACCCCGAGCAGTCGCTCGTCGTCGCACACCGCGAGGATGCGCGGCACCGGGAACTCCGCGTCGCGGAGCATCCGCTGCACGCGCGCCTCGCGCAGCATGTCGTGCGCCGACCTCGGCAGCGGAGGACGCGGCCCGCGCCGCAGCACCAGCTCGGTCTCGCCGCGGCGCAGCAGGAAGGTCGCGTTCGACTGCCCCTCGCCCACGCGCGACCAGGCGATGGACCCCTCGCCGAGTCGCTGCTCGTCGAGATAGCTGGCGACGCGATCGAGCACGAGCAGCGGCGGTACGGCGAGCACGGATGCCTCGGCGTCGGTCGCGACGACGTCGCGCCCGTCGGGGTCGTGGCGCAGCGTCATCGGGCGGTCCTCTCGTCGGGGCGGCGCGCCGCCAGGCCATGCCACCGCGCGATCGCCTCGTCGAGGGAGCCCGCGAGGCGCGGCGGGAACGCGGGCGTCGCGGCACCCGAGCGGTCGAGGCGAGGCGCGGGCGCCGGCGCCTCGTGCCCGCCCCACGATCCGGTCCAGCCGCGTTCGACGAGGTGCGGATGTCGCGCGGCCTCGCCGAGATCGAGCACCGGCGTGACGCAGGCGTCGGTCCCGTCGAAGTGCGCGGCCCACTCGTCGCGGCTCCGGCCCGCGAAGGCGGCGGTGAGGGCCGAACGCAGCACGGGCCAGTTCGCGCGATCCTGCCGCTCGCGCTCGTCGAGTCTCGCGGCGGCCGGATCGAGCGCGTCGCCGAGCCCGTCGACGAGCGCCGCGTAGAACGCCGGCTCGAGGGCGGCGACCGCGACGTGGCCCCCGTCGGCGCAGGCGTAGACGTCGTAGAACGGCGCGCCGCCGTCGATGAGGTTGGCGGAGCGCTCGTCGCGCCAGGCCCCCGCGCCGAGCATCGCCCGGTGCACGTGCCCGAGCTGTCCGACGCCGTCGACCATCGCGGCGTCGACGACCTGACCGCGCCCCGAGACCCCGCGTTCGACGAGCGCGGCGAGCACGCCCGCGACGAGGAACATCGCGCCGCCGCCGTAGTCGGCGACGAGGTTGAGCGGCACCGACGGCCGATCGGCCTGGCCGATGGCGTGCAGCATGCCGGTGATCGAGAGGTAGTTGAGGTCGTGCCCGACGCGCCCGGCCCACGGCCCCTCCTGACCCCAGCCCGTCATGCGCCCGTAGACGAGGCGCGGGTTGCGGGCGGTGAGCTCATCGGGACCGAGCCCGAGCCGCTCCATGACGCCCGGGCGGAACCCCTCGACGAGCACGTCGGCACCGTCGACGAGGGCGCGCACCCGGTCGCACGCGCCCTCGTCCTTGAGGTCGGCGGCGACGATCGTGCGCGAACGCAGCGTGGTGTCGAACGGATCGATCGCGGGCGTCCCCTCGCCCGGCGACGGGCGGTCGATGCGCACGACGTCCGCGCCGAGGTCGGCGAGCAGCATGGCGGCGAAGGGGGCGGGACCGAGCCCCGCGAACTCGACGACGCGGATGCCCCGGAGCGGGCCCCGCGCGCCGGACTCGGGTGCGACGTCGGCGGCGGGAGCGGCAGCGGGCTCGGTCGCCTCGCCCGGCTCGGCCGTTCGGATGTCGGAATTCACGCGCTGACCACTCCCTCGGGATCAGGCCGGAGGCATCCACCGGCACGCCGCAATTCTGGCGACGTTCGCAAAAACCGTCAAGGCTGACTTCTATTGGGAGGGTGTCGCGACGACGTGACGGACCGTCATTCGCCGAGCAGCTGTGCTCGGGCGAGCCGGCGCCAGAGCACGAGGTTCGGCTCGCTCGCCGCGTCGGCACCGGTGATCGCATAGGTGATCGCCGTGCCGCGCATGCTCGTGACGAGGAGCTCCATGAGCGGGGCGAACTCCGCCCGCGCGGCCAGGTCGTCGCCGAACAGCCGGCGCTGCGTGTCGAGCAGGATGCCGCCCATGCGGCGTTCGGTCGGCAGGAGCGCGGCACGGAGCGCCTCGTCGTGCCGCGCCGCGAGCCACAGCTCGAGCGAGGCGAGGAACTCGGGCTGCCCGTTCGACGCCCACATCGCCGTGATCGCGGCGTCGATACGGGCACCGGGCTCGTCGGGCAGCTCGAGCTCGCCGAGCTGCGCGTCGAGCCGCGTCGCCGCGAGGTGGTGCACGGCCGCGACGAAGAGCTCGTCGCGCGAGGGGAAGTGGTGCAGCAGCCGGCCTCGCGAGACCCCGGCGCGCTCCTGCACCCGCACGGTGGTCGCCGCCGCGTAGCCCTCGTCGGCGAGCACGCGCACGGCGGCGTCGAGGATCGCGGCACGGGTGCGCAGCCCGCGCTCCTGCACCGGGCGGCGAGGCGGTCCGTCGGGCTCCCCGGTCATGCGGCCTCCTCGGTGAGCGGGTGCGCGCCGGCGGGCACCGGCGCGGGCCGGCGTGCGCCGGCGTGTGGGCCAGACGCTACCAGCCGGGGCGCGCCGGTCAGTCGGAACCGGCCGGGGGTTCCGCGAGTTCGATCCAGGCCAGCGTGCGGTCGACGGCCTCGGCGGGGTCGCCCTCGCCGCCCGCCTCGACCCAGCTCGTGAGCGCGGCGAACGTCGCCGCCTGCAGTGCGGCGGCGAGCGCGCGGCAGGTGCCCGCCGAGGCGCCGGGCAGCCGGCTCCCGAGGAAGTCGGCGAGCCGGCCCGTCCAGGCGCGGTCGGCGGCCGCCGCGGTCGCGGCGAGCTCGGGCTCGCTCGCGATCAGGCGGAACCAGGCGGCGGCACTGCGGCGTACGTGCGGGTCGTGCGAGACCGACGCGACGATCGCGCGGCGGACGGCCTCGCCGACCGGCGTGCCCGGGCTCATCTCGGCGATCGATCGTGCGAGCCGGTCGTTCGCCGACTCGACCTCGGCCCACGCGATGCGATCGCGGGTGCCGAAGTGGCGCATGAGGGTTCGCGTGCTCACCCCGGTGGCGTCGGCGAGCTCCTTCCAGCCGGTCGTCGCGTAGCCGCGCTCGGACCAGAGGGCGAACGCCGCTTCGGCGACCGCGTCGCCGTCGACGACGGTCGGGCGGCCGCGGCCGCGCGTCGGGGCATCACCGTTCGACAGGGGTTCCACAGTCGCCTCCGAGTATTTTGACGTAGTGTGTCAAATATAGTCTTCGCTCCTCGAATCGGAAGGAAACACACCATGACCCGCAAGTACGTCGTCACCGGCTCCGCCTCGGGCATCGGCGCCGCGACGAAGCGCGCCCTCCTCGAGCAGGGTGCGATCGTGATCGGCGTCGACCTCCGCGACGCCGACGTCGAGGCCGATCTGTCGACCGCCGAGGGGCGCGAGGCGGCGGTCGCACGCGTGCTCGAGCTCTCCGGCGGCGTCGTGGACGGCGTCATCGCGTGCGCCGGCATCGCGGCGCCCGCCCCGATCACGGTCTCGGTCAACTTCTTCGGCGTCACCGCCGTGCTCGAGGGGCTGCTGCCGGCGCTCCGCGCCTCCTCCGCCCCGCGTGCGGCCGTCGTCTCGTCGATGGCCTCGCTGCAGCCGGTCGCGCCCGCGATCGTCGAGGCCGCCCTCGCCGGCGACGAGCCCGGCGCGCTCGCCGCCGCTGCGGCGCTCGCCGAGCAGGGCCCCGAGCTCGGCTACCTCGCGTACCCGTCGTCGAAGCGGGCGCTGTCGCGCTGGGTGCGCCGCGAGTCGATCACCGAGGCCTGGGCCGGCGCGGGCATCCCGCTCAACGCGGTCGGCCCCGGCACCGTCATCACCCCGATGACCGCGAGCCTGCGCGACAACCCCGAGGGCCTCGCCATGGTCGACGCCGCCGTGCCGATGCCGCTCAACTACCACCAGCCGGCCGAGTCGATCGCGAACCTGCTGATCTGGCTCACGAGCGAGCAGAACACGCACATGGCCGGGCAGACCATCTACTGCGACGGCGGCGCCGACGCCACCCTCCGGGGCGACGACATCTGGTCGTGGAACGACCCGACGCCCGCGGCCTGAGCAGCAGCGCAGGTCGACAGCCCGGGGGCGGATGCCACGTGGCATCCGCCCCTCGTCGTCGTGTCCCCCGGGGATCCTCCGCTCCGGCTGGCAGGATCGTCGAATGGCCACCCACGTCAACGTCGATAACTTCGCGCTCGCCGAAACCCACCGCATGATGCGGGACCTCCAGGAGAACTCAGGAGGCGTCAACCGCTTCCTCCACAACCGGGCCCCCGCCGACATCGACAAGCAGACGGTCATCCGGCTGAACCGCGACACGCTGTACAGCTTCGCGGTGGTCGACATCACCGAGGGCGCCACCTTCACCATCCCTGAGCACGGGGATCGGTACCTCTCGGCGATGGTCGTCAACGAGAAGCACTACATCAACGAGATCTTCCACGACGCGGGCGAGCACCGACTGACCCTCGAGCGGTTCGGCACTCCGCATGTGGTGCTCGCGATGCGCATCCTCGTCGATCCCGCCGATGCCGACGACCTGGCCGAGGTCGTCGCGCTGCAGGATCGGATCACGCTGACGGCCGGCTCGTCGGTTCCGTTCGAGATGCCCGACTACGACTCGAACAGCCTCGACGAGACGCGAGATGCACTGCTCGCGCTGGCCCGCAACCTGACCGGATTCGATCGCACGTTCGGCGCCCAGGACGAGGTCGACCCCGTCCGCCACCTCATCGGCACCGCCGCGGGCTGGGGTGGGCTCCCCACCTCGGAGGCGAACTACATCGGCGTGGAACCGCGCCTCCCGGTGGGGCGGTACGAGCTGACCGTCGGCGACGTCCCCGTCGACGGGTTCTGGTCGATCTCGGTGTACAACGCCGACGGCTTCTTCGAGCCGAACGACCGCGGCGCGTACACGATCAACAACATCACGGGCACCCGCAACGGCGACGGCACCATCACCGTCCGTTTCGGCGACTACCCCGCCGGCACGCCGAACGCGATCCCGATCACCGAGGGCTGGAACTACCTGGTGCGGCTCTACCGCCCGCGCGCCGAGGTCCTCGAGGGTCGCTGGTCGTTCCCGGTGCTCGACGCGTAATCGTCGGCGGCGACCCGCATGGTCGCGCCGGCGCGCGTCGCGAAGCCGACCGCCGTCGCCGCGATCGTGCGCTCCATCACGTCGACGGCCGCGGTCGGCGCGACGCCGACCGGGCGCGCGAGGCTGATCGTGCGGGCGAGCCCGGCGGCGTCGAGCCGCACCGAGCGCAGTCCGGGGCGGTCGATGAGCACCATCGCCGGCACGATCGCCACCCCGAGCCCGCGCTCGACGAACCGCAGCACGGCGTCCATCTCGGCGCCCTCGAGCACGACCTCGGGCGTGAGCCCGGCCGCGGCGAACGCGGCGTCGGTCGCGGCGCGCAGGTCGTAGCTCGAGCTGAAGACGATCTGCGGCAGCGCGGCGACCTCGGCGAGGCCGATGCGGTCGCCCGTCGTGATGGGCGGCGCGCCGGCCGATGAGATGACGACCAGCTCTTCGACGAGCAGGGGCGCCACGGTGAAGCGCTCGGCCGACGAGGCATCCGTCGTGGTGATGAGCGCGAGGTCGAGCTCGCCGCCGGCGAGCTCGTCGAGGAGGCGGCGCGAACCCTGCTCCGAGAGGTGCAGCTCGATGCCGGGATGCTCCGCGTGGAACGCGCTCAGCACCTCGGCGACGAGGCTGATGCAGAGGGTCGGGGTGGCACCGAGACGCACCCGGCCGCGCTCGAGCCCCGCGAGCTCGGCGAGCTCGCGGCGCACCGACTCGGCGTCGGCGAGCATGCGGCGGGCGAGCGGCAGCAGCGACTCGCCGGCGACTGTCAGCGTGCTGCCGCCGCGCGCTCGATGGAAGAGCTCGGCGCCGAGATCCCGCTCGAGGGCGGCGATCTGGCGGCTGAGCGAGGGTTGCGCGAGGTAGAGCTCTTCGGCGGCACGGGTGAAGTTGCCGAACCGGGCGACCTCGACGAAGCTGCGCAGTTGCTCGAGGTTCATGTCGATAGCCTATGCGCATCGTTTGCACTTCAAAGATGCATTGGAGTAATCGATAGCACGAACCTAGCGTGGAGCGCATGACCACTTCAGCCAGCCTTCCCGCAGAGCGCCAGCTCTCCACCACCGTGCTCGTCATCGGCACGGGCGGCTCGGGGCTGCGTGCCGCCATCGAGCTCGCCGAGGCCGGCGTCGACGTGCTCGCGCTCGGCAAGCGACCCAAGTCCGACGCCCACACCTCGCTCGCCGCCGGCGGCATCAACGCCGCCCTCGCCACCATGGACGCCGACGACAGCTGGCAGCAGCACGCCGCCGACACCCTGAAGGAGAGCTACCTCCTCGCCGACCCCCGCACGGTCGAGACGGTGACGAAGGGCGCCGCCCGGGGCATCGACGACCTCGAGCGCTACGGCATGCCCTTCGCCCGCGAGGCCGACGGCCGCATCTCGCAGCGCTTCTTCGGCGCGCACACCTACCGCCGCACCGCCTTCGCGGGCGACTACACCGGACTCGAGATCCAGCGCACGCTCGTGAACCGCGCCGCCCTGCTCGATATCCCGATCCTCGACACCGTCTACATCACCCGCATCCTCGTGAACGACGACGGCGCGGTGTTCGGCGCCTACGGCTTCGACCTCGACGACGGCACGCACTACCTCATCCACGCCGACGCGGTGATCCTCGCCGCCGGCGGCCACAACCGCATCTGGCGACGCACCTCCTCCCGCCGCGACGAGAACACCGGTGATTCGTGGCGCCTGGCCGTCGAGGCCGGCGGTCGCGTGCGCGACCCCGAGCTCGTGCAGTTCCACCCCTCGGGCATCATCGAGCCCGAGAACGCGGCCGGCACCCTCATCTCCGAGGCCGCGCGCGGCGAGGGCGGAATCCTCACCAACGGCCTCGGCGAGCGCTTCATGCACAGGTACGACCCCGAGCGCCTCGAGCTCTCGACCCGCGACCGCGTCGCCCTCGCCTGCTACACCGAGATCAAGGAGGGGCGCGGCACTCCCAACGGCGGTGTCTGGCTGGATGTCTCGCACCTCCCCCGCGAGACGATCATGCAGCGGCTCCCCCGCGTCTACCAGACCATGCTCGAGCTGCAGATGCTCGACATCACGAAGGAGCCGATCGAGATCGCGCCGACCGCGCACTACTCGATGGGCGGCGTGTGGGTGCGCCCCGACGACCACGGCACCGACGTGCCCGGGCTCTACGCCATCGGCGAGGCATCCAGCGGCCTGCACGGCGCGAACCGTCTGGGCGGCAACTCGCTCATCGAGCTGCTCGTGTTCGGGCGCATCGTCGGGCAGGCGGCTGCGGCCTACTCCGCGTCGCTCGACGCGCAGCGCCGCTCGGCCGCCGCGGTGCAGACCGCGCGCGACGAGATCGCCGCGCTGCTCGGTGCCAACGGCACCGAGAACGTGCGCGCCCTCCAGCGCGCCATCCGCAACACGATGACCGAGCACGCCGGCGTCGTGCGCGACGAGCAGGGTCTCCTGACCGGACTCGCCGAGCTCGACGCGATCGAAGCCCGCATGGGCGACCTCGGCGTGCACCCCGACCTCGCCGGCTACCAGGACCTCGCGCACGCCTTCGACCTCAAGTCGGCCGCGCTCGCGGCCCGCGCGACGCTCGAGGCGGCGCTCGAGCGTCGCGAGACCCGCGGCTGCCACAACCGCAGCGACCACCCCTCGATCGACGAGTCGCTGCAGGTGAACCTCGTCTGGTCGCCCGCGACGGGCGTCACCCGCGAGTCGATCCCGCCGATCCCCGAAGAGATCGCGGCGCTCATGCGCGCGGAGGTCTCGGTGGCGGGCAAGCTCGTCGAGTAGTCGGCGCGCGATCGCCGCCGCACGTGGCCGCCGCCGCGCGCTACGTCGCGGCGGCGGCCACCGCGAAGAGCGGCGCCACCACGAGGAGGGAGTCGGCCCGGTCGAGCAGTCCTCCGAACCCCGGCAGCCAGGCGCCCGCGTCCTTCACGCCGGCGTGCCGCTTCACCATCGACGCGATGATGTCGCCGAGCGGGGCGCCGACCGCCGCGGCGAGCAGCAGCACCCAGCTGAACTCGCGGGTGACGGCGAGCACGGCGGCCGCGGCGAACGCGCCGCCCAGCAACCCGGCGACCGTCTTGCTCGGCGAAACCGCGAAGGGGTGCATCCGTGCGCCGGGCAGCCGCCCGAGGCTCTTCCCGAACGCCCAGCTGGCCACGTCGGTGACGGCGACGGTCAGGATCAGCAGCGTCAGCTCCTCGTGGATGATCACGAGCTGCGCCGGCGCCCAGACCAGCCACAGCATCCCGAACGCCGCGGCGGTGGCGCGAGGGAGCGCGGCCTCGGGATCACGGCTGAGCACCGGAAGCACCGCCGCAGCCAGCAGCGCGAACGGCAGCCACGTGCCGACCGCGGCCGGGTTCACCGCCGCCAGCACCGGCGCGCAGACGCCGGCGGCGACCAGCACCCAGCGATCGGCGGTGCTGAGGCCCGCCAGCCTCACGTACTCGACGATGCACACCACGCTCACCGCGATCGCCAGGAGGACGGCGCCGGCGATGCCGATCGCCTCGGCGACGCCGACGATCACCCCGATGACCGCCCACGTCAGCCACCTGCTGCGGATGGTCGAGTTGCCGAAGACCAGCACGGGCACTGCGGTGGCCACCAGCAGGACGAGCCCGACGGTCGCAGGAGCGCTCAATCCGAACCAGGTCATGCGTCGACCGATCGGAGGGAGCGCCGCGCCGTTCGAACCCGGGCCGCGGCGGTGACCGTCGAACCGGCGACGATCGCGGCCGAGCCGACGAGGATCACCGCATCGACGGGGAACCAGCTGACGGCGACCGACATGAGGAGCACGACGAGGGCGCGTTCGGTCTTCCCGAGCGGCCCGCCGTTGAGCCGCGGCGCACCGGCTGCGGCGGCCGCGAGCGAGACGAAGGTCGGCCACGACGCGGCGGTCATCGCCACGAGGGCGGCCGCGAGCGCCGGAGCCGAGCCCGCCTGCCAGGCGAGGATGCCGACCGCGGCCAGCGGCAGCAGGTCCGAGACTCGGTCGCCGATCTCGTTGAGGAGGAACCCGAACGGGCGGCTCACCCCTCTGGCCCGGGCGACGGCGCCGTCGAGATTCGCGCCGGCGAGCCTCCCGACCAGTCCGATGAGCACCACCGGCCACCATCCGATGAGGAGCCCTGCGGCGGCCACGGCGGCGAAGGCGACGCCGACGGCGGTGACGGCGTCGGGCGACCAGCCGCGCCGGACCGCGATGCCGACGAACCCCTCGAGGCGCCGGGTGAACCACGGCTTGGCCGCGTAGAGGCCGCGATTCACGACCACCACCAGATGACGAGGCCGAGGCCGAGCGGGAAGAGAACCAGGAAGACGGCCTGCACGGCGCCGAGGCACGGCTTCAGGTACCGCGAGAGCAGGCCCCCGAGGATCCAGCCCATGCCCCCGACGATCGCGATCCGACCGAGCCGCGGCAGCATCGCGGCGATGACGTCGACGACGTCCAGGTGGAGCCGGCCCGCGCCGTGCGCGTAGACCTTCACGGGGATCCCGTTGAACATCTGGTTCGCGAACGCGCCCGTCGGGTCGCTCGCGAGCTGGTCGAGCGCCGTCTCGTGCATGCGCGGCGTCGTCAACGGGGCCGGAACGGGCACGCCGTGCGCGACGAGCCACCAGGTGGTGAGGATGCCGGCCGCCGAGGCGATCGCGGTCGCCCCGATCATCATCGGGCCGCGCCAGGAGCGGCCCACCGTGCAGACGAACAGCAGGAGCGGCAGCTCCGCGACGAGCGGCCAGACGATGCCCTCCGCGAACGCCCACGCGGTGACGACGGCCATGCCCGTGGCGGCGAACGCCATGCGTCGAATGCGGGTCCACGCCCGGCCGGGCCGCTGGTGAGCGGGCTCCCGGATGAGCACGTCGACGACCCCGAGCGCCGCTGCGGCGGACTCCTCGGCGTGCCCCGATTCGACCGTGAACGGCTCGCCCCACCGTACCTCCACGGGCCGACGCCGGATGAGCCGACGCTCGGCCGGGAGGAGGTCGCCGGCCCCCACGAGCCCGACGGGCAGGACGGTCGCGCGCGCGGCGGCCGCGAGCTCGAACGCCCCGCGCTTGAAGCCGGCGAGCTCCGGCGTGCGACGGCGACTGCCCTCGGGGAAGACGACGAACACGACGCCTGCGGCGACGGCCGGCGCTGCGGCCAGCAGGTCCGCCATCCCCCGTCGATCGCGGCGGATCGGCCAGATGCCGACCAGCCATCTCGCGAGGACCCGGTTGCGCGTCCTGCCGAACCAGTAGTCGGCCGCGGCGACGAACGTGACCGGCCGGCTGCGGCCGAGGGTCGCCAGCAGCACGGCGGTGTCGGCGTGGGAGGAGTGGTTGGCGACCACGACCAGCGGGCCGGCCGGAAGGGGCGGCCGCTGCGCGAGCGGGATGGGCTCGGAGACGCGCCCGGCGGGGATCGTCGTGACCCCGTCGGTGACGATCGAGAGGATCAGGCCCCAGAGCTTCGATCGCCAGTACGACACGAGGCCGAGCCGACGGACCCGTCTCGCGGTGGGCGGTGCTGGCAGCCGGAGGGATGCGGTATCGAGCACGAGCCCGCTCCCGTCATCCGCGGCGCTCGCGAGCCCGGCCGATGCCGATGATGGCGACGCCGAGCAGCACGAACGCGAGCAGGATGCCGGCGATGTAGCCGAGGGCCGAGCCGTATCCGGCGACGTGCGGGTCGAGGAAGCCGTAGGGGTACCACCATGCCGCACTGCCGTCGGGGTTGGCCACGCGCTCACCGCGGACCATCGTGTAGACGGCCCACCCGAGCGGGTAGCTGACGATGACGGCGAGCGACCACCACGGCAGCGCCCGGCGCCGGCTGGCGAACAGCAGGTCGATCACGAACGCGATCGGCAGCACCACGTGCAGCGTCTCCGTCGCCCAGTCGTCGAGGAACGAGACCCAGCCGGGGTCGGTGGCGGCGATCGGAGCCGGGTCGCCGCGCAGCAGCACGTTGAACACGATGCCGAGGAGGATGACCGGGCCGGTGACCGCGGCGATCGCGAGCGCGATCCCGAGCGGCTCGCGCGAGGGCGCGGGGTGCCGCAGGCTCCACCGGGCCGCGATCGCGAGCACGACGACGCTGAGGATCGACGACACGATCGTGAACAGGCTGAAGTAGTTCGCCAGCACGTCACTGCGATCCTCGCCGGTGCGCATCGCACGGTCGATGTTGACCAGGAGCCCGGCGATGACGCCCGAGCTCGCGATGCCGGCAACGGCGATCCTGAACCATACCCAACGCATGAGACCCCCCACGGTTCGATGCAGCTGACTTCGATTGAGGACGTTGTAGTCCTCTCGCTGGTCGGCCGCACCAACCTTGGCGCCAAAGTTGAGGATTTCTTGATTAAGTTGCCCCGCGATTGTTCGTGATCTCCAAGTCCGTCCCCCTGCCGGGGGACCGTCACTCGACCGTCACTCGCCCGACCGCACCGCCTGCTCGATGAGCGCCCGCACCTCGGGCACGAGCTCGTCGACCGGCCCCTCGACCGGTAGGCCCGGCGCGACCGCCGTGATCGGCAGCGCCGCGACCGGTGACGGCTCGGCGCCGAGCTCGCGGCGCCAGCCTGCGACCTGCTCGGCCGAGGCGACGTAGACGATGCGGCCGAGCCCGGCCCAGGCGTGCGCGGCCGAGCACATCGGGCAGTGCTCGCCCGAGGTGTAGACCGTCGCCGTCGCCCGTTCGGCGGCGCTGAGGTTCACCGCAGCCCAGCGGGCGATCTCGAACTCGGGATGCCTCGTCGGATCACCGGTGCTCTGCTCGCGGTTGCGATCGGCGAACCGCTCGCGGCCGCCGGCGTCGACGAGCACCGAGCCGAACGGGCCGTCGCCGTGGGCGAGTGCTTCGCCGGCGAGCGCGACCGCCCGACGGAGGTGGACGAGGTCGGTGCCGGAGATCGTCATGCTCCAAGCTTGGCGCGAAGCCGCGCCGATGGCGAGCGGCACCCTCGCCGGCCCGCGGACGCTCGCCTAGGCTGTCGGCGTGAACCGAGCGCTGGACGAAGGGCCGTTCTTCCACGGCACGAAGGCCGATCTGCGAAGCGGCGACCTTCTGACGGCGGGCTTCCGGTCGAACTACCGCCCCGAGGTGGTGATGAACCACATCTACTTCACCGCACTTCGCGATGGCGCCGGCCTCGCCGCCGAGCTCGCCGCCGGCGACGGCGAGCCGCGCGTCTACCTCGTCGAGCCGACCGGACCGTTCGAGGACGACCCGAACGTGACCGACAGGAAGTTCCCGGGCAACCCCACTCGCTCGTACCGCAGCGCCTCCCCGCTGCGGGTGCTCGGCGAGGTCTCCGAGTGGACGCGGCTCACGCCCGAGGCACTGCAGGAGTGGCGGGAACGGCTGGCTGCGCTCCGCGCCGACGAACGAGGCGAGATCATCAACTGACCCCCTCCGTTCTCGGTCGCGGCCGCGATCCGATCGGGTCGTCTCCGACGACACGGGCCGGATGCCTCGCCCCACGCCACGGCGCCCGGGCGGGGCATCCGGCCCTTCGCGTGTCGTGTTGACGCGAGCGAGACCCCCACGGAAGGATGACCGGATGCCGCTTTTCGACCACCTCGGGCTCAGCGTCGACGACCTGCCCCGCTCGATCGCCCAGTTCGACCCGGTGATGCAGGCGCTCGGCTGCACCCGGCAGGACGCCGACAACGGCGTGTCGTGGTACCTCGGCGAGGAGGAGCTCATCCTCTTCCCGGCCCGCGAGCCCGGCTCGGGCCCGCACCGCCACGGCCGGGTCGGCTGGCAGCACCTCGCCTTCCCGGTCGCGTCGCGCGACGAGGTCGATCGCCTGCACGCCATCGCCGTCGACGCCGGGTGGACGACCGTGCGCGACCCGAAGCCGTACCCGCGCTTCAACGAGCGGTACTACGCATCCTTCGTCGAGGACGACAACGGCATCCGCTTCGAGTTCATGTACAACCCGCCGAAGGAGCCGGTCGCAGGCTGAGGGCCGGGATCAGGCCGGCTCGCGCCGCGTGTGCACCATCCGCCAGTTGACCGGCGCCCAGCTGGCGCCGTCGTCGAACGAGAAGTCCTGCTCCCAGACGGGGTGCGGGCCGTCGGTGTCGAGCCAGCGGAATCGGGCGAGGAAGCGGACGCCACGGTGCTCGGCCGGGCCGATGAAGGTGCCGATGCCGTCGTCGAAGCGGCCGCGCACCGGGTCGTCGAGCACCCCCGGACGGGAGGCCGACGCCCACCAGATCGCCCACTCGTCGTTCTCGGGCGCGTAGAGGCGCAGCGAGTAACCGTCGAACGCGGTGCCGTCGGCGAGCGTGCCGCGAGTCTGGTCGGCCGTGCCGAGTCCGCCGAGGATGCTGTCGACCTCGGCGACCGACTCGAACTCGGCCCAGGTGGTGCACGCGGGATCGAGCGGGTCGGTCAGCCGCCGGTGCTGCACCGACCAGCTGCCGAGGAGGAAGTCGAAGTCCGTCGAGGCCATGGACGCACGGTATCGAGGCCCACCGACATCGGACATCGTCGTGCCGCCTCTTCCGCTACGGTCGTCGATGTAGACGCCGTCGACACCCGCGCTCGAGCGACCCCAGCAGCCACCCGATGGGGCCTCCTGCATGCCGTCGTCGGCGTCGGGATCTTCGTCGCGTGCATCTTCCTCCCTGCGCTCATCCCGGCCGAATCGTGGAGCTACCCCGTCTGGCTGGCATCCGCGCTCGCCATGCCGGTGCTCGTCACCGCATGGATCGTCGCCGTGTCGCGGAGGTGGGGCACGGGCAGCCTCATCCGCGACTACGGGCTGAGCTTCCGCTGGATCGACCTGCTCGGCATCCCGGTCGCCTTCGCGGCGCTCTGGTTCCTCGAGCCGATCGTCGTGTTCACCGCCCTGCTGATCTTCGGCGATCCCGGCGGTCTCGAGTCGAACGTGGTCGTCTCCCCCGAGCCGATCGTGTGGCTGCCCGAGCTCGTCCTGGCGGTGGTCGCGGCCCCGTTCATCGAGGAGGTCGTGTTCCGCGGCATGCTGCAGCCCTCCCTGAAGCGGTGGTTCGACGGCGAGTGGCCCGACCCCGACCGCAGTGTCCGGGCGACGAACGGCGCGGTCCTCCTCACGGCGGTGATCTTCTGCTCGCTCCACCTCCCGCAGATCATCGGCGGCGTCAACGGGGTGAGCCTCGCCGCGTCCACGTTGTTCGCGGGCATCGTCTTCGGCACCCTCGCGATGGCGACCCGTCGTACCGCCCCCTCGATCGTCGTGCACGCGGCGTGGAACCTCGTCGCGACCGCCGGCGCCTACGGGCTGATGGGCTGACCCGGCTCGCCTCGATCCTGATCGCGCCCGCGCCGTGTCGCCGGGAGGACCGAGCGCTCCGCGCCCGCCAACGCCCTCGCGACCGCGCCGCGCAGCGCCGGCACCGTCTCGGCCTCGAACCACGGATTGCGCTGCTGCCAGGCGATGTTGCGCGGCGACGGGTGCACGACGGGGAACACCGCCGGCCCGTAGTCGCGCCAGTGGCGTACCGTCTCGGTCAGCGTCGGACGCCGCTCGGGCAGGTACGCGCGCTGCGCGTGCGCACCGACCAGCACGGTCAGCCGAACGTGCGCGAGCCGCGAGAAGAGCAGCGGATGCCACGTGGCCGCGATCCCCCGGCGTGGCGGCAGGTCGCCCGAGGCCGCCTTGCCCGGGAAGTAGAAGTCCATCGGCACGATCGCGAACGCGCTCGGGTCGTGGAACGTCTCGCGGTCGACACCGAGCCATCGGGTGAGGGCGTCGCCGCTCGCGTCGTCCCACGGGATGCCCGACTCCTGTGCGCGACGGCCCGGTGCCTGGCCGATCAGCAGGATGCGCGACTCCGGCGCCGCCGCGAACACCGGTCGCCAGCCGATGGCGGTGAACCGCGCGTTCTCGGGGTCGCCGGCGATCGCGTCGCGAATGCGGTCGATCTCGTCGGTCATGGTGCCCTCAGACTACGACCTCGACGTCGACCGGACTCCGCGCCAGTACTTCGCTTTCCATCTGTGACGGCGGCCCGACACGACCCGATTCGAAGCCGTTTGTCCGCTTCGGCAACCGATTCCGCACATTTCGAGTACTGTAAGTCGACCGCGCGAGCCTGCCGGTCCTGGACGGAGCGTCGACGGCGCTCGGACCGGACACTTCGCTGTGCGCCGAGGGATCGGCGCCCGGGAGAGGATCGATGATGACCCGAACCGCCACTCCGGCGCACCCGACGCTCAAGCGATCGCTCGGCCTCTGGGCGATCGTCGGCCTCGGCCTCGGCTACATGACCCCGATGACCGTCTTCGACACCTTCGGCTACGTCTCGGAGGAGAGCGGCGGAGTCGTGCCGCTCGCGTACGTCTTCGCCCTCGTCGTCATGATCTTCACCGCGATCAGCTACGGTCGCATGACCCGCGTCTACCCCTCGGCCGGGTCGGCGTACACCTACGCGTCCGAGACGGTCCACCCGAACTTCGGCTGGATCGTCGGCTGGACGGCACTGCTCGACTACCTGCTGCTGCCGCTCGTCAACGCACTGCTCGTCCGCCAGTACCTCGAGTCGTTCTTCCCCGAGGTGTCGGGCTGGGTCTGGGTCATCGCGTACGTCGCCATGATCACGCTGCTCAACCTGTGGAGCATCACCTCGACCTCCCGCGTGAACGCGACGCTGCTCATCTTCCAGATCGTGCTCATCGGCGTGTTCATCGTGCTCGCCTGGGTCGCCCTGGCGCAGGGCGCCGGCAACGGCACGCCGTTCACCCTCGAGCCGTTCTGGAACGCCAACGTGCAGATCATGGCGGTCGTGAGCGCCGCGACGATCGTGTGCTTCTCGTTCATCGGCTTCGACGCGATCACGATGTACACCGAGGAGGCGAAGAACGCGAGCATCGTGCCCAAGGCGATCGTGCTCGCCCTGCTCTTCGGCGGCCTCATCTTCTTCACGGCCGGCTGGTTCGCGCAGTCCCTGTTCCCGACCGACGCGGGCTTCGAGGGCACCGCACTCCCCGAGATCGCCTACTCGGTCGGCGGCATGATCTTCCAGATCTTCTTCGTCTCGGCCGCGGTCGCCGCGGCAGTGGCGTCGAGCCTCGCGTCGCACGCGAGCGTCTCGCGCATGATCTACGTGATGGGCCGCAACGGCACGGGGCCGATCTCGCGCTTCTTCTCGTACGTGCACCCGAAGTACCGCACGCCGGCGATCGCCGTGATCTTCGTCGGCGTCGTGTCGCTCGGTGCGGCGGTCGCCGATCTCGACTTCATCTTCACGCTCATCAACTTCGGTGCGCTCATCGCCTTCACGATCGTGAACGTGACCGTGATCCTGCACTTCGCGGTCCGCAACAAGCAGGTGAAGGGCTTCTCGCAGGTCTTCCGCAACATCGTGCTGCCGGCCATCGGCATCGCGCTGACCGTGCTGCTGTGGGTCAACCTCAACATCGACGCGATGATCTACGGCCTCATCTGGCTGGCGGTGGGCGTCGTGGTGCTGCTCTCGATCACCCGCTTCTTCACCCGCAACCTGCGGATGTCGTTCGAGGAGGACGAGGTCATCGCCGAGGGCGAGGAGGGCGAAGCCGCGCTCAACGCGGCCGACCGCGAGGTGCTCCACGTGGGCGAGGCGCTCGACGGCGGCCGTGCGGACGATTCCTCGACGGCTGCGGGCCCCCGCGCCTAGTCGCCGTGAACGCGAAACGGTCTGCCGATGGCGGGCCGTTTCGCACGACCGGTTCGGCCGGCATCATCGATTAACCCTTGACTTATATAAGTAGCGATGCAAATATGGCCCCATGCACGCGCTCGATGTCCTCGGAGATCCGGTTCGCCGCCGCATCCTCGAGCTGATCGCCGATGGCGAGACCTCAGCAGGCGAGGTCGGCGGAGTGATCCAGCCCGAGTTCGGCATCTCGCAGCCCGCGGTCTCGCAGCACCTGCGCGTGCTGCGGGAGTCGGGGTTCGTCACCGTGCGCCCCGAGGGGGCGCGTCGGCTGTACGCCGTCGACCCCGCACCGCTCGCGCAGGCCGACGCCTGGTTCGACGGCTTCCGCCGGTTCTGGCAGCCGAAGCTCGACGCCCTCGGCACCGAGCTCGCCCGCGGCCGGCTCGCGCAACGCAAGGCCGCCGAGGCGGCACCCGTCGAAGATCCCTCGCCCGAGGCATCCTCGTCGACGACATCGCCGCACCACGAGGCCGGCACCGAAACGCACGACGAGTGAACGAAGGAGTATCGACATGGCCGACGTGAACGCCCAGCTCGACGCCGTCACGCGCAGCATCGAGACGAAGGAGGTCGACGGCGAGCGCACGTACGTGCAGCAGCTCACCCAGACCTACCCCTCCCCCATCGACGACGTCTGGGACGCGGTGACGAGCGCCGAACGCATCCCTCGCTGGTTCCTGCCGATCTCGGGCGACCTCCGCCTCGGCGGCCACTACCAGTTCGAAGGCAACGCGGGCGGCGAGATCCGCAGTTGCGAGCCGCCGCGCGACGGCGCGGCCGGCTACTCGGTCACGTGGGGCATGGGCGCGGGCGAACCGGCCGTCGTGAACGTGCGCCTCGTCGAGGTGGATGCCGCGCACACGCGTCTCGAGCTCGAGAATGTCGCCACGGCGGCGAGCCTGCCCGACGGGATGTGGGAGCAGTTCGGCCCCTCGGCGACCGGCATCGGCTGGGACCAGGGGCTGCTCGGCCTCGCCCTGCACTTCGCCGGGGGCGACGACGGCATCGCGCCCGACGAGGCGGCCGCCTGGGTCGCGAGCGACGAGGGCAGGTCGTTCATGCGCCGCTCGGCCGACGCGTGGGCTGCCGCGCACGAGCGCGACGGCGTCGCCGCCGACGTCGCGAAGGGTGCGGCCGACCGCACGTACGCGGCGTACACGGGCGAGGCGCCGGGGCCCGAGATGGACTGACGGGTCGCACGACTCGAGCCTCTTTCCGCGCGGGCGAGCGTCGCCTCCGATTCGGTCCGGGGTGTCCGGCGACGAGCGGACGGTCAGCGCGTGTCGCCGCCCCGCGTCTCCGCCGCGACCGGTTCGGGCGGCACGATCGTGTGCGAGAACGACGCCGCGGCCGCGACGGCCTCGAACTGCCCCGAGTTGCGGCGCACGCGACGCGCGACGAGGAACACGAGCCCGATGCCGAGCACGCACCAGATGCCCATCGAGATCGACGCCCAGGAGAACGCCTGCGCGAGGGCTGCGGAATCCGAGGCGCCGTCGGCGAGCTGTCGGGTGTCGACCCCGCTGTAGACCGACGCGACGATCGCCGTCATCACCGCGGCGCCCACATATCGCGCCATGTTCGACACGCCCGATGCGGCCCCGACCTCGCGCGGCTCGACGCTCGAGGTCGACAGCGACGAGCACGGGCCGTTCTGCAGGCTCATGCCCGCGGCGACGCCGATGAGCGGCAGCACGAACAGGCTGTACCCCCACGACTCGGTCACGAACGCGAGCACCGCGAACGAGACCGACATGATCACGAAGCCGAGCACGATCGTCACGCGGACGCCGATGCGACCCACGATGGGCGTGATGAGCGGTGCGATCACGACCGCGGCGGCCGCGACGGGGAGCGTCGCGAGCCCCGCCTGGAAGGAGTCCATCTGGAGCGCGGCCGGGCTCTGGAAGTAGAGGCTGACGACGTACATGATGCCGTTGACGGTGCCCGAGCCGAGCAGGATCGAGAGCGTCGCGCCGACGAGCACCGTGTTGCGCAGGAGCTTCAGGTCGAGCAGCGGTGCGGCGACCCTGCGTTCGACGAGGACGAAGCCGATGGCTGCGGCGACCGTGATGGCGAAGCATCCGAGGGTCTGCCATGAGACCCAACCCCAAGCGGTGCCGTTCGTGAGGCCGAAGATGAGGGGCGCCAGGATCGCGGCGATGAGCACCGAACCGACGAAGTCGATCGAGCGCGGCTTCGACGGGTCGGAGGACTCCTTGACGCCGATGAGGGTGACCGGGATGCACGCCGCGGCGATCGCGGCGTCGATCCAGAACAGGCCCTGCCAGCCGAGCGTCGAGGCGAGCAGGCCGCCGACGAGCGGGCCGGCGGCCGCGCCCACCGCGGATGCCGCGCCCCACAGCGTGACCGCACGCAACTGCTCCTTTCCGGTGTTCGCCGCGGAGAGGAGGCTCATGCCGCAGGCGAGGATCGTCGCCCCGGCCGCACCCTGGATGCATCGGCCCGCGATGACCCCGATGCCCTCCTGCGAGAGCGCGATGAGCACGCACGAGGCGATGAACAGCACGAGGCCCCAGAAGAAGATGCGGCGCCGGCCGAACACGTCGCCGAGCGACCCCGACGTGACGATCACCGCCGCACCCACGAGCGAGTAGCCCGTGACCGCCCACTGCAGCGTGTCGGTCGGCGTTCCCGTGTCGGCTGAGATCGCCGGGATCAGGATCGACACCGCCGACGTGTTCGCGTTGACCACGAGCGCCGACACGCACGTCGCGATCAGCGCGGCGAGCGCCGCTCGCTTGGCCGCACCCGTCGCGGCGGAGCCGGAGACATCCACCGTTTCTGCCATGCGCTGTTCCTACCACCGGGCGGAGGCCGTGGACAAGAGGCACGCACGACCCGGCCGAGCGCGGAGAATGGGACGGTGACCGAACCCGCCGACTTCGTCGACCGCACGTTGCGGAACGAGGGCGACGAGTACCGTGCCGACGATGTGCGCGAGCGCCTCGGGCTCGACTCCTACGGGGCCTCGGTCGGCGCGGTGCGCGGCACCATCCGCGACGTTGGCAACCGCTACCGTGGGCTCGACCACGATGCGCTCACCGCGCTCGCCTCGGAGCTCTGGTCGGTGCCGGTCTTCGAGCGTCGCCTCGCCGCGATCGTGCTGCTGCAACGCAACGTGCGGATGCTCGGCAACGGCGACCTCACCCGCATCGAGGGGTTCCTGCGCGAGGCATCCGTCGACGCCCTCGTCGACCCGCTCATCGCCGACGTGCTGCGACCGCTCGTCGCCGGGCTCGGTGCCGGCGCCCGTCGCCGAGCCGACGGCGTGCTCGCCCGCTGGGCCGACGACCCGTCGCCCGCGCTGCGCCGGGCGGCTCGCGAGTCCGTGGGCGGAGCCTGACCGACACGGGGAATCCGACCCTCGCCCGGGCGACGCGCGTGTGCCAGACTTCGTCGAACGGGGAGGGCGCATGGCGAGTCCGACGGGCGACAGGAACCGGCGGCGCACGGCCGCCGGACTGGTACCGATCGCGGGCTGGATCCGCCGCTACGATCGCCGCTGGCTCCGCGGCGACCTGATCGCCGGCGTGACGGTCGCGGCGCTGATCGTGCCGAAGAACCTCGGCTACGCGGGCATCGCCGGCATCCCGCTGCAGAACGGGCTCTACGCGGCCGCGGCGGGCGCGCTCCTCTACGGGATCTTCGGCACGAGCCGGCAGATCTCCATGGGCCCGAGCTCGGCCCTCGCCGCCGTGGCCGCGAGCGCCGTGATCGCGACCGGCCTCACCGACCAGGCCGATATCGCGTCGTTCGTCGCGGGCATCACGCTCGCCTCCGGCGTGCTCTTCCTGCTCCTGTACGTGCTCAAAGCCGGCTGGATCGCCCAGTTCCTCTCACGGGCGGTGGTGACCGGGTTCCTGTTCGGCGCCGCCGTCGACGTCGTCATCTCCGAGCTGCCGAAGCTCACCGGCACCGAGTCGGGCGGCTCGAACGCGATCCAGGAGCTGTGGTCGTGGTTCGGCACCCTCGACGAGACGCACCCGACCACGCTCATCGTCGGCGCGGTCTCGCTCGTCGTGGTGTTCGGCGTCGGCCGGGTCGCTCCCCGCCTGCCCGGCGCGCTGGTGCTCGTGGTCGGCGGCCTGCTGGCATCGTGGCTCCTCGATCTCGGCGAGCGCGGCGTCGCGCTCGTCGGCGACGTGCCGCGGGGGCTGCCGGCATTCACCGTGCCCGACCTCGGCCTGATGTGGGACAACGCGGCGACGGTCGGGATCGCGGCGGTCGCGCTCGTGCTGATCGGCTTCTCGCAGACCGCCGGCGACGCGAGGATGTTCGCCGCCAAGCACCGCTACCAGGTCGACATCGACCAGGAGTCGATCGCGCAGGGCATGGCGAACGCCGGCGCCGGCCTCTTCCAGGGCATGCCGGTGTCGACGAGCCTCTCCGCTAGTTCGCTCAACGACCACTCCGGCGCCCGCACGGGGCTGGCGTCGATCACGTCCGGCGTCACCGTGCTCCTGACGTTGCTGATCCTGGCGCCGCTCTTCTCCGGGCTGCCCAAGCCGGTGCTCGCCGCGCTCATCATCGAGGCGGTCGTGATGGGCATGATCAACGTCCCCGAGATGCGGCGCCTCGCCCGCGTGCAGCCGTTCGACTTCTGGATCGCCGTCGCCGCCATCGTCGGCACGCTGGCGTTCGGTGTGCTCGCCGGGGTCATGATCGGCATCGGGCTGTCGATCGTCTGGCTCATCGGCGTCGCCACGCACCCCAACATCGCGACCCTCGCGCGGGAGCCGGGCACGCAGGTGTTCCGCGACGTCGACGAGCACCCCGCCGACGAGCGCGTGCCCGGGGTCGTCGTGATCCGCATGGACGGGGGCCTGTTCTTCGCGACCTCCGACGCCCTCGAAGACCGCATCCGCGAGATCATCCACTCGACGCCCGACCTCACCGGGATCGTCCTCGACTGCGGCGGCATCAACTTCATCGACTCTCAAGGATGCGCGAAGTTCAGCGACATCGTCGAACTCGCGAAGGATTCCGAAGTCACCCTCCGCCTCGCCCGGGTGAAGCAGGTCGTGCGCGCCACGCTCGCGCGCGACGGGGTGCTCGAGCGGCTCGGGACGGACCGCATCCACGGCAACGTCGACCGCGCGGTCACGGCGCAGCTCGGGCATCCCGGGCAGCCGTCGGATGCCGGTGGCACGGGCGACGGCTGAGCGGCGCTTCACGGCCGATGTCCGGCGTGACCGAAGCGCACCCGCCCGCGGCGAGACCGCTTCCCAGGCCCGATGTTCGGGCAAGCGACTCTCTCCGCGGCGACTCAGTTCAGCTTCTCGAGCGCTGCTCGGGACGGAACCAACCACTCGTCGAGATCGCCGCTCTCCTCCCAGAGCTCGAACAACTCGGAATCGTCGGAACCGGACACGACTGCGGCGCCAAGCTCGCGCAGGGCGGCTCGCGCTTCGGGATCGAATCCCGAGACGAACGCCAGCGAAGCGTTCGACACCCCATCAGGGCGGCGCCCCTCCTCCACGGCGGTGACGAGCTCGACCAGTGCAAGGACGATCTGTCCGGCATCGACCTCGAGATACCCGGATGCCGCTTCCTCGCGCAGTTCGTCGAAGTCGAACTCGCCTTCGGCCAGATCGGCGAGCAGATCGGCTGCCGCATCGTTCTCGAACGGACCAGTACCCCACGCACCCATGCTCGAATCCTAGGGCGCCGAATCCCCTGCGCTCCAGCGCGAATGAGGGGTGGATGCCACGTGGCATCCACCCCTCATCGTCGGAAAGCCGCAGAACTGTGAGCCTCCAGGGCTTCTGATCCTTTCGTTTGCAGTTGATCCGTTATCGCTCTGCGCGGGCGCAAATTGGCGACGAGTCGGTCGTTCAAACTATTTGATCCTGTGCGTGGAGACGTCAGGCGTCGCGGGCGGCAGCGCTCAGACGCTTGCGAAGGCGTCGGCCTAGGCGAGCAGGCCACGGTTGGCGAATTCATCCGGGACGTCTTTGCGCTCGGGCGCGGGGTCAGCCGGGTCGGCTCGGAAGACGACCGGTTCGGGAAGGGTGCGCTCTGGATTGTCTACCCACGCGGGCAGCGGGATCTTCTCTTGGTTCAGCCTCCACGCCACGAGCGCTGCGAGGGCGCTATCCCAGACTCGGTCTCCGGTGGGCTCAGGCTCGCCAGCGCGAGGACCCTCTTAGAGGTTTGCAGCGAGCCACTCCTCGACGTCGTCGACGGTGGCTTGACCGAATCTCTCTCGGAGCCAGGACCGCGCAGCGTGCGCGTGTGGTGAGCCCGATTCGACTCGTTGAATCAATAGGAAGAGCGCTGCCGAATCTATCGCCAGGCCGTTCTGAGAGGTCAGGACAGCCAGGTCGTCATCACGATAGATTGCTCCCCTCGTCTTCGGATCACGATGAAAGAGGCGATTGACAATGATCCAGATGCCCGGGGCTTTTTCTGGCTTTTCGTCGAGTACGTATTTGGTCACATATCCCGAGACTGTCGTGATCTTTGATCCCGGGGCTCCTTTGGCAACCCCCGTCGCATCAGCCAGCACGAGCCAGTCCGGTGAATCCGGGTCGCTGATTCGGAAGTCTTCCCGACGCTCGCGATCGGGCCACATCTGATCCATGTCGTCAACTGCGAATCCCACGTGGACCAGTGCCTCATAAACCGCGTTCTGCAGCGGCTCATCTTGTGACGTTAGAAGCGACTTGGGGCCGGTGACAGCACGAGCGGTCGCGTCGGTCAGTGCGCGCTGAGCCTGCGCCCGTGACTTCTCGTACTCCGCGGCGACAGTCGCGTACTCCTCGTCGATGAGGCGAAGCTTCTCCCGTGCCACACGTTCCTCGGCCGTGTCCCAAGCCCTGTCCGTCTGCCAAGTCGTGACATTGGGAAAGGTGCGTGGATCGTTCGTGTGCCATTCAGTAATGGCGACGTCGAACCATGCGGGAATGTCCTGAGCATCGTTGGGCAACAGCCAGATCGCCCCTCCTCCTGGACGCCGGTAGCTCGCGGCGATGATTACGTCCGTTGGGCCAATCAGGAAGGGGCGAAGGTCGATGATCGCGGGCGCTAGCTCGTCAGCGGTCTCCAGTATCCCGAACTGATTCGGCCGTTCCTCGACGGCGGGCAGCAGCTTCGATTTCACGAGATCTTGAAGCGGTTCCGGGAGAGCCGTCACTCGCATCATTTTGTGGCCGGCGACACCCGCACTGTGCTTCAGCGCTCGATCTGTCGCCGCGCTGCCGTCCTCGTCGAGATTGAACTCAAAGTACGATCGGCCGCTCCCGCCTGCATTCGATGAGAAGATCCGAAAGATGTAGAGGCGATCGGGAACACGTCCCCAGACCGCCTTACGCAGGCCTCCGTACTCCGAAGTTGCGATTGATGCGTGAGGCTCATCGGTGACGATTACGTCCCATTCCGTCAGATCAACCTCGCGGAGCTTCCGGACACGACGGTATGTCCCCGCTCGCTCGGCGACCCAGGCATAGTTCGGCAGGCTTTCATCAGATTGGACCCAGAGGAGCACGCGGGGGCGTACTCGGTCGTTCATCACGCCGGAGGCTTGGTAATCAGTCACGGTAGGCACAATGCCATAGCCATGGCGCAGGGGCGTCTTTGAATTGAATCTGCAACACAACTAGGGAGTCAGGTAGCGCCCATCGTTGGCAAGCTTCACCCCCGCCAGGGGTGAACGCGCGGCAGTTTGTGCCTGCTCGTGGTGTTGATGAATGTCGGTGGTCCCAGGTTGGAGCCTCGCTCGATCTCAGGCCGCGCGAAGGCATGTCTGCTGAGGCCTCGAATCGTCACAACCGTTGTGATGCACTGACACGCCTTTGGTACGCGCCGATTCGAGTTATGGGTCCAGGCATGACACAGGGGCCCGGTACAGAACCCGGGCCCCTGCATGTCTCTGCCGCGTCGATCCCACGTACTTCCTTCGCAAGTGACATTCACGAAGGGATGCTTCTGCGGTGGGGAACTCGTCTCACCCTTTGGGATCGGACTCCGTTCCGCGGCCCGCCAGCTGAGCAGAACTCCAGCGTACGAGAGCCCATGACGCTGCCGAACCGGTTGGCCCACGATCACCCCCGGACTGGGGCCAGACGCGATACACCGATCCCCCTCGTCCTACGGCGCGGCGGAGCGTGAGCTCATCACCGTGTCGGCGACGAGTTCGTCGAGCGCGTGTCGGACACCGTCGGTGGCGAGAGGCCCGCTGAGCCAATCGCAACCGGAGGGCTTCGGCCACCTGTTCAGCTCGTCCCGGTCGCACGGGCGAAGCCCCGAAACGGCCGCGGAAACGCCGAATCGGAATGACTACATGGAGAAACGATGCGCCGTCAGCAACTGTCCTCGCTCATCCCGACGTGACCCGCTAACATCGTGGGCACTGAGATTGCTCGCATCAGTTCCGACGGCCCGCCGCCGGACAGCGAGTTACGACTTGGGGCACGCTGATGTCGCATCAATTGCGGCAAAGTATGCGTCGTTACCCGCGGTCGTTCCTGTTTCTTCGACATGGAGCCCGTGGTGTCAACCTGCCCGAAAGTCCCCTTCCCGTCCCTTCACGCAGCCGGTCGAGCGCTGCTCGCCGTTCGAGCCCGGATGCGCGACCAACACCGCGACCGAGCAGTGGTCGGCGTGCATCCGTGCACCGCCTGCTCGGCATTCCATCTCACGTCGGCCCCAGCCGCAGCGAACTCTCGATGGACGCGGCTCGCGCTTCGCGCTGGTGCCGGCGGGTGAGCGATTCAACTCGACGATTGCGTCCAGTGGTGTGCGGGTGCCCGCGTCGCTAGGGACGCTCGCGATTCCGTCGCGCGAAGCCGAAGTGGCCTTCGCTCAGCGGGGTCAAGCTACGAACGTTGCGCCTGCCTGCAACATTGCAACGGCGAGCACGAGGAGCGCAGGCACTGCCAGTCCCAGCACGGCGCTCATCGCCACATCGTGGATGTAGGTTCAGTCCTCTTCTGCCCGAATCCACCTCTGGCCGAGCCACTGTGCAGAGCAGCGTGACCCTCGGCGACAGGGTCCGGTCATTTTGAGGCGATGATCGCCTTGAGACGTGGACACCACGCTCCGGTGGATAGCACGTGGTGCTTGCGGAACCACGGTTTGCCGGTGCCAACTCGAGCCACGGAGCGCGGGAATCAGGCGAAAGTCCCACGCTCCAGGCTGGGCACCTCGATCGGGACGGACGAGCGGTACCTATCGACGTTGACTCTGTCGACTCTCACGTAGCTGGCCCCCGCAAGGAGTATGCCAGCCTTCGCGAGGGGTTTCTTCTCAGCCTTGATGAATTCACGTAGCGGTTGTCGTTCTGACGCCGGGACCTCGGTGTCGGTCAGCACAAGAAGCTGGATTCTCTTCGGCTCGAGCCGGCTCCCCTCAAGGATGATCAACCGGAACTGTTCGATGGAGTCCGGCCAAGCGTTGTTCTTCTTGGCACGACTGATGAGCGCGCGAAGGTTGGGTATGGTACCGGCAGTCAACGCATCGTGTAGGGCCGGGCGGATGAGCTTTCTGGCGGCACGATCTGCGAGGTCCACCTCTTCGGCTTCGCTGTCGAAGCCAACGACCGGAGTCGCGCCCGCGAGAACCGTTTTGCTCAGCGGCATGCTGGCGCGAAGATCGACCGCGAGGTTCTGGCCACCGAGGTTCGGGTTGGTGAGATACACGTATTCCACGACTTCGCCACGTTTGATCTGTGCGACCTTCTCGGGTGGGAACACGCTCACGTCGCGTACCGGACAGACCTGCACGTACGGATGGCGCTGCCCGGGGCCGGTGAGCACAACGTCGCATGTCTGCGAGATGATGGCGACGAGCTCGAGCCCGTCAACGGCCCAGTCAGATTCTTCGGCTTCGCTCTCGTCGTCGTTGGCATCAGCATCAGCATCAGCATCAGCATCAGCATCAGCATCAGCATCAGCATCAGCATCAGCATCAGCATCAGCATCAGCATCAGCATCAGCATCAGCATCAGCAGGTTTGTACTCCGGGATCGGCCACGGAAGCGGCTCGACCCACACGAGGTGTCCTTGGCGCCAAGGTTCCAGGCTCGTGATTTCGGACTCGGTCCATTCAGGCAGAAGGTTGTCGAGGTTCACGGACGCCTCCGGTCCCCGCCTCCCAGCGGTTTCGAGGTCTTCGTCCGGATGACCGGCATGTCGACTTCTTCGGCAACGCCGGCACGGAACGCCGGTCGGTACTGCTCTCCTCGGGCGGGCTCGATGGATACGTCCACGAGGGCATCGAAGTCCCCTGCCCGCAGCAATGCAAGTCGCTCAGGGCGAGCGTGGAGCCAGTTCTTGATCGGCTGATCGAGCGTTTCGCGGAGGTCTTCTACGGCGTCGGCAAGGAGCCAGAGCCGTCCCTGGCTTTGGAGGTGCGGCGTTCGTGACTTGCTCCCAACCCAGGAGTGAAATGTGCGCTTCTTGATTCCGGCTGCCATCAGCACGTCTCGAAGCGGCAGACCGAGCTCGCCTTCGAGTGACCGGACGAGCTCGACGACATCGGAGGCTCCGGAGGTCGACGGGTCGTCCGCGGTCTCCGCCGGGAGCAGCGAATCGACTGCGAACGAAAGCCCGACCGGCCAAGTTGACCCGCGGAGATATCCGCCTCGGGTGGACCGGGAGACGAGCACGAGGTCAAGGAGGATCGGAACTGTGTCGAGCGCGGCCGCGAACTGTTCGAAACCGTTCCGAAGCTGCGGATCGACGCTGCCGGTCGTGTCGACTGATGTGTGAGTAATCGATTCGCGTCCGGTGACGTACACCGTGCCAGTACGCCCAGGCGCCACGATGGCCGGTCGAGCTGCGAGCGCGACGCTCATTCTGATTCACCTTTCCGCAAGGTCTTGAAGTACGCCGGGTCCAAGCACGCTTGGAACAGGGAGACGGAGGTTCGGTTCAACCGCACCGCTGTCGCGAGCACGGTTTCTGCGTCGAAACGTGTCGTCCGCTGATCGAAAACATCGATATCGATCAAGTAATCAGTAGCCAATGACCCACTGTCCATCAAGGTTCCGTGTCGGAGGATGGCTCGACGATGAGAGTCAAGCTCGATCTCAATCTGCTGTTGCGCCGTAGAAACGGCGTCCCCGAATACCTCGTTGCCAATCGGGCCTAGGAGGCTGTCGGAGATCCGCCCCCGCCAGTCAGCGATGGACTCACGGCCGTCCCGGAGCCGGTCGACATACCGGAGCCCGATTCGGTGGACGAGCTGAGGTTCGACACGATCGATGATCGCGGTGAGCAAGGCCTGGAGCGGTTCGCGGAGTGAGGTCCTCCATCGCTCATAGTCGGTGACTTGGAGCACGAGCGTTCCGGGCACAACAGTGATGGTTTTTCGGCCATCAGCCGTTGCAAACTGCCAACCGTGGAACGCATCCTCGATGTGGAGCGGGCGCTCTTCAGACGCCGTGACCTGGACCTGCTGTCGGACAGCCTGCTGAATGGTTGGGTAGTCGGTCTCAGTCGCAGTTTGGACTTCATCCCGGATGGCGATGGCATCCTCAGCGGTGATTGTCGAGATGCTCGTTGAGTGTTGGATCTCGATGATCGCCACTTCAATCGGCGGGTCGAGGAGGAGCGTGCGGTCGGCTGGGGGCAGGCCGCCGTATGGACCGTCCTCGTCTTCGGTGATCCGCTGCCTGTCGGTCACGTCTGCCTCCCTACTCGAGTGTGCACTTTTGTTGCACCCATCATAGGTTGCAACCACCGACAGCAGTCGAGAATTCCTGGCCGCATCCGGCTAACGATCACGGCGGGCTCCAGTACGCAGAGCCGAACGCGACAGTCATGTCGCAGGGCGCACGCCAAGCGGTGAAGTATGGTCTGCCCGACCTAGCCCGCACCAGACTTGCCTCAGCCGACTGCCTTGATGTGCTGCGCCTTCCGCATTCGAATGGCCCGCGATTTGCTGCGCTTCGGCGAGCGGATCGCCAGTATCGCAGTTCGCAATTGTCCGGGATGCCGATCGGTCCGTGAGCATCGCCCCGCAGGTCATAGCTGCCTAGGCGTTCACGCCGAGAGTTCGGGAGTTCGCTACCCGCGGTCGTTCCTGTTTCTTCGACATGGAGCCCGTGGTGTCAACCTGCCCGAAAGTCCCCTTCCCGTCCCTTCACGCAGCCGGTCGAGCGCTGCTCGCCGTTCGAGCCCGGATGCGCGACCAACACCGCGACCGAGCAGTGGTCGGCGTGCATCCGTGCACCGCCTGCTCGGCATTCCATCTCACGTCGGCCCCAGCCGCAGCGAACTCTCGATGGACGCGGCTCGCGCTTCGCGCTGGTGCCGGCGGGTGAGCGATTCAACTCGACCACTCCGCCTGCCGGTGTTGGCGCCCGCATAGCCATCTGGGGTGGCGAACCTTGCGGCGGCACTTTCTCGAAGTTGAATCAGCCTCGCTCAAACAAGGGATCAGGTCAACGCGTTGACGCTCTCAAGAAGCTGTACTGTGCTACAACCGCGGATCGGGCCATCCCAGCCGCCCAGGTGACAAGCATGAACTTCGGCGGCGCCGGCGGATCGCGCGATCTCTGCGGTGCGGGCGATCCCGTGAGGCCCAGCAATCATTCCTGCGACGATCAAGAGGACTCTCCCGTCGTGCCGTCGTGTGGTGTCGGCGATGATGCAGTCGTAGAGCAGACTTGCAGCGCCAACGATCCGCTCCCCTGCACTGTCGGCGGCAACTAACTCCATCTCACCTGACTGGGCGAGCGCACCAGCAGCGGCTGCAGCGGATTTCAGTTCGTCGCCGCCGAGCGTCGCCGCATGGCGCTGGGCAGCGTACAGCCTGGCCTGCACCTCGGAGATATCTTCGGTGAAGATCATGTCCATGCTCTTTAGTATCGTCATGCCGCTCGCGATTCGTCAGCCATCTCGGCGGGGTTTTCGAATATAGGTTCTATTGAGGCAGTTTAGCGAGACCGGACAACGCTGCGGCGCATGCTGGCACCATTGCGGCGGTAACGTGCTTTGCCGCGGCTGCATCCACGCCGGCTTTGTCGGCGCCGAACGCCTGCCCACACTCTTTTCCGTTCCGCACGAACGTGTCCTGCACGATTGCTCGGACGGCACTCACAACCGCACCTTCTGCCATCAGTCGAAACCGAGGCCCATCCTGGTTCGACGGCCGGGCAGGACGGTCAGCTCGTCGAAGGATCACGGCGTCGGGCTTGAGCGAACTCACTCTTGCACTGATGGCCGTCGCGAGTTCGTTCAGTTGGGTGGCGAGGTCGTCACCGTCGGACGCGGGAACCTCGAATTTTGTTTCCAGATGGATACTCTGATCCGCTTCGGAACGGTCGAGGAGCACCGCACGGAGGGTCGGACGCTTGTTGTAGTCGACCGCGAGGCCCAAGACACGCATGAGTGTCATTCTCTACGCTGGAGGTGTGACGTTTCCACCTCTCGATAGCCTGCCTCCGGGCTTTCGTATTGAACGTCGGTACGAGGTGCAACGACTGCTCGGAAGCGGCCGGCAAGGCTTTGTGTATGCGGTCCTCGATCACCACCTCCGGGAACCCGCAGCGCTGAAGCTCCTGCCGACCTCTGCGGAGGGCGTCGGGGTTTGGAAGGAGGCGGTGCTACTCAAGCGGGTCTCGGGTCACTACTTGTTGCCGGTTCTCAACGCAGATCTCGCGTCAGGTGTGCCGTACATCGTGACGAGCATCGCGGAGCACGGCACGATCGCGGATCAGATCGTGCCCGCTGTCGGGACCGGCGTCTCTGACGCACGCTCGTGGGCACGGCACGCCTCGCGAGGACTCGCGCGAATGCATGACCTCGAGCTCATCCACAACGACGTCAAGCCGGCGAACCTGTTCCTTGATGGTGCTCGAGCAGTGCAGGTCGGCGATCTCGGTTTCGCTCGACGGTTGTACAGCGATGGCACCGCCGGTGTGACGGGTTGCGCTCCCGGGACGACCGCGCCAGAGGTGGCGGCGCACGCGCTGGGCCTGTGGTCCGCGGCGAATGACCGGCCCGCCTCGGTGGTCAGCGATGTGTACTCACTCGGCGCGACGCTGTACTGGATGCTCGCGGGAGAAGCACCGTACTATGGCGGCTCCCCCGAGCAGGTGCTCACCGGTGTCGTTGCCGGCCCGCCACCCCGGTTGCGCGACGTCGCACCGCACGTCCCAGTGAAGCTGGCCAGGATCGTTGAGACGGCGATGGCGCGCGACCCGGCCAAGAGGTTCGCCTCCATGGCCGAGCTCGACGCCGCCCTGGGCTACAAGGGCGGCAAGGATGCGGTATGGAGCAGACGGTCTCCACACTCCGGCCACCAGACCTGCTTCGCCACCGAGGCTGGCAAGCTCGAGTTGGAGGCCTGTGTCGAAACCGTTCCGGGCAGTGTCGCGAATTCGATCACAGTCCGCCACGCGAAGAGCGGTCGCCGTAAGGGCGAGGCAGTCACCTGCAAACCTAACGAGCTGCCGGTCCGGCTTCGGGCTGTTTTCCGTCAGCACCGTTGAGATGATCTGGGCTCGTTAGCTGGCGGTTGCGTGAAGCGAGGATCCAGGCCGAGGCTCACTGAAGAAGCAGTCCTTCCCCGTGAGCCCCGGTCGTGATCAGCCCAGCTTCGTCGGCAACCGCCGCGAATCTCCGAGCCCGTATCGACCCGGTCCGCAGTACCGGCAATCGGGATCCTTGCGAGGTTCGTCGACGATGAACTCACCCGTCCTGGCGTCGGCGAACATCCAGGTGATCTCGTCGCCCCCGACTCCGAGCCCGGTCACCGACATCAGCCACTGGTTTACCGCGTGGCTGGTTGCGACTGCGTTGAGGGTGATCACGCTCGGGGCGTGGATCGTCTCACCCTCGACGTATTTCTCACGTCGGAGTTGTTCCGGGTCTGTGGCTTCCTGCCGAAGTCGATCTGGTGAGATGAGGCCGTTGCAGCGGAGACACCCGCGGCCTGGGATAACCAGCCGGCTGACAGCGAACACATCCTCGACAGTGCCGGTGGCCTTGTCGACCGTGATCTTCGCACCGACTTGGGTGGCCGGGATCAGGTACTGGTGCGCGACCGCGTTCACGACCAACCGTGCCGTTGCACTATCCGCGGCGAGGAAGATGTGATCGCAGTCACGGAGCAGGGCGGCAACCCGGGGCTCCTGAACCGTCCCCACGACGGCGTCGACCTGGATGTTCGCGTGAGCTTGCCGCGCGACCCGTTCGGCGACGTGAACCTTCTTGGACGCCAATCGCCGACCCAGTCGACGGAGCCAACTCGGATGGTCCTCGCGTACCGTCCAAGCGCGCGCGTCGGCTCGGGTAGCGCCGACGATTCGTGACAGGTTCGACGGTTCGACGATGTCGTCGTCGATCAAGACGAGCTGCCCGACACCTGCGCGGGCGAGCAACTCGTTGATCAGCGAGCCGGCGCCGCCGAGTCCCACGATCGCGATCTTCTGGCGTGCAAGGATCTCCTGGCCTCGGTCGCCGAACATCAGGGCCTGACGGTTGTACTCCTCGCCAGCACGAGCGGCACGCGTCGGCGTAGGCGTGAGTTCGCGCCGAACAGGGTCGGTGATGATCAACCGGTCCAGTGGGACGCGTCCACCATCTGCCAGCCAGAGGTCACCGGCGACTGCGTTCTCGGCGAACACGAGGGCGCCGACGATCGGCGCCCCGATCAGTTCGAGCAGCCCCGGGTAGCCACGCTCGTGGGACGAGTTGTCCACATCGGAGAACGCCACCCGGTCCTTCCCACCGTGGCAGTGCACAGCGAGGTACACCGACTTGTCTTCGGCGAAGTCGAGGGCGGTGTCGAGGATGAACCCGGCGTCCAGTTTCCGGTATCCGCGCGTCCCGGGCAGGTAGTGGAGTCCGTCGATCGCGGGGATCACCTCGCGCACCAGTACCCGGGTCTCGGTCGGGGTGGTGGCGATGGAGCATCGCAGGACTGCACCGTGCTCGTCCCGGTCGCCCGGGAACAGCTGGGCGGAGAGCTCCGCCCAGTGTTCGCCGGACATCCGGACCGTCCAGGTCATCGTGCGCTCAGCCATCGGAGTACCTTCAGAAGCTTGCCTGCCGCGGTGTTGGTGTTCCCGTTTATCTCAGGCGTGCGGCGCGAGAGCTGCGTCCCCATCTCCGCGCCGTGGGTCCAGAACCCGACCGGCTGCTGCATGCCCTCGCCGAGGTGTGCACCGTCCTTTCGGGCAAGATCGGGCCGCACGAAGTGCGGGTAGATGTCCGCGTCGGGGTAGGTGTACGGAACCTGGAACGCGACCCAAGTCTGCTCCTGAATGAATGCGTCGCCGGTGGGGACGGGCTCGACCCTCACCCAGGCGCCGCCATCTCCGGTCTCCGCGACGACGATCGAGGAGTCCGGGAAGGTTGCCCGCAGCTCGTTGAGCGCGGTCGTGATCTCGTCGGTGATTGCCATGGCCGGCCTCACGAGTTGTCGTCGTCAGTGACGGCTGCGAACTCGAGCCCTTCGCGAATGGTGACCACGTCGGTGTCACCGATCACCTGCCGGTGGTTCTTGTTCTTGATGAGGAACAGGACGTAGCTCAGCTGGATCTGAACGCCCTGGTTGATGGCGTGCTGCTTGATCTCCAGGCCCGTGAGCTTGCCCTTCGGCAACTCGATCGTCTTCGTCTTGTTGAAGATGACCTGCACGAGCTTCGGGGCGGGCTTCTTAGCGGTGTCGTCGATGGCGACGGTCATGATGTTCCCCTTCCAGGGGCTCG
Organism: Agromyces sp. NPDC058104; assembly: GCF_042884835.1. NCBI lineage: Bacteria > Bacillati > Actinomycetota > Actinomycetes > Micrococcales > Microbacteriaceae > Agromyces > Agromyces sp. NPDC058104. Next base: position 699,688 of record NZ_JBHVTD010000002.1, on the reverse strand, counting down.
GACATCACTCTGGTAAAGTCGCCACATTCCCCTCAAGGAAATGCCGCACTCCCCCGACTGATGTCTGGGACTCCCGCGCCGGTCGGCGCAGGAGGGTGTTGCCCCGGCCCAGGATGCGTTGCAGCGCACCTGGGCCGTTTTGCTTGACCAGGGTCAAGCGTGCTTTCTATATCAAGCATAGCAGACCTTGCATACCCCAAACAACCTCTGCTTGCCAAAGTAAGCAGAACGGCGCACACTGAATGTATGACCGACAAGCGAATAAACCCAGATCAAGTCGATCCAGTCGCGCTCGGCAAGTATTTAAGAGACGCCCGGAAGGCGTCGGGGATGACATTGCGTGGCGTCGAGCAAGCCACTGAGAAGTCCGTGACTAACGGCTACCTCAGTCAGATCGAAGCTGGGAACGTCAAGCAACCATCTCCTCGAATCCTGCACCTTCTTGCCGTCGCCTACGGCATCGACTACGGAGAACTTCTCGAGCGCGCCGGGCACACGATTCGATCAACTGAGGCGTCCAAACGAGAGGAGTCCTTGAACGGCTTTCCGCTGCGCTCGTTGGAAGACTTGGACGAAGAGGAAACCTCTGCTGTCATCCAGTACATTGATTTCCTGAAGTCGAGAAGATAGAACCACTCCAAATGCACTTCGAGCGCCTCGACAGTCTCATCGACATTCGCAAGCACGCTCGTGGTGCGCTGATTGCCGCTGACGCGACGGATGATTCCTTTGTTCCGTTGGAACGGGTTGCCGAAGCCGTGAAGCTTCGTCAGGCGGATCTGTTCGACCTGGGAGCAGACCCGCCCCCAGCACTTCTGCGGGCGATGGCGAAGCTCCGAACTCGTTCAAAGCTGCTCGGCATGCTCTCGGTGAAGCAGAAGACGATCTACGTCGACCCCGACCAGACGGACCGGCAGAAGCGGTTCACAACCGCTCATGAGATCGGGCATTTCGTGCTCCCCTGGCAGGAGGAGTCCTTCCATCTGGACGACCGTGGAACCCTCTCGCCGACGACCAAGGCTACGTTCGAGCGGGAGGCGAACGCGTTCGCCGGCGAACTGATGTTCGGTGCCGGCCGCTTCAACACCCAAGCCGACAGCGACGCCCCTGGTATTGCGACACCGCTGGCGCTGGCCGCCGAGTACGGAGCCAGCGCCGCCGCGACCATCCGGCAATATGTGGAGCACAGCGGCCGACCGCTGGCGTTGCTCACGACCGGCCTGTTCGAGCAGAGGCATCGCGGCGGCGTCCACATCCCGGTGTTCGCCGGCCAATGCGCGACCTCCGAAGCGTTCGATCGCCGACACGGACCACTGCAGGGGATGCTGCCGTCCGACCGGATCACGCCGGAGATGCCCTTGTTCCACCTGCTCAGCCAGATGCCCGCCCAGGGTGTGGGCGATCTCACGGAACTCACCCTGCTGAGTTCGCGCGGTGCGACGAAGTTCAAACTCGAATCGTTCAGCAACGGCCGCGCCCGATACCTGCTGCTGTTCCGACGGACCCGGCTGTCTGGTCAACAGCGGCAACTAGTCGATGTCACTGGACGCCCGCTGCGGTAACGCCCCGAGCTCCAAGGCTGACGGTCCGGACGAACCCAGTAAGAGCACGGTCCGCGCATGTAATCCGGAGAGGAGTGGCGGATCACTCGCGAATTCGCCGCATGTCTCGCCAGGGCGGGTTGAGCTGACCCGCAGGGACCGTTCGGTGAACCAGATGCGTTCGTCGACTGCTGCACCAGACCCGCCGTCGGAGGCTCAGCAGACGGCTCGGATCCCCTGTGTTACCGTCAGGACTAGCGCGTACCAGCGCCGTAGGAGGGCAAATGTTCACGAGCGAAGCCGAGCTGGCTGCCCCTGTCGCGAAGTGGCTTCACACCTACGGAGGTTCGTGCATCGCTGAGGAGGTTGAAGTCGGGTACGGCATTCCCGACATCGTCGCTGGTGTCGGGGCGAAGCAGCAGCTGCGCAACCGTCGACGGCAGGCTGATCCGATCACCGACCCCGTCCAGCTTGCGCTCTTGGAGTTTTGCCGAGTGACCCGTACGGAGGATGAACTCCGTGAGTGGGCGCCTGGCTCATATGCCGATCTGTCGCGGCGAGCGGTGCGGCCGCTACTAGCGTCGAGCATGTTGACGGTGACTGTGACTGGGTACCGGGCTCGCAGGCAGCCTCGTGACCCGTTCGACCAGCTCGTAGCCGTGGAGTTAAAACTTCGCCCGTCCGAGCGCGGGTTCGCTCAGGCGCATTCTTACCGGTTGTTCGCCGAGGTCGCCTACCTCGCGGTGCCAGCTTCGCGTGTGACTGCCCGAACGATGGGACGGGCGCGAGAGCTCGGCGTCGGATTCTTGGCCGTCCACCAAGATTCGTGCGACGAGGTCGTCGAGCCGGCCGGTCGTTCCCTCGCGACTCCGGGTCGCCGCCGGCTGGCCTCCGAGCAGGTGCTCGCGGCCAGCCGACGTATCGACGGACGCCGGGCGGGCTCACCCGCACGGAACATGGTCGTCAGCTAAGCGCCGCGTCCCAGGCTGCGAGGAACCCGGAGCCGTCGCTGAGCTGACGCGACGGTGGCAATTCTCGGTACGCCTCGCTAGCCTCTGTCACCCAGTCGCGCATCCTGGAGATCCGCTGGCCGGCCGGAAGGCCTGAAAGCTCCGACGCTCGAGCGCGCTGCGCAATCTGGTTGTGCTGGTTCAGCAGAATCCGCTGGCCCGTGGTCAGCGACTCCAGATTCGCGTTCTGTGCGAGAAGTGCGTTGCCTGGGCCGGTTCCAAGCTCCACGAGGTGAGGGGCGGTGTTCCGCATCAGGACGTAGGCCGGCGTGGTGATCTGATTCAGCAACCGCGGCACATACACCCGGTCGGCAGGCGGGCCGCCGCGCTGCTCCTCCTCTGGGTGGGGGGCGGAATTCATCAGATTCGCGGAGATCCCCGTCCCCCAGCCGGCGGCGCCGAGCGCGAGCAGCAACAGCCCGCTGCTCGCACGTTTCCCCGCCACTACCGGGACGCCTGCGTCACGCATCACTTCGAAAAGGTCCCGGAACCCAGTGAGGGCTCCCACATCTCCGAGCGGTCCGAATGAGAGCTGCCCGGTGTGCACGAGGAGGTAGAGCCGCTCCATCGGTTGCCCGGTCAGCAAGGTCAGTAGCCGGTCACGGGCCTGCGGGTTCGAAAGCCAGTTCGCGTGGATCAGCACCGACGTCCAGACCTCCGGTGCCTGCGATCGCTGACCTGCGAAGTCTGCATAGACCTGTGCGCATGCCAGCGACTCCCGCACCCAGTTCAGCTCGCCTTCACCTGCGTAGAAGTACGGCGTCAGAATCACATCGGGAACTTCGGCGATCTGAGCGTCCCAGACGACCTTGCACCATTTCCGCCGGTCGTCGTCGGATGAGAAACCAGTGAGTGCTGGCCCGGTCCCGTAAGGCAGCTTCGTGAACGCAGCGGGTCGATACTGTTCCGGGCTCCGTGCGAACCACGTCGACGGGTCCGAGATGAAGTACCCGCCTGCCTCCTGGCTAGCATCACCGAACTCGGAGACGCGGCTTCCAGCCTGCGCGTCGACGATCGCGCCGTCCGGGGTGAGCTCGTTCAGGAAGCCGTTTGCGGCCCAAGTCTTGCGGGTCCCGATCGTCAGGTAATACTCCGCGGGCGCGTCCCCATCGTCCTCGGCGTCGGCGAGGGCCTGGATGGCGCGCTCGAGATCGGCGAGCAATTCGGCCACCTTTAGGTAGCGGCGGTGCGGCTGACGGTTCATCATCCGCTCGACCACGTCAGCAACGCTGACTGGGATGTTCGGATCGATGGATCGGATGCTCCGCGGCGTGACGGTGGCCGGGGCGAGCCAGCACTCCATGATGTTCCGGGAGTGGAAGGGGGCGACGCCGGTCAACAGGAGGTAGCCGATGGAGCCGAGCACGAACTGGTCGCTGCGCCAGTCACCGTGCGTCGGGCTGCTTCCGACCTGCTCCGGGCTCATCCACCCGGGTGTTCCCGGCGTCGGAAGCGCGGTCATGGTTTCGTCGTCGACATGTTTCGCGAGCCCGAGGTCGACGATGACGGGTGTGCCGTCAGCCTGGAGCATGATGTTCCGCGGGCCGAGATCGCGATGTGCGGTCTGCTCTCCCCAGATGGCAGCCGCGCCTTCGACGAGGTTCCGCAGCAGGGTCACCGCTTCGACCGAGCTGAACACTTGGCCCCCGTCGAGGGCTTGCCGGAGGGTGTGCCCCTCGACGAAGTCCATCGCGATCCACTGGTAGGTCGTGTCCCCGAACGTGTACTCGCCCACTTCACGGAACTTCACCACGGCACGGTGATCGACGCGCTGGAGGGCCCCCAGTTCACGCTCGACGCGGGAGACGTCGGCGGTTTCCGGGTCGATGATCTTCAGCGCGAAGACGTCGGCGCCGGCTGTGATGCGGAACGTGCACGCATATCCGCCGGTGCCGAGGTGATCGACCTTCGCCTGCGGCGGGGCGATCCTCAGCGCGATCGCCTCGAGTTGGTCGCGGTTCGCGGGCATCGTTGCTTCCTCTCGTCGGGTCCGTCCCATCTGCACCAGACAGGGGCACGCAGCTCGACCATAACGTACTGGGGCGTGCACCTTAGTTACGTCGACGATCCCGCAATTTCAGCGAGCTTCATACCCCTTCGAGCGGCGCTAAGGAGGGGTCATATGACTGATCTCTGCAGCGGAAGCCCTCCCGAGCATCTGACGTATGGACGATCCAAGTAGACGGACTGAGCAGCACGTCGCCGTCGTAACGGGCGCAACTACGTGCGTTCTTCACAGCCAGCGCATTATGAGTTGACCACCCTACTTATTTATTCTTGGCTCCCGCGGGCTCACGGCATAGGCTTGATGAGTGGCAATAGACACTACCGACGGAGCTGTGGCACCCAAGCTTTCGATCACCGCGGTTGCCGGGGTGGCGGTCGGCGTAGCCGCCGTGGGTTCGATCGGATTGGGTGTGGGTTGGAGTCTCGCGACATTTGCGCTTGGCGTTCTGGCGGTCACGCTTGGCCTCATTTCTCGGGCCCACCTGCGCCGGGACAGCATGCTGTCTGGGGTGCGGCTTTCGATGCTCGCTGTTCTGATCGGCGCGGTAGCGCTCTTCTTCTCTGTCCCGGTCTTGGTTTTGACGCTGACGAACCTCGCTTAGATCGACTATCGAGCGTCGCCTGAGTCCGCGCTCCGGCCGCTGATAGCCACACCTTGGCTGTTGTCGGCTATCAATGGTTGGGCGCGGCAGTGAGGACATCGGCCCGCCAGTCGCGGCCGCCCTGCAGTCTTCGGGGCGGGGGTTGTCCATGGCAATGACCCGATTACGGAGATGGGCGGCCAACGAAGCGATGCAACGCAAAAACGGCGGGGCGCTGATGCGCACCCCGCCGATTCCGCTGTCGGTCGACGTTTAGTACATGGTGATCCAAGCCTCTGCGCCGGTTACCCTGAGCGACTGGTAGAGGTCTTCGCTCGTTGCACCGTTGTAGCTCACGTAGTGGCAGTGTTCGGTTGCGACTGCCGGGAGGCTAGCTCCCTGCGAAACAGCGCGGACGACGTTAATCGTGGGTGACGCGTCGCAGCTGCCGTAGTAGGTCTGCGCTGAGGGCGTGTCGGCGCGAGTGATCTGGCCAGTTCCGTTCGAGGCGCGGATGTAGCTCGCCTTGAAGGACAGGGTTGCGTACGAGCTGGCCGTGCTCACGGTGCATCCGGTGTACTGAACCCAGCCGCTGCCAGATGTTTGCGTACAGCCAGCAATTCCTCTGGGCTGGATCTGCCCCGGTGCAACGACGGCGGGCTCTTCGATTTCGGACACGAGCACTGACCCGTCTTCGAATCGCTCGATCTTTGTAAGGCCATCGGCAGAAGCTTCGACGGAGACGGGGCTGGCGCCGGTCATTGAATCGGGGAGCTCGCCTGCTCTTGCCTTCTCGAGGAGGTTCGCCTGGTCCTCGGCCGAGACGCCGTACTGCTCGTTGAATTCGGTGAGGTAGGTCCAGTCGGGTTCCGCGTCAGCCGCGTAGGCCGGCGCCGCAAAGTTCCCGAGCGCGAGCGCGAGCACGAGCCCCGCGATGCCTGCTCCTCGACTGATGATGCTCTTGTTCATGCTGTTGGATCCCTTCTACCAGCCGGACTTGGATGACCAGGCGCTGCCGCCGTGCACGTTGAGATAGAGGTAGGCGGTGAACCCTCCACTTGCCCCACTGAACTGCGTTACGGCCCGCGCCTGCGCCGGGTTCGAGACCGTTCCACTGGGGCGGTTGATAGTCAACGTGGGTGTAGGCGCGCTGCCGGCATTGGTGTAGACATACGGCGAATAGGCCGAGCTGATGGTTCCGACGCCGGAAGACGTACGCGTGTAGTTCGCCCGGAACGACATGGTGATCAGGTCGGTGGACTCGATCACGCCGCAGTCGTAGTAACTGGCGTAGCCGGACCCGCCCTCCGTGGAGGAGCAGTTGCCCACTGACATCGGTTCGATTGCGGCCTCGGTCGAGTTCAGGGATGCGAGTGCGGGCAGCCCCTCAGCCTCGGGAAGTTCCAGATAAGTCAGCGCGACCGAGCCGTCGGGATAGGTGCTGCGCGTGACGGTCCAACCGTTCTCTTCGGAGATGGTCACGTCGGCTGGGCTGAGAGCTCCTTCGACCGAGTCTGGCAGCTCCCCCCTATTGATCTTCGTGATCAGCTCATTGGCGGTTGCGTCATCGACACCAACCTGCTCATACCAGGCGCGCAGGTCCGCAGTTTCGGGCGATTCCGAGGCGTTCGCCGGGAGGACGCCGACTGCCGATATCGCGAGCCCCAGGCCGGCAATCGCGGCTGATGCGAGTTTGAACTTCATTGTGCATTCCCTTCACTTTCATGACGCGACCGAGAGGTCGTGGGGAAAACCATAACTCATAGTCGGTCGACCGCCTTAGTTTTATTCACATGATCAATGACGAGTCATCCACGGCCGCTTGGACGGGTATCCCGTGGCGACGGGCCGCTGTCAACGTCGCGGTTGTTCGTGGTGAGAGCCAGTCTGATCACAGCCCGGTTTACAGCGCACATTCGGTTTACCGGTTTACTGGTTTACTCGTCTTTGGTTGGGCAAGCAGCTCAGTCCTTGCCGGATCCGCTCGTGTGCAATGTGGCATGCGAGGCTTCGCGGGTGCTCTTCCTCCGTTGACGTCGACTACAGGCTGCGGTCCTCGAGTTCCGCTTGGAGTTCGCGAAAGAGAGGTGTCGACTCAGGCCACTCGCATGGGGACGGATAGTAGTGGCTTGCAGTCTCGCCTTCCCCGAGAGCTTGGAGCTCACCGCTCTGCTCCCGCAGAAACATCAGCACGTTGATGAGATGCGGTGTGCTGATTCCTGGTTCGTGGATTCGCCATGGGGTGCCGAGGATGTCGATCCACCAGGTCTGCTGTTCGAGGACCTCGGGATGAATGATGCCCGGGGTGAGCGCATCTGCTGCGACTCGCTGCGTGAACGGCCTGTCCTTGTGGCGGGCCGCACGCTCGAACCTTCCGATGAGCGTCTCGAGGGTCACTCCGTGCCGGGCCGCTTCGTTGGTCAGGATGTCGGGGTCGAGATGGTGGGTGTCTGCCCATCGATTGAGTTGCCTACGGAGTCGCCGCTCAGTGTGGCGCATCACACGTGCACCGGGTGGTCGGCTGGACCGCATTTGCTGCAGCCTCGCCCGTGGGTGACACGGTTGTCTCCACTCGATCGCCATTCATGCCCGTTGGCGCAGCGCCACCAGATCTTGCGCGCGGTGCCGGCTACGACCTGTTGCGGGGAGAGCGCGCCGTTCCGGGTGGGATGCCATTCGGCTGCGAGAGCGGGGTGGGTGGTCGCCATGTCGTTCGCGCCGGCCAGGACCTTCTTGTTGGAGCAGACGGGGCAGCCGGTGTTCTGCCTGACCCTGTTGTCGCCGCTGACTTGCCAGTCGTGTCCGGCGGCGCAGCGCCACCAGATCCGTTTCGAGGTGCCGGGCACCACATGGCCCGGGGTCAGATCACCATTCCTCGTCGGGTGCCATTCCGCGGCGAGGTCGGGGCGGGCGACGGACATGATGTTCGTCGCGGAGCGTGCACGGTTGGAGCAGTACCGGCACCCGACACCCTTGACCCGGCTTACGATCGCACCGTCGTACTCGTGTCCGTTCGCGCAGCGCCACCACACCTTCTTCGGTGACCCGGGCATGACTTGCTCCGGGGTGAGCTCACCGTTCCTTGTCGGGTGCCACATGGCTGCGATGCGCGGGTGGGTCGCAGCGAGACTTGTGTGCTGCGGGTCCGCCTTCTGCCGGGTGCAGTAGTGGCAGTTGTGACCGCTTGTCCGGCTAACAACCTTCGTCTGGTACTCATGGCCTGCTGGGCAGACCCACCAGGCCTGCCGTTCGGAGCCGGCGACGACGTCGTCAGGGGTGACCTGTTCGTTTCGTGTCGGGTGCCACTCTTTGACGAGGCCTGGATGGGTGAGGCTGAGCGCGTTCACCTCTGCGCTGACTCGGATGTTCGCGCAGTAGCCGCATCCGGTTCCCTTTGTGGTGCGGGAGTTCGGTGTCGCCGTGTAGTCATGTCCGCGCGGGCACCGCCACCAGGCTTTCGTTCCGGCGCCCGGGAGCAAATCGGCGGGGCGGCGGTTCCCGTTCTTCGTCGGGTGCCACTGTTCGGCGATGACCGGGTGCTCGTCGGCGAGAGTGTTGAACCCAGGCAGCGGCCTCCGGTTGCTGCAGTACGGGCACCCGCTTGCCGCACCCTGAGCTGAACTTCTGAGGATTGCCATCGTGGAGGTAAATGCGTGCCCACGGTCGCATCGGTAGAGGTGTTGGATGTCACTGCTCATCGAAATGTGATGTCGCGGCGCTGGCCGGTCGGAGTGTTCGAACTGGCTGAGGTGCAGGTGCGTCGCGCGCGGGTAGGCGCAGGACCGCATCACTGTGTGGAGGTCGAAGGTGTCTGACGCGCCGGACTGAACGACGGTGGGGAGTCGGAATGCGTGCGGTGACGTGGCTGCCCCACCGTCGCTATCGGTGCGCAGTTGCGGGAGCAGGAGCATCCAGAGCTGGTCGGTGAGCGTGACGTGCGGGAGACAAGCCACGGCCTGGTCAACGAGCCGGTCCAGATGGCTGTATCGTTCGGCGGGCTCGGCCGATGCATCGGCAACCGGTCGGAGCCGTTCTCCGGCAGTAGGGCCGCGGCCACCTGGATGGCGAGCGTGAACTGCTCTGACGCGCTTCCCGGGTTGTCCTGTTCTGCTTTCTGCCATGCGTCGATGCATGCTGTCAGTTCGGCCAGTCGGTGCGAGTCCAGCAGTCCGGCTCGCACCAGCTGGCGGTACTTCCGGTCTGCCCGGATCACGGTCTCAGAAACGGGGTGTTGCTCCCATAGGAAGCCGAGACCCGTCCAGATCCGGTGCCGGCGGCAGACGTTCCCGTCCTGATGGGGGTGCAGGGTGATCAGTTCACCCGCGGCGCAGAGGCGGCACGCGAACCGCGGAGAGTTCAAAGTGTCGCATTTCGGGCAGCGGGTTCCGTCTTCGTGCGCCGGCCTTGCCGCGCGTGCCAGCGCGAAGTGCTCCTGACGAAGTCCCCCGGCTCGTTCGGCGAGGCGTTCCTCGGCCAGGTCGGTCGCGACGCTGTCGTTCTTGGCGATGCTGTTGACCATCGAGGTCCAGGTCCGGCGTTGGATGGCGTTGGCGTCGATGAGGCGATGCACGTAGCTCGCGGTGGTCTCTCGATGATGTACCCGGACGCGGATCGGGAACGGGCGGATCTGGTCAAGCTGCACGGTGCTTCTCCGACTTCTTGCGTCCGGCCTTGGCCTCCGCTTCGGCGATGCGGTCGTGTTCGCGTTCGGTGGTGAGGTCGAGTTTCACGTTGGCGAGCACGTCGGGAGTGATGGTCTCGTCCTCGGGGTTGCCGGCGTCGATGAGGTCGAGTGCCGCGGTGGTGAGCAGGTTCGCGAGTGCGCCGATGGAGCCGCGGGTGAGGTTCCAGATGAGCTCGGCGTGGGGGAAGAGTGTGCCGGGTTTGTGGTTGAGGAGGACGAGCTCTTGTTCGAAGGCGTGGATCGCACCTTTCCAGAGGCGCCGGTCGTCGTCGGTCGCGTAGCCGAGGCGGCCGAGTTTCACGGTCTTGGATCGTGCGGCGAACTGTTCGCCGAGAATTCCGTTCGTGATGACGCTCTGATCGAGGTTGATGCCGACCAGGAGCGGTACGGCGCGGATCCCGTTGGTGAGGTCCTTGATGGCTTGCGCGCTTTCGAAGTGGCCGAGTGTGAGCTTGGCGAGGTTCTGCATTTCGTCGATGACGAGCAAGCTCGTCCGGCCGTGGTTGAGATGGTGCACGACAAGTTGGGTGCGTTCCTCGAGTGTCATCTTGGAACGGACTGGCAGGCCGAAGAACTCGAGGATTCTGCCCATGATCGCTTTCCCGGTCGATCCGGGCGGAACTTCGATGTAAACCACTGGAGTGTGGCCGAGCTCCTGCCAGTTCGGGAAGCGTGCTTCGTGGTGCCGGAGTGCATCCTTCATTGCTTTCAACGATGCGGTGGTCTTGCCCATGGTGGCGGGGCCGGTCAGGATCAGGCCGCCCCGGCCGACGGGTTTGCGAGCGGTGAGCAGGGCGCGGTGCAGCAGTCGACGGAGTTCTGCGAGCGGGGGCGTTTCGACGACGACGCCGTCGATGATGTGTTCCTGCCGCTGGTGGTCGAACAGTTGGCGGTCCGCGGTGTTCATTGCGGTGTAGTCGGCGAGGTTCATCCTCGGCGCTGGGTTCGGAGGCGTGGTGAGGATCTTGAGGAGGGTTTCTCGCCGGTCGAAGTGGCCGTAGAGGTCGTCGAATGGGTCTTCGGTGGCGGTGACGGTGAGATTCATGGGATGTACCTTTCTTGGTCAGATCGTTTTGAGCGGGGTGAAGTCGTCTTCGGGGATGTCGTCCTCGATGTCAGTTCGCGATTTCGACGGGAGGTCACGTGCCTGGGCTGCTTCGGAGAGCGTCTGGAGCTCGCGTTGTGCCGCTTCATGTTGGAGGTCGTCAATGAGGCCGAGGGTAAGGTCGTCGGCTTGGTCGTCGGTGAACCCACCGTGCTCGAGCGTCCGGCGGTGAGCGCGACGCATGGTTCCAGCGAGGTGGGGTCGTGACAGGCCGTCGATCTCTTTCCAGGCGCAGGTGATCCAGGTTTCGTTCGGGTCAGGTCGGACCCACACTCGGCCGGCGACGTTCGGGTCGTAATGGATGTCGAAGAGCTGCGCTCGTCCGTTTTCGTCACGACGGTTTCGGTACGGGCCGAGGTGCGGGGAGTCGTACATTCGGCTGCGGAGCTCGATCCCGTCGCTCTGGATGGTGCGCTTCTCGCACGGCATCAGTTCGATGTAGTCGGTCTCTTCGAGCGGTACCGGGAAGTATCCGGTGAGCTCGAACAACGCGCTGTACATGGTGTTCGGGGTGTGTCGTTCGGCGGGGTAGCGGGGGTCGATGAGCCCTGAGTGGCGACGGTTCTGCCAGACGATCGCGACCCAGCGTTCGAACAGTTCGTCGAGCATGTCGACGTCCAGCAGGTCGTCGTCGAGCTCCGGGCTGATGCCGCGATGCTCGGTGCGGCCGCCGGTATAGCCGGGCAGGTACTGGCTGAACTTGGTGCGGATCGTGCCGAAGGCCCGCTCGACCTGTGCTTTGTCGGTCGGGGTGCCGGGTGCGGACTCGGTGAGTGAGATGCCGTACCGTGCGCAGGCCGACCGGAACGAGACGGCGAGGAAGTCTGAACCGTTGTCGGTGAGGATTCGCTGCGGCACGATGTAGGGCCGCCGAACGTCGTACTCGCGACGCTGTTCAGGGCTGAGGTAGGCGGCCCATGGCAGTTCCGGCAGGTCGTGCTCGGCGTAGTAGTCCGGGCCTGGCCGCAATGGCTTCGGGACCAGGCACCTGGCAAGCAGGACCGCGTGGTCGTGTGCGGTGGCGGCTCCGAGGCGGATGCTCGACCCGAGGATCGAGCGGGTCGCTTTGTCGACCATGATGGTGAGGGTGGGGCGTTGCGGCATTCCCCAGTCGTCTCGCACGAACACGTCGAGCATGGTGGAGTCGATCTGCACCTCCTGGCCTGGGGCGGCCGCGGTGCGTGCGCTGAAAGCTCGCTTCGGGACGTTCATCGCGGACTGTCGCCGGACGGCACTTCCGAGGATGTTGCGGCCGCCGTCGAGGAGGCTGACATATCGGCGGAGGCTTGAAACGGAGGGGGCCGGGACCTTCTCCCCGGGGTAACGGATGAGGAGTTCCTTTGCGAGGTTCGCGCGCAGCTTCGTGAGGGTGGGTGTTGAGGCTTCTTGGGCGTCCGTCATGAGTGCGCTGAGCGTCTCGATGACGCGTTCATCTGCGCGTGCGAGTGGTTGCTCGTTGCGAAGGGTCCGTCGGTCGACGAGGCCGGCAGGGCCTGCCTCCTTGTACCGTTTGATACGGCGTTTGAGGGTGGCGATCTCCATCTCGATCCCGATCCGGTGCAGCTCGAGGAGTTTCGATTCGAGTCGCGACTTCATCGGCAGGGTCGGCGAGTACTGTTCGCGTGGGACGTCGCCGACCGCGGGCGTGCCGTCGATCAGCTCGCGGATGTGGGGTTCGAGTCGCTGCGCCTGCTCGTCGATATGGTCGACCAGGACAGCGATCGGCAGCTTTGTGTCTGACTCACGGGGTGCGTTCTCAGTGGGCGTGTCGGCCCGGAGTTGCCGTGCGAGTTCGATGTGGTCGAGGATCGTGTACTCGGATGTGAGCGTGTTCCGGAGCGTGAAGACGCCGTTCGCGTAGCCCGCGACACGGTAGTCGCCGTCGTCGAGAGCGAGGAGGTCGCCGATGCGTAGGCGTTGGGATCCAGTCATTTCGCGGTTCCCCTCGAGAGTCGGGTTCGGTCGGTGAATGGCGTGGCGAGGTCGAAGCGGATCTCCCGGCACCACATGAGGTGGTAGACCATTGGCAGGTGTTCGCCGGGACGGTCTGTGCGAAGCGCCGCGCGGAGAGCCCCGAAGGTGGGGCGGTGTTCGACAGCGGTGAGGATCCGTTCACGCAGTTCGCTGGACGGTCGGTACCTCGGGTGGCGGTAGCCTGCGATCCACTCGAGGTTCTGCTGGCTGGTGTTGTCGAGTTCGGTGAGGAGCTCGTACCGCCACCCGAGCCGTGTGCAGATGGCTCGAGTGTTGTTGAAGGTGGCGGCCTGCTCTTCGTCGTCTTCGGCGTGCACGTCGACGAGCAGCCGACGGTGGTCTCGCTGCACGACGAGGAAGTCCGGGTAGTGGGTTCGTCGGTCGGCGAAGGTGATGAGGAACGGCTGCGGGTAGATCGCATGGACCGAGTGATGGAAGTCGATCAGCATGAGCCCGAAGTATTCGTTGAGTGATTCGTGCCAGATCGGTGCGGATGCGCCAGCGCACCAGTAGCGGCCGTGATAGTTGCTCTGGCCTTTGAACTTGCGTGGCATGCGAGCGAACTCCAGCTGCTCGTCGCGGAGCATCTCAGCGACCCGGCTGACCGGAGCGGAGTGGGTCACCCCGCGGGCGGACCAGTGGAGTTCATCCCGCCCGGTGCTGGCGAGCTTTCTGGAGAGAGGTTTGACGGCCATGTCTGGACCATTAACGGGTGGGTTCGCACACGCCCACGCGTTCGTGAGTTTCGGTACCGCAAGGCTCGAATACGGTCTTTTGGCTCGGGCTTCGTGTTGGCGATAGCCTCCGGGGGTGACGAATCCGCGCTACATCCCACGATCCTTCTGTAAGGACCCGGATGCGTTCGGACTCGTTGAGCAAGTCGAGTGGCATTCGGTTCCGGCGACGTCGGAGGTTGAGCGTGAGGCAGCGGTGCTGCAGCATCGGGTGGCGCACAAGGTTCGCCGGTTGATGCGAACTCAGCACGGCATCGAGAAGGTCTCGGCACTCGCATCCGCGATCGGCGCTCCATACGATCGCCTTCAGAAGGTCCTGTCGGGCCGGGTCGTAATGCGACTCGAGGACATCGCCAGGTTTCGTCTGGCATTCGGGACAGACTTCGACGTGGCGATGATGCGCACGACCAGCACGACCCCGCCGGCGAGACTGCCCCGCCGGGTCGGTCGCCCCTGATCGGGATCCGGCTCGAGTATCGGTGCGGCGAAACGTGAGTTCGTCGCGTTGAACACGCGACATAGTGCGGATTATATTCCGTAGATTGAGACGATACAAGACCCGATTTCAGCGGATTGCGGTGACGCGATTTGCGGTTTATATTCCGCATCATGGGATCCGAAGATGAACTGACGCTCGAGGGGCCCATCGGTGTGATCGGTGACCCTGGCGGCAGCGCGGACGGACTCGACGCCGCAGCAGGACTCCTCGGGAATCATGGCGTCCGCGTGATCGTCGTGCTCGGCGATCCCGGCGTGCGTCCCGACAGCATGGCGTCCGACCCAGCAGCCCGAGACTTTGTCGATCATCTCCGCGAAAGAGAGCAATACGTCCTGCTGGCCGGGCCGCGAAGTTGGGGCCAAGCAGAGGCAGGGCTCGATCGGGAAGACCCCGCGACCGTACACTCGCTGGTCGACGAAACCGTGGGCATCATGCCGAACGGCCTGCGGGGCCGCCTCGAGCATGGCCGAGAATTCGGCGTGCTTGGCGATCTCGCATCCGCAGCGCCTCCGGGGCAAGCGCGGATCCGCGGAACCGAACATCCCGCCGAAGCAGACCTAGACCGCCTTGGTACCGACGTCGTCGATGTGCTGTTCGGGTACGACGCACCGCTCGACCTGCTTACCCTCCCGCATCCCGCCGAGGCGGAGCAGCCGGCACTGCCACGGTCCACGCTCACGGCCCGCGAGCAGTTCCAACGCGGGTTCGAGCTGGTCGAACCACGACTCTGCTTCTCGACATCCAGAGGGGGGTTCACCCACGAAGCGGTTGGCTATCCAGGGTTCTGGACGGAGGCCGTCGTCTTGGACAAGGTCGGCGGCGGCGGCCCGAGCCTCGCGATTCTCGAACCGCGTAGCTTGCGTGTCCACGTCGTCGAGCACAGCGGGCGCGCTCGCACCCTTCACCGTCCGGTCGTCGACATCACGAACCGAACAAGCGGCAAATGGGAGGTCACCACCGCCGGGTCCCGACACATCCTTGACCTCGACCACCGGTTTTGGGAGCGGATCCCGGGCCCCGAGGCTCCAGCCTTCGAACTGTCCGCCGGAAGTATCCGCTCGCTCGCAAGATTCAAGCTCGGCGAATGCGGCTTCCTCACCTGCCCAGGCGACGACTTCTTCGAGTACTACTGGGCGCAGACCAGCTACATCCGGCACATTCGGCGATTCCAGGACAAAGGCGACGTGCCCCAATGACAGGACCGACCAGTTCGATCTCCGCAACGACCCACATGTGTTCAGCCAGCACTGAATCTCCCTGAGCCCTTCTCGGCTCAGGCTTGGGGCGCAATCGCACCGCATGGCCTCCCGCTCGTTTCTTCACCCAATCTGAGTCATTCTCCCCAGTTTTGGTGGCGCGATGCCTAGGCTGGTTCGGTGCCCCGCTCCGTCCGAGTGCTCGGCCCTGCCGTGCTCACCGCCGTCGCCCTTCTGGCGACCTTCGCCGCACTCGCGTACGGCGGGGGCGCTGCCGAACAGCTGATCCAGGACCCTGGGCCGATCGCGCGCTACGGCGTTCCGGTGTCGAAGCTCTTCGTGAACCTCGGCGCCGCCGGCATGATCGGCGCGCTCGTGCTCGCCGTGTGGGCGTTGAGCCCGAAGAAGCGCGAGTTCGGGCTCGCGCTCGACGTCGCCGCCGCATCGGCCGCGGTGATGACGGTCGCGAGCGCTGCGACGGGGTTGTTCACCTTCCTGCTCGTCACGGCGGTGCCGTTCGATCTCAGCGACGCCTTCGGCCAGAAGCTCGGGCAGTTCGTCACGACCATCGAACTCGGTCAATCGTGGCTCATCACGACCCTCGCCGCGGCCGCGGTGACCGTGCTCTGCTTCGCGGTGCGCAACCACACCGCGCTCGTGTTCGTGACGGTGCTCGCGGTCGCGTCGCTCGTGCCGATGGCGCAGCAGGGCCACGCGGCGGGCGCTGCGGGGCACGCGGCCGCGGTGACGAGCCTCGGCCTGCACCTCGTGTTCGCGGCGGTCTGGCTCGGCGGCCTGCTCACGATCGTGCTGCTCAAAGGCGAGCTCGGGGCGAAGCGCCTGCCGGTCGTGCTCGCGCGTTACTCGACGGTCGCCCTCATCTGCTTCATCGTCGTCGCGGTCTCGGGGTACGCGAGTGCGGCGCTGCGCATCGGCACCTGGGACCAGCTGGCGACGCAGTACGGCGGGCTCGTCGTGGTGAAGGTCGCAGCCCTCATCGCGCTCGGACTCTTCGGTGCGGCGCAGCGTCGGTTCCTCATCGGGCGGATGACGCGGGGTGCGGGTCTCGAGACGCGTCCTCCTGCGTCGGGCGCTCCTCGACCGGCGAAGTACTTCTGGTGGCTGGTCGTGGCCGAACTCGCGTTCATGGGCCTCGCCTCGGGCGTCGCTGCGGCGCTCGCGCGCACGGCGCCGCCGGTGTCCGAAGAAGTCCTCACGAACGCGCTCGTGAGCCCGGCGGAGTATCTCACCGGTGAGCGGCTGCCGCCGTGGCCCGAGACGTACCGCTACTTCACCGAGTGGAACCCCGACCTGATCTGGCTGCTCGCGTGCGGCTTCGGCATCTTCTTCTACCTCGCGGGCGCCCGGCGCCTCCGCAAGCGCGGCGACAAGTGGCCGATCTACCGCACCGTGCTCTGGGTCTCGGGTCTGCTGCTGCTCGCCTACGTCACGAACGGCGGCGTGAACGTCTACGAGCAGTACCTGTTCTCGGCGCACATGCTCGCCCACATGGTGCTCACCATGGCCGTGCCGGTGCTGCTCGTGCCGGGTGCGCCGGTCACGCTCGCGGCCCGAGCGATCAAGCCGCGAAAAGACGGCTCGCGCGGCGGCCGCGAATGGATCATGCTCGCGGTGCACTCGAAGTTCGCCGGGATCATCGCGAACCCGATCGTGGCCGCGGTGCTCTTCGCCGGATCGCTCTGGGTGTTCTACTACTCGCCGCTCTTCCGGTGGACGATGTTCGACCACATCGGTCACGAGTGGATGATCGTGCACTTCCTCATCACGGGGTATCTCTTCGTGCAGTCGCTCATCGGCATCGACCCGGTGCCGTACCGGCTGCCGTACCCGTTCCGGTTGCTGCTCCTGCTCGGCACGATGGCGTTCCACGCCTTCTTCGGCCTCGCGATCATGACCGGCACGGGGCTGCTGCTCGCGGACTGGTACGGCGCGATGGGCTGGGGCACCGACGCGCTCGTCGATCAGCAGCTCGGCGGCGGCATCGCCTGGTCGATCGGTGAGATCCCGACGGTGGCGCTCGCGATCACGGTCGCGTTCCAGTGGTCGCGCAGCGACGAGAAGGAGTCGAAGCGTCGCGACCGCCATGCCGACCGCACGGGCGATGCCGAGCTCGAGGAGTACAACGCCCGGCTCGCTGCGATCGCGGCCCGCGACCGGCAGTCGACCGGCGAGTAACGCGCAGACCGAGCGCTCCGGGCGGTCTCGCGAAGCTGCTTCGGCACCGACTCGAACGCGCCTTTCTCAGCCTGGGCGGCTGGACCGTCGGAACGTCACTCCAAAAACTATGTTGAACCCCCTACTTATTTGATAGCTTGATCGGCACCGTTGCGAAAACGGCTGACCAGGTCCGGGACATTGCTGTCCGGAACACTACGAATGGGGAATTCTTGATGAAACGTCGAATTGCAGGTGCGGCCGCCGCGGTTGCGCTCGTGGCAGTGTCGCTGTTCGGGGCCTCCGCGGCCCAGGCTTACCCGGTTGCAAGCCCGTGTTCGCATGATGCGTCTGTCGGGTCGAAGTCCTTCACGGTGACGAACAGCGGATGCATCAACGTTCAGGCTGGACTTTGGCACTACATCGCCAGTAACCCGACCCATGTGAGCGGCCCGCAGTCGGCCTTCTCGTCGACCGTGTCGAGCAGCTACGCGATCACCAGCCGTGACGCGCGCTTCGTTGTCCGCACGGCCAACGGGTGGACGGGCTGGTACGGGGGGTACTAAGTGCGGCTGACAAAGCCGGCGCTTGCGGCTGTGGCAGGGGCGATGATCCTTGCCACAGCCGCTGGCTGTAGCTCGGCAGAAGAATCAAGCGACCCTTGGGCCGCGCAGATCAGAGACGCCAAGGCGTCGGCGGCGTCCGACTTCGAACGGGATGTCCTCAACGATGACGTGATCTCCCGTGCAGAGTACGAGGAGGCGATGGACCGATTCGTCCAGTGCATGAACGACTCCGGCCTCCCCACCTCGAAAGGTGTTGCTGGCGACTTTTATAACGTCTCCACAAGCTACCCGAATGGTGCGGACACGTCCGGCGCCGTCGAATCGGAATGCGGTCAAGGTACGAACGGGCTGATCGAGGTCCTCTATGTCTCCATGACCCAGAACCCGGAGAACCGTCCCTACAACGAAGTGCTCGCCGAGTGCTTCCAGCGCACAGGTATCACGAAGGACGGAGCTACCAGGAGCGACCTTGACGCTGCCTTCGAGGAAGATCGCCTCAACGAGGTTGTGGACGTTGAGGCACAAGGTTTCACCGACTGCATGTCGAACCCATCGCATTGATGAGGAATCCGATTCAAGGCAAGACGCGGACCCGCCGCGGGCGACCCTCGGCGGCGCTGCTGATCGCGGCTGCCATCACAACCTTGACCGCAGGAACGGCCCTCGGGGCGGTCATCACCACGGCGGGAGCGCCGGCATCACTCCAGGCACAGGGGTTGAGCGGGAAGCTTGCACTTGCGCCGGAAGAGTTCGCGGACCCTAGAAACGTCGTCCTGCGCGCAACCGTCGCGGAGTCACGGACTCTCAAGAGCCAGAGCGACGGCCTCATCACCCGATTCGATTGCATCCCGGGCGGGGTATGGAAGTCGGGCACGGTCCAGATGTGGGTTGACGGTGAACCGCTGGTGTCCCTCACCCTAGATGCGCCGCTGTGGCGGCCATTGAGCATCGGAGCTGAAGGAGAGGACGTAGCTGCGCTGCAGAAGGAACTCACGCGGCTCGGATTCCCAGCAGAGGACGACGGTGAATTTGGCTGGGAGACCGCGGAAGCCCTCTCAGGAATGTGGGCGGCGATCGGCCGAGATGACAAGGAAGACATCGCACCGGCCGACACCGTATGGCTGCCAGCTGCGGAAGCCACGATCAACTCGTGCGAGGTCGACGCTGGCTCCCCAGCAGTTTCCGGTGACCCCATCGCAGAGCTGCCACCGGCAGCGGCGATGATCGGGCTCTCAACCGTCCCTGAGGGACTCGTTGCTGGAGAGAGGGAGTTGGCGATCGGTGATGTCGTCGCCCCCGTCGACATGGACACCGGCGACGTCGCGAAGGAGTCGCTCGCCAGCATCCTCGCGTCCCCAGAGTTTCAAGCCTTCACCCAATCGGGCGGCGACGGTCAACTCACCGCCACGCTCAGACTCTCCACTCCGATCGAAATCGCGACCGCGCCTGCGAGCGCAGTGGTCATCGACGGTGAACTCGAGTGCGTCGTCGCTGGACGCAAGACGATACCGGTTGATGTCGTCGCGTCCTCACTTGGCAGCTCCATTCTCAAGTTCAGCTCCGAAATCCCCAGTTCGATCGAGCTGACACCCTCAGGGGGGGCTCGATGCAGTTGAGCTTCCGGGCTATCGCCCACGAGTATGTGCCGGGGGTTCCTCTGTTCTCGCCCGTTTGGGCGGACATCGGGCCAGGCAGCGTGACCGTTCTCAGCGGCCCATCCGGGAGCGGGAAGAGCACGTTGCTCGGCATTGCCGCGGGACAGATCACTCCCACCTCGGGAACGATCGAGACAACGCCCGGGAACAGCTTCTGGGTGTTCCAGAACCCTTTCGGAGTCGCCCGTCGAACCGCATTGGAACACGTCGCTCTTCCCTATCTCGCACAGGGTGATCGCAGGCCACGAGCGCAGGCACGCGCTCATGGCCTGCTTCGCCAGTTCGGTCTTGCCGAGTGTGCGGATGCCTACTTCCATGAACTCTCGGGAGGCCAGGCGCAGCGTGTGATGATGGCTCGAGCAGTGGCAACCGGGCGGGATCTGCTCTTGGTCGACGAACCCACCGCGCAGCTCGACAGCCGCAGCGCCCAGGAGGTCGTTAATGTGCTCGAACACCTCGCCGGAGCCGGGCGCACTGTACTCGTCGCCACTCACGACGAGCGGATACTCCGCAGCACAGACACGATCATTTCGGTTCGGCCGCCGGCGTGAGACTGGGTTCGATACTCTCCGAGGCGTGGCGCAACTACACGAGTGGCACCGCCAAGCCGATGCTCTTCACGGCGCTGTTCATTGCCGGAGTGGGGTCGCTGCTGTGGCTTGAGACGCGCGGCATCCTCGACGTGTACGAGAGTTCCGCACAGTTCCATCAATCCGGCGCGAGCACGCTGGTCGTCGAGTTGCCCGGAGGCGTCGACCCTGAAAAGTGCGAAGCGCTCAGCGAGCTCGGAGGCGTGGCAGCCAGCGGCGCAGCCCGACTCGGTGAACCTGTCGCGATGCGCGCCCTTCCAAGTGCCGAGATCTCAGTATTCGACGTGACCCCGGGCTTCCTTGCTGTTGTGGAGGCTCGGACCTTCGGGAGTGGAGGAGTGTTCCTCTCCGACGACACGCTGGGCCGGTATGGCCTCGCGCCAGGCGACGAGCTGACCACCACCGCGGGCCGAGTCCCAGTCGCCGGCTCGTTCGCCTACCCCGACGATGGCCGCAGCGCAAAACTCGGAACCGCCATTCTGGCTGAGGTCCCCGCAGGTGGCACCTTCGATGAATGCTGGATCCGGCTCTCGGGAACATACGTCTCAGCAGCAAGCCCGGTCCTCGCCGGCACACCGATCGCGGCAGCGCTTGTTGCTGACACCAGTCGGGTGGTGCGTCAATTGAATTCGACACTTGGCGAGGATCTGCCAACGGTTGAACGATTCGACGCCCGCCTGTCCGCATGGGCACCTGCAGCCGCGGCCGCCATTGGCACGGGGCTGATACTGGCCGGGGGCGCCCGGCGTCGCCTCGAGCTCGCAACGGCCCGGCAGCTCAACATTCAAATCGGCAGCTTGGCACTCATGCTCATAATTGAGGCGGCCTGTCTGCTGATCGTCCCGGTCGTGTTTCTGATGTCGGCACTAGTGCTTCTCGTCACCACAGCGGAGACTCCCCCGGACATGAGCTCGTTTCTGATCGCTCGCGGTGCCGCCATTGTCGCGATGGGAGCTGCGGGCTGCGTCGTCGGCAGCGTCGCTGCGACCGCGTTCGCAAGGCCGCAGTACCTGTACCGGTACTTCCAACGGCGGTGACCCCAGTGCAGTCCAAGGAGTCAGGCTGAATTCTGAGGCGCGTGAGCAGGAACGCCCGCAGGCACGTCGCCTGCGGGCTTCCCTTTCGAACGCCATTCCATGCGCTTCAGGGTGCGGGCCGCCACCCGCGAGGATCGTCGAATAGTGCAACGTACGCGTCGAGTTCCGTGCCACTGTAAAGCGGGCGAGAGCAGGTGTCCGTGACACGCGAGCGCTTCCATATCTTCTCGCTGTTGATCCAGCTGTCCGCTGTAACCAGCTGGATCGCCGATTCTCGAACGCCTGCTCTTTCGAGCCGGACCCGCGCCTGTTCCACGGATATCGACTCGGTTGGGACTCTTCGACCTAACCGCTTGATCACTGGATCCGCCAGCTGCCGAATTCGGATGGGCTCCCGATGAGCGGCATGGAAGACTCCGCTGCCAGGAGATGACCCGAGCAGCGCGACGATGAGTTCGCCAAGCCGATCCCGACCGATCGTGGATACTAATTGCTCGCCGTCGTCGATCCAAGCGTCAAGGGAGAGGATGAGCTTGATGAGCGGTGGGATGAACCAACGGTCTCCGGGACCGTAGACGAGAGCCGGACGGATCACCGTGCCGCCGTGGTCGAGCACGATGAGTTCCGCCTCCCTTCGGGAGGCGCTGAGTGCCGAGCGTGGGTGCGGGGCGATGTCGACTTCTGCCGCTCCGACAGGGTAGTCGCCACCGTAGACGCCGAAAGTACTGACGTAGACGAAGCTGCGGACCCCAAGACTGGCTGCGGTTTCAACGAGATGTCGGGTCCCCTCGACGTTCACACGCCGTTGCATCTCTTGGTCGTCGCCGACGTAGCTGGCAGCATGGATCACCGTGGTTGTCCCTTGGAGGGCTGCCGCGATGCTGTCGGTGTCTGTGAGATCTCCAAAGGACGGCACAACGCCTGCGGGGACATCCTCGAGGTCAGGTATTGGGTTTCTGACGAGCAGACGTGCAGGATGGCCAGCGCTGGTAAGCGCCTGCCGGATCCCGCTGCCGATGAACCCGGTTGATCCTGTCAGGAGGGTCGTCGGGTTTGTTTCTTCTCGTCTCATCAGGATGAGACCGATACGTTATAACCGTCAGTAACGACGTGAGGGATTCTTCTTTGGCAAGCCGCAAACCGCAACAGAACCGTGGTCATCAGACCCGCCAGGCAGTCCTCGATGGTGCAGGTCGCGCCTTTGACCGTTTTGGCTTCGGTCAGGCGTCGCTGAGTGACATCGTCCGCGAGTCGGGTGTGACGGCCGGCTCGCTCTATTTCTTCTTTCCGTCGAAGCAGGACATCGCGCTCGCGGTCATCGCTGAGCAGAATCTGCGGACCGGTGCGACGCTCGAAGCGGCTGGGGGTGCGAGCAGCCCGCTCAGAGGCCTGATTGATGCATCGCGCGCTATTGGTGATCAGCTGTTGACCGATCCACTCGTGAGAGCAGGGATTCGACTTTCGCTTGAGGAGGGTACGTTGTCGGTGCCCACAAGTGGGTACTACCAGGACTGGATCGGTGGAGTTGCCGAGCAGTTCCGGCGCGCGCAGGAAGCGGGCGAAGTCTCGACGAGGTTCTCTCCGGAGGAGCTCGGCAGGACGCTCGTTCCGTACTTCACGGGTGTTCATCTGGTCTCCAGTGTGCTGACAGATCGGGCGGACCTCTATGAGGTGCTTTCCACGATGTGGCGGGTGTTCGTCGCAGGGGTTGCCAGCGCGGACGCGGCAAGCGAGCTCGATGAACATGTGCGGTCGGCGTTCAGCAAGCGTCAGCCTGCGCTTGTGAGGGACGAGCCGAAGTAGGCAAGCGCTGCGGTGACGCGGACCCCGAACAGGTTCGGGACTTCCACTGTGACGCCACTCAACGGCCGATCGCCTCGGCTCATTGATGTTCGATCGATCAGCCTCATGATCGCGTCGCTTCGTGTCATGCGGTCATTCGGCGCACTTGCTTCGAATGATGCGCGGCGCATCCAGAGGTTGCTGGTCTCGGTTCTGTTCACGTGTTCGATGGCGTAGATGAGGCTCTGCGCCATCTGGCCGGCGAGAACGAGGCAGTCGATAAGCGTGGGTGCAGGCCAGAACCGACTCTCGAGCCCATGACCTCTGCCGACTCCCGGCAGAACCGCGTGGTGGCAGCGAATCGTCTGCTGGTCCACGTCGAGGTCATCAAGCCGCGTTTGATGCTGGGTTGTCTGGTAGTACGAACTGAGCGGGCCTTCCATGTCCACTTCGGACGGGTATCGCGCCGGGCCCGACGGGCGTGCATGGCGGATCCTGGCAGTGACTGCCAACGATCCGATTCGGCTCTCGAAGGTCGTGCTGACGTCGTCGTCCCCTTGAGTCTGTGCGCTGAGACGCGTATTCAGCGGGACCGCTGCCAGGGATTCCAGCGGACGGGCGCCCGCGCGAATCGACATTGAATCGACCCAGGCCTCTCCGATTTGCCCAGCGCTGAGGCCAATTACTGCAAGCGTCGTTTCCATCATCTTCGCGGAGAGGATGGCCGCATCGACTGTGCTCAGGTGCGGGGTGAGACTTCCCGTTCCAGCCTTGATCGACCAGTCGTCCGGGTAGTGGACGCGACCGACTGCGCTCGCCTGCGCGTCGCCAGGATCCCCTATTCGAAGGGTGTCGATCTCGTATCGGGTACGCCTGAATCCGCTTCCGAAGTAGCGACTGGAGGCGGGGCCGAGCAGTCGCTCAAACCCATCCGCTTCTGTCGTGATGTTTGGCATTCGGGTCGCCATGGGTATCACCTTGCCTGTCGTTGGAGGATGTCCGCGACTAAAGTAAGGGGTTCGTTCAACTTAGTCGAGTTACTTATGGAGACACCACTGGTGGCAGGCAATCATGCAGGGAGGGTCGTTGCGTATTTCGATGTTGATCACACGCTGACCCGTATCGGCTCGCTCGAATCATTCATCCACTTCTACGCAGGAACGGCTTCGGGAGCTGTTGTGTCCAGCCGAGTCGATGCGTTGCTGTCGCTTGCTGCGCACAGCACCGATCTGGATGAGATTCACCAGGCTTTCGCGAACGCATTCCGCGGCGAATCCTGGTCTAATCTGCGAGAGGCCGGGGTGGCATGGCATACGTCGGTCGCCTCGTCGCTCTATCAGGAAAACGTGGTGAACGCCCTCCAGTCCCATCTGGATGGCAACGATGAGATCGTGTTCGTGTCCGGTTCCTGGGCTCCTTGCCTTGAGCCGATTGCACGCGAGCTCGGAGTTGGCACGGTGCTGCAAAGCGTCCCTCAGCTGGAGCAGGACGGCGACACACTGAGTGGTGCCTTCGAGGTCATGATGCTCGGCCCGCGAAAGGCCTCCGCTGTTCGTGCGCACGCAGAGCAGACCCGCACTGACCTGGGGGCTGCCTACGCATACGCCGACCATCGCAGCGATGAGCCGCTGCTCCGGATCGTTGGGAACCCCATCGTCGTTGGCAACGACCCGCACCTCGTCCGGATAGCGGCCGCCAACAGCTGGCGGCTGTTCCCCGGCACCGCCTAACCAAGAGTCTTTCCCTGGACAGCGCGGTTGAACGATGAAAGCGCCGGTTCGCGAGAACGAAGTCGATTCGACGCGCGGGCCCCGGCGTCAGGAGACGATGACGACCTGCCGGGCGCGATTCATCGCTGCACGGCGGTCACCAAACGGTAGCGCCCAAATGTGTTGAATGCAGCCGGTTGGTCGTTCGCGGAAGTCGACGCGCACTACGAGGGGACTTCGCGAGTTCACCTTATGCGGAGGTATGAGGGCGGGGAGGTGGCCTGAAGCCCACCTCCCCGTCACATTTCACTTCTCTGGGCTATCCCCGCCGGTCGAGGATGCAACTGCATTCGATGACTCAACTTGATACGCATCTGATTGCCGTCTGCGACGCGCAAGGATCAGTCGAACACCGAGGGCCCCAACTGCCGCGCCGAATGGCATTCCGTACATGACCCAGTACAAAAGAAACCCGATGACAATCGTCTGAACGCTTCCCTGGGTCTGGATCACTACCCAGATCGCCATCAGTGTCGCAGCAATCAGCGACGCGGCCACCGCTTGAGCGAGCGCAGCCCACAGCTCTCCTCGCGGAAATCTCAAGGCCAGGAGCCAGTAGATCAATCCGCTCGCGAGCGCACCTACGAGGTACTCAGGTACCCCTGTCAGCGCGAGCTCGCCACCGGAGATCACCGCTGCGCCGAATGAACCTGAAACGATCGATACAAACGCAACCGCACAGGCCTCCTGGGCCGTCGAGCGGGCAGTCGGCTTGAAGGCTACTCGTACGTTCCTTGAGTAGCGATCTGGAGTTCCGGACACAATCCTCCTACGAGGCAGAGGATGTCTGCCTGTTCCCGAGTGTAGATAAACTTCCGCTTCTGGATGATGTTGTAGTTTGCGTCGTAGTCACCGCGCTCCAACACGATCTGGTGGTCCGGTGCGCCTCGGTGGGTGCCTCCGATGGCGTAGTTGCCTGTGCGAGTTAGAGTCGCGTTGTAGACAGCCGCAATAGACCTGGCATAGCAAAAAGGGTCGCCGGCTTGGAAGGAAACACGGAAGTCAATCGTGCTCGGGGATTGGCCCATCACTTGGGCTGTTTGATTCGGCACAGCCTGTCCAGCTTCCAAGAATTGATCGTCGGCGGTGAATGCCGTGGTCACTCCCGTATAGATTCTTGATTGGAAGAATCCGGGGCTCGAATAGGCTCCCCAGAGGATCAATATCTGGGAATCAGTACGGAAATTGAAGTTCTTAAGCTCGAATCCGCGGTTGTCGCCCATGTACTTGTCAGGCGCCGTGTACTTGCAAGATCCGGGAACATCGGCTGTGATCGTCATGGGCCGGATGAAGGTTTGATAGTAGACGTTCATCGATGCGGAGTTGGTTGCTGCCGCGCTCGCATCTGCTAGAAGCGCCCGGGAGTCGACTCCCGCTTCGGGGATGTCGATCTCGAATCCCCAGATTTTCCCGCTCTCTGGTGCAGGGTCGCCGGCCGCCGCCGCTCGTTGCTCGGCGTCGGTCATCAGTTCGTCCGGCTTCGTGACGCTTGTACTCACCTGATAGTGATGCGTCGTACCTGCGAGGGCGGTCACGTCACGATAGGAGTTCTCCCCGACGGTGGCTATGGCTTGTCCATCCCGAAGAACTTCATACTCGCCAGTGGCGGACACATCCGGCCAGGAAAGGTCTACGAATCCGTCCCCAACTGCCGACACGGCGTGACTCAGCGAGTCCTCGGAGGCAAGCAGCGTTGTGTCGACAAGCGCTTCCGTGCCATCTGGAGAGCGCATGACGAGCAGATCCGTCGCTGCCCCCTCTGTCTCACTCGAGGACTTGCCAGCGAGAATGACCTGCAGCCGGGAATCACCGCTCCGAGCGGTCAGCCCCTCTTCAAGCGCCGTACCGATCGCCTGCAGTGTGAATTCTGGTGTACTCCCTTCTGCGTACGCAGGTGATGTTGTTCCAGCGATCGTCGCGATCAACAAGAACGCGGAACTACCGGCTGCGATGCTCTTCAAGAACTTCAATACGATCTCCTGACCGGTTCTTAGTGCTCATGATTTGCCTACCTGAATGTCCGGACATCGGAACCACTTTCTGCGACCGGACGTGCCGCCGACGCAGAGGCCGGGCGCCAGCCGATTCATGGCCTTGTCGTTCCCTCCGCACGCGCCTTCTGAAGAGTTGTCAACGCGTTCTGCTTGTCGTTCCCCTCTAGACACCGCATACGAATGCTCCCCGCTAGCACGATGGACGATCACGACCAGACCTTCTGACTGCGCACTAGGCCAAGTACGCCGACCACGTCGGCCTGGTGACGCGTCCTCCGGATGCTTCCGAGCATAATTTAAATGAGTCGGGCGACCTACTAAATTCCCAAACTTCTATGTGATGCGGGTGAGTTCGTCGAAGCCACGGCCGATCTCCCGTAATGATGCCCCGGCGCTCTCTGGGACTGGTGGCTCGACCCATCGTGCATGGGCGATCAGGAGATGGTCGATGAGGCGGTGAATGCCCCCCCCCGTCGCGGAGCAAATCGAGATGCGGACCATGCGGCCGTTCAAGGTCGGCGAGGACGGCCCCCAGATCATCGACCAGGCGTGACGTTGCGCCGGGTGGCACTGCCCTCGGCCTCCCACCCGATCCGCCCGCCCGGCGCGACGGATGCGATGTAGGCCTGCTGCCCACGCTCGCACGAACTCCTCAGCGTGGCGCCGTACCCGAGGAGCCGGCCGCGAAACTCTGTTCGATAACGCGGCTCGCCGTCGAGGCGCACGAGCCGGATCCGTCCGTATTCCTTCTCGAGGGAGTCGACCAGACGCCACGTGCCGACGGGACCCTCGACGGCGGCCATGATCGGGTGCCACCTTGCCTCGTCACGCGGCGGCACAAATCGCTCCTCTTTTCGTGGCTGCGAGAGCAGCCTGGTACACCTCCCACACCATCTCCGCGGCGAGGCGAAGGGCTTCGCCCGGAAAGTAGCCGAGAAAGTCGCGACCAGCCTCGGCGGGCACCCACGTATCGGCGCGAAGCAACTGCTGCGGCGGGGTGCCGACATTGACTTCGCGGATTACGGCGATGCGACGTTCGCCGTCAAACTGCAGCCATTCGCCACGGGTGACGGATCTGAGGTTCGGGGACCAATAGCGCAACGGGCCGGAGCTCCATTCGAGGGGTCGAAAGGGGAACACGCCGGCCCGCGCGGGATGCCTCGATTCTACGCTTCGGCGTCTGACACAGAGGCTGAGATGGCCCCACGCCCGTTTATGATCCCGACCGGCTGGAGTCCCTACACACAGCCGTTCGGGGTTGGACACACATTGGCACTGCTGAGCCACTGGTACACGCATGGAACGGGCTGCTCGAGCGGATGACGCTGGTCAGGTGCTTGCGCCGCCCCTAGGCTCACAGGCCAATCGCTGGATGCACAGGCAGCTTGCAGGCGCGATAAACGTAGATGCCGCCCTTCGTTGCGATTGTGCGGGTGCCGCAGTTCGGGCAGTCCGGCTCCGAGGCGAAGATCTCATCCATCAGATGAGGGTAGATACGACAAGGGTGGCCTATTCCGGTTATCCACAGTCGGCGCCGCTTCGTCGACTCCACGGCGGCACAGAGTTCAGCCGTGCTCGAGACGTTCGGCCGGGCGTGAGGAGCTCGCCCGCCCGGTCACGGCGAGCACCTCAGATAAGCCGCTTGCCAAGCCCCTGCTGGACTCGCGCGATCGTCCTCAAGTCTGGCCATGACTCCCCCGCGATGACCCGACGGAGTGTCCCTTCGTCGAGTCCGGCGTCTGTTGCGACGCTTCGGAGGCTTCGCCCCTCGAGTGCTGCGATCAGGTTTTGAGCGAACCTACGGGCCTCCTCGCCAGCAGGATCCTCCGACGGACGGTCGGGCCACGAGTCAGTCAGCTCGCGCGGCTTCTCACGTGAAGTTCGGCCCATCTCAGAGCCTCCTGGAGCAATCCAGCGTGGATCCCAGTCGCATCATGGATCAACTACCCCCTACGGGATCAAGTAGTTTGAACCGGATCAACTTGGAACCCACGCCGGATCAACTTCAGTGGTGTCTCACAAGAACCTAGAAGTCCCAGTCCTCATCCTCGGTCACCACGGCCTTGCCGATGACGTACGACGAGCCCGACCCCGAGAAGAAGTCGTGGTTCTCGTCGGCATTCGGGGAGAGCGCCGACAGGATCGCCGGGTTCACGTCGGTGACGGTCTTCGGGAACATCGGCTCGTAGCCGAGGTTCATGAGGGCCTTGTTCGCGTTGTAGTGCAGGAACTTCTTGACGTCCTCGGTCAGCCCGACGCCGTCGTAGAGGTCCTGCGTGTACTGCACCTCGTTGTCGTAGAGCTCGTAGAGCAGCGAGAAGGTGTAGTCCTTCAGCTCGTCGCGCTCGGCCTGCGAGATGCGCTCGAGGCCCTTCTGGAACTTGTAGCCGATGTAGTACCCGTGCACGGCCTCGTCGCGGATGATGAGGCGGATCAGGTCGGCCGTGTTGGTGAGCTTCGCGCGGCTCGACCAGTACATCGGCAGGTAGAAGCCCGAGTAGAAGAGGAAGCTCTCGAGCAGGGTCGAGGCGACCTTGCGCTTGAGCGGGGAGTCGCCCTGGTAGTACTCCATGACGATCGCGGCCTTCTTCTGAAGGTTCTCGTTCTCGACCGACCAGCGGAAGGCGTCGTCGATCTCCTTCGTCGAGCAGAGCGTCGAGAAGATCGAGGAGTAGCTCTTCGCGTGCACCGACTCCATGAACGCGATGTTCGTGTAGACGGCCTCTTCATGAGGCGTGATCGCGTCGGGGATGAGCGAGACCGCGCCGACCGTGCCCTGGATGGTGTCGAGCAGGGTGAGGCCCGTGAACACGCGCATCGTGAGCGTCTGCTCCTCGGGCGTCAGCGTGTTCCACGACTGGATGTCGTTCGACAGCGGCACCTTCTCGGGCAGCCAGAAGTTGTTCACCAGGCGGTTCCAGACCTCGAGGTCCTTGTCGTCCTGGATCCGGTTCCAGTTGATCGCGTTGACGTGGTCGACGAGCTTCAGCTTGCCGCCGACGTGCGCGGGGTCGTTGCTGGCCGAGTTGACCGGGTCGGTGAGGGTCATTGCTGTTCCTTCAAGAAGAGGGCGGATGCCGCGTGGCTGTGGGTCTCGATACGCTTCGCTACTCGACCGGCACTACAGCATGCAGCTGACGCACTCGGTCATGTCGGTGCCCTCGAGCGCGAGCTGGCGCAGACGGATGTAGTAGATCGTCTTGATGCCCTTCTTCCACGCGTAGATCTGCGCGCGGTTGATGTCGCGGGTCGTCGCCGTGTCCTTGAAGAACAGGGTGAGCGAGAGGCCCTGGTCGACGTGCTGCGTCGCCGCGGCGTAGGTGTCGATGACCTTCTCGTAGCCGATCTCGTACGCGTCCTGGTAGTACTCCAGGTTGTCGTTCGTCATGAACGCCGCCGGGTAGTAGACGCGCCCGAGCTTGCCCTCCTTGCGGATCTCGATCTTCGAGGCGATCGGGTGGATCGACGCCGTCGAGTTGTTGATGTACGAGATCGAGCCGGTCGGCGGCACCGCCTGCAGGTTCTGGTTGTAGATGCCGTGCTCCTGGATGGAGGCCTTGAGCTCCTGCCAGTCCTGCTGCGTCGGGATGTGCACCCCGGCGTCGGCGAAGAGCTGGGTGACCTTCGCGGTCTCGGGCACCCACGCGGCATCCGTGTACTTGTCGAAGAACTCGCCCGACGCGTACTTCGAGTCGGCGAAGCCGTCGAAGGTCTCGCCGCGCTCGATCGAGATCTTGTTCGACGCGCGCAGCGCGTGGAACAGCACCGTGTAGAAGTAGATGTTCGTGAAGTCGATGCCCTCTTCGCTGCCGTAGAAGATGCGCTCGCGGGCGAGGTAGCCGTGCAGGTTCATCTGACCGAGGCCGATGGCGTGCGACTTGTCGTTGCCGTCTTCGATCGAACGGACCGAGGCGATGTGGCTCTGGTTCGACACCGAGGTGAGGCCGCGGATCGCGGTCTCGACGGTCTTGCCGAAGTCGGGCGAGTCCATCGTGAGGGCGATGTTCAGCGAACCGAGGTTGCAGCTGATGTCCTTGCCGATCTGGTCGTACGACAGGTCTTCGTTGTACGTGGTCGGCGTGTTCACCTGCAGGATCTCGCTGCAGAGGTTCGACATGTTGATGCGGCCCTTGATCGGGTTCGCCTTGTTCACCGTGTCCTCGAACACGATGTAGGGGTAGCCCGACTCGAACTGGATCTCGGCGATCGTCTGGAAGAACTCGCGCGCGTTGATCTTCGTCTTCTTGATGCGCGGGTTGTCGACCATCTCGCGGTAGTGCTCGGTGATCGGCACGTCGCCGAACGGCTTGCCGTAGACCTTCTCGACGTCGTACGGCGAGAACAGGTACATGTCCTCGTTGTTCTTCGCGAGCTCGAAGGTGATGTCGGGCACGACGACGCCGAGCGACAGCGTCTTGATGCGGATCTTCTCGTCGGCGTTCTCGCGCTTCGTGTCGAGGAACCGCATGATGTCGGGGTGGTGCGCCGAGAGGTACACCGCGCCGGCGCCCTGGCGGGCACCGAGCTGGTTGGCGTAGCTGAAGCTGTCTTCGAGCAGCTTCATCACGGGGATGATGCCCGAGGACTGGTTCTCGATCTGCTTGATCGGGGCGCCCGACTCGCGCACGTTCGACAGCAGCAGCGCCACACCGCCGCCGCGCTTCGAGAGCTGCAGCGCCGAGTTGATGCCGCGCGCGATCGACTCCATGTTGTCTTCGATCCGCAGCAGGAAGCAGGAGACGAGCTCGCCGCGCTGCGCCTTGCCCGTGTTGAGGAAGGTCGGCGTCGCCGGCTGGAAGCGCCCGCCGATGATCTCCTCCACGAGGTCGATCGCGAGCTGCTCGTCGCCCTGCGCGAGGCCGAGCGCGGTCATGACGACCCGGTCTTCGAAGCGCTCGAGGTAGCGCTTGCCGTCGAAGGTCTTGAGCGTGTAGCTCGTGTAGTACTTGAACGCGCCGAGGAACGTCTCGAAGCGGAACTTCTTCGAGTAGGCCAGGTCGTTGAGCTTCTGGATGAACTCGAACGAGTACTGCTCGATCACCTCGGGCTCGTAGTACTCCTTCTCGACGAGGTAGTCGAGCCGCTCCTTCAGCGAGTGGAAGAAGACGGTGTTCTGGTTGACGTGCTGGAGGAAGTACTCGCGCGCCGCCTCGCGGTCCTTCTCGAACTGGATCTTGCCGTCGGCGCCGTAGAGGTTGAGCATCGCGTTGAGCGAGTGGTAATCCATCGCGGTGCGGGGCGCCTCCATGAGGGCTACGCCGTCCGTTGCTGCTGCTGACTTCGCCAAAATGCGTCCAATCCATCGTCGACGGCGCGAACGTCGTCTGGGGTTCCGAATACTTCGAAGCGGTAGAGGTGCGGCACCCCGGTCTTCGCGGCGATGATGTCGCCGGCCAGACCGAAGGCCGACCCGAAGTTGGTGTTGCCTGCGCTGATCACGCCCCGGATGAGGGCGCGATTGCGCTCGTCGTTGAGAAACTTGATGACCTGCTTCGGCACGGCGCCTTTGCCGTCGCCTCCGCCGTAGGTCGGCACGACGAGCACGAACGGCTCGTCGACCTCGAGTGCCGGCTCACGGGCGTGCAGCGGAATGCGCGCAGCCGGCCGGCCGAGCTTCTCGATGAAGCGCTTGGTGTTGCCCGAGACGCTCGAGAAGTAGACCAGGTTCGTCATGATCGTCTCCTTCGCGTTCCGGTTCACTCCCCCGAGCTCACCGGCGGCGATTACGCCAGGCGCGAGGCGAGCTCGTCGATCTTGTCGGGGCGGAAGCCCGACCAGTGGTCTTCGTCGGTGATCACGACGGGGGCCTGCAGGTAGCCGAGCTCCTTGACCTGGGCGAGCGCGTTCTCGTCGACCGAGAGGTCGAGCACCTCGTATTCGATGCCCTTGCTGTCGAGGGCGCGATACGTCGCGTTGCACTGGACGCAGGAAGGCTTCGTGTAGACCGTGACCGTCATGGTTTTCCCCTCGTTCTCGGGCTTTTCAAGGCCCATCCCCCATGTTGCTGATTGACACTTCAATACTACATCTAGTGCCTGCCGAACTGAACCGCCACAACATGATGTAGTTACATTCATGTAGTTATCCACGGGGTTTTCCACCGGTTGTGAACAACGGATGTCGCGATGATCGGCCTGTTTGCAGGGGTGCCGTGCGGTTATCCACAGTTGCGGGATTTCGAGATCTCACGGCTGTGGATGAACGCCCCGGCGTGTCGCGATGCACGACACTTGGGGGCCCTCGGGTGCGACCACCCCTACATATGGTGTTGTAGCCCCCACCATGCCACCACCCACCGACATCGGCGGGCACCGCGAGAGCGTGTCGCCGTGCCCACGACGGCAGCACGACGGCGGATGTCGCGGGGCCGGCCCCGCGGCATCCGCCGTGGTGGATCGATCAGGCCTTCGCAGCCTTCGCCGCGGCCTTCGCCGCCTGCTTCGTCGCGCGCACCTTCGCGAGCGACTCGGGGCTCACGATGTCGGCGACCGAGGCGAACGAGCCCTCGTCGCCGTAGGCGCCGGCCGCCTCGCGCCAGCCCGGCGCCTCGACGCCGCACTGCTTGCCGAGGAGCGCGAGGAAGATCTTCGCCTTCTGCTCGCCGAACCCGGGCAGCGCCTTCAGCCGCTTGAGCACCTCGGCGCCCGACGGGTCGCCCTGCGTCCAGATCGCGGAGGCGTCGCCGCCCCAGTCGTCGCGCACGGCGCCGGCGAGCGACTGCACCCGACCCGCCATCGACCCCGGGAAGCGGTGCACGGCCGGCGTCTGCGCGAACAGCTCGGCGAAGCGCTCGGGATCGGTCGCGGCGATCGCCCCCGGATCGATCGTGCCGAGCCGCTCGACGATCTTCGCCGGGCCGGCGAACGCCGTCTCCATCGCGACCTGCTGGTCGAGCAGCATGCCGGTGAGCAGCGCGAACGCGTCGTTCGAGAGCAGCTCATCGGCCGCCTGGTCCCCCGTGATGTGCAGTGCCATGCGTTCCATCCTCGCACCGGTGCGAGCTCACGGCCACGGGCGCGCGCGACGCGGGCGGTGGGCCGCGCGCGCTCGGCTACGCCTGCTGCGAGTAGTCGGGCAGCTCCTGCAGGGTCCAGCGATTGCCGTCGGGGTCCTTCAGGCTGACGAACCGGCCCCAGGCCTGCTCGTCGACCCCCTCGGCCTCGACGCCCTTCGCCCGCAGCTCGGCGAGCGCCGCGTCGGCGTCGGGGATGACCACCTGGATCACGTCGAGGGTGCCCGGCTGGATCGCGCTGCCGAGCCCCTGCCCGATCGCGATCGAGCAGGCCGAGCCGGGCGGGGTGAGCTGCACGAAGCGCAGCCCCTCCATCACCGTCTGGTCGTGGTCGGCGTTGAACCCGAGCTTCTCGACGTAGAACTCCTTCGCCCGATCGACGTCGGTGACGGGCACGAAGATGAGTTCGATCTTCCAGTCCATGATCAGCCTTCTCTCGTAGGGCGCTGGGCGGACGGTCCGCACCATCTGAACCCCTGCCCACATCCTCCACAAGCATCCGGACGGTTTCCGTCCGGATTGGTGCAGCGCCCTCGCCCGGGGTCCCGCCGGCGGGCGGCGGGCGGCGGGCGGCGGACGGCGGGCGGCGGACCGAGTGGGAGGCCGAACACGACGACGGCCCCCGCTCCGAGGAGCGGGGGCCGTCGTTCGTGCCGTTCGGCCGGGTGGGACTAGCCCGCCGCGTTCACGATGTCGAGGAGGTTCGGGTTGTTGGCGTACGCCTCGGCCGCGTTCTCCTTGGTCACGATGACCGGGGCGAGCAGGTACGCCGGGACGACCTTCACGCCGTTGTCGTACTGCTCGGTGTCGTTGACGTCGACCTCTTCGCCCTTCTGGAGCTGCTGGATCATCTTGATCGTCTGCTCGACGAGGAGGTTGGTGTCCTTGTTGATGGTCGAGTACTGCTCACCGGCCATGATCGACTTCACCGACTCGACCTCGGAGTCCTGACCGGTGACGGTCACCTTCGAGATGTCCTTGCCGGCCTGCTTGGCCGAGGTGATGATCGCACGGGCGAGGTTGTCGTTCGGCGAGAGCACGCCGTCGACGTCCTTGTCCGCGTAGTTCGCGGCGAGCAGCGAGTCCATGCGGCTCTGGGCGTTCTCGGCCTCCCAGCCCTGGGTCGCGGTCTGCGCGATGTCGGTCTGGCCCGAGACGACGACGAGCGTGCCGTCGTCGATCTTCGGCTGGAGGACCTCCATGGCGCCGTTGAAGAACACGGCCGAGTTGGCGTCGTCGGGCGAGCCCGAGAAGAGCTCGATGTTCCACGGCGCCTCGTGGCCCGAACGCGCCGCGAGACCGTCGAGCAGGGCCTGGCCCTGCAGCTTGCCGACCTCGAAGTTGTCGAACGCCACGTAGTAGTCGACGTTCGGCGTGTTCTCGATCAGGCGGTCGTACGCGATGATCTTGACGCCGGCGTCGGCGGCCTGCTGGAGCTGCGTGCCGAGCTGCTTGCCGTCCTTCGCGCCGATGACGATGACCTTCGCGCCGTTGGTGACCATGGCCGAGATCTGGTTCTGCTGCTCGGCGACGGTGTTCGAGGCCGGCGCGTACTGCACGTCGCCCTTGAAGCCGGCGTCCTTGAGGCCGTCCTCGAAGAGGCCGCCCGCGAGCACCCAGTTCTCACTGGTCTTGTCGGGAAGTGCGATGCCGATCGTCGAGTCGGCCGCGAAGCCGGCCGAACCGGTCTCGTCGCCGCCCGTCGAACCGCCGCGGTCGGACGAGCAGCCCGCGAGCGCGAGTGCTGCGACCGCTGCGACCGCTGCGGCCGCAAGAGTGAGCTTCTTCATTGATCATTCACTTTCTTGTTTGGGATTGCTGACTTCTCTTGGAGGGGAAGGGGTGGGTGGATGCTGCGGCGTCGACGCCGAGGCATCCGTTCTCGTTCAGCGCGAGCGGAGGTCGCTCGGCTGGGAGGACTCGTTGGACGCGACGGTCGGAGCGACGGCCGGGGCCTCGACGGGGCCCTCCGACTCGAGCTTCGCCTTGCGCCGGTTGGACCAGATGCCGAAGATCGAGGGCCCGCCCTGGCGCTTCGACCACACGTCGACGGCCACGGCGAGGAGGAGCACGAGGCCCTTGATGATCTGCACGACGTCGGCGCCGGCGCCGATGAGCTGGAGGCCGTTGTTGAGGAACGCCATCACGAGACCACCGACGATCGAGCCGATCACGGTGCCGATGCCGCCCGAGACCGCGGCGCCGCCGATGAACACGGCCGCGATCGCGTCGAGCTCCCAGCCGTTGCCGTCCTGCGGGCCCGACGCCGTCGAGCGGGCGACGAAGATCATGCCCGCGAGGGCGGCGAGCACCGACATGTTCATCATCACGAAGAAGTCGACCCGGCGGTCCTTCACGCCCGACAGCGTCGCCGCGAGACGGTTGCCGCCGACCGCGTAGATGTGGCGGCCGAAGATCGTGTTGTTCGTGATGAACGAGTAGACGATCACGAGGACGACGAGGATGATGCCCGAGATCGGGAAGCTCGTGCCGGGGCGGCCCGTGGCGAACAGCCAGGCTGCCCAGAGGATCACGCCGGCGAGCACGACCACCTTGACGGCGCTCACCCAGACGGGCGCCATCTCGGAGCCGAGCTTCTTCTGCGTGCGGCGCAGGTGGATCTCGTTCCAGACGATCCAGCCGGCGCCGAGCACGCCGAGCAACATGGTCAGCACGTTGAAGTCCAGCGGCACCGCGAGCTCGGGCAGGTAGCCGGCGCCGATGACGCCGAACTCCTGGGGCACGGGCGTCGTGGTCGACTGGCCGATCAGCTGGTTGCCGCCGCGGAAGATGAGCATGCCGGCCAGCGTCACGATGAACGCCGGGACGCCGACGAACGCCACCCAGAAGCCCTGCCAGGCGCCGATCGCGGCGCCGACGGCGATGCCGAGCACGATCGCGAGCGGCCAGGGCAGGTTCCACTCGGCCATCGACTTCGCCACGATGATGCCCGTGAACGCCGCCACCGAGCCGACCGAGAGGTCGATGTGGCCCATGATGATGACCATCACCATGCCGATCGCGAGGATCAGGATGTACGAGTACTGGTTGACGACGTTGATCAGGTTCGTCG
Organism: Agromyces sp. NPDC058104; assembly: GCF_042884835.1. Lineage (NCBI taxonomy): Bacteria > Bacillati > Actinomycetota > Actinomycetes > Micrococcales > Microbacteriaceae > Agromyces > Agromyces sp. NPDC058104. The sequence goes on along the minus strand of NZ_JBHVTD010000002.1, from coordinate 662,704 downwards.
GCGAGAGCGTGAGCCCGTTCGTCCAGATCTGGAAGATCACGATGATGACGATGAGGCTGCCGAGGATGCCGAACTGGCGGAGGCTCGACTGCCCGCCGCCGAAGACCTTGCGGATGTCGGCGAGGCCGCCCTTCTTCGGAGGGGTGCTCGCGGGGGTGCTCGCCGTGCTCATGCGTTCGCCTTCTTCTTCGCCGAGGTCATGCTGCGCATGAGCGCCTCGGGGTTCGCCTCTGATGCGGGGATGTTGTCGGTGATCTGGCCCTCGAAGACCGTGTAGATGCGGTCGGCGATGCCGAGCAGCTCGGGCAGCTCGCTCGAGATGAGGATGACGCCCTTGCCCTGCGCCGCGAGCGACTGGATGATCGTGTAGATCTCGTACTTCGCGCCCACGTCGATGCCGCGGGTCGGCTCGTCGAGGATGAGCAGGTCGGGGTCGGTGAACATCCACTTCGCCAGCACGACCTTCTGCTGGTTGCCGCCCGAGAGCTTCGAGACCCCCGCCTCGACGCTCGGCGTCTTGATGCGCAGCTGCTTGCGGTAGTCCTCGGCGATGCCGAACTCGCGCGAGTCGTCGATGACGCCGCGCTTGGCGATCTTCGAGAGCTTCGCGGCGACGATCGACCGCTTGATGGTGTCGAGGAGGTTGAGGCCGAGCTGCTTGCGGTCCTCGCTCACGTAGGCGAGCCCGTGGTTGATCGCTGACTCGACGTCCTTGAGGACGATCTCCTTGCCGTCCTTCACGATCGTGCCCGAGAGGTAGTTGCCGTAGGAGCGGCCGAAGACGCTCATCGCGAGTTCGGTGCGCCCGGCGCCCATGAGCCCCGCGAGCCCGACGATCTCGCCGCGGCGCACGTTGAAGCTCGACCCCTTCGCCACGAGCCGTTCGGGCACCTGCGGGTGCTGGATCGTCCAGTCCTTCACCTCGAAGAACACGTCGCCGATGTGCGGGGTGCGGTCGGGGAAGCGGCTCTCGAGCGAACGGCCGACCATGCCGCGGATGATGCGGTCCTCGTCGACCCCGCCGGCCTTCACATCGAGCGTCTCGATCGTGTGGCCGTCGCGGATGATCGTGATCTCGTCGGCGATCTCCTCGATCTCGTTGAGCTTGTGGGAGATGATGATCGAGGTGATCCCCTTGCCCTTGAGGCCGCGGATCAGGTCGAGCAGGTGCTCCGAGTCGTCCTCGTTGAGCGCCGCGGTGGGCTCGTCGAGGATGAGGAGCTTCACGTCCTTCGCGAGCGCCTTCGCGATCTCGACGAGCTGCTGCTTGCCGACGCCGAGGTGCTTGATCTGCGTGTCGGGGTCTTCGGACAGGCCGACCCGGGCGAGCAGGTCGATGGCGCGGAGCTTGGCCGCGGCCCAGTCGATGCGGCCGCCGCGGGCGATCTCGTTGCCGAGGAAGATGTTCTCGGTGATCGAGAGCTCGGGGATGAGGGCGAGCTCCTGGTGGATGATCGCGATGCCGGCCTGTTCGCTGGCACGGATGTCGCGGAACTGCACCTCTTCGCCGCGGAAGATGATGTCGCCCGTGTAGGTGCCGTACGGGTAGACGCCCGAGAGCACCTTCATGAGCGTCGACTTGCCGGCGCCGTTCTCGCCGCAGATCGCGTGGACCTCGGCGGGCATCACCGTGAGCGAGACCTCGGACAGGGCCTTCACACCCGGGAACTCCTTGGTGATGGAGCGCATCTCGAGGATCGGCGGCGCGCTCATCGGCGGCCTCCCGGTGCTGCGGTCATCATCGACGGGTACATTCGCGACCTCGGTGTCTGTGGTTCGGGGACTCGATGTGACGCGTGTGACCGTTCACATCGAGACCTATGGTGCATCCGACATGCCCCGCTGTCAAGCGGGGGCCGAAAGACGGCACGTGTCAGGCCCGGGCGAGCGGCTTGCGCACCGGCGCCTCCGCGGTCGTGCCGCGCACCACGAGACGCGGCACGATCTGCTCGACCTCGAGCACCTGCTCGCCGTGGAGCTGGTTCAGGAGCAGGGCGACCGCCCGCCTGCCGCTCTCGCGGTGGTCCTGGTAGACCGTCGTGAGCGGCGGCCAGACGTGCTGCGCCACCGGGATGTCGTCGAAGCCGACGACGCTGATCTCGCCGGGCACGTCGACGCCCCCGTCGCGGAAGGCGTGCATGAGCCCGATCGCCATCTGGTCGTTGGCCGCGAACACCGCGGTGAAGTCGCGGTGGCGCAGGAGCTCGCGGCCGGCGAAGTAGCCGAAGTCGGCGCTCCAGTCGCCGAGGATCGGCGGGTGGAGGTCGAGCTCCGCGTCGCCGATCGCGTCGAGGAACCCGCGCATCCGCGCCTCGGCCTCGATCCAGTCCTGCGGTCCGGCGAGGTGCACGATCTCGCGGTGGCCGAGGTTGATCAGGTGCTGCGTCGCGCGTCGGGCGCCGGTGACCTGGTCGACCGAGAGCGCGAGGTGGTCGCTGCGCCCGGTCGACTGGAGGCTCACGAACGGCACGCCGACCGGGGCGCCTGCGAGCACCTCGAACACGCGCACCTGCGGGGCGATGACGACGAGCCCCTCGATCGCCTGCAGCATCAGGTGCTCGAGCGCGTCGGCGATGCCCTCGGGCGAGGGGTCGGCGATGTTCGCGGTGTTCACGTAGTAGCCGTGCTCGCGCGCCGCGTCCTCGATCGCGGCGATGGCCGTCGCCGGGCCGTACTCGGTGCTGCGGGCGGCGAGCACGCCGATCGTGTGCGAGCGGCTCGTGACGAGCGCACGGGCGGCGCGGTTCGGCCGGTACTGCAGCGTCTCCATCGCGGCGATCACGCGATCGCGCGTCTCGGGCCTGATGCTCGGATGGTCGTTCAGCACCCGCGAGACGGTCTGGTGAGACACCTCCGCGAGGCGCGCGACATCGCGGATGCTGGGCGCCCGCCCCTTGGGAGAATCAGGATTCACTGCCAGACCGATCGACGTCGATGTGCACGTTCACATCGAAGGTGCTTCCATTATGCACGTCGGGCGCGATCGCACAACGTCGCCATGTGACAGTCACATCGCGGGGTCGATTCGATTCGACCGGTCGCGGGCGATTCGACCGTCCCCGACGGCGGTCTCGGCAGCCGGCCGCGTCAGGCGCGCGGGCGCACGCGCGGGGCGAGCACCACCGCGACGAGCGCGATGACGACCGTGACCGCGAAGTCGGCCGTGAAGGCCGACGCGGCGACCGCGCTCGACACGAGCGCGGTGATGGCGAGCGCCGACGACGCCCCGAGCGACTCGCCGATCGACAGCGCCGCACTGTTGAAGCCCTGCGCCGAGACCGGCGAGAGGCCGAGCACCGCGACCGAGTGGCGCGGGTACATGAACCCCATGGCCGCGCCGGCGAAGGTCCACGCGACGAAGGCGATCGCCGGATGCAGGGTGAACGCCGCCACCGCGAGCACGCCGACGAGCGAGAGCGTGAGCAGCACCGAGCCGATCATGACCGCCTGCGCGTTCGAGACGCGGTCGCCGAGGCGGCCCTGCAGCCACGACGCGACGGCCCAGCTCACGCCGGCGCCCGTGAGCACGGCGCCCGCGAGGCTCGCCGAGAACTCGTAGCGCTCCATGAAGAGGTACGGCAGGTAGATCTCGCTGCCGAAGAACGCGCCCGCGACGATGAGGCGCAGCAGCACCGTCGCGGGCAGGCCACGGGCGGCGCGCAGCGTGCCGACGGGCAGGAGCGGGCGGGCCGCGATCACGATGAGCGCGATCGCCGCGGCCGCCACCACCCAGCGCCACGGGTCGGCGAACTCCTTCGAGAGCGAGAGGGCGAGCGCGGCGGCGGCGGTGAGCACCGCCCAGCCCATCCGGCCGAGGCTCCAGGCCACGGCCGGGTCGCCCTGGATCTTCTCGCGCACCCGGAGGATCGGCGGCACCACCATCGCCGCCGCGGGGGCGACGAGCACGATGACGCCGAGGAACACCCAGTGCCAGCTGAACACCTCGGCGATGGCGCCGGCGACGGCGGGCCCGATGATCGACGGGATCACCCACGCCGCCGCGAACCCCGCGAATACCCGGGCGCGCAGCGCCTCGGGGTACACGCGCGCGACGATGACGTAGAGCGGCACGATCACCGCGGCGCCCGAGAGTCCGTGCACGAAGCGGCCGACGATGAGCACCGTCATGTCGGTGGCGGTGCCGGCGATGAGCAGGCCGACGACGAACAGCACGGCCGCCGTGATCAGCGAGGGAAGCGGCCCGGAGCGGTCGGTCCAGTTGCCGGCGATCACCATGCCGATGATGCCCGCGGCGAGCGGCACGGCGAACGCGAGCGCGAACAGCGCGACCCCGTCGAGGTCGCGCGCGACGATCGGCATGACCGTCGTGACCGCCATCGCCTCGAACGCCGCGAGGAAGATGAGCGAGAACATGCCGATCGACAGCCAGCGATACGGCCGCGAGAGCGGGCTGCGGGCCTCGGGCTCGGCGGACGCCGGGGTCTCGAGCTCCGCGTCGTCGCGGGTCGGCATCGGGGTCTCGGCGGTCGGCTCACTCACCCGATCGAGCCTACGACTTCAAGGGCGCTTGAACTCAAGCCGCTCGAGTGCGGCCCTCGGGGAATCACCTCGCCTCGCCCGGGCGCACCGGGCCCGGCAGATCGAGCCCTTCCGCATCGGTCGGCGACGTGGTAGCGTCCAAAAGCCGATGACAGCGGTGTCATAGGTTTCGCAGTGAAGCGACAGGGAGCGACGGTGAAGCACTTCAAGCGGTCGGGCAGCGCCCGCCGAACGCGGGCGACCGCAACAGCAGTGATCACGATGGCGATGGCCGCGGCGGCGTTGACGCCGATCTCGGCCGCGGCGGCCGCCGGGGAGGTGACATTCACGTCGTCCTTCGAAGCAGGAGACGCCGTGCCGGCGCTCGCGGGCACTGGCGAATCGGTCAACCTCAGCGGCGACCGCAACGTGCCGGGCAGCCTGCTGCCGCAGGTGACGAAGGTCACGGCCTCGGCCGAGAACCCGCCGAACGAGGTCGCCGGCAACCTCGCCGACGGCAATCCCGGGTCGAAGTGGCTGACGTTCACCTCGACCGCGTGGGCGCAGTACGAGCTCGCCGAGGCGAAGCCGATCGAGGCCTACACGCTGACCTCGGGCAACGACGCACCCGAGCGCGACCCCCGCGACTTCCGCATCCTCGGCTCGAACGACGGCAGCGACTGGGCGGTCGTCGACGCGCGCAGCGGCGAGTCGTTCACCGCGCGCGGCCAGACCCGGACGTTCACCCTCGCCGCCCCGAGCGCGGCCTACCGCTACTACCGGCTCGACATCACCGCGAACCATTCGGGCGGCCTCATCCAGCTCGCCGGCTGGGAGCCGATCGCCGACGCCGACGCCGTGCCGACGCCCACCGACCTGGCACTCGAGGTCGACTCGGGTCCGACGAGCTCGTACACCGCGAAGACCAACGTCGGGTTCTCGGGCACCCACGCGCTCCGGTACGCCGGCAGCCACCTCGCGGCCGGCCCGGCCGCATCGACCTCGGTGATCTACGCCGACGTCGACATCGCCGTCCAGGAGGACAGCCGCCTCTCGTACACGGTCTTCCCCGTGCTCGACGCGGGGCAGAGCTACGCCTCGACGTTCGTCTCGGTCGACCTCGTGCTCGACGACGGCACGACCCTCTCGTCGCACGAGCTGACCGACTCGTACGGCTACGGCGCCGACGCGCGCTCGCAGGGCCTGGCCAACGTGCTCTGGCCCGACCAGTGGAACAAGGTGACGGTCGACCTGGGCTCGCTCGCCGGGCGCACGGTCACCGACGTCCTCCTCGACTACGACCACCCGGGCGACGGCGTCACCGGTGTCGAGACCCCGACGGCGGGCACGACCGTCCTCGGATGGCTCGACGACCTCAGCATCGACGAGGCGGAGCCGCTCGACGACTCCGACGGACTCGTCTCGTACGTCGACACGCGCCGCGGCACGAACTCGACCGGCGGCTTCTCGCGCGGCAACAACATCCCGGCGGTCGGCGTGCCGAACGGCTTCAACTTCATCACCCCGATGACGAACGCCGACAACACCGGGACGATCTACCAGTACCAGGGCGCCAATACGGCGCAGAACCTGCCGGCGCTCGAGGGCATCGGCTTCTCGCACCAGCCGAGCATCTGGATGGGCGACCGCAACCAGCTCGCCGTCCTCCCCGCGGTGGGCGCGAACCCGACCTCGACGCTCGACGACCGGCGCCTCACCTTCCACCGCGAGAACGAGGTGGCGCGGCCCGACGTCTACGGGGTCGAGTTCGACAACGGCATCACGACCGAGGTCACCGCGACCGACCACGGGGCGATCTACCGCTTCGGCTTCACCGGAGACCAGAGCTCGGTGATCGTCGACCAGCTCGTGAACTCGTCGAAGCTCACGATCACGGGCGACACGGTCAGCGGTTGGGTCGACGGCGGCTCCGGCTGGCCGGGCCGCACCCGCATGTTCGTGTACGGCACCTTCGACGCCCAGCCGACGAAGGCCGGGGCGACGACGCAGGGCAACCGCAACGGCAGCGCACGCTTCGCCGCGTTCGACACCTCGGGCGACCGCACGGTCGAGCTCCGCATCGCGTCCTCCTTCATCTCGCAGGAGCAGGCGCAGCGCAACCACGGGCTCGAGCTCGCCGGCGTCTCGTTCGACGACGCCCACGCGGCCGCGCAGCAGGCCTGGAACGACCGTCTCGGCGTGGTGCACGACGTGCAGGGCGCGACGGAGACGCAGCTGGTGACCCTCTACTCCAGCCTGTACCGCCTGAACCTCTACCCGAACTCGCAGTTCGAGAACGTCGGCACCGCCGGCGACCCCGAGTACAAGTACGCGAGCCCCGTCTCGGCCACCAGCGGATCCGCGACCGACACCACGACCAACGCGAAGATCGTCGACGGGAAGATCTACGTCAACAACGGCTTCTGGGACACGTATCGGACCGCGTGGCCGCTCTACTCGCTGCTCTACCCGGACATCACCGAGGAGCTCGTCGACGGGTTCGTGCAGCAGTACCGCGACGGCGGCTGGATCGCCCGATGGTCCTCGCCCGGCTACGCCGACCTGATGACCGGCACGAGCTCGGACGTCGCCTTCGCCGAGGCGTACCTCGCCGGCGCGCTCGACACCGAGACCGCGCTCGAGGCCTACGACGCCGCAGTGAAGAACGCCACCGTGCTCCCCGCGTCGAACGCCGTCGGCCGGAAGGGCCTCGCGCAGTCGATCTTCCTCGGCTACACCGAGGAGACCACGCACGAGAGCGCGTCGTGGGGCCTCGAGGGCTTCATCAACGACTTCGGCATCGGCGAGATGGCGACGGCGCTCGCCGACGACCCGAACACGCCGGCCGACCGCGTCGACCGGCTCCTCGAGGAGGCCGAGTACTTCCAGGCCCGCGCGAGCCACTACGCCGAGATGTTCAACCCCGAGGCCGGCACCTTCACCGCCCGCAACGCGGACGGCAGCTGGCCGGTGGGCGCCGAGTTCGACCAGAAGGCCTGGGGCGGCGCGTTCACCGAGGCGAGCGCGAAGACCTTCGGGTTCCACGCGCCGCACGACGTCGCGGGGCTCGCCGCGCTCTACGGCGGGCGGCAGGGCCTCATCGACGAGCTCGACGAGTTCCTCACCGTCCGTGAGAAGGCCGACTACTCCGGCATCCACGAGGCGCGGGAGGCGCGCGACGTCCGACTCGGCATGCTCGGCATGTCGAACCAGGTCGCGCACCACATCCCGTACGTGCTCGCCGAGGCGGGCGACCCGGCATCGGCGCAGGCGCTGATCCGCGACATCCAGCAGCGGCTCTTCGTGGGCTCCGACATCGGCCAGGGCTACCCGGGCGACGAGGACAACGGCGAGTTCTCGGCCTGGTACGTGTTCTCCGCCCTCGGCCTCTACCCGCTCGAGGTGGGCTCCGGCGACTACACCATCGGCACGCCGCTGTTCGACCGTGCGACGCTGACCGTCGGCGACCGCGAGCTCGTGATCTCGGCACCCGGCGCCTCCGAGGGCAAGACCTACGTCTCGGGCGTCGAGCTGAACGGCGAGTCCGTCGACGTCACCACCCTCGACGGCGACCTGCTGCGCGACGGCGGCGAGCTCTCGTTCACGATGAGCGACGAGCCGAGCACGTGGGGCGCGAAGGACCTCGGCGAGGGGCTCGAGGTTCCGCGCACGCTCGTCGACGCCACGAAGCCCGGCCGCGGCACCCTCACGGCGGGCGACGGCACCTCGACGGCGGCGCTCGTCGACGACAGCATGAACTCGGCCGCGACGTTCGACGCGGGCACCGCCGAGCTGACCTGGACCTCGCAGTCCGGGCCGGTGACGGTGGGCCAGTACACGCTGACCGGCGCCGCGCTCGCCACGGCGCCCGCGGCGTGGACCCTCTCGGGCTCGACCGACGGCGAGACCTGGACCGAGCTCGACCACCGCGACGGCGAGTCCTTCGACTGGCCGACGCAGACGCGTCCGTTCTCGACCGACGGCGACGGCGTCTACACGAGCCTGCGCCTCACGGTCGAGTCGGCCGGCGGACCGCTCGCGCTGTCCGAGGTGGAGCTGTTCGCCTCGGCGGGCAGCGCCGACGGGCTCTCGGTGAACCCGGCGCCGGCGCAGTCCGTCGCGGTCGACACCGAGTTCTCGGGCTCCATCGCGACCATCGTCGGCACCGAGACCTCGGCCGACGGCTACCAGGTCTCGGTCGACTACGGCGACGGCACCGGTGCGGTCGTGGCGGTGCTGAAGCGCGACGACCTCGGCGGCTGGCGCGTGACCGCGCCGCACACCTTCGCGGCGCCGGGCGTGTACACCGCCACCGTCATCGTGCAGGACTCGACCGGGGCCCTCGCCTCGGCGGCGTCGAACATCTCGGTCACCCGTGACGAGACGCTCGTCGGCTCGTTCGGCTCCGTCTGCATCGGCGACCTCGGCACGACCGCCGCGAACTGCGACAGCCAGGGCCACGGGTACTTCCGCGACAAGCTCGCCGCCGACGGATTCGTCCAGGGCACGACCATCGCGATCCCCGGCACCGAGCTGAGCTTCGACCTGCCCGCGGTGGCGGCCGGCAAGCCCGACAACCTCACCGGTGAGGGGCAGACGGTGCGCCTCGACCTCGGCGCGGGAGCGAGCCGGCTCGCCTTCGTCGGCGCGGCGACCGAGAGCGGGCGCCAGCCCGAGGCGGTGCTCCACTTCACCGACGGCAGCTCGCAGACCGTGAAGATCTCGTTCGGCGACTGGGTCGGGGCCTCCGGCAACCCGGCGTACGGCAACACCGTGCTCGCGATCTCGGAGGGTCGACTCTCCGGCACCGCGGCCGAGTCCTCGGTCAAGAACACCGCGATCTACGCGACGGCGCCGATCACGATCGACACCGACGACGCCGGCGCCCCGAAGGTCGTCGAGGCGCTGACGATGCCGACCGAGTCGGGCACGCTCGGCGACGGACGCGTGCACGTGTTCGCCGTCGCCTCCGACGGCGACCGCTCGAGTGCCTCGGCGCTCGAGGTGCAGCCGCAGTCCGTCGGGACCCAGGTCGCCGCGCAGGCGTTCGAGGCGACGCTCGCCACGGCCGCCGGCGGTGCACCCGAGCAGTCCGCCATCGTGAACTGGGGCGACGGCGCCCCCGTGTCGGCGCTGCCGGTGACCGACGGCAACGTCGTCGGTGACCACACCTACGCCGTCGCGGGCACCTACACCGTCTCGGTCACGGTCGACGACGGCGTCCGGTCGGCCTCGACCACGCTCGAGATCGTCGTCGACGAGCCCGCTCCGGTGTACACGCCCGAGATCGCGGTCGACCCGGCCGTGGTCGCCCCGGGCGGCACGGCGCGGGTGACCGGCGACGGGTTCGCGCCCGACGAGGCGGTCGAGCTCCGGTTCGGCGACGGCGAGCCGGTCGGCACGACGGCGAACGGCGACGGCGAGATCGATGCCGAGATCGCCGTCCCGGGCGACGTGGCCGACGGGGAGTACCCGGTGACCGCGTTCGGTGCCGTCTCGGCGGTCGAGGCGTCCGCCACGCTCACCGTGCTCACGCCGGCGACGGCCACCACGGTCGTCCTCGGCTCGGAGGCCGAGGCTCCCGTGGCCGGCGACCTCCTCGCGCTGAGCGCGACCGTCGCACCCGCGGCGGCCGCGGGCCAGGTGGAGATCCGGGAGGGCGACGCCGTGGTCGGCACGGCGACCGTCATCGCGGGCACCGCGACGGTGGACGTGCGCGTGGAGACCTCGGGGGTCCACACCTACACGGCGCACTTCACGCCCGACGACCCCGCGGCCTACCTGGCCTCGGTCTCCGAGCCGTTCTCGATCGAGGTCGGCGACGCACCGGTGGTGGATGCCGAGCTCGTGCTCGGCGACGACACCGTGGCGCAGGGCGGGAAGCTCGAGCTCACGGGCACCGGATTCGGCTCGGGCGAGATCGTGGCGATCACGCTCCACTCCGAGCCCGTCAGGCTCGCCGAGGTCACGACCGACGGCGACGGCTCGTTCTCGACCGAGGTGACGATCCCCGCAACGGTCGCACTCGGCGAGCACACGCTGATCGCCGAGGGCGCGACGTCGGGGCTCAGCGCCCAGGCGACGTTGACGGTCACCGGGTCGACCACCGAGGTCGTGACGCTCGCCCTCGGCGGACCGAACAAGCTGCTCGCGAAGTCGGGCTCGGCCATCCGGTTCGTCGGTGGGGTCGTCGCGCTCGACGGCAGCTCGCCGATCGGCACCTTCAGGGTGTACGAGGGCGACACGGTGCTCGCCGAGGTGCCGGTGACCGCGGCCGACGACGGCAGCGTGAGCATCAAGCTGCCGAAGCTCGGAGCCGGGCTCCACTTCGTGCGCGGCGAGTTCGCGGGCGCCGGCGGCTACGCGGACTCGGCCACCTTCCCGGTGCCGCTGCTGCTCTGGTGAGCCGCGGGTGACCCTCCGGCCCGGTGCGTCCGAACAGGTCGCACCGGGCCGGACCGCGTCGGGGTGGAGCGAACGGGTCGAGCGCCATCCGGTCCTTCACGCGGCCGGGCGAATCGGCCGGTGCGAACCGGGTCGGCCCATCAGGGTCGGCCCGGTTCGCCGCGTCCGGGGCCGTCCGGGACGGCCCCGCCTCAGAACTCCTCGTGCGTGTCGGGGTCCGCACCCCAGATGCGCCCCCGCGCGAGCGCCGAGATCGCCGCGACCTCTTCGGCGGTGAGCGAGAAGCCGAACACATCGAGGTTCTCGCGGCGCCGCTCGGGGTCGGACGACTTCGGGATCGGCACGGACTCGAGCTCGACGTGCCAGCGCAGCACGAGCTGTGCCGGGCTCACGCCGTGCACCTCGGCGAGCTCGACCACCACCGGCTCGCGCAGCAGCTCGGTGCGGCGCGCGAGCGGGCTCCAGCTCTCGGTGCGGATGTCGTGCTCGTCGTGGAAGGCCCGCAGCTCCTCCTGCGGGAAGTACGGGTGGAGCTCGACCTGGTTGACGACCGGCACCACGCCCGTCTCGTCGATGAGCCGCTCGAGCATGGCGGGCGTGAAGTTCGAGACGCCGAGCGCCCGCACGAGCCCCTTCTCGCGCAGCGAGATCATCGCGCGCCAACTGTCGACGTACTTGTCGATGCGCGGCAGCGGCCAGTGGATGAGATACAGGTCGACCCACTCGAGGCCGAGCCGCTTCCGCGACTCCTCGAAGCTCGCGATCGTCTCGTCGAAGCCGTGATGACGGCCGGGCAGCTTGGTCGTGATGACGAGGTCGCTGCGGTCGACGTCGGTGCGTTCGATGGCCTCGCCCACCGCCTCCTCGTTGCCGTAGTTGTAGGCCGTGTCGATCAGGCGATAGCCCTCGTCGATGGCCGAGGTGATCGCCGCGATGCCGAGCTGGTCGTTCAGCCCGTAGGTGCCGAGCCCGATCGCGGGAATGGAGTTGCCGTCGCGAAGGGAATAGGCGGGAACGCTCATCCCCCAATACTCACGCACGCGGCCCCCCTGCGCCACCGCGTCCCGGCCGCGACGGGCGCCGCTCAGGCCGGGAGCTCGGCGAACGCGCGCACCGGGAAGGTGCCGAAGCCCTCGACCCGCGGCGGCACCGCCGTGAAGCGCGCGCCGCGGACCGGCACCCGCTCGAGCGCGGTCAGGTGCTCGATCACGTGCACGCCCGCCTCGAGCAGGATCGAATGGGCGGGCCGCCGCCCGCCCGACTCGGTGTCGTCGATGTTGAGCGAGTCGATGCCGACGGCCGCGACCCCGGCCGCGACGAGGTGTCGCGCCCCGGCCTCGGTCAGGAACGGCGCACCCGTCGCGTACTCGGGCCGCCCGAAGTGACGGCTCCACCCCGTGTGCAGCAGCACCGCGCTGCCGGCCAGCTCGCGATCGAGGAACACCTCAGCGGGAATGCCGCGCCCCGTGGCATCCGTCAGCCTGAACACCTCGGCCCGGAGGCCGACGAGCGTCTCGAGCGACAGGCTCGCGAGGTCGCCGCCGTCGGCGTAGCGGTGGAACGGGCTGTCGAGGTAGGTGCCCGTGTTGCCGATCATCGTGATGACGTCGAGTGCGAACTCGGTGCCGGGCGCGTAGTGCTCGCGCGAGGCCTCGCGCGAGAGGTGCGGCGTGATCGTCGGTGCGGGCAGGCCGGGATAGGTGACGAGCCCGGCCGAGATCGGGTGGCTGAGGTCGACGAGCGCCCCGCGCTCGGCGCGGTCCGCGGCGGATGCCTCGGGCTCCGCGCCGCTCGCGTCGACGCCCCGCGATCCGCGGTGCGGCTCGGCGACGATCTCGAGGTTCGAGAGCGCGACCCTGCCGACGAGGGCGAGCCCGAGATGCCGCACGAGCAGCGCGCCGATCTCGGCCTCGCCGAGCTCGGGCGAGGGCAGGTCGAGGCGGAATCCCTCGGCCCGCAGCCCTCCCCCGTTGACGAAGTCGATCTCGGCGTCGAAGTGGGCCCGGTACTCGGTCATGCGTGCTGCTCCTCGGCGATGCGGTCGGGTGATGATGCGGTCTCGTCGGGCGCGGATCCGTCGTCGGTCTCGCCCGCCGCGGATGCCGCCTTCGCCCCGGCCGCCCTCGAGGCGCGCCGCGCCCGCCAGCGGCGCACCACGGTCACCGCGATCGCGGCGAGCGCGAGCACCGCGGGCACGAGCAGGTTCGCCCAGGCGAGCACGAGCAGTCCGACCGTCATGACGGTCGCGACCACCGCGAGCCACCAGCCGAACGACCAGCGGCGCAGCAGCAGGGTCGCGGCGAGCATGCCGGCGGCGTAGATCGCGACCATGTTGCTCGTGTGGACCAGGATGAAGCCCGACAGCTCGAGGTCGTTCGCGAGCATCAGCCCGTAGTAGACGAGGATGAGCACGCCCGTCACCGCGAGCGCCCGTCGGGGGATCTCGCCGTCGGCGGCGCCCTTGGCGAGGAAGCGGGGCAGGTCGCCGTCGCGCCCGAGGGCGGCGCCGAGCTTGCCGAAGGCGGGGAGGTACGCGTTCATCACGCCGACGGTGACGATCGCCGCGATGATCGCCACGAGCACCGGCCCGATGCCGGGCGCGGTGGTCTCGACGAGGTCGAGCAGCGGCACCTGCCCGTCGCCCGCCCGGTCGCCGAGCACCGCGACGGTGACGAACTGGAGTGCGAGGTAGCCGACGCCGACCACGACGACCGCGATCGCCGTCGCGATCGGGATCGTGCGGCGCGGGTTCTTGAACTCGCCGGCGATGTGGGTGCCGACCTCCCAGCCGGCGAACGCCCAGACGAAGAGGCTGATGGCGACGCCCACGCCGGCCCAGCCGTTCGGCAGGAACGGCTGGAAGTTCGACATCTCCGCGGCCGGGAAGGTCACGGCGACCACTCCGACGACGACGGTGACGAGCAGCCCCGAGAGCACGAACTGCACCCAGCCCGCGACGCGCACGCCGAACCAGTTCGCGATGAAGGGCGGCACGAACACGGCGAGCCCGATGACGGGCACGGCCGAGCGGTCGACGCCGAGCACCGCCACGACGTACTCGCCGCCGAGCACGGCGAGCACGGGCGCGCCGACGCACACGCCGAAGTAGAACCAGTAGCCCGCCATGCGGGCCGCGGTGTCGCCGAGCGCGCGGCGCACGTAGCTCGCGACGCCGCCGGCGTCGGGGTAGCGCGCGGCGAGCGCGGCGAAGGTGCCCGCGAGCGGGATGGAGAGCACGAGCACGGCCGCCACGGCGACGATGGAGGCGGGGCCGGCGGCCTTCGCGGCGAGGCCCGGCAGCACGAGGATGCCGGTGCCGAGCACGCTCGCGATGTAGAGCGCGGTACCCTGGCCGAGCCCGAGGCTGCCGCGGTGCTCGCCGTTCGCGGCGCTCGCGGAGGCGGTGTCGTTCGAAGTCACCCGATCATTCTGGGGCACCCGTCGCGCCCGACGCGATGGCTGGATCGGCACTCTTCGTCGATTTTCTGCCACACCTCGCTCAGTGCCCGCGCACCTGCGCCACCGCCGACTCCCGGTCGATGAACGAGGTCAGCTCGCCGATCGAGCCGAGGAGCGGCGCCGGCACGACCACCAGCGTGTTCTTGTCGACGCCGACCTCGACGAGCGTCTGCAGGGTGCGCAGCTGCAGGGCGAGCGGATGCGACATCATCGTGTCGCTCGCGACGCCGAGCTGCGCCGCGGCGAGCGCCTCGCCCTCGGCCGCGATGATCTTCGCGCGCTTCTCGCGCTCCGCCTCGGCCTGGCGGGCCATCGCCCGCTTCATCGCGTCGGGCAGCAGGATGTCCTTCAGCTCGACGAGCGTCACCTGCACGCCCCACTCGGCGGTCGTCACGTCGAGGATCTCGCGGATGTTCACGTTGAGCACCGCGGTGTCGGAGAGCGCCTCGTCGAGGTGGTGCTGCCCGATCACCTTGCGCAGCGTGGTCTGCGCGATCTGGTCGATCGCCGACTTCACGTTCTCGATCACGATGACCGACTTCACGGCGTCGGTCACGCGGTAGTACGCGACCGCCGAGACGCCGACGCTCACGTTGTCGCGCGTGATGATGCCCTGCGACTGGATCGGCAGCGTCACCACCCGCAGCGAGACCTTGGTCATCACGTCGACGATCGGGATGATGAACCTGATGCCCGGATCGCGCACGTTGTGCAGGCGGCCGAACCGCAGCACGACGCCGCGCTCGTACTGCTTCACGATCCTCACCGACATGAAGAAGAGGATGATCGCGAGGATGACGACGACGATCACGGTGATCCAGAGCCAGACCATGAGAATCATCTCCCAGCGGCGCCGGTGACGGGCCGCGCGCCGTCACCTCCATTGTCGCACCGCAGGCGCCGGTCGCTCCCCGTCGGGGAACGACCGGCCGGGACGGCTACAGTCGCGCGAGCGTCTGGTCGATGTCGGCGAGGAGGTCGTCGACGTCCTCGATGCCCACCGAGAGGCGCACCACCGACTCGGGCACCTCGGCCTCGGTGCCCTTCACGGAGGCGTGCGTCATCTCCGAGGGGTAGTTCACGAGCGACTCGACGCCGCCGAGCGACTCGGCCAGCTGGAACAGCTCGGTCGACTCCGCGAAACGACGCGCCGCCGCGCCGCCCCCGGCGAGGGCGATCGAGAGCATGCCGCCGAAGCCCGACATCTGCCGGCCCGCGAGCTCGTGGCCCGGGTGGGACTCGAGCCCCGGGTAGTAGACCCGCTCGACGCCGGCGTGCTCGTCGAGCCGGCGCGCGATCGCGAGCGCGTTCTGGCTGTGCCGCTGCATGCGCACCCCGAGGGTCTTGATGCCGCGCGAGGTGAGGAACGCGTCGAACGGACCTGACACGGCGCCCGCGGCGAACTGCGTGAACTTCACCCGCTCATGCACCTCGTCGAGGCGCTCGCCCGCGCCGAAGACGAGCGCGCCGCCGACCACGTCGGAGTGGCCGCCGAGGTACTTCGTCGTCGAGTGCACGACCACGTCGGCGCCGAGTGCGAGGGGCTGCTGCAGCGCCGGCGAGGCGAAGGTGTTGTCGACCACCACGACGAGGCCCGCCTCGTGTCCGAGCTCGGCGAGCGCCGTGACATCCGACACCTTCATGAGGGGGTTCGAGGGGGTCTCGATCCAGAGCACCTTCGTGGTGCCCGGCTCGATCGCCGCGCGCACCGCGTCGACGTCGCTCGTGTCGACCGTCGAGTGGCGCACGCCCCAGTCGCCGAAGACGCGGCGGATGAGCCGGTGGGTGCCGCCGTACACGTCGTTGCCGATGACCACGTGGTCGCCCGGCTTCACGACGGTGCGCAGCAGCGCGTCCTCGGCGGCGAGGCCCGAGGCGAACGAGAGGCCGTGCGCGCCGCCCTCGAGCGCCGCGAGCTGCGTCTCGAGCGCGGTGCGCGTGGGGTTGCCGCCGCGCGAGTACTCGTAGCCGCCGCGGAGCCCGCCGATGCCGTCCTGCACGTAGGTGGAGGTCTGGTAGATCGGCGGGATGACCGCGCCCGTGGTGGGGTCGAAGGCCTGGCCGGCGTGGATCGCGCGGGTGTCGAAGCGTGCGTCGTCGTGCATGAGGAGGTGCCTTTCGCAGGTGTTTCAGGAATTCGGCGGCTGCTCAGGACGATTCGGCCGGAATCGTCCTGAGCGGCGTGCTTTCTCCTGAATCGGTGAGGGGTCTAGTGGGAGAGGTAGCCGAGCAGGTCGGTGCGGGTGATCACGCCGAGGGCCTTGCCGCCGTCGGTGACGAGCATCGCGGGCGCGCCGGCGAAGGCCTGCCGGGCCGCGGCGACGGGCTCGGTCACGCCGATGAGGGGCAGCGGATCGCCGACGACGGTGCTCACCTCGTCGGTGAGCTTCACCACGCCGGAGAACACCTGGTCGAGCAGCACCTCCTCGTGCAGGGCGCCGAGCACCTCGCCGAGGACGACGGGCGGCTCGGCCGACAGCACGACGAGCTGCGAGACGCCGGTCTCGGTCATGCGGTCGATCGCCTCCTTGACCGTGTCGTTCGGGTGCACGTACACGAGCGGTGCGGTGCGGTCGGCCTTCGCCGCGAGCAGCTCGGCGATCGTGTGGCCGGCGGGCGCGTTGCCGAAGCCGTAGGCGCGCATCCACTTGTCGTTGAAGATCTTGCCGAGGTAGCCGCGGCCGCCGTCGGGCAGCAGCACGACGAACACGTCGTCGGCCGTCACGCCGGGCGCTGCCGCGGCCTCGAGCGCCGCGACGACGGCCATGCCGCTCGAGCCGCCCACGAGGATGCCCTCCTCGCGCGCGAGGCGCCGCGTCATCGCGAACGAGTCGGCGTCGCTCACGGCGATGATCTCGTGCGGCACCGTGGGGTCGTAGGCCGACGGCCAGAAGTCCTCGCCCACGCCCTCGACGAAGTAGGGGCGTCCCGTGCCGCCCGAGTAGACCGAGCCCTCGGGGTCGGCGCCGATGATGCGCACCGCGTCGTTCGACACCTCGCGCAGGTACCGCCCGGTGCCCGTGATCGTGCCGCCCGTGCCGACGCCCGCGACGAAGTGGGTCACGCGCCCGTCGGTGTCGCGCCAGATCTCGGGGCCGGTGGTCTCGTAGTGCGAGCGCGGCCCGTTCGGGTTCGAGTACTGGTCGGGCTTGAACGCCCCCGGGATCTCGCGCGCGAGCCGGTCGGACACGCCGTAGTACGACTCGGGGCTGTCGGGCGCGACCGCGGTCGGCGTGACGACGACCTCGGCGCCGTAGGCGGTGAGCACGTTGCGCTTGTCTTCACCCACCTTGTCGGGGCACACGAACACGCAGCGGTAGCCGCGCTGCTGCGCGACGAGCGCGAGGCCCACCCCGGTGTTTCCGCTCGTCGGCTCGACGATGGTGCCGCCCGGCTTCAGCAGGCCGTCGCGCTCGGCTGCGTCGATGATGCGGCCCGCGATGCGGTCCTTCGAGGAGCCGCCGGGGTTCAGGTACTCGAGCTTGACGAGCACCGTGGCCTCCGTCACGCCCTCCGTGACGTGCTGGAGCTTGACGAGCGGGGTGTCGCCGACGAGGTCGACGATGGATTCTGCGTACTTCATGGGTGTCCTTGCGTGTCGGCCGCGGCTGCTCGGCCGGCGGAGTGGGCGGCGAGAGATCTGGGCGAGTGTGCGTGCGTGGGGTCGGGAGACGTCGGCGTCAGCGACAACACAGCGAGAGGATCACGAGGTCAACTCTAGCCCGGCGGCGCTCGGCCTGTCACGATGACGATGGCGCGGGCCGGATGCCCCGTGCCGCATCCCGCACGCGATGCGGCGTTCTCCCAGCCGCATGCGTTCGTATGGTTCTGACGTCCCCTCGACGTCGACGCGATTCTCCCCGCCGTCGGCGTCCCGAACCGAGAGAGGCCCGCGTGAGCGCGACCCCGCCCATCCCCCCGAAGGCGAAGCAGCAGGCGAAGCAGCAGAGCATCAAGGAGCAGCGCGCCGCCGAGCGCCAGCGCAAGCTCGAGGAGTTCCGCAAGAAGGAGGCGCGGGCCAAGCGCAATCGCAAGATCGTGCTGTGGTCGAGCATCACCGGCGGCGTCGCCGTCATCGCGCTGCTGGTCACCGCCATCGTGCTCACGCCGCAGCCGGCGAGCTACGGCGCGGGCGGCGACGGCGCGAAGATCGAGGGCGTCGAGACGTTCGAGAACGGCGCGGGCCACGTCGAGGGCGTCGTCGACTACGCGCAGACCCCGCCCGCGGGCGGCGAGCACAACCAGGTGTGGCTGAACTGCGGCGTCTACGAGCAGCCCGTGCCGAACGAGAACGCCGTGCACTCGCTCGAGCACGGTGCGATCTGGGTCACCTACGACGCGGCGAAGGTCTCCGAC
The DNA here is from genome assembly GCF_042884835.1 of Agromyces sp. NPDC058104. Lineage (NCBI taxonomy): Bacteria > Bacillati > Actinomycetota > Actinomycetes > Micrococcales > Microbacteriaceae > Agromyces > Agromyces sp. NPDC058104. The sequence goes on along the minus strand of NZ_JBHVTD010000002.1, from coordinate 644,005 downwards.
GACGAGCTCGCGACCCTGAAGTCGAAGCTGCCGTCGAGCTACGTCGTGCTGTCGCCGTTCGAGGGGCTGCCCTCCCCCATCGTGCTGAGCGGCTGGAACACCCAGCTCCAGCTCGACGACGCCGGCGACCCCCGCATCGCGGAGTTCTTCGAGGAGTACTGGCAGAGCCAGGACGTCCCCGAGCCCGGCGCGCTGTGCACCGGCGCCTACGACGCCCCCGGCAAGGTGTCGTGACCGCACCCGACACCGCGACGGGCTCCTCGCTCGCCCCGCCCGCTGCCACGCCGTCGCGGCCGCCCCGGCGCGGCCGCGGCGGCCGGATCGCGGTCGCGGTCGTGGCATCCCTCGCCGTCGTCGTCGTCGCGGTCGCCGCCTTCTCGATCGGGCGTCTCTCGACGCTCGCCGAGCCGACGCCGACCACGACGAGCGCCGAGGCCGGCTTCGCCCGCGACATGCAGGTGCACCACCAGCAGGGCGTCGAGCTCGCGATGATCGTGCGCGACGCGACCTCCGACGACGAGGTTCGGCTGCTCGCCTACGACATCGCGACCACGCAGGCCCAGCAGGCCGGGCAGATGTACGGCTGGCTCGCGAGCTGGGGGCTGCCGCAGGCGGGCCGCGAGCCGTCGATGACGTGGATGACCCGGCCCGCCGCCGACGGCTCCGGACATGCGTCGCACGGAGCCGACGGATCCGCCGACGACGCCGCGCACGAACCCGGCGCCCCGATGCCCGGACTCGCGACGCCCGAGCAGGTGGCCGAACTCCGTACGCTCTCCGGAGTGGAAGCCGAGGTGCGGTTCCTCGAGCTCATGGTCGCCCACCACCAGGGCGCCGTCGACATGGCCGAGGCCGTGCTCGACCGCTCCTCGACCGAGGTCGTCGTGGCGCTCGCGCAGTCCATCGTCGACAGCCAGACGAGCGAGATCGAGCTCATGGAGTCGATGCTCGAGGAGCGCGGAGCCGCTCCGGTCGAATAGGGCCGGTCGGTCGCAAGCAGATCGAGACCCCGGCTCGGGTCTCGGCTCCAGGCCGCCCGAACGGGACGCGTCGCTACTCGACCGCGGTCTGCTTCCGCCTCGCCGACCCCTTCGGCGGGAACAGCGTCTCCGACTGCTCGAGCGACATGCCGTTCGTCTCGGGCACCTTCGTGAGCACGAAGAAGAAGGAGAGCGCGGCGAAGGTCGCGTACATGCCGTAGGTGAGGACGAGCGAGAAGTCGCTCATCACCGGGAAGCTGACCGTGACGAGGAAGTTCGCGATCCACTGGGCCGAGGCGGCGAGGCCGAGCGCCCGCGCCCTGATGCTGTTCGGGAAGATCTCGCCGAGCAGCACCCACACGAGCGGGCCCCACGAGAAGCCGAAGGCGATGACGAACACGTTCGCGGCGACGAGCGCGATCGGCCCCCACGCGCCGGGCAGGCTGAGCTCGCCGTCGACGGTCACGGCGTTGCCGAACGAGACCGCCATCGTCGCGAGCGCGAGCGTCATGCCGACCGATCCCACGAGCAGCAGCGGCCGCCGGCCGACCCGGTCGACGAGCGCGATGGCGACGAAGGTCACGGCGATGTTCGTCACCGAGGTGAGCACGCTGATGAGCAACGAGTTCGACTCGTCGAAGCCGACGGCGCTCCAGAGGGTCGTCGAGTAGTAGAAGATCACGTTGATGCCGACGAACTGCTGGAACACCGACAGCAGGATTCCGATCCACACGATCGGGCGGAGGCCCAGCACCGGGCCGCGCAGTGCGCCCTTGCGGTTCGCGAGCGCGTCGTTCGCGATCGAGTCGTGGATCTCGCGCACGGAGCGGTCGATCTCGTCGGCCGGCTGGATCTGCGCCAGCACGGAGCGCGCGACCTCCTCACGGCCCTGCCGCACGAGGAATCGCGGCGACTCGGGCAGCCGCAACGCGAGCAGGCCGTAGACCACCGAGGGCACGATGCAGGCGAGGAACATCCAGCGCCAGGCCTCGAGGCCGAACCAGAACGGTTCGACCGCGCCGCCCGCCGCGGTCGCGAACAGCGCGTCGGAGAGCAGCGCGGCGAAGATGCCGAAGACGATCGCGAGCTGCTGCAGCGAGGCGAGCCGCCCGCGCTGCTTCCGCGGCGAGATCTCGGCGATGTAGGCGGGCGCGACGACGGAGGCGATGCCGATCCCGATCCCGCCGATGATGCGCCAGATCGTGAGGTCCCACCCGGCGAAGGCGAAGCCCGAGCCGATCGACGAGACGAGGAAGAGCGCCGAGCCGAGCAGCATGACCGGGATGCGCCCCCACCGGTCGGCGAGCCGCCCGGCGAGCTCGGCGCCGATCGCGCAGCCGAGCAGCGCGCTCGCGATGGCGAAGCCCGTCGCTGCCGCGGAGAGCCCGAACTGGTGCTCGATCGCGTCGACCGCGCCGTTCACGACCGAGGAGTCGAAGCCGAACAGGAACCCGCCGACGGCTCCCGCCGCGGCGAGCCCGACGACCCGTCGGTTCAGTGCCTTCGCGCTCGGTGAGCCGGTCGACCCGGTCGGGCCGGTCGAGCCGGTGGGACCCGTCGTGCCCGCGGCCGGTGCGCTCGTCGCGCCCGAATCCGCGTCGTCATCCTGGTGATCGCCCATGTCTCCCCCTCGGCGTCGTCCGACCACGCTACTGCCGCGGGGCCTTCCGATGCGCCGATGCCACGGGGTTCTCGGGGATCAGGGCTCGAGCACGCCCGCGCCCTCCACCGGGCGCTCCTCCTGCTGGCGGTAGAGCGAGGCGTACACCCCGCCGGCGTCGACGAGCTCGGCGTGCGTGCCGCGCTCGACGATGCGCCCGGCGACGACCACGAAGATGACGTCGGCGGCGACGACGGTCGAGAGCCGGTGCGCGATCGCGATCGTGGTGCGACCGCGCGCCGCGTCGTCGAGGGCCTGCTGCACGACGCGCTCGGAGATGGTGTCGAGCGCGCTCGTGGCCTCGTCGAGCACGAGCACCGCCGGGTCCTTCAGGAGCACGCGGGCGATCGCGATGCGCTGCTTCTCGCCCCCCGAGAGGCGGTAGCCGCGTTCGCCGACGACCGTGTCGTAGCCGTCGGGGAAGGAGGCGATCGTGTCGTGGATGTTGGCGGCGCGCGCGGCCGCCTCGAGCTCGGCGTCGGTGGCGCCCGGTTTCGCGTAGCGGAGGTTCTCGGCGATCGTCGCGTGGAACAGGTAGGTCTCCTGGCTGACGATGCCGATGTGCGACATGAGCGACTCCTGCCGGAGCTCGCGCACGTCGATGCCCGCGAAGCGCACGGCGCCGGAGGATGCCTCGTAGAGGCGCGGCACGAGGTACGAGACCGTCGTCTTGCCGGCGCCGCTCGGCCCGACGAAGGCCGCGAAGCGGCCGGGCTCGATGGTGAAGCTGACCCCGTCGAGCGTCGGGCGCGACTCGGCGTCGGCGTCGGGGTAGCGGAACGAGACCTCGTCGAACTCGACGCGGCCGAGCGCTCCGCTCGCGGGCACCTCGACGCGGCCGTCGGAGCCGTCGCCGCCGCCGGGCGCGTCGCCCCGCTCGACCGGCACCTCCCGCGCGTCGGGCGCATCCGTGATCGTCGGCCGCAGGTCGAGGTACTCGAAGATGCGGGCGAACAGCGCGCTCGAGGTCTGCAGGTCGAGGGCGACGCGCATGAGCCCCATGAGCGGGAACAGCAGTCGCGCCTGCACGGTCGTGAACGCGACGATGGTGCCTGCGGTGAGGCCCGCGGTGCCGCCGGCGATGAGCCAGCCCGCCACGAGGTACACGATCGCCGGGATCGACGACATGAAGATGTTCACCATCGCGAAGAACCACTGGCCGGTCATCTGCTGCTTGACCTGCAGGCGGATCTGGTTGCGGTTCTCGTCGGCGTAGCGCTCGATCTCGCTCTGCTGCCGGGTGAAGCTCTTCGAGAGCAGGATCCCCGACACGCTCAGCGTCTCCTGCGTGATCGCCGTCATCTCCGACAGCGACTCCTGCGTCTTGCCGGCGATGCGCGCTCGCACCTGCCCGACCCGGCGCTGCGCGATCACCATGAACGGCATCAGCACGAGGGCGATGAGGGTCAGCTGCCAGTTCAGCAGGAGCATGGCGATGAACGCCGAGATGACCGTGACCGTGTTGCCGAGCACGCTCGACACGGTGTTCGTGAGCACGCCCGCGACGCCGCCGACGTCGTTCTGCAGGCGCGACTGGATGACGCCCGTCTTCGTGCGCGTGAAGAAGCTCAGCTCCATCGCCTGCAGGTGGCTGAACAGCCGCACCCTGAGCGACCCCATCACCTTGTTGCCGATCGTCGCGGTGAGCCACGTCTGCCAGACGCCGAGCAGCGCCGACACCACGAACACCGCGATCATCGCGAGCACGAGCGCCGTGAGCACCGGCACGTTCGGCGGGGATGCCTCGCCGCCCGCGCCGGTCGGGAAGAGCCCGTCGTCGAAGGCGCGCTGGGTGAGGAGCGGCGGGATCACGCTGAGCGCCGCACCGACGAGCACGAGCACGACCGTCGTGATGAGCGCCGTCCGGTGGGGGGCGAACAGCTCGGCGATGCGTCGCAGCAGGTGCGGGATCTTGGGCGCCTCGGCGTTGGCCGCCCGCTGCGCCGACTCGTCGGACGAGGCGATGCGCGTGCGCGCCTTGCCGTAGCGGCCGACCTGCGCCCCGCCTCCACCGCCCCCGCCGTGCATGCTCATGGATTCACCCTACGACCGCCGCCTCCCGCGGTCGGCGCCGTTCGCCCCCGGCGCACCCGCGGGGCAGCTCGCCACGAGCGGGCAGCACGGATGCCGCGTGGCCGGCCACGCGGCATCCGGCTCCCCCGCCCGCCCGGATCAGCCCTTGGTCGAACCTGCGAGCAGGCCGCGCACGAAGTAGCGCTGCAGGCTGAAGAACACGATGAGCGGCACGACGAGCGAAATGAACGCCGCGGCAGTGAGGCGCTGCCAGGTCTGGCCGCGTTGGCCCGCGAGCTCGGCGAGCCGCTGCGTGAGCGGAGCGACGTCGGCGGTGCCGCCCGAGAAGACCAGGGCCACGAGCAGGTCGTTCCACACCCAGAGGAACTGGAAGATCGCGAACGACGCGAGGATCGGCACCGAGAGCGGCACCACGATGCGGAGGAAGATCTGCCCGTGGGTCGCCCCGTCGACTCGTGCGGCCTCCATCAGCTCGCGCGGGATCTCGGAGATGAAGTTGTGGAGGAGGAAGATCGCGAGCGGGAGACCGAAGATGGTGTGCGCGATCCAGACTTGCACGTAGGTCTCGTCGGGGATGATCGGGATGACGTCGTGCAGCCACTCCTGCGCCGGCTTCAGCGTCGAGGTGAAGATCTGCAGCAGCGGGATGAGCGCCATCTGCAGCGGCACGATCTGCAGCGCGAAGATGATGATGAACACCCACTCCGCGAACGGGAACTTGATCCAGGCGAGCGCATAGGCCGCCATGGCGGCCAGCACCGTCGCGAAGACGACGACCGGGATCGTGATCGCGAGCGAGTTCACGAAGTACGAGCCGAGCTGCGGCGCCGAGGAGGACGCCGACAGCAGCACCTCGCTGTAGTTGTCGAGGGTCCAGCCCCAGTTCTCGAAGGCCGTCCACCAGCCGGTGGTGTTGATGAGCTCGGCCGGGCGGAACGACGAGACGAGCAGGCCGAAGGTCGGCAGCGTCCAGAGCACGGTGATGAGGATGGCGAACACCGTCGCCGGGCGCGAGGTCAGCCGGCGCTTCACCCGCTGCGCCTTCGTGCCGTCGAGGTTGTAGCCCCGGCGTGCGGCGGAGTCGAGCTCCTTCGCGATCGCCTTGTCGGTCGATCCGGTGGTCTGGCTCATCGGATCTCCTTCTGCTTGCGAAGCACTCGGATGTTGTAGACGACGACCGGCACGACGAGCAGGAACAGCACGAGCGCGAGCGCCGCGCCGCGGCCCGGCTCGGCCGCGCGGAACGCCTGCGTGTACATCTCGTTCGCGATGACGCTCGTGTTGAAGTTGCCGCCGGTCATGACGCGCACGATGTCGAAGACCTTGAGCGTCGCGATCGTGATGGTCGTGACGACCACGACGAGGCCGCCGCGGATGCCGGGCAGCGTCACGTTCCTGAACCGCTGCCAGTTCGTCGCCCCGTCGAGCTCGGCCGCCTCGAGCTGCTCGGCCGGGATGCCCTTGATCGAGGCCGAGAGCACCACGACCGCGAAGCCGGTCTGCACCCAGATCATCACGATGATGAGCAGGATCGTGTTCACGAACGGCTCCTGCAGCCACAGCACCGGCTCGCCGCCGAACCAGATCACGACCTGGTTCAGGAGGCCGATCTGCGGGCGGCTCGACGGCCGGTACTCGTAGATGAACTTCCAGATGATGCCGGCGCCCACGAACGAGATCGCGACCGGCATGAACACGAGCGACTTGTAGATGCGCTCGCCGCGGGAGCGGTCGATGAACACGGCGTAGGCGAGGCCGATGCCGGTCGACACCGTCGGCACGAGCACGACCCAGAGGATCGTGTTGCCGAGGGTCAGCAGCGCCTCGGGCTGCGTGAACATCCACACGTAGTTGTCGACGCCGACGAAGTCTCCGGCGCGGTTCGTGAACGAGGTGAAGGCGGTGCGCACCGCCGGGTAGAGCAGGCCCACCGCGAGCAGGAGGCACGCGGGGGCGAGGAAGAGCACGAGCTGATACCAGTCGCGACCGCGCTTGGGGGCGCGATCGATGAGGAACAGGATCAGCCCGATGACGGCCGCGAAGACCGCGAGCCCGAGCAGGATCTGGAAGATCTTGCCGATCAGGTCGGCTGTGGTCACGTCGAGGGCCTCCGATCGCAGGCGGAATCAGATGAGCCGGCGCACCGCGCGGCAGGGTGGGGATGGGAGACCTCGGGGCCGCGCGCGGCGCGGCCCCGAGGCATCCGTCGCTACTGCGGCCAGCTCGCCTCGATGAAGTCGAGCGTGTCGGCGGTGCTCTTGCCGCCGATCCAGTCGACCATGCCCGTCCAGAACGAGCCCGAGCCCACCGCGGCCGGCATCACGTCGGAGCCGTCGAAGCGGAAGGTCGTGTTCGGGTCCTGGAGGAGCTCCACCGACGCCTTCAGCAGGTCGCTGCCGGCGTTCTCGGGGTCGAGCCCGGTGTTCGCGCTGATGACGCCGCCCAGGCTCACCCGCGAGTTGGCCCATTCGGGGCTCGACAGGTAGGTCTGCACCGCGACGACCTCGTCGGCGTCGGAGAACGCCGCGACGATCTCACCGCCGCCCGTGACCGCGTTGGCGCCGGCCTCGGTGCCGGGCATCATGAACGCCCACACGTCGCCGTCCTCGGCGACCGTCGTGCCCTCGGGCCAGAAGCCCTCGTAGAACGAGGCCTGGTGGTGCATCGCGCACGCGCCGTCCATGATCGGCAGTCCGGCGTCGCCGAAGTCGGTCGTGGCGATCGAGCGGACGTCGCCCAGCCCGCCGTTGACGTTGGCGTCGTCGCGGATGAAGCCGTCGACCGTGTCGAACGCCTCGGCGATCGCCGGGTCGTTGAACGGGATCTCGTGGGTGGTCCACTGGTCGTAGACGTCGGCGCCCGACTGGCGGAGCACCATGTCCTCGACCCAGTCGGTGCCGGGCCAGCCGGTGGCCGCGCCCGAGGCGAAGCCGACGCACCAGGGCTTGTCGACGGCGCCCGACTCGCGGACCTCGGTGGTGAGCGTCGCGAGGTCGTCGAGCGTCTCGGGGACCTCCCAGCCGTTCTCCTCGAACATCGCGGGCGAGTACCAGATCCACCCCTTGATGTTCGCCATGAGCGGCGCGCCGTACAGGGTGCCGTCGACGGTGCCGTAGGCCGCCCAGTCCTCCGACCAGTACTCGGCCACGTTGTCGGCGACCGCCTGCGGCGCCTCGAGGAGGTCGCCCTGTTCGGCGAGGCGGGCGATGAGGCCCGGCTGGGGGGTGATGCCGAGGTCGGGCGGGTTGCCGCCCTCGATGCGCACGTTCAGCTGCTCTTCGTACTGGTCGGAGCCCTCGTACACGATGTCGATGCCCGTGCAGCTCTCGAAGTCGGCCCAGGACTGGTTCAGCAGTTCGGCCTCGGGGTCGAGGATGGTGCCGTAGACATCGACCTCGGTGCCGTCTTCGAAGCTGCCGTAGCTCTCGTAGGGCCCGCAGTCGCCGGTGGCGGACTCCTCGTTCGCGATGTCGCCCGTGCAGGCCGTGAGTGTGAGACCGACCGCTGCGGCCACCACGACGGGGGCCATCAGACGGCGATGCCGTGTGAATCTCATGTCATCTCCTCGTTGAGTGTGGTGCAGGGCGGAGCCGGGAACCGGTTCCAGACCCCACGGTAGGCCAGCGGTGCGGGCGACCACAAGGGAGCCCGGGTCACGAATCAGTCACCGTAGCGGGCAGCCGGGTTCGCGGCTGGAGAGCGCTCCCACGAGTCGCGCCGCGAATCCGCCGGAACCGGTTCCATCCGCGGCCGGTCTGCCGCTAGGCTCGGCTCCGGAACTGCCCGACGGAGGGGGTTGCGCATGGCGGCCATCGGCGATGTCGCGCGCCTGGCGGGGGTCTCGAAGGCCACCGCCTCCCGAGCGCTCTCCGGGGGCGGCCACGTCGCCGACGAGACCCGTCGCAGGGTCGAGGCTGCGGCATCCGAGATCGGCTACATCGCCTCGCCCGCGGCCGCGAGCCTCGTCACCGGCCGCACGATGAACGTCGGCGTGGTCATCCCGATCGTCAACCGCTGGTTCTTCGGTGAGGTGCTCGAGGGCATCGAGCGCGCGCTGCTGTCGGCCGGCTACGACCTCACCCTCTACAACGTGGGCGACGACGGCCCCGAGCGCGATCGGGTGTTCGAGTTCTTCCTCGCGCGCAAGCGGGTCGACGCGGTCATCGCGGTCGGGGTCGACCTCGCCGAGCACGAGGCCGCCGGGCTCGCGCGCAGCGAGAAGCCGCTGGTGTGCCTCGGCGGGCGGGGCGCCGTCGACGCCCGGCTCGCGATCGACGACCGCGCCGTCGGCACGCTCGCGACCGAGCACCTGCTGCGCCTCGGCCACACCCGCATCGCCCACCTGGCGGGGCCCGACGCGGCCGCCGAGCCGGGCAGCGTGCAGGGCGAGCGCCTGCGGGGCTATCTCGACGCGCTCGCCGCCGCCGGGCTCGTCCCCGGCGAGGGTCACGTCGTCGAGGCCGACACGACGATGCCGGCCGGATGCACCGGCGCGCTCCAGCTGCTCGGCCAGCCCGGGCCCCGCCCGACCGCCCTGTTCGCCGCCTCCGACGAGATGGCGTTCGGCGCGATGATCGCCGCCGAGCGACTCGGCATCGCGGTGCCCGGCGAGCTCTCGGTCATCGGGGTCGACGGGCACGAGTACGCCGAGATGTTCGGCCTCACCACGATCGAACAGTCGCCGGGCGAGCAGGGGCGCCTCGCGGTCGACGCGGTGCTGCGGCTGCTCGGCGACGGCGAGGTCGCCGACCCCCTGCCCGACTCGGGCGCACCGCTGCCGACCCGGCTCGTGGTGCGTTCGAGCACGACCGCGCCGCGCGGCTGAGCACGCCCCTGCCGGGTGTCGCCAGGTCGGGCGTCGGTCGGCCGGGATCACTCGCGAGCGCGCTTCAGGCGGCGTCGCCCGCCGTGATCGCCTCGGCCTCGCGCTCGGTCGCCTCGGATGCCTCGGCGGCTCCCTCCACCCGGTCGACCCTGCGCAGCGCGCGGTGCCCCAGCACGACGATGAGCGCGGCGACGAGCACCGAGCCCGCTGCCGCGGAGTACGGCGCCGACGGCGAGATCAGGTGCGCGAGCTCGGCCGCGGCCGGCGGGGCGAGGGCGCCGCCCAGGAACCGCACCGCCGAGTACGCGCTCGATGCCACGGAACGCTGGAGATCGGTCGCCTCCATCACGCACTCGGTGAGCACGGTGTTGAGCACGCCGAGCACGAGCCCGCCGACGACGATGCAGACCACGAGCGCGGCGGAGTTCTCGACGAGGAGGCCCGCGGCGACGAGGTCGAGCGAGAGCAGCGGCAGCGCGATCCACAGCACTCGCGTGCGCGGCATCCTCGCCGTGAGCAGCGGCGCGACGAACACCGAGGTGATCGCGAGCGCGACGCCCCAGCCGAAGAACGTGAAGCCGAGCCCGAGCGCGTCGAAGCCGAGCGGGAACGGCGAGTACGCCAGCAGCACGAAGAAGCCGATGTTGTAGAACAGCGCCGCGGCGGCGAGCACGGCGAGCGCCGGCTGGCGCAGCGCGCGCAGCGGCGCCGAGAGCCGGGTCGGTTCGGGCCGCTTGCCCGGGGCGCCCTCGTCGTCCTTGAGGAAGACGAGGATCGCGATCACGCCGATCGCCATGAGCGCCGCGGTGCCGAAGAACGGGCCTCGCCAGCTGAGGTGGCCGAGGAGGCCGCCGAGCAGGGGCCCGACCGCGATGCCGAGCCCGAGCGCCGCCTCGTAGAGGATGATCGCCGAGCCCGAGCCCCCCGCCGCGGCCCCGACGATCGTCGCGAGTGCGGTCGAGATGAACAGGGCGTTGCCGAGGCCCCAGCCGGCGCGGAAGCCGATGATCGACTCGACGTTCTGCGAGAGCCCGGCGGCGGCGGCGAACACCACGATGATGCCCAGGCCGATGAGCAGCGTCTTCTTCGCGCCGATGCGGCTCGAGATCCAGCTGGTGCCGAGCATCGCGAGTCCCGTGACGAGCAGGTAGCTCGTGAAGAGCATCTCGGTCTCGGTCGGCGTGGCCTCGAGGCTCTCGGCGATCGCGGGGAGGATCGGGTCGACGAGGCCGATGCCCATGAACGCGATCACGCACGAGAACGCGACCGCCCAGACGGCCTTCGGCTGCTTCAGGATCGACGCGGAGGTCTCGTGGCCGTGCGCGGTCACGCGATCGCTCCGCCGCGCGCGGCGTCGTCGGCCCGCTCGATTCGGGCGCGGATGAGCGCGACGGCGCTCGCGAGCGTCTCGCGCTCGTCGCGCGCTAGGTCGTCGAAGTAGGGCGCCATGGCGCCGACGAGCTCGTCGCGCCAGTCGTCGAGCGCGGCGAGGCCGCGCGGGTCGGCCGAGATGAGCCAGGCGCGGGCGTCGCCGGCGTCGGCGATGCGGCGGACCCAGCCGCGGTCGTCGAGCGCGTGCACGAGCTTGGTCATGGTGGGCTGGCTGACCCGGCTGACCCTGGCGAGCTCGCCGAGGCGCATCGGGCCCAGGTCGCGCAGCACCGCGAGCGTGCGCCAGACGGCGGGCGACTCGGTCGACGAGGTCGAGGCGGCGGCGAGGCGGGTGAGTCGATGGTTCACCGAGACCAGGCCCCCGATGAGGTCGGTGAGGTCGGCGTGGCCGGAGGATTGCATAGCTCAACTATATAGCCGAGCTATCCAATAGTCGAACCATCGCCGATTCAGGAGAAGGCGAGCCGCTCAGGACGATTCCTGCGATTTCGTCCTGACCAGGGGACTATGTCCTGAACGCGTGCAGCGCAGCGCGGGGCCCCGAGAACGACGGATGCCCCGTGGCCGATGGGCCACGGGGCATCCGTGTCGTTCAGGTGACGCGGGTCACCTCAAGCGAGCGCGCCCGAAGGCGCCCCGATCACTTGAGGGTGACGGTCGCGCCGGCCTCCTCGAGGGCGGCCTTCGCCTTGTCGGCGGTCTCCTTGTTCGCGCCCTCGAGCACGGCCTTGGGAGCACCGTCGACGACGGCCTTGGCCTCGCCGAGGCCGAGCGAGGTGAGCTCGCGGACGGTCTTGATGACCTGGATCTTCTTGTCGCCGGCAGCCTCGAGGATGACGTCGAAGGAGTCCTTCTCCTCAGCCTCTTCAGCAGCGCCCGCGCCACCGGCAGCGCCGGCAACGGCGACGGGAGCGGCCGCGGTGACCTCGAACTTCTCCTCGAACGCCTTCACGAACTCGCTGAGCTCGACAAGCGTGAGACCTGCGAACTGCTCGAGCAGCTCTTCGGTGGTGAGCTTCGCCATGATGTATCTCCTAATAGATGGGGTTGTAACGAGTCCGTCGGGCGCTTACGCGGCCTCGGCGGTCTCCAGCTTTTCGCGAAGCGCGTCGATGGTGGCGGCAGCCTTGCCCATCGTCGCCTTCATCATGCCCGCAGCCTTCGCAAGCAGAACCTCGCGGCTCTCGAGCGAGGCGTACTTGTTGACCTCGTCGGCGTCGAGGGTCTTGCCCTCGAAAACGCCGCCCTTGATCACAAGGTTCGGGTTCGCCTTGGCGAAGTCACGCACGGCCTTGGCAGTGGCGACGAAGTCACCGTGCACGAAGGCGACGGCGGACGGGCCGGTGAGGCTTTCGTCCAGCGTCGAGATGCCGGCCTTGTTGGCGGCGATCTTGGTCAGCGTGTTCTTCACCACGGCGTAGTTCGCGTCCTGACGGATGGTGTTGCGCAGCTGCTTGAGCTGTGCAACCGTCAGGCCGCGGTATTCGGTCAGCAGAACGGCGGCCGAGCTCTCGAACAGGTTCGTGAGTTCGGCAACCGAGGCTTCCTTGTTCGCCATGGCCACTCCTTGTGTACTCAACGTGCATCGCGGAGGCGATGCACGGCCTGGAGCGCTGGAAGCAATGGGGAGAAAGAAAAAAGCTCCGGCGCAGTTGCGCGGAGCTCAGGCCGAGATCTCTCGGAAAGTCTTCGTCACACCTGCGCGGGCCCTTGCTTTCGCAAGACTTCGGTCGCATTCGCCCGTTTTCACGAGCGCGCACGACAACCAGCGGTCTTCGGCTCCGTCAAGCGTAGCGGATGCCCCGGGCTCCGCCAAATCGGGCCGACCGCGTCCCGCGACCCGGCCCAGCCCCGACCCCGCCATCGCCCGCGCGGGAATAGTTGACCCATGTCGACAGTTGACGAATGCAACGACTTTCTCTATAGTTGATGTCGATCAACTACTTATGCAAGGAACCTCTGTGACCTCCACGCTTCCGAACGACCTCGAGACGACGACTCGTACGCCTCGGCAGGTCTTCACCGCCCTCTCGGGCCTCATCATGGGCATGTTCGTCGCCGTGCTCTCGGGCACGGTCGTCTCGACCTCGATGCCCGTCATCATCGCCGACCTCGGCGGCGACCAGTCGGCCTATACCTGGGTCATCACCGCGAGCCTGCTCGCGACCGCCGTCTCGACCCCGATCTGGGGCAAGCTCGCCGACCTCGTCGACCGAAAGATGCTGCTGCAGCTCGCGCTCGGCCTCTTCGTCGTCGGCACGGTCGTCGCGGGCTTCTCGCAGTCGACCGGCATGCTCATCGCCGTACGCGTCGTGCAGGGCCTCGGCGCCGGCGGCCTCATGTCGCTCGTCATGATCGCGGTCGCCCTCATCATCTCGCCGCGCGAGCGCGGCAAGTACATGGGCGTCGTCGGCGGCATCATGGCGCTCGCCACGATCGGCGGCCCGCTGCTCGGCGGCGTCATCACCGACGCCTTCGGCTGGCGCGCGAACTTCTTCATCGGCGTGCCCTTCGCGATCGCGGCCATCATCCTCATCCAGCGCACGCTGCACCTGCCGAAGCCCAACCGCGAGCGCGTGAAGATCGACTACCTCGGTGCGATCCTCCTCACGGTCGGCGTCTCGCTCCTCCTCATCTGGGTGTCCATGGGCGGCAACCAGTTCGAGTGGAACTCGATCGAGAGCTTCGTCATCATCGGCGTCTCCGCCGCGGCGATCATCGGCTTCATCGTCACCGAGTTCCTCGTCGAGGAACCGATCGTGCCGATGACCCTCTTCGCGAACCGCACCTTCACCCTGTCGGTGATCGCGTCGATCTCGATCGGCGTGGCGATGTTCGCGACGAGCGTCTTCCTCGCGCAGTACTTCCAGCTCGCACGCGGCGCGACCCCGACCGAGTCGGGCCTCATGACCATCCCGATGATCGTCGGCCAGATGGGCGCCTCCATCGGCATCGGCGCACTCGTCAGCCGCTTCGGCAAGTGGAAGGGCTGGATGCTCCTCGGCTCGGTGCTCACCCTCGCCGGCGTGAGCCTCATGACCACGCTCCGCTACGACACCGACTTCACGCTCGTCTCGATCTACATGTTCGTGCTCGGCGCCGGCCTCGGCATGATCATGCAGAACCTCACGCTCATCGTGCAGAACGACACCCCCGCCTCGCAGCTCGGCGCGGCGAGCTCGAACGTGAACTTCTTCCGCTCGATCGCCGGCACGATCGGCGTGACCGTGATGGGCTCGGTGCTCGCCACCCAGGTAACCGCCCACATCACCGACGGGCTGTCGAAGTTCACCCCGAGCTCGGCCGACGAGGTCGACGCGCTGAAGTCGCTCGCGAGCGGCTCGCTGCCGAAGGTCTCCGAGCTGCCCGACACGATCCGCGTGATCGTCGAGGGCTCGTACGGCCACGGCATCGCCGACGTGTTCCTCATCGCGATCCCGCTCGCGGTCATCAGCCTCATCGCGATCGCGTTCCTGCCGAACAAGCCCCTGTCGACGAAGAACGCGGCGCAGACGCTGGCCGAGGAGGCCGAGCAGGTCGCGATCGACCTCGCCGAGGCCGAGATCGCGGCGCCGGTCACCTCGTCGATCCAGCTCGTCGACGCTTCGGATGCCACGGGCGGCCGCCGCGACGAGGCGTCCGCCCGCGATGCCGGGGCCGAGGCCACGGGCGGCCGCAAGTAGCATGAGCGTCGTGACCGAGCCCACCGCCGACTCCGCCGTCGAGCCCACCGTCGACGAGGCGATCGCCCACGTGGAGGACCAGCTCTCCGTCGTCTTCGGCCGTGCCCGCACGGTGTGGAAGGAGGCGGCGCAGCAGATCCACCCCGAGCTGAACCCCGCCGGGTACAAGCTGCTGGCGACGGTCGTGCGGCTCGGTTCGACGAACGCGCACGTCCTCACCGAGCTCTTCGACATGGACAAGAGCGTCGTGAGCCGGCAGATCCGCATGCTCGAGGAGGTCGGCCTCGTCGCGAGCCGCCCCGACGAGCGCGACGGGCGGGTGCGCGTGATCGCGCCCACCCCCGAGGCGGTCGAGCGCATCACCGCGGTGCGGGCGCGCAACCAGTCGCGCCTGCACGCCGTGCTGCGCGAGCGCTCGGTCGAGGAGCTCGAGCTGTTCGCCGAGATGCTCGGCGGCCTCGCCGAGGCGTAGCCGTCACTCCGACGCTGAAGGAGCGTATCGAGACCCCCGGGTCTCGATACGCTCCTTCGTCATTGCCGGCCGCCCGAGCGGCGGGTCGCAGTGCGCCGGTTCAGCCGGCGTGCAGCGACTGCTGCAGCGCGCCCATGCCGCCGACGAGCGGCAGGTGCACCGTCGACTTCGACGGGTCGAGCGTGAGCGTCGTGCCCGGGGCCGGGCGCACGGTGAACTCGTGGTCGCTCGAGAGCACGACGAGCCCGATCTGCGATCCGGCCGAGAACACGTAGTCCTTCGGTTCGAGCTCGAACGCGAAGTCGTACGCGCGGCCGGGGGTGATCGGGTCGGTCACCGCGGCCGAGTTGCGGTTCTCCACGTCCATCCACCCGCGGGTGATGATCTTCGGCGCGCCGGTCGTCGGGTACTCGACGAGCAGCGCCGTGAGGTTCGCCTTCTCCCGGTCGACCGAGAGGCGCAGCGATACCGAGGGCGTGCCCGAGAGGCGCATCGGCTCCCCCAGCACCTCGGTGCGGTAGGCGAGCCGGTTCGGCGAGGACGCCGCCGCCGCGAGGTCGGCGGCGAGGAGGCTCGCGTCGTCGACGAGGTCCTCGCTCGCCTTCGACCCCGAACGCGAGACCGCGATCGTGCCGACGCCGTCGGCCTCGGCCGCACCGCCGAGCTTCAGCTTGACCTGCTCGGCCGCCGGGTCGGGCCACTCGGCGTACTCGGTGAGGGTGCGGTCCTCGCGGACGACGTACGCCTTCGGCAACGCCTCGACGCCGTTCTCGACGTCGTAGAGGTACCGGGTGAACCAGCGGTTCAGCAGCGTGTCGTTCGGGTTGCCGCCGTGACCGCCCTGGTGCAGGTAGATCTGGTGCGGCACGTCGTTCGCCTTGAGCTCCTCGTAGAGGTCGGCGGCGTTCTTCGTCATGACGTTCCAGTCGTTGAGCCCGTGCGCGACGAGGGTCGCGGCCGAGATCCGATCGGCGGTCGCGAGGTAGTCGCGCTCGGCCCAGAAGGGGCTCTCGTCGCCGGTGACGCGGTCCTGGTTCGCCCGCAGCTCGTCGATGACCGGCTGGCAGATCTCCTGGTCGAAGCGGGTGTAGACGTAGTCGGCGAGCACGTCGAGGTCCTCGCCCTGGTAGCCGCCGGGCGCTCGCACCGCGCCGTTCGCGCGGTAGTAGTCGTACCAGTTCGAGATCGCCGAGACCGGCACGATCGCGTCGAGCCCCTCGACGCCGGTCGAGGCGACGCCGATGGGCAGCGTGCCGTTGTACGAGGTGCCGATCATGCCGACGCTGCCCGTCGTCCAGTCGGCGGCGACCTCCGTCGTGCGTTCGGGACTGGTGTAGGCCGTCGCACGGCCGTTCAGCCAGTCGACGACGGCCTTGCCCGCGAGCGACTCGTTGGTGCCGCCCGAGGTCGGGCAGCCCTCGGACCAGCCGCTGCCGAAGCCCTCGGCGTGCACGACGGCGAAGCCGCGGGGCACCCAGGTGTTCTCGAGCGAACGCGAGATGGTCGGGCTCGTGCGGTTGCGCGGCACGTAGGCGGGCCACGGCTCCTTCTCGCTCGGCGGGTCGCCGATCTCGTGGTCGACCGACCAGTTCGTGACCTGCGAACCGCCGGCGTAGTACGGGCTGAGCTCCATCAGCACCGGGACCTTGAGGTCGGCGCTCTCGGTCTCGGGGACCCGGCTCACGTCGATGTGCACGAGGTCGGGCAGGCCGTCGCGGTCGGAGTCGACCTCGCTCTCGACCCAGGCCTCCTCGTGCACCCACTCGGCCGAGTTCTTGGTGAAGACGGCCTGCGAGAGGCCGTCGACGAAGGTCGGCTCGGCCGGCTCGGGGCTCGCGTACGCCGGCGACGCGATCGCGACGCCCGCGCAGGCGAGCGCGGCCGTCATGGCGACGGCGACGCGATGACCGCGTCGCCGCCCTGCGGTGGTAGGTACCGCTCGGATCATGCGGATGCTCCTTCGGTGGTTCCGGGGCGCAGGCCTCCCCCCGCGCCCGGCGCGGTGCCACCGCCCCGTGGCTGCTCCACACGCTACGGGCGCGCGAGCGCGACACGCCAGAGCGAGGGCAGGGCCGTGCCGGGCCGCGGGCCTGCGCCCGAGAGCCGACCGTACGCCGCAGTATTCAGGACGTGCGCCCCGATGGCGCCCAGGTCGAGGGCATCGACCCGCTCATCCTGAGAAGTGCGGGGCGGCGCGGGCGGGCGAACCGGCGGCGAGTGCGAGCGATCCGCGCTACTCGGCGGCCCCGGCCGACGTCGGCGCGGGCGCGGGCGTCGACACGGGCGCTGCGGCCGTCGCGAGCGGCAGCTCCACCGTGAAGACGGTGCGGCCCGGTTCGCTCGCGACCTCGACCGTGCCGTGGTGCGCCTCGACCACGGCGCGCACGATGGCGAGGCCGAGGCCCGTCGATCCGGCGCGGCGCGAGCGCGAGGCATCCCCGCGTGCGAACCGCTCGAAGAGCGTGGCGCGCACCGACTCGTCGATGCCGGGGCCGTCGTCGACCACCTCGAGTCGGGCGCGGTCGCCGGTCGCCCGGAGCCGGGCCACGACCTCGGTGCCGGCGGGAGTGTGCACGCGGGCGTTCGCGAGGAGGTTCGCGAGCACCTGCCGCAGGCGCGCGTCGTCGCCCGAGACCTCGACGTCGTCGTCGGGCGCGTCGACCGACCACTCGTGGTCGGGGCCGGCGGCCTGCGCGTCGCCGACCGCGTCGACCACGATCGCCCGCAGGTCGACCCGGCCGTGCACGAGCTCGCGACCCTCGTCGAGCCGGGCGAGCAGCAGCAGGTCCTCGACGAGCCCGGTCATGCGCAGCGACTCAGACTCGATCCGGGACAGCGCATGCACGACGTCGTCGGGCAGCTCGCCGCCGTGGAGGCGCGTGAGCTCGGCGTAGCCGCGGATCGACGCGAGCGGGGTGCGCAGCTCGTGCGAGGCGTCGGCGACGAAGCGGCGCACCTTCTGCTCGCTCTGCTCGCGGGCGGTGAGGGCGGAGGCCACGTGGCCGAGCATGCGGTTGAACGCGGAGCCGAGCCGGCCGACCTCGGTGCCGTCGTCGTCGACGTCGACCCGCTCGGCGAGCGCGACGTCGCCGCGGTCGAGCGGCAGCTCGGAGACGCGCTGCGCGGTCGCGGTGACGCGTTCGAGCGGGCTGAGCGCCCTGGCGACGATGACCGAGCCGAGCCCGAGCGCGACGACGAGCCCCGCGAGCGCGACGATCGTGATGGTCAGGGCGAGCTGCGAGCTGTCGGCGTTCACCTCGGCGAGCGGCAGGGCGAGCACGATCCGCACGCCCTCCCAGTCGGTCTGCTCGAGTGCGAGCGCGCGGTAGTCGCCGAGCTCTCCCACCCGGATCGAGTGCGGTTCGCCGTCGGTCGGCACCGCCGCGAGCACCTCGGCGAGGTCGGCGTGGAGGTCGAGCACGCGGCCGCCCTCGGTGATGTACCCGGCCCTCGTCTCGCCGTCGGCGGGCACGAGCGCGGCGAGGGTGCCGGCCTCCTGGCCGGGGATGTTGAGCACGAGCGACGGCGCCGCCGAGGGGTCGCCGGGGAAGCCGGGCGGCTGGCCCGAGATCGCGAGGTTCGCGCGCGAGATCGTCGAGTCGAGGTTCGCGTCGAGCCGGGCGACCGAGGAGCTGTGGAACACGGCGACGCTCACGAGGCCGACGACCGCGCTCACGGCGACGAGCAGCGCGGCGACGATGAGGAGGAGCCGGCGACGCAGGGTCCACGGGTGTCGGTGCGGGGCGTCCACGTCGTCGGGGGCGCCGAGCGCGTCGACCGCCCCCGTCGAACCGGTCGCGACCGCCGCGCTCGCCTCGCGCGAGGCGGCGGCGTGCCCCGGGTCGCCGGGCCGGGTCATCCGGCGGCCTTCAGCATGTACCCGGCACCGCGGACCGTGTGGATCATGGGCTCGCGGCCGGCGTCGACCTTCTTGCGCAGGTACGAGATGTAGAGCTCGACGACCGACTCCTTGCCGCCGAAGTCGTACGACCAGACGCGATCGAGGATCTGCGCCTTCGAGAGCACGCGGCGGGGGTTGCGCATGAGGTAGCGGAGCAGCTCGAACTCGGTCGCGGTGAGCTCGATGGGCTCGCCCGCACGCGCGACCTCGTAGGAGTCCTCGTCGAGGGTGAGGTCGCCGACGGCGAGCACCGGGTCCTTCGCCTGGGCGAGCGTGAGCGTCGAACGGCGGATGAGTCCGCGCAGGCGCGCCACGACCTCCTCGAGGCTGAACGGCTTCGTGACGTAGTCGTCGCCGCCCGCGGTGAGCCCGGCGATGCGGTCGTCGAGCGAGTCCTTCGCGGTGAGGAACAGCACGGGGGTCTCGGTGCCGTCGGCGCGCACGCGCTGCAGCACCTCGAGCCCGTCGAAGTCGGGGAGCATGATGTCGAGCACGATCGCGTCGGGCCGGAACTCGCGGGCGATGCGCACCGCGCTGTGGCCGTCGGCGGCGGTGCGCACGTCCCAGCCCTCGTACTTCAGCGCCATCTTGAGCAGCTCGGTGAGCGAGTGCTCGTCGTCGACCACGAGCACGCGCACCATCGACCCGTCGCCCTTGACGATGGCGGGCGCGCGGTGGGGGGTTGCGGGAGTCGTGGTCATGATTCCAGTATCCGCACCCGGCTATGCGTTTCCTATGACTCCGATGGGCGGATGCCCCGTGCCGGCGCAGCACAGGCGGTCATAGCCGGGTCATAGTCCTGCCATGGGGCGGGCACAGCGCGGCTGCCTACCGTCGCGATCGGCGATCCGTCCGGGTCGCCAGTCCCGGCCCCGTCCGACCACCCGCCCTCCGACCCCCTGAGGATGCCCATGTTCTTCACCTACCTCCGGCGCGAGCTCGCCGGTCGCCGCCGGCAGACGGCGATCATCGCCATCGGCATGGCGCTCGCGATCGCGCTCGTCATCATCGTCGACTCGATCGCCTCGGGGGTGAAGGCCGCGCAGGCCTCCGTGCTCGAGTCGGTCTACGGCGTCGGCACCGACATCACCGTGGCCCAGTCGCCCACCCCGCCCGGGGAGGGCGAGGGCGGCGGCCCCCGGTTCGAGTTCGACGCGGGCGCCGGCACCACGAGCGACGGCACCACGGAGCTCAGCCAGTCGCGGCTCAGCGCGGGCTTCGGCTCGAGCACCTTCGACGATGGCGCCCTCGTAACCGTGCAGGGCATCGACGACGTCGCCGCGGCCGCGGCGACGCTGTCGCTCACCAACACGACCTTCAACGGCGAGCTGCCCGACCTCAGCCGGATGCAAGGCGCCGACGGCGGACCCTCGACCGACGGGGAGGGCGGGCAGGCCGCGCCGCCGCAGGGCGGCCCCGACGGCGCCGGCGGCAGCGCCTTCGACGTCGACTCGTTCACCGTGCTCGGCCTCGACCCCGCGGCCGACGCGATCGGCCCGCTCTCGGCGGTCTCCCTCTCCGAGGGCCGCGCGCTCGATGCGGACGACGCCGGCGAGGACGTGGCCGTGCTCGACGCCGACTACGCGACGAGCGCCGAGCTCTCGGTCGGCGACACGATCGACCTCGGCGGCACCGGGTTCGAGGTCGTCGGCACCGTGACCGCCAACGCCGCCGACTCGGCGAGCGCGTCGAACGTGTACATCCCGCTCGACGTGGCCCAGGCCCTCTCCGGCGAGGACGGCATGATCTCGAACGTCTACGTGCAGGCGGCGTCGTCGACCGACATCCCGCAGGTCCAGGCCGACATCGAGGCGGCGCTGCCCGACGCGACCGTGTCGACGCAGGAGGAGCTCGCGTCGAGCGTCTCGGGCTCGCTCTCGACGGCGTCGAGCCTCGTGTCGAACCTCGGGCTCTGGCTCTCGCTCGCCGTGCTCGTGGCGGCGTTCCTCATCGCCATCCTCTTCACCGTCTCGGGCGTGACCCGGCGCACCCGCGAGTTCGGCACCCTGAAGGCGATCGGCTGGTCGAACAGTCGCGTCGTCGGCCAGGTGGCGGGCGAGTCGCTCGTGCAGGGCCTCATCGGCGGCGCCGGCGGCGTCCTCATCGGCCTGCTGGGCATCGCCGTCGTCAACCTGCTCGCCCCGACCCTGTCGGGCGGCGCCGCGAGCGGCGGCTTCGACCTCGCCTCCGGCCCCGGCGGCGCTGGTGGCCCCGGCGAGACGAGCGGCGACGCGGCCGGCGGGCGGGCGTTCGGCCCCATGGGCCAGACCGCCGCGGCGACCACCGAGGTCGCCCTCAACGCCCCCGTCACGGTGTCGGTCATCGCGATCGCCGTCGGCATCGCCGTCCTCGGCGGCCTCCTCGCGGGCGCGATCGGCGGCTGGCGAGCCGCACGCCTTCGCCCCGCCGAGGCGCTCAGGAGCGTCGGCTGACGGGCGGGCGCCCGCCCCGCGACATCCCCTCATCGAAACGACCATCACGGAGCAGACCATGTACACCCTCACCCAGCTCACGAAGACCTACCGGCAGGGCGACCGCACGGTGCACGCCCTGAAGCACGTCGACCTCGCGATCGGCACGGGCGAGCACGTCGCGATCCAGGGGCCGACGGGCGGCGGCAAGTCGACGCTGCTGCAGATGCTCGGCGGTCTCGACCGGCCGACCTCGGGCACGATCAGCCTCGGCGACGACGAGATCTCGAAGATGCCCGACGCGAGGCTCGCGAAGATCCGCGCGAAGGAGATCGGGTTCGTCTTCCAGAACTTCAACCTGATCCCGACGCTCACCGCGCAGGAGAACGTCGAGACCGCGCTCGAACCCCTCGGCGTCGCCGGCCGCGAGCGGGCCGAACGCGCCGCGGCGGCGCTCGCCTCGGTCGGGCTCGCCGATCGCGCCGGCCACCTGCCGAGCGAGCTCTCGGGCGGCCAGCAGCAGCGGGTCGCGATCGCCCGTGCGCTCGTGAAGGAGCCCGAGGTGCTGCTCGCCGACGAGCCGACGGGCGCCCTCGACGAGGAGACCCGCGACGAGATCCTCGAGCTCCTCGAGGGGCTCCGCCGCGACCGCGGGCTGACGCTCGTCGTCGTCACCCACGATTCGGCGGTCGCCCGCCGCGCCGAGCGCCGCCTCCACATCACGGCGGGCACGGTCACCGAGCGCTGAGCACGACGCGGGTGCCCCGGGCCGCGGGTCGGGCCGGGGCATCCGCGTGCGACCGCCGAGTCCTGAGCGAACGCCCGCCGAAGCGACGTACGGTGGATCGAGTGGATGACCTGAACACGAGCGGCGGGGTCGCCGAGGCGACCCGCGACGGCGGGGCGGAGCCGACGGCGCCGCGCCCCTCGACGGGTCCCGGACGATGGGTGTACCTCCGCCGTCGCCTGCTCGTCGGCGGCGCGCTGCTGGCGGTGCTCGCGCTCCTCGTCTGGGCGGTCGCCGCCGTCGTGGGCGCGGTCGTCGCGGCCAACGCCCCGCGCGGACCGGGCACGCAGGGCGGCGACGGCAGTCATCCGAACGCGGCGGCCCTCGAGCTCGACCCCGAGCTGCCCGCCCCCGTGCTGCGCCAGCTCGAGTACGTGCGCGAGCACTGGGACGCCGACGAGAGCGAGCGCTACGGCGTGCTCGGCGACGACGACTGCGTGAACTTCGCCTCGCAGTCGCTCATCGAGCGCGGCTGGCTGCCCGACGACGAGTGGTGGTACTCGGAGGACGGCGACGCCTACGCCCATTCCCCCGCCTGGCGCTCGTCGACCCTGTTCCGCGACTACCTCGCCGCGCACCCCGAGCGGGCGACGGCGCTCGGCGACGCGCAGCGCGCGCAGGTGAAGCCGGGCGATATCGTGCAGTTCGACTGGGACGCCTCGGGCGACCGCGACCACACCGCGATCGTCACCGCGGTCATCGAGGACGAGGACGGGAACGTCGACGTCTTCTACGGCGGCCACACGGATGCCACGTGGGACCGCTCGGTCGACGACCACCCGCGGCATCCCGAGACGCAGGTGAGCTACTGGAGCATCGCCGGCTGAGCGGGACCGGGCCCAGGCGCACGTGCGATCCGCGGGCGGGCTGCGGTCGCGTCAGATGAGGTCGTGCCGCACGGCCCATGCGGCCGCAGCGGCCCGTGAGGGGACCCCGAGCTTCGTGCGGATGTTCGCGAGATGCCGGTGCACCGTGTGGGGGCTCAGCAGGAGACGCGCGGCGATCTCGGCGTCGGTGTCGCCCCGGGCGACGAGCCGCAGCACCTCCCGCTCGCGCGCGGTGAGGCGGGCGGCACCGGATGGCCCCGGCCTCGGTCCGGCGCTCGGCGCCTCGACCGGCGCGCCGAGGAAGGCGAGGGTCTCGCGCGCGACGGAGTCGGCGTCGCCCCGCCACGGGAAGTGGTCGTCGCCCTCGAGCCCCACGAACCGCGCGTCGCGGATCCGCGCGGCCACGTCATTGCCGAGCGCGAACGGGATCGCCCGGTCGCCGCGGCGGTGCAGCACGAGCGTCGGCGCGCGGACGTCGGCGAGGTGCGGTGTCGCATCGACCCCGTAGACCGCACGGAGCGAGGCGAGTGCGACCTCCCGCGAGGCCGACCTCCGCTGGTACTCGACGAACTCGGCACGCTCCTCGGCCGTCGCGCCCGGCAGGAACAGGTCCGCCAGTACCCGCGATCCGAGGCCCCAGTGCTGTTCGATGACGCCGAGCATCGCCGCCCGGGCGGGCGGCGGCGCGAGGTCGGCCCCACGGGCGTACGTGCCGTAGAGCACGAGGCGATCGACGCGTCCGGGATGCCGCGCCGAGAACAGCGAGGCGACCGCGCCGCCCGACGAGCCGCCGAACAGGGCGATCGGCTCCCCCGCGCATGCGTCCGCGGCCGCGTCGACGACCGCCTCGAGCACCGCGAGCTCCTCGTCGAGGGTGCCGGCAGGCGCGGCGTCCCGATCGGACCTCCCCGTGCCGGGGCGGTCGTAGCGGATGACCGTGCGGTGGCGCGCGAACTGCTCGACGAAGCGCCGGAACCCCGCGTCGCGCCAGTCGAGCTCCAGGTCGCTCGACCACCAGCCGCCGATCACGAGGGGCGGTCCGGCACCGACGGCCGACCACGCGATCGAACGGCCGTCGAGCTCCGCATGGTGGATCACCTGGTCTTCAGGTCGCACGGCGCAAGTCTACGAACGCGAGGGACGCTCGGCACTACCTCGCGAGCGACGGCTGCGCACCGGCGGCGAGCGCGCGCACCCGTTCGACCTCGACGAGATGCTCGCGGAGCAGGGCGCGCGCACCCGAGAACTCCCGGGTGTCCGCGGCGTTGACGAGCACGGGCACGTACTCGCCGGGCAGCAGCAGCTCGTCACGGTCGCCCTCGGGGGCGCGGACGACGCGGAGCAGGCCGGCGCCGGCCTGCTCCTCGAGCCAGACGCGGCCGCTCGGCTCGGGCACCCCGGCCAGCTCGGCGAACGTCTCGGCGTCGACGGGGCCGGCGTCGAAGAGCACGCGGTAGTAGCCGCGCGCGCGTCCGACGGCGATCGAGTCGGCGATGCTGCCGGCGGATTCGGATGGGGTGTTCATCGGTGGCTCCCTCGGATCGGTGCGTCGCCGGTTCGCGACGCTCCGATTCCACCGCCGACGACGCGCCGTGCGCATCGCGTGTCCGGGCCAGTCCGGCCTGGCCCGTTCAGGCCACGACGTCGGCGCGCGGGCTCCCCCGCCGTTCAGAGCCGCTCGAAGTCGTACTCCTGGAACTCGGCGACCTCGGGCACCCACCGGCCCTCGACGAAGCCGACGTGGGCGGGGTGCGCGTTGTAGGCGTCGTAGGCCGCCTGGTCGGCGAACACTATGCCGAAGCGGTGGGTGTACGCGCTCTTCGGGCTGACCTGGCGGCTGATCGCGAAGTCCGCGACCCCGGGGATGCCGGTGAGCGTCTCGCGGGCGGTGTCGAAGAACTCCTGCTCGGCGGCCGAGCCGGGCTCGTGGACGAGCCGGAAGACGACGGTGTGCTCGATGGGCATGCGGCGACTCCTACTGGTTCGAGAAGGCCGCGTCGAACGAGGCCGTCGGTCGGGGGAAGAGCTTCGACCGGATGAAGCCGACGGCCTCGGCCGCGCCGTGCAGGCGGTCCATGCCGGCGTCCTCCCACTCGACCGAGATCGGGCCGGTGTAGCCGATCGCGTCGAGCGCGCGGAACGCGTCCTCCCAGGGCACGTCGCCGTGCCCCGTCGAGACGAAGTCCCACCCGCGGCGCGGGTCGCCCCACGGCAGGTGCGACCCGAGGATGCCGGGGCGGCCGGTGGCCGGGCGCATCCGGGTGTCCTTGCAGTCGACGTGGTAGATCCGGTCCTTGAAGTCCCAGATGAAGCCGACGGGGTCGATCCCCTGCCACATCATGTGCGACGGGTCCCAGTTGAAGCCGAACGCCTCGCGGCGGCCGATGGCCTCGAGGCTGCGCACCGAGGTCCAGTAGTCGTAGGCGATCTCCGACGGGTGCACCTCGTGCGCGAAGCGCACGCCCTCGGCGTCGAACACGTCGAGGATGGGGTTCCAGCGGTTCGCGAAGTCCTCGTAGCCGCCCTCGATGACCGAGGCCGGCACGGGCGGGAACATCGCGACGTACTGCCAGATCGCCGAGCCCGTGAAGCCGACGACGGTGTCGACGCCGAGCTTCCGCGCGACCCGTGCCGCGCGCTTCATGTCGTCGGCCGCGCGCTGCCTGACGCCCTCGGCGTCGCCGTCGCCCCACGTGTACGGGCGGACGATCGCCTCGTGGCGGAAGTCGATCGGGTCGTCGCAGACCGCCTGCCCCGTGAGGTGGTTCGAGATGGCGAACACCTCGAGGCCGTGCCGCTTCAGGATCTCCTGACGCTCGGCGAGGTAGCCGGGCTCCTCCTCGGCGAGCTTCAGGTCGAGGTGGTCGCCCGAGCAGGCGATCTCGAGGCCGTCGTAGCCCCACTCGGCGGCGAGGCGTGCGACCTCGGCGAAGGGCAGGTCGGCCCACTGTCCGGTGAAGAGCGTGACGGGGTGCGTGGAGGCGGTCATGCCGGGTTCCTTTCGTCCTGCAGCGCGGTCAGGTATCGGATGCTCCGTGCCGCGAGCTCGTCCTGCGTGGGAGCGAGCGGGCGCCACACCGACGCGGCGACCGCGATCGTCGCGTTCTCGCCCGTGAAGCTCTCGAGCCCGAGCGCGCCCGCGTACCCGACGTCGTCGAGTGCGTCGAGGAACGCGGGCCAGTCGAGGTGGTCGTCACCGACGGCGCCGCGGTCGTTGCCGCACACCTGCACGTAGGCGAGGTGCTCCCCCGCGGCGCGGATCGCGTCGCCGATCGACTTCTCCTCGATGTTCAGGTGGTAGCTGTCGAGCGCGAGCCCGAGGCCGGGGCCGAGCAGCGGCCCGAGCGCCTCGAGGGCCTGCTCGACCGTGTTCACGAGACTCGTCTCGTAGCGGTTCAGGGGCTCGATCGCGAGCCGGATGCCACGGGCCTCCGCCTGCCGGACGACGGGTGCGAGGCTCGCCCGCAGCTCGTGGTACCGGGCCTCGCGCTCCTCGGCGTCCATGCGCCACGCACGACCCGTGGCCGCCGTGAAGGGGCCGGCGACGACCGGCGAGCCGAGCCGCTCGGCGACGCCGAGGCAGTGCACGAGGTAGTTCTGCGTGGCGACGATCTCGGAACCGGGCGCCGCGACGAGGTTGCGGCCGGGGCCCATGGCGCCGATCACGATCGGGGCGAGGCGGTGCTCCGCCAGCAGTTCGGCTGCGGCATCCGGCGACCAGTCGCCCGGGCTCTCGACCGGCAGCTCGATCGCGCCGAAGCCGAGCTCGGCCGCCTTGGCGGCGAGCGCGGGAAGGTTCTCGTCGGTGAGGGGGGAAGCCCACACCCAGGTGTTGACGCCGATCGTGCGGCGCATGCTGCCTCCTTGCAGATGCGGTGGTCGAGGAGCGATGTCTCGCTCCTCGACCACCGTACTCAGCCGGTCACGGATGCCGGTTTACGGGATGACCCGGTCCTCCCAGACCTGCGGGTAGCCGGGCAGGTCCTCGCCGCCGAACTTGGCGTAGTGGCCGTCGGGCATGTTCTCGTTGAGCGCGAGATACTCGTCGACCTCCTCCGCGGTGATCGGCGACTGCGGGAGCACCCACTCCTGCGGCACCTCTTCGCCGGCGAAGATCATCTGCGCGGCGAGGAGCGGCGTACGCCACTGGAAGTTCGAGTACACCGGCGCGAGACCCGTGAGCCCGGTCTCCTTCCACTTGCGGAGGAAGCTCATCTCGTCCTCACCCGTCATGACGGGGTAGTCGACGCCGGCGTCCTCGAACGCCTCGATGGCGGCGACGGCGCCGTCGCCGGCGTCCATCCAGACGCCCTTGACGTCGCCCTTGGCGAGCTCGTCGGAGATGATCTTCTTGATCTCCGCCGGGTCGGCCCCGGTGAAGTAGTCGACCGCGTCGATGCCGGCCTCGTCGAACAGCTTCTCGGCCGCGGCCCAGCGCTGCTCGAGCACGTCGACACCCGGCAGGATGCGCAGCGCAACGACCTTGTCGCCCTCTTCGAGCTCGTCGATGAGGAACTCGGCCGTGTCGATGCCCCACGCGAATCCGCCGATGGGGTGGATGAACGTGACGGGGCAGTCGGTCTGCACGCCGCGGTCGAACACGATGACCGGCTTGCCGGTGTCGCAGGCGCGCTCGACGGCCGGCGTCATCGCCGCCGTGGAGTTCGGCGAGATGATGAAGACGTCGCAGTTGCCCTCGTTGATGAAGTAGTCGATGTCGGCGATCTGCGTGTCATCGGAGTCCTGCGCGTCGCGGGTCTCCATCTCGCTGATGACCCCGGCCTCCTGGAGCACCTCGAGCTGCTGGTTCATGGTGATCCAGCCCGTCTGGCGCCACGGGTTCGAGATCGAGGCGTTGGCGAAGCACGCCTTCTTGGCGCCCTCCGCGGCGAACTCCGAGGTGTCGACCATCTCGGCGTTGATGTGCTGCAGCCAGGGCTGCCCTTCGGGGCCCTCGGGCACGACGTCGCGCTCGGCGTCCTGCTTGTCGAAGAGCTCCTGGTCGAACCACTCGACCGACTCCTCCGTGGCGGCGGCGTCTTCCGTCGGCGCGGCCACGTTGGGGTCGGTGGTGCAGCCGGCCATCGTCAGCAGCGCGAGGGCGCCGACCATTGCGGATGCCACCGTATACCTGCGTCGCATCACGAACCTCCCTTGGTTTCGTTGTCAGCCCTCGACGTCGAGGGAATGGGTGCAGGGCGAGCGGATGCCTCGGCATCGCGCTCCTCCGCCGGTGCCGGCGAAGTCTTGGTCGCCGCATCGGGCGAGGTCTGGGTCGCGGCGTCGGGCGAGGTCGGGCTCGTGGCATCCGTCGGTGCCTCGATGCCGCGCCCTCGGCGGCGCGCGCGGAAGGTCGTCGCCGAATAGGCGACGGCGAGGATGATGATCGCGCCCTGCACCGCGTCGCGGTACGTCGAGGGCACGCCGGCGAAGTTCAGCAGCGTGAAGAGCGCCTCGAGGGCGAACGCGCCCGCCGCGGCGGCCACCACCCAGCCGCGCCCGCCGCCGAGCACGACGCCGCCGAGCACGACCGCGGTGATCGCGATGAACTCGTAGCCGCGGCCGACCGAGGGGTGCACGCCCGCGTAGCCGACGAGCAGCACACCGGCCACCGTCGCCGAGAGCGAGGAGATCATGAAGGTCGAGGTCTTCACCCACCAGTTGCGGGTGCCCGAGAATCGCGCGGTCGTCGGGTTGTCGCCGAGGGCGATGATCGTGCGCCCGAAGGGCCGCTTCGAGAACCAGATCGCGGCGGCGAGCGCCACGGCGAGCACGAGCACCGACCACGGCAGGATGTCGATCACCGGGATGCCGCGGATGCCGCCGCGGCCGATCTCGCGGAACCCGTCGGCGGGGTTGCCGGTCGCGGCGCCGCCCGTCCAGTACAGGGTGCCGCCGAGCAGGGCGAGCATCATGCCGAGCGTGACGATGAAGCTCGGCACCTTGAGCATCGTGACGATGAGTCCGTTGACGAGGCCGACCAGCGCGCCGAACACGAGCATGAGCGCGAGCACGGGCAGCGACTTCGACTCGTCCTGGCCGATCAGGTTGCCGGCGATGACGACCTGCGCCGTCACCACCGAGCCCATCGAGAGGTCGAACTCGCCGCCGACGATGACGAAGTACTGCCCGATCGCCACGATCGCCACGGGGGCGACGCGCTGGATGAAGCGGATGAACTGCGAGGGCTCGGCGAACGACGGGTTCAGCACGGCGATCGCGACGAGCAGCACGATCAGGAGGAGGAACACCGCGCCGCGCGGGCTCACGAGGGTGCGGCCGAGTTCGGCCAGGCGCTCGCCGACGCTCGGGCGTTCGGATGTCACGGCGCTCATGCCGCGCCTCCCTTCGGTGCCTCGGCGGTGACGGGCGCGTCCGCGCCCGCGGGCGGCTCGGCCCCCGCGCTGAATCTCGGCCGTCGGCGGTCGAGCGAACGGCTCGTGTACACGGCGACCGCCGCGACGATGACGACGCCGCGGACGACGTCCTTGAGGAACGGGTTCACCTGCATGACGCTCATCACGTTGTCGACGACCGCGAAGATCGCGACGCCGCCGATGGTGCCCCAGATCGAGCCGCGACCGCCCATGAGCAGGGTGCCGCCGAGCACGACCGCGGCGATCGAGAGCAGGTCGTAGCCGCCCTGGGTGCCGACGACCGGGCTGCCGACGCCGAGGCGGCTCGCGAGCAGGAGCCCGGCGAGGGCCGCGGTGACCGAGCACAGCACGTGCGCGACGATGAGCGGACGGGCGGTGCGGATGCCGGAGAGCCGGGCCACCTGCTCGTTGCCGCCGACCGCGAACATGTGGTTGCCGGTGCGGGTGCGGGCGAGGAAGAACGCGGCGCCGAGCGCGACGGCCAGCATGAGCAGCGTCGACACGGGCACCGGGCCGACGCCGGTGGCGCCGATGAGCTGGAACTCCCACGGCACCTGGCCGCTCGTGCCCTTGTAGTTCGAGTCGAGGTAGCCCTTGATGATCAGGCCCGTGCCGAGCGTCGCGATGAAGCCGTTCACCTTGAGCTTGGTGACGATGAGCCCGTTGGCGAGGCCGATGAGCGCCGCGACCACGAGCACGACGAGCACCGCGAACGGGATGTTCGCCGGGTTGCCGGCCATCAGGTCGGCCGCGATGAGGCTCGAGAGGCTCACGACGTACGGCACCGACAGGTCGAGCGAGGCGCAGAGGATCACGAGGGTCTGCCCGATCGCCACGAAGCCGAGCACGCTCATGCCGGTGAGGATGTCGCGGATGTTGCCGGCGCTGAAGAAGTTGCGGCCCACCGTCGCGACGAGGATCGCGCCGACGGCGATCACCGCGACGAGGGCGATGCCCACGATGAGGCTCGAGTCGAGCCGGCGGCGGGGACCGGTGCGGCGTGCGGGCGCGGTGGGGGTCGTGGTGCTCATCGCAGCTCCTCTCCCCCGATGCGCAGTGTCCCGGTGGCGGCGCCGAGGATGGTGGCCTCGTCGCTGCGGGCGGGCAGTTCGGCCGAGGCGCGGCCGTCGTGCATGACGATGATGCGGTCGGACATGCCGATCACCTCGGGGAGCTCGGACGAGATCATGAGGATGGCGACCCCTTCTTTCGCGAGTCGGCGCATGAGCGTGTAGACCGCGACCTTCGCACCGACGTCGATGCCGCGGGTGGGCTCGTCGAGGAGCACCACGCGGGGCTTCGTGGCGAGCCACTTCGCAAGCACGACCTTCTGCTGGTTGCCGCCCGAGAGGTACTGCACCTCCTGGTCGAGCCCGCGCGAGGCGAGTTCGAGCGAGGAGAGCACGCCGGGCAGCTCGCGCCGGGTGTCGCGGGTGCGCCGCGAGAAGACCGAGCGGATGACGAGCAGCGCGTTGTCGGTGATCGACTGGTTGAGCGCGAGGCCCTGCGCCTTGCGGTCCTCGGTGATGAGGGCGATGCCCCGCTTCACGGCCTGGCGGGCCGAGCCGAGCCGCAGGGGCTCGCCGTCGAGTCGCATCTCGCCGCGCGTGAAGGGCACCACGCCGAAGACCGCCTCGACGAGCTCCGTGCGCCCCGAGCCCTGGAGGCCGGCGATGCCGACGATCTCGCCCGCGCGGAGCTCGAGGTCGACTCCGTCGACGTAGGCGTTGCCCGCGCCGCGGAGCTCGAGCCGGGGCTCGCCGAGCACGGTGCCGGGTTCGGCCTCGGGGAAGTACGCCGAGATCGGCCGGCCGACCATGCGCCGCACGAGCTCGTCGGTGTCGAGCTCCGACGCCGGGCCGCTCGAGACGAGCGCCCCGTCCTTCAGCACCGTGATCGTGTCGCAGAGGTCGAAGATCTCCTTCAGGCGGTGCGAGACGTAGAGGATCGCGACGCCGCGGGCCTGCAGCCGTCGCACGATCGTGTAGAGCAGCTCGACCTCGTGGTCGGCGAGGGCGGCGGTCGGCTCGTCCATCTGGATGACCCGGGCGTCGACCGAGAGCGCCTTCACGATCTCGACGATCTGCTGCTCGGCGACGGTGAGGGTGCGCACCGGGGCATCCGCCTCGATGGAGTCGATGCCGAGCTCGGCGAGGAGCGCCCGCGTCTCGGCGAGCATCGCCTTCTTGTCGACGAG
This sequence comes from Agromyces sp. NPDC058104, assembly GCF_042884835.1. Taxonomy (NCBI): domain Bacteria; kingdom Bacillati; phylum Actinomycetota; class Actinomycetes; order Micrococcales; family Microbacteriaceae; genus Agromyces; species Agromyces sp. NPDC058104. The sequence continues at coordinate 612,459 of NZ_JBHVTD010000002.1, read as the reverse complement.
GCCGCGGCGCTTGGGCTCGCGACCGAGGAAGACGTTCTGCGCGACGGTGCGTTCGGGCAGGAGGTTGAACTCCTGGAAGACGGTCGCGAGACCCGCACGCGACGCCTGCACCGGGTGGGTGAACTCGACGTCGGTGCCGCCGAGGGAGACCGTGCCCGCGTCGCGCTGGTAGACGCCCGCGAGGATCTTCATGAAGGTCGACTTGCCCGCGCCGTTCTCGCCGACGAGGCCGTGCACCTCGCCGGCGCGGAGGGTGAGCCCCACCCCGCGCAGCACGGTGACGCCGAAGAAGGACTTCTCGAGCCCCTCGGCCACGAGCACGGCCTCGCCGCTCATGCGGGCACCTCCACCCAGTCGCGTCGTTCGGACGAGGCGAGGACCGCCTCGGTGATCCGGGCGGCCCGCAGTCCGTCGGCGAAGCCCGGCAGCCCGTCGGGCGCCGCGCCGTCGATCGCGGCGTAGGCGTCGGCGACGAACGCGTTGAACGCGTCCTGGTAGCCCATCGGATGACCGGCGGGAACGATCGCGAGCCGGGCGGCATCGGCGCTCAGTCGGCTCGCGTCGCGTTCGATGACGCTGGATGCCTCGGTGCGGCCGAGCCACAGGGTGTCGGGCCGCTCCTGCTCGAAGCGAACGCTCGCGTCGGTGCCGGCCAGCTCGATCGAGAGCGCGTTCTTGCGACCGGGAGCGACCTGCGAGACGAGCAGGGTGCCGAGCGCGCCGGAGTCGAGCTCGACGACCAGGGCGACGAGGTCTTCGGTCTCGATGCCCGAGTGGGTGGCGCGGTCGGCGTAGACGGTGCGGCTCGCGGCGTTCAGCCGCACGATGCGCTCGCCCGCGACGAACTCGACGAGGTCGACGAGGTGCGAGCCGATGTCGGCGAAGGCCCGCGAGGGGCCGCCCACGGCCCGGTCGACCCGCCAGTCGTCGTCGTGCGGGGCGGCCAGCCAGTCCTGCAGGTAGGCCCCGTGCACGCTGAGCAGTCGCCCGGTCTCGCCGGCGGCGACCCGGGCGCGCGCCTCGCGCGCCATCGGGTGGAACCGGTAGACGAAGGGGACCGCGGCCACCAGCCCGCGCTCCTCGGCGAGGGCGACGAGCTCGGCGGCGTCGGCCGCGGTGGTGGCGAGCGGCTTCTCGCAGATCACGTGCTTGCCGGCTTCGAGGGCCGCCCGCGCGAAGCCCGCGTGGGTCGCGTTCGGGGTGCAGATGTGCACGATCTCGACGGCCGGGTCGGCGAGCAGGGCTTCGAAGGAGTCGAAGGAGGCCCGGAGTCCGAGCCGCTCGGCGGCCGCGACGGCCCGTTCGGGTGAGGATGAGGCGGCGCCCATGAGCTCTGCCCTGGCGGCGCGTGCCGCCCTGGAGTGCACGGCGGCCATGAAGCCGCCACCGACGAAGCCGGCACGGCGAGTGCGGGTCGGGGCGGTGACGTCCGTTGTCATGAGGACATGTTGACATAGACCCGGCATCTTTTGCTAGCCCCTCGGCAAAAGTTGTTCGCTGGGCGACATCATGTCGATTCCCCGATCAGAGAAGTCGGTGTGCTTTACTCAATTGCATGACCGACATCAGCCGCGGATCGGCGCTCGGGACCTCAGGGGCCAGCGAGCTGTTCCAGCTGCTGCGCGACGGCGCCCCCCGCACGCGCGCTTCACTCGCCCAGTCGACCGGCCTCGCCCGCTCGACCATCGCCGCCCGCGTCGACGAGCTCATGCAGCTCGGCCTCGTCTCCCCCGTCGCAGACGCCGCCTCGACCGGCGGACGGCCTCCGTCGCAGTTCGCGCTGAACCCGGCGGCCCGCATCGTGCTCGCCGCCGACCTCGGCGCCTCGCACGCCACCCTCGCCGTCACCGACCTCGCCGGCACCGTGCTCGCCGAGCACTCCGAGCGCATGGACATCGCCCAGGGCCCCGAGCCCGTGCTCGGCTGGATGGTCGAACAGGGACTCGCCCTCATCGAGGGGCTCGGCCGAACCCGCCACGAGCTCGTCGCGATCGGCATCGGCGTGCCCGGCCCCGTCGAGCACTCCACCGGCCGGCCGGTGAACCCGCCCATCATGCCCGGCTGGGACCGCTTCGACGTGCCCGGCTGGGTGCAGCAGCACCTCGAGGTGCCCGTGCTCGTCGACAACGACGTCAACATCATGGCGCTCGGGGAGCAGGCGATCGCCTGGCCGCAGACCGAGCACCTCATGTTCGTGAAGGTCGCGACCGGCATCGGCTCCGGCATCATCTCGGGCGGGCTGCTGCAGCGCGGCGCGCAGGGCATCGCGGGCGACATCGGGCACATCCGGGTCGCGCGCGGCAGCGAGGTGCCCTGCCACTGCGGCAATCGCGGATGCCTCGAGGCGCTCGCCTCGGGCCCCGCCATCGCGCGGACGCTCCGCGAACAGGGTCTCGACGCGGCATCCGGCAGCGATGTCGTCGAACTCGTGAAGCGCGGCGACATCGACGCGATCCAGGCGGTGCGCCAGGCCGGCCGCGACATCGGCGAGGTGCTGACCGCCTGCGTGAGCTTCGTGAACCCCTCGGTCATCGCGATCGGCGGTTCGATGGCCCGTGCGGGCGAGCACCTCATCGCGGGCGTCCGCGAGGTCGTCTACACGCGCTCGATGCCGCTCGCGACCGAGCACCTCGCGATCGTGCAGTCGGCCGCGGCCGAGAACGCGGCCGTGCTCGGCGCCGCGATGCTCGCCATCCACCACGCGCTCTCGCCCGAGGGCATCGACGCGCTCGCGGCGCGCTGACCCGGGGCATCCTGCGATCCGGACGCTCGCGCCCGTCGTCGGCGCTTCGGCCGCGGTCGGCGCTTCGTCCCCCGTCGGCCCTTCGTCCCCCGTCGGCCCTTCGTCCCCCGTCGGCCCTTCGGCCGTGCAGGATTCAGGAGCCCCGGCGCGGCGCCCGGCGCGTCGGCGCCCGACACGCCGGCACGCGTCCGTCGGCTCCTGAATCCTGCACGGGCGGCGGGCGACCGGTCGGGCCGGGCATGCCGAGGGGCGAGCGAGCGGGGATGCCGCGCGCCCGCCCCGATCGCGCGTCAGAAGCGCAGGTCGCGCAGGTAGTCGTAGCCGACGTCGGCGGTCTGCAGCGGGGTGACGTCGGGGGTGTCGTTCTCGACGATGTACTCCTCGACGGCATGCGCCCGGAAGATGCGCGCGAAGTCGATCGTGCCGGTGCCGAGATCGGCCATGTCGCCGCCGACGTGCCGGTCCTTCACGTGGAACTGGCGCACCCGCTGCGGCGCGGCGTGGATCACGTCGATCGCGAACTGCTCGGGGTCGGCGGCACCGGTCTGGACACCGCCGGTCACCGCCCAGTAGAGATCGACCTCGAGGTGCACGAGCGCGGGGTCGAGCCGCTCGGTGAGCACCTGCCACGGCGTGCGTCCGCCGCCGAGGTCGGTCGTGAACTCGTGGGCGTGGTTGTGGTAGCCATAGGCGATGCCGTACGAGGCCGCGGCCCGGGCCTCGGCGTTCATCGTGTCGGCGAGCTGCTGCCAGTCGGCGAGCTCGCCGGAGGCGAAGTACGGCACGTTGAGGTAGCGCTGCCCGAGCGTCGCCGCGTTCTCGAGCTTCTGCTCGAGTGCGGCGGCATCGGCCGAGGTGCCGTCGTGGGAGGAGGTCGCGCGGATGCCGATCTCGTCGTAGAACGCGCGCAGCTCGGCGGCGGTGCGACCGAAGTAGCCGAGCGCCTGCTCGACGCGCGGGTACCCCAGCTCGGCGATCGCGCGGAGCGTGGTGTCGTAGTCGCCGGGACCCCAGGGCGCCCCGAGGGCCTCGCGCACCGTCCACAGCTGGAGGCTGATCTTGCCGGGCGGCACTCGCTTCCAGGGCTTCTTCGCGACGTCCGCGATCGCGGGCGCCGCCCCCGCCGAGAATGTGGCCGCCGCTGCGGTCGCGCCCAGTGCGCCGAGCAGGAGCCCGCGCCGGGTCACCCCCCGCTCCCCGAGCGATGCGCGCAGCGCGCCCTTGCCGTCATGTCCGTAGCACATGCTGTTTCCTTCCGTCTCAACGCCGAGAGTTCGTGCTCGAACACTGTCGCCTACTTTTGATGGTTAAGCAATCAAAAGTTGTCAGGAGCCGAAACGGAAGATGAGCGTCGCCGCTCCGAATGGCGGGACGCCGCTCTCCGCTCGCGCGCGGTCGACCGCCCCTCCCGCACGGCACCGGCTCGAGGACGGACGGGCCGGGCGAGGTGCCCCCGGCCGGGCGCTCAGCGCCCGAGCCACCAGGCGAGCGCGACGGCGAGCGCGAGGATGTTCAGCGCGACCCCGGCCCAGAAGACGCGGCGGAAGCTGCGCTTGCGCGTCTTGTGCCGGAAGACCTGCTGCGCGGCGAGCGCGCCGGGCCAGCCGCCCACGAGGTCGACGAGGTGCAGGGTCCGCTCGGGCACCCGACCCGCGGACCGCTTCGCCGCCGCCTTGTCGACGCCGTACGAGGCGAACGCGACGATCGACCAGGCCGCGTACCAGCCTGCGACCCACCAGGGCACGGCCGCCAGCAGGACGGCGCCGGCGAGCAGCGCGGCGAAGCCGAGCAGCACGCCCCAGCTGAGCGCCGCGGGCAGCGGGCGCGCGAGGTCGCGATCGCCCCGGACGGCGCGGCCGGACGACCCGCGCGACGCGGTCCTCGAATCAGCTGGCATGCCGTCGATCGTACGGCGCGCGGGGGCGGCGGCGAGTACGCTCGAAGGGTGCCTGAACCATTCGCCCTCTTCGATCTCGAGGGTGACACGTGGGCGCCGCCGGCCGAGCCCCGTCCGCGGCATCCGCACGAGACCCGTGTCGTCGCCGACTCGGGCGACCGCGTCGCGTGGCTGCGCGCGCGGGCGCAGGGCATCACCGCGACCGACGCGGCCAAGCTCGCCACCCGCGAGTCGGTGCGCACCGCCGCCCACGAGAAGCTCCACGGCGGCCGCCGCAGCTTCGGCGGCAGCCGGTACACCGACCACGGGCGAGCCCGCGAGCCCGTGATCGCGGAGTGGGTCAGGCAGACCCACGGGCTCGCGCCGTCGACGCTGCTCTTCCACTCCGAGTTCGAGCGCCGTCATCTCGCCACGCCCGACGGGCTGGGCGTCGCCGCGAACGGCGCGCTCGAGCTGTGCGAGATCAAGACCACCTCGAAGCCGTGGCGCGGCATCCCCCGCGGCTACCTGCGGCAGGTGTGGTGGCAGCAGTACGTGCTCGGCGCCGAGCGCACCCTCGTCGTCTGGGAGGAGCACGCCGACTTCGTGCCCGTCGGCGACGAGCCGAAATCGCGCTGGGTCGACCGCGACGACGACCAGATCGAGATCCTCGTCGGACTCGCGAACGAGTTGCTGCAGGCCATCCGGCCGAACCCCGGCGCCGTCGACCCGCGGGCGGCCTACCGCCCGGGGGCGCTCGCGTGACGACGCTCCTCCTGCACGGCCTCGGCGCCGACCGCAGGCAGCCGCTCGAACTCCTCGCGCCCGTCGTCCGTTCGGTCGCGGGCGACGACGAGCTCGTCATCGCACCCGACGTGCGCGCCCACGGCGGCTACCTCACGGTCGGCGAGCCGGCCGACTTCGCGCTCGACCGCCTCGCTGCCGAGGTCGCGACGACGGTCCGCGAGCAGGTGGAGGAGGCCACGGGGCGCCCCGTCGACGAGAGCGCGCCGCTCACCGTGCTCGGCATCTCGATGGGCGCGGCGATCGCGCTGCGGCTCGCGCTCGACGAGCTGCTGCCGATCGATCGCGCCGTGTTCGTGCGACCGGCCTTCGACGACCGCCCGCTGCCCGACAACCTGCGGGTCTTCCCCGTCATCGGCCAGCTGCTCGTCGACGCCGGCGCCGCGGGGGCGGCGGAGTTCCGCGAGCGCGAGATCTTCCACCGCATCGCGGCCGAGTCGCCCGCCGGGGCCAAGGGGCTGCTGACGCAGTTCACCTCGCCCGATGCGGCTCGGCGCGCGATGCGCCTCATCGAGATCCCGCGCAACCGCGCGTTCACGAGCGACGACGAGCTCGCGCGGCTTCCGCGCCGGGGCGTGCGCTCGCTCGTCGTCGCGGCCCCCCGCGACCCCGTTCACCCCGTGGCCATCGCCGAGCGCTGGGCCCTCGGGCTCGAGGCGCCGCTCGTGACGCTCACCGCCCGCGACGACGGACAGGCGCAGCAGAACGCGGTGCTCGGCCAGCACCTCGCACGGTGGCTCGAGGCGAGCGAGGCCCGCCGGGGAACCCTCGGCTGAACCGGCTCAGCCGACCGCCGACGTCATCGCGCGATCGCCCGCCGGGGCCGCCTCGACCTCGGCCCGTCGATACGGCCAGGCCGTGCGACTGATGCCGACGACGCCCGCGCCGACCAGCAGGATGAACGCCGCGATGGCGATGACGTAGACCGTGACCCCGTCGTAGCCGACCCCGGGGCTCACCTCGGGGTCGAGGAACGGGTACGGGTACCAGCCGACGATCGCCCCGCGGATCATCGTGTAGACGACCCACGCCACGGGGAACGCCGCGATCCACCAGAAGCGGTTCCAGGGGATGCGGCCGCGTCCGGGGGCGAGCACCCAGTCGACCAGGAGGTAGAGCGGCGCCCACACGTGCAGGATCTCGTTGGACCACGGCACCGTGGCCGCCTGGTCGAGCGCGAGGTCGCGCAGCAGCAGGTTGAACACGACGAGGGTGGTCGCCATGTAGGTGGTCGCGCAGGCGCGCACGAGGTCGAAGAAGGGCGGGTCGCTCGCCCGCCGGAACGCGTACGCGGCCCCGACGAGCAGGACGACCGCGGCGACGCCGTTCGAGAGGATCGTGAAGAAGCTGAAGAAGTTCACGACGAACACGGCGGGGTCGGGAACGAGCGAGAGGCTCTTCGCGAACTGCCCCACGATGGCCGCGATGATCCCGGCGGCGGCCACGACCCGCAGCACTCCGAATGCTCGACGCACGATGCCCCCTCCCGGCCGCCCCGCGACGACGCTCCTCGCAGCATAGCCACGGCGGGCAGAATGGAGCGAGGACGACGACGGGAGGCACGGGGAATGCAGGCTGAGGCGGCGCAGGAGACGATGCAGGCACTGGTGATCGACCGCACGGGCGATCCCGGCGAGCTGCGCCTCGCCGAGGTGCCGCGGCCGTTGCGCATCAGCGACGAGGTGCTCGTTCGCGTGGTCGCGGCGAGCGTCAACCCCATCGACGTGAAGACCCGCGCCGGTCGCGGCACCTCGGCGGCGATCGAGCGCTATCCCGCGGTGCTCGGGCACGACTTCGCGGGCGTCGTCGAGCAGGTGCCGTACGCGGCGCATCCGCTCCAGCCGGGCGACCGCGTCTACGGCATGGTTCGGGTGCCGCGCATGCCGGGCGCCCATGCCGAGTTCACGACGGTGAGCTCGATGAGCCTCGCCCCGATGCCCGCCTCCCTCGACTTCGCGCACGCCGCGGCCGTGCCGCTCGCGGCGCTCACGGCATGGGGCGCCGTGGTCGACACCGCGCGGGTGCACGACGGGCAGCGGGTGCTGATCCACGCCGGGGCCGGCGGCGTCGGGCATTTCGCCGTACAGTTCGCGGCGTATTTCGGAGCCACCGTCACCACCACCGCGTCGGCGCGCAACGCCGACTTCCTGCGCGGGCTCGGCGCGCACCGGGTCGTCGACTACACGAACGAGCGCTTCGAGGAGGTCGCGCGCGACCAGGACGTCGTGATCGACCTCATCGGCAACGTGAAGGATGCCACGGGCACGCGCTCGCTCGACGCGCTGCGCCCGGGCGGGCTCATCGTGACGGTGCCCACGGGCTCGTGGCCGACCATGGACGAGGAGGCGGCGGCACGCGGCATCCGCGCGACCGGCTACGTGGTCTCGCCCGATGCGCGCACCCTCGCCGTGATCACCCGGCTGATCGACGACGGCGCGGTGCGGGTGCACCTCGACCGCGAGCTGCCGCTCGCCGAGGGCGCCGAGGCGCACCGGCTGACCGAGGCCGGGCATGTACGCGGCAAGCTCGTGCTGCGAGTCGCGCCCGACCCGGCCTAGCGCCCCGCCGCGAGCAGCGAGCTGCCGAGTTCGCTGCGGAGGTACAGCATGCTGTGCCCGTACCGCGTCGAGACGACGAGCCCGGCGTCGCGCAGCGCCCGCAGGTGCTGGTTCACCGCGGAGGCGGTGACGCCGAAGCGCACGCCGAGCTCGGTCGACGACGCCGGGTCGCCGAGTGCCGAGAGCAGCCGCGCGCGCGTCTCGCCGAGCACGGCCGCGACGGCGGCCGGGTTGGCGACGCTCTCCGCCTCCCACAGCGCGCCCTGGCCGCGCGCCGGGTACATGATCATCGGCGGTCCGTCGCCGACGGGGGCGGAACCGCGGCGGGTGAACATCGTCGGCACGAGGGTGAGGCCGAGCCCGTCGATGTGCTGCACGCGGTCGTTCGGGTCCTTCAGCCGCACCGAGACGACGCCGCCCTCGTAGTCGACGGTCGACGAGATGCCGTTGAGCATCGTCGCGAGGCCGCTCTGCGCGATCTGCCGGCCCCGATAGACGACGTCGGCCTCGAGCACGGCGCGCATGCGCGGCCAGTACGGTTCGAACGTCGCGGCCCAGAGCTCGGAGAGCGCGTCGACGAGCCGGCGCACGGCGACCCGCCTCGACCCGGCGAACACCTCGGGCACGCGCCCGTGCACGCCGACGAGGTCGCGCTCGAACTCGTCGGCCGGCAGGTGCCGCAGGGCGTCGAGCTCCTCGTCGAGCCGGGTGAGCGGTGACGTCGGGCGCGGGTTCAGGAAGTCGGGGGTCCAGAGGCGGTCGTCGATGAGCGCGGTGAGGGCGTCGAGGTCGAGATCGGCGCGCGCCGCCTCGGTGCGGCGGAGCCATGGCAGCTGCAGCGGGAACCGGGAGGGGTCGCGGATGGCGCGGAGCGAGAGCCCGAGCTCGCACAGCGGCGAGATGCCGAAGCGCACGGACGCGACATCCGACTCGTTCAGGACGTAACGCAACATGTAGCCATACGCTACATCAATTTCGCGCCTCCGTCGGCTCTGCGAGAACTGTGGGGTGAGCCCTACCACCCCGCCCGGCACCGCCCCGGCCTCCCCCGACACCGGCGCGACCCCCGCCGTCGACACCGACGCCGCTCCCGGCGCGCGCCCGACCCTGGTCGCCCGGCTCGCCGCCTCGGTCGCCGACCCCGTGCTGCGCATCCTCGTCGGCGCGACGCTCATCTCCCGCATCGGTCGCGGCATCTTCCTCACCGTCACGGTGCTCTACTTCACCCTCATCGTCGGCCTCACCCCGGGCGAGGTCGCGATCGTGCTCGCCGCGGCGAGCGGCGCGGGCGTCGTCGCCTCGTTCGCCGGCGGGTGGCTCGCCGACCGGTTCAGCGCGAAGCGGCTCATCATCCTGTTCACGGCGATCGAGGGGGCCGCCCTCATCACCTACGTGTTCGCCGGCGACTTCGTCACGGCGCTCGTGATCGCCGTGATCTGCGGGCTCTTCGAGCAGGGGGCGAACTCGACTCGCTCGGCGATCATCGCGCGGGCCTTCACCGGCGAGTCGCGGGTGCACGCCCGCGCCGTTCTGCGCACCGTGACGAACGTCTCGATCGCGGTCGGCTCGGGGCTCGGCGCACTCGCCCTCGCGCTCGGCACCGCCGAGGCGTACCGCGGGCTCATCCTCGGAGCCGGCGTCCTCTACCTGCTCGGGCTCTTCCAGCTCGTGCGCCTGCCCGCACGGGTCGACGCGCCGGCGCGCGCCGCGGTCGCCGAGGTCGTCACCGCGACCGGCTCGGTGGATGCCGCGGCCACCGCCGAGGCGATCGCGAGCGAGCGCCGCAACTGGCGCTCGCACTCGCCGTGGCGCGACCCGCGCTACCTCTGGCTCACCGCGCTCAGCGCGATCTTCGGCATGCAGTTCGGCGTCGGCGAGCTCGGCGTGCCGCTCTGGATCACCCGCGAGACCGCCGCGCCCGAGGTGCTCATCGCCGCGCTGCTCATCCTCAACACGATCATCGTCGTGGTCTTCCAGGTGCCGATGTCGCGCGGCACCCACGACCTCCGCGTCGCCGGGCGGGTCTCGGCGATCGCCGCCTGGCTCATGGCCGGCGCGTGCCTCGTCTACGCCGCCTCGGCCGGGCTGCCGGTCGGCTTCGCGATCGCGGTGCTCGTCATCGCCGCGACCGCCCACGCGTTCGCCGAGGTGCTCTCGCAGGCGGGCGGCTGGGGCCTCAGCTTCGAGCTGGCCGATCCCGTGCGCGCCGGCACCTACCAGGGCGTCTTCGGCATGGGGTACTCGGTCGGCGCCCTCGCCGCGCCGCTCGTCGTCAACGCGACCGCCATCTCGCACGGCGTCTCGGGCTGGGCGATCCTCGCCGCGATCTTCCTCGCCTCCGGGCTCGGCACATGGCTGATCGCACGACGGGCGGCCGCCGTGGCATGATCGGCCCATGGCCGAGCACCGTGCGCCGCTGACCGCCCGCTCCGAGGACGGGAGGTCGTTCACGATCCCCGACGCCTCCGGCACGCCCTTCATCGCGGGCACCCTGCTGCTCATCGCGACCGACCAGGGCCGGCAGCTCGCGCTCGTCGAGTCGCGGAAGCTCACCGACGACGACAACGCCGAGGCGCTGCACGGGCGGCTGCTCGGCGAGGTCGACGGCGAGCGCTTCGACCAGCGCGGCGGCGCACCGTTCGCCGGCGGCACCGTCGAGGTCGCCGACGCCGCCACCATCGACCTCGTGCACACGGCGATGGGGGCGACGCTTGAGATCGGGGTCAACCTCAGCCCGCCGATCCGCCCGGCGCTGCTGCTCGCCCACCGCTTCAACCGGCACACCTTCTGGTGCGGGCAGAGCGGCTCGGGCAAGACCTACGCCCTCGGTGTGGTGCTCGAGCAGCTCATCGCGCACACCGCCCTGCCCGTCGTCGTCTTCGACCCGAACTCCGACTTCGTGCGGCTCGGCGAGCTGAACCCCGGGGCGAGCGGCGACACCGCCGAGCGACTGCGCGAGCGCGACATCCGCGTGCTGCGCCCGAGCACCCCCGGGACCGAGCCCCTGCGCGCCCGGTTCCCCGCCCTGAGCATGGCGGCGAAGGCCGCCGTGCTGCGCCTCGACCCCGTCGCCGATCGCGACGAGTTCAACGCCGTCGTGCATCTCAGCGACACGCTCAGCGCGAGCGAGCCCGACCAGGTGCTCCCCGAGCTCCTCGGTTCCGACGACCCCGCTCGCCGCGCGCTCGGACTGCGGATCGAGAACATGGGGCTCCTGACGTGGGAGGTCTGGGCGGGGCACGACCGCGAGGCGACGCGCATCGTCGACGAGCGGGCGGATGCCACGGTGCTCGACCTCGGCGGGTTCTCGACGCCCGACCAGCACCTCGTCGTCGCGCTCTCGGTGCTCGACGAGCTGTGGGAGCGGCGCGAGGAGCGGCGGCCGGCGCTGCTCGTGATCGACGAGGCGCACAACCTGTGCTCGCCCGAACTGACTTCGCCGCTCTCCGTGGCCGTGCGCGAGCGCCTCGTGCAGATCGCCGCGGAGGGGCGCAAGTACGGCCTGTGGCTGCTGCTCTCGACGCAGCGGCCGTCGAAGGTGCACCCGAGCATCATCTCCCAGTGCGACAACCTCGCGCTGATGAAGATGAGCTCGCCCATCGACCTCGACGGCCTCGCGACCTACTTCGGCTACGCGCCGACCGCGCTGCTGGACCGCTCCCCGTGGTTCCGGCAGGGCGAGGCCCTCTTCGCCGGCGGGTTCGCCCCCGCGCCGATGGTGCTCTCGATGAACCCGCGGCTCACGCCCGAGGGAGGCGGCGACGTCGGGGTGCCCCTGCGCTGAGCCCGGGCGCCGGCGCCCGACGGCAGCGCGCCCTCACCCACCGACGGCGACGAGGGGCTGCACGAGCACCCAGTCGTCCTCGACCCTCCCGCCCAGCGTGAAGTGCTTGCGCCCCGCCTTCGCGAAGCCCTGCTTCTCGTAGAAGCGGATCGCCCGCGCGTTCTCCTCGTTCACGCCGAGCCAGCACACGACGGCGCCCGCGGCACGCGCCGCGTCGAGCGTCGCCGCCATGAGCGACGCCGCGATGCCGCCGCCGTGCTCGCCCGCACGCGTGTAGAACTTGCTGAGCTCGATCGCGGGCCTGGCGCCGACGGCGGTCGCGGCATCCGCATCGCCCGGCTCGCCGCCGACGAGCATGCTGTACCCGACGAGCGCACCGGATGCCCCGCGCTCGGCGACGACGAGCCGCCGCTCGGGGTCGGCCAGGTAGGCCGCGAAGTGCTCGGGCCGGAAGTGCCGTTCGACGAAGTCGGCGATCGACTCGGCCGTCGTGTGCGGCGGGCATGCGAGCGGGAAGGTCTCGGCAGCGAGGTCGGCGAGCGCCTCGAGGTCGGCGGCGGTCGCTGGTCGGATCACGAGGTCGGTCACGCCGCGATTCTGTCAGAGCGGACCGCCTGCTCGACGTCGTGTGACGGGCCGCCCGGGACGACGGAAGCCCGTCAGGACGCATTCCCGAGTAGCGTCCTGACGGGCATCCGAGGCCCTGGAAGCCGACGACGGGCCTCCCCGGCCGCTGCACCTCCGGGGTCGCCGGATGCGGTCGGGAAGGCCCTGGTCGTCGGTTGCGCCTCAGAGGAAGCGCGCGTACGCCCCCACGGTGAGGAACGTCGGGAACTCGGGCTCGAGCGCCACGGTGCGGAACACCGAGATCGCGTCGTCGAAGCGGTCGCCCTCGAAGCGGGGCAGCTCGGCGACGGCCGCGGCCATGAGGCGCACGATCGAGGTCTGGTCGATGCGCGTGCCCTCGGCGGTGACGGTGTTCTCGTTGAGCCACTGCCACAGCTGCGAACGCGAGATCTCGGCGGTCGCCGCGTCCTCCATGAGGTTGTCGATCGCCGCGGCGCCGACGCCCCGCAGCCACGACTCGATGTAGCGGATCGCGATCGAGATGTTGTCGCGCACGCCGCCCTCGGTCACCTCGCCGCCGATCGACGGGATGTCGAGCAGCTGCGCCGCCGTCACCTGCACGTCGTCGCGGAGGCGGTCGACCTGGTTCGGGCGGTCGCCGAGCACCGCGTCGAACTCCGCGCGGGCCGTGGGGATCAGGTCGGGGTGCGCCACCCACGTGCCGTCGAAGCCGTCGCCGGCCTCGCGGCGCTTGTCGGCCGAGACCGCGGCGAGCGCGCGCTCGGTGACCTCGGGGTCGCGGCGGTTCGGGATGAATGCGCTCATGCCGCCGATCGCGTGCGCGCCGCGCTTGTGGCAGGTCTGCACGAGGAGCTCGGTGTAGGCCCGCATGAACGGCACCGTCATCGTGATCTGCTTGCGGTCGGGCAGCACCCAGCGGCGGCCGCGCGAACGGAAGGTCTTCACGATCGAGAAGATGTAGTCCCAGCGACCGGCGTTGAGGCCGGCGCAGTGGTCGCGGAGCTCGTAGAGGATCTCGTCCATCTGGAACGCGGCCTGGATCGTCTCGATGAGCACCGTCGCACGCACCGTGCCCTGCGGGATGCCGAGCGCGTCCTGCGCGTAGACGAAGATGTCGTTCCAGAGCTTCGCCTCGCGGTGCGACTCGAGCTTCGGCAGGTAGAAGTAGGGGCCGCGGCCGGCCGCGATGAGCGCCTTCGCGTTGTGGAAGAAGTACAGCCCGAAGTCGACGAGCGAGCCCGAGGCGTGCATCGCACGGCCGGCACGGTCGTGGAACTTCAGGTGCTTCTCGACGAGGTGCCAGCCGCGCGGGCGCATCACGATGGTCGGCGTCTCGGCGGCCGTCACGCGGTACTCCTTGCCCTCGGGGCTCGTGTACTCGAGCTCGCCCCGGAGGAAGTCGAACAGGCTCAGCTGGCCCTCGATGACGTTCGCCCAGGTCGGGCTGGTGGCGTCCTCCTGGTCGGCGAGCCACACCTTCGCGCCCGAGTTGAGGGCGTTGATCGCCATCTTGCGGTCGGTCGGCCCCGTGATCTCGACGCGGCGGTCCTCGAGGCCGGGCGCGGCGCCGGCGACGCGCCAGGTGGCGTCGTTGCGGATCCACTCGGTCTCGGGCAGGAACCGGGGGTCGCGGCCGTTCGCCGCGTCGACGCGGGTCTGCAGGCGCTCGGCGAGCAGCTCGTGCCGGGTGCCGGCGAAGCGGTCGTGCAGCTCGGCGAGGAACGCGAGCGCCTCGGGCGTGAGGATCTCGTCGTAGCGCGCGCCGAGCGGCGCGGTGACCTCGATGCGCGGTGCGACGGTCTGGAAGCTCCCGGTCGCGGGACGCGAGGTGGATGCCTCGGACGCGCGTGCGGGCGGGGCATCCGTTCGTTCGATGATGAGGGTGTTCATGGTGTCGTCTCCTTGAGATCTTCGTTTCTCAGGAGGGATCCGGGGCTGATGCGGAATCCGCACCCGGACCCTCCTGAGAATCCGTCTGCTCAGCAGCTCTGCTCCTGAGAACGCGAACGGGATCAGTGGTTGAACTGTTCTTCCTCGGTCGATCCGACGAGGGCGAGCGTAGCGCTGTTGGGGTTCAGCGCGGTGGCGATCTGGTCGAAGTAGCCGGTGCCGACCTCGCGCTGGTGGCGCGTGGCGGTGTAGCCGGCGGCCTCCGAGGCGAATTCCGCCTCCTGGAGCTCGACGTAGGCCGACATGTGGCGCTCGTTGTAGTCCTTGGCGAGCGTGAACATGCCGTGGTTCAGGGAGTGGAAGCCCGCGAGGGTGATGAACTGGAACGCGTAGCCCATCGACGCGAGCTCGCGCTGGAACTTCGCGATCTGGTCGTCGTCGAGGTGGCTCTTCCAGTTGAAGCTCGGCGAGCAGTTGTACGAGAGGCGCTTGCCCGGGAACTTCGCGTGCACCGCCTCGGCGAAGCGGCGCGCGAGGTCGAGGTCGGGCTCGGCCGACTCGACCCAGAGCAGGTCGGCGTACTCGGCGTAGGCGAGGCCGCGGGCGATGACCGGCTCGATGCCGTTCTGCACGTTGTAGAAGCCCTCGGCGGTGCGCTCGCCGGTGACGAACGGCTGGTCGCGCTCGTCGTGGTCGCTCGTGAGGAGGGTCGCGGCGAGCGCGTCGGTGCGGGCGATGATGATCGACGGGACGCCCGCGACATCGGCCGCGAGGCGCGCCGCGTTGATCGTGCGGATGTGCTGCGAGGTCGGGATGAGCACCTTGCCGCCCATGTGGCCGCACTTCTTCTCGCTCGCGAGCTGGTCCTCCCAGTGCACGCCGGCGGCGCCCGCCTCGATCATCTGGTGCATGAGCTCGTAGGCGTTGAGCGGACCGCCGAAGCCGGCCTCGGCGTCGGCGACGATCGGGGCCATCCAGTCGGAGATGCCCGTCTGCGCCTCGTTGCCCTGCTCGATCTGGCCGGCGCGCAGCAGCGCGTTGTTGATGCGGCGCACGACGGCCGGGACCGAGTTGGCGGGGTAGAGCGACTGGTCGGGGTAGGTCTGGCCGCTGAGGTTCGCGTCGGCCGCGACCTGCCAGCCCGAGAGGTAGATGGCCTTGAGGCCGGCGCGCACCTGCTGCACGGCCTGGTTGCCGGTGAGGGCGCCGAGCGCGGCCGACCACTCGGGGTCCTCCATGCGCTCGAAGGCGTTGCCCGTGTTCTTCTGGATGTTCTCCCAGAGCTTCTCGGCGCCGCGTCGGGCGAGCGTGCGCTCCTCCCGGACGGGGCCGCGGAGGGCGATGACGTCCTCGGCCGTGTAGTCGCGCTTCACGCCCTCCCAGCGGGGGTCGGCGTCCCACTCGAGCTGCAGCTCGGCCGCGGTCTGGGTCTGGTCGCCGGGGCGGTTGGGGGTGCTCATCGTCGTGCTCCTTCGGTGCTGCGGGGTGCGTTCTCGGGATGCCTCGTGGCGGGTCATCCGTTCGTCTGAAACCCATGCTGCGCCCGCCCGGAGCACCCCGACCGACGATTCGGGGGGTGAACTTCCGCAGTATTTCCGCGAAGCGGAAGAACCCCCGCTACCCGGCCTCGGCCTGCTCGCCGGGCCGCACGAGCCCGGACTCGTAGGCGGCGACGACCGCCTGCACCCGGTCGCGCACGCCGAGCTTCACGAACAACCGCGTGATGTGGGCCTTGACGGTGGCCTCGCTGAGGAAGAGCTCCGAGCCGATCTCGTGGTTCGAGAGGCCGCGCGCGATGAGGGCCCACACCTCCCGCTCCCGTGGGGTGAGGTCGACGGCGGCCTCGGTGCGGGCGTCGGGGGGCGGCGCCGCGAGGTAGCGCTCGATCAGGCGCCGGGTGAGCGACGGGGCGAGCAGCGACTCGCCGCGCGCCACGGTGCGCACCGCCTCGACGAGCCGCTCGGGCGGCGCGTCCTTCAGCAGGAAGCCCGAGGCGCCCGCCTGGAGGGCCCGGTAGACGTACTCGTCGAGGTCGAACGTCGTGAGCACGAGCACCCGCGGCCCGCCGGGCGCGCCCGCGATGCGACGGGTCGCCTCGATGCCGTCGAGACCCGGCATCCGGATGTCCATGAGCACGACGTCGGCGGGAACGCGGCGCACGAGCTCGACCGCCCCGTGGCCGTCGCCCGCCTCGCCGACGACCTCGAGATCGGCGGCCTCGAGGAGGCCGATGATGCCGGAGCGCACGAGGGCGTGGTCGTCGACGACGAGGAGCCTGGGCCCGCTCATGCGGTCGCTCCGCCCGCCTGCGAGCCGAGCGGCAGCTTCGCGAGCACCCGCCATCCCGCACCCGCCGGTCCGGCCGGTCCGGCGTCGAGCGTGCCGCCGTAGACGCGCACGCGCTCGCCCATGCCCGGCAGGCCGCGGCCGCTGCCGCGGGAGCCCTGACCCGTGATCGTCGGCGCCCCGTTGGCGACCTCGACCACGACCGCGCCGGCGTCGCGGCCGACCCGCACCTCGACGGGGGCGCCTGCGGCGTGCGTGCGGACGTTCGTGAGGGACTCCTGCACGATGCGGTGCACCGCCAGCGCGTGACCGTCGGGGATCTCGGCGGCCGCCGCGTCGAGCTCGAGGCGGCACTCGTGGCCGGCGGCCTCGGTCTCGGCGATGAGCTCGGCGAGGCCCGAGAGCCCGGGCTGCGGCGCGTAGACCGCACCGTCCTCGCGGAGCACGCCGAGCAGGTGCCGCATCTCGTCGAGGGCCGACTGCGCGGTGCCCCGGGTGAGCGCGAGGTGGCGGCGCGCGCGGTCGAGGTCCTTGTCGAGGAACTGCTCGGCCGCCCCCGCCTGGAGTGCCACGATCGAGAGGGCGTGCGCGACGATGTCGTGGAGCTCGCGGGCGATGCGCACCCGTTCGGCCGCCACCGCGTCGGCGGCGAGCCGGTCGGAGCTGTCGCGCGTCCGTTGCACGGCGAGGGCGCGGTGACGGATCACGCGTCCTGCGGTCCAGGTCGCACCGACGAAGAACACGAGGAAGACGGTGCCCGCGGTCTCGATGCCGGGCGATCCGAAGTAGCCGAGCGCGTGGGCCGCGAGCATCGCCGCGATCGGCACGAGCCCGAGCAGGACGGCGAGCCACCACGCGGAGATGCGCTCGGCGACCGTGAACGTGGCGACGAGCAGGCTCGGGAACGGGTTGAACGTCGCGTCCGGCCCGCTCGTCGCCGCGTGCACGACCAGCGCGCCCGCGACCGCGAGCATCACGAGCGCGGGGAACCGGCGCCGGACCACGAGCGGCAGCGAGACGGCGAGCGCGAAGCCGAGCTGGGCGACGACGCTCGCCGAGGGCACGAGCAGCGCCTCGAGCATCGCCCAGAGCGCGATCCCGCCGGCGATCGCGAGGTCGAGCGGCGAGGTCCAGGCGCGCCGGCCGCGGAGCGCGGGCGCGCTGGCGGGCGGCGCCCGGCGCTCGTCGCGCGCGAGCTCCCGTGCGGTGTCCCGGCTCGTCACGCTCCGATCGTAGGCCTCGGGGCTCGCTCGCCGACAGCGACGAAGGTCGGCATTCCGGGCGACCGGGGTCGCCCCGAGGCGCGATCGCGGTCGGCCGCCCCGTCGACGCGTTGCCGATGCCGAGGGCGGCGCGTCCTCCGTAGCGTCGCATCGCCGGCCGATCGGGTCGGCCCCGACCACCGAACGAAAGGCCCGCCATGGTGCCCCTCACCGAATCAGGATCCGCCCCCGACCGCGCAGTCCGCTCGCCTCGACCTGCGCCGCGCGCCGGCCGCGCCGACGTCGCCTTCCCGCGCCCCGGCCGCGTCGGCGCCCGTCTCGCCGGCATCGCCGCCCTCACCGCCGGCGTGCTCTCGATCGTGACCGGGGTGCTCCAGATCCTCTTCCCGCAGGACGAGGACCCGGCGATCGACCCGCGCACCCGGCTGATCCTCGCGATGTTCACGGTCAGCCTCTGGGCGCTCGCCGTGCTGTTCCTCGGCCTCGCGCGGTACGCCCGGTCGAGCTGGGGCGCGATCGTCGCCGCCGTGGGCACGGTGCTGCTGACCGTCGGCACCATCACGAGCGCGGTGAACGGCATCGACCTCGAGTTCTTCCCGATCGTGGCGATGGCGGCCAACGCGCTGTGGCTGATCGGCTCGATCGCGCTCTGCGTCTCGCTCGTCCGCGCCGGCCGCGTCGCACTCTGGCTGGCCCTCTGCCTGCCCTTCGTCCAGGTGCCGCTGCTGTTCTTCTCGCAGATCGGCGGCGGCACGGTCGCCGGCGCCTACCTCACGGCGGTCGGTGCGGTGCTGCTCGCCGGGCGCATCGAGCAGCGCGCGCGGCGCCGCGGACTGCGGACGGCCGCGTCCGTCTCCTGACACGCCGCCCGACCCGCCACGGGCGGGGGCGCCGACCGACCAGACGGACTGTCAGGTCCCCGCGCCCCCGTCCGATGGTTCGTCTCATTCGCCTCGAACCGCGTTGCGCCTGCACGACCACGTGGATTGAATGGCCACTGCGCGATGGCGCGCGAGTGAACAGGAGGCGTCGTCAGTGACCCAGGCATCCACGATCGAGACGGAGTCGGGGACGGCTCCCGCATCAGGGGCATCCCTCGGCGAGGCACCCGGAACGGTCGTCATCGACGCCGTCACCAAGCGCTACGGCGACGCCACCGCGGTCGACGGGCTCTCGCTCACCATCCAGGCCGGCGAGTTCATCTCGCTGCTCGGCCCCTCGGGCTGCGGCAAGACCACGACGCTGCGCATGATCGCCGGTTTCGAGCAGCCCGACGCGGGCGACATCCGCGTCTCGGGCCGATCGCTGCTCGGCGTCCCGCCCTACCGCCGCGACGTGAACACCGTCTTCCAGGCCTACGCGCTCTTCCCGCACATGTCGGTCGCCGAGAACGTCGCCTACGGCCTGCAGCAGAAGCGCACGCCGAAGGCCGAGATCCGCGAGCGCGTGATCGACGCCCTCGACCTCGCCCAGATGCGCGGCTTCGCCGACCGCAAGCCCACTCAGCTCTCGGGCGGCCAGCAGCAGCGCGTCGCGCTCGCGCGCGCCCTCGTCAACCGCCCCTCGGTGCTGCTGCTCGACGAGCCGCTCGGCGCGCTCGACCGGCAGCTGCGCGAGGAGATGCAGCTCGAGCTGAAGCTCCTGCAGTCGCGGCTCGGCATCACGTTCGTCTTCGTCACGCACGACCAGGGCGAGGCGCTCTCGATGAGCGACCGGATCGCCATCATGCGCAGCGGCCGCATCGAGCAGCTCGCCGACGCCGACACCGTGTACGCCCGCCCCGCCTCGGCCTACGTCGCGGCGTTCGTCGGCCAGCAGAACTTCTTCCGCGGCCCGGTCGCCGAGGGCGGCGGCGCCGTCGACGCGGCGCACGCGCTCGTCCGCGCGGCGGCCCCCGCCTCCCCCGCCCTCCGCGACGGCGACGCGGGTCTCGCCGCCGTGCGCCCCGAGTTCGTGCGGCTCGAGGCGGCCGCGGACGCCGCATCCGACGGGGCGAACACCGCCCGCGGCACGCTCATCGGCGTCTCCCACCTCGGCGAGACCATGCAGTACCTCGTGCGGCTCGGCGACGACCAGAGCCTCATCGCGCGACGCCCCACCCCCGAGGCTCCGCAGGTCTCGGTGGGCGACACCGTCGTGTGCTCGTGGCGCCCCGACAGCGTGCTCCTCTTCCCGGCCGACGATGCGGCGAGCGACGGCGGGTTCGTCGCCCCGCCCACCGCGTGAGTCGCCGAGGAGCCACGATGTCAGCAGAACCGATCCGCATCCTCGCGCCCGCGGGCGCGGCGAAGACCATCCGGCGCGAGCTGTCGCGCCGCCGATTCCTGAGCTTCGCCGCCGCGGCGGGCTCGGCCGGGCTGCTCGCCGCCTGCGCGCCGTCGGGCACGCCGGGAGCCGCGCAGGCCTCGGGCGGCGCCCTCGAGGACCGCCTCTCGATCTACACCTGGGGCGACTACGACGCCCCCGACGTGCTCGAGGCCTTCACCGCCGACCTCGGGCCGAAGATCTCGCTCAGCGCCTTCAACTCGAACGAGGAGATGGTGGCCAAGCTCGTCGGGGCCCGCGGCACGAGCGGCTACGACATCGTCGTGCCGACCGGCACCTTCGTCGCGCAGATGGCCGAGCACGGCCTGCTGTCGAAGCTCAACCGCGACCTCATCCCCAACCTGCAGTACGTCGACCCCGAGTTCCTCGGCCGCGCGTGGGACCCCGATAACGAGTACTCGATCTGCAAGGCGTGGGGCACGACGGGCTTCGTCTACGACACCACGGTGATCGACCGCGAGCTGAAGGACTGGAACGACTTCATCGACGCGGCGATGAACGAGGCGAGCGGCAGGACCTCGCTCCTCGACGACCCCGCGGAGCTCACCGGCCTGTACTTCTGGTCGAACGGCATCCCGTGGAACACGACCGACCCGGCCGAGCTCGACGCGGCCGAGGCCTTCCTCGTCGACGAGCTCGCCCCGCACATCTCGGCGTTCGACTCGTACCCGGGCGGCAGCGCGATCCCGCAGGCGACGCACGCCCTCATGCAGTCGTACAACGGCGACGCGCGGCTCGGCATCCTCGAGAGCCCGAACCCCGAGCGCTGGAAGTTCGTGCTCGGCTCGCCCTCGACCGAGCTGTGGATGGACAACTGGGCGATCCCGGCGGGAGCCCCGCACCCCGAGGCCGCGCACGCGTTCATCGACTACGTGCTCGCCCCCGAGAACGCCCTGTCCGAGCTCGACTACATCGGGTACCACACGGGCGCGAAGGACATCGAGCAGGTCGCGGCCGACGCCGGGCTGCCGATGCTCGACCTCGTGTTCTTCACGCCCGAGCAGCTCGCCACCATGCAGGAGGGCGAGCTCACCGAGGCGCAGGAGCGCATCGTGCAGATCTGGAACACGACGAAGGCGGCGGCTGGTGCGTAGACGACTCCCCGGATTCCTGCTCGCCGCGCCCGCGTGGGCGTGGCTGGCGATCTTCTTCATCGCGCCGGTGGCGATGGTGGTCTGGTTCAGCTTCGGCTACAAGCCGAGCATCTTCGCCACGCAGGCGACCGACCGGCTGTCGTTCGACCGCTACGCCGAGGTGCTCACCCCGACCTTCTTCTCGACCTTCCAGAACACGCTGTGGGTCGGCGTCGTCGGCACCGTGCTGTGCTTCGTCATCGGCCTGCCCGTCGCGTACTGGATGGCCGTCAAGGCGCCGCCGTCGCGGCGCGGCCTGCTCGTCGCACTCGTCATGGTGCCGTTCTGGACGAACTTCCTCGTGCGCACGATCGGCTGGCAGGTGATCCTCGCACCGGAGGGCGCGCTCTCGACGCTGCTCCAGGGCGTCGGCTTCGAACCGCTCGCGATCCTGAACACCCGCGGTGCGGTGCTGCTCGGCGTCGTGTACAACTACCTGCCGCTGATGATCCTGCCGCTGTTCGTCGCGTTCGACCGGGTCAACGGGCCGCTCCGCGAGGCCTCGAAGGACCTCGGGGCGGGCAAGCTGACGACGTTCTTCCGCATCACGCTCCCGCTCGCCCAGCCCGGCATCGTCGCCGGAGTCCTGCTCGTCTTCATCCCCCTGATGGGCGACTACATCACGGCGACCGTGCTCGGCGGGGCGAAGGGCAACATGGTCGGCCAGCTCGTCGCGAGCCAGTTCCAGACCGCGCAGAACTGGGCGCTCGGCTCGGCGATGGCGGTGGTGCTGATCTTCGTCATCCTGCTCACCGCGGCGGCGGGGGCGGTCGTCGTGTGGCTCGTCTCGCTGCCGTTCCGCGCCCGCAACCGGCTCGTCATCGGCACGGCGTCGACGGCGGAATCCGCTTCGATTCGCGAGGGGGTCGCGGCATGAGCCTTCGACAGATGGAACGGCCGGTTGAGCAGGCGGCGCCGACGGCACGGCCGGCGCGGGCGCTGCGCCCCCGCAGGGCGTGGTCGGATGTCGCGTTCGGCGTCTGGGGGGTCATCGTGCTCCTCTTCCTCTTCTCGCCGATCCTCGTGATCATCGCCTCCTCGTTCAACGTGGGCCGCCTGCTCGTGTCGTGGGAGTCGTTCGGCTTCGACTCGTTCCTCGCGCTGTTCGCGAAGCCCGCGCTGCGCGACGCCGTCTGGATCTCGGTGCAGACGGGCTTCATCGCCGCGCTCGTGGCGACGCTGCTCGGCACGCTCGCGGGCATCGCGATGGCGCGGCACGCCGGCAAGTGGGTCTGGTGGTTCCTCGGGCTGCTGCTGCTCGTCTCGGTGACGCCCGAGATCGTCGACGCGGTCGCGCTGCTGCCGTGGATGGTGTTCCTCGGCCAGGATCTCGGCCTGTCGATCTTCAACGACGGCATCGTGCGCCTCGTCGTCGGCCACTCGCTGTTCTCGGTCGCGGTCGTCTCGTACCTCGTGCGCGCGCGCCTCGTCGGCCAGGAGCCGAAGCTCGAGGAGGCCTCGGCCGACCTCTACGCGACCCCGGCGCGCACCTTCCGCAAGGTGACGCTGCCGCTCGCGATGCCCGCGGTGCTGGCGGGGTTCCTGCTGTCGTTCACGCTGAGCCTCGACAACACGGTCATCGCGGCCTTCGTCTCGGTGTCGGGGTCGACACCGTGGCCGGTCTACGTGCTCAGCGCCCTGCGCAGCGGGCTGCGACCCGAGATCGCCGCCGTGTCGACGGTCATGCTCGTGCTGACGCTGGTCGCACTCGGGCTGGTGGCGCTCGTGCTCCGGCGCGCAGGCGACTCGGCCGCGGACATCGCCCGGACGATGGGCGGCGGCTGAGCGCATCCCGCGGGCCCCGGCTCGGGACCGTACGCAGAACGGGGGCGCACCGGAAGGTGCGCCCCCGTTCTGCGTACGTCGTGCGTCAGGCGCAGACGGTCGTGAGCTCGGTGATGCCCTCGGTGAGCGCCGTGAGGTGGTCGCCCATGGCCGAGACGTCGGCATTGGCCGGGTCGGCGAGCATGCCGTCGACGTAGGTGACGTACTCGGTCATCGCGGCAGCCGCGCCGTCGGCGGCGGTCTTGACCTCGGCGTTGCTGATCTGCGCCGCGGTCTCGTTGACCGTCTGCTCGGCGCCCTTGAACGCCTCGAGCGCGGCGGCGGGGTCGCTCGTGTCGACCGACGCGAGGCCCTCGAGCTCGGCGAGCGTGGTCTTCACGAGCTCGCACGCCTCCTCCTTCGACTGGTCGCCGGCGGGCGCGGCGTCGGAGCTGTCGGTCTTGGCGTCGCTCGTGCTGTCGGCTGCCGGAGCCGCACCGCCGGCGGCGCAGCCGGTGAAGAGGAGGGCGAGCAGCGCGAGCGAGGCGGCGGCGAGCGGGCGTGATGCGGTCATCGTGGTGTTTCCCCCAAGAGAGTTCGGCCCGGGTCGTTCCCGGGCCCCGGTACATCCAAGCAGGCACCGCCGACGAGCGGAAATGGGGACCCCTGCCCACCGCGCGAACGTCACCCGACGTTCACCGATAGCGCTCGGTGATCGCGACGCCGATCGCAGCGAGCCGCTCGCGCAGGCTCATCGGCTCGATCACCTCGGCCTCGCCGGCCCACGCGGCCAGGCGCCGGGCGAGCACCTGCTCACTCGGCGCAGTGACGCGCAGCCGCACGCGACCGTCGTCGCCCGCAGCACCCTCGTCGCTCGTGCCGGGCACCCAGCCGCGGAACTCCTCGAGGGCTGCGGCATCGACGAGCACCGTCGCCTCAGCCCTGCGCCGCGCCGCGTTCGCCGCCGTGCGCAGCGCCGCCCACTCGGCGTCGAGGTCGAATGCCTCAGGCCGTTCGAAGCGCTCGTCGAGGAGGAGGACGTCGGCCATGCGGTCGACGCGGTAGCTGCGCCGTGACGCGCCGACGGCCGGCACGGCGAGCGACCCCGCGCCGTCGTCGGCATCGGCCCGACCGGCGACCGCGTCGGCGATCAGGTACCAGACGCCGCGGGTCTCGATGAGCCCGAGCGGGCGCACCTCGCGCAGTGCGGCCTCGCCGCCCCACCGCGTGTAGGCGAACCGTGCGACGCGCCGCTCGAGCACGGCCTGCTGCAGGAGCTCGACGGCCCGGGGCGGTCGCGTCGCGGGGGCGTCCCACCCGCTGGCGTCGACGATCACCGCGTCGGCGGCGGCCTCGGCGTCGGCGCGGAACGTCGCGGGCAGGGCCCTGAGCACCTTGCGGAGCGCCGAGCGCGTCGCGTCGCTCTCGTCGGCGCGCGGCCCGAGCAGCAGGAACAGCGCCCGCGCCTCCGAGGCGGTGAAGCCGCTGAGGTCGGTGCGCCCCTCGCCGAGCAGCTGCCAGCCCCCGCCGCGACCGGGCTGCGGATAGACCGGGATGCCGGCGGCTGAGAGCGCCTCGAGGTCGCGGCGAGCGGTCGCCACCGAGATCTCGAGCTCCTCGGCGAGCTGGCGGGCGGTGACGCGACCGCGCGCCTGCATGACGAGGAGGGTGGCGACGAGCCGGTCTGCGCGCATGATCCGATTCTCCTCGCAAAAGTAGTCAGAAGGTGAGCACTTCTGCGTTCGATCATGGATGCACCAGGCGACGACGGGTCGCCGGAACACGAGGGAGAACCCCATGCTGCGAGGCATCGCCACCATCAACTGCTACGTCGACGACCCCGCCGCGGCGGCGACCTGGTACACCGAGGTGCTCGGCATCGAGCCGTACTTCTCGCGCCCCGGGCCCGACGGACGACCCGCGTACGTCGAGTTCCGCATCGGCGACCACCAGCAGGAGCTCGGCTTCATCGACCGGCGGTTCGCCCCGGCAGGGCTCGGCGCCGGCGCGGGCGGCGCGCTCGTGCACTGGCACGTCGACGACCTGGAGCGCGCACTCGCCCGCCTCATCGAGCTCGGCGCCGCGCCGCTCCTGCCGATCACCGAGCACGGGCCCGGGTTCGTGACCGCGTCGGTCGTCGACCCCTTCGGCAACGTGCTCGGAGTCATGACGAACGTGCACTACCTCGACATGCTCGCCGCCCGCGACGAGCTCGTGCAGGAGGGGTGAGGCGGGGGCGCCGCCGCTCCGCCTCAGGCGGCGGAGTCCTCCCGCGCCGCGCGCGCCGAGCGCCGCGAGCGGCCTGCGAGCTCGGCGAGGACGTCCTCGTGCTCGGGCACCCATCCGAGCGAACGGGCCTTCGCACCGCTCGCCCGCTGGTCGAGGAGCAGCGCGTCGGCGAACTCCGCGCCGAGGCGGGCGCGCGAGGCGTCCGCTCCTTCAGCGACGACCCCGCTTGCGCCGCCGGCGGCGACGACGGCCTCGGCCACCGCGCGCACCGTCGTCGGCGAGCCGTCGCTGCCGATGACGCGGCCGAGCGCGTGCTCGTGCTCGAGCGCGCGCCGGTAGAGGCGGGCGAGATCGCCGACGTGCACCCACGTCCAGTGCTGCTCGCCGTCGCCGATGAGCAGGATGCGGTCGTCGGCGTCGCGCGGCGCCTCGGTGACGAGCTGCACGAGGCCGCGGTCGTCGCCGTAGACGACGCCGGGCGCGATGATCGTCGCCGAGACGGATGACTCGAGCAGCCGCTCCTCGATCGGCAGCCGCCACGCGACGAGCTCCGGCGCATCGGGCCGGCCGTCGTCGTCGAGCGCCTCGCCCGCGCCGTAGGCCCAGATGCCGCCGGTGTGGACGTACCGGCGGGCGGTGCCGCCGAAGACCTCGACGACGGCGTTGGCGATCGCGGCGTCGAAGGCCGCGGCGTCCGCCGCGGGGGCGGCCGTGTGCACCGCGCCGTCCACGTCGGCGAGGAGCGGCTCGAGCCACGCGGCATCCGTCGCCTCGCCGATCGCGGCGGTGGCGCCGCGCGCCTCGACCGCTCGGGCGGCGCGCTCGCTGCGCACGACCGCGACGACCTCGTGCCCCGCTCCGACGAGCTCGTCGAGCACCGCCGATCCGATGTATCCGGTTCCCCCGGTCAGTAGAATCCTCATGCCTGCGACGCTACGGAGCGGACGCCGGTTACTTCAACGGAACTTCCCTCGAGGGAAGCACGAGCCGTCATCGGGGGTCGGATGCCGCAGCACCACGTCACGATCGCGAGCCCGGCCCCGTCGCCGGGCGACGACGAGGTGCGCGACGCGCTCGCGCCCGACTGCCCGAGCCGCGTCATCCTCAGCCGGATCGGCGAACGCTGGACGATGTTCGTCATCCTCGCCCTCTCGCGCGCGGGCACGCTGCGCTTCACCGAGCTGCGCGCGAGGGTCGGCGAGGTCACCCCGAAGGTGCTGACCGAGACGCTGCGCGCGCTCGAGGCCGACGGGCTCGTCGAGCGCCGCGCCTACGCCGACTCCCCGCCGCGCGTGGAGTACTCGCTCACCCCGCTCGGCGACTCCCTCCTCGAGCCGATCGCCGCGATGCGCGAGTGGGCCGAACGGCACGTGCCCGAGGTGCTCGCCTCCCGCGAGCGCGCGGCAGGCTGAGGCCGTTCGCCCGCCGACCGCGACGCGACGCCCGGGCACCGGTACCGGTGCGCCGCCGTGCCGATTACATTGGGCGAGTGACCCGAGCGCTCATCGTCATCGACATCCAGCAGGACTACTTCCCCGGTGGGCGTCACCCGCTCGTCGGCACCGACGCGGCGGCGGCGCAGGCCTCGCGGCTGCTCGCGGCGTGGCGCGAGCGCGGCGAGCCCGTCGTGCACGTGCAGCACATCTGGGACGCACCCGACGCGGCGTTCTTCCAGCCGGGCACGCCGGGGGTCGAGATCCACCCCTCGGTCGCACCGCTCGCGGGCGAGGCGCTCGTGACGAAGGAGAACCCGAACTCGTTCCTCGGGACCGACCTCGGCGACCGGCTGCGCGCGCTCGCCCCCGACGAGCTCGTCGTGGCCGGCATGATGTCGAGCATGTGCGTCGACGCGACCGTGCGCGCGGCGGCCGACGCGGGCTTCACGGTGACCGTCGCCCACGACGCGTGCGCCGCCCCCGATCTCGAGTTCGGCGGGGTCGTCGTGCCGGGCGCCCAGGTGCATGCCGCGTTCATGGCCGCGCTCGACGGCAGCTACGCCGCGGTCGCGAGCGCCGAGGAGATCCTCGCGCAGGGCTAGCACATCCCGGATTCTTCGCTTGCGAAGCATCCATTTCACCGCCGAAAGCACCTTCAGGGCGCATCGCATGCAGAACTTCTCCGATTCTTCCGTTTGCGAGAACCGCCCGCGCGTGTGACCATCGATGGCATGATCACCGTCGATGCCACCGCCGAAGCCGCCGACCAGCTCGACGCGCTCACGCTCGGCCGGCGCATCCGCGACCGCCGCACCGCCCGCGGCATGACCCTCGGCGAGCTCGCGCGCGCCATCGACCGGGCGCCCTCGCAGGTCAGCGCGATCGAGAACGGCAAGCGCGAGCCGCGCCTCTCGATGCTGCGGACGATCGCCCTCGCGCTCGGCACCTCGGTCGACGAGCTGCTGCGCA
Source organism: Agromyces sp. NPDC058104 (assembly GCF_042884835.1). Taxonomy (NCBI): domain Bacteria; kingdom Bacillati; phylum Actinomycetota; class Actinomycetes; order Micrococcales; family Microbacteriaceae; genus Agromyces; species Agromyces sp. NPDC058104. The sequence goes on along the minus strand of NZ_JBHVTD010000002.1, from coordinate 584,851 downwards.
CCGACGCCCCGAACGAGCGCGTCGCCCTCGAGATCGCCGTCGAGCGCGCGCAGCGCGGGCCCGTGTTCGCGGCGCTCGGGCTCGACCCGTTCCGCGTCGCCAAGACGATGAACGACCAGACGCTGCAGACGATCCTCGCCCTGCACAACGAGATCGACCGCCTGCACCGCGAGCGCGCGGCCACCCCCGAGGAGGCGCGCCGCGCCAACGGCGAGCTGCGCGCCGAGATGCGCGCCCGCGACAACTTCTACCCCGAGCTCGAGCAGAAGGCCGCCGAGCTGCTCGAGGCGGTCGGGCACACCGGCGGGCCGGTCTCGCACCAGCTCGTCGCCGACATGGCCTCGCACCTCGGCTACTCGCTGCACTACGTCGGCGACCTGCCGCACTCGACCCGCTCGGTGACCGACAAGCACCACGGCCGCATCTACCTGCCGACGCAGCAGTCGCCCTCGCGCGACTCGCGCTCGCCCATCCTGCAGGCACTCGCGAGCCACCTCCTCGGCCACGAGGAGCCCGCGAACTACGGCGACTTCCTGCGCCAGCGCATCGAGACGAACTACCTCACGGCCGCCCTGCTGCTGCCCGAGCAGGCTGCCGTGCGCTTCCTCTCCGAGGCGAAGAACCTGCGCCGCATCTCGATGGAGGACCTGCGCGACGCCTTCGCCGTCTCGTACGAGACCGCGGCGCACCGCTTCACGAACCTCGCGACCGCCCGCCTCGACATCCCCGTGCACTTCACGAAGGTGCACGAGTCGGGCACGATCATCAAGGCCTACGAGAACGACCGGGTGCGGTTCCCGAGCGACGCGCTCGGCGCGATCGAGGGAACCACGATGTGCCGCAACTGGACGGCGAGAACCGTGTTCGACGTCGAGGACCGCTACAGCCCGTGGTACCAGTACACCGACACGCCCTCGGGCACCTTCTGGTGCACCTCGCGCATCGAGAAGGCGAAGGAGGGCGAGTACTCGGTGTCGGTCGGCGTGCCGTTCGAGCACGTGAAGTGGTTCCGCGGCCGCGAGACACCCCATCGTGCGGTGTCGCGCTGCCCCGACCCGGCATGCTGCCAGGCGCCGTCGGGCCTCGCCGAGAAGTGGGCGGATGCCTCCTGGCCCGCCGCGCGCACGCCGACCTCGCTGCTGGCGGCGCTGCCCACGGGCACCTTCCCGGGCGTCGACCAGACCGAGGTCTACCAGTTCCTCGAAGCGCACGCGCCGAACTGATCCGACACCGACCCCGTGCGGGCGGTCGCCATCGTGCCGAGGCCACCGCTCGTCGCACGACCGCGCCCGGGCGGGCCGGCCTCGAGCCGGCCCGCCCGGGCGTCGGTCGAACGGCTAGCTCGCCACCTTGCGGAGCTCCCTGCCGTGCACGGTCAGCGCGTAGATCACGAGGATGTCGAGCACGATCACGATGAGCGACCACCACGGCTGCGCCGGCAGCAGGAAGAGCTGGCCGATCGCGTTGACGATCGCGAGGATGATCGCCACCACGCGCGCCCAGGTCGCGCCGGCGAACAGCGCCAGTGAGGCCAGGATCAGCACGATGCCGATGAGCAGGTGCCACCAGCCCCAGCCGGCGACGTTCATGAGGAACAGGCCCTCGTTCGTCACGAAGTAGGCGCTGTCGGGGCCGATGATGGCCATGAGGCCGTAGATCGCGTCGAAGATGCCCGCGACCAGCAGCATGATCGCGGCGAAGTAGCCCCAACCGACCCAGCCGGTCGTTTCGGTGTCGCTCATGATTCCTCCCAGTGGATTCGGCGGGCGCCGCACGGGCACGGCCGCGCGTCGCCTCGGTTGCCGCCACGGTAGCGAGCACCTGCGCGCACAGGCATCACTCAGGTTGCATGATTCCGGCGCCCGCCGCCCGGCGGATCAGAGCCGGCCGATCCCCGACACGATGACGAAGACGCCGATCACGACGAGGATGAGCTCGCTGATCGACCGGCTGTTCCGCGACATCCAGTCGCGCATCGTCGTGAGCCGCGGAGCGGTCCGTCCGGGCGCGACCCTCGCCGAGACGATGGGCACGGCGACCGTCGACGCGCCGATCACGACGAAGCTGGCGATCACCACGACCGATTCGACGGCCGTGAGGCCTGCGCCCCGGATCGAGAGGGCCGCCGCGACGACGAGGAGCAGGCTCTTCGGCCGGATGTTGAGCACCGCGCCGAGGGCGAGCGCCTCGCCGCGGCCGAGACGGCTCAACCTCCCGAGCCATTTGGGCGGCTGATCGGTCGAGGTGCCCCGCGGGCGGAATCGACTCACGACGGCGATGACGAGGATGAGCGCGCCGACGACGATCTCGGCGATGCCGACGGCCTGCTCGGGCTCGCGCTGCGACCCCTGGCGGGGCAGCGCCTGCGCGAACAGCGTGCACCCGATGACGAGCGCGGTCATGCCGACGAGCCACCCCGAGAGGAACGGCACGGCGACGCGGTCGCCGTTGGGCGAGAGCAGGATGGAGAGCGTGACGAGGATCGGCACGGAGCTCGCCGCGACCGCGACCGCGATCGGCACGACATGTGCGAACGCCTCGAGCATCCCGCTCATGCCGTGCCGATCGCCGACTCGTCAGTCCTCTTCACGTCCAGCCGGCGTCACGCCTTCGGCGGGAGGTGGTAGCCGATGTGCACCGACTCGATCGACCCGTCGAACGCGAACGGCATGCGGTCGACGTACGCCCGCGACACCGCGCCGCCGTACGCCCGGCCGATGTCGAGGCAGTCGTTCGCCGAGAACAGCAGCGGCGCGCTGACCGGGACCGTGCCCGACCCGACCTCGGCGCCGTCGACGCGCAACGCGACCGAGAGCGGCCCGCCGGGGCGCGGCTCGACGTAGTCGGTCACGACCTCGACCGTCACCTCGCCCGCCCCGATCGGCGACGCGGACGCGATCGTCGTGCGCTGCACGAGGAACAGGTTGTACTCGTAGGTGAGCACTCCGTCGACGAAGAAGCACGTCAGGCCGCCGCCGGAGCCGCCGAGCTTGTAGAGCACGCCGTTCGCGCGCTCGGGGAGCTGCAGCTTCATCGTGACCGTGTTCGGCTTGTTGCCGAGCGCCGGCGCGCAGAACTCGGGGACGCGCACCGTGTCGCCCGAGAGGTCCCACTCCGTGTATGCCGGCCCGAGCCGGAACTCGGGGTGGTAGACCGGCACCCACAGCCCGCCGCCGACGGGCAGCACATCGTTCTTGGCCGCCTCGATCGCGAACAGCTCCTTCAGCTGCGAGAGCTTCTCGGGGTGCTCGGCGGCGAGGTCGTGCGCCTGGCTCCAGTCCTCGTCGAGGTGGTAGAGCTCCCACGCGTCGGCGTCCGGCGTCCACGTCGCGATGCCGGGAGGGGCTCCCGGCACCCACGGCAGGCGGGGTCCGGTCGCCGACGCCATCCAGCCGTCGGAGTAGATCGAGCGACTCGCCATCACCTCGAAGTACTGCACCCGGTGCCGCCCCTCGGCGCCCGCGTCGTCGATCGAATAGGCGAAGCTGGTGCCGTCGATCGGGTCCTGCGGGATGCCGTTGACCATGTCGGGGTGCGAGATGCCGAGGATCTCGTAGATGGTCGGCACGACGTCGATCACGTGATGGAACTGCGTGCGCGGTTCGGGATCGTGCGCGATGCGCCCGGGCCACTGGATGAACATCGGGTTGCGCGTGCCGCCGAGGTGCGAGGCCATGAGCTTCATGCCCTGGTACGGCGTCGAACCCGCCCAGGCCCAGGCGGCGTGGTACTGGTTGTCGGTGGCCGGGGTGCCGAGGGCGTCGAGCCCGCCGAGCTCCTCGAGCGCGGCGATGTGCTGGTCGATGGTCGTCGGGATCATGTTCTGGGCGAGGAGCTCGCTGATCGTGCCGTTCTGGCCCTCGCCCGACGAGCCGTTGTCGCCCCAGATGTAGAGGATGATCGTGTCGTCGAGGTAGCCGAGTCGCTCGAGCTCGTCGACGAGGCGCCCCGCCTGCACGTCGGCGTGCTCGCCGAAGCCGGCGCACACCTCCATGAGACGCGCCTGGAACGCCTTCTGGTGGTCGGGGATCTCGTCCCAGCCCTGCAGGCTGTCGGGCCGAGGCGTGAGCTCGGCGGTCTCGGGGATCCAGCCGGCCGCCTTCGCGCCCTCGTGCGCCTGCTCGCGGTAGGCGTCCCAGCCGTCGTCGAACCGGCCCCGGTACTTGTCGGCCCACTCCTTCATGATGTGGTGCGGCCCGTGGATGGCCCCGGTCGCCCAGTACATGTAGAAGGGCTTGTCGGGGGCGTTCGCCTTGTGGTCCCGCAGCCAGCGCATCGCGTCGTCCGCGAGATCCTCGCTCAGGTGGTACCCCTCTTCGGGCGTCCTTGGGGGCAGCACCCCCGTCGTGTTGCGCACGAGGTTCGGTTCGTACTGGGATGCCTCGCCTGCGAGGAAGCCGTAGAAGTACTCGAACCCGTATCCGGTGGGCCAGCGGTCGTACGGACCCGACGACGTCGTCTCCTCGGCGGGGGTGTTGTGCCACTTTCCCCAGGCACCCGTCGAGTAGCCGTAGTTGCGCAGCACCTCGGCCATCGTGGCGCTCGACTTCGGGATGTGACCCGAGTAGCCGTCCCAGTCGTTCGCGAGCTCGGCGATCTGGCCGCTCCCGACACGGTGGTGGTTGCGGCCGGTGAGCAGCGAGGCGCGGGTCGGCGAGCACATCGCCGTCGTGTGGAAGCGGTTGTAGCCGAGGCCGTTCGAGCGGATGCGATCGAGCGTCGGCGTCTCGACGACGCCACCGAGCGGCTTCGGCAGCGCGGGCCCGGCGTCGTCGATGAGGATGACGAGCACGTTGGGCGCCTGCTCGCCGAGGCGGCGCTCGGGCGGCAGCGGCGAATACGTCGATTCGGCCAGGGTGCGGCCGGGGATGCTGCCGGACGGCTTGGGTGGGAACGGCAGCGTGCGGGCCGGTGGCAGCGGCCTTCCGACGATCGAGTGCGATGCGGTGTCGGTCATGCGATGCTCCTGTCTTCCCCCGCCCCCGGGGCGCAGTCCTGGGTCCACGGCGCCGGGCGCCGACGCTCCATCGTGATCGACCGATGGGCCGACGGCATCACGCAGATCGCGCGATGCAGACACGCCGCCCATCATTCGCGTGATCTGCATGATGCGGAAGCCCGTGAAGGGGGGTGGGATCGGGAGCACCGATTGGAGCCCGGCATGGACCACCTCGAACTGCTGCGTCGCCTGGCGATCGACGACGACCGGCTCTCGGGCGAGAGCCTGACCGAGCCCGGCGACGGGCCGCTGAGCCCGAAGGCGCTCGCACTGGCCCGCCTCGGTGCGCTCTGCGGCGTCGGCGGCACGGACGCCTCGTTCTCCTCCGCGGTCGACGCCGCGATCCGGGCGGGCGCGACCGGGCCCGAGCTCGTGCACCTCGTGGTCGCGGTGGTGCCGGTCGTCGGCATGCCGCGCGCGGTGGCGGCGGCGCAGCACCTCGCGGTGGCGCTCGGACTCGACCTCGAGACCTTCGTCCCGTCCGACAGCTGAGACTCAGCCGAGCAGTCGGAGCTCCCCGGCCCGGGCGACCGCAGCGCCCCGCGTCGTGACCTGCAGCTTGCGGTAGATCGAGCCGAGCTGCGAGCTCACGGTGTTGCGCGAGACGAACAGCCGGTCGCCGATCTCACCGATCGTCAGGTGCGTCTGGAGGTACGGCAGCAGCCGCAGCTCGGCGGGCGTCAACGGCGAGGTGCCGAGCACCTCCCTCGAGTGCTCGATCGAGGACCGCAGCTCGGCGACGTCGTCGAGGAGGGTGCCGAGATCGGGTCGCACGCGCACGAGGTCGTCGATCTCCTGCAGCAGGTGCGCCGCCGTGGAGCCCTTGCCGAGCGCGACGAAGGCGCGGGCGAGCTCGAGCCGGACCTTGACCGCGAAGACCGGCATCACGTGCGTGCAGAGTCCCCGGTCGCGCATGGCGCGCGCGAGCAGGCGCTTCGCCGCCGGCCCGTCCTGCCTCCGGATCGCGACGCGGGCGCCGACCGCGAGCAGGAGCGTGGTGGTCGCGTAGCCGTCCATGCCGTGCTCGTCGATCGCGGTGAGCCCGCGGTCGACGTGGGCTGCGGCCGTCGCGGCGTCGCCGCGGTCGAGGGCGATGATCGCGAGCTCGGCCTCGCTCAGCACGATCGAGTCGGCGTTGCCGAAGAGCTCGGCCTGGCCGGAGGATCGTTCGAACGCCTCGACCGCACCGTCGACGTCGCCCGCGAGCAGCCGGGTCCACCCCACGAGATGCAGTGCCTGGTCGTGCCACAGGCTCGACGGCGACTCCGACTCGAGGCCGAAGGCCGCGTCGGCCGTGGCCGCGTCGAGCCCCTCGCGCCACATGATCACCCGCACCATCGCACGGGCCGAGTCGTAGCTCGGCAGTCCGAGCTCGGCCGGCCCGTCGTACTCGATGCGATCGAAGAGCCGGGCCCAGCCGTCGGCCTCGGCGGCGTGTCCGTCGAGGATGGCCCGGAGCCCGGCGAGCACGACGAGCGGCGGGTACTCGGCGATCGCCTCGGGGCCGAGCTCGTGCATCCACCGCGCGACCGCGGCGAGCTCGCCGGCCTGATAGGCGCCGAGCGCCCGCTCGGCGACGAGCCGCACCGACCGCCGTCGGTCCCCTGCGGCGAGCAGGTGCTCGATCGCGAGCGCGACCTCGCCGTGCGCCTCGCACCACTCCGCCGCCTTCAGGTGCACCGCGGGGCCCGAACCCGGCTCGGCGCGATCGAACTCGGCGAGCAGGAACTCGCGGAAGAGCTGGTGGTACCGGTACTCGCCACGACGCCGGTCGATCGGCACGAGGAAGAGCCCGCGGTGCTCGAGCTCGTTCAGGCGCCCCCGCGAGTCGTCGCGCTCGAGCACCGCGTCGCAGCATCCGGCCGAGAGGTGCTCGAGCAGGGCGGTGCGCCGCAGGAACGCCTGGTCGTCGGCGTCGAGTGCGCGGTAGCAGGCCCGGTAGAGGTAGTCGGCGACGAAGCGGTCGTCGCCGCCGATGTCGACCGGGTGGCCGCCGTCGCGTGCGGCGAGCGCGGCGAGCGCGACGCCGGTCGGCCACCCCTCGGTGTGCGCCACGAGCCGCGTCAGGTCGTCGTCGTCGGCGACCGCGTCGAGCGTCTCGAACACCCGCCGGGCATCGTCGACGTCGAGGCGGAGCTGATCGGCACCGATCTCGACGATCTCCCGGTCGAGGCGGAGGCGCGACAGGAACTCGGGCACCTGCCGGCTCGCCATGACGACCTGCGACCCGCTCGGGATGCGGGCGAGCGCGACCTCGAGCGCGTCCTGGCAGGCCGGAGCCCCGGCCTCGTGGAGGTCGTCGAGCACGAGCACGAACGGCGACTCGACGAGCTCGATCGCGGCGGCGAGCATGGGTGCGGCCCGTCCGAGCACCGCTGGCCCCGTCATCGGAAGTGCGGCCACGGCGGCGAGCCGCTCGTCGCCGGGCACCGCGCGGTCGAACGCCCCGGCCAGCACGTTGACGAGCGCCGAGGGGTCGTTGTCGAATCGATCGAGCGAGACCCAGACGACCACGCGGTCGTCGCGCTCCGCCCACTCTCGCAGCAACGTCGACTTGCCGTAGCCGGCGGGCGCCGCGAGGCTCACGAGCGGAGCGCCCGTCGCGCGGGCGCGATCGATCAGGCGCCGGCGGCTCACACTGCCGCCGCGACCCCGTGGCGGCGCGAACTTCGGCGAGGCCGCGTCGGCGACCGATCGCGACGAAACGTCCTCGTGCACGGTCGTCAGTCCGTCCATATCCGGATTCTATGTACTGCGGGCGCCGAATCGGCGTGCGACACCTTGTCCGGACCGCCGTCGAACTCGCGACAGCGCGAGGTGGCGGTCGCTCGCCCCGGCGGGCGAGGATGGTGGGACCTACCATCGCATCGGAGTGATAGCCCGTGGGCACCACCGTCTTCGAACGACGCATCCCCCAGCCCTCCGTCATCGAGCACGCGCTCGGTGGCACCTCGCACTCGACCTTCTGGATCGACGACCTGCCCGAGGAGCTGAAGCCCTCGCGCCCGAAGCTCGCCGGCACCGCGGTCGCCGACCTCGTCGTCGTCGGCGGCGGCTACACCGGCCTCTGGACGGCGTTGCTCGCCAAGGAGCGCAACCCCGACGCGCACGTCGTGCTCGTCGAGGCGAAGCGGGTCGGCTGGGCGGCCTCCGGCCGCAACGGCGGCTTCTGCGAGGCGAGCCTCACGCACGGCCACGAGAACGGCATGGCGCGCTGGCCGAAGGAGATGGCCACCCTCGACCGGCTCGGCCTCGAGAACCTCGACGCGATCGAGGCCGCCGAGGCGAAGTACGGCATGGACTTCCACTTCGAGCGCACCGGGCAGCTCGCCCCCGCGGTCGAGGAGCACCAGGTCGGGTGGCTCAAGGAATGGGCCGACGAGGCGACCGCCCGCGGCGAGGAAGGGGTCGTGTACCTCGACGAGGCCGCGATGCAGGCCTCCGTCGCCTCGCCGACCTACCTCGCGGGCGTCTGGGAGCAGCGCACGAACGGCATGCTGCACCCCGCCCGCCTCGCCGCGGAGCTCGCCCGCGTCGCCGAGGAGCGCGGCGTGGAGATCTTCGAGCACTCCCCCGTCCGGCGCCTCGAGACCCCGGGCTCGACGGGCGCGGTGAGCGTCGTCACCGACGGCGGCCGCGTCGACGCGAAGCACGCAGTGCTCGCGACGAACGTCTTCCCGTCGCTGCTGAAGCGCAACCGCCTCATGACCGTGCCGGTGTACGACTACGTGCTCATGACCGAGCCGCTGTCGGCCGAGCAGCTCGCCTCGGTCGGCTGGAACGATCGCCAGGGCATCGGCGACATGGCCAACCAGTTCCACTACTACCGGCTCTCGAAGGACAACCGCATCCTCTTCGGCGGCTACGACGCCATCTACAACTACGGGCGCAAGGTGCGCGAGTCGTACGAGAACCGGCCCGAGAGCTGGCAGCGGCTCGCAAGCCACTTCTTCACGACCTTCCCGCAGCTCGAGGGGCTGAAGTTCAGCCACAAGTGGGCGGGCGCGATCGACACGAGCACGCAGTTCACCGCGTTCTTCGGCACGGCCCGCGACCACCGCGTCGCGTACGCCGCCGGGTTCACCGGGCTCGGCGTCGGATCGACCCGCTTCGCCGCCGAGACGATGCTCGACCTGCTCGAGCGCCGCGAGAACGAGCGCACCACCCTCGAGATGGTGCGCAAGCGCCCGCTGCCCTTCCCGCCCGAGCCCGCGGCGGCCATGGGCATCAATGCGACCCGCTGGTCGCTCGACCGCGCCGACCACAACCGCGGCAAGCGCAACCTGCTGCTCAAGACGCTCGACGCGCTCGGCCTGGGGTTCGACTCGTGAGCGGCGGCGAGAGCGCGCTTCGCCTCCCCGCGGGCGCACTGACGGATGCCCCGGGCCTCGCCCTCGAGCACGAGCCGGTGCCGGCCGACCAGGTCGTGTCGGGCAGCCCGACCACCGCGTACCGCGCGCTCGACGCGTCGGAGGCCGGCGAGATCGGCGTCTGGGAGATGTCGGTCGGCGCGATGCGCGACGTCGAGGTCGACGAGGTCTTCGTCGTGCTCGCCGGCGCTGCGACGGTCGAGTTCGAGCACGTGCCGTCGACCGGCCGGCCCGGCGACCCCATCGTGCTCGCCCCGGGCGCGGTCGTCCGCCTCGAGGCGGGCATGAAGACGATCTGGACGGTGCGCGAGCCGCTCCGCAAGGTATTCATCGAGCGTTGAGGCTCGGAAAGAAGAAGAGGAACATCATGGCGAAGTATCGGGTGCAGAACCCCGCGACCGGCGAGATCGTCGAGACCTTCGAGGCCGCGACCGACGCGCAGATCGAGGAGACCCTCGCAGCGGCCGACGCCGCCTACCGCGAGTGGCGCGAGCGCGGCGTGCAGGAGCGCGCCGCAGTGGTCAAGCGGGTGGCCGAGCTCTTCGAGGAGCGCAAGGACGAGCTCGCACGGCTCATCGCCGTCGAGATGGGCAAGTCGATCGCCGAGTCGCTCGACGAGGTCGAGTTCGCCCGATCGATCATCGAGTACTACGCGGTGCACGGGCCGAGCCTGATCACCGACCACGAGATCCCCTCGACGATCCCCGGCAAGGCGATCATCGAGCAGCTGCCCGTGGGCGCGCTCCTCGGCGTCATGCCGTGGAACTTCCCGTACTACCAGGTGGCCCGCTTCGCGGCCCCGAACCTCGTGCTCGGCAACACGATCATCCTGAAGCACGCCGACATCTGCGCCCGCTCCGCACTGACGATCCAGGAGATCATGGAGGAGGCCGGGGTTCCGGTCGGCGGCTACCAGAACGTCTTCGCCTCGCACGAGCAGATCGCGACGATGATCGCCGACCCGCGGGTGCAGGGCGTCTCGCTCACCGGCTCGGAGCGGGCCGGCGGCATCATCGGCGAGCAGGCGGGCCGTCACTTGAAGAAGTGCGTGCTCGAGCTCGGCGGCAACGACGCGATGGTCGTGCTCGACTCCGACGACGTCGCGAGCGTCGCGCAGGCGGCGTGGGACTTCCGCGTCTACAACGGCGGTCAGGTCTGCAACTCGAACAAGCGGCTGATCGTGATGGACGACATCTACGACGAGTTCGTCGCCGAGCTGCGCCGCCTCGCGACGGGGCTCGAGCCGGGCGACCAGCTGAACCTCGGCGAGGGGCAGTACGTGCCGCTGTCGTCGCGGGCGGCGGCCGAGACCGTGAACGCCCAGGTGCAGAAGGCCGTCGCCGAGGGCGCGACCCTCGAGGTCGGCGGCGTGCTCGCCGACGGCCCCGGCGCGTACTTCTCGCCCGCGGTGCTGACCGGCGTGCCGCGCGACTCCGAGTCGTACCGCGAGGAGATGTTCGGCCCGGTCGCGACGGTGTACCGCGTGCACAGCGACGACGAGGCCGTCGACCTCGCCAACGACAGCCCCTTCGGCCTCGGCGGCTCGGTGTTCTCGACCGACGAGGCGCGAGCCGCCCGGGTCGCCGCGCGGCTCGACGTCGGAATGACCCACGTCAACACGATCGCCGCCGAGGCCGCCGAACTGCCCTTCGGCGGCGTGAAGCGCTCGGGCTTCGGCCGGGAGATGGGCCCCGTCGGCATCGGCGAGTTCGCCAACCGGCGCCTGCGCTTCGTCGCGAAGTAGCCGGCCCGGTCACGCGGAGGGACCCGCAGGCGCTGCCTGCGGGTCCCTCCGCGTTCGGGCGGGCGCGCGGTGGCATCGTCGTGGACGGCGGCCCCGAGCGCGACGCCGAGCGGCGCCGATCAGCCGCAGAACTCCTTCGGCACGCCGGCCTGCTCCTGGACCCCGATCATCACGACGACGTCGCTCTCGACGAGGAAGTTGAGGTGACCGTCGGCCTCGTCGCCGACCGCGTAGCCCTGCGAGCTCGCGCCGGTCTGGTTCGTCGGCTCGAGTTCGGGATAGGCCGCGGTCAGCTCGTCGAGGGTCGATCCCAGCTCGATGCCCGCCTCGGTGTGCGGCGATGCCGGGACGACGCCGTCGGCATCGGCCCGGCCGCTCGCCCACACCGCGGAGATCTCGTCGGCGCCCTCGGGAGTGACGACGAGGAGCGCGGCGGCGCCGTCGGCCGAGAGCGCCAGCCGGCCAGGGCAGTACTCCTCGGTCTCGAAGGCGGTGAGCCCCGAGATCGTCTCCGTCGACGACGCGCCCCGCTGGATCGGCCCCATGCCCTCGGTCGTGATGAGCCAGGTCGTCACCTCGGCCGGATCGACCGCGGCGGGCGTCGGCGTCGCGACCGGAGTCGGCTCGGCCGAGGGTGCGGCGTTCACCGACTCCTCGGGCGTCGCCCCGCTCGGCGAGGCGCACCCGCCGAGTCCGAGCGCGGCGATCGCGACGATCCCGAGCGAGACGAATGCGGAGATGGACGGGCGGGCCTGGGACATGGACACTCCTCGCGGAATCGGTGACATGCGGGGGAACCGCCAGGCTCAGGCTATCGAGGGTTCGCCGCGGAAACGGAGGCGCGGATATCGCTTCGATAACACGCACAGCCCCGCAGCAGCGGTCAGGCCACTGCCTCGGTCGCCCGCGGCGTCGGCTCGACCGGGTCGATCCGGAACGTCGCGCCGAACCGCGCGAGCAGCTCGGCGTCGCCGGCGAACGGGGCGGATGACTCGCCCGCGAGCAGCGCGCGCAGCGCCGCCGGCGCGAGCTCGAGCTCGAGCACGGCCTGCGGCACGGGTTCGAGGGCGGAACGCCGGCGCGGCTGCGGGAGCGCCCCGTCGCCGACCGGCACCACGTCGAGGCTCGTGCCGACGACGATCGCCGACACCGAGACCGCGGCGCCGTCGCCCGCCACGTGCAGCACGTACTCGGTGGGCGGCAGCGTCGCCGCGGCATCCGGCCGGAATGCCGCGCGCAGCGTGATCGCGACGGAGTCGGCGCTCATCGTCTCGCCGTCCCCCGGCTCGCCGAGCAGCCCCCAGCCCCAGCGCTCGAGGGCGACGATCACGGGCTCGAGGCCGCGCCCGAGCTCGGTGAGCTCGTAGCCCCCGCGCACGCTCGGCACCCGGCGCAGGACCCCCGCCTCCTGCAGTTCCTTCAGGCGGTCGCTCAGGATGTTCGTCGGGATGCGCGGCAGCCCCGCCTTGAGGTCGCCGTAGCGGCGCGCGCCGACGAGCAGGTCGCGGACGATGAGCAGCGCCCATCGGTCCCCGACCCGCTCGAGTGCGCGGGCGGCTCCGCCGTACTGGCCGAAGCCGCGCGCGCCGCGTGTCGCCATTCGGGTCAGGCCGTCGCCGACTGCGCCTCGGCCTGGCCGGCCAGGTAGGCGTCGGGCCCCTGCTCGACCGCCGCCTGCTCCATGAAGAGGAACCCGAGGATGTTGCCGTCGGGGTCTTCGAGGTCGCGAGAGTACATGAAGCCGTAGTCCTGCGCGTCGCGCGGCTCGGTGCCGCCTGCGGCGAGCCCCTTGGCGAGCACGGCGTCGACCTCGTCGCGCGAGTCGCGGGTGAACGAGATGCTCGTCTGGGCCTGCGTCTTGGTGTCGATGATCTGCTTGTCGGTGAAGGTGCCGAGGTACTCGCGGGTGAGCACCATGAAGTAGATGTTCTCGTCGAGCACGACGCAGGCGGCGTTCTCGTCGGTGAAGAGCGGGTTGATGCTGAACCCGAGGGCCTCGTAGAACGCCTTCGAGCGGTCGAGGTCGTTGGTGGGCAGGTTCACGAAGATGCTGGTCGCGGTCATGATCGCCTCCGAGGGATCGTCAGTGGTCGTCGGTGTTTCGTGCTCCAGCTTGCTCTTTGCAAGTTCACTTGTCAATAGCAAGTGAAGAATCCGTCAGCGCAGTGCGCTGCGCCGCACGAGGAGCGCCAGATGCAGCGCGGTGAGCGTCTCGCCGTCGTCGAGGTCCACGCCGAGGAGCTGGCCGATGAGCGACAGTCGCTGGTAGAACACCGACCTCGAGAGGTGCGACGCGCCCGCTGCCGCGGTGCGATTGCCCGGATGGGCGAGCGTCGCGCCCAGCACGTCGAGCAGGTCGCCGCCCCGCGCGAGGTCGTACTCGATGAGCGGGGCGAGCATCTGCTCGCTGTGCCGGAGCAGGCGGTGGTCGTCGCGCAGCGAGGTGACGAGCCTGATCAGCGGGCGGTCCTCGGCCCGGCGGATCGCGAGGCCCCGCTGCGACCGGGGCCCGGGCGCGCGGGCGAGGTCGATCGCCTCCTGCACCGAGCCGAGCAGCCCGTCGAGCCCCGACGCCGCCTGGCCGATCGAGAGCACCAGATGGTCGGCGGATGCCTCGTCGCCGACCAGCGCCCGGGCGAACTCGCGCGCGGCCGCATCGGCGAAGAACGTGCCGTCGGGCAGCGACAGCAGCACGACGCTCGCCTGGGTCTGCCGCGGCCAGCCCGGTGCCGCCCCGGCGACGGCCCGTCCGCCGAGCGCCTGCGCCGCGGCATCCGCCCGCGACGCGGTCACCGGCGCCCCCGTGACGACGAGCCCGTGGAGCGTCGCCCCCTCGACGGGCAGCCCGGCGGCGCCGAGCCGCGCCGCCGCCGCGGGGAGGCCGGCGAACCGCCCCTCGAGCAGGCCGTCGATGAGCCGCTGCCGGCCCGCGCGCACCCACTCGTCGGCGTCGTCGCCGTCGGCGAGGCGCCCGAGCGCGAGCGCGATCGCACCCTGCTCGAGCACGCCGGTGCGACCGGCCGGGTGGGCGGGGCCCGGCAGTGCGATGAGGTGGCCCCAGCGGATGCCCCGCGCCTCGACCGGCACGACCAGCCACTCGTCGGGCTCGCGGTGCGCCTGCCGGGAGCGCTGCTCCCAGTTCGCGAAGAGCTCGGCCTCGGCGCCGGCGGGCACCTCGGCGGCGACCACCTCGTAGGCGAGGTTCTCGAGCACGACGGGCGCCCCGAGCGTCTGCGCGAGCTGGGCGACGATGTAGTCGGCCGGCGAGCCGCGCAGGCTCAGCGCGGTGAAGCGCTCGCGCACCTCGTCACGGGCGCGCAGCGCGGTCGTCTGCTCGGAGATGATGCGGCTGTGCACGGCCTCGGTGAGGGTGACGAACTTCACCTCACGGTGCAGCGCCACGAGCGCGAGGCCGCGCTCGCGAGCCGCCTGCTCGACCACGGCGGGCACGTAGCGGTAGTGCACGCCGAGCTCGAGCACGAGGCCCGCGAGGCCGGCGTCGACGAGGCCCGAGATGAACCCGTGGAGCTCGTCGGGGTCGGTCGGCCACCCCGATCCGGTCGACAGCAGCAGCTCGCCGCCGTCGAGGAGCCGGGCGACGCCCGCGCTGTCGGAGACGTGCACCCAGCGCACCCGCGCGTCGAGCGCCCCGCCGTCGGCCGAGAGCGCCTCGGGCACCCCGGCGACGACGGCCGGCAACGCCAGGATCTCGCGGACGGTCGGCAGCGCCGCACCGTCGCCCGCCGTGCTCGCCGACGACCCGTTCAGGCCCTCCGGACGATCCGTTCGGATCGACTGATCTTCGCGACGATCTGGCACCGCTTCGCTCTCTTCGCCTCTGCAACACTTGGAATCAGAAGCTTAGTCGAGCGTCGGCCATTCTGTCTGAACGGCCTGATGCACCGCCCGGAAGGACCTGTCATGAGTATCACCGAGACCGCGACGTCGCCCACTTCGAACCCCGAAGTGCCGGCGATCGGGCACTGGATCGACGGCGCCCTGCGCGCCTCGACCTCGGGCCGCACCGCCCCGGTCTACAACCCCGCCACGGGTGCCGTGCAGGCCGAGGTCGCACTGGCCGACCAGGCCGAGATCGACGCGGCGATCGCCTCGGCGCAGGCGGGCTTCGAGGTGTGGAGCGGGTACTCCATCGCCAAGCGCCAGAGCGTGCTGTTCGCGTTCCGCGAGCTGCTCAACTCGCGCAAGGGCGAGCTCGCCGCGATCATCACGGCCGAGCACGGCAAGGTGCTCTCCGACGCGATGGGCGAGATCCTCCGCGGCCAGGAGGTCGTCGAGCTCGCGACCGGGTTCCCGCACCTCATCAAGGGCGCCTTCTCCGAGAACGCCTCCTCGGGCATCGACGTCTACTCGCTGAAGCAGGCGCTCGGCGTGGTCGGGATCATCAGCCCCTTCAACTTCCCGGCGATGGTGCCGATGTGGTTCTTCCCCATCGCGATCGCCGCCGGCAACGCCGTCGTGCTCAAGCCGAGCGAGAAGGACCCGTCGGCCGCCCTGTGGATGGCGGAGCTGTGGAAGGAGGCCGGTCTCCCCGACGGCGTCTTCACCGTGCTCCAGGGCGACAAGCTCGCCGTCGACGGCCTGCTCACCTCCCCGATCGTGCAGTCGATCTCGTTCGTCGGCTCGACGCCGATCGCGCAGTACATCTACGAGACCGCCTCGAAGCACGGCAAGCGGGTCCAGGCCCTCGGCGGCGCGAAGAACCACATGCTCGTGCTGCCCGACGCCGACCTCGACCTCGTCGCCGACCAGGCCGTGAACGCGGGCTACGGCGCGGCGGGCGAGCGCTGCATGGCGATCTCCGTCGTGCTGGCCGTCGAGCCCGTCGCCGACGAGCTGATCACGAAGATCACCGAGCGCATCGCCGAGCTGAAGATCGGCAACGGCGCGGGCGTCGACGGCGTCGAGCCCGACATGGGTCCCCTGATCACCGACGTGCACCGCGACAAGGTCTCGTCGTACGTCGACATCGCCGAGGCCGACGGCGCCAAGATCGTGGTCGACGGCCGCGGCTTCACCGTCGACGGCCACGAGGACGGCTTCTTCTTCGGCCCGACCTTGATCGACGACGTGCCGACCACCTCGCGGGCCTACACCGAGGAGATCTTCGGCCCGGTCCTGTCGATCGTGCGCGTGCAGTCGTACGACGAGGGCCTCGACCTCATCAACTCGGGCCAGTTCGGCAACGGCACCGCGATCTTCACCAACGACGGCGGCGCCGCCCGCCGCTTCCAGAACGAGGTGCAGGTCGGCATGATCGGCATCAACGTGCCCATCCCGGTGCCCGTCGCGTACCACTCGTTCGGCGGCTGGAAGCAGTCGCTGTTCGGCGACTCGAAGGCGTACGGCACCCACGGCTTCGACTTCTTCACCCGCGAGAAGGCCATCACGAGCCGCTGGCTCGACCCGGCGACGCGCAGCGACCGCGCGCACACCGGCATCAACCTGGGCTTCCCCCAGAACCACTGACCCGGCGAGGAGACTTCGACATGACCGACACCATCACCGACGGCACCGACGTCGCGGGCCTCGAACCCGGCACCGAGGCCGTCCACATCGACCGCCACGGCGCCGTGCACGCGCTGCCCGACGCGGCCGCCGACGCGCAGGTGCGCGCCGACGACCGGGCCCACGTCTTCCACTCCTGGAGCGCGCAGGCCCTCATCGACCCGCTGCCCATCGCCGCGGGCGAGGGCGCCACGTTCTGGGACTACCAGGGCAACGCGTACCTCGACTTCTCGTCGCAGCTCGTGAACCTGAACCTCGGCCACCAGCACCCCGACCTCGTCGCCGCCATCCAGCAGCAGGCCGGTCGTCTCGCGACGATCCAGCCGTCGATGGCGTCCGACGTGCGCGGAGAGCTCGCCCGCCGCATCGCCGAGGTCGCCCCCGGCGACCTCGACAAGGTGTTCTTCACCAACGGCGGCGCCGACGCCAACGAGTACGCGGTGCGCATGGCGCGCGCCGTGACGGGCCGCCGCAAGGTGCTCTCGATGTACCGCAGCTACCACGGCGGAACCGCGACCGCGATCTCGCTCACGGGCGACCCGCGCCGCTGGGCGAACGAGCCCTCCGACGGCTCGGTCGCGCACTTCTTCGGACCGTACGAGTACCGGTCCGCGTGGGGCTCGACGACCCCCGAGGAGGAGGCGCAGCGTGCGCTCGCGCACCTCGAGCAGGTCATCGTGCTCGAGGGCGCATCGACGATCGCGGCGATCATCCTCGAGACGGTGGTCGGCACGAACGGCGTGCTCGTGCCGCCGCCCGGGTACCTCGAGGGCGTGCGGGCGCTGGCCGACAAGTACGGCATCGTCTACATCGCCGACGAGGTCATGGTCGGCTTCGGCCGCATCGGCGAGTGGTTCGCGGTGAACCACTTCGGCGTCACCCCCGACCTGATCACCTTCGCGAAGGGCGTCAACTCGGGCTACGCGCCGCTCGGCGGCGTCGTGATCTCGCAGAAGATCGCCTCGCACTTCGACACCGTCGCCTTCATGGGCGGCCTGACGTACTCGGGCCACCCGCTCGCCTGCGCCCCGGGCGTCGCGACGTTCGAGGTCTTCGAGCGCGACGGCATCCTCGAGCGCGTGCGCGACCTCGGCGAGCGCGTGGTCGGCCCCCGACTCCGCGAGATCGCCGCGAAGCACCCCTCGGTGGGCGAGGTGCGCGGCGTCGGCCTGTTCTGGGCGATCGAGCTCGTGAAGGATGCCGCGACCCGCGAGCCGCTCGTGCCGTTCAACGCCGCCGGCGCCGACGCGGCGCCCATGGGCGCGGTCGCCGCGGCCTGCAAGCAGGCGGGCCTCTGGCCCTTCGTCCATTTCAACCGGATGCACGTGGCCCCGCCGCTCGTCATCTCGGAGGAGGAGCTCGTGCGCGGCCTCGACATCATCGACGAGGCGCTCACCGTCGCCGACGGGTACGTCACCGCCGGCTGACCGACGCCGTCCGCGCATGAGGCCCGGGCCTCGGGGTTCTCCCCGATGCCCGGGCCTTTCGCGCGGAGCACCATGGGCGTCGTTCGCGGGCCCCCGCATCGGCGGAGCGGGCCCGGATCGGGGGAAGCACTCATGGACGACCGTCATATCTCGGACCGCGTGGAGGCCGTCGCCGCGGCGACGCCCTTCCAGATGCTCTACGACTTCTACCGGTTGTCGGGCTACGAGCGACGACGGCACGAGCCGGGGGTGCTCGACTTCACCTTCGGCGACCCGCACGACCCGCCGTCGGCCGAGTACGTCGAGATCCTCCGCGAGGCGCTGGTGCCGCAGCACGAGCTGTGGTTCGCCTACAACTTCGGCGACCCGGCGGCGATCCGCGCGGCGACCGACTCGCTGCGCGAGCACCTCGGCCTCCCGTTCGAACCCGAGGACGTGCACCTGACGACGGGCGGCTTCGCGGCGATCTCGGCCGCGTTGAAGGTGGTCGGCGACCCCGGCGACGAGGTCGTGTACAGCCTGCCGCCCTGGTTCCTCTACGAGGGGCTCATCCTCGAGGCGGGCATGGTCCCCGTGAAGGTGCCCATCGACCGGCGCACCTTCGACCTCGACCTCGAGGCGATCGCAGAGGCGATCACGCCGCGCACCCGCATCGTCATCGTGAACAGCCCGAACAACCCGACCGGGCGCATCTCCCCGCCCGCGCTCCTCGAGCGCCTGGCCGCCCTGCTCGACGAGCGTTCCGAGCGTCACGGGCGGCGCATCCACCTCGTCTCCGACGAGGCCTACAACCGGATCGTGTACGACGGCACCCGGTTCCGCAGTCCCGTCGAGTTCTACCCGTGGAGCTTCGTGGCGTACAGCTACGGCAAGACCCTGCTCTCGCCGGGTGAGCGGATCGGCTACCTCGCCGTGCCGTCGACCATGCCCGCCCCGGCCCGCGCCGAGATCCGCAGCGCCGTCGAGACGGTGCAGATCACGGGCGGATGGCTCTTCCCGAACGCGTCGATGCAGTACGCGCTGCCGCGGCTCGAGCGACTGCGCTTCGACGTGCCGCTGTTCCAGCGCAAGCGCGACGTCATGGTCGCGGCGCTCCGCGAGATCGGGTACCGCGTCGCCGTGCCCGACGGGACGTTCTACCTGTTCCCCGAGTCGCCGCTCTCCGACGACGCCGAGTTCGCCCGGCTGCTCGACCGCGAGGGCGTGCTCGTGCTGCCGGGGCGGATGTTCGAGACGCCCGGGTTCTTCCGCATCTCGCTGACCGCGACGATGGAGACGATCGAGGCGTCCGTTCCGCCGTTCGCCGCAGCCTTCGCCGCGGCGGGCGTCGGCTAGCCTGAACCACATGGACTCACGGGCGACGCCCGGCGGCATGGCCCGGCGCACGTTCCTCGCCGCCTCGTTCTCGGGCCTCGCGACCGTCGTGCTCGCGAGCTGCACCGCACCGCAGCCCACCCCGAGCCCGCAGCCGACCGGCACTCCGACCTCGAGCCCGTCGCCGTCGCCCGCGCCGACCCCGTCCCCCGTCCCCGAGCCGCTCGCGCTTCGCCGCTCCCGCTGGGGCGCCGACCCCTTCGCCCGCGGGGCGTTCAGCTTCGACGCGGCGGGGGCCGCCGACGAGCTGCGCGACGCGCTGTCGCAGCCCGTCGCCGACCGCGTGTTCTTCGCGGGCGAGGCCTGCGACACCGCGGCTCCGGGCACCATGCAGGGCGCCCGGAGCTCGGGCGCGCGCGCGGCCTCCCTCGTGCAGGGCCTCGCCGAGCCCGGCGAACGCGTCGCCGTGATCGGCGCCGGGATCGCCGGACTCACGGCGGCCCGCGAGCTCGCCGACGGCGGACTCGAGGTCGTCGTCATCGAGGCCAGGGACCGCGTCGGCGGCCGGATCGACACGATCGACGCCGACGGCTTCGACGGCCCCGTCGAGCTCGGTGCGCTCGTCGTCGGCAGCGCGACGCTGCGGGCCCGCCTCCCCGATTCGGTCGAGCTGGTGCCGATCGCGCCGCCCGCCGACGCGATCACGCCCGACGGCACCGCAGTGCCGATCCCCGCGACCGGCCCCGAGGCGATCGCCGCCGCCCAGGCCTGGGCTGCCGCCCAGCCCGGCGCGCGGGTCGACCGGCTCTCGCTCGCGACCGCGCTCGTCGAGTCGGGCACGAGCGCCTCGCTCTCGACCGTGCCCGATGCGAGCGGGGTGGCGCCGGCGGCCTGGCTCGCCCACTCGGTGACGAGCGGCGTCGGTGTCGAGACCGGGGCGACGGCGAACCGGGTCGCGGCGCTCGCAGACCTCGGTCGCGGGCCCACGGCGGTGCTCACCGGCGCCGGCGGCGGAGCGGGCACCGACCCCGGCGCGCCGCGGGCGACCGCCCCGGCGCTCGCCCGCGGCCTCTCGGCGGCCCTCGACCCCGACGCCGACGCGCTCGACATCGCGGTGACGAGCGTCGTCACCCGGGTCGCCTACGACGAGCGCCGGGTGAGCCTGCGCCTCGACTCGGGCGAGTCGCTCACGGTCGACCGCGTCGTGGTGACGGTCCCGCTCGGGGTGCTCAAGACCGACACCCTGCGGTTCTCGCCCGCCCTGCCACTGCTGCACCAGCGGGCGATCTCGCAGCTCGGCGTCGGCCTGCTCGACACCGTCTGGCTGCGCTTCGACGAGCCCTTCTGGCGCACCGGCGACGGCCGCGAGAACGCGAACGGCGCCGACGAGTCGAGCGGCGCCGGTGCCGAGGCATCCGTCGCCGTGCTGACCGTCGTGGGCGAGACGCCGAGCGTCGCCGCCTGGCTCGACGTTGGCGCACCCGACGGCGAGCCGGTGCTCGTCGGGCTCATCGCCGCGACGCAGGCCGAGCGGCTCGAGGCGCTCGACGACCAGGCGTTCCGGGAAGCGGTGCTCGCCGATCTCGTGCCCTTCGCCACAGCCACCGGTTGACGGCGACGAGTGCGGCGGTCAGCGTCACGAAGATGACGAGCACGAGCGCGCAGTAGAGCGCGACGCCGACGGGGCCGCCGACCTGCGCCTCGTCGAGGAAGAAGTACGGGTACCAGCCGAGGTCGGCGCCGCGGGCGAGCGTGTACGCGAGCCACACGGTCGGGAACACGAGCACCCAGCCGACCGTCGCCCACGGCACGCGCGGGTTCACGGCCATGATGCTGTCGGCCGTCCAGGCGACGACGGCGAGCGCCGGCACGACGAAGTGGAGCAGGGTGTCGGACCACGGCACGTCGACCCGGTAGTCCCGGGTCGAGGCCTGGGCGACGATGATGCCGAACACGATGCCCGACACCAGCACGTACACGGTCACCATCGTGCGCAGCACGCCGAGCCAGGCCGGGTCGCGCGGCGCGAGCAGTGCGAACCCGCCGGCGATGCCGAGGGTCACCACCGCGAGGAACGCCGACTGCACCGTGAAGTAGCTGAAGAAGTTGGCGGTCGCGAAGAAGCGGAAGCCGAGCACGTACTCGAAGTTGCCGATGAGCGCGACGATCTCGAGCGCGGCGATCGCGAGCCGGAACACGCCGAGCGCACGCCGCGCGCGCAGCGGACCCGCGTCGTTCGGTGAACGCGGGCCCGGCATGACTCCACGCTAGCCGCCGCGGTCGCCGAGTCGCTCCACGACGACGCCGGCCGGGGCGCCTCAGTCGAGCGGACGCAGGATGCGCTGGAGGAACCGGCGCGTGCGCTCCTCGCGCGGCGTCGTGAAGATCTGCTCGGGCGCCCCGCGCTCGACCACGACCCCGCCGTCCATGAAGAGCACCTCGTCGGCGGCCTGGCGGGCGAAGCCGAGCTCGTGGGTGACGACGACCATCGTCCACCCCTCGTCGGCGAGCTCCTTGATGACCTGCAGCACCTCGCCGACCAGCTCGGGGTCGAGGGCGCTCGTCGGCTCGTCGAAGAGCAGCAGCTGCGGCTTGAGCGCGAGCGCGCGCACGATGCCGACGCGCTGCTGCTGCCCGCCCGAGAGCTCGAACGGGTACGCGTCGCGCTTCTCGGCGAGGCCGACGCGGTCGAGCAGGGCGGATGCCTCGGCCACGGCCTGCGCCTTCGGCACCTTCTGCACCCGGACCGGGCCCTCGATGACGTTCTGCAGCACCGTCATGTGCGGGAAGAGGTTGTGCTGCTGGAACACCATCGCCGAACGGTCGCGCAGCGCGAACCGCTCGGCCTTCGAGATCGGCGTCGCGAAGTCGAGCGAGGGCCCGCCCGCGATCGAGACCGTGCCCCCGTCGGGCGTCTCGAGGCCGTTGAGCGAACGCAGCACGGTCGTCTTGCCCGAACCGCTCGGTCCGATGAGCACGACGACCTCGCCGCGGCGCACCTCGAGGTCGATCGACCGCAGCACCTCGTTGTCGCCGAACGACTTGCGGATGCCCCGTGCCTGGAGCAGCACGCTGTCGTCGGGGGCCTGGCCGGGGGCGAGCGGGTCGGGCCCCGCGGCATCCGAACCATGCCGCGAACCGTCGTTCGCCGGATCGTCGCGGTCAGTGGGCGACATAGCGGTCCAATCTCTTCTCGAGCGCGTTCTGCCCGCTCGACAGCACGAAGCAGAAGACCCAGTAGATGACGGCCGCCTCGATGTAGATCACCATGAACTCCCGGCTGAACGCCGCGATCTCCTGCGCCACCCGGAACATCTCGGTCACGAGGATGAGCGACGCGAGCGAGGTGTCCTTCACGAGCGAGATGAAGGTGTTCGACAACGGCGGCACCGACACGCGCGCCGCCTGCGGCAGGATCAGCCGGGTGAGGGTGGTGCCCGGCGACATGCCGATCGTGTACCCCGCCTCCCACTGGCCCTTCGGCACCGAGAGGATCGCGGCCCTGATGATCTCGGCCGCGTACCCGCCGACGTTGAGCGAGAACGCGATGATCGCGCTCGGCCACGGGTCGATCGTGATGCCGACCGAGGGCATGCCGTAGAAGATCACGAACAGCTGCACGAGCAGCGGCGTACCGCGGATCACGGAGATGTAGACCCTCGCGATGCCGCTCACCACGCGGTTGCGGCTGATCCGCATGAGCGCGATGCCGAGCGCGATCACGAGGCCGAGCGCGAACGAGGCGAGCGCGAGCGGGATGGTGCCCGTGATGCCGCCCCAGAGCAATGGCCAGAACGAGTCGAGTACGAGCTGCCACTCGGTCATCGCCCCACCGCCTTCCGGAATACGGCGGATGCCGCGTCACCCCATGATTCCATCCGGGAGGGTCTCGCCGAGGGAATCAGGGGCGGAACGCGGCATCCGCCGGTCGTATTGGTGGGCGTTTACTCCGAGACGTCCTCGCCGAAGTACTTCTCGCCGAGCTCGGCGAGCACGCCCTCCTCGCGGAGCTCGGCGAGCGCCTCGTCGACGGCCTTCACGAGCGCGGTCTTGTCCTTCGTGAAGGTCAGGGCGCTCTCGGTCGGGTCGGTCTCTGCGGCGACGGCGAGCTTCGCGTCGGGCGTCTGCTTCACGTAGTCGAGGTAGGTGAGCTTGTCGTTCACGGTCGCGTCGACGCGGCCCTGCTCGAGGAGGGCGACGGCCTGCGCCCAGCCCTCGACGGCCTCGACGTTCGCGCCGGCGTCGACGGCGAGCTGGTAGAAGTTGCTCGTCAGCGACTGGGCGGTGGTCTTGCCCTTCAGGTCCTCGAAGCTCGAGATCGAGTCATCGCCCTCGTTCACGACGACGACGCTCGGTGACACCGTGTACGGCGTCGAGAAGAGGTAGTCCTCTTCGCGGTCGGGGTTGATCGAGACCTGGTTGGCGATCACGTCGAAGCGGCCCGCGTCGAGGCCCGCGAAGATCGCGTCCCACTGGGTCTCCTCGAAGGCGATCTCGAGGCCGAGCTTGTCGGCGACGGCCTGGGCCACCTCGACGTCGTAGCCGATGAGCTCGCCCGCGCCGCCCTCGTGGTAGGTGAACGGCGGGTAGGTGCCCTCGGTCGCGACCGTCAGGGTGCCGGCCGTCACGAGCCCGAACTCGTCGTCGGCGGCCGAGTCGCTCGCGGCGGGGGCGCTCGAGGAGCAGGCGGCGAGGGCGACGACGGCGAGGGACGCGGCGGCGAGGCCGAGCAGGGTGCGGGCACGGGGGGCGCGAGACATGGGGGCTCCGTTCGTGGGGAGGGGTGCGGCCGCAGGTGCGCGGCGTCGATGCGGTCGAGTCCATCACGTCACGGCCTCAGGGTGAAACGGCGTTACCCCGCGTTGCATTCCCTGCTGCTCGCTGCTGCTGCTGCTGCGCTACTGCGCTGCTGCTGCTGCAGGAAATTGGGCGCGATGGTCGTCTGTCAGCCCGTCTCAGTGCAATTCTCCTGCAGAAGCCGCGGCCGCGGCCGCGTCAGGGGCGGTGCAGCACCCCATCCTCCCGGCGCGGCACGCCGAGCGGGTTGCCGTCGGCGAGCTCGGGCGGCAGCACGGCGGCCGGGGCGTCCTGCCAGGCGACGGGCGTCAGCCACCTGCGGATCGCGGTCGCGCCGACCGAGGTGTGCACCGAGGCGGTGGTGGCGGGCCAGCCGCCGCCGTGGTGCTGGCCCCACGCGATCGCGACGCCGGTCGGCCAGCCGTTGAAGACGAGGCGCCCGGCGACGGGTTCGAGCATCGCAGCGAGCGCGGTCACGTCCTCGCCCGGCGCGTGGTGGATCGACGTGGTGAGCGAGCCGTCGAGCGCGGCGATCGCGGCGTCGAGTCCGGCCTCGTCGGCGTAGCGCACGAGCAGCGTGAGGGGGCCGAAGCACTCCTCGAGGAACGCCTCCCGGCCTGCGACGAACGCGGCGGTGGTCGTCGCGACGACGACGGGCGCGGCGACGTCGGCCGCGCGCTCCCCCGCGAAGACGAGCTCGACGTCGTCGCGCTCGGCCAGCTCGACCGAGCCGCGGTCGAAGGCGGCGGCGATGCCGTCGGTCAGCAGGCGCTGCGGTGCGGCGTCGCCGAGCACGGCGGCGAGCGCCTCCTCGATGCCCGACCCCTCGGGCACGAACACGAGCCCGGGCTTGGTGCAGTACTGGCCGCCGTCGCGGGTGAACGAGCCCGCGAGGCCAGCGGCGATCGCGGCGGCGCCGGGCGCGGCGCCGGCCTCGGACGCGACCGCGGCGCGCGTGACGACGACGGGGTTCAGCGAACCGAGCTCGCCGTAGAACGGGATCGGCGCGGGGCGCGCGGCGGCGAGGTCGAAGAGCGCACGGCCGCCGCGGGTCGAGCCGGTGAAGCCGACCGCGGTGACCTGCGGGTGCTGCACGAGCGCGACGCCCGCCTCCATGCCCTCGACGAGCTGCAGTGCGCCGACGGGGCCGCCGGCCGCGGCGAGCGCCTCGTGGGCGATCTCGGTGATGCGGCGCGAGAGCCGGGGGTGCCCGGGGTGCGCCTTCACGACGACCGGGCAGCCCGCGGCGAGCGCGGAGGCCGTGTCGTTGCCCAGCACCGAGAACGCGAACGGGAAGTTCGAGGCCGCGAACACGCCGACGACGCCGAGCGGGCGCAGCATCCGCCGCAGTTCGGGGCGGGGCGGGAGGAGCGCGGGGTCGGGCGAGTCGATCGTGGCTTCGAGGTACGAGCCCTCGTCGATGACGCCGGCGAAGAAGCGCAGCTGGGTCGAGGTGCGGGTGAGCTCGCCGCCGAGGCGTGCGGCCGAGAGGTGCGTCTCCTCGCCGGCGAGTGCGACGAGCTCGTCGCGGTGCGCCTCGACGGCGTCGGCGATCGCGACGAGCAGTCGGCCGCGCTCGGCCCGACTCGTTCGGCCGAGGCCCGACGAGGCCGCCGTGCGCACCGCGAGCTCGACCGCGCCCGAGGCGGACAGCTCGACCCGCTCTTCGCCTGCGGTCGGCTCGTCCCGGGGGGCGATCCCCGTGGCATCCGTGTTCGTCATCGTGACCCCTTCTCGTCTCGTTCATCTCGCTACCAAGCCGGTCGATCCGTCGATCCTCGCCCCGAACCGTGCGGTGAAGGGCGAAGATCGACGGTTCGATGCGCTCAGAACGCGTTGAGCCCCGTGAGCTCGCGGCCGAGGATCAGCTGGTGGATCTCGTCGGTGCCCTCGTAGGTGCGCACCGACTCGAGGTTGGCCGCGTGCCGCATGACGGGCCACGCGTTGGTGATGCCGTCGCCGGCGAGGATCGCGCGGGCCTCGTGCGCGATCGCGAGCGCCTCGCGCACGCTGTTGAGCTTGCCGACCGAGATCTGGGCGGGCGTGAGCGCGCCGCGCTCCTTGAGGCGGCCGAGGTGGAGTGCGAGCAGGATGCCCTTCTCGACCTCGAGGAACATGTCGGCGAGCTTCGCCTGGATCAGCTGGTTCGCGCCGATGGGCTTGCCGAACACCTCGCGCGAGGTCGAGCGCTCGATCGCGGCCTCGAGGCACGAGCGCGCGGCGCCCATCGCGCCCCACACGATTCCGTAGCGAGCCTCGTTGAGGCAGCCGAAGGGGCCGCTCAGGCCGCGGGCGCCGGGCAGGATCGCGTCGCCGCCGACGCGGACGCCGTCGAGCGCGATGTCGCACTGCACGGAGGCGCGCATCGAGAGCTTGCCGTCGATGGGCGTCGCCGTGAAGCCGGGGGTCGAGGTCGGCACGAGGAATCCGCGCACCGCGCTGCCGCCCTCGCCGAATGCGCCGGACGGGTCGTCGACCTTGGCCCAGACGACGGCCACGTCGGCGAGCGAGGCGAGGCCGATCCAGCGCTTGGCGCCGTCGATGACCCAGCCGTCGCCGTCACGGCGCGCCGTGGTCGTCATGCCGGCGGGGTCGCTGCCGCCCTGGGGCTCGGTGAGCGCGAAGCAGCCGATGAGGTCGCCCGCGGCCATGCCGGGCAGCCACCGGTTCTTCTGCTCCTCCGAGCCGTACTTGTGGATCGCGCTCATCGCGAGCGAGCCCTGCACCGAGACGAAGGTGCGCCAGCCCGAGTCGGCGGCTTCGAGCTCGAGGCAGACGAGGCCGTACGAGACGGCGGCGGCCCCGGCGCATCCGTAGCCCTTGAGGTGCATGCCGAGGAACCCGAGGTCGCCGAGTTCCTTCACGAACTCGCGGCGGAAGTGCTTGGCCTCGAAGTCGTCCTCGATGACGGGCAGCAGCCGCTCCTGGGCGAAGGCGCGGGCCTTCTGCTGCCAGCCGCGCTCCTCCTCGCTGAGGAGGGCGTCGAAGTCGAAGACCTGGTCGATGCTGGGGGCGGTGGTCATGCGCGGTGTCCTTTCGAGGTGGCTTCAGGTCGAGGTGGCGTCAGGCGGTCGGATGCCACGGGGCGCCAGTCTGCGCCCGCGTGCTGGTCGAGCCGGGGCGGAGGGGTCAGGTACTCGGCGCGGGCCGAGGAGAGGCGGATCGGGTTGGCCACGGTGCGGCTGCCGCCGATCGCGGCGACCGGCTCGAGGCCGAGCGACTCGGCGAACGCGATGGCCTCGGCCACGTCGTTGACGAGCCCCGCGGGAACGCCGGCCTCGTTGAAGCGCTCGGCCCAGACGGCGGCGCGGTCGGCGACGAGGGCGCCCTCGATCTCGGCGCGGAGGTGCTCGCGGTGGGCGACACGCGCCTCGTTCGTCGCGTAGCGCTCGTCGTCGGCGAGCCCCGGCACCCCCAGGATCGCGGCGAGCGCACGGAACTGCTTGTCGTTGCCGACGGCGATCACGAGGTCGCGGTCGGCGGCGGGGAACACGGCGTACGGGGCGATCGACGGGTGCTGGTTGCCGAGCCGGCGCGGGGCGCGACCGGTGACGAGGGTCGAGGCGGCCTGGTTGGTGAGCGCCGAGAGCAGGCTCTGCAGCAGGTTGATCTCGACGTGCGCGCCCTCGCCCGTGCGGTCGCGGTCGCGGAGGGCGAGCAGGATGCCGGCGAGCGCGTTCTGCGCGCAGAGCACGTCGACGAGGGCGACGCCGGCCTTGGCGGGCTCGCCCTCGGGCTCCCCCGTGATCGACATGAGGCCGCCGACGGCCTGCACGAGCAGGTCGTAGCCGGCGAGCCCGGCGCCCTCGCCGGTGCCGAAGCCCGTGATCGAGCAGTACACGACCCCGGGGTTCTCGGCGCGCACGGCCCGGTAGTCGAGGCCGAAGCGGTGCATCACGCCCGGCCGGAAGTTCTCGATGACGACGTCGGCCGTGACGGCGAGCCGGCGGGCCTCCGCGAGGCCCTCGTCGCTCGCGAGGTCGAGCGCGACGGAGCGCTTGTTGCGGTTGACGCTGCCGAAGTAGGTGGCGGTGCCGTCGGCGTCGACCGGCGGCTTCCAGTGCCGGGTGTCGTCGCCCGTCGGCGGCTCGACCTTGATGACGTCGGCGCCGTAGTCGGCGAGCATCATCGTCGCGTAGGGGCCGGCGAGCACGCGGGAGAAGTCGGCGACGCGGAGCCCGGCGAGCACCCCGCCCTGCCCGCCCGCGGGCGCCGTCGCGGCACCGGCCCGTGGCTCGCCACCGGTCGTCGTGTCGGGTCGCTCGTGCATGGTCATCCGCCTTCGCATGTGCCGGCCGTTCGGCCTCGCTCCATTCATCCTATAGTGAATCTTTTTTGCGCGCGTCGCCACTCGGCCGCCGCGCCCTCGGCTATCGTGAACGCATGGAATCGAGGGTGGGCCCCGGCGCGCGCGAGGCCGTGTTCGCCCAGCTCGCCGATGCGGGCCGCGCAGAGCAGGTCGCGCAGCGCCTCACCGACGGCATCGTGCTCGGCGTGCTCGACCCCGGCGAGCGCCTCCCCAGCGAACCCGAGCTGGCCCGCCGCTTCGGCGTCGCCCTCATCACCGTCCGCGAGGGCCTCGGCATCCTGCGCGAGGCCGGACTCGTCGAGACGAGGCGCGGCCGCGACGGCGGCAGCTTCGTCGTGCACGACGACGCCGAGCACCGCGCGCTGCTCACCGTGCGCCTGCGCGGGCTCGCCCAGGTCGAGCTCAGCGACATGGCCGTCTACTTCGGCGCGATCCTCGCCGGCGCCGCCGAACGCGCGGCCGAGCGGGCGAGCGACCCCGAGGCGACCCGGCTCGCGGCCTGGCTCGACGCCGCCGACTTCGGCACCGCGGCGGCGGCCCGCACGAACCAGGGCGGCTTCTTCCTCGAGCTCGCCGTGCTCAGCCAGTCGGCCCGGCTCGTGCGCGAGCAGATCCGGTTGCAGGCCGAGTTCGGCCCGCTGCTGCTCATCGGGCTCGACGACGCCGAGGCCCGCGCCCAGGCGGCGACCGCCGACCGCCGCATCGTGCGCGCGGTCGCCACGCATCGCCCGGCGAGGGCCCGCGAGGCGGCCGGCGTGCTCGTCACGGCGCTCGCCGCGAGCCTGCTCGCCGCGAAGGCCAGAGTCGAACGCGGAGGCGGACTCGATGACCACGCATGAGCACCGCACCGCCGTCGAGGCGGTCGCCCACGCCGTCGGCGAGGTCTTCGCCCGGGTCTTCGATCAGCTCGCCGACTGGCGCACCCCGATCGAGGCGATGATCGCCGGCTCGCCCACCGCCGGCAACGAGGTGCGACCGGCCGAGCTCGACGAGGCCGTCGCCGAGCTCGTGATCCCGCGCCTCGTCGAGCCCGACGCCCTGCTCATCGGGGCCGGGTTCATCGCCGACGGCGAGATCGTGCGCGGCCGCGAGGTGCACTTCGCGTGGTGGCTCGGGCCGCTCGACGACAACCCCGTGCTCGGCTCGACCGACGGCCCGACGAGGCTCGACCTGTCGACGCGGGGCTACACCGAGTACCTGCGCGACTTCCGCGCGCTCGAGTGGTACCGCATCCCCGCGACCACCCGTCACGCCCACGTGACGGGCCCCTTCGTCGACCACCTCTGCACCTGCGACTACATCCTCACGCTCACGATGCCCGTGCACGGCGACGGCGGCGAGCGCATGGTCGGCGTCGTCGGCGCCGACATCTCGGTGCGCCGCCTCGAGCAGGAGCTGCTCCCCCGCTTCCTCGGGGTGGAGGTGCCGCTCGCGCTCGTGAACGCCGACGGCCGGGTGGTGCTGTCGACCGAGCCCGCGCTGCAGGTGGGGCAGCTCGCGCACGCGGACGACGCGGACGCGCTCGAGTGCGCCGGCACGCCGTTCCGGGTGATCGTCGCGCCGGCGGCGTCCGCCGGTCACTGACGGCGCGGGGCGTGCCCGCTCGCGAGCACGAAACCGAGCATCCGCTGAGCACGGGTCGAGAAGAATCATCCGTTGTTATATCTTTGACGGACGAGCGTATGCACCGCGGCAGACGACCCCTCCGACAGGCCCTGGCCGACTGGCGTGCGTGCCCCCGAGAAGGAGAATCCCCATGCCCTATGCCGTGACCAACCCCGCCACCGGCGAGGTCGTCAAGAGCTTCGACACCATCACCGACGAGGCGCTCCAGGCCGCCATCGCCTCGGCGGACGAGGCCCACCGCGGCTGGTCGAAGCAGTCGACCGTCGCCGAGCGCGCCGCGCTCATCCGCCGCGTCGCCGAGCTCCACAACGAGCGCGTCGACGAGCTCGCCGACATCATCGTGCGCGAGATGGGCAAGCCGCGCGAGCAGGCCGTGGGCGAGGTCGAGTTCTCGGCCGCGATCTACGAGTACTACGCCGACAACGCCGAGGCGCTCCTGAAGGACGAGCAGATCGACCTCCTCGCGGGCGAGGGCTCGGCGCTCATCCGCCGCTCGTCGCTCGGCGTGCTGCTCGGCATCATGCCGTGGAACTTCCCCTACTACCAGGTCGCCCGCTTCGCCGGGCCGAACCTGATCATCGGCAACACGATCCTGCTGAAGCACGCCGAGCAATGCCCCGAGTCGGCGGCCGCGATCGAGCGCATCTTCCTCGACGCCGGCTTCCCCGAGGGCGCCTACGTCAACCTCTACGCCTCGCACGCGCAGATCGAGACCGTGATCGCCGACCGCCGCGTGCAGGGCGTGTCGCTCACCGGCTCCGAGCGCGCCGGCGCGATCGTCGCCGAGATCGCCGGCCGCCACCTGAAGAAGGTCGTGCTCGAGCTCGGCGGCTCCGACCCCTTCATCCTGCTCTCGACCGACGACCTCGACGCGACCGTCGACCAGGCCGTCTTCGCGCGCGTCGACAACAACGGCCAGGCCTGCAACGCGGCCAAGCGCTTCATCGTCGTGGAAGACCTGTACGAGCCGTTCCTCGAGAAGTTCACCGCGAAGATGAACGAGGTCGAGGAGGGCGACCCCGCCGCCGACGGCACCGCACTCGGCCCGCTCTCGTCGGCGAAGGCCGCCGAGGGTCTCGCCGAGCAGGTCGAGCGCGCCGTCGCACAGGGCGCGACGCTCCACTCGGGCGGCAAGAAGAACGGCAACTACTACTCGGCGACGATCCTCACCGACGTGCAGCCCGGCTCCGACGCGTTCCACGAGGAGTTCTTCGGCCCGGTCGCACAGGTCTTCAAGGTCGCCGACGAGGCCGCCGCGATCGAGCTCGCGAACGACACCCCCTTCGGCCTCGGCTCGTACGTCTTCACGACCGACAGCGAGCAGGCGCTGCGCGTCGCCGACGGCATCGAGGCCGGCATGGTCTTCGTGAACCTGGTCGGCGCCGACGGCGCCGAGCTGCCCTTCGGCGGCGTCAAGCGCTCGGGTTCGGGCCGCGAGCTCGGCCGCTTCGGCGCCGACGAGTTCGTCAACAAGAAGATGATCCGCATCGGCTGACCAGCCTCAGCGTGATCGGATGCCCCGGGGTTCGCCCCGGGGCATCCGTCGTCTCAGCGCCGCTTCTTCTCGAGCTGGGCGTCGATCTGCGCGATGCGCTCGGCGAAGATGCGCCGCAGCAGCTCGTCGGGCACCGGATGCTCCGCGGTGAACTGGAGCGCACCCGGCGACCACTTCAGCCCGGCCGCGTCGAGCTCGGCCGCGAGGCTCGGGAGGATCTGCCCGCTGAACGGGTAGAGGCCGAGATGCTGCTTCGCCTCGAGCGCGGCCGCGAGCCCCTTGCCGCGGTGCAGCAGCGCCGGCATGCCGTAGCTCTCGCCCTCGACCGCGTCGGGCGAGAGCTCACGGGCGATCGACATGACGTGCTCGAGTGCGGCGCGGTTGTCGCCGTCGCGTTCGGCGAGGTAGTCGGTGACGGTTCCCATGCGGGCATCCTGCCACGGAGCCCCTCGGACGGCATCCGAATAAATCATCCGGTGCTATACCTTTACTGCCGAATGTATGGCTATGCTTGCGCATACCGTGCGGCCGGAGGGGGCGGTCGCGAGATCAATGTCGATCGAAAGGGCATCATGCCAGCAGAACCCACGCCGAACCATCTCGGCGACGACGAACACCTGAAGGTCCTCGGCTACGACGGGTCGTTCAACCGCTCGATGAGCCTCTGGGCGAACTTCGCGCTCGGCTTCACGTACCTCTCACCGCTCGTGGGCGTCTACTCGCTCTTCGCGACCGCCCTCGCCGTCGGCGGGCCGCCGTCGATCTGGTGGATCGTGATCGTCGGCGCCGGGCAGCTGCTCGTCTCCCTCGTGTTCGGCGAGGTCGTCTCGCAGTATCCGATCCACGGCGGCATCTACCCGTGGGCCCGCCGCCTCTGGGGTCGCCGCTACGCGTGGATGGCCGCATGGGTCTACATCTGGGCGATGATCGTCACGATCACCGCGGTCGCCGAGTTCGGGGCCGGATTCGTGGCGAGCCTCTTCAGCGTGGAACTCACCCCCGCCGTGAACCTCACGATCACGCTCGGCCTGCTGCTCGTCGCGTTCGTCTTCAACTTCTCGGGCACGAAGACCCTCGCCCGGGTCGCGCAGATCGGCCTGGCGGCCGAGCTCGTCGGCGTGATCGGCCTCGGCCTCTACCTCCTGATCTTCCAGCGCAAGCAGGAGTTCTCGGTCTTCTTCGACACCATGGGCGTCGAGGGCGACGGCAGCTACGCGGCGGCCTTCATGGGTGCGGCGCTCGCCGGCCTGTTCCTGTTCTACGGATTCGAGGCCTGCGGCGACGTCGCCGAGGAGGTCGCCAACCCCGCGCGGCGCATTCCCCGGGCGATGGTGCTGACGATCCTCGTCGGCGGCGTCTCGGCGCTGTTCTCGTTCGGCGGCTACGTGCTCGCGGCGCCGAACCTCGAGGAGATCGTCGCGGGCGGCGACGTCGACCCGATCCCCGGCATCCTCGAGGCGACGCTCGGCCCCGTGGGCGCGAAGCTCTTCCTCGTCATCGCGATCACCGCCTTCATCAGCTGCGTGCTGAGCCTGCAGGCGGCGGCGAGCCGGCTGCTGTACTCGTTCGCCCGCGACGGCATGATCCCGGGTCACACCTGGCTCGCGAAGGTGTCGCCGCGCAACAAGGTGCCGACGAACGCCCTCATCGTCGCGTGCACGGTGCCCGCGCTCATCAGCGTGCTCATCTTCTTCAACGACGGCCTGCTGCTGCCGGTCACCTCGTTCGCGGTGCTCGGCATCTACGTCGCGTTCCAGATGGTCGTGCTCGCGTCGCTGCGGCAGCGGCTCACGGGGTGGAAGCCGGCCGGGCCGTTCACGCTCGGCCGCCTCGGCCTCGTCGTGAACGTCGCCGCGCTCGCCTACGGCGTCTTCGCGATGATCCTGCTCGCGACGCCCGGCTCGTCGGGCGACTTCTTCACCGACTGGGTCGTGCTGATCGGCCTCGGCATCGTGGTCGTCTCGGGCGCGCTGTACCTCGTGATCGCACGCCCCGACCGCAAGTCCGACGCACCGGCGGGCGACGCGATCGCGGTCGCCGACGAGATCCGCACCCGCACGGGGGCGGTGCCCGCGGCGGACGCCACGACCGTGCACTGATCCGTGCACTCCCGCTGCGGGGGTGTCCGTCGGCCACCGGGTGATTCCTCCGCCCGGCGTGTGGGCGGGCACCCCCGCAGTTCGTCGCAGGCTCGGGTCGCACCTGCACCGCGCCGCGCGGCACCGCACCCCGCGGCACCGCACCGGGCCGCGCCGCGCCGACGGACGGGTAGGGTGAGCGGATGATCCGTCGCCATGTCGTCGTCAGCGGCCTCGTGCAGGGCGTCGGCTATCGCTACCTCGCGCGCAAGCACGCCGACCGGCTCGCCGTCACGGGGTGGGTGCGCAACCGCCCCGACGCGACGGTCGAGGCCGAGGTCCAGGGCGAGGCGGCCGCGGTGCACGAGATGCTGCGCCGGCTCGAGGCCGGGCCGCCCGGATCGCACGTCACCGGGATCGTCGTCAGCGAGCTCGACCCGCTCGACGACGACGAGGCCTTCCGCATCCTCCGCTGAGCGCTCGGCGCAGCGGCGGTGGCGGCCGCGGCGGCGGCGGCGGCGGCGGCGGCCATCGTGGACGTTGACCGCCGTTCGGCGCGGTCGTACCGTTGAGGTGACCCCCGACTGGGAGCCACCACCTTGAGGAGGCTGGTTTCTATGAAGAAGTGGACACGCTGGGAAGACTGGGTCGCCGTCGCCGCCGGTGCTGCAGCGATGCTCTCGACGTTGTTCGTTCCCCCGATGGGCGCCTCGCTCGCCCTGATGCTCGCGCTCGGCGGACTGCTCGTCATCTCCGGGCTCGTCAACCTCGCCGCGCCGGGACTCGTCGCGATGGAGTCCGTGCAGGCCGCGCTCGGCCTGCTGCTCTTCGTCTCGCCCTGGATCGGCGGCTACGTCGACACCGCGAGCGGGGCCGCCTGGATGTCGTGGATCTGCGGCGCGGTCGCGCTCGTCGTTGCCGTGCTGGCGATCCGCCCGAGCATGCAGGCGCACCAGGACGCGATCCCGCACTGACCCGTCCGCGCGCACGCACGAACGCACGCGCGCACGCACGACGAAGGCCCCGCCGGCGAACCGGCGGGGCCTTCGTGGATCTCGAGTCGCGCTTCGCGCCACTCGATCACCGGGTGGATCAGATGGCGTTGACGTCCAGGGGGATGCCGGGGCCGAACGTGGTCGACACGGCGCCCTTCTGGATGTAACGGCCCTTCGAGCTGGACGGCTTCAGACGGAGCACCTCTTCGAGGGCCGCCTTCGCGTTCTCCTCGAGCTGCTCGGCCGAGAACGAGGCCTTGCCGACGACGAAGTGCACGTTGGCGTGCTTGTCGACGCGGAACTCGATCTTGCCGCCCTTGATGTCGGAGACGGCCTGGCCCACGTTCGGGGTCACGGTACCGGTCTTCGGGTTGGGCATGAGGCCACGGGGGCCGAGCACCTTGCCGAGACGACCGACCTGGCCCATGAGCTCGGGGGTCGAGACGGCCGAGTCGAACGCGGTGTAGCCCGCGGCGACCTTCTCGATGAGCTCGGCGCCGCCGACCTCGTCGGCGCCGGCTGCGATGGCGGCCTCGGCCGCGGGGCCCGTCGCGAAGACGATGACGCGGGCGGTCTTGCCGGTGCCGTGCGGGAGGATGACGGTGCCGCGCACCATCTGGTCGGCCTTGCGGGGGTCGACGCCGAGCTTCAGCGCGACCTCGACGGTCGAGTCGAACTTCGCCGAGCCGGTCTCCTTCGCGAGGGCCACGGCCTCGCTCGGGGTGTAGAGCTTGCCGTCTTCGATCTTCTCGGCCGCGGCGCGGTAGGCCTTGGACTTCTGTGCCATGTTGCTTCTCCTTGAGAGAGTGTGGTCATCTGCGCCTGGCGGGCGCTGCCACTGATGCTGAGTTCTGAGGAGCGGAGGTCGCTCGACCTCCGCTGCGGCCTTATTCGACCGTGATGCCCATCGAGCGAGCGGTGCCCGCGATGATCTTCGACGCGGCGTCGAGGTCGTTCGCGTTGAGGTCGGCCATCTTCTGCTCGGCGATCGCGCGGACCTGGTCCTGCGAGAGCTTGCCGACCTTGGTGGTGTGGGGGACGCCAGAACCCTTGGCGACGCCGGCGGCCTTCTTGATGAGCTCGGCAGCGGGCGGGGTCTTCAGGATGAAGGTGAACGAGCGGTCTTCGTAGACCGTGATCTCGACGGGGATCACATTGCCGCGCTGCGACTCGGTCGCCGCGTTGTAGGCCTTGCAGAACTCCATGATGTTCACGCCGTGCTGACCAAGCGCCGGACCGATGGGCGGTGCGGGGTTGGCGGCGCCGGCGTTGATCTGAAGCTTGATCAGACCAGTGACCTTCTTCTTCGGTGCCATGATTTCTCTCTTTCTGTTCGAACGCCCTGGGGGCACTCTCCCGTCGTTCCGGCGGTTCCGGACGGCGGTGGTTCGTGTGGGTTCGGCCGGAGCCGAACGCAGCACAACCCTCCGAGTATACCGGAGGGCTGGCTGTGGAGGTTCTGAGGGTGCTTAGAGCTTCGTGACCTGGTCGAAGCTGAGCTCGACCGGGGTCTCGCGCTCGAAGAGCGAGACGAGCACGGTGAGCTTGCCGCTCTCGGGCTTGATCTCGCTGATCGTGCCGGGCAGGCCGGCGAACGAGCCGTCCTTGATGGTGATCGTCTCGCCGACCTCGAAGTCGACCTCGGCGGGGATCTGGCGGGCTGCACCGGTGGCGGCGCCGGCCTTCGCACCCTTGGCGGGCGCGACGTCCTTGATCTCGACGAGGCTCTTCAGCATGCCGAAGGCCTCCTCGAAGCGGAGGGGGGTCGGGTTGTGCGCGTTGCCCACGAAGCCCGTGACGCCGGGCGTGTGGCGGATGACCGACCAGCTCTCCTCGTTCAGCTCCATGCGGACGAGCACGTAGCTGGGGATACGGACGCGGGTGACCATCTTGCGCTGGCCGTTCTTGATCTCGACCACGTCTTCCATCGGCACTTCGACCTGGTAGATGTAGTCGGCCATCGCCATCGACTCGCGTCGCTGCTCGATGTTCGCCTTCACGCGGCGCTCGAAGCCCGCGTACGAGTGGATGACGTACCACTTGCCCGGGAGGAAGCGCAGCTCGGCGCGGAACTCCTCGTACGGGTCGAACTCGGTGTCGGCCTCTTCTTCAACGGCCTCGAGTGCGGCCTCGGCCTCGTCGGCGGAGTCGATGTCGAGTGCGTCGTCGACGATCGCGTCGGCCTCGGGGTCGCTCGCCTCGGCGAGGGAGTCGAGCACGGCGTCGAGGTCGACGTCGTTGCCCTCGTCGTCGACGATGTGCACGGCCACGTGCTCGGCCGGCTCGGAGGACTGCTCCTCGTGCTCGTTGACGTTGCCCGTCTGCGCCTCGTCGTCTTCGGCCGACTGCTCTGCAGCCGTGGCCCAATCGACGTCGTCGTGCTCAGTCCTTGACAATTCTCGATCCTTCTCTTCGTGCGCCTGCGGCGAACGGGTTGGCGAGCCGAAGGCCTCGATCAGACCCCGGTCGTTCCGAAGACGTACAGCACCAGCCACCCGAACAGCTGGTCGAGGCCCCAGACGAGCGCCATCATGATGATGACGAACACGAGCACCACGATCGTGAAGCTGACGAGCTCCCTCCGCGTGGGGGTGACGACCTTCTTCAGCTCAGCGATGACCTGCCGGATGAACAGGGCGATGCGCGAAAAGGGATTCCGACGCGCGGCGCGGTCGCGCTTCGCGTTGGCGACGACGTCCTCACTCGGTTCGTCGATTACTTTTCGTGCCACCTCGTACACCTTTCGTGGGCCGGCAATCACTGCCGGCTCGCAGGGCGGACAGGACTCGAACCTGCAACCTGCGGTTTTGGAGACCGCTGCTCTACCAATTGAGCCACCGCCCTCGGGCCCTGTTGCGAGGGCACCTCGGAGTCACCGCCTCGCTCCGTCGCACTCGAAATCTGAGATTTCGGGCGCAGTGAAGTTTTGCTGAGGAAAGCAACATCGAACAGTCTATGCGACGCGAGCGGCTCGCGCGAACCGGCGCCTACATTGGGTTCATGAGCCCCGACCGCGCCGCCCGCCGCACCCCCGAGCCGAGCTCCAGCGTCGAGGTCGTCGGCGAGCACTCGCAGTTCCGCCTCGACCTCGAGCGCATCCGGTTCTCGCCGTACTTCTCGCGGCTCTCGGCGGTCACCCAGGTCATCGCGCAGCCTGGTGCGGGCCCGCTCATCCACAACCGGCTCACCCACTCGATCAAGGTGACCGCGGTCGCGCGCGCCATCGCGGTCGGCTTCGCGGATGCCTCGTCGCCGGCCCATGCGCTCGCCGTGGAGCACGGCTGCGACGCCGTCGTCGTGCAGGCCGCGGCGAGCGCGCACGACCTCGGCCACCCGCCCTTCGGGCACCTCGGCGAGCGCGTGCTCGACCGGCTCGCCCGAGAGACGCTCGGCCTCGACGACGGCTTCGAGGGCAATGCGCAGAGCTACCGCATCATCGCGACCCTCGACGTCAGCGCCGCGGCATCCCATGGCCTGAATCTCACGGCGGCCGTGCGCACCGCGATCGCGAAGTACCCGTGGACCCGCTTCGCCTCTCCGACGCCGTTCGCCGACGGGGGCCTCCCCCGCGGCATGCGCGTCGTCGACGGCGAGGCCGTCGCGACGAAGTTCTCGGCCTACGGGCTCGACGCGGCCGATCTCGCCGCGGCGCGCGCGGGCCTGCCGTCGATGGTGCAGTCGCTCGAGTGCTCGGTGATGGACACCGCCGACGACATCGCGTACTCGATCCACGACGTCGACGACTTCTACCGCGCCGGGCTGCTGAGCCACGGCGCGGTCGCGCGGGAGTTCCGCGGCTGGGTCGAGGGGTGGAGCGAACTGCGCGCGCTCGGCGACGAGGAGCTCGCCTCCCGCACCGCGCCCGCCGGCGCCGCCCTCGAGGCGCTCCGTCGCAAGCTCAGGGCGAGCGACGCCTGGGTCGCCGACGACGATGCCTTCGCCGCTGCGGTCGACACCGTCGCCGACGACCTCGTCGACGGCCTGCTCGCGACGCCGTTCGACGGCTCGATCGCGTCGGAGCGCGCCCTCTCCTCGTTCACGAACCGCTGGATCGGCCACCTGCAGACCTCGGTCGTGCCCGCCCCCGAGGGCGTCGCCCGCACCGGCCTCGTCGCGCTCGACCGGGGGGCGTGGCACGAGGTCGAGATCCTGAAGTTCGTGCACCGGCACTTCATCCTCGACCGGGCCGACATCGCGATGTACCAGCGCGGCCTCAGCCGGGTGCTGACCCGGGCCGTCAAGGGCCTCACGGCGTGGGTGACCGACGACTACGACCGCCACCGGGTGCCGCAGCGACTCAAGGAGCTCGTCGACATCGCGACCGCGGGCTACGAGCTCGTGCGGGCCACCCGGCCCGAGGGAGTGCCCGTGCCCGACGCCGGCGCGGTGCGCCGGCTCGGCGTCGGCCGCGGCGTCGTCGACTACGTCGCCTCCCTCTCCGACGACCAGGCGCTCGCGGTCTCCGAGGCGATCGACGGCCGGCCCGACCGCCTGTGGGACATCGGCCAGAACCTCTGAGCCGTCGCGCCGCCGACGATCGTTCACCGGCTCGTCGCCCGCCGGACGCCCGGGCGACACGGGGGTGCAGGCCGTGCCCGATTTGCTCGCGACCATGAGCCGAATCCTCACGCGACGCGCGCTGCCGCGCGTCATCGCCGTCACCGCCGCGACCGCCGCCGCGGCCGCCCTGCTCGCCGCCGCCCCGGCCGACGCCGTCGGCAACGGGCAGACCACCCCGACCTCGCCGATGCACGCCTTCGAGCCGACGCTCGTCGCGCGAGCGACGCTCTCGGCCGACTTCCTCGCCGACGGGCCCGCATCGGGCGCGCTCGCCTCCGCCGCGAACGGCCGGCAGGGCCCGTGGGAGGGCCAGGTCATCCCGGGCTTCTCGGCCGTGATCGAGAACGCCGACGGCACCTTCTGGGCGCAGCCCGACAACGGGTTCGGCTCGAAGGGCAACTCGGCCGACTTCCTGCTGCGCAACTACCTGGTGACGCCCGACTGGCAGACCGCGGACGGGGGTGACGGCTCGCTCGAGGTCGAGCGGTTCATCTCGTACAACGACCGCAACGGCGTGCTCGACTTCCCGATCGTGAACGACGACACCCCGGACCGCCTGCTCACCGGCGCCGACTTCGACATCGAGTCGGTCGTGCGTGCGAAGGACGGCAGCTTCTGGGTCGGCGAGGAGTTCGGGCCGTTCCTGCTGCACTTCGACGCCGAGGGCACGCTGCTCGAGAAGCCCTACTCGCTCGACGGCGCGAAGTCGCCCCAGAACCCGTACCTCGCCGCCGGCGAGACCCCGCGAGTGCGGGCGAGCCGCGGCTTCGAGGCGCTCGCCGGCTCGGTCAACGGCCGCTACCTCTACCCGATCGTCGAGGGCTCGTACGCCGACGACGACGACCTCCGCCGTCGTGAGATCCACGAGTTCGACACGAAGCGGGGCGTCTACACCGGCCGCACCTGGAACTACCAGGCCGACCAGGAGCCGAACGTCGTCGGCGACGCGTTCACCGTGAAGAACGACGTGCTGCTCGTCGTCGAGCGCGACGACTTCGAGGGCGAGCAGTCGGTCACGAAGCGCGTCTACCAGGTGAACCTGAAGCGCGCCGACGCGGAGGGATACCTCGAGAAGACGCTCGTGCTCGACGCCCTGCGCATCGCCAACCCCGACGGGATCGGCGCGGGCGACGGCTACGGCACCGGCGAGGTGTTCTCGCTGCCGGTGCAGTCGTTCGAGACGATCGTGCAGCTGAAGGACGGGCGCCTGCTCATCGGCAACGACAACAACTACCCCGGCAACGACGCCCGCGTGCCCGGCACCCCCGACGACACCGAGTTCGCCGTGATCGACCTCGATCGCACGAAGATCGAGCCCGAACAGGTGACCGTCATCGGCCACCGCGGCGCGAGCGGCCACCGCCCCGAGCACACGCTCGCGGCCTACGAGCAGGCGATCGTGCAGTGCGCCGACTACATCGAGCCCGACGTGGTCTCGACGAAGGACGGCGTGCTCGTCGCCCGCCACGAGAACGAGATCAGCGGCACGACGAACGTCGCCGCCCGGCCCGAGTTCGCCGACCGCAGGACCACGAAGGTCATCGACGGCACCACGGTGACCGGCTGGTTCACCGAGGACTTCACGCTCGCCGAGCTCCGCACACTCCGCGCGAAGGAGCGGCTGCCGCAGACCCGCCCTGCGAACACCGCGTTCGACGGCCTCTACCAGGTGCCGACGCTCGACGAGGTCGTCGACCTCGCCCGCCACTCGATCAGCTGCGACGGCCGCCAGGTCGGCGTCTACCCCGAGACGAAGCACCCGAGCTATTTCGACGCGATCGGCCTCTCGCTCGAGGAGCCGCTCGTGGCAGCGCTCCGGGCCGACGGCCTCGACCGCGCGGACGCCCCGGTGATCGTGCAGAGCTTCGAGGTGTCGAACCTCCGCGAGCTCGACCGCCTCACCGAGGTGCCGCTCGCCCAGCTCGTCAGCAACTCGGGCCGCCCGTACGACTTCGCCCTCTCGGGCGACGCCCGCACCTACCGCGACCTCGTGACGCCCGCCGGCCTCGCCGAGATCGCCGGGTACGCCGACGGCATCGGCGTCGAGAAGTCCGTGCTGATCCCGCGGACGCCGTCGGGCACGCTCGCCGCGCCGAGTCCCGTGATCGCCGACGCGCACGCCGCCGGCCTCGACGTGCACGGCTGGACCTTCCGTCTCGAGAACCAGTTCCTCCCGGTCGAGTTCCGTTCGAGCACGCTGCCGAACGAGGCGGGCGACCTGGCGGGCGAGATCGCGGTCTACCTCGCCGCCGGCATGGACGGCGTGTTCAGCGACCAGCCCGACGTGGCGGTGACGGTCGCCGGCTGAGCCCGCGCGTTCGCCGGCGAGGGGATGCCACGGGCCCGGCCCGCGGCATCCCCTCGTGCGCGGAGGCCGGGGACGGCGCCCGCCGCCGGGGCCGTACCGCGGCGCGGGGACGCCGGAATCACCGGTCAGCGGGCAGATCGGTTCCCCTGCGCTTCGCCCCTGAGTAGCATGTGGCTCAGCACCATCAGCACCATCGCGCGCCGGCGCCGCCGAGGCCCCGTCGCATCCCGCATTCGACGAGGGGGTTGGTTCCATGAGTGACACGCAGACCGGCGAGGTCCGCCCGACCGGCTGGGTCGGCTGGGGCGTCTTCGCGGCGATCATCCTGATCGTCGCCGGCGGCTTCGACCTGCTCTACGGCTTCATCGCGCTGTTCATGCCCGACAGCGCATACTTCGTCACGGCGCAGGGCGGCCTGCTGCTCTTCGACGTCGAGGGCTGGGGCTGGTGGCACGTCATCTCGGGCGCCCTGCTCGTGCTGATCGGCGCCGTGCTCTTCACGGGCGCGACGTGGGCCCGCGTCATCGCGGTGATCCTCGTCGTGGTCAACGCGCTCGGCCAGCTCGCGCTGCTGCCCGTGCAGCCCTGGTGGTCGCTCATCGTGCTCACGCTCGACGTGCTCGTCATCTATGCGCTCACGGTGCACGGCAAGGAGCTCGAACACCTCGGCTGAACCGCCGCGCGTCTCCGGATGGATTGCGGCGTCGCACCGCCTGTCATCCGGAGCGCGCGCGCCGTAGGCTGGTTCCCGTGACCGAACGCGCCCGTCTCTCCGCCCGCATCGCCGCCATCGCCGAGTCCGCGACCCTGAAGGTCGATGCGAAGGCGAAGGCCCTCCAGGCCGAGGGCCGCCCGGTCATCTCGTACGCCGCCGGCGAGCCCGACTTCTCGACGCCCGAGCACATCGTCGAGGCGGCGCTCGCCGCCACGCGCGACCCGAAGAACTACCGCTACACGCCTGCGGCGGGCCTGCCCGAGCTGCGCGAGGCGATCGCCGCGAAGACGCTGCGCGACTCGGGCCTCGAGGTCTCCCCCGGCCAGGTCGTCGTGACGAACGGCGGCAAGCAGGCGGTCTACCAGGCGTTCCAGGTGCTGCTCGACGAGGGCGACGAGGTGCTCGTGCCCGCCCCCTACTGGACCACGTACCCCGAGGCGATCAAGCTCGCCGGCGGAACGCAGGTCGACGTCTTCGCGGGCAGCGACCAGGGCTACCTCGTCACGGTTGAGCAGCTCGAGGCCGCACGCACCGAGCGCACCAAGGTGCTGCTGTTCGTCTCGCCGTCGAACCCGACGGGCGCCGTCTACTCGCCCGAGCAGACGCGCGAAATCGGCGAATGGGCGCTCGAGCACGGCATCTGGGTCGTCGCCGACGAGATCTACCAGAACCTCACCTACGGCTCGCTCGACTCCGAGGTCGGCGGCGCCGCCCCGCGCGCCCTCTCGATCGTCGAGGCCGTTCCGGGTCTCGCGAACCAGACGATCCTCGTCAACGGAGTCGCGAAGACCTACGCGATGACGGGCTGGCGCCTCGGCTGGATGGTCGGCCCCGCCGACGTCATCAAGGGCGCCGCGAACCTGCAGTCGCACCTCTCGTCGAACGTCTCGAACATCTCGCAGCGCGCGGCGATCGCCGCCCTCAACGGCCCGCAGGAGCCCGTCGAGGCGATGCGGCAGGCGTTCGACCGCCGCCGCCGCCTGATCGTCGCCGAGCTCTCGAAGATCGACGGCATGACCGTGCCGGTGCCCGAGGGCGCCTTCTACGTCTACCCCGACGTGACGGGCCTCCTCGGCCGCGAGTGGGGCGGCGTCACGCCGACCACCTCGCTCGAGCTCGCCGACCTGATCCTCGAGCAGGCCGAGGTCGCCGCGGTGCCCGGCGAGGCGTTCGGGCCGAGCGGCTTCCTGCGGTTCAGCTACGCCCTCGGCGACGAGCCGCTGCTCGAGGGCGTGCAGCGACTGCAGCGCCTCTTCGGCTGAGACGGATGCCCCGCGGCGACGCGAAGCTCGCGCGCCTCGCCGCACGCGACAACGCGGACTGGTGCCGCACGGTCGCCGCGAGCCACGGCATCGCCTCGGGCTTCGCGCTCGACGGCGCCCTGTGGTTGGCCGAGTCGCCGACGCCCTGCGGCTACCCCGAGGCCGTCACCCTCGAAGCCGGGCTCGACAGCTCGGCGGTGCTCGCCGAGCTGGCGACGCGCTCGCCTGAGGCCTCGAGCCTCAAGGACTCCTTCGCCGATCTCGAACTCGCCTCGGCGGGTTGGGCCGCCCCTGTTCGAGGCGAGCCGGATCGCGGCCGACCCCGCGGCGTCCGCGCCCGCCCCGGCGCTGACGGGCGCTGACGCGCCCCGGCTCGTCCCGGTGACGGACCGACAGGGACTCGCCCGTTGGGCGCGGTCCCACGGCCTGCCCGAGGCGTTCGCCGCGCCGCTGCTCGAGGCGCCGGGGGTGCTCGTGCTGACCGCGGCACCGGGGCACGCGGCTGCCACGGCCGGCGGTGTGCTCACCCGCACGGGCGAGGTCGTC
Source organism: Agromyces sp. NPDC058104 (assembly GCF_042884835.1). NCBI lineage: Bacteria > Bacillati > Actinomycetota > Actinomycetes > Micrococcales > Microbacteriaceae > Agromyces > Agromyces sp. NPDC058104. Next base: position 540,780 of record NZ_JBHVTD010000002.1, on the reverse strand, counting down.
GGCCTGTCGAACGCCTTCGGCGGTGGCGAGGAGCTGTACCGCGCCCTCCAGCGCGAGGCGGGGGCGCGCTGGCCCGGGCTCCCGGTCGTCGGCTACGAGGCGGACGACGCGCTCGCCGTCGCGCTCTCCGCCGGATTCCGGCCGCTCGGGCCGCTTCGGGTGTGGGTGCGCCCCTGATCAGCCCGCCGCCCGGCACACGACGTAGGCGGTGAAGAACCTCGGGCTCCGATCGGGACCGCTCCGTTCGACCTCGATCCGCCAGCCGATCGGGCGCGCGGCGCCGCTGCTGCCGGCGACCGCCTCGTCGTGGACGAGGCGAAGGCCGCCGCTCGCGCCGAGTCGTCCGCCGCCCATCGCGAGCTCGCCCTCCCCGCAGTACGCGACGGCGGACCCCTCGAGGTCGTACGATCCGAGCAGCTCGGGGGCGTCCCGCAGGACGAGGTCGTCACGGCGGTCTCCGGGGCGCGATCCCAGTGGCTCCGGCACCGCCATCCCCGTCGGCGACCCGCTCGACGTGGCCACCTCCAGGCCGACGAGGGTCCCGACGCCGTATGCGGCGGCGACAGCGGCGATGGTGGCGGCGGCGACCATCGCCGCGACCACCCAGATCTTCATGGGCAACTCCTCGCCAGGACCGGCAGCTCCTCGCCCGGGTCGCCGGCGAGGCTAGCGCAGGCACTCCCATGGCCGCATGCGTGCCAGCACTGGACTCCGCATGCGTGCCAGCACTGGACTCTCGGGCCCCGCTCAGACCAGGGTGATCCGCGCCTCGCGCGCGAGCTCGTCGGCCACCGCGTCGAGCAGGGGCGAGCTGAGGTTCCACTGCTGCCAGTACAGCGGCACGCCGACCGGGGCGCCGCCCAGGCGCACGAGCTCGCCGTGCTCGAGCTCGGGCGACGACTGGAACTCGGGCAGCATGCCCCAGCCGAGCCCGAGCTTCACGGCGCTCGCGAAGTCGTTCGACGCGGGGACGTAGTGGCGGGGCGCCCGTTCGGCGTCGAATCCGGCGGCGCGCAGCGCATCGTGCTGCAGGTGGTCGCGCCGGTCGAAGTCGACGAGCGGCGCGTGCTCCAGCCAGGCGGGCAATGCGGATGCCACGGCGCCGGGCCCGGGGCGTTCGCCGTCGCCGTGCCCGGCGGACCACCGGGCGACGTACGCCGGGGTCGCCACGGCCTCGTAGCGCATGACGCCGAGGGGGTGCACGAGGCATCCGGCCACCGGCGTCGCCTGCGAGGTGACCGCCCCCATGACGGTGCCCGACTCGAGCAGGCCGGCCGTGAAGTCCTGGTCGTCGCGGTGCAGGTCGAAGACGACGGGGTGGGCCTCGGCGACCCGGGCGAGTGCGGGCAGGAACCACGTGGCGAGCGAGTCGGCGTTGACCGCGAGCGGGATGGAGACGGGCCTCACCGGGACGGCGCCGTGCTCGTCCTGGTCGCTGTCGGCATCGAGCCCGAACTCGGCGAGCGCATCGTGCTCGAGGAGCGCGAGCTGCCGCGCGAGCCGCACGACCGCCGCCCCCGCCTCGGTCGCCCTGGCGGGCTTCGAACGCACGACGAGCACCCGTCCGAGCTGCTGCTCGAGCGTCTTCACGCGCTGGGAGACCGCCGAGGGGGTGAGCCGGAGCCGGCGGGCGGCCGCGTCGAAGGTGCCCTCGTCGATGACGGCGGCGAGGGTGCGAGCGAGGTCGAGCGGAATCTGCATCTGAAGCAAGGCTAATGGTTCTGAAGGATCTTGAGCTGGATTCATGCTCTGATCCCTCCTAGCCTCGACTCCATGCCCCTCTCCTCCGTGCTCGCCGGCCTCGGTCTCGGCCTCTCGCTCATCGTCGCGATCGGGGCCCAGAACGTGTTCGTCCTGCGCCAGGGCATCCGGCGCGAGCACGTCTTCGCGGTCGCGGCGATCTGCGCGCTCAGCGACCTCGTGCTCATCGTCGTCGGGGTCTCGGGCATCGGGGCGGTGCTCGCCGCCGTGCCGTGGCTCGTCGAGGTGATCCGCTGGGTGGGCGCCGCGTTCCTCGTCGGCTACGGATTGCTCGCCCTGCGGCGCGCGCTGAAGCCCGGAGGCGAGGCGCTCGTCGCCGAGGACGCGGCGGAGGCCGCCGGGCCCGCGGACGCTCGGGCCGGGACTCCCGGTGCGTCCCCGGACTCGACGGCCTCCGCCGCCCGCCCGGCTCCCGCCGCGGTGCTCGCGCCGGCCCGCTCGCGCCCGGCCCGGTCCACCCTCACGGTGGCCGTGCTCACCTGCCTCGCCCTCACCTGGCTGAACCCGCACGTCTACCTCGACACGGTGTTCCTGCTCGGCTCGGTGGCGAACAGCCACGGCGACGAGCGCTGGGCGTTCGCCGCCGGCGCGGGGGCCGCGAGCCTCGCCTGGTTCTTCGCGCTCGCATACGGCGCGCGCCTGCTCGGTCGCGTGCTCGCCACCCCTCGGGCGTGGCGCATCCTCGACGGCGTGATCGCGGTGGTCATGTTCGCCATCGCGGCCTCGCTCGTGCTGCCCCACTGATCGGGGAATGGCGGGTCGCCCCGGGCCGTGCTACCGTTTCCGACATCGTGAGCACCTTCACCTGTCGCTGCTGTCGCCGCTAGGCGGTCGTCTCCCCGACGACCCCAGGGCGCGATTCCCCGCGCCGCCGACCGCAGCCCCGTGCTCACGCCGCATCCGACGCGTCCGCGTCGGCTCCGCGGCATCCGCCTCGAACCGATCTCCCGCATCGGACTCGAATCACCGGATGCAACGCAGCCGACGTCAACGGATGCCGGGGCCGCTGCATCGTCGGCGCACCACCCGGCACTCGAAAGGACCATCCCATGTCCGGCATCCCCGTTCTCGACCTCTCCCTGCTCAACGGCACGACCGAGCAGCAGGCGCAGTTCCGCGACGACCTCCGCCGCGCGACCCACGAGGTCGGCTTCTTCTCGCTCATCGGCCACGGCGTGCCGGCAGAGCTCATCGACCGCGCGTACGCGGCGGCGCGGGCGTTCTTCGCCCTGCCCGAGTCGCACAAGCTCGCGATCGAGAACGTCACGAGCCCGCACTTCCGCGGCTACACCCGCATGGGCGGCGAGCGCACGCTCGGCCGCGTCGACATCCGCGAGCAGATCGACCTCGGCGCCGAGCGCCCGGCAGTGACCATGACGGCCGGCACCCCCGACTACTGGATCCTCGAGGGACCGAACCTGTGGCCCGAGGCGCTGCCCGAGTTCCGCGCGGTCGCCGAGGAGTGGATCGCCCGGCTCGACGAGGTCGGCACCCGCCTCCTGCGCAGCTGGGCCGAGGCGCTCGGCGCGGCGCCCGACACCTTCGACGCCGCCTTCGAGCGCCCCTCGCCCTACCTCAAGGTCGTGCGCTACCCCGGCGTCGCGGCCGAGCAGCCCGCCCAGGGCGTCGGCGCCCACAAGGACCTCGGCGTGCTCACGCTGCTCTCGGTCGAGGACGGCAAGGCCGGGCTCCAGGTCGAGAAGGACGGCGAATGGATCGACGTCGTGGCGCCCGCCGGCGCGTTCATCGTCAACATCGGCGAGCTGCTCGAGATCGCGACCGACGGCTACCTCAAGGCGACCAAGCACCGCGTGGTCTCCCCCGCACCCGGCACCGAGCGCATCTCGATCCCGTACTTCCACGGGCCGGCGCTCGACGCCGTGATCCCGACGATCGAGCTCGCGCCCGAGCTCGCCGCCGAGGCGCCCGGCATCACCCGGGACCCGGCGAACCCGCTGCACGCGGTGTTCGGCGAGAACTGGCTGAAGAGCCGCCTGCGCGCCCACCCGAACGTCGTCGAGGCGCAGTACCCGCGGCTGCTCGTCGACGCCTGACCGGGTCGGGCGAGCGCCGAACCCGCCGAACGCGCGGAACCGGCATGAGGTGTCGAAAACGGCTACCGCCGTTCGTCGTACCTGCGTAGCGTGATCGAGAGAGAGGATTCCGACATGGAATACGCGCTGTTGTACGCAGAGGGAACGGACGCACTGCCCTACGTCGCCGCCGACGACAACGTCGGCGACTGGGTCGACGAGGTCGTCGCGAGCGGCGTCTCCGAGTTCGGCGAGCGCCTGCGCCCCGAGCAGGATGCCACGACCCTGCGCGTCCGGGGCGGCGAGCTGCTCGTGAGCGACGGGCCGTTCACCGAGTCGAAGGAGTCGATCGGCGGGTTCGACGTCATCGACGCCCGCGACCTCGACGAGGCGATCGAGATCGCGTCGCGGCATCCGGTCGCGTCGTTCGGCCGGGTCGAGGTGCGCCCCTTCGTGCGGTGGCCCGACGCCGAGCCGGGCGCCCGCATCGTGCCGGCCGGATTCGCGGAGCGGGAGCCCGTCGGCAAGCGGTACCTGCTGCTCGTGATCGCCGACCCCACCGGTGAGCGAGCCGCGAGCGACGGTGCCGCCGGCGACGATCCCGAGGCGTGGGTGACCGAGATGGACGGCCGGGGCGTGCGGCTCTTCGGCGAGGTGCTGCGCGGCCCCGAGGACGCCACCTTCGTGCGCCGGCGCGACGGCGAGGTGCTCGTCGCCGACGGGCCCCTCACCGAGGCGAAGGAGTGGATCGCGGGCTTCGACCTGCTCGAGGTGGCCGACCTCGCCGAGGCGATCGAGGTCGCGTCGAAGCATCCGATGGCCCGTGGCGGCGCCCTCGAGCTCCGCCCGCTCTGGCCGTTCGACCCGCACGAGGACCACGTCGAGCGCACGGAGCGCGAGGCTGCGGACGTCGCGGTGCGGCTCGAGCCCCGCGCGGTCGACGCCGCCGCCCTGGCGGGGGCGAGGACCTGACGCGCGCCCCCGACGCGCACGGCGCGCACGAGGCGGCTCGGCCCGAGCAGGGCGGAGCCGCCTCGGCCGACGTCGACCGTGCACTCCGCACGGCGTTCGAGGGCGAATGGGCGCGCGTCGTGGCGACGCTCATCCGGGTGACCGGCGACTGGGACGTCGCGGAGGAGGCCGCGGCCGGGGCGTTCGAGCGGGCGACGGCGACCTGGCCCCGTGACGGGGTGCCGCGCAACCCCGGCGCATGGCTCACGACGACCGCGCGCCGCATCGCGCTCGATCGGCTGCGTCGACGCGGCGTCGAGGCCGAGAAGGTGAGGGAGTGGATGACGGACGCCCGTGCGGACGGAAGCCTCGACGGCCCCGCCGACCCGGGCGAGGTCGTCGCGCAGGGCGAGGACCCGGCGTGGGACGACCGGCTCCGCCTCGTCTTCACGTGCGCGCACCCGGCGCTGCCGATGGAGGCGCGGGTCGCGCTCACGCTGCGCACCGTCGGCGGGCTGGAGACCCGCGAGATCGCCAGGGCGTTCCTCGTCCCCGAGTCGACGATGGGGCAGCGCATCGCTCGCGCGAAGCGCAAGATCCGGAACGCCGGGATCCCCTATCGCGTGCCGCCGGCCGAGGCGCTGGCCGAGCGGCTCGGCGGCGTGCTCGCGGTCGTCTACCTGATCGCCAACGAGGGCTACCTCGCCTCGTCGGGCGATCGCCTGCAACGGCTCGACCTCTCAGCCGAGGCGATCCGGCTCGCCCGGCTCGTCGTCTCGCTCATGCCCGACTTCGACGAGGCACGGGCGCTCCTGGCGCTGCTCCTGCTCCAGCACGCGCGTTCCGCCGCACGGGTGGACGCGGCGGGAGACCTCGTGCCGCTCGCGGAGCAGGATCGGTCCCGCTGGGACCGGGGCGAGACGACCGAAGGACTGGCACTGCTCGCGGGCCCGAGCGCGACCGCCGGACCGGGCGGCGCGCCTGCCGGCGCCTACCGCCTCCAGGCGGAGATCCAGGCGCTGCACGCCGTCGCGACGACCGCCGACGCGACGGACTGGCCCGCGATCGTCGCTCGCTACGACGCGCTCGCGACGCTCACCGACTCGCCCTTCGTCCGGCTCAACCGGGCGATCGCCCTCGGCGAGGCCGAGGGCGCCGCTACGGCACTCCTCGCCCTCGCCCGCCTCCAGGCCGACGGACGCCTCGCGGAGTACCACCTGCTGCCCGCGGCGCAGGCCGAGTTCCAGCGCCGCGAGGGGCGGCTCGCCGAGGCATCCGACCGCTATCGCGACGCCATCGCGCTCGCGCCGACCGCGCCCGAGCGGCGGTTCCTCGAGCGCCGCCTGGCGGAGATCGAGCCGCGGTAGGGGCGCGCCCGCCCCGGCATCCATCGACCGGTGGATGCCGGAATCGACCCGTCGGACGCTGCCGCCCGGGCGGGCCGACTGTCACGCTGGAGCCATGACGAAGAACGACGCGGCCGTGAGCGTGCGGGAGCTCCGCAAGCAGTACGGCCAGAAGACGGCGGTCGACGGGGTGAGCTTCGACATCGGCCCCGGCGAGACCTTCGCGCTGCTCGGGCCGAATGGCGCGGGCAAGTCGACGACCATCGAGATCCTCGAGGGGTATCGCAGCCGCACCGGCGGCGAGGCGAGCGTGCTCGGCACCGACCCGGCGAAGGGCGGCCTCGACTGGAAGGCGCGGCTCGGCATCGTGCTGCAGTCGACCGGCGAGACCGGGCTCGTGACGGTGACCGAGCAGCTGAGGCACTTCGCGGGGTTCTACCCGAACCCGCGCGACGTCGACGAGGTCATCGCGGCCGTGGGCCTCGAGGCCCAGGCGAAGACCCGCATCGCGAAGCTCTCCGGCGGGCAGCAGCGGCGCGTCGACGTCGCTCTCGGCATCATCGGACGGCCGGAGCTCCTCTTCCTCGACGAGCCGACGACCGGCTTCGACCCCGAGGCCAGGCGGCAGTTCTGGGAGGTCATCCGGGGGCTCAAGGCCGAGGGCACCACGATCCTGCTCACGACCCACTACCTCGACGAGGCGGCGCAGCTCGCCGACCGGGCGGGAGTGATCGCCGGCGGCCGGCTGGTCGGCCTCGGCGGCATCGACGAGATCGGCGGCGCCGACGCGCGCGTGCCGCTCGTGCGCTGGCGCGACGCGGCCGGCGTGCTCCACGAGGAGCGCACGCACGAGCCCGGCCGGGTCGTCGCCGCGGTCATGGCATCCTCGGTGGGCGAACCCGCCGACCTCGAGGTCATCAGACCGAGCCTCGAGGACATCTACCTGCAGCTCGTGGGCAGCGTCGACGCTGCCGAACCGGAGGAGGTGCTCGCATGAGCACGGTCGCGCTCGGCGCTTCGCGCATCGGCTACGAGACGAAGACGTACTTCCGCTCGATCGACACCCTGTTCTTCACGTTCCTCTTCCCGTTCGTGATGCTCGCGATCTTCTCGGCCGCGTTCAGCGCGCAGGGCGAAGTCGGCCCTCCCGGGGCCGAGGTCTCGATCGCCGCGTACTACCTCCCCGGCATGATCGCCGCCGGCATCCTGCTGTCGGGCGTGCAGAACCTCGCGGTCGACATCGCGCTCGAGAAGAGCAACGGCACGCTCAAGCGGCTCGGCGGCACCCCGCTGTCGCCGGTCGGCTACTTCCTCGGCAAGATCGGCCAGGTGTTCGTCACCGGTTCGCTGCAGGCCGGCCTCCTCATCCTCGGCGGATGGCTCGTGCTCGGCATCGAGATGCCCACCGAGCCCGAGAAGTGGCTCACCTTCGCGTGGGTGTTCGTGCTCGGCCTCGTGACGTGCGCGCTCGTCGGCATCGCCCTCTCGGCGGTGCCCCGCAGCGGCAAGAGCGCGACCGCGGTGGTCGTGCCGATGGTGCTGCTGCTGCAGTTCATCTCGGGCGTCTACCTGCAGTGGAACATGCTGCCCACCTGGCTGCAGGACATCGCGAGCCTGTTCCCGCTCAAGTGGATCGCGCAGGGCATGCGGTACGTCTTCCTGCCCGAGGGCTGGGAGGCGCTCGAGCAGAACGAGTCGTGGAACCTGCCCGGCGTGGCGATCGCGCTCGGCATCTGGCTCGTGGTCGGGATCGTGCTCAGCCGCATCACGTTCCGCTGGATCAGGCGGGATGCCTGAGATCCCACTCCGCGGGGCCCGCGAGCGTTCGCGGGCCTCGCGAGCGCCCCGATCCGCCCGTGAGAGCATGACGGCATGCTGAACCGGCGCTGGTGGGATCTCGGGGCGCTCGCGGTCGCCGCGGTGACCGTGCTCTTCGGGCTCGCCGAACCGCCCTACGGCCCGGGCGACTGGGGCGCGTGGGCGGTCTCGGCCGCGTTCCTGGTGCTCTACTTCGCCTACCTGCGCGGCGGCATCGGCGGCGAGGACCCGACGCGGCACGTCGTCATCACGATCGTGCTCGCGGCCGTCGTCGGCACGGGCGTCGCGTACGACCCGAGCGCGTCGATCCTGCAGGCCTTCGCCTACCCGTTCATCTGGATCACAGCCCCGTCGACCAGGCGCGCGATCATCGCCAACGTGGTGATCGCGCTCGCGCTGCTCGTCGGGTACCTCGTGCACTTCGGCCTCGGCGGCTGGCTCGCGGGCCTCACCGTCGCGGCGCTCTCGCTCGGCTTCAGCCTCGCGCTCGGCCTCTGGATCACCCACATCGCCGAGATCGGCGAGGAGCGGGTGCGGCTGTACGACGAACTGCAGGCCGCCCAGGGCCAGCTCGCGGCGATGCACCGCGAGGCGGGCGTGAACGAGGAGCGCGGGCGGCTCGCCCGCGAGATCCACGACACGATCGCACAGAGCCTCACCGGCCTCGTGATGGTCGCCCAGCGCACCGAGAACCGCCTCGCGACCGTCGAGGGCGAGGCGGCGGCCGCGGCGCGCGGCGACGTCGAGCTGATCGAGCAGATGGCGCGCGAGGCGCTCACCGAAGCACGCGGGCTCGTCGCCTCGCTCGCCCCGGTCTCGGCCGACGGCGGCCTCGCCGCCGCGCTCGGCCGGCTCGGTGCCGCGTTCGAGCGCGAGACGGGGGTGCGGGTGGGCATCGAGGCGGATGCCACGGGCCTCGACCGCGAGCTCGAGGTCGTGCTGCTGCGGTGCGCCCAGGAGGGGCTCGCCAACGTGCGCAAGCACGCGCAGGCGAGCCGCGCCGAGATCGCGGTGCGGGCGTCGGCCGAGCGGGTGGAGCTGACGGTGCGCGACGACGGCGTCGGCCCGGCGGGCGCGGGCGAGGAGGCGGAGCCCGGCGGCTTCGGGCTCGCGGGCCTGCGCGACCGCGCGGCGCTCGTCGGCGGCACGTTCGAGTTCGGCCCGGCCGACGGCGGCGGTGCGCTGCTGCGCGTGACCGTGCCCCGGAAGGAGCAGGGATGAATCCGATCCGCGTCGTCGTGGCCGACGACCACCCGATCGTGCGGGCCGGCATCGTCGGGCTGCTCGGCACGGCCGCCGGCATCGAGGTCGTCGGGGAGGCGTCGAACGGGGCGGAGGCCGTGGAGCTGGCGCGCGCGGAGCATCCCGACCTGGTGCTCATGGACCTGCGCATGCCCGGCGTCGACGGCGCCTCGGCGACCGCCGCGATCGTCGCGGAGGTGCCGGGCACCCGCGTGCTCGTGCTGACGACCTACGAGACCGACGAGCACATCCTGTCGGCGATCGAGGCCGGCGCCGGCGGGTACCTCCTGAAGGCGGCGCCGCAGGAGGAGATCCTCGCGGGCATCCGCGCCGTGGCCGGCGGCGAGACCGTGCTTGCGCCGTCGATCGCCGCGAAGCTCGTGGCGCGGGTGCGCGCCGACGCCGCGGAGCCCGCCGAGGCCGCGCCGTCGCTCTCGCCGCGCGAGCTCGAGGTGCTGCGGCTCGTCGCCGCCGGCCGCTCGAACCCCGAGATCGCGCGCGAGCTCTTCATCGGCGAGGCGACGGTGAAGACGCACCTGCTGCACGTCTTCGAGAAGCTCGGGGTGAGCGACCGCACCCGCGCGGTGACCCGGGCGATGGAGCTGGGCCTGCTCTAGAAGCCTCGAGAACCGATCGGGATTTTGCACTCCTGGCCCAATAGTGCAAACTTGCACTCTATGAACGAGAGTGCAACGAAACCCGAGGGCGTCCGTGCGCAACGCCGGGAGCGCACTCGGCGCGAACTCACCCGCCAGGCGCGCCTGCTCACCATGGAGCACGGCCTGGGCGGCTTCACGGTCGAGGAGCTCTGCGAGCGCGTGGGGGTCTCCCGCCGCACCTTCTTCAACTACTTCCACGCGAAGGACGACGCGGTCATCGGCCACCGCGACGACACCCTCGACGATGCCGCGCTCACCGAGTTCGTGAACGCGCGCCCGAGCGATGCCACCGGCATCTCGTCGACGCTCATGCATGATCTCGTCGGCCTCGCGATCGCGAGCATCCCCTTCGACGTGGAGCACCCCGAGGACGAGCCGAACCCCGAGATGCTCGTCGAACGCGAGCCGCAGCTGCTGCCGAAGTTCATGCGCGAGGGCGCCGAGCTCGAGCGCAGGATGATCGGCGTCATCGAGTTCCGCGAGGGCCTCGCCCCCGGCGACCCCCGCGCCGCGATGGCCGTGCAGCTGATCGGCACGATCGTGCGCGCCTCGGCCGCCCGCTACTTCACCCCCGGCAACACCACCGACTTCGCGGCGCTGCTCCTCGAGTCGCTCGACTCGGCACGCGCCCTCTTCTCCCCCACCCCCGAAGGAACCGAATGACCACCGCACCACCCGCCCCGGCGGCCCCCCTCCTCCTCACCCAGCGACGCATCTGGATCATCTTCTCGGCGCTCATCGCCGGCATGCTGCTCTCGAGCCTCGACCAGACGATCGTCTCGACCGCCATGCCGACGATCGTCGGCGAGCTCGGCGGCGTCGAGTACCAGGCGTGGATCACCACCGCCTACCTGCTCGCGACGACCATCGTCATGCCGATCTACGGCAAGTTCGGCGATGTGCTCGGGCGCCGCAACCTGTTCCTCATCGCGATCGCGCTCTTCACGGTGGCCTCGGTCGGCGCCGCCTTCGCACCCACGTTCTGGGCCTTCGTCGCGTTCCGCGCCATGCAGGGCCTCGGCGGCGGCGGGCTCATGATCCTGTCGCAGGCGATCATCGCCGACATCGTGCCGGCCTCCGAGCGCGGCAAGTACATGGGCCCGCTCGGCGCCATCTTCGGCCTCTCGGCCGTGGCCGGGCCGCTGCTCGGCGGGTACTTCGTCGACCACCTCACGTGGCAGTGGGCGTTCTACATCAACATCCCGATCGGCATCGCGGCGTTCGCCATCGCCTGGTTCACGCTGACGCTGCCGAGCAAGAAGGCGACGCACCGCATCGACGTGCTCGGCGTCATGCTGCTCTCGGCCGCGACCGTCTGCCTCATCTTCTTCACCGACTTCGGCGGCAGCGCCGAGCACGGCTGGGGCGCGATCGAGACCTGGGCCTGGGGTGTCGGCCTCCTCGCCGCCGCGTGCATGTTCGTCTGGGCCGAGGCGCGTGCCGAAGACCCGATCATCCCGCTGTCGCTCTTCAAGAACCCGGTCTTCATCAACGCGACCGCGATCGGCTTCACCCTCGGCATCGGCATGTTCTCGGCGATCGCCTTCGTGCCGACCTTCCTGCAGATGTCGTCGGGCACCTCGGCGACGGCCTCGGGCCTGCTGATGCTGCCGATGATGGCCGGCATGATGGGCACGTCGATCTGGTCGGGCATCGCGATCTCGAAGTCGGGCCGTTACCGCGCCTACCCGATCGCCGGCACCCTCGTGACGGCGGCGGCGATGCTCGCCATGACGACCCTCTCGGCCGACACCCCGATCTGGCTGATCTGCGTCTACCTGTTCGTGTTCGGCGCGGGCCTCGGCCTCATCATGCAGGTCGTCGTGCTCGTGGTGCAGAACGCCGTGCCGGCCACCCAGGTGGGCACCGCGACCAGCACGAACAACTACTTCCGCGAGGTCGGCGCCTCGCTCGGCGTCGCGATCTTCGGCGCGATGTTCACGACCCGGCTCTCCGAGAACCTCACGAAGATCTTCACGGATGCCGGGGCGAGCGCCTCGCAGGCCGGCGACGCGATGTCGACGCTCGACCCGCAGGCGCTCTCGGAGCTGCCCGACCCCGTCCGCGACGCGATCGTGACGGCGTACGCCGACTCCCTCGCGCCGGTGTTCTGGTACCTCATCCCGTTCATCCTCGCGGCCTTCGTGCTGGCCCTGTTCCTCAAGCAGATCCCGCTCTCCGACGAGGCCGGCATGGTCGCGCGCGGCGAGGCGATCGCGGGCAGTGAGGCGGATGCCGCGGAGCTCGCGCTGCGCGACGGCGGCACCGTGGTGACGGGGCCGGCCGACGACGGCGACCCGGCCGGGGCCGCCACCGGATCGACGCCCGCGCAGCGCTGACCCGCTCGCATCCGGTGCGGTGCATGCGGGGTCGCCTACGCTGGACGTGGCGTCCGCATGCACCGCAGGAGCGGCCGGGCCGAGCCCGCCGTCGACGCATGCCGACGGCCTCGAGAGGCTCGCATGACCCCGTATGAACACCGCCCCTGGCTCGCGCACTACGCCGAGGGCGTGCCGCACACGATCGAGGAGCCGAGCCACACCCTCGTCGACATGATCGACGACGCGGTCGGCCGGTTCCGCCGACGCACAGCCCTGGAGTTCTTCGGCGCGGAGACGAGCTACGCCGAGCTCGGCGCGCAGATCGCCTCGGCCGCCGAAGGGCTGCGCCGGCTCGGCGTCGAGGCGGGCGACCGCGTCGCGATCGTGCTGCCGAACTGCCCGCAGCACGTCGTCGCGTTCTACGCGGTGCTGCGCCTCGGCGCGATCGTAGCACAACCCGCTCTACACGCCGCCCGAGCTGCGGCATCAGTTCGAGGACCACGGCGCGAAGGTCGCGATCGTCTGGGACAAGGTCGCCGACACCGTCGCCGAGTTCCCGCCCGACATCCGGCCGGGCGGCATCGTCGCCGTCGACCTGACGCGCGCGTTCCCGCTCGGCAAGCGCGTGGCGCTCCGACTGCCGATCCCGACGGCGCGCCGCTCCCGCGCGGCGCTCACGACGACGCCGACGGCGCGCGGCCTCATCGCCTGGGAGCGGCTCACCGCTCGGCGCGCGCTCTCGAAGCGCCATCCGCGCCCCGGGCTCGACGACACCGCGGTGCTGCAGTACACGAGCGGCACCACCGGGTCGCCGAAGGGCGCGGTGCTCAGCCACCGCAACCTGCGGGCGAACGCGATGCAGGGGCGGGCCTGGGTGCCGGGCCTCGTCGAGGGCGAGGAGGTCTTCTACGGGGTGCTCCCGCTCTTCCACGCCTACGGCATGACCCTCTGCCTCACCTTCGCGATGAGCATCGGCGCGCGGCTCGTGCTCTTCCCGACGTTCGACTCGAAGCTGGTGCTCGACGCCGCGCGGCACTCGCCGCCGACGTTCCTGCCGGCCGTGCCGCCGATCTACGACCGCCTCGTGCGGGATGCCGCGACGCATCCGCGCGCGCTCCGAAGCATCCGGTTCGCCATCTCGGGCGCGATGAGCCTGCCGATCGCGACCGTCGACCTGTGGGAGAACGCGACGGGCGGGCTGCTCGTCGAGGGCTACGGCATGACCGAGTCGTCGCCGATCACCCTCGGCAACCCGATGGGGCCGACCCGGCGACCCGGCACCGTCGGCGTGCCGTTCCCGAGCACCGACATCCGGGTCATCGACCCCGACCACCCCGACGTCGACCTGCCCGCCGGCGAGGCCGGCGAACTGCTCGTGCGCGGTCCGCAGGTGTTCCAGGGGTACTGGCGACGCCCGGTCGAGACCGCCGAGACGCTGCTGCCCGGCGGCTGGCTGCGCACCGGCGACATCGTGCGCGTCTCCGACGAGGGCTTCGTGACGATCGTCGACCGCCGAAAGGAGCTCATCATCACGGGCGGATTCAACGTCTCGCCCTCGGAGGTCGAGGTCGCGCTGCTCGCGCACCCCGACGTACGCGGTGCGGCCGTCGTGGGCCTCCCCGGCCGCTCGGGCGGCGAGACCGTCGCGGCGGGCGTCGAGCTCCGCGAGGGCGCGGTCTTCGACGAGACGGCGCTGCGCGACTTCTGCCGCGCGAGCCTCACGCCGTACAAGGTGCCGAGGCGCATCGAGCCGTTCGACGAGCTTCCGCGCTCGCTCATCGGCAAGGTGCTGCGCCGCGAGGTGCGCGACGCACTGCTCGAGCGCTCGGAGTAGTCGGCCGCTGCGCGTCCGGGGTCGGTATCGGTACGCCGGTACGTCGGTGCGTCGGTACTTCGGCGTGACTGCGCGTCGATCCTCGCCCGGCGAGGAGGTGCCGCCGCAGAATCGGTGGTGAAGCGGAGTTGCAGCGCGATCTCCCGAGGGGACCCCCTGCCGACGGCCGCCGAAGTCCCTGTCGACCGGACGGCGCGTGCGGGCGGGTCCGCCGGGCAGGATGCCCCCGGAGGGCGGCGCCTCAGAGCAGGCGCCGCGCGTTCGCCCACGCCGTCAGCTCGTGCCGGCTCGAGAGCTGGAGCTTGCGCAGCACCGCCGAGACGTGCGTCTCGACGGTCTTCGTCGAGATGAAGAGCTCCGAGGCGACCTCCTTGTAGGCGTAGCCGCGGGCGATGAGCCGCATGACCTCCTGCTCGCGCGCCGAGAGCCGGTCGAGCTCGTCGCTCGCCTGCGCGGTCTCGCCGACCGCGGCGCCGAACGCGTCGAGCACGAAGCCGGCGAGCTTCGGCGAGAACACCGCGTCGCCGCCCGCGACGGCGTGCACCGCGCGGCTGACGTCGGCGCCGGAGGAGCCCTTCGTGATGTAGCCGCGCGCGCCGGCGCGGATCACGCCGACGACGTCCTCGGCCTTGTCGGAGACCGACAGCGCGAGGAACTTCGTGGCCGGCACGGAGTTCGCCGCACGCCGGATCACCTCCGCCCCGCCGCTCGTGCCCGTGGGCACCGCGAGACCGGGCAGGTGCACGTCGAGGAGGACGACGTCGGGCGCGGCCTCCACCACCGTCGCGACGGCCGACTCGACGTCGTGCGCCTCGCCGACGACCTCGATGGTCTCGTCGAGGTCGGCCTTCAGTCCCGACCGGAAGATCGAATGGTCGTCGACCACGACGACCCTGACGCGCTCAGCCACGCTGCCCCTCCCCGTTGCCGCGCTCGGCCGGGAACCGCAGGCGCACCTCGGTGCCGACTCCGCCCGCGCCCGGCGCGACCGATCCCGAGCCGCCGGCCCGGCGCATCCGGCCGATGATCGACTCGCGCACCCCGAGCCGGTCGCCCGGCACCTCGGCGAGGCTGAACCCCGGCCCGCGGTCGCGCACGAACACCTCGACCGCCTCACGGCTCGACTCCACGTACACCGACACCTCTCCCCCGGCGTGACGCGCCGCGTTCAACATCGCCTCGCGCGCCGCCGCGGCGAGCTCGCCGCTCGCCCGCTCGCGGATCTCGCCCACCACCACGACGTCGACCGTCACCGCGTAGTCGATCTCGAGCGCGGCCCCGAAGTCGCGGAGGTCGGTGCCGAGGTCGCTGTCGGCCGGCCCGTCGCCCGCGAAGAGCCAGTCGCGGAGCTCGCGCTCCTGCGCCCGTGCGATGCGGGCGACCTCGCTCGTGGCCCCCGCACGGTTCTGGATGAGCGCGAGCGTCTGCAGCACCGAGTCGTGCAGGTGCGCGGCGATCTCGCTGCGCTGCTCCTCGCGGATGCGCTTCGTGCGCTCGTCGCTCAGCTCGCGCCACTGGGCGAGGAGGGTCGGCAGGTAGACGAGCGCGATGCCGATGAGCGCGGCGAACGCCGCGACGAAGGTCGGCACCGGGTACCACGATGCGGTCGGGCCGAGCACGAGGGCGAGCGCGGTCACCGCGAGCAGCACCGTCGCGACGAGGCGGATCGCGAGCTCGGCGCGCGGCCCGCGTTCGGGATCGGGGCGGTCGACGAGCGTCGCCCAGGCTCCGGCACCTGCGGCGAGCGCGACGCCCGCGGCGACGAGGCCGAGCCAGCCGACGAGGCCCTGGCCGCCCGATTCGACGACGCGCCCCGGCGTCGCCCAGGCCACCACGAGGCACACCGTCGCGGCGACGACGAGGATCCAGGCCACCGGCGCGCGCCGGGTCGGCTGCGCCTCGCCCTCCTGCCACGGGGTGAGCGCCCACAACCAGAGGTACAGCAGCAGCCCGGCGCCGCTCGCGAGGCAGGTCACGACGAACGCCGCGCGCACGAGCGCGACGGGCCACCCGAGGTGCTCGGCGAGCCCGGCCGCGGTGCCCGTCGCGAGGCAGGCGCGCGGGCGGGTCATCCTCGGCGACGGCGCCGCGGTCGCCGACGCGACCTCCTCAGGCACCGCGCGTTGCTCCATGCCTGCAATCCAAGCAGACGACGCCGCCCCGGCCTCAGGCGTGGGCCCACCCTCAGGGTCGAATCAGGGATCCACCCCATGGCGGGCGACCCGGCGGCGCTGCCAGCATCGAAGCATGGAGACGAACCAGACCGCCCCAGGGGCCGGCCCAGCGCCGGAGGATGTGCAGGGGGACTCCGCGTCCGCCGGCCAGCAGGCCGACGGGGCGGTCGGTTCGCCTTCGAACCAGCCGGATGCCACGGGCCCCGGCTTCTACGCCTGGCTCCGCCGGCTCGGCGTGCCGCGGCGGGCCGGCTGGCTCGGCGGCGTCTGCGCCGGCGTCGGCGCCCGGCTCGGCATCGACCCGATCATCGTGCGCGGCATCGTCGTCGTGCTCGCGGTGCTCGGAGCTCCGTTCGTGCTCGTCTACGCGATCGCCTGGCTGCTGCTGCCCGACGCCGAGGGCGAGATCCACCTCGAGCGCCTCACCCGCGGCATCGTCGACCCCGCGGTCGTCGGCATCGCGGTGATGGGCGTCATCGGGTTCATCCCCCTCGTGCAGGGCGGGTGGCTCGGCTGGCGCTGGTGGCCCGACTGGCAGATCTCGGACCCGGTGTTCGGCGTCAACCTGACGTGGCCGCTGCGTGTCATCTGGGTGCTGCTCGTCGTCGGCGCGATCGTCTGGTTCGTCATCTGGCTCGCCCGTCGATCCTCCGCGAACTCCCCGGCCGGCGGTGCCGCGCGAATGGCTTCCGCGCCGAGCGCCGCCGGCTCGGGGCCCGTCGCCGCCGCCCCCGGCGACCCGGGCACCACGGCCGACGCGACCCCGGCCACCGCGGCAACCCCGACCACGGCCGCCGCGTTCGCCGCCGGCACGGCCGCCGGAGCGGCATCCGCCGCCTCCGCCGCGCCGCCCGCGGCCGCCGAGCCGCCCGTGCCCGCCGAGGGCGCCGATGCGGCCGCGATCGCCGACTGGCGGGCGCAGCACGAGGCGTGGCGCGTCTCGCACGCCGAATGGAAGGCCGGCCAGGCCGAGGCCGATCGGGCCGCGCGGGCGCAGTTCGCCGAGGAGAACCGGGCCCGGTCGCTCGAGTTCCAGGCGCAGGCCGCAGCGGCCCGTGCCGCGCGCAAGGCGAGCCGTCCCCGGGCGAGCGCCGCATACGTCTTCACGATGCTCGGCCTCGCGGTCGTCGTCGGGGCCGTCGCCGCCATCTGGGCCTTCGGCTCGGCCGAGGCTGCGGCGTTCAGCACCGCGATCGCCCTCGCCGCCGCGACGCTCGCGCTCTCGCTCGGCATGGCGATCGCCGCCCTCCGGCGCCGCCGCAGCGGCATCCTCGCTGCGGTCACGGCGACGACCCTCGTGGCGATGCTCGTGAGCACCGCGGTCTCGGCCTTCGCGCCCTACGGCTCGCTCATCGGCCCCAACCAGGCGATCTCGCTCGGCTACCCGCAGCAGCTCCTGCAGCCCGTCGGCGACGCGTACGTCTCGGTCGGCTCCTACGACGCCTATCCGAACGACACCCAGGTGATCACCCTGACCCAGGGCACCGGCGACACCTACATCGCCGTCGAGCCGCGCACCTCGCTCGTGCTCGACGCGAACGACGCGGGTGCCATCACCTACACCGTCTGGGACGCCGACGGCAACCCGTCGCAGCGCCAGTTCGGCGACGTCGACGACCGCATCCTCGTGCTCGGCGACGTGGCGGCCGACGACACCGAGGGCGCGACGGCCGACGCGCGACTCGTCCTCCGGCAGAACAGCGGATCGGTCTTCATCGAGGTCTTCGAATGAACGGAGCGAACATGCCCGAACCCACGCCCGACGAGCGCCGCGACGACACGGCTCGCCTCGACGGCACGGCTCGCCTCGACGGCACGGCTCGTGTCGAGGACGGCATCGAGACGCTCGCCTCCGACCGGGTGCTCGCCGACGACACCCCGCTGACGCCGCCGGCCGCGACCGCGGCCGACTGGTCCACCGCGACCGCGACCCCCTCGAGCAGCGACACCGCTGCGGCGACGGGCGCCGCGCTCCCCCGCCCGACGATCCGCTGGGGCGCGCTGGTCTGGGCGCTGCTGTTCGGCACCGTCGCCGCGTTCGCGCTCTGGACGCTCACCGACCTGCAGCACCGCGACGAGGTGCTCTTCTGGATCGCCGCCGTGCCGATGCAGCTCGTGCCGCTCTACCTGCTCGCCGTGGTCGGCATCGTCGTCGCGCTCTTCGGCATCGTGGGGCTCATCCGGCGGGGCGAGCGCCAGCGCCGCGCGTCGGCTTCGTCGTCGTCCTGAGCGCACCGGGCGCGCTCGCCGTCACCAGACGACGGGCACGTCCCGGTCGCCGAGCGGCGTGAGCTCGGCCGGCATCGGCCAGCCGAGCTCGAACCGCATCAGCGGCACGTCGATCGCGCCGAAGTCGTCCTTCTTCACGACGATGCGGTCGGTGCTCACCTCGGTGATGCGCACCCGCAGCTCGCTGCCGTCGTCGAGACGGAGCACGTACGGATCGGCGAGATACCGGAGCCCGTGCTCCTCGAGCTGCTGCTCGCCCGTCAGCCAGTCGACGGCATCGCCGAGCTCGCGCCCGAGCAGGTCGACGGGCACGAAGTCCTCGCCCTCGGGGCGCAGCCAGCCGACGAGCTCCCCGTCGGGGCGGCGGTGTTCGATGAAGTCGCTGCGGTCCACCCGTTCGACGATAGCCCGCTCCGGCGCGCCGCTCGCGCACTCCACGGCAGGTTCTGCGCCGTGAGGACGGTTCGCACCGCCCTCGGGGCGCCGAACCTCACTCAGCCGCGCCGGGCTAGAGCTCGACGCCGACGAGCACCGGCTCGGGCCGCAGCACGATGCCGAACTCCGCCTGCACGCGCTGCTGCACGAAGCGCGCGAGCTGCGCCAGCTCGTCGGCGCTCGCCCCGCCCCGGTTCGTGAGCGCGAGCGTGTGCTTCGACGAGATCGCGGCCCGCGACCCCGGCAGCGCGAAGCCGCGCGAGATGCCCGAGTTCTCGATCAGCCACGCCGCCGAGAGCTTCACGAGCGGCCCGTGGGCCGGGGCATCCGGCGGTGTCTCGATGCCGGATGCCTCGAGCTCGGCCTGCAGCGCGAGGAACGCGTCGAGCGGGGTGCCCGAGGCGATCGTCGAGAGCGGGGTCACCTCGTCGGGCTCGTCGGGCTCGACGTACCAGCGCGGCGCGTCGGCCGGCATCGAGCGGGCCGTGCGCTCGGTCACGATCGGGTTGGTGAAGAACGAGCCCGCGCTCACCGAGTCGGGGTCGGCGTCGTCGAGCACCATGCCCTTCGAGGCGCGCAGCGCGAGCACCGTCTCGCGCACGCGCGCGATCGGCACGCGGTCGCCGAGCTGCACGTTCAAGGCGGTCGCGAGCTGGGCGTAGGCGATCGGCTGCCCCGGCGCCTCGCCGAGCACGGCGAGCTCGGAGGCGGTGTCGTGCAGCTCGAGCTCGACCGAGACGACGATGCCCCGGAGACCCTGCTTGAGCACCGAGGTGCGGTAGCCGAGCTCGAGCTCCTCGGCCGTCATGCGGCGCGGCCGCTCGGCACCCTCGTCGAGGAACTCGATCGCGACGAGCGTCGAGGCCAGCTCCTGGCCGTAGGCGCCGATGTTCTGCACCGGCGCGGCACCGACCGAGCCGGGGATGCCCGAGAGCGCCTCGAGGCCCGAGTAGCCGTGCTCGACCGTCCAGGCGACGAGATCGTCCCACACCTCGCCGGCCTGCACCCGCAGTCGGGCGACGTCGTCGCCCTCGCCCTCGCCCGACCGCGGAAGCACCTCGATGCCCTTGGTCGCGACGCGGATGACGGTGCCGTCGAACCCGTCGTCGCCGACGAGCAGGTTCGAGCCGCCGCCGAGGGCGAGCCACGGGTCGTCCGTCGACCACGCCTCGGCGGCGAGGTCGACGAGGTCGCGCTGGGTGGTCGCGGTGACGAGCCGGGCGATCGGCCCGCCGACCCGCAGGGTCGTGAGCTCCGAGAACGAGGCGCCGGTCATGTCAGCCGAGCGCGACGCGGACCTGCGCCTTGCCGAGCACGGTGTCGTCGCCGAGCTTGACGGTGAGGTCGATGCGGGCGACGGTCGCGGCCTCGTCGAGCTGACCGACCTTGGCCGACACGGTGACGAGCGCACCCTGCTCGGGGTCGACGACGACGGGGCGGGTGAAGCGCACCTGGTAGTCGGCGACGCGGCCGGGGTCGCCGGCCCAGTCGACGACCGGCTGCACGGCGAGGCCCATCGTGAGCATGCCGTGCGCGAGCACGCCCGGCAGCCCCACCGAAGCGGCGACGTCGTCGCGGTAGTGGATCGGGTTGAAGTCGCCGGAGGCGCCGGCGTAGCGCACGAGCGAGTCGCGGGTGAGCGGGAACTCGCGCCCGGCGACCACGTCGCCGACGGCGAGGGACGCGAAGTCGGGGGCGGCCATCAGTCTTCTCCTCGGATCACGAGCGTCGAGATCGCGGTGACGACGTGCTCGCCCGCGGCGTCGGTGACCGCCGTCTCGGCGGTGACCATCGAGTGGGCGCCGAGGGTCTTCACGCTCGCGACGGTGAGCGTCGCGCTGAGCAGGTCGCCCGCGACGATCGGGCGGGTCGAGGTGAAGCGCTGGTCGCCGTGCACCACCCGCGAGAAGTCGATGCCCGCGTCGGGATCGGCGAGCAGCTGCGCGAGCGAGCGCTCCTGCACCACGACGGCGAAGGTCGGCGGGGCGACGACGTCGGCGTAGCCGGCGGCCGTGGCGGCCTCGGGGTCGAGGTTGATCGGGTTCGTCGCGAACACGGCGCGGGCGAACTCGCGCACCTTCTCACGACCGACGAGGTACGGCTCGGTGGACGGGTAGACCCGCCCCTGCAGCTCGGGGTTCAGTGACACCCGGACAGTCTATGCGGGTCGCATGCCGCGGGGCCGCGGGAGCGACTCGGCCGCCCGCGGCCCCGCGGACGAGGTCAGCGCTTACCGCCGCCGAGGAGACCCCCCAGCAGGTCGCCGAGGCCGCCGCCCGACCCCGAGCCGCCGGCGCCGCCGGAGCCGCCGCCGAGGAGACCCCCGAGGATGCCGCCGAGGTCGATGCCGCCGGCCGAACCGCCGCCGCCGCCCGAACCGCCGCCGAGGAGCCCGCCCAGGAGGTCGCCGATGCCCCCGCCGGAGGCCTCGCTCTCGGCCGGCGCGCCCTGCTTCTGCTGGAACTGCTTCGCGAGGAAGCTCATCACGATCGGCGCGAGGATCGGCAGGAGCTTGCCGATGAGGTTGCCGGAGCCGCCCTCCTTCTTGTCGAGCGCCTGCACGACCTGGTCGGTGTTGCCGCCGAAGACGTTCTTCACGATCTTCTCGCCGTCGGCCTCATCGACGTCGGCGAGGTTCACCCCGCCCTCGACGAGCTTCGGGTCGTGGCTCGCGACGGCCTTCTCGAGCGAGGCCGCGCCCGCGGGGTCGGCGGCGTTGGCGCCCATGCCCGCGAGCAGCGCGGGCAGCGCGTCGCCGACCGCCTGCTTCGCGGTGGCCTCGTCGACCCCGAGCTTGGCGGCGATGTCGCCGATAGGGAGGTCGGCGATGATGTCGTCGAGTGCAGGCATTCGGATTCCCCGTTTCCGCGCCCGCCGTCGGGACGCCCCGGTCTTCACGGTATCGGGAGCGACGCAGTCACCGGAAGAGGCGCCCGGCCCGGTGACAGCGGGCTCAGTCGTCGCGCAGCCGTGCGAGCCGCAGGCGCAGCGCGTCGAGGAGGAGTTCGAGGCCGAGCTCGAAGACCCGCTCCGAGCGCGCGTCGCCGCGCTCGGCCGAGGCGATGAGCCGGCCGAGGCTCCGCGTGGGCGCGCCGGGCTGCCAGATGTCGTCGGGCGAGGCGACGTCGAGCCCGAAGCCGAGGGCGAACGCATCGAGCACGGCGACCACCGAGAGCACCTCGTCGTCGGGGAACCCGCTGTCGACGAGGGCGGTCGCGAGGGCGTCGTAGCTCGCGATGACCGTGTCGTCGGTGATCGTCTTGCCGACGAGCAGCGGCACGATCGCGGGGTGCTCCGCGTAGAGCCGGCGCAGGCCCTGCAGGGTGGCGACGACCACCTCCTCCCACGTGCCGGTGGGCAGCTCGGGCAGGTAGCGGTGGGCGAGCCGCCCCCGCATGAGCTCGATGATGCCGTCGCGCCCGTCGACGTGGTTGTAGAGCGAGGAGGGGGTGACGCCGAGGCTGCGCGCGAGCGCGTTCACCCCGAAGCCGGCGCCCGAGTCGGCGAGCTCGATGGCGGCGTCGGCGATGCGATCGGCCGACAGCAGCGGCACCTTCGGCCTCGCCATGCGCACTCCTCGGGTCGGTGGTCGTCTCGGGCGATCACTCGCGCAATCAGGTCAGCCTACGCGGATGCCGCGGGCCGGGGGTTCCGTCATCCGGCCTCGCGATGCATAATAAACGAACACTATTCGTTTAACGCGGTCCCCCGCCGCGTGTCGACCCCCAGGCACGCCGATGTGCCCCGACCCCCGACGGAGCCCCCGATGTCGCACTCCGACCTCAGCGCACGCGTCCCGCTGCGCCTGCCCACCGCGACCGCCACCTTCGCGATCGCCATCGCCGGCTACCTCGGCGTGAACCTCTCGCCGTACATGATCACCGCCCTGCAGACGGCGCTCGATACCGAGCTGCTCACCGCGAGCTGGATCGTGACCGCCGCGCTCCTCGCCACCGCCGTCGTCGGGCTCGCCCTCGCACCGCTCTGCGCCGGCCCGCGCCGGCTGCTCGTCGCCCGCGGCGGGCTCGCCCTCGGCGTCGTCGGCTTCGGTGCGGCGGCCCTCGTGCCGGCGCCCGGTGTCGTGGTCGGCGGCCTCCTCCTCGGCGGGGCCGGCGCCGGCGGCGCGGTCGCCGCCGCGGGCGCCGCGATCGCCGCGTTCCGCAACCCCGACCGGGTCGCGGGCGTGAACGGCCTCGCGAACCGCGGCGTCATCACGATCGTGCTCTTCGTGCTCCCGCTCATCGGGCTCGCCCCGATCGACGTGTTCGGCGCACTCGCGCTCTTCAGCCTGATCGGCATCGCCGTGAGCGGCTGGCTGCCGGCCGCGCCCGTGCACGCACCGCAGGCCGGCGCGGCGGTCGCCGAGGCCGTCCCGGTCGAGGTCCCGCCGACGGGCACCGTGCGCGCCCTGCCCGAGCGCAGCCCCGCCACGACCCGCCTCGTGACGATCGCCGGGTTCACGCTGCTCGTGACCTTCGCCCTCTGGGCGGCCAGCGAGGACTCGCTCTGGGCGATGGCCGGCTTCATGGGCGCCGAGCAGGCCGGACTCACCGACGCGGGCCTCGGCCTGGCGCTCAGCGGCGCGACCGCCGGCGGCCTCGTCGGCTCGGTGCTGCTCATGATCGTGGGCGACCGCTTCGGACGCGCGCTCCCGCTCGGCATCCTGCTCGCGCTCGGTGGCATCCTGAAGATCGTGGAGGGCTTCACGAGCGACGAGACGTCGTTCATCGTCGTCTTCATCGCGTGGAACACCGTCTACGCCATCGCCTTCATGTACTTCGTCTCGACCTCGGCCGCGCTCGACGCCGACGGCCGCTGGTCTGGGCCGCTGCTCGCCGTCTACCTCGTCGGCTCGAGCCTCACCCCGGTCATCGGGGCGGCGCTCGTCGAGGTGCTCGGCTACCAGGGCTTCGCCGTCGCGCTCGGCATCGCGAGCTTCGTGCTCGCCGTGCCGGCCGTCGCGGTCGCCCGTCTCTCCACCCGCCTGCAGCGTGCGGAGGCCGAGCCGTCGGCCGGCGCGCGCGCCGAGGCATCCACCGAAACCCAGGAGGTCATCGCGTGAGTCGCACGCTCGTCACCAACGCCCGCATCTTCACCGCGAACCTGCCCGGCGACGGCGCCGAATGGGCCGAGGCGCTCGTCGTCGACGGCGAGGTGCTCGCCTACGTCGGGGATGCCACGGGCGCCGCCGCGGCCGCCGGCGCCGACGCCGAGGTGCTCGACCTCGGCGGCCGGCTCGTGATGCCCGGCTTCCTCGACGTGCACACGCACCTGCACATGCTCGGCGACGCGCTCGGCCGGGTGCAGCTGCGCGACGCCGGCGACCTCGGCGAGATCCAGGCGCGCCTCCGCGCGGGCCGCGACGCCGACCCCGAGGCCCCGCGCCTGCTCGGCGTCTCGTGGCTGTTCGACGCGGTGCCGGGCGGTGCGCCGACCCGGCAGATGATCGACGAGGCCGTCGCCGACGTGCCCGTCTACCTCGACGCGAACGACCTGCACTCGACGTGGGTCAACACCGCGGCGCTCGCCGAGCTCGGCATCACCCGCGACACCCCCGACCCGATCGGCGGGCGCATCGGGCGCGACGCCGACGGCGAACCCGACGGCATGCTCTACGAGACGGCGACGCAGTTCTTCGTGTGGCGGTTCCTCGCCGAGCAGACGACCGACGCCGACCGCGACGCCGCGGTCGAGCGCGCCCTCGACGCCTACGTCGCGGCCGGCGTCACCGGGGCCGCCGATATGGCGTTCGGCGAGCTCGAACTCGCCTCGATCGAACGCGTCGTCGCGCGCCGCGGCGGCGAGCTGCCGTTCCACCTCGTCGCCTACTGGCTCATCGACAACACGGGCGACGACGCGCAGAACCTCGCCCAGGTCGCGCGGGCCGCCGAGCTCGCGCAGCGGCCGGATGCCTCGGGGGTGCAGGTCGTCGGCATCAAGCTCATCACCGACGGGGTCATCGACGCGTGCACCGCCGCGATGAAGGAGCCGTACGCCGACGGCTCGAACGAGGACCCCATCTGGCCGTACGCGCAGATGGCGCCCGTCGTCGCCGCGGCCGACGCCGCCGGCCTCCAGATCGCCCTGCACGCGATCGGCGACCTCGCGAGCGAGTCGGCGCTCGACGCGCTCGAGCACGCGGCCGAGGTGAACGGCGACCGGCCCCGCCGCCACCGGATCGAGCACCTCGAGTACGCCGCGCCCGGCACCGCCGAGCGCATGGCGCGCCTCGGGGTCACCGCCTCGATGCAGCCCGTGCACTGCGACCCCGCCGTCATGGACAACTGGATCGCGCAGCTCGGCGACGCGCGTGCCGACCGCGGCTTCGCGTGGAGCGAGTACCGCGACGCCGGGGCGCTGCTCGCGTTCTCGACCGATGCGCCGACCGCGCCGCACGAGGCGCTCGCGAACCTCTACATCGCCGCGACCCGCCGCTCGGCGCTCGACCCCTCGCTCGAGGCGCTGACGCCGCAGTACGCCCTGCCGCTCGGCGAGGCCGTCGGGCACGCGACCCGCGATGCCGCCGCGTCGATCCGCGAGGAGCACGTGCGCGGGCGCCTCACCGCGGGGCTCGCCGCCGACTTCGCGGTGCTCGACGCCGATCCGTTCGCGGTGGGCGACGCGGCGCTGCTCGAGGCACGAGTCATCCGGACCGTCGTCGGCGGACGCACCGCCTTCGAGGCGTAGGGGTCTCGAGACGCGCCCCTCCTTCGTCGGGCGCTCCTCGACCGCCGCTCCACCCCCGGTCGCCGACTGCGCGTGCGTCGAGCAGGTGATCCTTTCGGGGCTGTGCCAGTTCCGCCTCATCACTGAGGCGGAACTGGCACAGCTCATCGGGAAGCCCGCACCCATCGAGGACGAAGATCGGAGAGCCCCGCTCGGAGAGCGCCGGGCGGAGCGCGCCGGGCGGAGCGCGCACACCGAGCCCGGCGGGCACCCGTCGCCGCTCCACCGTTCAGGCCGGTCTTCGGCCACCGGAATCGCGAACGAGCCCGCCCCCTGGTGTCGCAGGGGGCGGCCTCGTCATACGCACGGAGGGGACGCGGGCGTCACTCCTCCGCCACCGCGCGCGAGAGGGTCTCGCCGCGGAAGTAGGCCGGGCGCTTCCAGCGCTGCCAGAACATGATCACGACGCCCGTGAGCAGGATCACCATGCCGAGCACGAACACGAGGCCGACGCCGCCGATCTCCGAGCCCGAGCCGTAGTCGGGGTCCATGCTGTCGATGAGCGTCGTGAAGAACAGCACCGACAGGATGAGCCCGCCGACGAACGGGGCGAACAGGCGGAAGAAGAAGTCGCGGCCCGAGCGGAACCACGTCTTGCGGAAGTACCAGACGCACGCGAACGCCGTGATGCCGTAGTAGAAGCAGATCATCATGCCGAGCGTCGTGATCGTGTCCCACAGCACGTCCTCGCTGACGAAGCGCATGACCGTGTAGAACACGGCCGCCACGATCGCCGCGACGACGGTCGCGTAGCCGGGCGTGAAGAAGCGCGGGCTCACGCGCGCGAACTTCTCGGGCAGGGCGCCGTAGTGGCCCATGGCGAGGAGGGTGCGGGCGGGCGAGACGAAGGTCGACTGCAGCGACGCCGCCGAGCTCGAGAGCACCGCGAGCGACATGAGGATGGCGAGCGGGCCGAGGATCGGGCCGGCGAGGTAGAAGAACGCGTTCTCCTGGATCTCCTCGTTGCCGAGGCCGACGCCCTCCGTGCCGACGCCCGCGAAGGCGAGCGACCCCATCGCGACGAAGAGGTAGATCGCCACGACGATCGTGACGGTGAGCGTCGCCGCGCGACCGGGCGTGGTGCGCGAGCCCTTCGTCTCCTCGTTCATCGTGAGCGTGACGTCCCAGCCCCAGAACACGAAGAGCGAGACCGAGAGGCCCGCGACGACGGCCGAGAACGAGCCGATCTCGAAGGGGTTGAACCAGCTGAGCTCGACGGGCGTCGCGTCGAACGCGGTGCCGTTCGCGACGTGCCAGAACGCGGCGACGCCGAAGCCGATCATGACGAGCAGCTGGAAGCCGACGAGCCAGTACTGCACCTTCTGCGTCGTCTGCATGTCGCGGTACGAGATGAGGGTCGCCCCGAGGATGAACACGAGACAGGTGGCGACGTTGACGAACGGGTTGCCGACGAGGTCGGCGACGGCGGCGGCATCCCCGCCGAAGAAGCCCACCACCTGCGAGACCGCGAGGTAGAAGAACTCGACCGCGATGCCCGCCAGGTTCGAGAGCACCACCACGGTCGCGGCGATGAGGCCCCAGCCGCCCATCCAGCCGAGCCACGGGCCGAAGGCCCGGGTCGCCCAGGTGAACGAGGTGCCCGAGTCGGGCATCGCGCTGTTGAGCTCGCGGTAGCCGAAGGCGACGAGCAGCATCGGGATGAACCCGAGCAGGAAGATCGCCGGCAGCTGCGTGCCCACCTCGGCGACGGTCGGGCCGAGCGCGCCGGTCAGCGTGTAGGCCGGGGCGATGCACGAGATGCCGATGACGATCGCGCCGATCAGGCCGACCGATCCGGCCGACAGGCCCTTCTTCGAGAGGCCCGCCTCGGTGCCGTCGACCGTGGCGCTCGCCGTGGTCAGCGGCGCATGCGGCTCGGTGTGGTGTTCGTGTGGGTGCGTCATTGCGTGTCTTTCAGTCGGTGGGGCGCGGCACGACGATCATCGGCACCGGCAGCTCGCGGAGCATCTTCGAGCCGGTGGACCCGAGGAACAGCCGGCTCGGCGTGGCGAGCCGGCTCGAGCCGACGAGCACGATCTCGCCGGCGTGCCAGTCGAGTCCGCGCACGGACTCCTCGATCGAGGAGCCGGTCGCGGTGGAGACGGTCGCCTCGACGCCCGCGGGCAGCGCCCGCTGCGCCTCGACGAGCACCTCGTGCGCGTGGGCGGTCGACGTGAGGTCGGCGAGCTCCTCGTCCATGCCGGAGGGCAGGTCGATCGGCACGAGCGAGAGCAGGCGCAGCGGCGCGTGGGTCGCACGACCCAGGCGCACGGATGCCTCGAGCACGGCGCTCGCCCCGGCGCGCAGGCCGATCGCTGCGGTGATGCGGGTGACGCCGAGCGACGTCGGCACCTCGCGCGAGCCCGCGGGGGCCAGCGCGACCGGCACGTCGGAGGCGTGCAGCAGCGCGCTCGCGACCGAGCCGATGCGCGAGCGGCCGAGTGCGGCGCCGCGCGCCGAGCCGACCACGATGAGCGAGGCGCCGAACTCGTGCGCCGCGTCGACGAGGCCCTCGGCGAACGACTCCGCGTAGCGGATGTGCAGCGACTGGTCGATCTCGTCGCCGATCTTCGCGCTCGCCTCGGCGAGCCAGCGCTGCGAGCGCTCCTTGACGTGCCGCTCGTAACCGGGGTCGCGGGGCACGACGCCGCCGCGGGCCTCGATCGGCAGGATCATGACGACCTCGAGGAACGCCTCGGTCGCCGCGGCGAGCCGGCCGCCGAACGCGAGCGCGTCGGCACCCGAGTCGTCGGCCGTGTAGCCGACGACGATGCGGATGGCTTCGGACATCGTGCCGCTCCGCTCAGCCCGCGAGACGCTGCTCGTCGAGGATCTGCTCGGCGACGAGGCGGCCCATGCGGATCGCGCCGTCGACGTGCTGGTACCCCTTGCCCGCCATGTCGGAGCAGGCGAAGTGGATGGGGCCGACGTGCTCACGCAGGTCGGCGCCGTAGCGGGCGAGTCCGCCCATGTCGAAGCTCGCCGCGTACGCGCCGCGGGTCCACTCCTCGCTGCCCCAGTCGCTCTCGTAGTACACGACGGGGTTCAGGGCCTCGGGGCCGTAGTAGTGCGAGAGCGACTCGAGGATCCTCGCCTTCCGCTCCTCGGCGGAGAGGGTGAAGACGCCGTCGGCCTCCTCGTCGGAGACGAAGCCGACGAGCGTGCCGCGGCTGTCGCCGTGGTTCGTGTTGTCGTAGGCCTCGTGGCACAGCTCGTAGGGGCTGAACGCCGTGCCCGACAGGCCCTGCTCGCGCCAGAACGGCGTCTCGTAGACGGCGTGCACCTTGATGACGAAGCCCATCGAGAGGTGCTGGTGCAGCTGGTGCTGGCGGCGGGGCAGCGGCGGCTCGTACGAGATGCGGCTGTAGAGGATCGGCGGCACGGCGAGCACGACGCGCTTCGCGTGCACCTCGATCGAGTCGGTGACGGCGACGACGCCCGCATCGGGGTGCTCGGGGTCCCAGCGCAGCTTGCGCACCGGCTGGTTCAGGCGCACGGCGTCGCCGAGCTTCGCGGCGAGGCCGAGCGGCACCTGCTGGAGGCCGCCGACGACGCGCTTGTCGAGGATGAAGTCGGCGTCGACGAGGTTCGAGAACGAGCCGGCCGAGGCGGCCATGAGCAGGGCCTGCAGCGCGCTGAACGCGTGCGCGGGCTTCGTGAGCATCGCGCCGGCGATGAACATGCCGATGTTGAGCTTGGCCTCGTCGTCGTCGGTCTGGGTGCCGAGCCACTCGGCGAACGAGACCTCGTCGAGCTCCTTCGCGCGCGGGTGCGCCCACGGAGCGTCGGGATCGATCTCGGCGACGAGCGCGTCGAGCTTCTCGATGAGGCCGACGATCTCGCCCTCGGTCTTCGCCGGCACCGGGAAGATGTCGCCCTCGAAGCGCCGGCGCTCGCCGTCGCCTGCGATGTAGATGTTCTCGCCGTCGCGGTAGCGCTCGTAGGTCTCGAGGCCGAGCTCGGCGAGCGTCTCGATCAGGGCGTCCTGGTCGGGCGAGACCCACTGGCCGCCGATCTCGAGCATGGCGCCGTCGACGTCGCCCGTCCAGAGGCGGCCGCCGACGCGGTCGCGGGCCTCGAGCACGACGACCGATTCGCCGGCGTCCCTCAGCTTGTTGGCGGCGGTGAGGCCTGCGGCCCCCGCGCCGACGATGACGACGTCGGTCTCGATGCGTTCCATGGTTCTTCGTTTCGCTTTCTGCGGTTCGTTTGGGCTCGCGCCCGAAAAGAGGCGAGCGGATGCCACGGGCTCAGCCGGTGGCATCCGCTCGCGTCGTTCAGCTCACCGGGATGAGCGTGTACTTGGTGTCGAGGTACTCGTGGATGCCCTCCGCACCGCCCTCGCGGCCGATTCCCGACTGCTTGATGCCGCCGAAGGGGGCCGCCGCGTTCGAGACGAGGCCGGTGTTGAGGCCCATCATGCCCGTGGCGAGCTTCTCGATCATGCGCTGGCCGCGCGCCAGGTCCTGCGTGAAGACGTAGGAGACGAGGCCGTACTCGGTGTCGTTGGCGAGGCGCACCGCTTCGTCCTCGGTCGAGAAGGTCGTGATGCCGAGCACCGGGCCGAAGATCTCCTCCTTGAGGAGGCGGGCGTCGGCCGAGACGTCGCCGAGCACGGTGGGCGCGTAGAACGTGCCCGCGCCGTCGATGACGGTGCCGCCGGTGAGGATCTTCGCGCCCTTGCCGACCGCGTCCTGCACGAGCTCGTCGGTCGTGGCGACCGCCTTGTCGTCGATCAGGGGGCCGATGTTGACGCCGTCCTCGGTGCCGCGGCCGACCGAGAAGCCGGCGACACGCTCGGCGACCCGCTTCGAGAACTCGGCTGCGACCGACTCGTGCACGATGAAGCGGTTCGCGGCGGTGCACGCCTGGCCGATGTTGCGGAACTTCGCGAGCATCGCGCCGTCGACCGCCTTGTCGAGGTCGGCGTCGCCGAAGACGACGAACGGCGCGTTGCCGCCGAGCTCCATGCTCGTGCGCAGGATGCCGGTGGCGGCCTGCTTCATGAGGGCGCGGCCGACGCCGGTCGAGCCCGTGAAGCTGAGCTTGCGGAGGCGCGGGTCCTCGATGATCGGGCCCGAGACGGCCGAGGAGGTCGAGGTCGCGATGACGTTCACGACCCCCTTGGGCAGGCCCACCTCTTCGAGCAGCTGCACGAACGCGATCGTCGTGAGCGGCGTGAGTGCCGGGGGCTTGATGACGACCGTGCAGCCGGCCGCGAGCGCGGGCGCGATCTTGCGGGTCGCCATCGCGAGCGGGAAGTTCCACGGGGTGATGAAGAACGAGGGGCCGACGGGGCGCTGCGAGACGACCATGTGGCCGGTGCCCTCGGGGTTGAGGCCGTAGCGGCCCGAGATGCGCACGGCCTCCTCGCTGAACCAGCGGAGGAACTCGCCGCCGTAGGCGACCTCGCCGCGGGCCTCGGCGAGCGGCTTGCCCATCTCGAGGGTCATGAGGAGCGCGAACTCCTCCTTGCGCTCCTGCAGCAGGTCGAAGGCGCGGCGCAGCAGCTCGCCGCGGACGCGGGGCGCGGTGGCGGCCCACTCGTCCTGGGCGGCGACGGCGGCGTCGAGCGCCTTGAGGCCGTCGGCGACGGAGGCGTCGGCGATCTCCTTGATCGTGTCGCCGGTGGCGGGGTCGATGACGGCGAGGGTCTTGCCGCCCTCGGCCGGCACCCACTCGCCGGCGATGAAGAGGCCGGTCTCGACCTTGTCGAGCACCGTGGCTTCAAGCGTTGCGTTCGTCATGTGTGACTTCCCGTTCGATTCGTGCAGTTGTGCGGTTCGTGCGGTTGCGATGGTCCGGATGCCTCCGAGTCGCCCGCCCCCGTGCGGTGACGGGCGACTCGGGGAGCTGTGATCGGATCAGGGGTAGAGGCCGCGCAGCTTGTGCGCTTCGGCGACCCGCTCGACCGCGAGCGCGGTGGCGGCGGTGCGGAGCGACAGGCCCCGCGAGGTCGCGTAGCCGAGCACGTGCTGCCACGCGCTGAGCATCCGCTCCTCCAGTCTGGCCTCGACCTCGTCGACGCGCCACCAGTAGGCCTGGTTCGCCTGCACCCACTCGAAGTACGAGACGATCACGCCGCCCGCGTTCGCGAGGATGTCGGGGACGACGAGGACGCCGCGCTCGCGCATGATGCGGTCGGCCGCCGGCGTCGTCGGTCCGTTGGCGCCCTCGACGACGACCTTGGCCTGCACCCGCGCGGCGTTGGCCTCGTGCAGCACGCCCTCGACGGCGGCCGGCACCAGCAGGTCGACGTCGAGCTCGAGCAGGGCCGCGCCGTCGAGCGCCTCGGCGCCGGCGAAGCCGACGACCGCGCCGGTCTCGCGCACGTGCGCGCTGAGCGCCTCGATGTCGAGGCCGGCGGCGTTGAAGACGGCGCCGTACTGGTCGCTGACCGCCTGCACGGTGACGCCCGACTCGGTGAGGAACCGCGCGGCATCCGCACCGACCTTGCCGAAGCCCTGCACGGCCGCGGTGGCCTGCGCGGGGGTGATGCCGGCGTGGCGGAGCGCCGCGAGCGCGATGTGCGTGACCCCACGCGACGTCGCGCTCGCGCGCCCCTGCGA
Source organism: Agromyces sp. NPDC058104 (assembly GCF_042884835.1). Classification (NCBI taxonomy): domain Bacteria; kingdom Bacillati; phylum Actinomycetota; class Actinomycetes; order Micrococcales; family Microbacteriaceae; genus Agromyces; species Agromyces sp. NPDC058104. The sequence goes on along the minus strand of NZ_JBHVTD010000002.1, from coordinate 508,682 downwards.
TCCGCCGAGCGCGATGGGCTTGCCGGTCACGATGCCGGGCACGGTGAAGCCGGAGTTCACGGAGTAGGTGTCCATGATCCAGGCCATCGTCTGCTCGTCGGTGCCGATGTCGGGCGCGGGGATGTCGCGCTCCGGGCCGATGATCGGCAGGATCTCGCTCGTGTAGCGACGGGTCACGCGCTCGAGCTCGGCCTTGGAGTGCTCGCGGGGGTCGATCGCGATGCCGCCCTTGGCGCCGCCGTACGGCACGTCAAGCAGGGCGCACTTCCAGGTCATCCACATGGCCAGCGCCCGCACCTCGTCGATGTCGACGTTCGGCGCGTAGCGCAGGCCGCCCTTGGCGGGGCCGCGGCTGAAGTTGTGCTGCACGCGGTAGCCGGTGAACAGCACGGTCTCGCCCGAGTCGCGGCGCAGCGGCACCGCGACCGTGAGCTCGCGACGCGGGGTCGCGAGCATCTGGTGGGTGCCCTCGGAGAAGCCGAGCAGGCCGATGGCCTCGGCCAGCTGCGAGCGCGCGTCGGCCAGCGGGGTCGACACGGGGGTCGTGTGCGCGGCGACGACGTTGTCGATCACGGTGCTCATGCCTGCTTGAGACCCTCCGCGATCACGCCGAGGCCCTCGATGAGGAGCTCGTCGGAGATCGTCAGCGGCGGGAGGAAGCGGATCACGTTGCCGTAGGTGCCGCAGGTGAGCAGGATGACGCCCTGCTCGTGGGCGAACTTCGCGACCCGGTTCGTGAGGGCCGCGTCGGGCGCACCCGTGGCGGGGTCGACGAGCTCGATCGCGACCATGGCGCCGCGGCCGCGGACGTCGCCGATGCGCGGGTCGGCGGTGCGGAGTGCGTTGAGGCGGCCGATGAGCACCGAGCCGATCTCCTTGGCGCGCTCGACGAGGCCGTCCTGCTCGTAGGTCTCGATGGTCGCGAGCGCGGCGGCGCAGGCGAGCGGCGAGCCCGCGTAGGTGCCGCCGAGGCCGCCGGCCATGGCGGAGTCCATGATCTCGGCGCGGCCGGTGACGGCCGACAGCGGCAGGCCGCCGGCGATGCCCTTGGCGGTGACGATCACGTCGGGCACGATGCCCTCGTGCTCGCTCGCGAACCAGGCGCCCGTGCGGGCGAAGCCGGTCTGCACCTCGTCGGCGATGAAGACGACGCCGTTCTCGTTCGCCCACTTGACGAGCGCGGCGAGGAAGCCGTTCGCCGGGACGATGAAGCCGCCCTCGCCCTGGATGGGCTCGATGATGATCGCGGCGAGGTTCTCGACGCCGACCTGCTTCTCGATCTGGAGGATCGCGCGGGCCGCGGCCTCGCGGCCGTCGAGGCCGCCGTCGCGGAACGGGTAGCTGAGGGGCGCGCGGTACACCTCGGGGGCGAACGGGCCGAAGCCGCTCTTGTACGGGATGTTCTTCGCCGTGAGCCCCATGGTGAGGTTCGTGCGGCCGTGGTACGCGTGGTCGAACGCGACGACGGCCTGCTTCTTCGTGTAGTGGCGCGCGATCTTGATCGCGTTCTCGACGGCCTCTGCGCCCGAGTTGAAGAGGGCCGAGCGCTTCTCGTGGTCGCCGGGGGTCAGCTCGTTGAGCTTCTCGGCGACGGCGACGTAGCCCTCGTACGGCGAGACGGTGAAGCACGTGTGGGTGAAGGCGTTCAGCTGCGCCGCGACGGCGTCGACGACGCGCGGGGCCGAGTTGCCGACGCCGGTGACGGCGATGCCCGAGCCGAGGTCGATGAGCGAGTTGCCGTCGGCGTCGACGACCACGCCGCCGCCTGCGACGACGACCGAGATGGGCAGGGTGTGGCCCACGCCGGCCGCGACGGCCTGCGCCTTGCGGGCGATGAGCTCCTGCGAGCGGGGGCCGGGGATGGCCGTGACGAGACGGCGCTCCTGGGCGAGTGCGGGGCCGCCGGGGATGGTGGTGGCCGGGGTGTCGACGAGGGTCATGGCTGCTCCGATGCAATGTGACGACGGTGGCTGATGCGTCGATGGTAGGTCGGGCGGCACGGATGCCTCGGCGCCAGCGTGTACACGAAGCATCCCCTTCTTGGACACCGCGTACAACGCGAACACCCGGCTTCTGCAGGAGAAATGACGCGAGACGCCGTGTGAGGCGACCATGGCGACGAATTTCCTGCAGAAGCCGGGTGCGAGCCGGTGCGGGCCGGATGTCCGGGGCTGGGCGTCAGCGGCCGGCGAACTCCTTCTGCTCCTCGATCTCCTGCGCCGCGACGGCGCGCGTCGCGGGCGCCGGCGGGTCGTTCGGCGCGGCGGCGGGCCGGGCGCCGAGGCCCGGGATCGCCGAGCGGCGCCGCGCCCGGCCGATCGCCCGCAGCGACACCGCCCACTGCAGGCCGTAGCCGATCAGGAACACGAGCAGGGTGAAGATGAGCGCCATCGCCGCGCCCTGGTCGGGCTGGTAGAGCTGCGCCGAGCGCGGGCTGATCATGGCGTACATGTACACCGAGAGCGGCCGCGACTCGGGCGTCGCGAGGAACGCGGGCAGCGTGAACTCGTTCGTGCCGAGGATGAACATCTGGATCCACACGGCGAACACCGTGGGCATCAGGAGCGGCACCACCACCCGGCGGAAGCCCTCGAGCGGGCTCGCACCGCTCACGACGGCCGCCTCCTCGAGCTCCTTGCGGATCTGCAGGGTCGCACTGTAGCCCGAGCGGTACGCGATCGACACCCGGTACGAGTAGGCGATCACGAGCGCCGCGATGGTGCCCGCGAGCGGGATGACGGGGTTGATCACGAGGAAGGTGAGGAACATCGCGAAGCCGGCGATGACCGCGGGGATCGCGACCGAGGACGAGGCGAAGAGATCCATCGCCCTCGACCCCGGCGTGCGCCGGCCGCGCGCGATGCCGTAGGCGAGCACCGTCGCCGCGACGCACGCGATCGTCGCGCTGGCGCCGGCGATGAGGAGCGTGCGCCCGAGCGAGGCCCAGAACTCGCCGTCGGCGAGCACCTCGCCGAACGCGCCGAACTGCGTGCGCGTCGCGAGCGCCTCGAACGAGAACGCGATCGGGTAGGGCGTGATCGCCGACCAGAGCAGCGCGAACATCGGCAGGATCGCGGTGAGCAGCACGAAGACGAGGATCGCGAGGAGGACGGGCGCCTTCCAGCCGCCGAGCTTCATGATCGTCGGCCGGAAGCCCTTGCCCGAGATCGAGGCGCGGCGCTCCGCGCTGCGCGTCGCACGGAGGTAGATGACGAAGGCGATCGTCGTGATCACGAGGAACACGCAGCCCCACGCCGCGGCGAGGCCGTACTGCGGCAGCTCGCCGGCGCCCGCGCTGATGAGGTTCCAGAGCTTGAGCGCGAAGATGTTCTTGCCCGCCTCCTGGCCGAACAGCAGCGGGATCTCGAGGCTGCCGAGGCCGAGGATGCCGGTGAGCACCGCGACGCCGAGCAGGCCCGGCCACAGCATCGGCAGGGTGACGCGGCGCAGGGTCTGGCCCCACGACGCGCCCGACACCCGCGCCGACTCCTCGAGCGAGCCGTCCATCGAGGTGAGGATCGGCACGATCATGAGGAACGGGAACGTCACGTTCGTGAGCGACTGCACGACCGTCATCGTCGCGAACGAGTAGGGGTCGATGACGAGGTCGCCGGGCAGCAGCCGAAGCAGCTGGTTCAGCACGCCCGACTCGGGCGAGAGCATGAGCTGGTACGCCTGCGCCTTGACGATCGGCGGGATGATGAACGGCACCACGACGAGCACCGAGATCACCCGCTTGAACGGGATGTCGGTGCGCACCGTGACCCACGCGAGGCCGAAGGCGAGCAGCAGCGAGATGATCGTCGAGCCGCCGACGAAGACGGCGGTCGAGCCGAGCACCGACCAGAAGTCCTCGCGCAGCTCCCAGAGGGTGACGAAGTTGTCGACGGACCACTTCGCGCTCGACACGCCGAACGGCAGGAACGGGCCACGGAACGCCGTGATGACCTGCACGGCCAGCGGGATCGCGAGGAGGAGGGTGATCACCGCTCCGGCGACGATCGTCGCGATCTTCATTCCGGTCGGGCGCGTGCGCCCGGTGTCCGTGGTCCGTCCTGCCGTCGACATGTCTTATCCGTTCAGTGCCGCGTCGGCGGCGTTGATCATCGCGATCCACTCGTCGCGGTTCTCGGGCGACTCGATGTTGGTCGTGCCCTCGAGGCCCTCGAGCAGCGCGTCGGCGTTGGTCTTCATGAGGCCGGTCGCCTCCTCGAAGACCGAGGACGGCAGGCCCGCGTACGGCACCTGCGTCGTCGAGAACTGCTCGTCGGTCATGCGCAGGTTCAGCCATTCGGGGTTGAAGGCGTTCCAGAGCACCCAGAGCATGCCGCCGGCCTGGTTCTTCGCGTCGACGTTCACGCCCGAGAACTGGGCGAAGACGGGGCCGTTCTCGTACGGCTGCACGGTGAGGGCCGGGTTCGGGTTGAACAGGGTCTGGCCGAGCGCGATCGGCACGTCGCCGTTCGAGAGCGGCGAGTCCTGGTCTTCGAGCACCTGGAGGGTGCCCGACGACTTCAGCTCGCCGATGAGGTCGACCATGGCCTCCTCGCCGTCGGCCATGCCGACGCCCGAGAACACGTTCGCGTTGTAGCTCGCGACCGAGACCTTGCCCGTGTACTGCGGGTCGAGCAGCCCCTCGAGCGTGGCCGGCGCCTCGATCTTCTCGGTGTTGACCTGCATGAGCGAGCCGTTGACGCTGTCGGGCAGCATGCCGGTCGAGCCCAGGGTGAGGAACTCCTCGGGCACGCCGAACTTCGCCCAGTCGACGTCGGCCCAGTAGCCCTCGTCGGTCATCGCCGCCGAGGAGACGATCGAGCCCGAGATCACGTCGGTGTTGCGGGCGCCGGTCGCCTTCGCCGAGATGATCGCCGACGACAGGTTGTAGGTGAGGCCCTGGGTCTCGATCTTCAGGTCGGGGTAGCTCTTGTTGAACTCGGCGATGACCTCGGGCGAGAGCTCGTACCAGTCCCAGATCACGAGGCGGCCGCCGTCGGCCTCCTTGGCCTGCTCGTAGAGGGCGTCCATCTGCTCGTCGATCGCGGGCCAGATGTCCTCGTAGAAGTTCTCGCATCGGGTGACGGGGCCGACCTCGACGGCGTCGCAGGCGCCGGCCTGCGCGGCGTCGCCCGAGGGTTCGATGGGCTCCGATGCGCCGGAGGGCGTGCTGCACGAGCTGAGCAGCAGCATGCCGCTCGCCGCGAGGGCGATGAGGCCGCTGCGGGCTGTGGATGACTTCATGATCCGGGTGTCCTCTCTGACGTGGATCTCGGGTGGGTGGAGCGGGGTGGGACGGTGCGGTGGAACGGGTGGGGCGGGCCTCTCGGCGGCGGTGGAGCGCTAGTGGGCCAGCACGCGGCAGGCGTGCGGGGCGAGCTCGATGAAGATCTCGCTGCCGTTGGCGGGCGAGTCGAGGGGGGCTCCGCGGGCGACGATCGTGCCGACGACGGTCGGGCCTGCGAGCACCTCGACCTCGACCTCGACGATCTCGCCGAGGAACTCGACGCGGACGACGCGGGCGGGCAGCACGTTGGGCCGGTCGGGCCCCGCCTCGTGCCAGCGCACGCTCTCGGGGCGGAAGGTGACCGTCACCTCGTCGCCGAGGCCGACGCCGTCGGGGCACGGGGTCGCGAGCCGCGTGCCGAAGGCCTCGACGAACGCCTCGCCCGAGGCGCCGCGCTCGCGCACGACGGCGGGGATCATGTTGACCCGCCCCACGAAGTCGGCGACGAAGCGGTCGGCGGGCTGGTAGTAGAGCTCGCGGGGCGAGGCCTCCTGCACGATGCGGCCCTGGTTCATCACGGCGACGCGATCCGACATCGAGAGCGCCTCGGACTGGTCGTGCGTGACGTAGAGGGCGGTGATCCCGAGGCGCTGCTGGAGGCTCCGCAGCTCGTTGCGCATCGTGTCGCGGAGCTTGGCGTCGAGGTTCGAGAGGGGTTCGTCGAGCAGCAGGAGGCGGGGCCGGTGCGCGAGCGCCCTGGCGAGGGCGAGGCGCTGCTGCTGGCCGCCCGAGAGGGCGGTGGCCGGCCGGTTCGCGTAGGCGTCGAGCTGCACGAGCTCGAGCGCCTCCATGGCGCGGGCGCGCGCCTCCTTCTTCGGCAGCTTGCCGCCCGAGACCTGCAGCGGGAAGACCGCGTTGGCGAAGACCGTCATGTGCGGCCAGATCGCGTAGTTCTGGAAGACCATGCCGACGTCGCGCTTGTCGGGCGGCATGTGCTCGGTGCCGGTCGAGAGCACCTTGTCGTCGAGCGTGATGCGCCCGCCGTTGCTCGTCTCGAGGCCGGCGACGCAGCGGAGCGTGGTCGTCTTGCCGCACCCCGAGGGCCCCAGGAGCGAGGTGAAGGTGCCCGGCTCGATGGTGAAGCTGACGCCCTTGACGACGGGCACCGCGCCGCCGTCGAGCTCGTACTGCTTCTCGAGGCCGTCGACGACGAGCCGGCCGCCTCCGCTTGCTGCACTCATGTGTCCGCTCCTTGGCAATTTTTGTATTCTGGATCCGATTGGACGGCGAGGAGGCCCCGCCGAGGCGTCGCGGCGGCCATCAGCGATCGACCGCCTCGGCCGGCACCCCGCCGCGACCGGCGGCACCGGCCTCGCGCGCGTCGCCCCACCCGACCGTGACCTTCGGCCTGGCGAAGCAGAGCACGACCAGCGCGCAGAGGGCGAACGCGCCGACCGCGAGCCAGAGCGACTGGGCCATCGCCGTCGCGAACCCGCCGACGGCCGCCTCGGGCAGCGCTCCGGCGGCGCCCGGCGCGAGCTCCTCGGCGGTGAAGCCCGGCAGCTGCGCCGCGAGGGTGGCGCTCATGAGTGCGGCGATGGCCGCCGATCCGAGCACCGAGCCGAGCTGGCGGGTCATCGTGTAGACGCCCGATCCGGCGCCGGCCTGCGCCCTGGGCAGGTTGCGCGTCGCCGTCGAGGCGAGCGGGGCGAAGATGCCCGAGATGCCGAACCCGAGCAGGGCGGAGGGCAGGAGCAGCAGCCAGTACGGGACATCCGGCCCGATCAGCACGCTGTACCAGCCGAGCGCGATCGCCGAGAGCGACAGCCCGGCGAGCGCGACCCACTTCGGGTCGATCCGGTCGCTGAAGCGGCCGACGAGCGGCGAGAGCACGCCCGAGACGACCGCCATCGGCACGAGCATGAGGGCCGCCTGCGTCGGCGTGAGCCCGCGCCCCACCTGGAAGTAGAACGCGAGCGGCAGCGGCATCGTCGTCATGGCGATGCCGACGAGCGAGATCGCGACGTTCGAGAGCGAGAAGTTGCGGTCGCGGAAGAGCCCGAGCGGCAGCAGCGGCTCGGCCCTGTTGAACGCCTGCCAGGCCACGAAGCCGGCGAGCACGACGAGGCCGGCGACGATGAGGCCCCAGACCGTGATCGGCCCGACGATCACGCCCCAGTCATAGGTCTCGCCCTCCTGGATGCCGAAGACGAGGAGGAACATGCCCACGGCGCTGAGCACCACGCCGAGCCAGTCGAAGCGGTGCGCGTGCGTCTCGAGGTCGGGCACGAGCCGCCACGCGGCGACGAAGGCCACCACGCCGACCGGGATGTTCACGAAGAACACCCACTCCCAGCCGAGCGAGTCGACGAGCACCCCGCCGAGGATCGGGCCGACGAGCGTCGCGACGCCCGCGACCGAGCCCCAGAGCCCCATGGCCGCACCGCGCTGGTTCGGCGGGAACACGCGGGTGATGACCGCCATCGTCTGCGGGGTCATGAGCGCGGCGCCGAGCCCCTGCACCGCGCGGGCCGCGATGAGCGTCGTGATGTCGGCCGAGAGGCCGCACCACAGCGACGCGAGCGTGAACACGACGAGGCCGACGAGGTACACCCGCTTCGGTCCGAAGCGGTCGCCGAGCCGGCCCGTGATGAGCAGGGGCACGGCGTACGCGAGCAGGTAGGCGCTCGTCACCCAGATCACCGCCGTCAGGTCGGTGTCGAGGTCGTCGAGGATCGCCGGGTTCGCGATCGACACGATCGTCGTGTCGACGAGGATCATGAAGAACCCGATGACGAGCGCCCAGAGGGCGGGCCACGGTCTGGCGGTCTGGTTCATGGTCGGCTTTCGCAGGGGGAGGTCACGGCCGGGGCTCGGTTCGGTTCGGTTCAGTTCGCGTCGGATGACCCGCCCGGCAGCCCGACGACGGGGTCGCCGAGGAGCGGGGTCGAGACCGCGTAGATGCCGTGGTTCGCGAAGAGCCAGATGAGGTTGCGGTCCCACTCGACGAAGATGCCGTGCACCGGGGCGGCGAGGTCGTCGTCGTCCTTCAGGCCCATCGGCGGCACGAAGTACGCGCCGACCTTCGGGTCCTCGGGGTCGCGCACGTCGAAGATCTGCAGGCCCGCCGCGTAGAACGCGTACGGGATCACGCCGCCGTGCGGCGTGCCCGTGTTCGTGAAGTAGCCCGAGCGCTTCGGCCCGAACGAGCCGCGGCGCTGCGCCCAGTCGGTGAACGCGGCCTCGGCCGGCGGCAGCGGGCGGGGCAGGGTGCGCACGACCTTCGGCTGCGTGGGGTCGCTGACATCGATCTGGTAGATCTCCTTCGCCGGCTCGTAGCAGTCGGTGTTCATCGGGTAGCCCGAGACGTAGACGTAGCCGGTCTCCTCGACCTGGGTCGTGTCGACGTTGTCGCCCTCGGTGCCGGCGACGCTCGTCGGCAGGGCGCACCAGCCGACGTGGTGGATGTTCGCCGGGTCGGAGACGTCGAGCACGAAGAAGCCCTGGCCGCCCTGGGCCGCGTACGCGTACCGGTAGCCCGACTCGACCGAGCGGGGCATGAAGACCCCCATGCGCGAGCCGAACCAGCTCGTCTTGTTGTTCCACCGGTCGTTGCCGGCGAGGTACTCCGAGTCCTGCTCCTCGCCCGCGCGGGTGCCCGGCACCCACCAGGTCGAGAGCAGCTCGGGGTTGGCCGGGTCGCTCACGTCGTAGGCGGCGTGGCCCGCCGCCCAGAGCGTCGTCTTGTACGGCTGGTTCGTGAAGGTGTTGTCGGGCGCCGTCGCGACGAAGAGGTACTTGTCGCCGTAGTAGACGGGCAGGTCGAGCACGCCGTTGCCCTCCTGGATCTCGTCGGGCCCGTGGTTCGGGTCGGTCGAGACCTCGGTGATGAGCGTCCAGTCGCGCGGGCTCGGGCCGTTCATCTCGAAGGTGCGGAAGCCGCGGAGGCCCTCCCACTCGAGCAGCTGGCCCTCGACGGTGTCGTCGGTCCACTTGTTCGCGACGCGCCCCTTGAGGAAGTAGCGAGGCGTCTCCGACGCCTGGATCGCGATGTGCTTGCCGAGCTTCTCGTTGTACTGCACCGTCGTGGCGCCGAACTGCGGGCGGGGGTCGTCCCAGCCCCACTGCTCCTCGTCGACGACCTTCAGGTCGCGCGGGTCGGTGATGTCGTAGAGCTTCCAGTGGTTGCCGCCGCCGTAGTGCAGCATGAGGCGGCGGTCGTCCCAGTCGTAGATGCACTGCCACGAGTGGCTCGTGTTCACCACGATCGGGTAGAACGCCTCGGCGGTCGCGTTCAGCGCGTACGTCTCGGGGTCGCGGTAGTCGAGCTGGCCGGGCCAGTCGACGAAGACGTCGCGCGGCACCGACGGGGTCGAGGCCGGCGGGAGGAAGGTGCCGTCGGGCTGCATGCCCCAGGTGCCGGGCTCGGGATCGCTCGGTTCGCCGGCCACTCGCTGGAAGTCCTCGGGGCGGTACTTCTTCGCGTGGGGAACGTACGGTGAGCCGGCCATGTCGCCTCCATTGGCAGCTGGAACTGAGATCGTCTCGACGCGGTGCGTCGTCCCAATCAGCGTCGCCAGAAGTTGCGATGCCGTCCAATATCTATTCGGCTCGCAGCCATGACCGTTCAGGCATACCGGCCGAACTGCTGCGCCTCGCGCTCCGCGTGCTCGCGTTCGAACTCCGCGAGGCGCGCGCCCTCGACGCGGAGGTGCTCGAGCAGGGCCGACGACGCCGCCGACGGGGCGCGGTCGGCGAGCCGCGTGACGCCGACCGCGCGGCGGATCGAGCTCAGCGGGGTCGGCAGGATGCGGAGCTCGCGGTCGTCGACGGCGATGAACATCGGCAGCGCCGCGATGACGTCGGTCGACACGAGGAGGTTGCGGAGGGTGAGCATCGAGGTGCACTCCACCCGGTCGGCCGGCAGCGGCAGGCCCTCGTGGAAGAACACGGCCTCGAGCTCGGCGCGCAGCGCCGTCTGCGCGAGGGGGAAGATCCACGGATAGCGCACGAGTTCGGCGAGCGCGGTCGTCGGGCCCTGGTGCACGGGATGCCCCGCCCGCGCCACGAGCCGGATGGGCTCGAGGTGCAGCCGCTCCTGCTCGAGGCGCACCGGCACGCTCGACGAGAGCCGCCCGACCATGAGGTCGAGGTCGCCGGCGAGCAGCAGCTGCTGCAGGGTGTCGGGCGTGCCCTCGCGGACGACGACGGTGAGGCGCGGATGCTCGGCCTTGAGCCCCGCGATCGCCCGGGGCAGCAGCAGGTTCGAGCCGGCCAGGTGCGTGCCGACCGTGACGGTGCCGAGCTGGCCCGACTGCAGCAGCCGGACCTCCTCCCCCGCGATCCGCAGCTCGGCGAGCACCGACCTCGCGCGCTCGATGAACGGCCGGCCGTACTCCGTGGGCGTGACGCCGCGCGGCAGCCGCTCGAACAGCGGCACCCCGAGCAGCTCCTCGACCTCGCGCAGCCCGCGGGTCACGACGGGCTGCGTGATGTGGAGCGCCTCGGCGGCCCGCACGAGCGTGCCCTCGTCGGCGATGGTCGTGACGAGGACGAGGTGCCGGATCTTGAGTCGGCCATCGAGGAGGCGGTCAGTGCTCATGCAACCGAACCATAGCCGAACAGGCATGGCAGCGCGGCAAGATGGCATTTGTCGGCATCCCGCCCGCTTCCTAACCTGAAGCCATGTCCACCCCGACGTCACCGGCGACGCTCGCCCTGCCGACCAAGCCGACGCCTCGCGCGCCCCGCCAGATCCGCAACTTCATCGACGGCGAGTTCGTCGACGGCATCCGCGGCTTCGACAAGCTCGACCCCGTCGACGGGTCGCTCGTCGGGCAGGTGCACGAGGCCGGCCGGGTCGAGGTCGACCGTGCCGTGGCCGCGGCCCGAGCCGCGCTCGACGGCCCGTGGGGACGCATGTCGGTGATCGAGCGCACCCGCCTGCTGCGGCGCATCGCCGACGTCATCGATCGGCGGGCCGAGGAGCTCGTCGCGGCCGAGGTCGGCGACACGGGCAAGCCCGAGACCCTCGCCCGCGACCTCGACGTCGCCCGTGCGGCCATGAACTTCCGCTCGTTCGCCGACACCGTCGCCGCGGCCGGGCTCGACTCGTTCCTCACCGAGCTGCCCGACGGGCGCCGGGCCCTGAACTACGCCGTGCGCAAGCCGCTCGGCGTCGTCGCGGTCATCGTGCCGTGGAACCTGCCGCTGCTCCTGCTCACCTGGAAGCTCGCCCCGGCACTCGCCGCGGGCAACACCGTCGTCGTGAAGCCCTCGGAGGAGACGCCGTCGTCGGCGACCATGCTCGCCGAGATCCTCGCCGAGGCGGGGCTGCCGGCCGGCGTCGTCAACGTCGTGCACGGCTTCGGCGCGGGCTCGGCCGGGGCGTTCCTCACGGAGCATCCGGGCATCGACGGCGTGACCTTCACCGGCGAGTCCTCGACCGGCTCGACCATCATGCGCGCCGTCGCCCCGCGGGTGCGCCCCGTGTCGTTCGAGCTCGGCGGCAAGAACGCGGCCGTCGTCTTCGCCGACGCCGACCTCGACGCCGCCGTCGCGGGCCTCGCCCGCTCGACGTACCTCAACACGGGCCAGGTGTGCCTCTGCACCGAGCGCATCTACGTCGAGCGCTCGGTCTTCGACGACGTCGCCGCCGGCCTCGCCGAGCAGGCGCGACGGCTGCGCCTCGGCCGCCCCGAGAACCCCGCGACCACGACCGGACCCCTCATCTCGCAGGCGCACCGCGAGAAGGTGCGCTCCTACCTCGACCTCGCCGTCGCCGAGGGCGCGACGGTGCTCGCCGGCGGCGGCATCCCGACCCTCGGCGACGGCCTCGACGGCGGCTCGTGGATCGAGCCGACCCTCTGGACCGGACTCGACAACTCGCACCGCACCGTGCGCGAGGAGATCTTCGGTCCCGTCGCCGCGCTCATCCCCTTCGACTCCGAGGAGGAGGCGATCGCCCTCGCGAACGACACCGACTACGGCCTCGCGGCGGTGACCTGGACGAGCGACCTCACCCGCGGGCACCGGGTCGCGCAGCGCATGCGGGTCGGCATGTCGTGGGTGAACACCTGGTACCTGCGCGACCTCCGCAGCCCGTTCGGCGGCGTGGGCCTCTCGGGCATCGGCCGCGAGGGCGGCACGCACTCGCTCGAGTTCTACACCGAGCCGACGAACGTGTGCGTGCAGCTGTGAGCACCGAGACGACGGCGGCCGCGCTCCGCGCCGCGGAGGAGCGACTGCACACGGCGGCCCGCGACGGCCTCGCCTGCGCGCCCGTGCGCGAGCTCATCGGCGAGACCGACCAGGATGCGGCCTACGCCGTGCAGTCGCTCGGCATCGCGCGCCGGCTCGCCGAGGGCCGGCGGATCGTCGGGCGCAAGATCGGCCTCACCTCGCCCGCCGTGCAGTCCCAGTTCGGGGTGTTCACACCCGACTACGGGGTGCTGCTCGACGACATGGCGTTCGCGGACCGCGAGCCGATCGACCTCGCGCGCTTCCTGCAGCCCCGCGTCGAGGCCGAGGTCGCCTTCGTGCTCGGCCGCGACCTCGACTCCCCCACCACGCACGTGGCCGAGGTGCTCGCCGCGACCGAGTTCGTGCTGCCGGCGATCGAGGTCGTCGACTCCCGCATCGCCGGCTGGGACATCCGCATCACCGACACGATCGCCGACAACGCCTCGAGCGGGGCGATCGTGCTCGGCACCACGCCGCGCCGGATCGAGGGGCTCGACCTCGCCGCCCTCGGCATGCGCCTCGACCACGAGGGCGACCCCGTGTCGACCGGGTCGGGCGCCGCGTGCCTCGGCAGCCCCGTCATCGCCGTCGCCTGGCTCGCACGCGAGGTCGCCCGGCACGGGCGTCCGCTCCGCGCCGGCGAGATCGTGCTCTCGGGCGCGCTCGGACCGATGATCGCCGCGGGCGCGGGCGTCTTCCACGCCCGGCTCGACGGGCTCGGCGAGGTGCGCGCGGACTTCACCACGACCGTTCTCGAAGGAGCCGCAGCATGACCACCGCCGTCGCCATCATCGGTTCGGGCAACATCGGCACCGACCTCCTGATCAAGGTCAAGCGCCTCTCCTCGACGCTGCACGTGGCGGCCATGGCCGGCATCGACCCCGACTCCGACGGCCTCGCCCGCGCACGCCGCCTCGGGATCGCGACGACGCACGAGGGCGTCGACGGGCTCGTCGCCCTGCCCGAGTTCGAGGGCGTCGAGCTCGTCTTCGACGCGACCTCCGCGGGCGCCCACGCGCGCAACGACGCGATCGTGCGCGACCTGGGGCGCCTCATGGTCGACCTCACCCCTGCGGCGATCGGGCCGTACGTCGTGCCCGTCGTGAACCTGGGCGACGAGCTCGAGGCCACGAACGTCAACATGGTGACGTGCGGGGGCCAGGCCACCGTGCCGATGGTCGCGGCCGTCTCGCGGGTGGCGCCGGTGGCGTACGCCGAGATCGTCGCGTCGATCTCGTCGCGCTCGGCCGGCCCCGGCACGAGGGCGAACATCGACGAGTTCACCGAGACCACGGCCCGGGCGCTCGAGGTGATCGGCGGCGCCGAGCGCGGCAAGGCGATCATCGTGCTGAACCCGGCCGAGCCGCCGCTCATCATGCGCGACACGGTCTACTGCCTCGTCGAGGACGACTCGGCACCGCTCGACGAGTCCGCCGTGCGCGAATCGGTGGCCGCGATGGTCGCCGAGGTGCAGGGCTACGTCGGCGGCTACCGCCTCAAGCAGGAGGTGCAGTTCGACCGCGTCGACGAGCCCTACGTGCCGGCGGTCGACCGACCCTTCCGCGGCATGCGCGTCACCGTCCTCCTCGAGGTCGCGGGCGCCGGCCACTACCTGCCCGAGTACGCGGGCAACCTCGACATCATGACCTCGGCGGCGCTGCGCACGGCCGAGCGTCTCGTCGCCGCACGGAACGGAGCCGCAGCATGACCGCCGCCGCCACGGCGAGCGCCGCCGCCGCCGCCACCGCGAGCGCCACCGCCGCCACCGCCGCGCCGACCGTCTACGTGCAGGACGTCACGCTCCGCGACGGCATGCACGCGATCGCGCACCGCTACACGCTCGACCAGGTCCGCGACATCGCGCAGGCCCTCGAGGCCGCCGGCGTCGACGCGATCGAGGTTGCGCACGGCGACGGCCTCGGCGGCTCGAGCGTCGCCTACGGGCAGGGCGCGCACACCGACTGGCAGTGGATCGAGGCGGCCGCGTCGGTGCTCGATCGGGCGAAGCTCACGACGCTCATCCTGCCGGGCATCGGCACGATCGACGACCTCGCCCGCGCCCGCGACCTCGGCGTGCGGAGCGTCCGCGTCGCGACGCACTGCACCGAGGCCGACGTCGCCGCCCAGCACATCGGCTGGGCGCGCGAGCACGGCATGGATGTCTCGGGGTTCCTCATGATGAGCCACCTCAACGACCCGCGTGGCCTCGCCGAGCAGGCGCGGCTCATGGAGTCGTACGGCGCGCACTGCGTCTACGTCACCGACTCGGGCGGCCGGCTCACGATGCAGGGCGTCGCCGACCGCGTCGACGCCTACCGCGAGGTGCTCGACCCGGCGACGCAGATCGGCATCCACGCGCACGAGAACCTCTCGCTGAGCGTCGCGAACAGCGTCACGGCGGTCGAGCACGGCGTCTTCCGCGTGGACGCCTCGCTCGCGGGGCAGGGCGCCGGCGCCGGCAACTGCCCGATCGAGGCGTTCGTGGCCGTCGCCGACCTGCTCGGCTTCCGGCACGGCTGCGATCTCTTCGCACTGCAGGATGCCGCGGAGGAGCTCGTGCGGCCGCTGCAGCGCCGGCCCGTCCGCGTCGACCGCGAAACCCTCACGCTCGGTTACGCCGGGGTGTATTCGAGCTTCCTGCTGCACGCCGAGCGCGCGGCCGAGCGCCACGGGCTCGACGCCCGCGACGTCCTCGTCGAGCTCGGCCGCCGGCGCATGGTGGGCGGCCAGGAGGACATGATCGTCGACGTCGCCCTCGACCTCGTCGCCGCGCGCGACGCCGACGCCGCGACCGCTGCCCGCGCGGACGGGGACGCCGCATGACCGCCGCCGCCTTCGCCGCCGCCCTCGACCGGGCCCAGCGCACCGCGTCGCCGATCGCCCGGCTCGACGCGGGCGAGGTCATCGGCCTCGGCACCGCCTATGCCGCGCAGCACGCCCTCGTCGCCCGCCGCGTCGCTCGCGGCGAGCGCGTCACCGGCGTGAAGCTCGGGTTCACGAGCCGCGCGAAGGCCGCGCAGATGGGCGTCGACGACGTGATCATCGGCACCCTGACCGACGCCATGCGGGTCGCCGATGGCGGCGCCTTCGACCCCCGCGCCGCGATCCATCCGCGCGTCGAGCCCGAGGTCGCGTACCTCCTCGGCGCCGACCTCGACGACGCGAGCGACGCCGAGCCCGACCCGGCCCTCGCGATCGTCGCGGTCGCCCCCGCGCTCGAGGTGATCGACTCCCGCTACCGCGACTTCCGGTTCAGCCTCGACGACGTCGTCGCCGACAACGCCTCGGCCGCCGCGTACGCGATCGGCCCGTGGCGCACGCCCGCCGAGGCAGGCCCGCTCGACAACCGCGCGGTGCGGCTCGAGCTCAGCGGGCGGCTCGCCCAGGCCGGGTCGACCGCCGCGATCCTCGGCGACCCCGCCCGCGCGCTCGGCGCCGCCCGTCGTCTCGCACGCGAGCACGGCTTCGCGCTGCGCGCCGGCACGGTGCTGCTCGCTGGCGCGGCGACCGCCGCCGTGCCGCTGCCGCAGCACGGCCTCGTGGAGGCGACGATCGCCGGCCTCGGCCGGGTGTCGTTCCGCGTCGAGCCCGTCGGCGCCGCCGAACGGCAGGAGGACGCGTCATGAGCGAGACCCGTGGCATCCTCGTCGCCGGCAAGGCGACCCCTCGCGGGCGGTTCCCGCACGCCAAGGTCTCGGGCGACCTCGTGTTCGTGTCGGGCACGTCGAGCCGTCGGCCCGACAACACGATCGCGGGCGCCGAGGCCGACGAGTTCGGCGCGACCCGGCTCGACATCGCGGTGCAGACCCGCGCCGTCATCGAGAACCTCCGCGCGATCCTCGCCGAGGCCGGCTGCGGGCTCGACGACCTCGTGCAGGCGACGAGCTACCTCGTCGACATGAACGACTTCGCCGGCTACAACGCGGTCTGGGCCGAGTACTTCGACGAGGGCGGGCCCACCCGCACGACCGTCGCCGTCCACCAGCTGCCGCACCCGCACCTGCGCATCGAGATCCAGGCGATCGCGCGGCGCCCCGATGCTTCCCCCGTTCCCAGCACCACCACTCTCGAGGAGGAGAAGAAATGACCGCCATCCCACCCGTGATCGATTTCCCGGCCTGGATCAAGGAGCACGAGCACCTGCTCAAGCCGCCGGTGAACAACAAGCAGGCGTTCATCCCCATGAACGACTTCATCGTGCAGGTCGTGGGCGGTCCCAACCAGCGCACCGACTTCCACTTCGACCCCTACGAGGAGTGGTTCTACCAGTACCGGGGCGACATGCACGTCAACATCCAGACGGAGGACGGCCCGCGGCGCATCGACATCCGCGAGGGCGAGATGTGGCTGCTGCCCGGCAACGTGTACCACTCGCCGCAGCGCCCCGAGGCCGGCTCGATCGGCATCGTCATCGAGCGCATCCGCGAGGAGGGCACGCTCGAGAAGTTCGCGTGGTTCTGCCCGAACTGCAACGAGAAGGTGCACGAGGTCGAGCTGCAGGTGCGCGACATCGTCGAGGACCTGCCGCCCGTCTTCCGCGAGTTCTACGAGAGCGAAGAGGGTCGGACGTGCCCGAAGTGCGGCACCGTCCACCCCGGCAAGGGCTGAACCCGTTGGGAACCATCGACATCCACACGCACTACGTGCCGAGCGCCTGGCCCGATCTGTCGACGCAGGTCGGGCCGGGGGTCTGGCCGTCGCTGCGGGTCGACTCGGAGCGCGAGGCGATGATCATGCTCGGCCAGGCCGAGTTCCGTCGCGTCGAGGCCGACTGTTGGGATGCCGAGGCTCGCCTCGCCGACATGGACGCCGACGGCGTCGACATCCAGGTCGTCTCGCCGACGCCCGTCTTCTTCTCGTACGACAAGACGGGCGACGAGGCCGTGAAGGTCGCGCGCATCTTCAACGACCTCGCCCTCGAGATCTGCGCACCGGCCGCCGACCGCCTGCTGCCGTTCGCGCAGGTGCCCCTGCAGGACACGGACGCGGCGTGCGCCGAGGTCGACCGCGCGATCGCCGCCGGCCATCGCGGCGTCGAGATCGGCAACCACGTGGGCGACCGCGACCTCGACGACGCGGGCGTCGTCACCTTCCTGCAGCACTGCGCGGCGCAGGGCGTGCCCGTGCTCGTGCACCCGTGGGACATGCCCGAGTCGCCGCGGCTCGACCGCTGGATGGCGCGCTGGCTCACCGGCATGCCCGCCGAGACGCACCTGTCGATCATCGCGATGATCCTCGGCGGCGTCTTCGACCGGGTGCCCGAATCGCTCCGGATCGCCTTCGCCCACGGCGGCGGCTCGTTCGCGTTCTGGCTCGGCCGGCTCGAGAACGGCTGGCACCGCAGGCCCGACCTCATCGCGACGAGCGAGCGGCCGCCGTCGAGCTACCTCGATCGCTTCAGCGTCGACTCGGTCGTCTTCGACGAGGCGCCGCTGCGCCTGCTCGTCGACACCCTCGGCGCCGAGCACGTCATGGTCGGCAGTGACTACCCCTACCCGCTCGGCGAGCGCCCTGCGGGATCGGTCGTCGATCGCGCCGGCTTCCTCACCGAGGGGCAGAAGGCGGCCATCCGCCACGGCAACGCCCGCCGCTTCCTGGCGATCTGATCCGGGGCGCCCCGCGTCGTGGGCGCCCCGGAACGGCCCCGCCCGTTCGTCCCGCCCGACCCCAGACACGGAGACCCCGCACATGAGCCTCGCGACATCCGAACCCCACACGATCGACCGCGCGACCTGCGCCGCGCTCGACGCGGCCGACCCGCTCGCCCGCTTCCGCGAGCGCTTCGCGCTGCCCGAGGGCGTCGTCTACCTCGACGGCAACTCGCTCGGCGCGCTGCCGCGGGCGACGCCGGGGCACGTCGAGCGCGTGATCGCCGAGGAGTGGGGCACGGGCCTCATCCGCAGCTGGAACGATGCGGGCTGGTTCGACAAGCCGGCCGCCCTCGGCGACCGCATCGCCCTGCTCATCGGCGCCGCGCCCGGCGAGGTGGTGCTCGGCGACTCGACCTCGGCGAGCCTGTTCCAGGTGGCGACGGCGGCGGCGCGGCTGCGCCCCGGCCGCCGGGTGATCATCTCCGAGCGCGGCAACTTCCCGACCGACCTCTACGTGCTCGAGTCGGTGCAGGAGCTCCTCGGCGAGCCGGGCCGTCCGCTCGAGCGGCGGCTGATCGACGACGACGGCCCGACCCTCGACGAGGTGCTCGACGACGACGTCGCGGTCGTCGTGCTCACGCACGTGAACTACCGCACGGGGCGGATGTACGACATGGCCGAGGTGACCCGCCGGGTGCACGAGGCGGGGGCGCTGATCGTGTGGGACCTCTGCCACAGCGTCGGCGCGGTGCCCGTCGAGCTCAACGCCGCCGGCGCCGACTTCGCGATCGGCTGCACCTACAAGTACCTCAACGGCGGGCCCGGCTCGCCCTCGTTCATCTGGGTCGCGGGCCGGCACCAGGGCGTCGCGCGCCCCCCGCTCACGGGCTGGCACGGGCACGCCCGTCCGTTCGACTTCACCGTCGGCTACGAACCCGCCGACGGCATCACGCGGTTCCGCGTCGGCACCCCGCAGCTGCTCGCGGTCGCTGGGCTCGAGGCGAGCCTCGCCCTCTGGGCCGAGGTCGACCTCGCCGAGCTGCGCGAGAAGAGCCTGCGGCTGACCGAGCTGTTCATCTGCCTCGTCGACGCACGGCTCGCCGAGTGGGGCATCGAGGTCGTGACGCCGCGGCAGTCGGCACGGCGCGGCAGCCAGGTCGCGCTGCGCGCGGGCGGGTCGGGCGGCGCGCTCGATCCCGGCGACGGCTACGCGCTCATGCAGGCGCTCATCGAACGTGGCGTGATCGGCGACTTCCGCGCGCCCGACCTCATGCGCTTCGGCTTCGCCCCCCTCTACGTCACGCACACCGACGTGTGGGACGCGGTCGCGGCCCTCGAGGACCTCCTTCGCAGCGGCAGCTGGCGCGAGCCCCGATTCGCACGTCGCGGGGCGGTCACCTGACCGCGCTCCGCGCTCAGGGGCACCGCGCAACATTCGGCGGATGCCACGGGCCGATGTGTACACTCAGGGCATCATGATCGCCGGCGTGTACACCAGCTCGCCGGTCGAGTAGGCCCTCAGCGGCCGACTCGAGATCCGTTCGGGATCACCGAGGAGCCCCGTGAAGCCCACCGTGCAGACCCTGCTCGACCACCCCGAGCTCGCCCTCGGCCTGCTCACCCCGGCCGACGCCCTGCCCGACGGCGCGCTCGACGCCCCCGTCGTGTGGGCGCACAGCTCCGACCTCGCCGACCCGACCCCGTTCCTCGACGCCGGCCACGTGCTGCTGACGACCGGCACCCAGTTCGCCGACGGCGCCGCGGCCGACGACGGGTTCGCCGAGTCCTTCGTGCGCCGGCTCAGGGAGCGCGGGATCGCGGCGCTCGGCTTCGGCACCGAGGTGATCCGCGCCGGCACCCCCGAGACGCTGGTCGCCGCGTGCCTCGCGCAGGGCCTGCCGCTCTTCGAGGTCCCCTACCGGGTGCCCTTCATCGCGATCGCGCGCACCGTCGCCGACCTCATCGCCGAGGACGCCTACGCCAGGCAGGCCTGGGCGCTCTCCGCGCAGCGCGCGATCTCGCTCGCGGCGCTGCGCCCCGACGGGCTCTCGGCGACCCTCGCCGAGCTCTCGCACCGGCTCGGCGCCTGGGTGGGGCTCATCGACGCGACGGGATCGCTCGACCGGGAGGCCCCCGAGGGCGGGCTCGCCCAGCCCGCGCTCGGCGAGGTCGTCGGCGAAGCCCGCTCGATGCTGCGCCGCGGCCAGCGCGCGAGCCGCACCCTGCTCGCCGCCGAGTCGACCGAGTCGCCGCAGCGCATGACCCTGCAGACCCTCGGCGGCGGCGGCGCGCTCCGCGGCGTGCTCGCGATCGGCGACTCGGCCGAGCTCGACCAGGCCGGCCGCGAGGTCGTGACCTCGGTGATCGCGCTCGCGGGGCTCGCGCTCGAACAGAACCGCGACCTCGACCGGGCACGCGGCCACCTCCGGTCGGGGCTGCTCAGCGGCATCCTCGCCGGCGACACGACGCTCGCCGAGCGCGTCTCGGCCGAGATGTGGGGGCCGCTGCCCGAGCCGCCGCTGCGCATCATGGTGACGGACGCCCCGCTCACCCAGGCCGACCGCCTCACCGAGCTCCTCGAGCTCCGCGTCGAGGAGCGCGGAGGCCGGCTCTTCTTCGGCCGCGACGACGAGCAGTACGTGCTCGTCGTCGAAGAGGCCGACGCCCCACTCGCCGAGGAGATCGCGGCCGAGTTCGAACTGCCCGTCGGCGTCTCCGACCCGGTCGGCGCCGTCGCCGTCGCGCAGGCGCACGAGCAGGCGCTGCGCGCCCTCGACCGGGCCCGCGAGAGCGGCGCCGGCGTCATCGCCTTCGACGAGATCAGCCGCCAGGGCGTCCTGGCGTTCCTCGCCCGCACCGACGCGCGCGCCGTCGCCCTCGCGACGCTCGCCCCGCTCACCGAGCACGACGCCGCGAACGGCACCTCGCTCGTCGTCACCACCCGCACCTGGCTCGAGCACGGCGGGCAGTTCGATGCGACCGCGCAGGCCCTCGGCGTGCACCGGCACACCGTGCGCAGCCGCATCGCGCTCGCCGAGCGGCTGCTGGGCCGCGACCTCTCGGGGTTCCACGCCCGCGCCGACCTCTGGGCGGCGTTGCTCGCCGTCGAGTAGGGAGTCCACAGCTTCCCGGGCGCCAGCTCCGGCCCTGCTCCGGCCCGGGGACCTGCCCGCGCCCACCACGCGCGGCGCGAGGGCGGCCGAGGCCGGGGGCCGGGGCCTCAGCGCGGCTGCGCGGCGATCACCCGGCGGTACCAGTCGAACGAGTCCTTGCGGGTGCGCTCGCCGGTCGCGAAGTCGACGTGCACGAGCCCGAAGCGCTGCGTGTAGCCCTGCGCCCACTCGAAGTTGTCCATGAGCGACCAGGCGAAGTAGCCCCGCACGTCGACGCCCTGCTCGATCGCCGCGGCGACGGCCCGCAGGTGGCCGTCGAGGTAGGCGATGCGCTCGTCGTCGTGCACGGCGCGACCACCGTCGGATGCCTCGACCACCTCGTCGGCGAACGACGCCCCGTTCTCGGTGATGACGACGGGCGGCAGCGCGTCGCCGTAGTCGCGGCGCAGGCCGACGAGGAGCTCGGTGAACGCGCCAGGCACGATCGGCCAGTCGAAGCCGGTGCGCGGCGTGCCCGCGGGCGGGTCGACCGGTTCGAACGGCAGCCCGGCTGCGGCGAACTCAGAGTCGGCGGCGGGCGCGGCGACATACGTCGGGTTGTAGAAGTTCACGCCGTAGAAGTCGAGCGGCGCCGAGACGAGCTCGAGGTCGCCGGGCTGGAGCCCGGGGAACTCGTCGAGGCCGAACGCCGACAGATCGGGGTAGGCGCCCGTGAGCACGGGGTCGGCGAAGATGCGGTTGTAGATGAGGTCGAAGGCGCCCGCGGCCATGGCGTCGGCCGGCGAGTCGCCCGCAGGCACGACGAGCGTGTGGTTGTTCGTGATGCCGACCTCGGCCGAGGGCGCGGCGGCGCGGATCGCGGCGACCGCGAGACCGTGCCCCAGCAGCTGGTGGTGCACGGTCGGCAGGGCGCCGAGCATGAGCTCACGCCCCGGCGCCTGGGTGCCGAGCGCGTAGCCCTCGAGCGTCGTCATCGCGGGCTCGTTGAGGGTGATCCAGCGGCCGACCCGGTCGCCGAGGCGCTCGAGCACGAGGCCGACGTACTCGGCGAAGCGCGCGGCGGTGTCGCGCACGAGCCAGCCGCCGGCGTCCTCGAGCGGCTGCGGCAGGTCCCAGTGGTAGAGCGTCGGCAGCGGCGCGATGCCCGCCTCGGCGAGCGCGTCGACGAGTCGCTCGTAGTAGTCGAGCCCCACGGCGTTCGCGGGCCCGGTGCCGCCCGGCTGCACGCGGGGCCACGCGATCGAGAAGCGGTAGTCGCTCGCGCCGAGTTCGGCGAGGAGGGCGACGTCGTCGCGGAACCGCCGGAAGCTGTCGGCCGCGACGAGCGCGTTCGAGCCGTCGATCACCCGGCCGGGTTCGGCCGTGAAGGTGTCCCAGATGCTCGGCCCGCGCCCCACGGCGTCCGTGGCGCCCTCGATCTGGAACGCGGCCGTCGCCGCGCCCCAGCGGAAGCCTGCCGGCAGTCGCAGCGCCGGCTCGGCCGCGCACGGCTCGGCCGTCGCACGCGTGATCGGGGCACTCTGCATCGTGAACCTCACTGTCCGTCGCAACTGGGACGCTTGACCCAGTTCGACCCACCCTAGCGGGCCGGGCCCGCGCTGGGAAGGGCCGCCGCCCCTTCCCGCCCGCGGCGCCCGAGCGTACGCTGGAGTGGTCGAAGGGGGCTCCGATGAACGCGACGGTCGGCGAACGCCTCGTCATCCACGGCAAGCAGGTCGGTCAGCCCGGCCGGCACGGCGAGATCCTCGAGGTGCGCGGCGAGAACGGCGGGCCGCCGTACCTCGTGCGGTTCGACGACGGCCACGAGACCTTGCTCTTCCCAGGCGCCGACTGCGAGATCGAGCACGCCGAGCAGTGAGCGCGGCGCGCTAGCGTTGAGGGCATGTTCCACTCCTACGCGGCGATCGGCGACAGCTTCACCGAGGGCGTCGGCGACGAGCTGCCCGACGGCAGCGTGCGCGGCTGGGCCGACTTCGTCGCCATCGGCCTCGCGAAGCACGCCCGCGAGCCGATCGGCTACGCCAACCTCGCCATCCGCGGCCGCAAGCTCGGCCCGATCATCGACGAGCAGCTCGAGGCCGCGATCGCGCTGAAGCCCGAGCTGCTGAGCTTCAACGGCGGCGGCAACGACATGCTGCGCCCCCGCATGGACGAGCAGGCGACGGCGATCCGCTTCCGCGCGGCGATCAACCGCATCCGCGAGTCGGGCATCCACGTGCTCATGCTGAGCGGCGCGAATCCGACCGACCACCTGCCGATGGGGCGCGTCTTCGACACCCGCGGCGCCCGCCTCACCGCGGCGCTCGTCGACCTCGGCTCGCTCGACGGCGTCACCTTCGTCGACAACTTCAACGACCGGGGGCTCCGCGACATCCGGTACTGGTCGCCCGACAAGCTGCACCTCAACGCCCTCGGGCACGCCCGCGTCGCGTCGAACGTGCTCACCGCGCTCGACGTGCCGGTGCCGCCCGAATGGGGCGTCGAGGAGGTCGCGGCGGCTCCGGCGGGCCCGCGCAGCCGCAACACGGCCGCGTACTACCGCGAGTTCGTGCTGCCGTGGATCGGCCGCCGTCTCACCGGCCGCTCGTCGGGCGACGGGCGGGTCGCGAAGCGCGCGACGCTCGAGGCGCTCGCGCCGAGCTGACTCGCGGGGTCGCGCGCCCGTGCGACGAACGCCGTGCCCCAGCCGGCGAGCACTGAACTTGGGCCGGCGCACACCGCGCCGCCGGGCCTGCCATGGGCCTGCCGCGCTACCCGCCGAGCACGTCCGCGACGAACGCACGGGTGCGACGCGCGAGCCCCTCGATGCGCTCGAGCTCGTGCACGCTCGGCATGACCTCCGACGGTGCAGGCGGGCGGCCGAGCCGCACCGTCTCCTGACAGGCGAGGTCGCCGCAGATGTAGGTGCCGACGCTGTCGCCGCGGGCTCCGGCTGCTCCCGAGCGACGAGCCGAGAACAGCGCGACCTGGTCGCCCGGCTGGTGCGTGTGGCAGAGGTTGCAGACCGCGGCGCGATGCCGCGAGCCCGTGCGCTCGGCACTGCGCAGCACGATGCCCGCGGGAGCGCCGTCGAGCTCGGTGACGAGGTAGCCCCGCGAGGCGATGCGCGGGTCGCGCCACGCGAACGCGTCGAGGTGCGCCCATTCGGTGACGAAGAAGTTCACCGGCAGCGAGAGCTGTTCGAGCTCGGAGGCGTCGGCGTTGCCGAGCGCCGCCCGGACCTCGGACTCGACCAGTGGCTGCATGCGGATCCCCTCGTGCGACCCTTCCAGTCTACGAACGGACCACGGAGACCGCTCAGGGCACGGTGTCGGGGACACCGGGGCCGTCGGATCCGCCCGACCACTCCTCGAAGGTCATCCGGTCGGGCGGGGGCGGATCGATGAACACGAGCTCCCACGTGACGCCCTCGCTCTTCGCCGACCACGAGATCACGACCACGTCGCGCTCGCCCATGCCCTCGGGGCGCTCGTCGCCGAGCTCGGCGGCGGCATATTGCACCATGATGCCGTGCTCGTCGAAGCGCGCGCGTGAGGCGCACTCGCCGCGCTCGACGAGGCTCGTCCCCTCGGGAACCACCGAGAGGCAGACCTGGTCGATGCCGTTGAGGTAGGCCCAGAAGCCGCGCCCGAACACGTCGTCGATGCGGCGCACGGTGTCGGCCTGTGCGCCGAGCGCGACCGTGAGGCTCTCGTCGTCGGCGCGCTGCGGCCGATCGAACACGGCCAGGCCCCGGACCGGCGTCGCGAGGGTCACGACGGCGACCCCGCCGACGATCGCGAAGCCCGCGAGCACGGCCGCGATCGCGAGCCCGTTCACCGCGCGGGTGCCCAGCCGCCGCGGCCATCGAACACGCCTCGCGGATGCCGCGGGGTGCCCGCCGTCCGTCGCGCCCGAGCTCGCGGCGCCCGGCGTTCCGCCGACGGCTCCGGGTGCGCCGTCGGTCCCGCCAGGGCCGACCCTCGCGCTGCCGGGCCCGGATGCCTCGCCTGCGCCCCGTTCGCCGGCCCGCACCGCCGTGGCGGCGGCCGCCGCGGCCGCGGCCCGTTCGCGCTCGTCGGCCCGATCGCGCTCGTCGGCCCGCCGGGCGAGCTCGGTCTCGACCGACTCGAGCTCCTCGGCGGCGCCCGAGGCGAAGCCGTCGCGAGTGCCGTAGACGATCCGGCGCAGGTCGTCGGCCCGCGCCTCGAGTTCCGCGTCGTCGCTCGTCAAGGCCCCTCCGATGCCGACGCTAGCCCGCAGAGGATCGTTCGGAAAGCCCCCGTCCGCGGCATCCCGCCCGCCGCGCTTTTCAGGACGAGAGCCCCGATGACCTCTCCACGAGAGCCAACGCCCCGCTCATCCTGAAAAGTGCCGAGACGACCACCGGGAATTCGCCGTCCCAGCACACCGCACCACCGCACAATTCAGGACGAGAGCCCCGATGCGCCCTCCACCCGGTCCGTCGACCCGCTCGTCCTGAATCGTGCGGCGCGCAGCCGCCGAGCCGCACCCGATGTCGGCCACGGCGCGCGGCTCAGAAGACGGGCCGCGGCCTGTCGTCGACGAGCGGATGCCACCCCTCGGGCCCGCGGTCGTACGCGTGCGCGGGGCCGTCGGCGATGAGTCGCGAGAGCGCGGCGAGGAAGCGGTCGACGTCGTCGGCCGACGACCCCGCGCCGAGGCTCGCCCGCAACCCGTTCGCGCGGCTCGCGACGCGCTCGAAGAACGGGTGGGCGCAGAACCGGCCCGCGCGCACCGAGATGCCGTGCTCCGCCCCGAGCGCCGCGGCGAGCAGCCCCACCGAGCCGCGCTCGAGCTCGATCGTGGCGATGCCGAGCCGGTCGTGGGCATCGTCGAAGCCGCGCACCACGCGCACGCCGCGCTGCGCCGCGAGCCCGGCGTGCAGTCGTTCGGTGAGCGCCCGCTCGTGCCGGTCGCGGGCGGTGTCGCCGAGGCGCTCGAGCTCGCCGAGCGCACGCGCGATCGCGGCGATGCCGAGGACGTTCGGGGTGCCGGCCTCGTGGCGGGCCGCCCCCTGCTTCCATGCGACGCGGTCGAGTTCGACCGAGTCGACGGCGCCGCCGCCGGCGAGGTGCGCCGGTGCCGCGTCGAGCCAGTCGGCCCGGCCGACGAGGGCGCCCGCCCCGAACGGCGCGTAGGCCTTGTGCCCTGAGAAGGCGAGGTAGTCGATACCGGATGCCTCGAGCGAGACCCTGCGGTGCGGCAGCAGCTGTGCGGCGTCGACGGCGAGGCGGGCGCCGTGCGCGTGCGCGAGCTCGGCGAGACGGTCGACCGGCAGCACCTCGCCGGTGACGTTCGAGGCGCCCGTCACCGTGAGGAGGGCCGCGGGACATCGGGCGAGCTCGGCGTCGAGCGCCTCGAGGGTCTCGGCGATGGTCGCGCGGGCGACGACGACCCGTCGTGCGCCGTCGCGCCAGGGCAGCAGGTTGGCGTGGTGCTCGAGGTCGAGCACGACGGTGTCGCCCGGCACTGCGGCAGCGAGCAGGTTGAGGGCGTCGGTCGTGTTGCGCGTGAAGACGACGAGGTCGTCGTCGCGGGCGCCGACGTGCCGGGCGACGGTCACTCGGGCGGCCTCGACGAGGGCGGTGGTCTGCTGCGACGGGTAGCCGGTGCCGCGATGCACGCTCGCGTAATAGGGCAGCACCTCGGCGACGTGCGCGGCGACCGCCGAGAGCGCAGGCGCCGAGGCCGCGGTGTCGAGGTTCACGTGACGCACGAGCCCGCCGCCGAGCACGGGCACCTCGAGTCCGGCGTCGACGAGCCGCGCGAGCGGGCCGGGCGCGGTGCCGTCGGCCGTGGCGTCCATCATCGCCGCCGGCTCCGACGTGCGCGCGGTGCGGGCGGCGGTCGACTCGGTGGCGATCACGGGGCTCTCCTCGGGTGCGTGGTTCGGACGACGCTACGGATGCCCCTGGCCCGCCTCAACCCTCCGTGACGCGGGCCGTCACGGCACGCAACAAACGGAAACACGGAGGGTCGAGACGCTGAGGCCGGGCCGTGCCGCGGCTACTCGCCGGGCGGGTTCGTCGGCTCGCCGAGCGAGAGCATGAGCCGGTTCGCCCAGTTGAAGAACGCCGCGGAGTGGATGACGTCCGATACGGCCTGCTCGTCGAAGCCGGCCTCGCGGAGCGCGTCGAGGTGGCCGCGCTCGAGTCGCGGCGGCGTGGCCGCGAGCGCGACGGCCGCGTCGATGACGGCCCGCCACGCGGCATCCTGCTCGCCGTCGACGCCCTCGTCGAGCAGCCGCTGCACGTCGTCGTGGCGCTTCGAGTGGTGCGTCGCGAACCGCGCGTGCACCGAGGCGCAGAAGATGCAGCCGTTGAAGCGACTCGTCGCGGCGGCGGCGAGCTCGCGCTCGGCGCGCGGCAGCCCGTCCTTGGCGTTGTAGAAGATGTCCTTGTCGGTGAGCGTGCGCGCCTTCAGGATGTCGGGGTCGCGCGCGAGCAGCCGGAAGTAGTCGCTCTTCGCCCGCGCCCGGTCGACGAGCCCGTCGTACTGGCGCTCGGTGAGCTCGGCCTCGTCGGCCGGTGGGAGCCAGGGCACCCAGCCGAGCTCGGCCTGGGTGAAGACCTCGGGGGTGGATGCCTCGGGGTGCCCGAGCACCCGGGCGGCCTCGTGCGTGGCGTGGTCGGTCATGCTGCGTCCTCCGTCGTGAGGAGTCGGAGCCCGGCGGCGACGCGCAGCTGGAACGCGAGGAACGACACGAGCTGGGAGAGGGTGACGATGCCGTCGCTCGACCACCCCGCCGCGGCGAGCGCGGCGAGCGCCTCGGGCGAGGCCTCACGCGGCCGGAACACGAGCAGGTGCGCGTGCTCGAGGGCGGCCGTGAGCCGATCGCCGAGCGCCGCACGGGCCGGGTCGCCTGCGGCGACCGAGAGACGGAGCCCGTCGCGGTTCTCGGCCGCGAGCGCGGCCGTCGGGTAGTCGCCGTACGGTCCCGTCGTGCGCACCGAGGCGGCGAGGTCGGCCACGGCGTCGGCGAGCGCGTCGCCGGTGTCGCCGCCGGCGCTGCGGGTCAGGGCGCCGTAGTGCGCGGTCGCCACCTCGTCGTCGTGCAGGATCGCGGCGAACTGCGCGACGGCGGCGCGCTCGGCGAGGGTCGCGTGCGACTCGTCGATCTCGGTGAAGAGCGCGTCGTAGCTCGCCTGGGCGTTGTCGCGGGTCGCCGGGCGGTGCCGGCGCAGCGCGTCGGCGGAGCTGCCGGGGGTCACCCCCGCGAGTCGGTCGATGAGGTCGGTCATGTCGGTGCCTTTCTGTCGGTCGTTCGGGTGCCGATCCGGGTCCCGCCGGGGTTCCCGTCGGGATCGCCGGCTCCGGCGATGAATCGTCAGCGTCTGCGTCGCGTCGCTTCGGTCGTGCGGCCTCGGGCCGCGGGGCCGCGACGACGACGGTCGCCGGTCCGGTCCGCCCACGGGCGGGGCTTGCTCCGCACGAGGTGTGGTCATGTGGTCATGTGGTCGCGGCCTGGGTGGTCATGGTCGCGGCCGGGGTGGTCATGTGGTCATGTGGTCGCCTTCTTCGGAGGAGGACCTCCTCCCCGACGTCATGCGTCGGAGAGCGGACGGCGGCCGGATCAGCCGGCGAGCGCGGCGGCCGGTGCGGTCGCACCCCAGCCGAGCGCCGGCGCGACCTCGCGGGCGATGAGCTCGATCGAGCGCAGCACGAGCTCGTGCGGCGGATCGACGGAGTGCACCTGGAACGCGACCTCGCTCGCCTGCGCGGCGACCGCGTCGCGCGAGAGCGACTCGATCACCTCGTCGACCGTGCCGACGTGCGTGTCGTAGGCGGCGATGAGGTCGTCGAGGGTGTCGCCGTGCGGCGCCTGGCCCATGCGGGTGAAGCCCACGGCGGCCCGGCGCAGTCCGATCTCGGCGTAGCGCCGGGCCTCGTCGCGCGAGTCGGCGACGAAGAGCGTGCGCGACGCGAGGATGCGCGGCGGCACGCCGTGCGGCAGCGCCTCGAGGTAGGCGTCGACGACCGGCTGCTGCACGTCCGAGAGGCTCGCGCGCGGGGCATCCGCCGCCCTGGGCTGGGTGCGCGAGAGCATCAGGCCGTGACCGGCGCGACCGGCGCGCGTGCCGCCGAATGGCGAGAAGGTCGCCTGCCAGACGCGGCCCAGCAGGTCGCGCCCGGGCGGCTGCAACCGGTTGGCGTCGTCGCCGAGCGCGCCGCCCGCGAGCGCCGCGACGAGCGAGTCGATCTTCTCACCGAAGACGCGACCCCGGTCCTCCGAGCGTTCGCCGAAGGCGAGGAAGGAGGCGGGCGTCGAGCCCGAGCCGAGTCCGAGCTCGGCCCGGCCGCCCGAGACGAGGTCGAGCACGACCGCGTCCTCGGCGACCCGGACCGGGTCCTCGAGCGGCAGCGTGACGACGCCCGTGCCGAGCCGGATGCGCGAGGTCTGCGCGGCGACGTGCGCGAGGAACACGAACGGCGACGGCAGCCCTCCCTCGGCGGCGTGGAAGTGGTGCTGCGCGACCCAGGCCGAGTCGAAGCCATGGCGCTCCGCAGCGACGATCTGCTCGGTCGCGATGCGGTAGCGCTCGGCGGCGCCGGCGTCGTCGAGCAGCCGGGTGAAGAATCCGATGCGGGTCATGCGAGGGCCTTTCCTGAGGAGACGGCGAGGGCGACGTCGGTCGAGTCGCGAGGGTCGTGCGCGGCGCCAGCGGCTGGGTCGGCGGCAGCGGCTGGAGCGGCGGCAGCATCGCGGGCGTCGGCGGAGCCGGGCCCGAGCCCGCCGTCCGCGTCGAACGGCCGCACGGCCCGCCGCGGCACCGCGTCGAGGAGCTCGCGGGTGTATTCGTGCTGCGGCGCGTCGAACACCTGCTCGGTGGCGCCCTGCTCGACGACCCGCCCGCGGCGCATCACCGAGACGGAGTGGCTGATGCGGGCGACGACGGCGAGGTCGTGGGAGATGAACAGGTAGCTGAGCCCGAGCTCCTCCTGCAGCCGCTCGAGCAGCTCGAGGATGCGCGCCTGCACGGTGACGTCGAGCGCCGAGACGGCCTCGTCGAGGATCACGAGCTCGGGCTCGGGGGCGAGCGCCCGGGCGATCGCGACGCGCTGGCGCTGCCCGCCCGAGAGCTCGGCGGGACGGCGCCCGGCGACGTCGGCCGGCAGTGCGACCCGTTCGATGAGGTCGCGTGCCGTCTCGCCGCGGCTGCGGCGGTCGCCGATGCCGAAGTTACGCAGCGGCTCGGCGATGATCTCGGCGACCGTCTGCCGGGGGTCGAGCGAGGCGAAGGGGTTCTGGTAGACGAGCTGCACCCGCCGCCGGAACTCCCGTTTCGCCGCCCCCGCCAGCGCGGTGACGTCGAGCGACGGGGCTCCGCCGCGGGCACCGAGCGCGACCGTGCCCGCGTCGGGCTCGACGAAGCGCGCGATGATGCGGGCCGTCGTCGTCTTGCCCGAGCCCGACTCCCCCACGATGGCGTGGGTCGTGCCGCGCAGCACCTGGAACGACACCTCGTCGACGGCCCGGAACGGCTCGCGCCCGCGTCCGAGCGAGAACTCCTTCACGAGTCCGGATGCCTCGAGCACGAACGGGTTCTCGGCCGCGGCGACCCCGGGGTCGCGCAGGAACAGCGGCGGACGGGGGTGGCGGAACGGATGCTCGGCGAGCCCCGGGGCATCCGCCAGCAGGCGGCGCGTGTATGCCTCGACCGGCGCGTCGATGAGCTGCCCGGTGCCGCCCTGCTCGACGACGCGGCCGTGCTGCATGACGACGACGCGCTCGGCCCGCTCGGCGGCGACGCCGAGGTCGTGGGTGACGAGCAGCACTGCGGTGCCGTGCTCGCGGCGCAGTTCGTCGATGAGGTCGAGGATGCGTCGCTGCACGGTGACGTCGAGGGCGCTCGTCGGCTCGTCGGCGATCACGAGCTCGGGCTCGAGTGCGACCGCGTTCGCGATGAGCACCCGCTGGCGCATGCCGCCCGACAGCTCGTGCGGGTACTGCCGCGCCCGCAGCGCCGGATCGTCGAGGCCCACCCGGTCGAGCAGTTCGAGCACGCGGGCACGGATGCTCCGGCGGTCGCCGCGCCCGTGGATGCGGAAGGTGTCGGCGAGCTGCACGCCGATCGGCCGCACGGGGTTGAGCGACGAGACCGGGTCCTGCGGGATGTAGCCGATGCGCGCGCCGCGGACCGACTCGAGGCGTCGATCGCTCCAGCCGGCGAGGTCGGTGCCCGAGAGGCGGATCGCGCCGCCCTGAATGCGGCCGCCGCCGGGCAGCAGGCCCAGCACGGCGCTCGAGGTGGTCGTCTTGCCCGAGCCCGACTCGCCGACGAGGGCGACGACCTCACCGGGGGCCACCTCGAACGACACGTCGTGCACGACGCGGCGGAGTCCGTCGCGGCCGGCATAGGCGACGTCGAGGTGCTCGATCGCGAGCAGCGGCGAGGTCGCGTTCGGGTTCGTGTTCGCGGTCATCGGGTCCTCCCGAGGGCGTGGCTGATGCGGTTGGCGCTGAGCACGACGGCGACGACGACGAGGCCGGGCAGCACGGTCAGCCACCACGAGGTCGCGACGTAGTTACGGCCCTCAGCGATGAGCAGGCCCCACTCGGGCGTCGGCGGCGGGGCGCCGTAGCCGAGGAAGCCGAGCGTCGAGATCGCGAGGATCGCGGTGCCGAACTGCAGCGCGGCGAGCCCGACGACCGACGTGAGCGAGTTCGGCAGCACGTGCCGGAACAGCACGGCGTGCAGCCGCGCGCCCGAACCGATCGCCGCCTCGACGTAGTCGGCCTGCCGCACCCGCACGACCTCCGAGCGCGAGAGCCGGGCGAAGGCGGCGATGGAGCCGACGCCGACCGCGATCGCGGCGTTCACAGTGCCGAAGCCGAGCAGGATGATGATGCTGAGCGCGAGCAGCAGCCCGGGGATCGCGAGCAGCACGTCGACGAGCCGCATCACGACCGCGTCGACGGCGCCGCCGAGCGAGCCCGCGAGCACGCCGAGCAGGGTGCCGCCCACGAGGCCGACCGTGACGGCGACGAACGCGCCCGACAATGAGTGCACCGCGCCGTACACGACTCGAGTGAAGAGGTCGCGGCCGATCGCGTCGGTGCCGAAGAGATGCGCGGCGCTCGGCGCCTGCAGCTTGTCGGCGGGCACCCCCGCGAGCGGGTCCTGCCCGGTGAACAGCCACGGTACGAGCGCCCACGCGACCGCCACCGCGATCACGAGCCAGGCGAGCACGAGGCCGGGGCGGATGCCACGGAGCCGCCGCCGCGCGGCCGCCGTCGCCGTCGCCGTCGCCGTCGGTCGAGGAGCGCCCGACGAGGGAGGGCGCGTGTCGAGGCCGCCGCCGGCGGCCCGTTCGAGGACGTCGGCGCTCATGCCGCCACCGCCTTTCGCTTGAGCCGAGGATCGAGGATCGGATACACGAGATCCACGGCGAGGTTCACGACGACGAACACGAGCGCGGCGAGGATGACGATCGCCTGGAGCACCGCGACATCCTGGTTGGCGACGGCCTGCTCGGTGAGCCGGCCGATGCCCGCCCGCCCGAAGACCGTCTCGGTGACGACCGCGCCGCCGATGAGCTCGCCGATCAGCACTCCCGCGATCGTGATCGTCGGCAGCGTCGCGTTGCGGGCGACGTCGCGCCAGAGCACGCGCGCGGGGCTCGCGCCCTTCGCCCGCACGACCGCGACGAACGGCGAAAGCTGCACGTCGTCGATCGCCCGGGCGAGGATCTGGGCGAGCGGCGCCGAGATCGGGATGGCGAGGGTCAGCACCGGCAGGATCAGCGCCTGCACGGGGTCGGCGCCGATGACCGGCACGAGCCGGAGCTGGAACGAGAACACCTGGATGAGCACGATGCCGAGCCAGAACACGGGCACCGACACGAACACGCCCGGCAGCGAGCGCAGGGCCTGTCGCAGCCAGCCGAACGGGGCCAGCGTCGAGAGGAACGCCAGCACCACGGCGAGCACCACCGCGACGAGGAACCCGAGCCCGGCGAGCACGAGCGTCTCGGGCAGGGCCGAGCCGATGAGCTCGTGCACCGGGGTGCCGTACTGCACCGAGGTGCCGAAGTCGCCCGCGAGGAACCCGGCGACGGTGTGCAGGTACTGCTGCCAGACCGGCACGTCGGCGCCGTAGCTCTGGCGGATCTCGGCGATCTGCTCGGGCGAGAGCCCCAGCTCGGGGCTCTCGAACTTGATGAGGATCGCGTCGCCCGGCAGCGCCTGCAGCAGCACGAACGTCGCCGTGAACGCGATCGCGAGCACGAGGAGCGCCTGCCCTGAGCGGCGTGCGAGATAGGCCATCGTCGTCTCCTTCCGTTCTGTTCGCGTGAGGGGTCCGCGGCGGTGGGGGGGGCCGGGGGGGGGGGGGCCGCCCCCCCCCCGCCGAGCGCTTCGCTACTGCTTCGCGACCCAGGTGTCGTAGAACAGCGGCCGGGCGACCGCCTCGGTCGTGAAGCCGTGCACGTACGGCGCGGCGCCGTACACCTGCGGCTCCTCGAAGAGCGGGATCACATAGGCCTGCTCGGTGAGGTAGTCCTGCACGGCGGCCGAGGCCTCGTCGCGCTTCGCGGGGTCGGGCTCGGATGCCACGGCGAGCAGCAGCTCGTCGAGCTTCGCGTCGTCGGAGAGCAGCGTGTTGCGGTTCTTCGTGAAGTACTGGCTCTTGATCACGTCGTTGTCGGCGCGGCCGACCATCGAGTGGTAGAGCGGGGTCTTCAGCGGGTCGAGGATGTCCTCGGCGTAGCTGCCCGCGTCGGCGGCCTTCACCTCGAGTTCGACGCCGATCTTCGCGAGCTGCTGGCTCACGAGCTCGAGCGTCTGCTTCGAGAGCGGCTGCGGCTTGGCCTCGTAGACGGCGAGCGAGAGCCGCTCGCCGTCCTTCTCGCGGATGCCGTCGGCGCCGACCTTCCAGCCGGCCTCGTCGAGCAGTTCCTCCGAGCGCTCGGGGTCGAAGGCGAGCGCCGCCGACTCGTCCGTGTACCCGGCGGCCGTCGCGGCGAGCTGCGAGGTCGCGACCGGGTAGTTCTCGGTGAAGATCGTGTCGACGACCTCTTGGGCGTCGACGCCGTGCACGAGCGCCTGGCGCACGCGCAGATCGCTCAGCAGCGGGTTGGTGAACCGCAGCCCGAGCGAGTTGTTGACGCCCCGGGTGGGGGCGGCGACGATCTCGAAGCCGGCGTCCGCGACCTGGGCCTCGTCGAAGGCCTGCACGTATCGGATGACGTCGGCCTGGCCCGCGAGCAGCGAGCCGATGCGCACGCTGTCCTCGGGGGTGACGATGAGGTCGATGGCGTCGAGGTACGCCCGGCCCTGGTGCTCGAACGAGGGCGGCGCCCAGTCGTAGTCCTCGCGCGCCTCGAGGTGCAGCGAGGTGCCGATCTCCTCCTCGGTGACGACGAACGGCCCCGAGCCGACGATCTCGGTCGAGGCGCCCGCGCCCCAGTCCTCGAGCTTGCGGTCGAGGGTCGCGGGCGAGACGAGCCCGGAGTTGATCGTCGAGGTCGCCTGCAGGAACCCGGGTGCGGGCGCCGAGAAGGTGAAGGTCACCGTGTCGGCGTCGACCACCTCGCTCGCGGCGTAGTTGTTGATCGCCTCGGAGACGGTGAGGCCGAGCTCCTCGTTGCCGAGCCCGTAGGTGTCGAAGTTCTTCGCGACGGCCGACGCGTCGAGCGGGGTGCCGTCCGAGAAGGTGACGTCGTCGCGGAGCTCGAAGGTGTACTCCGTGGCATCCTCGTTGACCGACCACTCGGTCGCGACCCACGGCTCGATCTCGAGGGTCTCGGGGTCCTGCCAGGTGAGGCGGGCCGTGATGTTGTTCACGATGCCGCCGTTCGGGTAGAAGCCCGCCTGCGGCGGGTAGAGCGTCGTGTGGGGCTGGTGCTCGAGATAGGTGAGCGTGCCGCCGGTGACCGGGTCGCCGGCCGCGTCGGCCGTGCCCGGCGCGCCCTGCCCGGCGCAACCGGCCAGCAGGCCGGTCGCGGCGAGCGCGGCGACGCCGGCGGCGATCAGTCGCGTGTTCTTCGTGGACATGTGCTGTGGGTTCCTTCGGTTCGGAATCGAGACGTTCGGCCCCTGGGTGCGGGGTGTGATCGTCGAAGCTACGGATGCCCCGCGCCCGTCTCAACCACCCCTCGACGCCGGCCGTCACCGCGGGAAACCGGCGGCAACGGGGCGTCACCCGGCGTCACGTGGACGTTCTCCGGGCGGGCCAGGCCGAGGTGGTCGCGCAGGGTCTCGCCCTCGTACTCGGTCGGGAACGCGCCGCGTCGCTGCAGCTCGGGCACGACCCCGAGAGCGAACGCGTCGAACTGGGCGGGCTGGATCGCGGAGAGCACGTTGAAGCCGTCGACGGCGCCGGCGTCGCCCCAGGCCTCGAACTCGGTCGCGATGTCCTCGGCGGTGCCGACGATCATCGAGGCGTTCACCGAGGCGGCCACGACGAGGTGGCGGAGGGTCGGGGGCCGCTCGCCCGAGGGGTTCCGCCCGGTGCGCTCGGCGACGATCTCCACGAGCTCCTGGCCGGGCGCGCTGAACTCGGCGACGATCGCCGGGGTGACCGCGCGGTCGGGCGACAGCCCGGAGACATCCACCCCCAGCAGGGTCGAGAGCTGGGCCAGCGAGCGGTTCGCGGGGAACGCCGCCGGCGGGCCGTCGGGCCAGTCCTCGGCGATCTGCACGAGCTCGCTGAGCTCGTCTGCGATCGACTGCGCGTGCTCGCGGGTCTCGCCCACGATCGGCAGCACGGGTGCGATGACCTTCAGGGTGCGGTCGTCCCGCCCCGACTCGAAGGCGAGCGCCCGCAGTTCCTCGCGCACCTGCACGGCGTGGTCGAGATCGCTGACCGCGACGAGCGCGAGGTCGGCGTTCTGCGCGGCGAACAGGCGCGAGCGCGGCGAGGTGCCGGCATGCACGATCGGCAGGTGCCCCTGCACGGGCCGGGCGACGTTCAACGGCCCCGTCACGCTCAGGTGCTGGCCGTTGAAGTCGGTGGCGTGCAGCTTCGACGGGTCGAGGAAGACGCCGGCCGCGGCATCCGCGACGATCGCGTCGTCCTCGAAGGAGTCCCAGAGGCGGCGCAGCACGTGCTCGAACTCGACCGCGCGGTCGTAGCGCGTCTCGTTGGCCGCGTGGAAGTCGCGCCCGTGGTTGCCGGCCGCCCGCGGTTCGGCCCCCGTCACGAGGTTGAGCCCGGCGCGACCGCCGCTCAGGAGGTCGACCGAGGCGGTCGCCCGCGCGAGCGTGAACGGGTCGGAGTAGCTCGTGTTCGCCGTCGCGATGAGGCCGATGCGCTCGGTGACGCCCGCGAGGTAGGTGACCGCCGACAGGGGGTCGATGCGGGCCACGAGGTACGGGTCGCGGTACTCGAGGTCGTGCCCCGTGGCGAGCCAGTCGCCGAAGAACAGGTAGTCGAGGCGCGCCTGCTCGGCGATCTCGGCCGTGCGGCGCAGCACCGCGGCATCCCCTCTCGGATCTCGATGCGCGCCCGGATACCGCCAGCCCGAGGGGTAGGCGCCGATCGCCCTGACCATTGCGCCGATGATGAGTCGTGTCATGTTTCGACCTCCCGGGATCCGACGCTAGGGAGGGCGATCGGATGCCGCGAGCCCACCCGTCACACGGGGGAACCGGGTGTCACACGGGGACAGCGGGCGTCACATGACGGGGCTGTCGGACCCGCCGCTCACCAGGTCGCGACGTACTCCGAGACCCGGTCGGGCAGCGTGCCCCGCACCACGGGCGCCCCGCGCTGCACCGCCTGGGCGATGCGCTCGCGGAGCTGCGACGACGCGATGCGGTAGTCGACGAAGTCGCCGTCGCTCGCGTACACGCCGATCGGCAGGGTCAGCGCCTGGAAGAACGAGAACAGCGGCCGGAACTGGTGCTCGATGATGAGGGCGTGCCGGTCGCTGCCGCCCGTCGCGGCGAGGAGCACCGGCTTGTCGATGAGCGAGTACTGCCCGACGAAGTCGAACACGTGCTTGAACAGACCGGTGAAGCTCGCCCGGTAGACGGGGCTCGCGACGATGAGCAGCGTCGCCGACTCGATGCGGCGGATCGCCGCCTCGGCGGCCGGGCTCAGTTCGTCGCGCCGCAGCGCGCCGCTGAACTCGCGCCCGATCTCGCCGAGCTCGATGAGGTGCGTCTCGACCTCGACCCCGGGCTGCGCCGCGAGCGCGACCGCGAACTCCTCGAGGATCTCGCGCACGAGCACGGTGGTCTTGGACGGGCTGTGCAGGCTGCCCGAGACGGCGACGAGCGAGACGTGGTGCGACATGCCTCGACGCTAGGCAGGGCTCGGGGATGCCGCGACCGCCCGCTTCACAGAATGGAACGGGCCGTCATCCGGGGTCATGCTGCTTCTGCAGGAGAATTGCACTGAGCCGGGCTGTCAGGTGACCATGAGGCCCAATTTCCTGCAGAAGCAGCATGCGGTCAGTCGGGTGCGGCGAGCGGCACGATCCCGATCAGCAGCAGCGCGCCGAGGGCGTAGCCGACGAGATCGAGCGGGTCGAACGAACTGCCGAAGACGAGCCGCAGCGGCGGCACCGCCTCCACGAGGCGCGACGGGATGCCGGTGAGCTGCAGCAGTTCGACCGCCGCCGCGATGCCGAACCCGGCTGCCGCGACGACCCACGCAGGCAGGCCGGGTCGCACGATCGCGACCACGAGCCCGGCGAGGCACGCGTACAGCGCGCTTCCGGCGAGGTCGACCACGACCGTGCGGTCGAGCAGCTGCAGGCCGAGGCCCACGAGCAGCACGACCGCGGCGGTCGCGGCGAAGTTCAGTCGCGCACGCCCCTCACCCGCCGCGCGGGTCACTCGTCGCGCGAGCCCTTGTGACGGGGCTTGCGGGCGGGGCGGTCGTCGCCCGAGTCGCCGGCGCGGTCGTCGCGACGCGGCCGGTCGTCGCGGTCGTCGCGACGCGGCCGGTCGTACCGGTCGTCACGACGCGTCCGGTCGCCGCGCCCGTAGCGCCCGCCGCGGCCGTCGCGGTCGCGGTCGTCGCGGTCGCGGCGCCGCGGGGCCCCGCGGTCGGGCCGCAGCTCGATGAGGCGCCCCGAGATGCGGGTGCCGTCGAGGCGTTCGAGCGTCTCGCGGGGCAGGTCGGCGGGCAGCTCGACGAGCGAGAACTCGGGCTTGATCTGGATCGCGCCGAAGTCGTCGCGGTTGAGCCCGCCCTCGTTCGCGAGGGCGCCGACGATCTGGCGCGGCTCGACCCGGTGGCGTCGGCCGACCGCGATGCGGTAGGTCGCCATGGGCACGCCGTTGCCGCGCGGGCGGCGGGCGGGGCGGTCGTCGCGGTCGTACCGGTCGCCGCCGCGGCCTCGGTCGTCGCGCCGGTCGTCGCGGTCGCGCCCCCGGTCGTCGCGGCGGTCGCGGTCGAAGCGCGCCGGCCGCTCGGGCTCGGGCTCGAGCAGCAGCGGCGACTCGCCCTGGGCGACCACGGCGAGCGCGGCGGCCACGTCGACCTCGGGCACGTCGTGGTGGCGCAGGTAGTGGGCGATGATGTCGCGGAAGCCCTCGATGCGCTCCGACTGCTCGAGCGCCGCGGTGATGCGGTCGTCGAAGCGTGCGAGCCGGGTCACGTTGACGTCGTCGACGCTCGGCAGCGTCATGGGCGTCATCGGCTGCTTCGTCGTCTTCTCGATGCGGGCGAGGAGGCTCCGCTCGCGCGGGGTGACGAAGCTGATCGCGTCGCCGGTGCGACCGGCGCGGCCGGTGCGGCCGATGCGGTGCACATACGGCTCGGGGTCGGTCGGGATGTCGAAGTTCACGACGTGCGAGATGCGCTCGACGTCGAGGCCGCGGGCCGCGACATCCGTGGCGACGAGGATGTCGAGCTTGCCGTTCTTCAGCTGCTCGACCGTGCGCTCGCGCTGGGCCTGCGCGACGTCGCCGTTGATCGCGGCGGCCGCGTAGCCGCGGGCGCGCAGCTTCTCGGCCAGCTCCTCGGTGACGTTCTTCGTGCGGACGAAGATGATCATGCCCTCGAAGTTCTCGACCTCGAGGATGCGGGTGAGCGCGTCGACCTTCTGCGAGTACGCGACGATCAGCGAACGCTGCGTGATGTTCGCCGAGGTCTGCGTCTTCGCCTTGACGGTGATCTCTTCGGGGTCGTGCAGGTACTGCTTCGACATGCGGCGGATCGCGGCCGGCATGGTCGCCGAGAACAGCGCGACCTGCTTGTCGTCGGGGGTGTCGGCGAGGATCGTCTCGACGTCTTCCGCGAAGCCCATCTTGAGCATCTCGTCGGCCTCGTCGAGCACGAGGTACTTGAGCTCCGAGAGGTCGAGGGTGCCCTTGTCGAGGTGGTCCATGATGCGGCCGGGCGTGCCGACGACGATGTGCACGCCGCGGCGCAGCGCCGAGAGCTGCACGCCGTAGCCCTGCCCGCCGTACACGGGGAGGATGTGCACGCCCTTCAGGTGCGCGGCGTACTTCTCGAACGCCTCGCAGACCTGCAGGGCGAGCTCGCGGGTGGGGGCGAGTACGAGGGCCTGCGGCGTCTTCTGCGAGAGGTCGAGGCGGGCGAGGATGGGCAGTGCGAACGCGGCGGTCTTGCCGGTTCCGGTCTGGGCGAGGCCGACGACGTCGCGCCCCTCGAGCAGGGTCGGGATGGTCGCGGCCTGGATGGCGGAGGGCGTCTCGTACCCGACGTCGTCGAGCGCCTCGAGCACCGCCCCGTCGAGACCGAGGTCTGCGAATGTCGTCGCGGCGGGCTCTTCAGGTGCCGCGGCCGGGGCGGGAAGTTCTTCAGAAGTCACGCTTCAGGGTAGTCCCCGGTGCTGGGAAAGCCCCGGTGGATACCGCGGGGCGGCGTCGAGGGGGCGGCCGGCGCGGCACGCGGCCCGCCGTCAGCCCTTTGGCTTCTTCGGCCCCTGCCCGCGCCCGGGGTGGTCGTCCTCGGGCTCGGGCGTGGGCTCGACGGTCGGCTCGACGACGGGCTCGTCGGGCTCGTCGGCGACGGGCTCGTCGGGCGCGGTCGTGGGCTCGGTCGTGGGCTGGGGAGCCGCGGGCGTCGCCGTCGGCAGCACGGGCGGGAACGCCTGCGAGTTCGCCGGGGCGTTCGGGGTCGGCCGCGGCGTCTGGAGTTCGGAGGAGGCCTCGGTGTCGGGCGCCCCGGTGCCGGCCTGGATGACGGCGGCTCCACCGGCGATGATCCCGATGGAGAGGAGCGCGGTCGCACCCGTCAGCGCAACCGCCCGGTGCGCGGTCACCCAACCCGCCGTCGCGGCGACGGCCGCGGCCAGCCTCGCGGCGACCGCATCGAGCTGCTTCGCGGTCGCCGAAGCGGGCTCGGCGGCGCGGCGGCCGCGCGGTCGGGTGCGGCGTTCGCCGGTTCCGTCGCTCACATCGGCCTCGTCTCATCGTGCGACCCGCGTTCAGGGGGCCACGAACGAGGATAGGCGGCTCGCGGTTCGACCGCATCCGCGGAGCGGATCGGGCGTCAGGCGTTGACGATGAGCGCGTAGATCAGCGAGCCGAACTGCTGGAGGAGCACCATCGCGCCCACCGTCGTGCCGATCGCCCCGTAGACGCGGGTGGGCCCGCCCCGCAGGCAGGCGACGATGCCGATCGCGACCGTGGCGAGGGCGAGCACGACCGAGATGGTCGTCATGACGAACGAGACGGTCGAGAACGAGGAGAAGTCGCCCGATCGGATGAGCGCCGCGTTGATGAAGATGGCGGCGAAGTCGGTGACGACGAGCACGATGCCCAGCACGAACGCGACGACGCCGATCGGTTCGAGCCGGGATGAGCGCGAGGCGTCGGTCATGGGGCCACCCTAGCGGTCGGGCGCGCCGGCGGGCGGGAACTGACGGGGCCCCGCATACGGCGGGGCCGGGCCTGCTAGTGTTCCTGTTGGTTTCAACGTTGAAATCGCAGAGAGCCGAGGACATGACGACCCGAACCCCACCCCGTGGCATCCCGACCGACGCCGCCGCGACCGCCCCCGCGCTCGGCCCCCGTACCTGGGCCGCGATCATCCTGATCGGCCTCGTCGGCCAGCTCGCCTGGGTGATCGAGAACATGTACCTCAACCTGTTCGTCTACGAGACCGTCTCGACCGATCCCGGCGTCATCGCGTGGATGGTCGCCGCGAGCGCGATCGCGGCGACCGTCGCGACCCTCATCGTCGGCGCCTGGTCCGACCGGATGGGC
The DNA here is from genome assembly GCF_042884835.1 of Agromyces sp. NPDC058104. Lineage (NCBI taxonomy): Bacteria > Bacillati > Actinomycetota > Actinomycetes > Micrococcales > Microbacteriaceae > Agromyces > Agromyces sp. NPDC058104. The sequence continues at coordinate 467,381 of NZ_JBHVTD010000002.1, read as the reverse complement.
CGTCGACGCGAGCTCATCGCCGGCGGCTACCTCGCCTGGGGTGCGGTCACCGCGGCGTTCGGCCTCGTCGGCGCACCGGATGCCGCGGCGGCGGCCGCCCCCGTGCTGATCGGCGCGGTCGTGGCGATCATCGCGCTCGACTGCGTGATGAGCTTCATCGGCTCGGGCGCGAACGACGCGGCCTTCGCCGCCTGGGTCACCGACTCGACGGTGCCCGCGAACCGCGGCCGGGTCGACGGATGGCTCGCGACGATGCCGCTCGTCGCGATGCTGCTCGTCTTCGTGCTGCTCGACCCGATGACGCAGGCCGGGCAGTGGCCGGCCTTCTTCGCCCTCGTCGGCGGCGTCACCGCGGCCACGGGCGTCGTCGCCTGGTTCCTCGTGCGCGACCGGGGCGTCGCCCCTCGCGAGCAGCACGTGCTGCGGGCGGTCGTCGAGGGCCTGCGTCCGGCCACCGTCCGGCGCGAGCCCGCGCTCTTCCTCACGCTCGCGATCTGGTGCGTGATCGGCATCAGCTCGCAGGTGTTCATCCCCTTCGTGCTCATCTACCTGCGCTACTCGCTGGCGCTCGAGGCCTCGGCGATCGCGCTCGGCATCGTGCTCGTCCTCGCCTCGGCGCTCAGCGTCGTCGGCGGACGCGTGATGGATCGCGTCGGCAAGGAGCGGTTCCTGCTGCCCGCCGTCGGCGTCTTCGTCGCAGGCCTCGTCGCGATGACCTTCGTGCGCGACTTCGCCTGGGTGATCGTCGCCGCGACGTTCATGATGGCCGGCATGATGGCCTCGATCGCCGCCGTCTCGGCGATGACGCGCGACCAGACGCCTGCCGATCGGGCGGGCGGCGTGCAGGGCGCCCGCATGCTCATGGCGGTGATGCTGCCGATGGTGATCGGTCCGGCGATCGGCGCCGCCGTCATCTCGGGCGCGGCCCACAGCTACGTCGAGCTCGGCCGCGAGCACCCCGTGCCCGGTCCCGAGATCTTCCCCGTCGCCGCGCTCGTGCTCGTCGCCGTGCCGGTGCTCGCGGCGCTCCGCACGCGGGTGCTGCGGCGGGCGGCGGATGCCGGGGCCCCGGCCCCCGCCGCGACCGACGCCGCCGACGCCGGCGACACCACCGACGCCGCCGAGGAGACCCGCGCATGAGCCGCCGCACCCCATGGGCCGACGCCCTCGACCCCGACGCGGTGCTGCCCGAGTACCCGCGCCCGCAGCTCGCCCGCGACAGCCACCTGAACCTCAACGGCTGGTGGGACCACGCGTTCACCGCCGACGACCGCCGGCCGGCCGACTGGGACGGCCGCATCCTCGTGCCCTTCTCCCCCGAGGCAGAGCTCTCGGGCGTCGGGCGGCAGCTGCAGCCCGGCGAGCACCTCTGGTACCGGCGCATGGTGCGCCTGCCCGAGGGCTTCCTCGTCGGGCGGGCCCTGCTGCACTTCGGCGCGGTCGACCAGCGCTGCCGCGTCTTCGTCGACGGAGTCGAGGTCGGGGCGCACGAGGGCGGTTACCTGCCGTTCTCGATCGACGTCACCGAAGCCCTCGCCGACGGCGCCGAGCACGAGCTCACGGTCGACGTCGTCGACCCGAGCGACACCTCGTACCACTCGCGCGGCAAGCAGGCCCTGAAGCGCGGCGGCATCTGGTACACCGCGCAGTCGGGCATCTGGCAGACCGTCTGGATGGAGTCGGTGCCCGAGCTCCACGTGCGAGAGCTCGTGCTGCGCCCGAGGCTCGACGACGGGACGATCGAGGTCGTCGTGGAGGCATCCGGGCACGTGGCCGATGACGCGACCGTCGACTCGGCCGACGCCGCCGCCGACGCCGCCGCCCCGCTCGCGACCGTCATCGTGCGCGCCGACGGACGCGAGATCGCCCGGACCGAGGGCCCGGCCGGCCGCACCCTCATCGTCCCGGTGCCCGACGCCCGGCGCTGGAGCCCCGACGACCCCTTCCTCCACGACGTCGAGGTGCGCCTCGGCGACGACGTCGTGCAGAGCTACGTGGGCATGCGCTCGGTCGGCGTCGCGCCCGACGCCTTCGGCCGCCCGCGGCTGCTGCTCAACGGCGAGCCCGTCTTCCACGCCGCGGTGCTCGACCAGGGCTACTGGCCCGACGGGCTCTACACGCCGCCGTCCGACGAGGCGATGCTGCACGACCTCCGCAGCATGAAGGACCTCGGCTTCAACGCGGTGCGCAAGCACATCAAGATCGAGCCCCAGCGCTGGTACCACCACTGCGACCGGCTCGGACTCCTCGTCTGGCAGGACATGGTGAACGGCGGCCGCCGGTACGACCCGGCGGTCATCACGCTGCCGGTGAAGCTGCCGTTGCGGCTCGACGACCGCAGGCACCGCCGGTTCGGCCGGCAGGATGCCGCGGGGCGCGCCGAGTTCACCGCCGAGCTCGAGACGACCGTGCGACTGCTGAGGAACTCGCCGAGCGTCGTCGTGTGGGTGCCGTTCAACGAGGGGTGGGGCCAGTTCGACGCGCTCGACGCGGTCGAACGGGTGCGCGCGATCGACCCCGACCGCGTGATCGACCACGCGAGCGGATGGCACGACCAGCGCGGCGGCGACCTCGAGAGCCTGCACGTGTACTTCCGGAGGCTGAAGCCGAAGCGACGCTGGGGCCGAGACGGGCGCGCCGTCGTCGTCTCGGAGTACGGCGGCTACAGCCTGCGGCTGCCCGGTCACGAGTTCGGGCCGCGCGAGTTCGGCTACCGGCGCTACCGCAGCATCGACGCCCTCACCGACGGCTTCGTCGGGCTGCACCGCGACGAGGTGCTGCCCGCGATCGGCGCGGGGCTGTCGGGCATCGTCTACACGCAGCTCTCCGACGTCGAGGACGAGCTCAACGGGCTGCTCACCGCCGACCGCACCGTCGTGAAGGTCGACGCCGACCGCGTGCGCGGCGCCATCGGCGAGCTGTTCGCCGAGTTCGACGCGGTCACGGGGGCGGGCGCGGCCTCCCCGGCCGAGGCGCACCCCGCGACATCCGACGCCCGAGCCTGACCGCCGTACCCGCGGCGTCCCCGCACTTCCCCGCCCCTCCCCGAGAACGGAACCCCATGGCCCGCACCATCGTCGAGCGAGAGCTCACCGCCCCCGTCGCCCTCTGCGGGCCCGACGGCCGCCTGAACCGCGAGGCCGTCGGCTGGACCCGCACGCCGCTGCACGACACCTCGGGCATCGACGGCCGCCGGGTGTGGGGCCGCAACAAGCGCTGGGAGTACTGGGCGGTCACGACGCCGACCCACCTCATCGCGCTCACCGTCTCGTCGATCGACTACGCGGCGGTGCACGCGATCCTCGTGCACGACCGGCGCGACGGGTCGACTATCGACCGCTCGGCGATCGCACCGCTCGGCTCGAGCGCGACGTTGCCGGCCTCGCTCGGCGACGGGCCGGCGCGCGCCCGCACCTCGTCGATCGAGATCGACCTCGACGAGCTGCCCGACGGCGCGGGAACGCGCCTGCGCGGCACCGCGAAGGGCGTGCGCCTCGAGATCGACGCCCACCGGCCCGCCGGCCACGAGAGCCTCGGCGTCGTGGTGCCCTGGTCGGATCGCCGATTCCAGTACACGGTGAAGGACGTCGCGCGCCCCGCGACCGGGTGGCTGGAGCTCGGCGGCGACGGCAGCCGTGGCGACGGCTCGGTCGAGCGCATCGAACTGCCCGAGGGCGAGAGCTGGGCCGTGCTCGACCACGGCCGCGGGCGCTGGCCGTACCGGATGATCTGGAACTGGGGCGCGGCCTCGGGCATCGTCGACGGCCGCACGATCGGCCTGCAGCTCGGCGGCAAGTGGACCGACGGCACCGGTTCGACCGAGAACGCGGTCGTCGTCGACGGCCGACTGCACAAGATCAGCGAGGAGCTCGACTGGGACTACGACGTCCACGACTGGCTCGCACCGTGGCACATCCGCGGCGAGCACGCCGACCTGTGGTTCGAGCCCTTCTGGGACCGGGTGAGCGCGACCGAGCTCGTCGTCTTCGGCTCGCACGGGCACCAGTGCTTCGGCCACTACTCGGGCTGGGTCGACGCGGGCGGCGAGCGCGTCGCCGTCGATGGCCTGCTCGGCTGGGCCGAGGACGTGCGGAACCGCTGGTGACCGGGCACGAGGAGCCGGGCCGCGCGGGTCACGAGGAGCCGGGCCGCACGGGTCGGCCGGCCGGCCGGGCACGCCCCGGCCACCGCTCGGCCGGCCCGACGCTCCGGGATGTCGCGGCGATCGCCGGCGTCTCCTACCGCACCGTCTCGAACGTCATCAACGGGCGCGTGCCGGTCAGCGGGCCGACGCGCGAACGGGTCGAGGCCGCGATCGCCGAACTCGGCTACCGGCCTCAGCTCGCCGCGCGCCAGCTCCGGGTCGGCCGCAGCAACCTCATCACGCTCTCCGTGCCGTTCCTCTCGCTGCCGTACTTCGCCCAGCTCGCGCATGCCGTCGTCGGCGCCGCCGAGCGGGTCGGGTACGACGTCGTCGTCGACGAGACGCACGGCGATCCCGAACGCGAGCTCCGCGCGGCCTCCGGGTTCCAGACCCTCCTCACCGACGGCATCCTGCTGAGCCCGATGTCGCTCGACGACGCGCAGCTCGTGGCCGCGCGCGGACGCACCCCCCTCGTCGTGCTCGGCGAGCGCATCCGCGCCGCGCGCGTCGATCGCGTGGTCGTCGACAGCGTCACCTCCTCGCGGGATGCCGCGGCCCACCTCATCGCGTCGGGCCGTCGAACCCTCGGCTTCCTCGGCACGGTCCCCGATGCCTCGGTCGGCGCCGCGGCCGCCGACCTCCGGCTCGAGGGCTTCCGCTCGGCGCTGCGCGCGGCAGGTCTCGAGGCGAAGCCGCAGCATGTGCTCGAGGTGTCGCCGTGGGATCCGGCGTCGCCCGACGGCGACTACTCGCGCGAGGAGGGGTACGCCCGCGTTCGGGCCATGCTCGAAGGCGGCGGCCTCGACGGCCTCGACGGCCTGGTCTGCGCGAACGACCTGCTCGCCATCGGCGCGCTGCGGGCCCTCCGCGAGGCGGGTGTCGAGGTGCCCGGGCAGGTCGCGGTGGTCGGCTGGGACGACTCCCCCGAATCGGCGTTCGCCGCGCCGTCACTCACGAGCATCGCCCCCGACCTCACCGAGCTCGCACGGCTCGCCGTGGCATCCGTGCTGCGACTCGCCGACGACCCGCACGCGCCGCCGCGCGTCGAGCAGGCGCCGTATCGGCTCGTGGTGCGCGAGTCGGCACCGTAGCGGGGCATCTCCCCAGCCTTTTCGACGTAGTGTAGAAATATGTCCCGCGCGACGCTCGCCCTCCGTCTGCTGCTGCCCGCCTTCCTCATCGGCGCGATCGTCGCGATCTCGTTCCTCGAGGCGCCGCTGAAGTTCCAGGCGCCGGGCATCACCATCCCGCTGGGGCTCGGCATCGGCCGCCTCGTGTTCACCGCGCTCAACGTGCTGACCGGGATCGCCCTCGCCGTGCTCACGCTCGTGAGCCTTCGCCGCCCGCGCGCCGGGCGCGCCCCGCTCGTGCTGCTCGGATCGATCTGGCTCGTCTACCTCGCCGAGATCGCCGTCATCCGCCCCGTGCTCAACCGGCGCAGCGACCTCGTGATCGCCGGCTCGGAGGCGCCCGGCACCGACTGGGCGCACTACGCCTATATCGCCGCGGATGTCGCGGTGCTCGCACTCCTCGTCGCGCTCGTCGTCGTGACGGTTCGGGAGGTGCTGCCGGCACGCGCGGCGCCGGCCGTGCGCGCGGAGTCGCGCTCGGCGGCCTGACCCGCTGGGCACGCCGCAGTATTCAGGACGAGCCATCCGTCAGGGCCTCCACGAGACCCATCGACCCGCTCATCCTGAGAAGTGCGCACGAACCTCCCCGATTCGGGTCGGCGCGCCCGCGCCTCAGCCCGCGGTCGACGCCCGCACGACGAGCTCGGGCTGGAAGACGATCTGCTCGGGGTCGAAGTCGGCGTCGTCGGCCTCGCGCAGCAGCAGGTCGACGGCCGTGTGCCCGATGAGCGCGGCGGGCTGCCGAATCGACGACAGCGGCACCACCGCGGCCGCGGCGAAGTCGATGTCGTCGTAGCCGATGAGCGCGATGTCGCCGGGCACGCGGGCGTCGCCGCGCATGACGAGGGCCTGCAGCACGCCCATCGCGAGCAGGTCGTTCGCCGCGAACACGGCGTCGGGCCGCTCGGCGGCGGGGCGGGAGCGGATCGACTCCCCGGCGGCGCGGCCCTGCAGCACGGTGAGGCTCTCGGTGGCGATGACCTCGAGCGAGGCGCCCGGCACCTCGGCGATCGCGCGTCGCGCCCCTTCGAGCCGGTCGGCGACCTGCCGGATGCTCGCGGGGCCGCCCACGAACGCGATGCGCCGCCGCCCGATGCCGAGCAGGTGCTCGGCGGCGAGCCTGCCGCCGGCGATGTCGTCGACGGCGACCGACGAGAAGCTGCGGTCGTGCGCCTGCCGGTCGACGAGCACGACCGGGGTGCCGCGCTCGCGAAGCCGTTGCAGCCGCGGCAGGTCGTCGGCGAGCGGGGAGATCAGCACCCCGTGCACGCGCTGCTCCTCGAAGAGGTCGACGTAGACGCGCTCGCGGTCGACGTTCTCGTCGCTCGTTCCGAGGAGCACGGTGAGCCCCGCCTCGGCCGCGCGCGTCTCGGCGCCGCGGGCGACGTCGGTGAAGAACGGGTTGCGCACGTCGAGCACCACGAAGCCGATCGAGCGGCTGCGCCCGGCGCGGAGCTGGCGAGCCGCGTCGTTGCGCACGAAGCCGAGCTCCTCGATCGCGGCCTGCACTCGTTCGACGGTCGCGGGCGCGACGCGGTCGGGGCGGTTGAGCACGTTCGAGACGGTGCCCACCGAGACGGACGCAGCGGCCGCGACGTCACGAACACTGACTGCCATTGCCGCTCCTCCTCATGTCGCACCGCCCGCGCGAGCCGGACGGCGTTGAACCGATTCGATCATGGCATCGAATCCCCGGGGCGTCCGGCACGCGGATTGATTCGTTTCAAAACCGTGACTCGATCCGACTTGACCATCCGCCCCGCATGACTCTACAGTGACCATGGATCGATTTTGAATCGATTCATTCACACACTTGCACCGCGGAGCGATCCCCCTGCTCCCACCTCGACGAGGAGGCCCCGTGACGGACATCCCGCGCACGTCGGCGGACACCCCGCCCGTGCCTGCGGCGACCCCGCCCATGCTCGAACTCGACGCCGTCGCGAAGTCGTTCGGTGCCGTCGTGGCCCTGCGCTCCGGCAGCCTTCGCCTCGAGCGCGGCTCGATCCACGCCCTCATCGGCGAGAACGGCGCCGGCAAGTCGACGCTCGTGAAGATCGTCGCCGGGCTCTACCGCCGCGATGCCGGCGACCTGCGTCTCAACGGCGAGTCGGTGGACTTCACCTCGACCGCCCAGTCGAAGGCCGCGGGCATCGCGGTCATCTACCAGGAGCCGACGCTCTTCCCCGACCTCACGGTCACCGAGAACGTCTTCATGGGCCGTCAGCCCGTGAGCCGCTTCGGCCGCATCGACCGCAAGGCGATGCGGCACGAGGTCGAACAGCTCTTCACCCGGCTCGGCGTCGGCATCGACCCCGACCGACCGGCCGAGGGCCTCTCGATCGCCGACCAGCAGGTCATCGAGATCGCGAAGGCGGTCTCGCTCGACGCCCGCGTGCTCATCATGGACGAGCCGACCGCCGCGCTCTCGGGCGTCGAGGTCGAGCGCCTCTTCCAGATCGCCCGGAGCCTCCGCGACGAGGGCCGCGCGCTCCTCTTCATCTCGCACCGCTTCGACGAGGTGTTCGCGCTCTGCGACACCGTCACGGTCATGCGCGACGGCTCCTACATCGCGACCACGCCGATCTCCGAGACGACGGTCGAGGACCTCGTGCGGCAGATGGTCGGTCGCGACGTGACCGAGCTCTTCCCCAAGCTCGAGGCCGAGATCGGCGAGCCCCTGCTCGAGATCGAGGGGCTCTCGAGCCCGCTGTTCCACGACATCTCCTTCACGGTGCGCGCGGGCGAGATCGTCGGCCTCGCCGGCCTCGTCGGCGCGGGCCGCAGCGAGGTCGCCCGCGCCGTCTTCGGCGTCGACGGGTACGACCAGGGCACGGTCCGGCTGTCGGGGCGCCAGATCCCGAAGAACCGGCCGGATGCCGCGATGAAGGCCGGTCTCGCGCTCGTCCCCGAGGACCGCCGCAAGCAGGGACTCGTGCTCGAGTCGTCCGTCGCCCGCAACGTGACGCTCGCCATTCGCGAGACGATCGCGAAGGCCGGGCTCATCACCTCGGGCATGGAGAACCGCGCTGCGAAGGAGTGGGCGAGCCGGCTCGAGGTCAAGACGAACGCGCTCTCGACCGTGGCCGGAACCCTCTCGGGCGGCAACCAGCAGAAGGTCGTGCTCGGCAAGTGGCTCGCCACCGAGCCGAAGGTGCTCATCATCGACGAGCCCACGCGCGGCATCGACATCGGCACGAAGTCCGAGGTGCACCGGCTGCTCTCCGAGCTCGCGGGGCGCGGCATGGGCATCCTCATGATCTCGTCGGAGCTGCCCGAGGTGCTCGGCATGGCCGACCGCGTGCTCGTCATGCGCGAGGGCCGCATCACCGCCGAGATCGACCGCGACGACGCGACGAGCGAGAACGTCATGTTCGCCGCGACCCACGCCCAGGGAGCCCACCAGTGACCGCCACCATCGAGAAGACCGCCGTCACCAAGCGGCTGCACGCCATCGGGGCGGTGCGCGAGTTCGGCATCCTGCTGGCGCTCGCGCTCGTCGTGCTCGCGGCGACCGTCGCGAACCCGAACTTCCTGTTCAGCGCCGACGGCTGGCGCGACCTGCTGCTCACCCCAGCGATCCTCGTGCTCGTCGCGATCGGGCAGGCGATCGTCATCATCACGCGCAACGTCGACCTCTCGGTCGGCTCGATCCTCGGCCTGTCGGCCTACCTCACCGGTCGCCTGTTCATCGACCTGCAGGGCATCCCGATCGTCGCGGTGTTCCTCATCGCCGTCGTCTTCGGCGGCCTGCTGGGCCTCGTCAACGGCGCGCTCGTCGCGTTCGCGAAGGTGCCGGCCATGGTCATCACGCTCGGCACGCTCTACGCGTACCGCGGCATCAACGTGCTGTGGACGGGCAGCGACCGCATCAACGCCTCCGACCTGCCGAAGGACTTCCTCGCGCTCGGCACCGGGCAGATCCTCTGGATCCCGCTCCTCACGATCATCGCCGTCGTCGTGCTCGCCGCGACCGGCTGGATCATGAAGAACACCCGCGGCGGCCGCGAGTTCTACGCGATCGGCTCCGACCCCGCCGCGGCCGAGCTCTACGGCCTCCGCGTGACCCGGCGCCTGCTCATCGCGTTCGCCACCTCGGGCGCCCTCGCGGGCCTCGCCGGTGTGCTCTACGCCGCCCGCTACGGCACCATCAACTCGCAGGCCGGCGCCGGCTGGGAGCTCGACGCGGTGGGTGCGGCCGTCATCGGCGGCGTCGCCATCACGGGCGGCGTCGGATCGGTCTGGGGCGCCGCGATCGGCGCCTGGCTGCTGCTCACCATCAACCGGGCCCTGCCGATCCTCGGCATCCCCGACTTCTGGCAGCGCGCCGTCGTCGGCGCCCTCATCATCGGCGCCATCGTGCTCGACCGCGTGCTGGCCGTCCGTCAGAAACGAAAGCTCCTCGAGGCGAGGGAGGACGAGCGATGACCGCCACCACCACCGCGGCCGCCGCCATCGCGCGCACGTACCGCGACTACGACCGCCCGCTCTGGCAGCGCGTGCTGCTCACCCGCGAGATGGCCATCGTCGCCCTCGTGGTCGTCGTCGCCGTCGTGGCCGCGGCGACCGTGCGGGGCTTCGGCCAGCCGATCACGGTCACTTATCTGCTGCTCGACGTGATGCCGATCCTGCTCATCGCGCTGCCGATGACGCTCATCATGATCACGGGCGAGATCGACCTCTCGGTCGCGAGCATCGTCGGCCTCTCGAGCGTGCTCACGGGCGTGCTCACCGCAGGCGGCCTGCCGTTCGAGCTCGCCGCGGTCGTGGCACTCGTCGCGGGAGCCGTGTGCGGCGCCGTGAACGGCTTCCTCGTGACCGTCGTCGGGCTGCCCTCGCTCGCGGTGACGATCGGCACGCTCGCCCTCTTCCGCGGCCTCGCGGTGGGCCTGCTCGGCACGACTGCCATCACCGACTTCCCCGACTTCTGGACCGACCTCGCCAAGGCGCGCGTCGGCGGCAGCAACGTGCCGGTCGTGCTGTTCGTGTTCCTGGTGCTCCTCGTCGTGTTCATCGTGCTGCTGCACTTCACGCCGTTCGGTCGAGGCATCTACGCCATCGGACTGTCGAAGGCCGCCGCCCGCTTCTCGGGCGTGCACGTCGAGCGCACGAAGTTCGTGCTGTTCGTGCTCGCCGGCCTCATCTCGGCCCTCGCGGGCATCTTCTACACGCTGCGCTTCGGCAGCGCGCGCGGCGACAACGCGACCGGGCTCGAGCTGCAGGTCATCGCCGCCGTCGTGCTCGGCGGGGTCTCGGTCTTCGGCGGCCGCGGCGCGATCCACGGCGTCATCGCCGGCGTGCTGCTGATCGGCGTGCTCTCGAGCGCGCTCCGCCTCGCGAACGTCACCAGCGACGTCATCAACATCATCACCGGGGCGCTGCTCGTGCTCTCGGTGGTGACCTCCAGCTTCCTGGTCTGGCTGCGCAAGCGCCGGAAGGCACCAGGTGGAACACCGCGCGTCGAGGCCTCCACAGCAGGTTGACCGGGCCGCGCGGGCCGTCGAGGCGATCACTCGTCGACCTCATCCGATGAAGGGAAGAACAACGATGTTTCAGAAGAAGACCCGCGCCGGCGCGCTGGCCGCGGTCGTCGCGACCGCAGCGCTGGTACTGAGCGGATGCGCCGTCGACAGCGGCAGCGACGGCGGCGACTCGAGCGGCGGCGACTCCGCCAACCTCGCGATCACCTTCCTGCCGAAGAACCTCGGCAACCCGTACTTCGACACCTCGTCGGCGGGCGCGAAGGAGGCCATCGGCGAGTTCGACGGCACCTTCGCCGAGGTCGGCCCGGCCGAGGCCACGCCCGACGCGCAGGTGAGCTACATCAACACGCTCACCCAGCAGGGCGTCGGCGCGATCGCGGTGTCGGCGAACGACCCCGAGGCGATCTGCGACGCGCTGAACGAGGCGCGCGACGCCGGCATCAAGGTCGTCACCTTCGACTCCGACACCAACGCCGACTGCCGCGACCTGTTCATCAACCAGGCCACGGCGGAGGGCATCGCGAAGGTGCAGGTCGACCTCATCACCGAGCAGATCGGCGACGAGGGCGAGATCGCCATCCTGTCGGCGTCGGCGAACGCGACCAACCAGAACGCGTGGATCGACCTGATGAAGGCCGAGCTCGAGGCGAACCACCCGAACGTGACGCTCGTCGACACCGTCTACGGCGACGACGACGACCAGACCTCGTTCGACAAGACCGCGGCGCTGCTGCAGACCCACCCGAACCTCAAGGGCATCATCTCGCCCACGACGGTCGGCATCGCCGCCGCCGCGCGCTACCTCTCGACCTCGGAGTACAAGGGCAAGGTCGCGCTGACGGGCCTCGGCACGCCGAACCAGATGCGCGAGTACGTCGAGGACGAGACCGTCACCGCGTTCGCGCTGTGGAACCCGGCCGACCTCGGCTACCTCGCCGCGTACGCGTCGAAGGCGCTCATCGAGGGTGAGATCACCGGCGAAGAGGGCGACTCGTTCGAGGCCGGCAAGCTCGGCGACTACGAGGTCGGCGCCGACGGCGTCGTGCTCCTCGGCGACCCCTACGTGTTCGACGCCGACAACATCGGCGACTTCGACTTCTAAGAAGCCGGAGCGAGCGGATCGCCATGGGAGGGCGCAGGACGTCCGGACAGCCGGCCGGCCTGCGCCCTCCGCATTCGCCGCATCGAGCGGATGCCCCGCGCTCGACCCCAACTCCATCCTGAAACGATTCACAGATTGAACGGAGGACGACCGATGAACACCGCACCGCGCCCCGAGCGCGTCCTGTTCCAGCTCCAGGTCGACCCCGCCCGGCTCGACGAGTACCGCGAGCGCCACGCCGCCGTCCGGCCTGAGATGCTGCGCGCGATCGAAGCGGCCGGCCGTCGCAACTACTCGCTCTTCCTGCGCCCCGACGGGCTGCTGATCGGCTACTACGAGACCGATGACGACGCGGCCGCGCAGGCGGCGCTCGCCGCCGACCCCCGCACCGCAGCCTGGGAAGCCGAGATGGCCCCGTTCTTCGTCGCCCTCGACGGCGACCGGCCCGACCAGGGCGCACCCAGACTCCCCGAGGTGTTCCACCTCGAAGACCAGCTCGCGGCACTCGACGCCGCGCCCCCGGGCCCCGCAGGCGCCTGACCGCGAGCCGCACCAGCCACACGAACAGCGCCGCCACGCGGCATCCGATCGATCGAAGAGAGCGACACGACATGACCACCTTCACCCCCGAGATCCAGTCGCAGCTGGCCGCGCAGGCCATCGAGCTGCCGAGCTGGGCGTTCGGCAACTCGGGCACGCGCTTCAAGGTGTTCGCGACGCCGGGCACCCCGCGCGATCCCTTCGAGAAGATCGCGGATGCCGCGCAGGTGCACCGCTACACGGCGCTCGCGCCGACGGTCGCCCTGCACATCCCGTGGGACCGGGTCGACGACTACGAGGCCCTCAAGCGGCACGCCGAGGACCACGGCGTCTCCCTCGGCACGATCAACTCGAACACCTTCCAGGACGACGACTACAAGTTCGGCGCCCTCACGCACGAGGACGCGGCGGTGCGCCGGAAGGCGATCGACCATCACTTCGAGTGCATCGACATCATGCACGCGACCGGCAGCCGCGACCTGAAGATCTGGCTCGCCGAGGGCTCGAACTACCCCGGCCAGGCCGACCTGCGCGGCCGGCAGGACCGCCTGCACGAGTCGCTCCAGGAGATCTACGCCCGTCTCGGCGACGAGCAGCGCCTCGTGCTCGAGTACAAGTTCTTCGAGCCCGCGTTCTACCACACCGACGTTCCCGACTGGGGCACGAGCTACGCCCAGGTCGCGGCCCTCGGCGACCGGGCGATGGTGTGCCTCGACACCGGACACCACGCGCCGGGCACGAACATCGAGTTCATCGTCATGCAGCTGCTGCGCCTCGGCAAGCTCGGCTCGTTCGACTTCAACTCGCGGTTCTACGCCGACGACGACCTCATCGTCGGCGCGGCCGACCCGTTCCAGCTGTTCCGCATCATCTTCGAGGTGATCCGCGGCGGCGGCTTCAACCACCCCGACGTCGCCTTCATGCTCGACCAGTGCCACAACGTCGAGGACAAGGTGCCCGGCCAGATCCGCTCCGTGCTCAACGTGCAGGAGATGACCGCGCGCGCCCTGCTCGTCGACGCCGAGGCGCTGCGCGCCGCGCAGGTCTCGGGCGACGTGCTCGAGGCCAACCGCGTCTTCATGGACGCCTTCTACACCGACGTGCGTCCCGCCCTCGCCGAGTGGCGCGAGTCGCGCGGCCTGCCGGCCGACCCGATGCGCGCGTTCGCGGCATCCGGCTACCTCGCACAGATCGCCGCCGACCGCGTCGGCGGCGTGCAGGCCGGCTGGGGGGCGTGATCATGACGAACCCCGCAGCTGCAGCGCTCATCGCCCGGTCGAACCGCCTCGGCGCCGACCCGAAGAACACGAACTACGCCGGCGGCAACACCTCGGCAAAGGGCACCGAAACCGACCCGGTCACCGGCGAGCCCGTCGAGCTCCTCTGGGTCAAGGGCTCGGGCGGCGACCTCGGCACCCTCACCGAGCCGGGCCTCGCGGTGCTCCGGCTCGACCGGCTGCAGGCGCTGAAGGGCGTCTACCCCGGCGTCGACCGCGAAGACGAGATGGTCGCCGCGTTCGACTACTGCCTCCATGGCAAGGGCGGCGCGGCGCCGTCGATCGACACGGCCATGCACGGCCTCGTCGACGCGGCGCACGTCGACCACCTGCACCCCGACTCGGGCATCGCGATCGCGACCGCCGCCGACGGCGAGGCGCTGACGGCGAAGATCTTCACCGACTCCGCGGGCGTGCAGAAGGTGGTCTGGGTGCCGTGGCGTCGCCCCGGCTTCCAGCTCGGCCTCGACATCGCCGAGATCAAGGCGGCGAACCCGCAGGCGATCGGCTGCATCCTCGGCGGGCACGGCATCACCGCGTGGGGCGACACCTCCGACGAGGCCGAGGCGAACTCGCTCTGGATCATCGACACCGCGGCCGCCTACCTGGCGTCGCACGGCGAGGCGCAGCCCTTCGGGGGCGTGCGCGCCGGCTACGAGGCGCTGCCCGAGGCCGAGCGCCGCGAGCGCGCCGCCGCCCTCGCCCCGACGATCCGCGGCATCGCCTCGCACGATCGGGTCATGGTCGGCCACTTCACCGACGCCGACGTGGTGCTCGACTTCCTCGCGAGCGAGAAGGCCCCGGCCCTGGCGGCGCTCGGCACCAGCTGCCCCGACCACTTCCTGCGCACGAAGGTCAAGCCGCTCATCCTCGACCTGCCCGCGACCGCGACGGCCGAGGAGCAGCTCGCGCGCCTGCACGAGCTGCACGCCGAGTACCGCGCCGACTACCAGGCGTACTACGACGCCCACGCCACGGCCGAGAGCCCCGCGATCCGCGGCGCCGACCCGCTCATCGTGCTGGTGCCGGGCGTCGGCATGTTCTCGTACGGCGCGAACAAGCAGACCGCGCGCGTCGCGGGCGAGTTCTACGTCAACGCGATCAACGTCATGCGCGGGGCCGAGTCGGTCTCGACCTACTCCCCCATCTCCGACGCCGAGAAGTTCCGCATCGAGTACTGGGCCCTCGAGGAGGCCAAGCTCCAGCGAATGCCGAAGCCCAAGACCCACCAGGGCCGCATCGCCTTCGTCACCGGCGCCGCGAGCGGCATCGGCAAGGCCATCGCGACCCGGCTCGCGGCCGAGGGCGCGTGCGTCGTCGTCGCCGACCTCGACCTCGAGAAGGCGCAGGCCGCCGCCGCCGAGCTCGGCGGCACCGACGTCGCGATCGGCGTCGCCGCGAACGTCGCCGACGCCGACGCGGTGCAGGCCGCCCTGAACGAGGCGGTGCTCGCCTTCGGCGGCGTCGACCTCGTGGTGAACAACGCCGGCCTCTCGCTCTCGAAGCCCCTCCTCGAGACCACCGAGGCCGACTGGAACCTGCAGCACGACGTCATGGCGAAGGGGTCGTTCCTCGTGTCCAAGGCCGCCGCGCGCGCACTCATCGACCAGCGGCTCGGCGGCGACATCATCTACATCTCCTCGAAGAACTCGGTGTTCGCCGGCCCGAACAACATCGCCTACTCGGCGACGAAGGCCGACCAGGCCCACCAGGTGCGCCTGCTCGCGGTCGAGCTCGGCGAGCACGGCGTGCGCGTCAACGGCATCAACCCCGACGGCGTCGTCCGCGGCTCGGGCATCTTCGCGAGCGGCTGGGGCGCCAACCGCGCCGCGACCTACGGCGTGAACGAGGAGGACCTCGGCCAGTTCTACGCGAACCGCACGATCCTGAAGCGCGAGGTCGTGCCCGAGAACGTCGCCGACGCCGTGTACGTGCTCACCGGTCCCGAGCTCAGCCGCACCACGGGCCTGCACATCCCGGTCGACTCGGGCGTCGCCGCGGCGTTCCTGCGATGAACGCCACCGGCGGCTCGGTCGCCGCGGTCGACCTCGGCGCGACCAGCGGCCGGGTCGTCGTCGGCCGCGTCGACCAGGCGGCCGGACGACTCGAGCTCGAGCAGGTCGCGCGCTTCGCGAACGGCCCCGTCCGCCTGGCGTCCGGGCTGCACTGGGATGTCACGGGCCTCCACCGCGACCTCTCGCAGGGCCTCGCCGAGGCGTTCCGGCGCGAGCCCGGCATCGCGTCGATCGGCGTCGACTCGTGGGCGGTCGACTACGGGCTGCTGCGCGACGGCCGCCTCCTCGGCGAGCCGTTCCACTACCGCGACGAGCGCAACGCCCGCGCCGTCGACGGCGTGCACGCGGCCGTGCCGTTCGACGAGCTCTACCGCCGCAACGGCCTGCAGTTCCTGCCGTTCAACACGGTCTACCAGCTCGCGGCCGAGCGGCCGACGGGATGGCTCGGCTTCGCCGACACGCTCCTGCTGATCCCCGACCTGATCGCCTTCCAGCTCACGGGCGCCGCGGTGGCCGAGCGCACGAACGCGTCGACCACCGGGCTGCTCGGGGTCGCGAACGGCGAGTGGGACCTCGAGCTGATCGAGCGGCTCGGGCTCGAGGCATCCCTGCTCGCGCCCCTCGTGTCGCCCGGAGCCGCGATCGGCCCGCTGCGCCCCGCCGTCGCCGCCGAGCTCGGCGCACCCGACGGCGTCGAGGTGGTCGCCGTCGGCTCGCACGACACGGCCTCCGCCGTCGCCGCAGTGCCGATGCGAGCCGAGTCGGCCGCGTACATCTCGTGCGGCACCTGGGGCCTCGTCGGCGTCGAGCTCGAGCACGCGGTCACGAGCGACGCCGCACGCGAGGCCAACTTCACGAACGAGGGCGGCGTCGACGGCCGGGTACGGTTCCTGCACAACGTCATGGGGCTGTGGCTGCTCAGCGAGTCGGTGCGCTGGTGGGAACGCGACGGCTCGCAGATCGTGCTCGGCGAGCTGCTGGATGCCGCGGCCGCCGTCGACCGTCCCATGCCCGTGTTCGACGCGAACGACCCGCGGTTCATGGCACCCGGAGACCTGCCTGGCCGCATCGCCGAGTGGTGCGCCGAGCACGGCCTCGCCGCCCCGCAGACCCGGGCCGAGTTCGCCCGTTCGATCATCGAGAGCCTCGCGCAGGCCTTCGCCGACGCCGTGCGAGACGCCGCCGCCCTCTCGGGCGTCGAGGTCGAGACGATCCACATCGTCGGCGGCGGCGCGCTCAACCGGCTGCTCTGCCGGCGCACCGCCGATCGCGCGGGCCTGCCCGTGCTCGCCGGCCCCGTCGAGGCGACCGCGATCGGCAACGTGCTCGTGCAGGCCCGGGCGCAGGGCTTCGCCTCGGGCGACCTCGAGTCGCTGCGCGCGCTCGTCGCACGGGCGTTCGAGCCGGAGCGGTACGAGCCGCGCGGCTGAGCGCCGCTGAACGCAGCTGAGCGTCGCTGAGCGCCGCTGAGCGCCGCTGAGCGATCCTGCCGTCGCGTCCGAGCCGCCGAGCCGCCGAGCCGCTGCATCGTCGGCGGCGCCTCCCGCTCGTCAGCTGCACTCGCGCGCACTTCTCAGGACGAGAGCGTCGACAGGCCCTCCACTGGTCCCATCGACGCTCTCGTCCTGAATTGCGCAGCGCACCGGCCACGTGACGCGGCCGACCGGCTCAGTCGGGCCGGCTCAGTCGGGCCGGCTCGGTCGATCCGGCCCGGCCGGGCCGGCTCAGTACTGCCCGGCGACCCCCTGCACCGCGAAGGTGAACGTCAGTCGCCCGCCGCGCGGCAGCCGGAACTCGGGGTGCGTGCGGGCGCCCCACGAGTCGTCGCCCGCGACGCCGCGCCGCATGAGCGCAGGCCGCAGCACCGTGCGGTGGATGGGCGGCAGCTCGTTCGGGTGCTCGGCGTTCTCGATCTCGAACGGCGTCCACGGCAGCGCCGAGAACTCCATGCCGTCGCTGCCCGCGACGCTCTCGAACCGGAGTCCCCAACCGCGTCCGTCGGTGACCGTGGCCCACGTGACGCCGGTCCGGCTCCCGGCCTCCTGCGGACGGAGGTACGGGGTCAGCTCGCCCGTCACGTCGCGCTCGTAGACGTCGCGGCGCGCGCCCAGCCTGCGGTCGACGTACGACTCCTCGGGGCCGTCGCCGTACCATCGGAGCCGCCGGAACTCGGCCGGCGCCGTCAGCAGCATGCCGAACTCGGGCAGCTCGGGCAGCTCGTCCGAGGCATCCAGCGCGAGGGTGACCTCGATGCGGCCGTCGCGCGTGATGCGGTAGTCGACGTCGCAGCTCGCTCGCGGCGTCGTCGGCAGCTCGTAGGTGAAGCCGACCGTCACGGCGCCGTCGCCGTTGTGCACCCGTGCGACGCGCAGGGCGTCGCCCACGGGGCGCGCGTAGCGGCTCGCGAGCAGCCACTGGCCGTCCTCGAACGGCGCGCCCCAACCGCGCTCGTTCGAGGTGGGGGCGTGCCAGAAGTTCGGCCGCGGGGGCGAGGTGAGCATCTGGCGGCCGCCGTCGGCGGTCATGCCGTACCGGTACGACACCAGCGCGCCGGTCAGGCGCGAGAAGAGGACCTCGAAGTGCGGGCCCCGCACGCCGATGTTGTGGATGCCCTGGATGAGCTCGGGAGCGTCGGCGGCGGGGGCACCGACGACGGGGGCATCGGCGGCTCCGAAGGCTCCGGAGGCTCCGGCGGCTCCGGAGGCTCCGCGATTCGAGCCCGCCTCCCCCGACGGCGCCGCGACGACCTGCTGCCCGCGCGCCACGACGTGCCCCGCCGGCGCCCACCGTGTCGCCCCGCGCAGGCTGAACTCGACGTCGACCGTGACCTCGCCGGGCGCGTCCGGAATCGAGATCGGCAGCGCGAACCGCTCGCTCGCCCCCGGCGCGACATCCGTCTCGATCGGGGCCACCTGCAGGATGCGCCCCTCGCGCCGCACCGTCACCGTCGCCGCGTAGGCCGAGGTCGAGGTGGCGAGCAGGCGGCTCTCGACGTCGAGCTCGCGCCCGTCGGGAGAGAAGGCGAGGCGCAGCGGCTGGTAGAGGAAGGCGACCTCCTGCAGCGCGGGCTTCGGCGTGCGGTCGGCGAACACGATGCCGTTGCCGCTGAAGTCGGCGTCGTGGGGCGCCTCGCCGTGGTCGCCGCCGTAGCCGAAGTAGCGCACGCCGTAGCGGTCGGTCATCGGGATGGCCTGGTCGGCGAAGTCCCAGATGAACCCGCCCTGGAACAGCGGCTCGCGGAAGGCGAGATCGAGGTAGCGGTCGACCGCCCCGAAGGAGTTGCCCATCGAGTGGGCGTACTCGCAGAGGATGAACGGCTTCTCGCGGTGCTCGCGCAGGTACGCCTCGATGTCGCTCGCCGGCGTGTACATCTGGCTCACGATGTCGGTCGTCTCGGGGTAGCGCGGGTCCCAGTGCACGCCCTCGTAGTGCACCGGGCGCTCGTCGACGCTGCGGAAGTAATCGGCGACGTCGCGGATGATCGTGCCGCCGAACGACTCGTTGCCGCACGACCAGATCACGACGCTCGCGTGGTTCTTGTCGCGCTCGAACAGGCTCCGCGCCCGGTCGTGCAGGGCGTCGCGCCACTCGGGGCGGTCGCCGGGCACGGCGTGGTCGTTCGGCGAGTCGAGGTAGCGGATGCGATCCCAGAGCCCGTGCGTCTCGAGATTCATCTCATCGATGACGAAGAAGCCGAACTCGTCGGCGAGCTCGTAGAAGAAGGAGTTGTTCGGGTAGTGGCTCGTGCGGATCGCGTTGACGCCCGCCTGCTTCAGCAGCCGCAGGTCGGCCTCGGTCTGCTCGCGCGTCATCACGCGCCCCTGCAGCCCGAACTCGTGCCGGTTGACGCCGAAGAAGACGATCCTGCGGCCGTTGAGGTTGAGCACACCGTCGTCGATCGCGAACCGGCGCACGCCGACGCGCTGCTCGATCACCTCGGTGACGGCACCGTGCTCGTCGCGCACGCGCACGACGAGACGGGAGAGGTACGGGTCCTCGGGGCTCCACAGTCGCGGTGCATCGAGCCGGATGCCTCGGCTGCCGTCGTCACGGACGTCGAGCACGCCGACGCCGTCGAGCTCGACCTCGACGTCACCCGCGGCGCCGTCGGGGTCGAGCGAGAAGTCGACGGCGATCTCGGCCGAGCCGTCCTCGGCGAGCGCGGTGCGCACGCGGAGGTCCTCGACGTGCACCGCGGGGCGACGGCGCAGCACGACGTCGCGGAAGATGCCCGAGAAGCGGTAGAAGTCCTGGTCCTCGAGCCACGATGCGCTCGTCCACTTGAACACCTGCGCGGCGAGCGTGTTCTCGCCGGGCACGAGCGTCGCGGTGAGGTCGAACTCGGCGGGCGTGAAGCTGTCGGCCGAGTAGCCGATGAACGTGCCGTTCAGCCAGAGCGCGATCGCGCTCTCGGCGCCCTGCACGTCGAGGGCGACGCGTTCGCCCGGCTCGACGGCTCGGTCGAGGGTGAAGCGCGTCACGTAGGAGGCGACGGGGTTGAAGCGTTGCGGCACCTCGCCCGGCTCGAGCTGCTCGTGGCCGTCCCACGGGTACTGCACGTTCGCGTACTGCGGCCGGTCGTAGCCCTGCAGCTGGATGTGCGCCGGCACCGGGATGTCGTCCCAGCTGCTCGCGTCGAACTCGGGGTGTTCGAAGCCGGACACGACCGACTCGGGGTTGCGCGCGTAGTGGAACTTCCAGAGCCCGTTGAGCGACTGCTCGTACCCGCTCACGCCGCTCGCGAGCTCGGCCTCGTCGCGGAACCACCGGTGGTCGGAGTGCGCGGGGCGCCGGTGCTCGGCGAAGTAGCGGGGGTCGGAGAGGCGGGTGGGGTCGAACGTCATTTGATGGCTCCGGTGATACCTGCGGCGAACGACCGCTGGAGGACGAGGAAGATGATCATGGTGGGCAGGGAGGCGAGCAGCACGGCGAGCATGAGCACCCCGTAGTCGGTCACGTAGCCGGCGCTCAGGTTCGAGATGAGCATCGGCATGGTCTGCACCTCGTTGTTCACGAGGATGACCCGCGGCCAGAGGAAGTTGTTCCACGCGGTCATGAAGGTGATGACGGCCGCGGCGGCGTACGTCGACTTCATGGTCGGCATGTAGATGCGGGCGAAGATGCCGATCTCGCTCACCCCGTCGATGCGGGCGGCCTCGATGATCTCGTGCGGGAACGAGCGCGACGCCTGCCGGAACAGCAGGATGAGGAACGGGGTCGAGATCGCCGGGATGATGACGGCGCCGATCGAGTTGACCATGCCGGCCTCGGCGAAGAGCTCGAACAGCGGGATCATGGTCGCCGCGAACGGGATCATCATGGCGAGCAGCAGGATCGCGAGCACGAGGTCCTTGCCCTTCGAGTGGAACACCTCGAAGCCGTAGCCCGCGATCGAGCAGACGATGAGCGCGAGCACGGTCGTGCCGACCGCGATGGCGAAGGAGTTCCACATCGCCGAGCCGACGTCCTGCGCGGCGAAGAGCTTGGCGACGTTCTCGAAGAGCTCGCCGCCCGGCAGCAGGCGCGAGTCGAGCACGTCGGCGCTCGAGTTCGTCGCCGAGACGACCATGAAGTAGAGCGGGAAGAGCGAGAAGATCGCGAAGATCGAGAGGAAGAGGTATCCGGGCACCTCGCGGAGTCGCCTAATCACGCTTGTCACCGACCTTCATCTGGATGAACGCGAGCACGGCGACGAGCACGAGGATCACGAAGGAGATCGCCGCGGCATAGCCGAAGTTGGGGTTCTTGAGGAACGAGACCTCGTAGAGGTAGTGCGACATCGACATCGTCGAGTAGCCCGGGCCGCCGCGGGTGAGGGCCCACGACTCGTCGAAGAGCTGCAGCGTGCCGTTCGTCGACATGATCGCGGTGAGCACGATCATCGGGCGCAGCTGCGGCACGGTGACGTGCCAGAAGGTCTGGAACGCGTTCGCGCCGTCCATGCGGGCGGCCTCGATGCTCGAGTGGTCGATGTTCTGGAGGGCCGCCAGGTAGAACACCATGTTGTAGCCGGTCCAGCGCCAGAGCAGGCCGAGGATGATGACGAAGCGCGCCGTCTCGGCCTCACCGAGCCAGTTGATCGGGCTGTCGATGAGGCCGATGAACTCGAGGGTGTCGTTGACGAAGCCGTCGGTCGCGAACATCGTGCGGAAGACCATCGAGTACGACACGAGCGACACCGCGCACGGCAGGAAGATCGCGGTGCGCCAGAAGCCCTTGAAGCGCAGCCGGGGGCTGTTCAGCAGGTTCGCCAGGACGAGGGCGATCACCAGCATGATCGGCACCTGGATGATCAGGTAGGTGAACGTGTTCTGGACGGTGAGCTTGAACGTCTCGTCGCCCATGAGCCGCTCGTAGTTGTACCAGAGGGGATCGGCGAAATCGAGGTTCGCCCCGCGCCCGGTCTGCAGCGACAGGACGAACGCCTGGATCATCGGGATGAAGCTCATCACCGCGATGAGCAGCGACGCCGGGAGGAGGAAGGCCCAGCCGGTCAGGTTGCGGCGACGCGCCTCGTTGAGCCAGGGCTTGCCGCGGTTGAGGTACGGGTCGGGCGGTGGCGGCTTGCGTGTGGAGCGTTCGCTCGTCCGCGGCCGTGCTGTGGCGATCGACACGACGGATCTCTCTTTCTTCGGGGTGCGGGGTCGCGGAATCCGGTCGGGGAGGCACGAGACCGCCCCGACCGGATGCTGCGGCCTACTCCATCGCGAACTCGACGTCGGCCTGTGCCTCGGCGAGGGCTTCCGCCGGGTCGGCGCCGCCGAGGATGAGCGTGACGGCCGCGCTGACCGCGTCGCGACCCTCGTAGTAGTACGCACCCGTGTTGTTGCTCGGCACCTCGGCGCCGAAGGCGACGACGTCGGCGAAGATCGCCTGGCCGCCGAAGAACTCCGAGGGCTCGGCGTAGACGTCGCTGTCACCCGCGGGGATCCAGTTGGCGACGGCGCCCGACGACGGGAGGATCGTGTCGTAGAGCTCGGTCGAGCCGGCGAACGTCGACGCGAGGAAGTCGGTGGCGAGGTCGACGTCGGCGTTCGCGCTCACCGCCCACGAGGAGCCGCCGTTGGCGGAGTAGTTGGTCGCCCCGTCGACGCCCTCGAGCTTCGGCAGGTTGGTCACGGCCCACTTGCCCGACTGGTCCTCGGCGGTCTGGATCGAGCCGACGATCCACACGCCGTTGATGGTGCCCGCGACCGAGCCGTTCACGAAGGTACCGATGTACTCGTCCCACGAGTTGACCTCGAGGAACACGCCCGACTCGACGAGGCGCTGGTACACGTCGATCGCGGCGAGCAGGGCGTCGTTGTCGGTGATCGTCGGGTTGC
The DNA here is from genome assembly GCF_042884835.1 of Agromyces sp. NPDC058104. Lineage (NCBI taxonomy): Bacteria > Bacillati > Actinomycetota > Actinomycetes > Micrococcales > Microbacteriaceae > Agromyces > Agromyces sp. NPDC058104. The sequence continues at coordinate 444,365 of NZ_JBHVTD010000002.1, read as the reverse complement.
CGTCGGCGTCGAAGAGGCTCGCGCCGGCACTCTGCAGGATCATCATGATCATGTCGGAGGACCCCGCCTGGCCCGAGAGCAGCGGCTGGCCGGTCTTCGCGAGCACGTCCTCGCCCTTGGCGATGAACTCGTCCCACGTGATGTCGGTGAAGTCGTCGACGGTGTAGCCGGCCTGCTCGAGCACGTCGGTGCGGAGGGCGGAGATCGCGGTGCCCGAGTCGAACGGCACGCCGTAGCCGGCGCCGTCGACCGTCGAGTACGCGGTGACCGACTCGGGGAACTCACCGAAGTCGACCGCGTCGCCAGAGACCTCGCTGAAGAGTTCGGGGTAGTTCAGCAGGTTCTTCTGGAAGGCGTTGTTCTGCATGAGGAAGATGTCGGGCAACTCGTCGTACTGGCGCGACTGGGCGAGGGTCGTCAGCTTCGGCTGGAGGTCCTCCCAGGCGGTCTCGACGATCTCGAGCTTGAAGTCGGGGTGATCCTCCTGGTAGATCTTCTCGGCCTCTTCGAGCGCGTAGATGTTGAACGTCGGGTCCCAGGCCCAGACGGTGAGGGTCTCGTCGCCGTCGCCGTCGCCGCCGCCGGAGCCGCTCGAGCAGGCGCCGAGTCCGAGCGCGACCGCGACGGCCGTCGCGATCGCCGCGCTCTTGGTGAGTCGATTCATGTGGGGAGGTCCTTTCGTGAATGCTGTGCTGTGTTGGTGGCGGTACGTTCGCGCCGCCGATGATGCGCGCGCGGTCGGGGGGCGACCCGCGGCATCCGGTCGAGGCCGTCCGTCGGTGATACCGGGCCGCCGCGGTGCGGCTCGGCGATCGCCCGACGGGCGGACTCAGGTGGGACTTCGGTGGTGGGGGTGTTGCAGTCGCTCGCGCCCCGGTCGTGCCGGGGCCGAGGCCTCGCCTGCGACGACGGTGCGTCGCGTCGCCGCGCCGGACGCGACGGCGGCCCGTCGCGGTGCGGCGTGGTCCAGCGGCGTCATCGAGTGTTTCCCTCCGTCATTGCAGGTACTTGGTACAGCGCTGTACCAGCGGTGCACCAGAGCAATATAACTCCGCACCGGACGTCATGCAAGCGCGGAGTCGCGACCGTCGGCCTCAGCGGGTCGTGCCGCGCGTGAGCAGGCGGGAGCGGGCCACCAGGTCGGTCGGCCTCCCCTGCTCGCCGTCGATCCGGGCGACGAGCCGCTCGAGCGCGGTGCGGGCGATCCATTCGATGCGGGAGTCCATCGTCGTGAGCGAGGGCGTGAGAAATGCCGACTCCTCGATGTTGTCGAAGCCGATCACCTGGACGTCGTCGGGCACCCGCAGGCCGTGCTCGAGGAGCGCCGAGATCGCCCCGACCGCCAGTCCGTCGTTGAGGCAGACCAGGCCGTCGAACGGGACGCCCGAGGCGATGATCTCGCGGGTCGCGCGGAAGCCCTTGCCGATGCCCCAGTCGTAGCCGGTCACGCCGACGAGGCGCGGGTCGATCGACCGTCCCACCGCGAGGGATGCCTCGAGCACACCACGCATGCGCTGCTCGGCGTTGCCCTGCGTCTCGGTCGCGATCGTCGCCGCGTCGAACGGCACGCGCGCGCCGACGATGCCGATCGAGGTGCTGCCGCGGTCGTAGAGGTACGCCGCCGCGGCGCGGGCGTCGGCGACGTCGTCGGTCGACACACGGTCGACGACCCCGAAGACGCTGCGCGAGCCGAGGCAGACCAGCGGGTAGTCCACCTCGAAGTCCTCGGGCCCGAGCTGCTCCTGCTCGGCCATCGAGAACAGCAGCCCGTCGCTCTGGTGCACGTTGAATCGCCGCAGGTAGTCGCGCGAGCCGTGGGTGGCGTCGTCGGGCACGGTCGTCACGTAGACCACGAGATCGAGCTCGCGCGCCGCGACCATGACCCCCTCGGCGAGCTCGGCGAGGTAGGCCGCCTTGAGCGTCGGCAGCGCGAGGGTCACCGCGCCCGTGCGGCCGAGGGTCAGGTTGCGGGCCGCGACGTTGACCTTGTACTCCATCTCGGCGACCACGGCGAGCACGCGCTCGCGCGTGGCGTCGGCCATGCGACCCGTGCCGTTGACGGCGTTCGACGCCGTCTTCAACGAGACGCCGGCGCGCTCGGCGACGGCCTCGAGCGTCACCGACCTGCGACGCGTCGCCATGGCATCCTCATCAAGGTCACCGTCCGACTGTACCGGCGCGCCGGAGGCGATCCGCCGAAGTCGTTGCGGGATTCTCACCGAGAGGTCCACACGCATCCGACACATCGGATCTTTAATGGCCGGAACCGGCTCGCTCCATTGACGCCCGGCCGCGAAATCCGGCATACTCGCCTGAGAAGTTGCACGTTTCGAGGCCAATGGGGTTCGCGAAACCACGATGAATCATCAGATCTCTCGCGCAGTTCCATCGGCCGTCATCAGCTGATCGCGCGAGCCCTGTCGTGCGCGCCCCTCGCGAGGCGAGCGGGTCCGTCGGAGCTCGCCGATCGATACCGTGAAGAGGTCGGCATGTTCCTTCGAAGTAGAGTCCTCCCGGCGCTGGCGGCGCTCATCGCACTGCCGCTGCTGGGTTCCGCCATCACCGCTCCGAGTGCGTTCGGCTCGCCGATGAACGAGTCCTCGGCGCCTGCGCAGGCCGCGGAGTCCAACGGCGACGCGCTGCGCATGTGGTACACCGCACCCGTCTCCGACTGGGAGAACCAGGCGCTCGTGCAGGGCAACGGCACCACCGGCCTCATGGCGTTCGGCAACCCGGGGCGCGAGCGGCTGCACTTCAACGAGAAGACGCTGTGGCGAGGCGGCCCCGCCGCCGGCCGAACCTACCTCGGCGGCAACAAGGCCACGGCCCTCACGCCCGAGCAGCTCGAGACCTACCGACAGGCACTCGACAACAAGGCGACGAACGTCTTCGGCCTCCCCGCCACCGGCACGACGGGCGCCAACCGCCAACTCACGAACCTCATGTTCGGCAACACCGGCGGCATGGGCATGTACCAGGACTTCGGCGATCTCTACCTCGACTTCGGCGCCGCTGGAATCACCGACGACTCCGCGTCGAACTACGTCAGGGACCTCGACCTCACCACTGCGGTCTCGAGCGTGAACTTCGACCACGACGGCGTGCACTACGAGCGCGAGTACTTCGTGAGCTACCCCGACCAGGTCGCGGTGGTTCGCCTGACCGCGTCTGAACCGGGGAAGCTCAGCTTCACGACATCGACCGCGGCGGCGAGCGGGCTGAGCACGACGACCACGGCCGACGCGGACGAGAAGCGGGTCACCCTCGCGGGGCAGGTCGCTGACAACCAGATGCACGCCGAGATGCAGCTCAAGCTCGCGAACCGGGGCGGAACGGTCTCGAGCAGCGATGGCCGCACGCTGACGGTCACCGCCGCCGACGAGGTGACGCTCGTCTACTCGACCGGGACGGACTACGAGAACGAGTACCCGACGTACCGGGGCGAGGATCCTCACGCCGAGCTCACCCAGCGTGTGGACTCCGCCGTGGCCGACGGGTACGACGTGGTACTCGAACGTCACCTCGCCGACTACCAGGAGCTGTTCTCCCGGGTGAACTTCGACGTGGGCGCGACGGTGCCCGACATCCCGACCGATCAGCTGATGCGCGACTACCGCGCCGGCGAGCACGATCTCGCGGTCGACCAGTTGGCGTACCAGTTCGGCCGATACCTCAGCATCGCCGGCTCACGGATCGGGGACCTTCCCACGAACCTCTGCGGCCTCTGGATGATCGGCAGTGCGAACGCTTTCTGGGGCGCCGACTACCACTTCAACGTCAATGTGCAGATGAACTACTGGCCAGCGATGATCACCAACCTCGCCGAGACGCAAGTGCCCTTCAACGAGTACGTCGAGTCGCTCGTGATCCCGGGCCGTCTGACGGCCGAACGATCAGCAGCGGTGAAGACCGAGGACTTCGTGAACACGCCAATCGGAGACGGCAACGGCTTCCTCATCAACACGCAGGTGAACCCGTTCGGGCACACCGCCCCCATCGGCTCCCAGGAGTACGGCTGGAACATCGGCGGATCGTCGTGGGCCATGCAGAACCTCTACGACTACTACCTCTTCACGGGCGACGAGGCCTACCTGCGCGACACCGCGTATCCCATGCTCAAGGAGATGGCCGAGTTCTGGAACGAGTACCTCTGGTACAGCCCGTACCAGCAGCGGCTGACCGTCGCCCCGGGAGTCTCGGCCGAACACGGCCCGACCGCCGTGGGGACCGCCTACGATCAGTCGCTGGTGTGGGAGCTCTATCGAATGGCGATCGAGGCCTCCGAGAAGCTCGGCGTCGACGCCGAGCTGCGCACCGTGTGGCACGACAAGCAGTCGCAGCTCGATCCCATCGCGATCGGGCAGCAGGGCCAGGTGAAGGAGTGGTACGAGGAGACCTCGCTCGGCAAGGCGCAAGCCGGCGACCTGCCGGAGGAGAACATCTGGAACTTCGGAGCGGGAGGTTCCGCCAACCAGGGTTCGGTCCACCGCCATACGTCTCAGCTCGTCGGCCTGTTCCCGGGCACGCTGATCAGCAAAGACACTCCCGAGTGGATGGATGCCGCCATCACGTCACTCGAGCAACGAAGCCTGAACGGCACCGGCTGGTCCAAGGCGATGAAGATCAACATGTACGCCCGGACCGGCCTCGCTGAGGACACGTACTCGATGGTGCGCGCAATGCTCGCCGGCAACCGCAACGGGCTGATGGACAACCTGCTGGACTCCCACCCGCCGTTCCAGATCGATGGCAACTTCGGCCTCACCGCGGGGATGACCGAGATGCTCGTACAGAGCCAGCTCGGCTACACGCAGTTCCTCCCGGCCCTGCCGAACGCGTGGAAGGACGGCAGTGTCGACGGTCTCGTGGCTCGCGGCAACTTCGTGATCGGCATGGACTGGAGCGACGGCGAAGCGACGCAGTTCGAGGTGACCGCACGCAACGGCGGCACCTTCGTGGGTGACTACCCGGGCGTCGCCGAGACGACCGTTAAGGACTCCGAGGGCAGGCTCGTCGCGGTGGCGGCCGACGGCTCCGATGAGATCTCGTTCGAGACGACCGTGGGCGAGACCTACACGATCGCCTTCGAGCCCGACGGCCCGGGCTTCGACAATGCCGGGTGGCACGTCGACCGCGCCGAGAGCCTCGGCGAGATCACCGCCGCGGCCGCCGAGCAGGTTCGGGGGCACCTCGCCCAGGCACAGCACCTCGAGTCGACGTCCGCGTCGAGCCGCGCGATCATCGCGCAGCTCGAGAACGCCGCCCGTAAGGGCAAGGCGAGTGCAGGACTGGTCGACGCGTTGAAGGCGCTCGCGGATTCCTACCGCTGAGTCCGCACGGTGCGCCCGGTGATCTCCGTCACCGGGCGCACCTTGCGACGCGCGTCAGCTGCCCGCCGCTCGCAGCCAGAGGTGCGGGCTCCGGGAGGCGGCACCGGGCTCGAGCCCCGACACGTCGGTGGTCGGCGTGCGGACGAGTTGGCCCGAGACCTCCTCGCTCGCCGGGACGCCGGCCGCCTGCGCCGCCGTGAGCGCGCTCGCGCGCAGCTTGCGCCAGTCGGGCTCGCTGACCGGGACTCCGCTCATGTCGGCACCGCGCACGAGCACCAGCCGGGTGCCGGCCGGGCCGGATTCGAGCCGCGCGACCGTCGAGGCGACCGCCTCGATCTTCGAGGCCTTCTGGTGCCACTCGAGGCGGGACGGGTGCTCCCAGAAACGAGGCAGCTTCGCGCCGTCGAGCGCGGCGGCCGCGGTGTCGAGGTCGACGTCGAACCGCACGACGGTCGCGAGCGACGCCAGCTTGGCATCGACGCCCGAGCCGCTCGAGTCCTGCCACGTCTTGCCCGTCCGGGCGGCGTCGGCGGCCGACGCCGACGTGCGGCGCACCCACCCGCGCACGGCGACCAGGATGATGCCGAGCACGATGATCGCGCCGACGATGACGAAGCCCTGATACTCCTGCCAGAAGGTCATGGACGCATCCTAAGCGCACCGAACGGCGCTCGACGACCGGCTCCGACGCACGACGCCGCACCGCCGGCGGCACCGCCGGCTCGGCCTCGACCGCAACGGCCCGAGAAACACGAAAAGCCCGGAACTCCACTGGAATTCCGGGCTTCTGGTAGCGAGGGCGGGACTCGAACCCGCGACACCACGATTATGAGCCGTGTGCTCGTATCGATCCCGCGCATCCGTAGGCGAGCATCGGCAGATGGGCAGGATCGCGGGCATTCCTGATCACTTGACTCATTCTGTGACGCCGACAATGACGCTGGATTGTGGTCAGAATGTGGTCAGGAATGCCCGCACTAATCAGCCGACTGAAGCCGATTGCCGCGCTACCGGTCACTGGCTTTCAATTCAGCTGCGCCCCTTTGAGGCAAACTGCTTTCATGAACGTGAAGCCAGCATCGATCAGTCCCGACGAATTCGCGCGTCGGCTTGAGATCCTGGCCGACACCCGGCACTCGATTGAGTTGGATGGCGGCAGCGTCCCGGCAGATGCTGAAGCGGTCCACCAGCAATGGGCAAATGGCGAGATTACTCTTGTCGAGATGCGCGAAGCGATCGGTCGCCTTTACCCGTCGACCTTCACGCCGAGGTGACACCGTCGCCAGTTGCACTTGGGACCGCATATCCCGAGATCCGGCCTCACGCTCTCAGGCGCACCGGGTAACTGATCTCGAGCACCCCGGCTGCGCGTCAACACTCCGCTGAGCGCGTACTGAGCATGCTGAGGACGATTTGGAGATACTTCATGTGTGACAGATTGGCAACGACTATCCGTGAGGCGAGGGATGATCGCACCGGCGTCACTTCGCGAAGATGTTTCTCCGCAGCTCACTCGGTCTTTGGCGTACTGGCTTGAAGGTGTCTTTGGGTACCGTCATCGCGATGGAATCCGCGCTGATTATGTGATGTCGATCGCGTTGATGTGCGAGTTGGACGTGCCCCGGGGCGCCCGACAGGACATGATGTCCCGTCTGGTCAACGCGGCATCTAGGGACGACGCCGTGATGTTCGATGTGCTTGATGCGGTCCTCCACAAGGGCCCCGGCTTGATGTCCCCGGGGTCACTTCGGGAGACGCTGGCTGAAGGGCACTCCGCTTGGACGGTGCGTCAGGACGATCGGGGCCTCGAGCGCAGAGTGGACGCAACTGCGGGGAAGGCGTTGGATCGGATCCTCAGCGTCGAGGAGCTTGCAAGTGCAGAACTCGCTGAAGCGTGGTCAAAGACCTATGGCCTCCATCCCGATGCCTCCGACGCTTGGGACCATGCAATCAAGGCCGTAGAGGAAATCCTCATCCCTTTGATCGTGCCCGGCAAGGCCAAAGCGAACCTCGGCGCTGTCGCCGGCACTCTACGGGCCACGCCCCACAAATTCGTCGTCGCCTTGGAATCCCCAGAAGGACCTGAGCAGTCGGTTCAGACCCTCGAAGGCATGATCCGTCTCATGTGGCCCAACCCAGACCGACACGGCGCCGGTGTACGTCGAACCCCAACGCTCACCGAAGCCGCAGCTGTCGTCGGACTCGCGGTCACCATCGTCCAATGGGCACGGGACGGGCTGATTAGCGCCGCATAGTAGCTGGCGCGTAGCCTCTCTTGACGAGCTCGCTGCTATTGGGCCCGCAGAGCTCTGGGATCGACCTCAGCACCTGACTCGGCGGCTGGTGCGGACCGACGTGTTCTGAGCATGATGAGCGCGAGACTCGTGACTCGGCGGCGATCGCCGCAGAGGCGATCCAGATCAAGATGGGAATCAGATCCTATTCAGGGCCGCGGTTGGGAAGCGGAAGCCGAGATTGCTGCCGCTGACGGAGAGTTGGTTCAACACGATGTTGAGAAGGCCAAGTGCTCCTACGTCCAAGCGGTCGAAATGATGGTGAACAGAAGTGTTCTCGCACTCGCAGACCCGTGAGGATAGAGGCGGGAAGGATCCCTGCGATGGCCAGCATGACCCAGACGACTCGGGTCGATGACCTGCGCTGGAACGCACGGTCGAATCGTGGATCCATATCGGTCACGTTCATGACACTACCGAGCACGGATTATGCACAACCCGCGGCCGGCGATTCACTTCTCGAACTCGCCTTCGGCGGCGTTCAAGCAGAGTTGAAACTGTCGCTCCTCGGAGGACAACGATTCCCATCCGTCGAACTGCGCTTGAACGTCCTCGGCCGGCATCCCAAGCCTGGCGAGGGTCTGAGGTAGTGCGAGCAGCCCGCTCGGGGTGGTGTCGGCCGATGTTCCGCGTGCGGCTTCAACAGCTGCCACGACCGACGGGTCATCGCACTTTGCCTCGTCATCCGACGTGAATGCGATCGTGAGGTCGGACAAATCGACAGTTGGCCGCGAGGTTTGTGAAGACGTTGAAGTTGCGGCCGACGCTGGAGCTGTCGTCGCAGTAGCACACCCTGTCAAGCAGGCCCCAACCAGGAAGGAAAGACTGACTGTGGCCAAGCGCCGTGAACGTCGCATATCCGTCATCGTAGGTCTGGCCCGATCGGACAGTCGATCACGTGAGGGATGAGAGCTCGTCTGCGGCGAGATTCGTTGACGGCTCCCCGTTCCGGTGTCGCGGTAGCTCACGTGGCTGGTCGACCGAATCGCCCATATGTGTAGCTAGTCGACGACGACGACGTAGGCGTCGTGGGTTTCCGCCCAGTCGGTAGCTGCCGCGACCATCGCGTCTTGGTCGCTGGTGCCAGCTAGCTCCGTCCCGCCGGATGCGTCGACCGATGAGATCGTGCTCCAGGCTCCGGAGCCCCAGTAGACGATGACGACGGTGCGACCAATCTGGTCCGCATACGTGCTCGCCACCTCGCGGATACTTCTTATACCCGCCATGGGCGCAAACTCGTCATCGGTCTGTGCCTTCGCAGCGCCGGGCGCCGCGTCGGCGACGATCTGGTCGATGACCTGCTGCGGGAGAGGTTGTCCGGGAGTCACGACGACGGCGGTGCCATCGTGCAGGGTGATGTCCCGGGGTGCATTCCGCTCGAGTACCTGCTTCTCGAACTCGGAGAGTTCGCCGTTGCCGTCCGTGTCCCCTTCGATTGGAACGGGGGCGTCAGCGTTCGAGGTCGTGTCAGTGTTGAGTAGGGACGAGGTGTCCACAGCGGTACAGCCAGTGAGCAAGGGCAAGATCAGCAGCGCGGTAAGGGCGACGCGGCCAGTCGGGTTCTTCATCATGGGGCGAATTTATCGCGCGAGGTCAACTCTGCAAACCCCCGGCTCTCCCGTGATCAAGCCACGGCGAGGAGCCCGTCGAAGGTCCCCATGCGGCTTCTGTGGTTGCTTCACCAAGCTCCCACCGGGACTGTTCCGATGGTCAGCCAGAGAAACAGCATGATGCCCATGAACAACGCGAGACCCACTCCGACGATCACCGATGTCCGGAGAACCGGCGCGCCGGTAGCGGCAGCGATCGATGCCGCAAAGCCCGTCATGAGTAGCCAGAACAGGACGAGCAGGAATGAGCTGAGCCCGACACCGAAAAGCTCTTGGTCTGCGTTTGCTGTGGCCTGGTCGCCGTGTTCGGGCGTTGCAGCAACATAACCCCAGTACGCGTCGAGACTCACGGCGAGCAGCCCCGTGGGGATGCATGCCGCCACCATCGCGAAGAGCGCCAGAACGATGAACGACGTGATCCCAGTAGCGGGGCGCGATTGCCACGTGCGATGGGGCGAACTGCGGAGGCTGCCGCTGAACCGTGTGTCCCGTGCGGTTCGGGTCGTGATCATGTGGCGAATCTATCGCCTTCGGCCCGCTCGCAGGCCAAAGCTGAAGACAGCGGCACTCACGACGGCACCAGGCATCCTGACAAGTCCAAGCTGCAAAAACCCGGATCGATACATTCGGGAGATGGTGCGAGGATACCCGGTGGCGCGAAGCTCGGTTGGGTTAGTCGTCGGGCTTGTTTCCGTAGGGCTGCTGTCAGGGTGCAGCATGTTCGAGCTGCGGCTGCTGTCGTATGCGGAGGTAAGGACGACCGAGCACCTTCGCATCTCGGCGGAAGAGATCAGGCACTTCGATGGCTATTGCGGAATTGGGGTGCGCATCGAGAACGTCAGCACGACGCCCGTCCAGTTCACCCCGAACGATCTGTCGGTTTTCATTGGCGCCCATCCAATCGAGTGGGATCTTCCATTCAGTAGCGACTCAGAGACGACAAAGTACCGGGGTTATGTGATCGGCGAGTTCCCGGAGGTGCTCGAGCCCGGCGAGACCGCGTCGGATGCTTTCGTCGTGTACTGCAAGGAAGGCGGTGCGTTCACGATCCAGGTCGCATCGCTCGACGGTGACAGTGCAACGTTCGACTTCCCTACCTAGCCACTATTGGGCCGCGCTGCAGAGCCCTGGGACCGACCTCAGTGCCTGACTAAGCGGCCGGTGCGGGCCGACGTGCCCTGAGCATGTCGTCGGTAGACTTCGACAGCTCCCTCGCCAACGAACAGAGTTCGTACATCGGCAGTGTGTCTGAAAGCGCCTACTCGCCGACTCTCGCGGCAGCTGCCGCCGCGCGCAACTCGCGCCGCTGGCGGCTCTTAGCGAATTCGACATGGAAGAACCGGTAGGTGCCCTCGAACTCGGCCCAGAGTGTCTTGACCTCGATGCCGGCCGCCCGCAGCCGCGACCGCTTGTTCACTGCTGAAACCCAGCCGACGATCCCAAGGACGAGGAGGATCCCGCTCAGGACCATCATTACGACGGCGGCCCATACGCTGCCGTTGCTGTACTCGAGCGCCTGGTAAGTCGCCCACGTGCTGTAAACCGCCAAGATAACGCTGTAGACGAGCGAAAAGACGGTGAACTCGGCTCGCCACACTCGCACGACTGCCTTCGAGTACTCGGAGGCGAGGAATCGGGCGGCATCGTCCATACGTTCGACGAGCGCGGCCGTCGCTGGGTCGGGCGTCGTCGTGGGGCGTCGGTCGGCCTCGGCCGCCTGCATCATGCGGAGCTCGCGTGCGAGGTCGAAGCTGATCTGCGCCTGCTCGCCCCTGCGCTTCACTCGTGCGCTAGAGCTCGAGCCCCAGGCCAGCAGCAAAGTGACCGCGACGCTCACCGCCGCGACGATGACCTGCCACCAGCCTGCATCCATGCCTTCCCCCATCCTCGGTTCCTTCCAGGATGACGTCGACCACTGACGACGTGAGGCCCCGCCACGTTTCCCGCCCGAATGCCTTGGCCCCCGACACCAGGATTGGAACAGGAACCCGTGAACCCTGCTACAGATGCAACGGGTGCGACATCGGCCTGGTTGCGTGTTGGCGGTGTTGTGTCGTAGCGGCTCCCGGCGCTACATTTCGGCGCGTTTTTGCGCGGGCAATGGGAAGGATCGATTCGGCACCGAAAGAAAGGAAGCCACTTGGTCATCGCATCATTTGTCGCTCCATACGATCCCGTCATGGATGAGCTACTGAAACGTCGGGGCCTGCGGTCTCGACGTGACGAAGGGTGGACAGAGCACTCGCACGATGTTTGGACTTGGCCTCCATCGGACCTCGGCCGAGGTAGCCGACCAACTCAGATTCACTGCGAAGGCCGTAGCTTCCGGGTCTATCACGCCACAGACGTTCTCATGAGTCGCTCTCAGCTCGAGTACGTGGATAGAGCGGCGCTGCTGGCGGATCTCATCAACATCGAAGTCCGAGGACGCCTCTACGCAGCTCGGAAGCGCGTCTGATAATCCTCAACACGCGCGCAGCTGTCTGCGAGGATTGCCGCGTGCGCTATCTGACGATCGAGATCATCGTGCGGTTGTGGCAACGCATCGACGGGTGCGTCGACAATTCGATGGCGGTCGATGTGGTCGAGGGAGTTATGGAGGCGGTGATCGCTGGCTCCTGCGTCCGAGACGCAGGATGGAGGGCGTCAGCCTCGTATGAGGGTGATTGTGACGGGTTCGGTTGGCCGCCTCGGGAGCATCCGTTGGCGATCACGCTGCGCCTCGCGCACTGGGAATGGGTGCTGTCCCAGGTGGACCGGTGGGATCCGTACGTGGCTGATGGCGCCGTAGACGACGCCGACGTTCGCGACATCATCAGCACCGCGCTCACTTCCGCATGACTCCTTCCGCAGGGGCAAGGCAGCGGCCCAGGTGAGTCGCCTCCTTTCGAAGCCCGCTCAAGCGGGGGGTCGGTAGTTAGAGTTGACTGAACCTTGCCGGTCCAACGAGAACCTGAATTTGGGGGCATAGATGCAGCCGAGATCAGTTCGTGGGTTGGTCGTAGCGCTCGCTGGCCTGCTACTTCTCTTGATCACCTACGTCTCGACGGCGATACTGGTCTACTCTCCGTCAACGTGCCTCCACACTGAGATACCTGCGGACGTGCTGGCCGTCGTCAACGAGACAAGCCCACAACAGACCCCGATCGCCTTTCCAGTTGGTGTGAACTGCAGCTGGAGTCTTCCAAGCGGCGGCGAGTTGGCCTTCAACGCGTACTTCCCTGCGCCGACAGTTTTTGTCTGCGTTTCTGTTGCGGTGGTGCTAGTCGGGGTGTTCTTGGACGTGCGCCTGAACCGTCAGGTGCACGTCCAAGAATCGGCCCACCGCTAAATCAGCACTGGTAGGGCTGGGGTGCAGTGCTGCCATAGTTCAGCGAAAGCCAGCACTTCGAGGGTGCGATCCAATTTCGCGATTCCGACAGAGTCGCGCGGTTCCGATCGCCCGGCCCGGGCCAGACGCCCGTGACCACACCCATGCAGTCGGTAAGCGACATTGATGGCAAGTCTTCGCACCGAGTCGTGGTTACCGCTTGGACGTTGCCGCCAATGCGACCCGTCTCGTCCTCACCCCGTGGCGCAACGATCACGGCGTTGAGCTGATAGACGGTCTGACCTGACCAAATTGGAATCGCCCGGGGATTTGCGAGCCCGATCGCCATCGAGTTCCTATTGCACGGGTCAAGCGAATCGTTGTAATCGGCGTAGGCCCCGAGGTCCGCGGCGCCAGGCGCGAGATTCCCATTGGGGCCGGCGACGCTGACCCACCAGGTCCACTGGTAGTTCTTCGCAAACGGATCTTCACGGTATGCGCCCGAACACCACGGCCGGGTGGCACCGGTCTGCTGGTTGGTGTAAATGTTCACTTCAAACTCGAGCCCCCAGTGAGCGGGCACGCGGTTTGGAGAGGTGGCAAGGCTGACCCAGGCGTAGTACTGCTGGAAGAGCACGCTTCCCTGATTCGGTCGGAAGATTTGGATGTCTGCCTGATCCGGATCCCAGCGTGTGGAAGCGAGCGTGGCCTCAGCCTTCCTCGGTGCAGGTGCCTTCCCCGCATCGTGCCACGAACGGTTCCGTGACTCGATGTTGGCAATGCTGTCGATCGCCACGGGTGCCGCACGGAACTCCGGCGCATCGGTCGGGATCGGTCGATGGGCCCGTGCGGTCGACTGTGCAATATCGCCGATGTTTGGTCGCTGGATGACGACCGCAGCAATCTGCGGATCGGTCCCGAACTGCTCCCGAAACAATGCGAGAAACTCAGCCGGAGTCTGACTCGCTGGGGAGTATTCGCCAACCACCTCGGGGTTTTCGAACCTGTACGACAGGACGTCCGACCCATCGACCCGGGTTGTCTTGATCGCTTGGTCGAGCGCGACCGGATGGGCGAAGGGCACAGTCACGTACAGCTCAGGCGAAGGAGCACCGCCCTCGCTCTCGGCCGCGGCGGCAGGTTGAACACCAGTTTGAAGGACTCCCGCGAGGAGGAGTAGGGCAGCACAGAGAATTGCCCCTGAGGTCTTGCGGGTCATACTGGGCCCATCAGTATCTAGATATCGCGATCTCATTCGATCTCCTCTGATCTGGGCACGATTTCACGCGCCACACATGGATATGTCCGGTCGCGCTCTTCGGGTTCCTACTCAGCTCGTTCCCAAAACCTGACCTCACCCTCCGAACGTTCCGAGTCCAACAACGAATCACTTCGAGAAAGAGGGCAGCCGGTTGCCTAAGAGTGGCCTATGGCAGCACTCTCCTATACGGACATCGTTCCGGCGACTCTCCTGCGCTGCAGGGCGGGAACGGGGAAAGCGCGGGTTAAAGAACGTCTGCGTAGAAAGCCCAGAAGAGGCCTTTGTTCCGCCCGACTTCCTGAGGTCGACTACTGTGCGGCAGGTTACGACCCGCGTCGGCGCAGGCCACCCGGCTGCGGTGTCTCGTATGGTTAGGTCGTGTCCGCTTCGTCCCCGCTTGTCCGCCTGTTCCTTGGTTCGTCGTCGGAGGGGCGCGACGTGGCCCGTCATCTGCAGGCGGAGCTGGGCGACGTATGTGAGGTGGTGCGCTGGGACCAGAGCGTGTTCGAGCCGGGCGGGTACACGCTCGACTCCCTCATCTCCACGGCGAAAAGCGTGGACTTTGCTGTGCTGGTCGCGACGCCCGATGACACGACGGTTAGCCGCGGTGAGACGAAGCCTTCCGCCCGCGACAACATCGTTCTGGAGTTCGGATTGTTCGCCGGCGCGCTCGGCCGTGAGCGCACGTACCTCCTAGCGACTGGCGACTTGAAGCTGCCCACCGACGTCCTTGGCCTGACCCGACTGCCTTACCACGCCCAGGCAAGCCAGCGCGCTGCCGTCACCGCGGCCGCTCTCCAAGTCGAGGAGCGAGTGCGCAGCCTCGGACCCCTCCTACAGGAAAGAGGGCTGGGGGACGTCCGTGCCCCGCTGACGGCGCTCGATCGGGAACTCGACCTCTTATGCGCCAACGCAGTGGCACAGGGATGGACGGTGAAGACAAACAGCCCGACCACCCTGCGGCTACTCTCACCGAGCCGCAAGCCCTTCACCTTCGCGAAGGGTCGACCCGAGGCGTCGCGCGTAGAGCTCCGGCGCTTTGCCTCCCGACTCAGGGCAGCGGGTCTTCGCGTGAACAGCAGCCTCCGGAGACCGGTGGGAGAGTCGCCGTTTTAATCGAGGCATGTCCCCCTGCGGTGGCTGTTCCATGTCGGTCCTGGCCTGCAGGGGGACGGCGCTCCAACTCGGGCTCGACCGAGAGCACCCGCCTAGCGTGACGGGTAACGCCGCGCCTCGACCGCTTTCCCGTAGGTCGTGAAACCAAGGCATCGCGCCCTGCAACCCGCTCCTGGCGGTGAGACCCGCCCTACGGTACGACGATGCAGTAATTCTAAGTGCCGAGTGCTGCCGCCCGGTCCACACTCTTTACGGGAAATCGCATCGGACGTTACTTCTAGGAAGCCCAGGATCTAGCGGTCGATTGCGACACCCGCCGCCCGATCATCCCACGCTACCTCCCTCGAAGCGGACTGTGTCCAGACCCGAACGAGGACTAGTTGGCAACCTGGGTGTACGGCCTGCGCACTTCTCGCGGGGCGAGGCGCGGTCGGCAGTTTGCCGGTACATCTACGCTGCCTCTGAAGCCGTCAAAGGCGTTTCACAAGTCGACCAGCACTTGGTTTAGTCGGCGAGGTGCTCGCGAGAAAACGGCTCTCCCTCAGGCCATCCTGCTGGTAGTCCGTAGAAGCTGCTCGCTGGTTGACTTGGCTCGATGCGTTCAATGCGATTATCAGCCAGCACGGCAGATCGCCATACGGGTAGGGAACTGACCTGCTGCGTCGCGCGCGGATGTGCCCAAAGTTCAGGCACTTCGTCCGCGACGCGCCAAGGAGCGACGGCGTGGGCAAGGAGCACTCCACTCACATGAGTATGTCTCCATTCATCGGGTGAACCCCAGTAGCCGTCCCGACCTCGAACCGAGCGCGCGTCATCCGGACTGTTGATGTCGAATTGGACCTTCCACGTTCCATATAGAGCGCTGATGGTGTCAACCTCGTCGTGGAACGGAGTGCCAACCATCACCGCAATGACTAGCGGAGCATCCAGCACTCCGTAAGCCTTTCCTTTGGACCGAATCGTCCGGCGCAGCTCCGATGCGTCGTCAAGCCACTGTGCTTCCCCGGGGCCAAATACTCCCAGCACGCGATGGTCGGTAGCACCGCGGGCCTCGATGCGAACGGGAATTGGGCGAAACCAAACTCGCCAACCTTGCTCTTCCCAGACGAATCGCTGTCCTCTTGGATCGCGACCGAGTACGAGTTCGATGTTGTCGGGATCTAAGGAGGATAGCCATCGTTCGAGATCAGCCCTGAGGCGGCGTGTTCGTGGCGCGGCTTCGCCGATCGATTCGACATCTATGGAGAGGAAGAAGTTGGGACTGTGGATACGATCCACGGCCTCATAGAGGGCTTGCCGGCGAGCGGTGGCGCCCGAACCCGTCGCTGTGCCGAATACGCAGGTGGCTTCAACGTAGAAGCGCTCCTTGCCGCGCGTGACCCGGAAGTCGGGCGGCCTGGGGCCAGAGACTGACGGGTGTGACTCCACTTCGAAACCCGCTCGTAGGAAGGTCTCGTGAAGATAGAGCTCCCAGAACGCTGCGGAGAACTGACGGTCGTGCGGTGAACGAAGCCTCGCGACTACGTCTCTCCGTGCAACGCTCGGAACGCGGGCCGCCCAATCCTCGACGAGTTCACGGACTTGGTCCCAGTAATCCCCGGCGACCCGATTGAGGAACACCGCAGAACTCTCAGTATGCGACGCTGGCGCCGAATTGGTCCTCCTAAGGTCACCAAAGACCCGGTCGCATGCGCTCATGCATCTATCCTCGTGGACTGGTGCGACACGTCGGTGTCCGAGCAGCCGTCCAGTCAGCAGGGCGTCGGCAACAACGCCTGTCCCTGAACTACTCTGTCGTGATGCGTGCACCGGCCCCGGCCCTTCTCCACCGTCGTGGCCTTCGCAGGAGCCTGCCGGTCTCGGGGACTGGATCTGGAGCGCAGCGGCAAGCGCCTGGGAATGGGTCGGCGATCAGCAAGCGACCGTTGTGGCGCTTGCGGCGATCTTGACCGCGATCATTGCGATTCTTGCGCCGCTTTCCACCGCATCGGACAGTCGAGAGCGGTCAAGGCCCGTCGTGCTGGCCGTCTTTCGACCGAGTCCGCACAAGGAGTCAGCGTTCGACCTCGTAGTGCACGTCGCAGCCTTTCGGCCGGTTACTCAGACGCGCTCGCCAGAATACGGCCGACTGTCGACTTACTCACCCCGATCTCCGCAGCAATCTGCCTTTGGCTGAGCCCCGCCCTCGCCTTCGCGACAATGGCGCGCTGACGTGACGACGATTCAGTTTCCCTGACGGCAGTCGACGAATAATCCGGTTCGATCGTCTCGGTCTCCGAATGTGTCTGTGGGCGCACCCCTCGAGGGGGTACCGGCTCGACGATGAGATCAGCAAGCGTGTGCGTCGCCGCCAAGACGGCGAGAGGCGCCAGGCCCGCTATCGCGGCGCCGGCCATTCCAGTGGCGTCATGGGCCGAAGCATCCCACGCATGGAAGGCATTGCCCGCGACCGATGCTGCGGTAAACGCAGCGAGCAGGGACCAATAGAGCACGGCGCGTTCACCTCGTCGGCGCTTGATGAGCACGGCCAACGTATAGACAAGGATTGCCCCGTCGATGACGACCGGGATAGTCCAAGATTGGCCCGCCGGAATGCCGGCCCACGGAGCGGTCGCCGTCAGCCCGTTGTACGACAGGAGGAACGAGACGGCGCCGAGTACCGCAGTCAGACTTGCAGCGACGATGAGCACAGGGCGGGTGTCTGGATTGATCCGACGGGGCGGCTGAGCCACTTCTCTCCTTAGTTCTGGCCGTGCTGTTCCTTGGTTGGCCGCGGCCGATCCCACGGTCCACGGTGGTTCACGGAGCACCTCAGCTTCGAGGTCGCTGCTGCTCGGACGCACCGGTGGGCGGCGTGGCCCGTGGCTTTGGGCCGGCGGTGCCGTCGGACGGGGCGGCTGCTGCTTGTTCGGTACCAGCCTTGAGCCCGTCGGCAGCCTTCCGTCCCGCTGCTACCGCCGTACCGACTGCAGCGGCGACCGGCAACGCGACTGCGCCTGCGCCTGCGGCGACGGAGCCGCCAAGGGCCGCTCCGCTTGCGGCCGAGCCTCTCGTCGTCCCGCCGCTCGCTGTCGATACGGATCCGCCCGGTCCAAGCGTCCCACCGGGACGGGCCCCTTGGAACGCCCGGACCGCACCCGTGGGAACCTCTGCCCCAGCACGGGCCATGGAAGCACCTAAGCCAGCGCCACCGCCTTGCATCGCCATGACTGGGGCAACGAATCGCATGAGGGCGGGGAGCGCGAGAAGTGCCATGAGCATCATGGCGACGCCTGCAACGCCTGACCAAATTCCGGTCTCATCGCTCGCAAAGAGATCCGTGCCGACGAGTTGGAACGCGGTCGCGTAGATGAGCGCAGCGGCGGGCTTGTAGAGGATGAACGCGAGTAGCCATCCGACGCACTTGCGGAACCAATTCGAGCCGACCGCGGTGTTCGTGAAGCTGGCCGACAGAGGCAGGATTCCGGTCAACAGCACGAGCATCCCGCTCCTCAACACCATGAGCCCGATCTGCACGATCGAGCCACAGAGCGCGATCGTCCCGAGCACGATGACAAGGAGCACGCCGGACCCGCCCGTTGCGACATTCGCAACTCCGAGCATGAGGAACAAGTTCTCCTCGAATGATCCGCCGATGCTCGACGCCTTGAGGATCTCGCTTGCGAGCGCATCGGATGCTGCTACGAGGACAGCCACGGCCGTGAGCCCTCCCCCGGTGACGACCGTCAAGGTGAGCAACGACGAGAGTGCCTGACGCGCTCCATCGGCTCGTTGTTCCCAAGCCGTGCGGATGGCGGCAATCAAGAGGCTCAGTATCGCGAGCCCGATGACCAGCGGTCGCAGCGATTCATGGATGAAGCCGATTGCGGGCGATGCTTCGCCGCTCTTGGAGCCCACAAGATGGCCGACGATTGCGCCTGCGGCGCTCACGATCACGACCGCGAGGAGGATGCTGCCGAGGCGTCGAATTCGCTCGTTGCCGCGACGAATTCCAAGGGTTGCGCCGAAGCCGATGAGGGAGAGCACGCAGACGACGAGGGCCAGCCAGCTTGCCCAACCCAGCAGCGTGACGATGCCATCCGCCGAACCTCCGACGCCCAGCCTTCCCTCGTTCGTGACGATCTCGGGCGTCGGAACTGTGACCCACATCGTCCCGAGCGCGCGGACCAGCTGGCCCAATCCCTCAGCGAGTGCTTCCGCGATCGCCACGAGTGCCTGACCCGTCGCTCCCCCGACCCAGTCGCTGACGGCCTCGCCGAGCTCGCAGCCCCAGTTGCCAAACTCGCAGTTCACTGATTCACGCCCCATGGCGTCATCCCCGCAACGTTGGGTATGTCGGCGAGATCAACGTAACGTCCCGTGCTTGGGTCAACAACCAACTTCCAATCGCCGTCTGCCCACCGCAGCGGAACTGACCCAACCACGAGTCGACCGTCGGCCGAGCGCACGGCGATCCTTACCTCGGCGTCGTTCGTCGAGTACCGGGCGACCTGGTAGGCGACTATCTGCAGTGCGGCGTTCGATCCGTTTGTCGAGGCATCCGCCTGCGCCATCGCCGCATCCCGCCCGGGTCCTGCGAAGGTGGCGTCCGACGCTAGCCGGCGGCTCAAGTCTGGGCGGCCGCTTCCGATGGCAACGTAGGTGGCCGCGGCGACCACTGCGCCGGCCTCGGACCTTGCGAAGCACCGCCGAAACCCGTCTGGCTCTACCAGAGCCGGCCCTGCACCGGCGAGCGACGGCGCGTAGACAGTACCGATCGCCTCCCACTCGGCCTCACGCAGGTTCGAGATCTCCATGCCCGGCGACCCTTGAGAACAGGCAACGACGACCGAGCCGGCGTTACCAACCGCATCGCTATGCGACGAGTCCTTCTGCGCAACCCCGATCGAGACCACTACGCCCAAAACCACTAGACCACCTACGAAGATCGAGGATGCGACCCATGATGGCGAGGCAAACGGGTTCGGCCGCGATTCATCCTTCTTACTCATTTCTCTTCCTCTCGTTCGTGGTGACCGAGCAGATCGGACCACTGCCGATCGACGCGGTCGACGGCGATGCCACGTCTGCGACGGCGGATGCCGAGTTCCGACTGCGGATTGAAGCGGTCTAGAAACTCGTCGATCCGAAGCAGCAACTCGCGCGTTACCATCAGGGCTTCGGATGCATCAGCCGGGAACAGCCGGTTCTCGTGCGAGTACCTCGCGATCTGATTCACGTTGTTGGCGGTGCTCGAGGCCAGCTGCCGCAGAGAGTGCAGCGCCGTGAGGAGTGCACGCCGATCGGTCTCCGTCAGCGGCGAGCTGCCTTCGTCGTTGGCCGTTGGAGCGAGCGCTGACTCCACGAGGAGCCTCGCGACAGTGATCTGGCGTTCAGCCGCGGATGCCTCGAGCTGAGTCTCATCGGACGGAGTGACCTTGACGACGTAGCGCTTCGACCGCGCTTCTCCGGCATGCATCTGTCGACGGACTCCGCCGTCGGTCTGGGCGCTCATCGCCGTTCCAGCCCAGCGCAGCGACCACCCGCAACGGTGGCGTCCGAGGCATCCGCATCGGTGGTGGCGGCGTTAGGGCACCTAACGCTATAGCTTGCTCGGTTTCCTGCTTGTGGACTCTGCCCGCGTTGGTCTCGGTTCATGTCGACTCCCGTTCGACTGGTTCCAGGCTGTTCTGTGTAGCGGCGGCGTCCGCTACGCCGTCACAAGCGCTACAGGCAGCGGCTGATGAGTAGCAGATGTCGCGGCCGTATCGCCCTGCGATGCGGGCTCGAGGTAGCGATCCCAGGCGTCCTTCAGATCGGCGTGGCGATAGCCACGGACCACCTCTGTTCCGATCCGAACGCTGACCGGTCGGACACCGTACGGGGTGAGTCGGCGAGACAGGATCCGTGGATCGAGACCAGTGCCATTGAGTGTTCTCCACGGCGCTTCATCAAGCGCTCCCAGCCGCTCGATGATGATGGCGGTGGGAAGCGCTTTGGGCTCACCGAGCTGACGGAACACGATCCGCACGTCGTTCAAGAGCTGTGCCGAGAACGATGAATCGACGGCGGAATCGTACTGAGCCGACGTCAGGAACTTCGAGGCCTGCCAAGCTTGCCGCGGCCATTGGCCGCCCGCGTAGGCGGCGATCGCGCAGAGCGGCTCCCAAACATCCGCCGCCCGGTCGACCACGGGTAGGTCCGGCCGAAGCGCGGCCAAGTCATCGATCGAGCCTTCCAGCCAGGCCGCGAGCTCGGAACGGATCTGTTGAAGCCGGCCTCCATCGTTTCGGCTCCGAAACGGCATCGCGTGCTCCCCAGGCCCGCGACGCTTGATCCGCACAACGATCGCTCGATCCTCGATCGTGTCGGGCAGGTCGCCGATGCCGGCCAGCGCGGCCATCGCGAATGTGCGGTACTCACGCGGCTTGAGGCTTGGCCCTTCCACGCGCCCGTAGAGCGTTCCTCGTTGGAAGCCCGAGTTGAGAAGCCCGCGGAGGTCTTCGTTCCGCTCTGCCTGCCTTGGTGACCCGAACAGAGTGTCGGCCTCGTCGAGCAGCAACGTCGGCGGCTGATCGCCCGCGAGTTCGACTCGCCTGAACAGGTAGGAGATGGAGGCGTTCACCAAGCGGATCGGATCATGGCTCATCCCATCGACGACTTCGAGAACCCTAGTCTTGCCGCTGCGCTTCTCTACCGACTTCACGACCAGTCGTGGAGCGAAGTCGAAGGCGGCCGATGCGTGAGTCATCGCAATCCAAAGCGTGATCGCGTCGACCGCCTCGGTCGACGGGAGAATGCAGTAGTCGGCGAGTGCCGCCTTGGCCTTGTCGAGGATGTCGGCACCAATGGACATCAGCGCACACCCACGATTCGAAGCCCGCTCGCTGGGAACAGCCGGTCGATCTGCTCCTGAGCTCGCCGGGCCCGCTCAAGCTCACCGCGACGAATGCAGCGCTCGGCGTAGCTCTCGCAGTTCCGGATGGTCTCGCGCGGATTGAACGCCAGCATGTAGTAACGGTCGGCGTCCGCCTCTGAATCGAGGATCCGATCGATGAGCTCACCATGCGCCATGGCGATTCCGGAGCCATACCCGTCCAGCCACGTCTGCCAGCCGTGCTTGCTGGTCGAGATGTAGTCCCAGAGCTCGCCCTCGGTCAGCGGCGGGATGCCACCACCGAAGTACCCGATATTGGCCGTCATCAGAACTGCCCCGTCTGGGACTGAACGCTTGCTTCGATCCACTCTTCGACCTGCTCCCGGAGGTAACGGACCGTCTTCGGTGTCAATTTGATGAAACTGGGCCCCATGCCCTTGTAGCGCAGCTGCGCAAGTGCGCCCATTGAGAGTCCAGTCCATTCGCTGACCTCCTGCGGGGTAAGGAGAAGGGCGTGAGTGTCCATGTGATCGCCTCCAAGTTGTGTGATCAGTGCGTCGCTCCACGTTCTCGATCTCGGAGGTCAGTTCGACACCGTAGAATCACCTGAGGGGTCAATTTGACACAAGAGGCGTGGGTCGCTGCGTTCGGTCGGCGCGTCAAAGACGCCCGAGCTGCGCGCGGATTCCGGTCATCTCTCGACCTCGCGAAAGCCATCGGAAACGGCGCCGTTTCCCACAACGTCCTCCGGAACATCGAGAGTGGCCGCAAGGCTGAACTTTCGATCGTGCAGGTTCTCGAGATCGCGATGGCACTGGAGGTGACACCTCTCGCGCTGATCGTCGACTTCTCGCGTCCGTTCGAACCGATCGACATCCAGGGTCTCGGACCCGTATTCAGCCGAATGACCGCGCTCGAGTTCGATCGGTGGTTCGCGGCGTCCGGTGTCGAGGCCGACCGAGAGCCCAACGCGCGCCCACTTGAGATGAGCCGGCTCATGGTCAGCCGGCAGCTGGCGGAGTCGTCGTGGTTGCAGTCGGTGCGCAGAGAGTCGATCCAGAAGGCTGTGGATGACAAGGGTAAGTACGACGCCCCCCAGCACTTCGATCATCTCCGCGCTGCGAACTATGAAGTCGACGACGCCTTCGATTCGCTCCTAGCCGCGGCAGCAGACCTCACGATGAATCTTCGAATCGCGACCTCAAATGAGCACACTACGGACGAGGTGACCTTTCCGACCTACCTCGGTGCTCGCATTCGTCGCCTGCGAAAGGAAGCCGGCTTTCGCTCGGCCGCAGAACTCACCGCCGAGATCGGCAATCCGCACGTCTCCGAAAGCGTCATTCGAAACCTCGAAAGTGGTCGCAAGACGGATGCCTCGCTTGCGCAGGTACTTGAGATCTCGATGGCGATGGGCCTCTCTCCAGTCGCCCTACTCTTCGACTTCTCGACGCCATTCTTGCCATCCCGCGCACCCGGGCTAGGCCCGCTCTTCGATAACAGGCCCGCCCAGGAGCTGGACCTCTGGCTGTCGGCCCCCAGCAACCCAGTGCGATTCGCCACGGACGACTACCGAAAGCCGCCGCTCGAGGTGCAGCAGATGCACTTTGCTCGCGGACTCGAGCCATGGATCAGGCTGCGCGACGAACCGCCGCCGCTGGGCGAGTCAGCCTCCGAAGAGTTGCGACGCCAGCACCGAGCTGCGCAGCTATTCGCAGACGAGACTCTTGGATGGATGCTCCGGGATGCCGCAAATCTCGGCATCGTGGTTCCGTCGTCACAATCGCGCCCAACGGGGCGCACTCCGCTTCGCGACCGGTTCAAACGGAAATCAGCGAGAAACAGGGCGTCCCCCACTTGAACTCGTGTCGGCGAATGGACGGTCGATGATGACGGCAGAATCGGACTTGTGGCAGAAGTCGAATTGGTCGCGGTCTCGAGTATCAAGCTGTTGCTGGCGAAATGCGGTCGACTCGTGCCGGATATCTCTGACAACGACAAGACCCCGATCACCGACGGGCATGTCGATTTGTATGAGGGGCTTGGCCGGAAGAAGACTGAGATCACCGGGCGCATGCCAGTTCAGGTCAAGGGCCGAACAATCGGCTCGAAGCGGCGCGCGTCGACCAAGTTCCCGATTCCTCGCGCCGACGTCGTCGCTCTGCGGCGGCACGGCAGCGTCCTGTATTTCGTCGTCTTCGTTGACGCACGCCAGCGCACAGTGCCGTACTACGTGATCATGTCGCCGTTCTACATCGACAGCCTGCTCCAGAAGGCACCCGCAGATGCGAACCAGGTGATAGTCGACTTGAAGGCCTTGCCCAGTGAGCCTGCCAGGCTCGAGCGGATAGTCGCTATGGCGCTGGAAACAAGGAAACAGCAATACGCCGCGTTCTCAGGCGAAGACTTCGAGAGCGTCACCAGCATGACCTTGCATTCAATCGAACCATTCGAGTTCACGACCCCGCTTCGCGTGTCGGCTGAGGAATGGAGCTACGCCATCGATGTCGAGACCGCTGACGGATACTCATTACCTCTCATTGGCGAGGTGACGATCTACCCCGCGGCCTACGTTGCGCGCGAAGCTGATCTGCGTGTCGAATGCGGTGGAATCGAGTATCTGCACCTCCGCGTCCAGCAAGTAAGCGAGGATACCCATCGCCTGACACTGTCGCCGGGACTCCAGATCCAGCTGCAGCTCGCGAAAGGTTCGCGGTCAAGCTCAGTCAATCTCACTCTCGCCCCCGACCTCGCTACCCGTCTCAAGGACATCGAGTTCTTCCTGAACCTCGTGGATCTCCAATCGGTCACGTACGGCACGACCGTCTACCCTTTCGACCTCACCTCAAGCCCAGATGTGGATGATCTCCGCGATTACAGGGAACACCTTCGGCTGCTCCACGAGCTGTTCGTCACGCTTCATGTCGAAACTTCGCTCGTGCGCGTTGACGAGATGGATGACAAGCAACACAATCAGCTTCGGCTCATCCACGGCGCCTTCTTGCAGGGCGAAGAGTTGCGCGCGAACGATGCGAGGGTCGGGCGTACCGATGTGCCCGTCGGAACTGCGAAGCTGATGCTTCTCGCTGTCCAGGGATCGACGCCTGATCGATGGCGCCTGTTGGATCCGTTCGACCCCGCCCAGAGACACAACTTCAAGCTCTACCGCGAGACGGACGACGGTGTCAGCGAATGGCAGGCGACGGTCTACGACGGTGTGCCAACAAACGACGTACCCACAATTCTGAATCTTCGACTTGATGAGCTGACTCGCGCCTACGACGCTATTGCGGGCGATCCCGAGGTCACCACGCTTGCGAACGGCCAGGTGCTCTCCCTAATTATCGCGGCCGACCAATCCAGGCAAAGGCGCGATGAGTTCCTTGCCGCAGCGAATGCGCTGAACGAGTGGATTCTCGCCCGGGAAGGCGAGCTTCCCACCCACTTGATCAACCGATGGCAAATTCGCTCCCGAACCGGTGAGCTGAGTAGCGATGCGAAGGACGAGATCCGAGATCTGAGGCGAAAGGCACTCGTCGATGGCCTGGAACGAGCACCGCAAATGGAGGTCGCTTGCGCCATCCTCTTGGGCGATGCAGAGGACATAGACAACTGTCTGCGAGGACTCTCGGCCGACGAACGCGAACAGTTGCGACGATGGCCAATATGGACGCTTCACGCGAGAGCGGCCCTCGAGGGGCTCGAGTAGCGGATAAGACAGCCGATGCATGTGCCCCAGGAACTCGAAGGACCGGCTGAGCACTCACTACAAGGACCTCGCTTCCATGGGCGAATCGATCAGCAGCTTCAATTTATTGACGACGGGCCAGTCGCTTTCAATAACGCCATGCCAGACGCCATCCAACGCATCTGCGCCCATTTCAGCGACAACAATTGATCTATCACTGCGACTTACATTTGCGTGGTCAAAATGTCGGCGTTATGGACTTTGCTTTCATTGCCACGGACCGCCTCAAATACACTTACAAATGCCCTAACAAAATGTAGGTAAAGTCGAATAGGCTTACATTGTGGATCTTGGTCGCTTCAGCAACAGTCCTTTGGGCTCCCTCGTGCCAATCTCGGGCATAGATGGGCGATTCAACCGGCCCTTCAATCATTCCGCCTATGTAGCGGCCCCCCTAGACACTGAGCCCACGCTAAATGGAACCACTTGGCACGCTGTCACTAGGGCAAGTCGAGCACTCGCACGACTGGATCAGGCCTCTCGTCAGGTACCCAACCCACGCCTTTTCCTACGTCCTACGCTTCGCCGCGAGGCCCAGAGCACCTCGGCGCTGGAGGGAACATTCGCCCCTCTTGAGCAGGTCCTTGCTTCAGACGCGACAGAGATAACTGGCCGAAGCAAGGAGCTTCAAGAGGTCCTGAATTATGTCGAAGCTGCGACCCTTGCGTACGACGCGATAGAAAACGGCCGACCACTGAACGTCGGTCTTCTCGAAACTGTTCACGCGATCCTGGTTCGAGGCACAGAGGCGGACACCGATCAAGCAGGTCGAGTTCGCACAACACAGGTCGCAATCGGCAGCCCCACGGGCGCAGTTGAAGATGCCCGATTCGTACCCATGCCAGCAGGCGTCGCATTAAACGTTGCAGTCCAGGACCTGACGAGGTGGGTCAATAGCACGGGAGCCGCCCGCGACCCGATCGTGGCAGCAGCCATGGCGCACTACCAATTTGAGACGCTTCACCCGTTCAACGACGGCAACGGGCGCATCGGGCGGCTGATGGTCGTGCTTCAATTCATGACGGATCACCTAGTTACCGAGCCGCTTCTCAGCGTCTCTCCGTGGTTCGAAGCTCGGCGTACCGAATACCAGAACCATCTGGCAGAAGTGTCCGCCACGGGTAACTGGGATCCTTGGGTTTGCTTCTTCGCTGAAGGGGTCGCTTCATCTGCCGATGACATTGCCCAGCGCGTCGACCGGATGCTAGCCGTCCAAGCAAGATACGTTCAGGTCCTGCAGGACGCGGGTGCTCGAGGTGTAATTCGCGACATCGTCGATGCGCTCATCGCAGACCAGGTGATCAACGTCTCAATGATGAGCGAGCGGTTTGGCCGGACTCCGCAGGCCGTCTCACCAGCGATCCTTAAGCTCGTAGAGCTCGGAATTCTGTCAGGGCCTTACGGCACGTACGGGCGCCAGTACATCGCCGACGACATTTTCCTTGCCGTTACGGCCCCACCAGGCCGGGTCCCCCAGCCCGACGAACCCCTCCAGCGTGAACTGGCGACACCGCCAGGAACAATCTAGGCACGCGCAAATTCATTTTGCAGGTCTGTTGTCATGTCGGGCGCTGGCTGAATACTCGAGGTTCGTACGGCGATCGATCGGCGAGATGGGGGTAACGGTGGGAACAGTCGAGCCATATGCCAGCGCCGCGGGACGCCGCTACCGGGTGCGCTATCGGAAGCCTGACCGCTCACAGACAACCAAGCGAGGGTTCAAGACGAAGAAGGAAGCGGAGCTGTTCCTCGCGACCGTAGAAGTCGGCAAGGCAGCCGGCACCTACATTGACCCTTCGCAAGCGCGAATGACAGTCGGCACGGCTGGCGCTGCATGGCTCGCTTCGCAATCCCATCTCAAGCCATCTTCGGTCGCGGTCGTCGAGTCGGCATGGCGGCTCCATGTCGAGCCCGCGTGGGGTCGCGTACCGGTCGGTGACGTCCGCCATAGCGACGTCCAGGAATGGATCGCTCTCCTAACCGCGGGCGACGGGGGCAAGACAAAGCCAAAGTCTCCCGCTCTCGTCCATCGCTGCTTCGGTGTGCTCGCAGGCATTCTCGACACCGCGGTAAGGGACCGCCGCATTCCTTCAAACCCTGCGCGGGGCGTGGGGCTCCCCCGTAAGGTGAGCCGCGAGCATGTGTACCTCAGCCATCAGCAAGTCGACCAGCTCGCGCGCGCTGCGAGCGAGCACGGTACGCTCCTCCGGGTGCTGGCCTACACCGGGCTTCGTTGGGGCGAGGTGAGCGGGCTTCGCGTCAGTGACGTTGACCTCAGCAGACGCCGAATCACGGTCAACGTCAACGCAGTCTTAGTGGGCGGCAAAGTCGTGGTCGGTACACCCAAGACGCACAAACGCCGAGCGGTACCGTTCCCGGCGTTTCTGAGCGCAGCACTCCTTGAGCGGTCAGCCGGTCGACCGCCCAGTTCACTGCTCTTCGCAGATGAGGCCGGAAGGCACCTCACGACACCGACAGTCCGGGAGAACTCCTGGTTCGACAAGGCGTTGAGCGAGGCCGGCCTCGAACCGATGACAGTGCATGACCTACGCCACACGGCCGCGAGCCTCGCCGTCTCGGCGGGTGCGAACGTCAAGGCAGTACAGCGGATGCTTGGTCACGCCTCCGCAGCGATGACGCTCGATACGTACTCAGATCTCTTCGACGATGATCTCGACTCCGTGGCCGCACGACTGGACGAAGCCGCACTTCGAGCGGGCGTAGTTCTCGACGTTTGAATCACCACAACGCCGCGAGATATCCGCGCGATCATCACCGACGCACAACGAATGTGGTCAAGATGTGGTCAGGTCGGCCGGAAAGAACCCGACCGACCTGAGGGAGATGAACCCGCGATCCGCGGAAATTCGCTGTTGTAGCGAGGGCGGGACTCGAACCCGCGACACCACGATTATGAGCCGTGTGCTCTAACCACCTGAGCTACCCCGCCGCAAGGCTTCGGCCGACATGTCGGACCGAGAACCAGAGCCCCGAGTCAGGATTGAACTGACGACCCCTTCCTTACCATGGAAGTGCTCTACCACTGAGCTATCGGGGCGTGTGCCGCATTCGGCAACCGTACGAGGATATCACCTCTCAGAGGGTGCTTCGTACCACCGCCGCCGCCGCAGCGCCCCGGGCCGTCACGGGCTCGTCGCGAGCGCCGACATGCCGAAGACGAACAGCAGGAACGCGGTGATCCCGACGACGGTGAACGCCGTGAACACGTAGCCGAGCACGAGCCCCGTCATCGCCGTGACCGCCCCCTGCTCGCCGGTGCGACGGATCTGGGCGCGCGCGATGTGCCCGCACACGATCGCCGCGACCGAGGTCAGGAGCCCGAAGAACACCCACCCGATCGCGAGCCCGAGGCTCACCCAGGCGAGCGCGTTGTGAGGCGCGGAGACGTAGCGCGGAACCGCGGGCGAGACGACGTTGCCGTACCCGTCGTACATCACCGCCGTCGGCGGCTGCGGCGAAGCGAGGTCGGTGCGGTGCGAGTCCACGAGGCTCCTGTGACGGTCGGCTCGACGGCGTCGGGTCGGCGTCGATCTGCGCTCAGGCTATCGGCAGCGGCAGGCAGCGATCACCACGCCGGGGCGACGACGCCGGGCAGGCGCCACGCACCGAACGCGGGCCCGTCGGCCCGCGCGATCACGGCGTCGGTCGCGGGGTCGTCGGATGCCTCGAGCCGCACCTCTCCGAACGCGACGAGCGGCTCGCCGACCCCTGCGGGCAGCTCGACGGACGCGGCCGAGCGCGCGGCCACGACGAGCACCGACTCCTCGGCCGACTCGCGCACGAACGCGACGAGCTCGTCGGCGACCGCGAGCCAGCGGATACCTCCGGTCGCGAGCACGGGGTGCGCGCGCCGCAGCGCGACGAGCCGGCGGTACGCGTCGAGCACGGGCGCGACCGAGGCATCCCCTTCGCTGCCCCAGGGCATGGGCGTGCGCGAGGCCTCACCGTCTTCACCGACCAGGCCGAACTCGTCGCCGGCCCACACCACGGGGATGCCGGGCATCGTCACCGCGAGGCCGAAGCCGACGGGCACCGTGCCGGGGCGGGCGTTCGTCGCGAAGCGCGGAGTGTCGTGCGTGTCGAGGGCGTTCATGCCGCCGAGGCGGGTGCGCCACGGGTAGCCAGCGGCGAAGCGCAGGTGCGCGTCGACGAACTGGCGACCGGTGAATTCCGGCACCTGCGCGAGTGCGAAGCCGATGCCGCCGCCCGCGGGGCTGCCGGGCGCCTGCAGCCAGCTCCAGAGCGGCCGGGTGAAGGGCGTGTAGCTCATCGCGCCGTGCCACGCGTCGCCCTGGAAGTCGCCCGCGCCGTCGTTCGTCGACTCGCCGAGCAGGATCGTGTCGGGGTTCACGGCCAGCATCGTGCGCCGGATGGCGCGACGCACCTCGGCGTTGAGGTCGACGCCGCCGAGCCGGCCGGTCATGTTCGCGACGTCGATGCGCCAGCCGTCGAGCCCGAAGGGCGCACGCAGGTACTTCGCGACGATCGAGTCGGGGCCGTCGACGAAGCGGCGCCGCAGCTCGACCGACGACCAGTCGAACTTCGGCAGGCTCGGCACGCCGAGCCACGACTCGTAGCCGTTGGGCGCGTCGTCGTCGAAGTAGTAGAAGTCGCGCTCGGCCGACGCCGGGTCGGCCTGCGCGGTGCGGAACCACTCGTGCGCGTCGCCCGAGTGGTTCGAGGTCAGGTCGCCGATGACGCGGATGCCACGGGCGTGCGCCGCCTCGACGAGCCGCACGAGTGCCTCGTCGCCGCCGAGGAGCTCGTCGACGTGGTCGAAGGTCGAGGCGTCGTAGCGGTGGTTCGAGCGCGCAGGGAACACGGGCGTCAGGTAGAGCAGGTTCACGCCGAGCCCCGAGAGGTGGTCGAGCTTCTCGCGCACCCCGTCGAGGTCGCCGCCGAAGAACTGCGCCGACCGCCCCGGCGGCACGGGGTCGAGCGCGTCGCCCCACTGGGCGAGCATCGCCCATTCGGGCGTCTCGCGCTCGTCGGCGGCGGCGGAGCGGGCGAAGCGGTCGGGGAACACCTGGTAGAGCACGGTGTCGGCCACCCACCCGGGCACCGGCTCGTGCGCGACGAGCTTGAAGTCGTCGCGATCGCGCGTCTCGAGGTCGCTCAGCCCGAGCTGGTTCAGCCAGTGCTGGCGCCCGTCGGCGCCGACGAGCAGCCAGCGGTAGCCGTGCACGGGGTTCTCGACCTCGACGCCCGCCTCCCACCACGTCCAGCCGTCGCCGGCGGCCGAGTCGCTGCCCGGCTCGACGCGCACGGCCTCATCGAAGCGCGGCTCGCGGTTCGGGTTCGAACGGGTGCCGACCCACGCGAGCGGCCCGAAGCTCTCGGGCACCCGCAGCCGCACGCGCACGGTCTCGCCGAGCACGGGACTCTGCGTCGAGACGTGCAGGGGCGATCCGTCGTGGTGGGGGGTCAGCATGGGGTCATCCTCTCGTGGGGCGGTGACATCGCGGCGCGCGAGCGCGGCGCGATGCTATTGCAGAATGGAGCGTCGCCAGCGACCGCGACGCGAAGGGAGCGACGGTGGCCACCGGATTCGAGCTGATCGAGCGCGACGGCGGGCTCGCCGCCTTCGCCCGAGCCAACGGCTGGGCGTACCGCGCCGTCGGCGATCCGCCCGCGCTCGGCGACGGCCTGTGGGAGCAGGTCTCGAACGGCACGGCGCACGACCAGGTCATCGCCGACGGCTGGCAGACCGGGCACCTGCGCGGCGGCACGCGCAGCGCCGAGTCGGTGCGGACCACGAAGTCGGGCATCAGGGTCACGACGCGCGTCCGCTCGGGATCGCCGGTGTCGAGCATCGACGTCGGCTACCTCGCGATCCGGCTGCCGCGGTTCCTGCCGAACATGATCCTCGACGCCGGCCGCAACGACGGGCTCATCGGCTCGAGCCTCGCGCGCCCGCCGAAGGAGAACCAGCGGCTCTCGCTCGAGGGCGACTTCGACCGGCACTTCCGGCTCTACGTGCCGAAGGGCTATGAGCGCGACGCGCTCTACGTGTTCACGCCCGACCTGATGGCGCTGCTCATCGACGAGACCGGCGACCTCGACGTCGAGGTGCGCGACGACCTGCTCATCGTCATGAGGCCCGGGGGCTTCGCGTGGGCCGACCCCGCGACCTGGCAGCGCTTCGACCGCATCCGCGCGATCGTCGGCGCGAAGTTCCACGACCGCACCGACATGTACGTCGACGAGCGGGTGCCGGGCGCCGAGACGCCCGCCTCGCGCCTGGCGGCGGTCGCGGGTTCGGGCGTCGCCTCGGGTGCGCCGGGCGCTGCCGCATCCTCCGTGAACACCGTCGCGCCCGCCGGTCGGCGGCTGCGCCGCAAGATGGATCGCGCCACCGCGATCGGCATCGGCTTCGGCATCGGCGGCGTGATCATCGCGATCGCGGCGGTCGTGGTGCCGATGATCATCATGGCGGCGTCGGGCATGCAGCCCGGCGAGTCCGTCTCGTTCTGATCCGAACGCCGGCCGGCCGCCCGTCCGCCGGTCGCGCGCATGACTCGCTCCGGCGGCAGCGGCTTCGCCCTCCGAGCTCTGCCAGTTCCGCCTCACGCTGAGGCGCAACTGGCATACCCCGAAACGGAAACCCCCGGGCCACCCCGGCTCCGTGAGGCGCAACTGGCAGTCCCCGAATCGGACACCCCCGGGCCATGCCGGTCCCGCCCCGTCGTGGAACGGAATCCGTACGGCCCGAATCGCACCGCGTGCCCTACTTGACCGCGCCCGCGGTGAGCCCGCCCACGATGTACTTCTGCAGGAAGAGGAACAGCGCGACGACCGGCAGCGCCGACATCACGGCGCCCGCCGAGAACGCGCTCCAGTCGGCGTAGCGCGGGTTCGACACGAGCTTCGTGAGGCCGACGGCGAGCGTCTGCTTCTCGGTGTCGATGAGCAGCACGGATGCCACGACGAACTCGTTCACCGAGGCGATGAACGACAGCAGTGCGACGACCGCGAGGATCGGGGCGACCAGCCGCAGGATGATCGTGAAGAAGATGCGCGCGTGGCCGGCCCCGTCGATCTTCGCGGCCTCGTCGATCGACGCGGGCACCGTGTTGAAGAAGCCGTACATCAGGTACGTGTTCACGCCGAGCGCGCCGCCGAGGTAGACCATGATCAGGCCGAGGTGCGTGTTGAGGCCGATCGCGGGGAACAGGTCGCCGATCGTCGACATGAGCAGGAAGATCGCGACCACGGCGAGCAGCTGCGGGAACATCTGCACCACGACGATCGAGATCAGGCCGAAACGGCGGCCCGTGAAGCGCATGCGCGAGAAGGAATACGCCGCGAGCGCCCCGAGGAACACCGTGCACACCGCGGTCGTGCCGGCGATGATCATCGTGTTGGCGAACCACGTGCCGAACGGCACCTGCGGGTCGGAGAGGATCCGCACGTAGCTGTCGAGGCCGATCTTCGAGAACAGCGCGTTCGAACCGGTCAGCGTGCCGTTGGGGTTCAGCGACGACGAGACCACGAACACGATCGGGAAGAGCGAGAACACGACCATGACGACGCCGACGATGTGACGCCAGCCGGTCGCCGCGAACCAGCGGCCGAAGTTGAACGGGCGCTTCGGCAGCACGAGCGGCGCGTCGCCCAGCGAGGAATGCGCCCGCGTCGAGGCATCCGTCATCTCTTCGATCTCGCCCGCGGCGAGACCCACGCCCGTGCCGGGCACCACCTTGCGAGCGGCCATCAGTTCAGCTCCTCGAGGCTCTTGGTCCGGCGGAACGCGATGATCGAGATCACCGCGACCACGATGAAGATGATGATCGAGTACGCGCTCGCGAGACCGTAGTCGCGGGTCTGGCCGGTGAACGCGACCTTGTAGACCATCGTGATCAGGATGTCGGTGAACCCGACCGGGATCGGCGCGTTCGAGTCGCGCGGCCCGCCGTCGGTGAGCATGTAGATCGTGTTGAAGTTGTTGAAGTTGAACGCGAACGAGGCGATGAGCAGCGGCGCCACGGTCACGAGCAGCAGCGGAAGCTTGATCAGCCGGAAGATCGCCCACGGCTTCGCGCCGTCGACCTTCGCGGCCTCCTGGATGTCGTCGGGGATCGACTGCAGCGCGCCCATGCACACGAGGAACATGTACGGGAAGCCGAGCCACAGGTTCACGATGAGGATCGAGACCTTCGCGAGCAAGGGGTCGGTGAGCCACGGTATGGAAGCCCCGCCGAGCAGCACCTGGTTGATGAACCCGAAGCTCTCGTTCATCATGCCCGCCCAGACGAGCGCCGAGAGGAACGACGGGATCGCGTACGGCAGGATCATCAGCACGCGGTAGATCTTGCGGCCCCGCATGCGCATGTCGTTGAAGACGATCGCGAGGAAGAGGCCGAGGAAGAAGGTCGAGGCGACCGAGATGAGCGCGAACGCGAAGGTCCAGGCGGTCACGTAGAGCAGTGGGCCCGCGAGGCGGGTGTCGGTGACGGCGCGCACGAAGTTGTCGAACCCGACCGTGATCTGCCAGCCGGGCAGCAGCTGCTCGCCGTCCTCGGCGGTGAACGCCCCGACGCCGGTGTCGGAGTACACGGTGCCGCTCGAGAGGTCGGTCATGGTGCCGGCGGCCTCGTCGTACTCGAGCGTCGAGACGTAGAGGTAGCCGGTCGAGCCGTCGGGCGTGCGGATCGCGCCGTCGTTCGGGTCGTCGGACGCGGGCACCGCGAGCGCGGTGACCTCGTCGGTGCGCTCGAGCACGTCGGCGAACTGCAGCGTGTTCCAGCCGTCGGCCGACACGGCGACGTCGCCGTCGAACTCCACGCCGGATGCCTCGGCGAGCGGTTCTTCGTTGGTGCCGACGAGGGCGTCGCCCTCGGGGTCGGTCACGAGCAGGCCCAGCTCGCCGCCGCGCTCGACGACGGTGACGGGGTAGGCGGGCGAGTCCTCGACGCGCTCGAGCGACGAGGCCATGAGCGAGGAGACGGCCTGCTCCTTCGAGCCGTTGTGGCCCGTGCCGTAGTTCGTGAAGGCGATGTACCCGGTGTAGAGGAGCACGAACACCTGGAACACGACGAGGAAGATGACCCCGGGCGTGAGGTACTTCGCCGGGAGCTTGCGGCGCGAGAAGTAGATCCAGTTCACGAGCGCCGTGACGGCGGCGACGATGACGAGCACCACCCACTGCTCGTGCAGCGCGAGCACGAACACGGCGTAGAGCGCGAGCGCGTCGACCAGGCCGAGCGCCAGCAGCTTGACGAGCAGCACCTTGATGCCGCCCGAGGCCTGCTCGGCGATGCCCGCAGCGCGACGCTGCTGCTTCGTCTGCTTCGGCGGCGCGTCCTCGCGGACGTCCTCCTCGATCACGGTGCCCATCTGCCTGTCTCCCTCATCGTCGTCGGGCGGTACGACTCGGGGCGGGCGCCGTGCGGCGCCCGCCCCGAGCCATCCGATCAACCTGCGTCGATCGCAGCCTGGACGTCGGCGGCGAGCTTCTGCCACGTGGCGACCGGGTCGGCACCGTTGATGATGTCGGCCTCGGCGATGCCCCAGTACTGCCACACCTTGCCCATGGCGGGGATGGCGGGCATCGGCACGGCGTCGGCGCCGACGGCGGCGAAGCCCTCGATGATGGGGTCGCTCGACGCGGTCTCGGCGGCGGCCGAGTTCGCGGGGAGGATGTTGCCGGCCTCGAACAGCTCGAGCTGCGTCTCCTCGCTGCCGAGGTAGTTCACGAGGAAGTCGTTCGCGGCGACCTTGTTCTTCGACTCGGCCGAGACGAAGAAGCCCTTGACGCCGGCGAACGGCTGGGTGGCCTCACCGGTGGGGCTCGGCGCCGGGTCGATCGCGACGTTGATGCCGGCGTCGACGGCCGCGCCGACGTTCCACGGGCCGGTCAGCCAGAAGGCCGACTTGCCGGTGAGGAAGCTGTCCTTCGCGATGTCGCCGTCGATGTCGGTGTTGAACGCCTTCGTGCCGTTCTTGCCCTGCGTGCCGAGCCAGGTGGCGAAGGCCTCGCCGCCGGCGTTGCCGAGCTGGAGGTCGTCGGCGTTGTAGCCGTTCTCGTCGCTGCCGAAGACAGGGGCGCCGAACGCGGTCTGGAAGGGGTACAGGTGGTAGGGGTTGCCCTCGGCGCCCTGCTCGACGACGAACGGCTGGGTGAGGCCGGCCGCCTTGCCCTTGGCGAGCATGTCGTCGAAGCTCGTCGCGGCCTCGGGGATGAGGTCGGCGTTGCGGAGGACCGCGATGTTCTCGACCGCGTAGGGGAGCATGTAGGTCGTGCCGTCGTAGGTCGACGCGTCGACGGCCACCTGGAGGTAGTCGGCTGCCGAGTCGCCGAGCTCGATCGGGGCGACGACGCCGTTCGTCGAGAGCTCGCCGAGCCAGTCGTGGGCGCCCATGGTGATGTCGGGGCCCTTGCCGGTCGGCACCTGCTGGATGAAGTCGTCCTTGATGTCGGCGTTGTCCTTGCCGACGAGCTTGACCTCGACGCCGGTCTCGTCGGAGTAGGCCTTGGCCGCGCCCTTCAGCGCGTCGACGCGCTCGGCGTCGACCCAGACGGTCAGCGTGCTGCTCGCGCTCGACTCCGTGTCGGAGCTGCCATCGGCACCGGCGCAACCGGCGAGACCGAGCGTCGCGACGACCGCGACCGCACCGGCCGCAAGGAGGCTCTTCCTGTTCACCCTCATTGGTGTGTCCTTCTCAGTGTGCGTGAGATCGGCGCCTTCGCCCGGTGGCTCGAAACGCGCACCCGCCCGAAAGGCCGTTCTTCCCTGTGTCGCTCGCGATTGCAAGCGATTACAGGTATACCCTGCTTTCCCCTCATCGCCAAACCAGCCCAACTTGATCGATACCGGTTCGTGACCATCGCACGTTCTGCGATTCCTGCAAGCGTTTCCACGGTGTATCAAGATGTCGTACAGTTTCCGTCATGACTTCCGAATGGTGGCGCACTGCCGCGATCTACCAGATCTACCCCCGCTCCTTCGCCGACGCGAACGGTGACGGCATGGGCGACCTGGCCGGCATCACTGCCCGACTCGACGACCTCGCCGAGCTCGGCATCGACGCCATCTGGCTCTCGCCCTTCTACACCTCGCCGCAGCGCGACGCCGGCTACGACGTGGCCGACTACTGCGACATCGACCCGCTCTTCGGCACCCTCGACGACTTCGACGGCATGGTCGCCGCGGCGCATGCCAGAGGCATCCGCGTCATCGTCGACCTCGTGCCGAACCACTCGAGCGACCGCCACGCCTGGTTCGAGGCCGCCCTCGCGGCGCCCGCCGGCAGCGGCGAACGCGCCCGCTACCTGTTCCGCGACGGCCGCGGCGTCGATGGCGAATTGCCCCCGAACAACTGGGAGTCGGTCTTCGGCGGCCCCGCCTGGACCCGCGTCACCGAGCCCGACGGCACGCCGGGCCAGTGGTACCTGCACCTCTTCGACTCGTCGCAGCCCGACTTCGACTGGACGAACGAGGAGGTCCGCGAGGAGTTCCGCCGCATCCTGCGCTTCTGGCTCGACCGCGGCGTCGACGGGTTCCGGGTGGATGTCGCGCACGGCATGATCAAGGCGGAGGGCCTGCCCGACTGGACCCCGCCCGCCGCGGGCGGCAGCATGGGCGGCGCCGGGGGCGTCGGCGAGAGCGTGCTCGGCGAGAGCGTGCTCGGCGAGAGCGCGCTCGGCGAGAGCGTGCTCGGCGAGAGCGTGCTCGGCGGTGCCGGCACGGCCGGCGTGCCCCTCGAGCCGGCGATCTCGACCGAGCCCGGCGACGGCGCACCCTACTGGGGCCAGGACGGCGTGCACGAGATCTACCGCGACTGGCGCG
This sequence comes from Agromyces sp. NPDC058104, assembly GCF_042884835.1. NCBI lineage: Bacteria > Bacillati > Actinomycetota > Actinomycetes > Micrococcales > Microbacteriaceae > Agromyces > Agromyces sp. NPDC058104. The sequence continues at coordinate 407,030 of NZ_JBHVTD010000002.1, read as the reverse complement.
CGCTGCTCGACACGTACCCGGGCGAGCGCATCCTCGCCGCCGAGGCGTGGGTCGACCCGCTGCCCCGCGTCGCGAAGTGGGTGCGGCCCGACGAGATGCACCAGGCCTTCAACTTCGCGTACCTCGAGACGCCCTGGAAGGCCGACGCCCTCCGCCGGGTCATCGACGACTCGATCGACGCCTTCGCGGCCGTCGGCGCCCCCTCGACCTGGGTGCTCTCGAACCACGACGTCGTGCGCCACGCAACCCGGCTCGCGCTCACCGAGCCCAATCCGCAGGGCCACGGCGTCGGCCCCCGCACCCCCGGCCTCGGCGACCCCGCGACCGGACTCCGCCGCGCCCGCGCCGCGACCGCGCTCATGCTCGCGCTGCCCGGCTCGGCCTACCTCTACCAGGGCGAGGAGCTCGGCCTGCCCGAGGTCATCGACCTGCCCGACGACGCCCGCCAGGACCCGACGTGGTTCCGTACGAACGGCGAGCGCTACGGCCGCGACGGATGCCGCGTGCCGCTGCCCTGGACGGCCGCCGGGCCGTCGTACGGCTTCGGCCCCACGGATGCCGCGTGGCTCCCCCAGCCCGCATCGTGGGCGTCGTTCGCGCGCGACGCGCAGCGCGGGGTCGAGGGTTCGACGCTCTCGCTCTACCAGGCGCTGCTCGCCGGGCGCCGCACGCACGGGCTCGCCTCGGGCTCGCTCGAGTGGCTCGCCTCCGATGCGGGCGCCGACGTGCTGACGTTCCGCAACGGCGACGTGCTCGTCGTGGCGAACACCGGCTCGGCGCCCGTGGCGCTGCCCGCGGGCGAGGTGCTCCTCGCGAGCGGGCCGCTCGACGAGGCATCCACCCTGCCCGGCGACACCACCGTCTGGCTGCGCGCCGCGTAGCCGCTGCGCTGCTGCTGCAGCGCCTGCTGCTGCAGCGCCTGCTGCTGCAGCGCCTGCTGCTGCAGCGCCTGCTGCTTCTGCAGGAAAATTGCCCTGAGCTGGCCTGACAGGCAGGGATAGGGCCCATTTTCCTGCAGAAGCAGCGCGTCAGTGCTGCTCTCGCGCTGCCCGCCCCCACCGGTGCAGCCCGCGGCCCACGAGTTCGAGCACACGTCGGTGCGTCTCGTCCCACTCCTCGATGACCATTCGGTACGACAGCCGGACCACGAGATACCCCCGCAGACTCAACTCGAGATCCTGCCGCCGATCGCGGTCGAAATCGTCCCCCGAGTGGAAGCCACGACCATCGAGCTCGATCACCAGCCGATCGCCGACGAGCACGTCGACGCGGCGAACGCCCTCGATGCGCACCTGCGTTCTGACCGGCACGCGCACCCGGTGGAACAGCAGTCGCGCGATCGTCTCCAGACCAGAGTCGCTCAACGGCGATGCCAGACCAATCGGCCGGTCGGCCCAGGCGGGCGCGAGCGTGCGGATCGCCGCGAGCGCCTGCGAGTGCAGCACCCCGCGGTTGAGCGCTGATTCGAGCGCGACCATCGCAGGTACCGTTCCTGCGCACCGGAACATCTCGGCGAGACTGCGGGCGAGCCCGTCACGCCCAAGTCGATCGCTGGAGGACTTGGGCCCGCCCGCGGGACGATAGTGCACGCAGACGCCGTGCACGTCGGCATCGAGCCCGCTCCGGCTGTCGTCGGGCGAGCGGAGCCTGCTCGCGGTCGAGGGCACGCGCACGTGAAGGCGCTCGTCGTCGAGCGTCCACAGGCCGTGCAGCTTCGCCACCGACCCCGCGGTGAGCGCCCCGCCGACCCTGACGGCGCGCACGACGTCGTGGTCGACCGGAGGTACGGCGTACCAGCCCCGGCGGATCATCGTGAGCTCGCCCCGACGTACGCCCTCCGCGATCCGACGGTGATCGAGCCCAGCGGAGACGAGGCCCGACGAGCGGATCACGCCGCCCCCACGCAGAATACGCGCGACCGACGGTGGCATCGTGGCGGCAGGCATCATCATGCGAACACCATTCCGGAGCGCGCCGCGGTGCGCCGACGGTGAACTCAGGATGTGCCGGCCGAAGAGCCCGCGCGCCTGTGGAGGACGGATTCGCCGCGCCGCGCGCCGCGCGCCGTGCTGCTGGTGCAGGAAATTGGGCGCTATCCCCTGCCCACAGCCCGAGTCAGTGCAATTCTCCTGCAGAGGCCGCAAGGCCCAACGCGTCAGTTCGTGTTGGCGTAGAGCCACTCGAGCGGGTCGACCCACTCGCCGTCCATGCCGCCGATGCGGATCTCGAAGTGCAGGTGCGGGCCGGTCGACATGCCGGTGTTGCCGGTCTCGCCGATGACGTCGCCGACCTCGACGGTGTCGCCGATCTCGAAGAGTCGCGATCCCTCGACCATGTGGGCGTAGACGCTCGTGATGGTCTGCCCGTCGATCTCGTGCTGGATCATCATGACCACGCCGAGCGAGCCGCCCGAGTCGGTCGACTCGACGACGACGCCGTCGGCGATCGACTGGATGTCGGCGCCGTAACCCGGGTTGAAGTCCTGGCCGTGGTGGTCGCTCGAGCAGCCCGCGCAGTCGCGGTAGCCGAAGCGGTCGCCGATGTGCACGCCGACGGCGAAGGGCCACTGCACGGTGCCGGAGGGGTTGTTCGTGAAGGTCGCCTCAGGGCGGATGCCGGCCGCCTCGGCGTACTCCTCGATGGTCTGCGTCTTGTAGCCCTCGCTCTGCACGCCCTGGGCGAGGACGCCGTCGTTGATCTGCACGCGCTGGCCGTCGATCGTGGTCGTCGACATCTCCTCGAGCGCCATCGCCTGCACCTCGGCGGGCGTGAGCAGCGACAGCGACGGCACCGAGGTGGCGACGGCGAGCATCGCCGCGAAGCCCATCGCGATGACGCTGGCGATGCTGCGCGTGCTCTTGCGGGTGCGACGCTGGGCCGGCCGCGCCGGCTGCGGGGCGGATGCCGCGGGGCGGGCGTCGACCGCGACCTGGCGACCTGTGGCGCGCGACGCGCCTGCGGCACGACGGGCGGATGCCGCGGGGTGCGCCTCGTGGCCCTCGGTTCCGCGCTGGCGACGACCCGAGGGCGCTGCGGCGAACTCCTCGGCCTCGGCGCCTGCGGCGGCGATCATCGCGGCGAGGTCGTCGCTCTGTGCGGCGGCGCCGCGCGGGGCCAGGGGGATCTCGCTCGAGCCGGCGAGCAGCTCGGGCCCGGGCATCGGGACGACGATCGGCTCGGTGCGCGGCCCCGTGGCGGCTCCGGCGATGAGCGACGCGAAGTCGGCCGATGCCGAGGCTGCGGCGGACGCGGTGGCGGCTCCGCCGGTCAGCGGTGCGGCGGCGGCCGACCCCGAAGGGACAGCCGACCCCGAAGCGGCGGCAGCGGTGCCGGCAGCTGCAAAGCCCGCGGCAGCGGTGCCCGCGACGGCGGCAGCGCCACCCGCGGCGGACGCACCTCGCCGCACCCCGCTGGCCTCGGGCTGCGCCTTCGCACCGAAACGGCCCTTGGCGGCCTTCGCCGCCTGCTTCTCGGCCTTGCGGTCGTTGCGGGCCGAGCGGTCGGAACGCCCCGACCGGCGGCCGGAGTCGGCGGCATCGATCTCGTCGTCGTCGCCGAGTCCGGCGAACAGGTCGTCGAACCCACTGGTCTCGTTCGCGACGGGAGCAGCAGCACGAGCGGCGGGAGCAGCCGGCGCGACGCCGGGACGCTCGGCCGCCTGACCCCGCGCAGACATGGCGGAGGCCGAGCGGCGGTCGACCGGGTGGTCGATCGGCTCGGCCTCGAGGGGCGTTGCGGGGGTGGAGCGGCGGCGCGTCTGCTGGGCTTCGGCGACGGACGAGGTCGGGGCATTCGAGCCCGAGAACAACTCGTCGAAGCTGGGATGCGACGGCCGAGGCGTCGGGACCGGCTGGGCTGCGGCGAACGGCTGGGCTGTGGCAACCGGCTGGGCCGCGGCGAACGGCTGAGCCGAAGCCGCAGGCTGAGCCGAAGCAACGGGCTGGGCCGAAGCCACGGGCTGTGCCGCCGCCTGCTGCGCGACCGGATGATGAGCGGCGACCGGAGAGCTCGGCCACGCGGTCTGGGCGGACGCCTGCGACTGCCACTGCCCCTGCGCCTGCCCCTGCGCCTGCGACTGCGGCTGCGGCATCGGAGCCGAGTAGCCCGGCGCCTGCGCCTGCTGCACCCACGAGGCGGGCGCCGAGGCATCCGCCGTGGAGAACTGCGCGTGCGCCTGAGGTCCGCCGTTCGCGAGCTCGGCCCGCCGTGCCGCCTCGGTCTCGAGCTCGCGCAGCTCGCGACGGGTCAGGGGTCGCTCGGGCCGCGCTTCAGGGCGGGTGCCAGGCGTTGATCCGTCGGGCACGAGGGGGGACTCGAGCACGTGTAGGGGGCTTTCGGCGTCGGGGGCGAGAGTTCTGTCAGGGAGGTACTCATCACGACGCTCGCGCCGAGATAACAGGTTGATAAAGAGTACCCGGAATCAGCGATGAACGCCACGCGAAACGACGGGATCAGTCGGGTGAACGGTCGATGGATGCCGGTGTGCCGCGTGATCCCGGGCGACGCGCCGTCAGACTCCCTCACCGGCGTCGGCGAGGGCGGCGACGAGCTCCTCGTAGAGGCCCGGCGCGGCGGCGACCACGAGTTCCTCGTCGGCGCGTCCGCCGCGGGGGCCCCCGACCCGCGCACCGGCCTCGCTGAGGATGAGCGCACCCGCCGCGTGATCCCACGGGGCGAGCCCGCGCTCGTAGAAGGCGTCGAGCCGGCCGGCCGCGAGCGCGCACATCTCGAGCGCCGCCGAGCCGTTGCGCCTCACGTCGCGCACCCGCGGCAGCACCGCGAGCAGCACCTCGGCCTGCTCGCGACGACGCTCGGCGGCGTAGCCGAAGCCGGTGCCGACGAGCGCGCGCCCGAGCGGCACCCCGGTATTGACCCGCAGCGCCTGCGGCGCGTCGATCCCGGCGCCGGCACCCGCACCGGCACCCGCACCGGCACCCGCACCGGCACCGGCACCGGCACCCGCGACGCCGCGACCGCTCACTCGCGCTCCCCCGCCGGCGCTCGCCTCGAAGACCTCGCCCGTCGACGCGTTCACGACGACCCCGACGAGCGCGTGCCAGCTGGTCGGCTCGGCCGGGCCCTCGACGACGGCGATGCTGACCGCCCAGCTGGGCAGCCCGTAGAGGAAGTTCACGGTGCCGTCGATCGGATCGACGACCCAGGTGAGCCCGCTCGCGCCGATCCGCGCGGTGTCCTCCTCGCCGAGGATGCCGTCGTCGGGCCGCGCGGCGAGGATGCGCTCGCGGATGAGCGCCTCGGTGTCGCGATCGGTCGCGGTGACGACATCGGTCGGCGTGGACTTCGTCGCCGCGACCTCGACGCCCGCGCGGCGGGCTGCGGCCGCGAACTCCGCGGCCTCCACGGCGATGTCGCGAGCGAGCGCGAGCAGCTGATCGAGATCGACGGATGCCACGTGCCCGGTCATGCCCTCAAGCTAGCGCGGCGCGTGGCCGGGCGCACCCGTGCCGCAGGCCGACCACCACCCCGGAGAAACACGAAAACCCCGGCGAACCGGGGCTTTCTCTGGTGGCGAGTGAGGGATTCGAACCCCCGAATGCTGAGCAGTCTGATTTACAGTCAGATCCCTTTGGCCGCTTGGGTAACTCGCCGTCGCACCCGACCACGTTCTGCACACAACCGGGGGCCTGTCAAGGATACCCGCCGATGCCGCGTGGCGGAAATCGAGCTCAGGAGCCGCTCGTCGGGTCGCTCGGCGGACGGCTCCGAGGCTCGCCCTGCGGGCCCGCCGGGGGCCCGTCGACGGGCGGCGTGCCGGGCGCGGCACGGCGCCGCCGTACCGCCGCGAACACCACGGCGGCGGCCCCCACGAGCAGCACGCCCGCGGCGAGCGCGATGAACGGCGCGATGTTCGCGCCCGACTCGGCGAGCTCGCCGGTCGAGGCCGGTGCGGGCGACGAAGCCGGCGGCGATGCGGGCGGCGAGGCCGGCGGGGACGACGGCACCACCACGGGCGCGACCGCGATCGGCGGCACCTCGACGCCGGCCTGCGAGCCGTCGACGGTCACGGGCTCGGGCGGCGTGTACCCGGGCGGCGGCACGACGACGAGCGTGTACTCCTCGGCCTGCGGGAGCTCGACGGTGAATTCGCCGTTCTCGTCGACCGGCACCTGCAGCTCTTCACCGTTGACGTCACGCACGGGCTCGCCTGCGGCGTCGTCGACCTCGACGACCGTTCCGGGCGGCGGGGGCGTGCCGCCGTCGAGCACGACGGTGCCCGTGATCGTGGTCTTCGCCGCGGCGGCGGCGAGCCACAGCTGGTACAACGGCGAGCCGTTGACGGCCCCGTAGAGCAGCTCGATGCGGCGCACCGCGGGGTCGGGCCGGAACCCGAGGTAGGCGCCCGAGGTGTCGTCGAAGTTGCCGACGACCGTACCGGGCGCGAAGGTGATGCCGTAGTCGGGCAGCGTGCCCACCGCGACCCAGCGCGGGATGTCGGTGAACGGCCCAGGGCCGGCGCAGCTGCTCGGCTTCGGCGAGCCGGCGGCGCAGGAGTTCGCGGGCGTCATCGCGCCGAGCGCCTCGACGGGCAGCTGCACGCCGGCGTCGTCGAACGCGGTCACGAACACCCAGTCGGCGTCGACGTCGCCGAGGGCGAAGCCCCAGTCGTCGCCGCGGGTCGCCCCGAGGTCGACGACGGTGCGCGACGGCGGCGGGTCGTCGACGGCGGGCGGGGTCGGCGCGAGGGCGCCGGTCTTGGGCCTGATCGTGAGGTACGGCTGAAGTCTGCTCGATCCGTACTCGGCGCCGAAGTCGGTCGACGCGTTGAGGAACGCGCTCGCGCCCGACGCCTCGGTCAGGGTGATGGAGTCGCTCGTGACGCTGATCGGCCCTGCGAACCCGGTCGAGGGCGGAAGCATCCCGCTCGCGGTGAACGCACCCGCCGAACCGGCCACCGTCCAGTCGGCGTACGCGCCGATCTCGGTCGCCGGATCCACGGCGCTCGCGGGCGCGGCAGCGCCGACGAGCACGAGCCCGATGATCCCGATTCCCCCTGCGAGCGACTTCCGTCGATTCGACATCCCGTCATGCTCGCACACCGATCAGGCGAACGACACCCCGGACGCCGCACTCAGTTGGACGAGCGCCACCACGGCATCTCGGCCGTGTCGTTGCGGTCGCTCCCGCCGTCGCCGTCGGTCGGGGCCGCGGAGCGCGCGGCCTGCTGCCGCTCGTCGTGGGTCGAGATCCAACCGCGGTGCCCCTGCGGCGCGGTCACCTGCACCGGCACGGGCTCGGTGATCGGCTCGCGGGTGTCGCCCCTGCCACCCCCGCCCGCGTCGCCACCGCCGCGGGCGACCTGTGCGCGGTCCCACTCCTCGCGGGCACGGGCGCGTTCGTCGAGGGCCGCCTGCTCGGCGCGCGCCCGCTCGGCGCGCTCACGCGAGATGCGGGCGGGCTCCGAGCGGCGCTCCTCGGTCGTCGGGCGCCCGCCGCCCCCGCGCAGGCCGGCGCGCTGGATGACCCGCTGGATCGTGAGCCCGCGCTGGTTCGGTGCCGCCACGAAGCGGATCTCGCGCAGGCCCTGGTCCTGCGCGGCCGACTCGAAGATGAAGTGGCCGTAGTTGAAGATGCGCCCGAGGATCGGCACGTGCACCGAGATGTCGAGGATTCGCGCGATCGGCATCGTCGCGATGCGCTGCGAGAGGATGCCGTGCACGCGGAACACGCGCATGTTGGTGATGACGAATCGGTCCATGCGCCGGCCGAGGATGCGCCATCCGCCGTGGATCACGAGGAAGAGCGCGAGGAAGAACGGCAGCCAGTACAGCGGCGACGGCAGCCACGCCAGCAGGAACAGCACGGGCACGGCCGCCGCCATCTCGAGCGCGGCGAACACGTTCGACGCCCAGTGCTTGCGCACCTCGTCGATGATCACCTCGCCGTCGTCGGCGATGAGGTGCCGCTCGACGTGCGGATCGAACAGGCTCACGACGCGCTCCGGGCTATGACGAGAGCGAGGTGAAGAACGTGACGACCGATCCCGCGGCGTTGAAGACGGCGTCGACCGCGCCCTGCACGGCGTTGGCGGCGTCTTCGGGCCGGGTGATCAGGTAGAAGGCGGCGAAGACCACGACGAGGCCCAGGACGATGCGCTTGACCCACTTCACGGTAGAGGTTCCCTTCGAGTGACGGATGGGCATGCCAACCACCCCTTGGGCAGACCCTGACCAAGGCATTCTTGCCTGAACCCGGCGTTCGGGACAACGCGCCGCGCCGCACTCGGGCGGGTGCGAACGATAGGATTCCAACCGATTACGGGGAATGAGGGCCATGGCCGGCATCGAAGAGGTCGCGAAGCTCGCGGGTGTCTCGACCGCGACGGTCTCGCGCGCGCTCAGCGGCCGCGGCCACGTCTCGCCGGGTTCGAAGGCCAAGGTGCAGGATGCCGCGGCTCGCCTCGGCTACGTCGTCTCCTCGAATGCGTCTTCCCTGGCGTCCGGGCGCACCCGCAACATCGGCGTCGTCGTGCCGTTCCTCAACCGCTGGTTCTTCTCCTCGGTGCTCGAGGGCGCCCAGCAGGCGCTGCTTCGCCGCGGGTACGACCTCACCCTCTACAACCTCTCGGGCGACGGGCAGGAGCGCTCGAGCGTGTTCGAGCACTTCCTGCTGCGCCAGCGCGTCGACGCGGTCATCGCCGTCTCGCTCGAGCTCACCGAGCCCGAGGTCGCCCGCCTGCACGAGCTCGGCAAGCCGCTGGTCGGCGTCGGCGGCCCGATCCCCGGCGTGCGCACCCTCACGATCGACGACGCGGCCGTCGCGCGCCTCGCCACCGAGCACCTCATCGGCCTCGGCCACCGGCGCATCGCCCACATCGGCGGCGATCTCGAGTTCGACGTCGACTTCCACCTGCCGACGAACCGCCGCCTCGGCTACGAGGGGGCGCTGCGCGACGCCGGCATCGAGCCCGACTCGCGGCTGTTCGCCCCGGCCGACTTCACCATCCGCGGCGGATTCCACGCCACGAAGCAACTGCTCGGCGCCCCGCACGACCGTCCGACGGCGATCTTCGCCGCCTCCGACGAGATGGCGATCGGCTCGATCCTCGCCGCCCGTGAGCTCGGTCTCGTCGTGCCGCGCGACGTCTCCATCGTCGGCATCGACGACCACGACCTCTCCGACTTCTTCGGCCTCACGACCGTCGCCCAGTTCCCCCGCCTCCAGGGCGAGCAGGCCGTCGACATCCTCATGGACGCGCTCGAGCCCGCCGTCGGCGAGACGCCCAGGCCGGCCGCGACCCAGCTCCCCTACGAGCTCCGCGTCCGCTCCTCCACGGCCCGCCCGCCCGAGTAGGGGCGACGGATGCCCCGGCGCGCGCGCCGTGGCATCCGGTCGTCTGATTTCGCGCCTCGGTAGACTGGTTCGCATGGCAGATTCAACGTTCGACATCGTGAGCAAGGTCGACCACATGGAGGCCGAGAACGCCGTCAACCAGGCGCGCAAGGAGGTCGAGCAGCGCTACGACTTCAAGAACGTGGGCGCCTCGGTCGAGTGGAGCGGCGAGAAGGTGCTCCTCAAGGCGCAGACCGAGGAGCGGGTCAAGGCCGTGCTCGAGGTCGTCGAGTCGAAGTTCATCAAGCGCGGCATCACGCTGCGCGCGCTCGACACGGGTGAGCCCTACGCGTCGGGCAAGGAGTTCCGCATCGAGATCGCCATGAAGAACGGCATCGACAGCGAGAACGCGAAGAAGATCTCGAAGATCATCCGCGACGAGGCGCCGAAGAGCGTCAAGAGCCAGATCCAGGGCGACGAGCTGCGCGTCTCGTCGAAGAGCCGCGACGACCTGCAGGCGACGATGGCGCTGCTCAAGGGCAAAGACCTCGACGTCGCGCTGCAGTTCACGAACTTCCGCTGAGCTGAGCGACGTGCGTCGACGAGTGCGGTCGGGGCCTCAGCCCGACCGCGCTCAGCCGTCGGTCTCGACGTCGAGCGGCGGCATGACGGCGTCGGCCTGGCGCACGACGAAGACGATTCCGACGACCGCGGCGATCACGCCGATCGGGAAGAGCAGCTGCGGTATCGCGCGGTAGTCGGGCGCGAGTTCGCTGACGGCGATGAGCACTCCGGGCGTCACCGCGAGCAGGGCGCCCCACCAGCGGCGGCTCAAGATCCAGCCGGCGACGAAGACCGCCAGCGAGAGCACCAGCCCGGCGACGAGCCAGGGCATCGCGCGCTCCCGGGCGGCGACGGCGTCGGAGTACACGAAGCGGAAAAACGTCTCGTACAGCCAGATGCCGAGGAAGACCATCGACGTCAGCGCGGCCGGCACCCAGACGAAGAGTCCGACGGCGGTCGGCCAGACGAGGCGACGACGCGGGCGGGTCGTCATCTCGGACCGTACCCGCGCAGCCAGCGCGTGATGTCGGCGTAGGCCTGCGAGCGCGCCGGCTGGTGCGACAGGAACACGTCGTGCAGGGCGCCGTCGATGCGCGCCACCGTGACCGACGGCCCGATCCGCAGCGAGCGTTCGGCGATCTCGTCGACGACGAGCACGCTGTCGCTCGAACGCATCGCGTCGTCCCATCGCGGGAGGATCGTCGATCGCGCAGAGAGCAAGGTCAGCACGGGCGCACCGACGTCGACGCGCGACTCGATGGTCGCGTGCCCCGCGAGGATCGCCATGAGCCAGGCCGGCGAGGTCGCGAAGCCGCGGTCGGGACGCCAGGCGTGCTCGTACTCCCATTCGCCGCCCTGCTCGCGCGAGACGGCGCGCGTGTAGAACCCGAGGTCGACGTTCGGCAGCGGCGCGAGCGGGTGCACGCGCGCCCCGAGCTCCATCATCGGGGCGAGCGCCTGCCGGCCGACCTTGCTCAGCTGGAACTCGAGCCACGGGCTGTTCAGCACCAACGCCGCCGCCCGGCCCTTGTGGCGCGCGGCCCAGAGCGAGAGCGTGAGCCCTCCGGTCGAGTGCCCGAGCAGGATCAGCGGGCGGCCGGAGGGCGGGCCCGAGGCATCCGGCTGGCCCATCGCGGCGAGCGCGGCCGCGATGTCGGCGTCGTAGGTGGCGAGGTCGGCAACGAAGCCGGGTGTCTGGCCGGGGCGCAGGCTGCGGCCGTACTTGCGCAGGTCGAGCGCGTAGAAGCGGGCGCCGAGCCCCGCCCAGTACTCGGCGAGCTCGCGGTTGAAGAAGTAGTCGCTCCAGCCGTGCACGTAGAGCACGTCGGCTCCGGATGCCGCGCCGCGCGTGAGCCGCGGCCGCCACCCCGGGCGGTACCGCACGAGGGTCGCGACGACGTCGCCCTCGTCGTCGTCGCCGAGCGGGAGCGTGAGCTGCTCGAAGCGATCGCCGAGGAGGTCGGGGCGCCAGGTCTGCGGCTGGGCGGGATCAGCGGGGCGCACGCTCGCCTCGGTCTCCCCCACGCCGCCTCCCCTCGTCGCGAGGCCAGCCTATCGAGGCACCCTCCAACGCGGGCATTGGTTCGTGCGCCATCGGCCAATAGCGTGGTTCCGTGAATGCCCTGCCCGAGTCGGTCGATCCGCGGCCCACGCCGACGGCCGGTGCGCCGAGCGCCGCGCACGCGCGATCGAGCCTTGCCGGGGCGGTCGCCGTCGTCATCGTCATCGCGCTTCAGGTTGCCGTCCCGCTCGTGCTCGCCTTGCAGCCGCCACCCCGGCAGTACGGGTTCCAGATGTATTCGGGTCTCGGTGCCGCCACGGTGACGTGGTTCGACGCCCAGGGAGACGAACACGCATTCACCGATTTCGACGACGTGGTCGCGAAGCATCGCCCCGACATCGATTGGACGAGGGGGCTGCCCGAGGCGGTCTGCGCGCATGAACCGACCGCGGTCGAGGTGCGTGTCGCGCAGTCCGGGCGGGAACGGGGTGTCGAATGCGACTGACCGAGATTCGCAGCGATCCGAGACCCGTCGCGGTGACACGCATCGGGCTGGGCATCGTTGCGGTGCTGAATGCGATCGAGGCCTTCTGGATCCTCGAGCGCATCGCGAGCGGACGCCTGGCTGTGCCCGTCTTCGCCGATGCCCCCGTCGTACCGTTGCCCTGGCTCATCGCCGGGCTGATCATCGGGATCGCCGCTGGGCTCGCCGTAACGGCCGGCTGGATGACGGCACCCGCTGCGACGGTCACCGCACTGCTCGGCGCCGCCACCCTGCTCGCCGATCAGCAGGCCTACAGCAGTCATCGCTGGTTCGCCACGCTGCTCATGGTTTACCTCGTGTTCGCCCGGTCGGAGACGGCATGGTCGGTTCGCCCGCGGCCCGATCGTGGATCGATCCCCTGGTGGCCGCAACTGCTGATGATGAGTCAGCTGTCGGTGCTCTACTTGTTCTCGGCGATCAGCAAGATGAATTTCACATTCATCTCGGGTGCGCCGCTGTCGCTCTGGGTGTGGATCGACCTCCCTTGGCAGGCCTACTTCATCGCCGCGGTGCTCACGATCGCCGTCGAGCTCATCCTCGCGATCGGGCTGTGGTTCCGGTCGAGTCGTCGGCTGGCCGTGATCCTCGGGCTGGGTCTGCACTTCTCGATCGTCGTGCTGATGGTCGGCGAGACCGCCGCCCTCATCGCCTTCACGATCACGTGCGTCGCGCTCTATCCGCTGTTCCTCTTCAGGCCGAGCTTCCGAAGCGCGGCGTCAGGTCGGCCCAGCGTTTCCGGAGTCAGGGCGACTGCACGGTGAACGCGTTGATGATGCCGATCACACCGGGCGTCATCACGACGATCATGAGCACCGGGAGCAGGCAGAACACCAGCGGGAACAGGATCTTGACCGTCACCTTCTGGGCCTGTTCCTCGGCGCGCTGACGGCGCTTCAATCGCATCTCACCGGCTTGCACGCGCAGCACGTCGCCGAGCGCGATGCCGTACGCGTCGGCCTGGACGACGGCGCGCACGAATCTCCGGAGGTCGGGCGAGTTCGTGCGGGCTTCGAGCTCGAGGAACGCGTCACGACGGGTTCGGCCGATCGACATGTCCTGCAGCACGCGGATCAGCTCCTCGGCGAGCGGGCCGTGGCCATTCCGCGCCGCCTTCGCCATCGCGGCATCGAACCCGAGGCCCGCCTCCACCGCGATCGTCATCTGGTCGAGCGTGTCGGGCAGGGTGTTCCTGATCGCTTCCTGGCGATCGTGCGCACGGCTGTTGATCAGCACGTCGGGGAGGAAGAAGAGCAGGATCGTCGCGAACACCGCGAGCAGGATCTTGATCGGCTGGACGCCGCCCGAGATCGTGAACAGGATGCCGAACACCGCTCCGACGGTGCCGAGCACGAGCTTCCACGTGATGATGCCGCTGAGGGTCCAGCCGGTCGGTCGGCCGGCGAAGAGGATCTGCTTCTCGATCCAACCGATGTACCCGCGCGGTGCCGCGGCGACGAGCGAGGCTCCGATGGTGCCGCGCTGCACCGGCTCTTCGACCGGTCCGTCGGCGGCCGCCTCCGCCTTGGGCTTGCGCGCCGGGAAGAGCAGGAACACGAAGACCCCGAACGCGATCGCGGTGAGGAGTGCGACGCCCAGCATCACCCAGCTCAGCATCAGAACTTCACCTTCACCGTGAACGAGATCCAGATGGTGCCGACGATCAGGAGGATCCCGGCGATGATCAACGCGATGATCCCGTAGACGCTCGTGAAGAACACCGACAGATAGTTCGGCTGCGTGATCAGCAGGAACAGGAACACGCCGATGGGGAGGCCCACGAGGACGATGGCCGAGAGCCGGCCCTCAGCGCTGAGCGCCTTCACATGGCGCCTGATCTGGTTGCGCTCTCGGATGGTGCGGCCCACCTGGTCGAGCACCTCGGCGAGGTTGCCGCCCGTCTCCTGGTTGATCGCAATCGCCTGCGCCACCCACTCGAAGTCGGCACTCTTCATGCGGTGCGCGGTGTTGGTGAGGGCTTCGGCCAAGTTCCGACCAAGGCGGGTCTCGTTGACGACCCGCGCGAGCTCCTCGCTCGTCGGCTCCTCGGCCTCGGCCGCGACGGCGCCGATCGTCCGGTTGAGCCCATGCCCGGCTCGAAGCCCACCGGCCATCATCTGCACGGTGTCGTCGACCTGGTCGGCGAACTTCGACTGCCGCTGCGAGGTCCTGATGACAAGCACGAGCTTCGCGAGGAACGGCGTCGCCGCCCCGAACAGGATCGCGAGGATGAACCAGGTGCCGTTGGCGATGCCGAGCAGTACCCCGACGAGCGTCATCACGCTGGTCGCCGAGACGACGAGGACGAGGAATCCCGAACGATCGGTCTTCACCCCGGCCAGTTCGAGCGCCTCGGGGCTGAACATGCCACCCGATCGATTCGCCGTCGCGGACTCGATCGCCGCAGTCGTGCGGTCGGTGAGCTTCGTCAGCGTGGACACGTGTTGCTCGCCGGGTGCGAGTCGACGGTCGCGCGACACCCGCGGTGCCTGCGGGGCGATGACGAAGAGCACCAGCACGACCAACGCGAGGAGGCAGATCGCCACCCCGACCACGAAGAGCACCGGGCTCATCGGATCTCTCCGAGCATCTCGCGGGGCACGACCTGGAAGAGCGACATCGGGAGCGAAATTCCATGATCGGCGATGCGTTCGGCGAAGCGCGGCCGCACACCGGTCGCCTCGATACGCCCCTTCAGTCGGCCGTCCTCGTCGAAGCCAGCCGAGTAGTCGAAGCTGAACGCGTCCTGCAGGGTGATCACCTCGCCCTCCATGCCGTGCACCTCGGTGACGCTCGTGATGCGCCGCACGCCGTCCTTGTGGCGCGAGATCTGCACGATGATGTCGATGGCCGACGAGATCTGCTCGCGGATCGCGCGGAGCGGCAGTTCCATGCCCGCCATCAGCACGAGCGTCTCCATGCGCGAGATCGCATCGCGCGGCGAGTTGGCGTGCAGCGTCGAGATCGACCCCTCGTGACCGGTGTTCATCGCCTGCAGCATGTCGAGCGATTCGGCACCGCGGACCTCGCCGACGACGATGCGGTCGGGGCGCATGCGCAGCGAGTTGCGCACGAGGTCGCGGATCGTGATCTCGCCGCGCCCCTCGATGTTCGGCGGGCGGGACTCGAGGCGCACGACGTGCTCCTGCTGGAGCTGCAGCTCGACCGCGTCCTCGATGGTGATGATGCGCTCGTCACCGGGGATGAAGGCGGAGAGTACGTTGAGCAGCGTCGTCTTTCCGGTGCCGGTACCGCCCGACACCAGGATGTTGAGCTTCGCGCGCACCGCGGCATCGAGCACGGTGGCGACCTCTCGCGTGAGGCTGCCGAACCCGATCAGGTCGTTGACGGTGTACGGCGTGCCTGCGAACTTTCGGATTGTCAGCGACGCCCCGTCGACCGCGAGCGGCGGGATGATCGCGTTCACGCGGGATCCGTCGTCGAGGCGCGCATCGACGAGCGGCGACGACTCGTCGATGCGGCGGCCGACCCGTGCGACGATGCGCTCGATGACGCGACGCAGCTGCGGCTCTCCGGTGAATCGGTGCGGGGTCTCCTGCAGGCGGCCGTTCCGCTCCACGTACAGCCGGTCGAAGCGGTTGACCATGATCTCGCTCACGCTCGGGTCGGCCAACAGCGGCTCGAGCGGGCCGTACCCGAGCACATCAGCGCCGATGTCGTCGATGAGGCGATTGCGCTCGGCCGTCGAGAGCGCGAGCTGTTCGCCCGCCACGATCTCGGCGAGCTCGGCACGCGCGAGCACGTGCAGCTGCTCTTCCGTCATCGCCGGGTCGTTGAGTCGGGAGCCGATGCGCCCGAAGAGCTCCTCGGCGGCCTTCTCCTTGACCGCGGCGAGCGGGTCGACCGAGCCCACGGGTCGCGTCTGGGGCGTCTTCGGCGTAGCGGGCGACTTGAACAGCGGCTGCTGCCCGTCATCGACAGCCCGCTCGGCCGGCTCAACTGCCGGGGGCCTGTTCTCAGCACTCTCAGCGGGCTCGGGCTCGGCTGGGACGCGAGGGACGCTCGGCGCAAAGGGATCGGCGGCCTCGCGCTCAGCGCGGAGCGCGTTCAGACGCTCATTCAGGTTCATTGGTACGCCGCCTTCTCTGGATCTTGCTGCGCTTGGGGAACGCCTCGGGTGCGATGCGGAGCACGATCGAACGGATCGCCTTCGCCGCCGGGTCGCGCACGTCGTCGTGGATGAGCGGCACGCCCTTGTTCGACGCGAACAGCACCGCCGACGACTTGGGCACCTCGATGTCGACCGGAGCGCCGATGATGTTCTCGACGTCCTTGATGGTGAGCCCGCTGTTCTTGTCGGTCTGGTTCACCACGACGTGCCGGTTGCCGGGCATCAGCCCGATCTTGGTGAGCAGCTCGAACTCGGTGCGAGTCGCACGCAGGCTCGGCACGCCCATGTTCGTGACGAAGACGGCGTCGGTGACGTGCTCGAGGGTGATGAGGGTGTGCTCGCCGAGGCCGGGCGTCGTGTCGATGATGACGTAGCGGAACGTCGCGCGGAGTCGGTCGATCAGCTCGGCGAGCGCCGCCGGCGCGACCTGGTCGCCGAGCTCGGGCGACGGCGCGCTCGCGACGACGAAGAACCCGTCGTCGTGGTGGGTGAGCGTGGTCTTCAGCACGAGCTCGTCGGCCGCGGTGTCGGCGACCGCATCGACGATGGTGCGCTCGGGCTCGAGTGCGAGCGCCGCGGTGATGTCGCCGAACTGCAGGTCGGCGTCGACGAGCACCACGGAGTTCGGCGCGATCTCGGCGAGGCCTGTCGCGAGGTTGATCGCGATGGTCGTCTTGCCCTGGCCGCCCTTCGGAGCGACGACCGCGATCGCCTCCGTCGGCACTCCGGCCTCGATCGGCGGGAACTCCCACTCCGGTGCCGCCGGCTCGGGCTCGGGCTCGGGCTCGACGAGCTCCTCCGCTTCGGTGGCGGGTTCATCCGCGATCAGGTCGAGGTCGGCGGGCTCCAAACCGATGAATGGCATGTCATCGATCTCGAGCGCGGGCGGTGCGTCGAAGTCGTGCGCCTCCGCGTGGCCGTTCGCAACGAGCCAGGCTGCCAGGCGATCGAGGAGTGCGAGGGTCGTCTCGTCGGTCGCATCGGGGTTCAGCACCGCGTGCAGTGCGAGCTCGTCGACCCAGTCTTCGAGGTCGGAACGCTGCTCGCGAACGACGATCAGGCCGAGCGAGGGATGCTTCGCGGTGAGCGCCTCGACGAGCCCCTTCGTCTCCTCGTAGTTGAGTACCGGGCCGAGCAGCGCGATCCGCGGTCGCTCGGGCACGCGGGTCACGACCGCTTCCGGGCCGAAGGTCAGAAACTCCCCTGGCACCACGCTCAGCCGCTCTCCGAGCACCGACCGGAGTCGGGTCTCGTACTCGGCCGAGCGGCTGACCAGCAGGAAGGGCGGCGTAGCCACGGGGATCACCCGAAGATGTTCTCGCCGGAGCGGGGCGTCGAGCCACCCTGGTCTGCAGTCTCGGGCTCGAGCGTCAGCCAGATGCCGCCGTTTCCGTCCAGCTGCTGTTCCGCGCCGTAGACGAGCTTCTCGACCTGCGGCGTCGTCGCCGCGATCGTGACGAGGAACGTGTTGACCATCTGCGGCGAGTTGCTCTCGTCCTCGTCGTCGTTGACCGCGACGTCGGCGCCCGCGACGATCCTCGTGACCAGCATGCGGTGGAAGATGAACTGCGTGATCGCCTTGTCCTCGTTGGCGAACTCCGACTCCGTGCTCGTCGTGTAGACGACGCCGACGGTGCTTCCAGGCTGCACTGCGCCGCCGACCATCCGATCCGCGGGCACCGTGATGGTGACCTCCTGCATGCCGTCGGGCACCGGCACCTCGCCGCGAGCAGCGAGCTCGAGCGGGTCGATGAAACGCGCCTCGGCAAGTTGCTCGCCGGGAAGCAGATCGGCATCCGCGACGAGTCCGTCGAGCACCGAGAGGTCGGTGACCGCGCCCTCGACGAGATTGCGCGCGGGAACAGTGTCGAGCTTGGCGAAGTCACCGACGACCTCACCCGCGGTGCCCTTCGGAATCGTCTCCTGCACGACGTAGACGTTCTGGAGCTCGGCACCCTGCGCCGCCCGCACGTCGGCGCCACGAACGTAGATGACGAGGGCGAACGCGCCGACGATCGCGAGGATGAGGGCGACGATCGCCCCGATGATTCGGGTCTTCATGGCTGCGTGCTTTCGGTAGGGCGGACGGGGTCAGTCAAGCAGGCCTGCGAGCTCGTCGGGGGTGATGATCATTCGAACGACGCTGAGCCCTTCACCGTCGCCGTCGCCGAGCTCGAAGGCCTCGTCGACCGAGACGTACTTCACGAAGTAGCCCTGGAGACCGCGGCAGCTTCCTGTGCAACGTGGAGCGGTGGCATCCACATAGGTGCTCGGACCGCTCAACTTGAACCCGGTGAGGACGAACGCGGCGAACTTCTCGATGTGGAAGCAGATGATGCCTCCGCGAGAGTCGTCGACCTCGGAGCACGACGTGTTGACCTTCTTGAACGAGTCGTAGATCGGGATGAGCACGGTGCTGTCGAGGCGCAGCGCGAGGTCGGTCTCGGGGTCGCCACTGCCGACGTCGCAGCCGCTCTTGCTCATGTTGTTGCCACGGTCGGCCTTGTGCCAGATGGACCCGGCCGTGAGGTCGATATCGGCGGCGCAGTCGACGGCATCGAGCCAGCCGAATCCCCCCGGCGAGAAGGTCGGGTCGCATCCTCGCCGCGCTTCGGTGTTGTACTCGATGAGCACCTTGGTGGGCGTCGCATCGGGGTCGATCGGCGGAAATTCCTCGAACTCGCAGGCACCGATCGCGAGGGGCAGCGTGTTTCCCGCGACAGGGGTCCCCCACTCGGCGGAACCCGAGGCCCAGACCGTCTCAGAGCCGGGCCCGTCGATCACGCTGGCGAGGTAGTGCTCGACATCGGCGTCGGCCGTGACGGTCACGACGTTTCCCGCGGTGTCGATGCTCGGGGCGTTCGCGGTGGGGTCGTACGGCAGCGTGGCGTTGCCGTCGACATACGCCTGCGCTTCCGTCGTCGCACCGCTGGCGCAGGTCGTCTCGTCCTTCGCGCAGGCTGCGGCGAGCGCCATCGCCGCAGCGTCGACACCGTTCTGCAACTGAGCACGCTCGGAGACGAGCGCGCCGACGTCGACGGCGATCGCGCCCGCTCCGATGAGCGGAACGAGCATGACCGCGACGAGCACGGCCGAGGCGCCGCGCTCACGACGCAGCTTCCGAATCAACCGCCGCATATCATCTGCCCCGTTCCCGTGATCACGAAGTCGTCGCCCGTCACCAGATCCCAGAATCCCGGAACGATGAACGAGGTGCTGTAGCTGACGGTGGCCGTCACCGGATCACCCGGGTTGTCCTCGCACGAGGTGAGGTCGATCGCGACGTCGGCAGTCGACAGCGAGGGGTTCAGGACACCCGCCGTCGCCGCGACGCCGGCGCTCTTGGCTGTGCCGGGGTCATCCTCGATCGCCATCACACGAGCTGCCTCGCGGGCGGCGTTCGAGACAACGAGCTGGATGTTGAAGAGCCGGCCGAACTCGAAGATGCCGAGCAGCACGAGGAGCAGCAGCGGCAGTACGAGCGCGAACTCGACGGCCGCTGCTCCTCGCTCGTTGCGACGCTTGCGCTCGTTCACTTCTCACCTCTGAAACGTGTACCGCTGGGGAACCGTCGCGATCGACGGTCCCCCAGCGTGAAGTCGGCGGCCAAGCCGACTGTTTTGTAGCAGCGACTCAGGTGCCGGCGCCACCGCCACCGCCACCGGTGCCGCCGAGCGCCGCGGCGATCGCGTCGAAGATCGCGTCGAGGTTGGTGCCGACGAGGGTGACGGCCGCGATGATCACGACGGCGATGAGGGCGACGATGAGGCCGTACTCGACGGCGGTCGCACCCTCTTCCTCGGAGCGCAGGCTCTCGAGGTGCGCACGTGCTCGCGTGAATGCCTTGAGCATGGTGAATCCTTCGGGTAGGTAGGGACACTTCACCACCCCGAAGGATGGCTGGTGCCGCATGTGGGTACATGCGGTGACATGAAGGTATCCACCGTGTTCTAGGTCACCTATGCCCCACTTTGGGGGAGGCATCCGGCCTGGAACGCAACGATTGGCGCGGATCGGCTGATTTCCGCGCAAGAGTCCGTACCCTGCCCCCCAGTTTGGGGGTTTTTCGGGGTACATGATTGGGGTACATACGTACCCTGTGTTCGGGGTACACATGTACCCCGAACGTGCGCGTTCACTGCTCGACCGGGGCGACTCGGTCAGCTTCGCATTCCGGCAAGCGCACTGAGATTCCCCCGAAGGCACGCGGGACTCAGCCCACCGGCCCCGCCAACATCACCGCCACGAGTGCGCCCGCGAGCATCGACGGCCCGAACGGGATCGACCCCCGCAACGTCACCCGTTTGAGCGCGAGCGCGACGAGCGACGCGAGCCCGCCGATCACGAACGCGGCGAGCAGGGCGACGAGCCAGGGTGACAGCCCGAACCATCCGGCGAGCAGCCCGATCACGAGGGCGAGCTTCACGTCGCCCATGCCCATCGACGACGGCGAGATGAGGGCGAGCACGAAGTAGACGGCGAACATCGCCGCGGCGCCGGCGAGGGCCCAGACGAGTCGCATCCACTCCCCCGCGATCCAGGTCGCCGGCACCAGCAGCACCGCGACTGCGGCGAGGGCGGGGAACACCACCGCGTTCGGCAGCCGCTTCTCGACGAGGTCGACGATCGAGAGCACCGTCGCGCAGGCGGCGAACGCGAGCAGCGCAGGCAGCAGCCAGTCGAGGCCGAAGCGCAGCCCGAGCAGGCCGAAGGTCGCCGCGGTCGTCACGGCGGCGGCGAGGCGCAGGGTGGCGCGCCGTGGCATCCGCTCGCCGTTGATCGAATGCGCCGACCACGCGGCCAGCGGCCACCATCCGAGCACGAAGCCGACCGCCGCGAGCGTGAGCGCGGTCAGCGGTGCGAGCATCGGCATGCTGAGCAGCGTAGCGCCGACGAGGCGAACGGCGGCGGCGCCGTGCACAGGCCGCCTCGCTCTCCCGCCGCGACGATCACGATCATGCAGGGCAGACTGTCGATCCCGCATCGAAGCTGCTATCTCTATGGGAGGGTGACGGCACTTCCGCCGTCGCTCGATGTGTAGGTGGAGAGGCTTCGATGGCGACCTCGCGCGCAGCGACGAACACGTTCACAGCGATCGTCAGCATCGCGGTCACGGCGCTCCTGGTCTTCATCCTTCCGATGACCGCACAGGCCGCAACCGGGGCGGATCCCAGGGCTGCGGAGTCGACTTCCCCAGCATCCGAGCCGATCGCCGACGGCACGATCTCCGGGGTCGTGACGCACTCGACCGGCGAGCCCGCGCATGGACAGGTGCCGAAGATCTATCGGCTCTCCGCGGACGAGACGCTCGAGCTCGTCGGCGTCGTCGCGGAATCGCTCGACGACGGGGCGTACGTCGTCTCCGAACTCCCGCCCGGCGACTATTACGCACTCGCCCCCGCCGACGATCCCCGCTCCGAGCCCGAAGGCAGGCCGTCCGAGGCCGCAACCTGGTACGGCGGAGCGACGATGCCCAGCTCGGCGAGCGTGATCCACGTCGACGCCGGGCAGTCGGTCGCCGGAATCGACATCGCGAGGATACCGGCCGCGACCATCACCGGTCGGGTCACGACGATCGACGGACCGCTCGAGGATGCCTTCGTCACCGCGGGCGTGGCCGTCGTGAGCAGGATCGACATCGCGTGGGGGCACCAGAACCTGTTCACCTACGCTCGCACCGACGCCACGGGCTCGTACACGCTCACCCTCGCTCCCCTCGTCGACTACGGTTTCAGCTTCGGCGCATCGCGGAACTCCGTCATTCCAGAGTCCTGGGACGACGTCCCACAGGGACTCGGCCTGCCGACGAATCACCTGAATCTCGCGCCGGGCGAGGTCAAGCACGGCATCGACGCCGAACTCGACAAGCCCGCCGCGATCTTCGGCACCGTTCGCGACGCCGACGGCAACCTCATCGCGGACGCAGAGATCAACCTCTACCCGTTGCAGATCCGAGGGCCCGCGCCCATCCTCGGCACGATCAGGACCGGCGTCGACGGCGCGTTCGAGATCACGTACCTCGAGCCCGGCACGTACGCGCTCGCGATCATGGGCCCGCACCCCCTGCGCCGGGAGTTCTGGAAGGACCAGCCCGACTTCGCCAGCGCCACGCCCATCGTGCTCGGCAGCGGCGAGCGATTCGATCTCGAAGCCGAGCTCAACCCGATCCCATCGACTCCGTCGGCGATGCCGACGATCTCCGGCTCGGCCGTCGTCGGCTCCAAACTCTCGGTCACGACTGACGGATGGCCGATCGGCACGAAGTTCAGCCACCAGTGGCTCGCCGACGGCGCCGAACTCATCGGGTCGACCGCAGAAACGCTCACGCTGCACGCGGGCATGGCCGGCAAGTCCATCTCGGTGCGCACGACGGGCTTCCTCAGCGGCCACCTGGCGTCGGCTCGAACGTCGGCGGAGACGGCCCGGGTGATGCAGTGGGCGAAGCCGACGATCGGCGGCCTGGTCGACGGCACCGCATGGGTCGACCGAACGCTGACGGCGGTTCCGGGCGCCTGGAGCCCATCGACCGTGTTCACCTATCAGTGGTACGCCGATGGAAGCGCCGTGCCCGGCGCGACGTCGTCGAGCTGGAAGGTGCCGAGCACGATCGCAGGCAAGTCGCTCAGTGTGATGGTGACCGGCAGCCAGGCCGGCTACGACTCGTTCTCGGCCATGTCGGCCACCACGCCGAACGTCGCCATCGGCTCGACGCCGCAGATCTCCGGCACCGCCTATGCCGGGGCGAAGCTGACCGCCGTTCCGGGACCGTGGACGCCCGGCACGACACTCACCTACCACTGGCGCGCGAACGGATTCGGCATTCCCGGTGCAACGACGTCGACCTTCACGATCCCCTCGGCGCTCGTCGGTCAATCGATCAGCGTCGCCGTAGTCGGGAGCGCCGCCGGGTATCCGACGACGGTCCGCAGCTCCGCGGCGACGCCCAAGGTGGCGCTCGCTCCGGTACCCAGGATCACCGGGACCCCGTACGTCGGAGCGAAGCTCACCGCCTCACCTGGCACCTGGACCGCCGGCACCACCTTCACGTACCAGTGGTACGCGAACGGCGTCGCGATCGCCGGTGCGACCGGGTCGACCTACGTGCTCACCTCCGCTGAACGCGACAAGACGATCACCCTGAAGGTGACCGGCGCAGTCTCGGGCCACGCCACCGTCGCCCGCACGTCCGCTGCGACCCTCAGAGTCGCCCTGACCGCAGTACCGACGATCACCGGTACCAGGGCGGTCGGATACACCCTCACCGCGGTCCGCGGCACCTGGACGACCAGCACGACGTTCACGTACCAGTGGTATGCGAACGGCACGGCGATCAGCGGCGCAACGGCCTCCACCCTCAGACTCACCTCCGCGCAGCGCGGCAAGCCCATCACCGTGAGAGTCACCGGAGCGAAGACCGGCTATCCGACAGTGACCCGCACCGCCGCCACGACGGCCGTGATCAGGTAGCGGCGCGTTCGGCCCACTGGACCGCACGGTCGGGTGATCACCCGAGGTCATTCGGGTGAGCGGCGTACGCCCCTACGCGACCTCGCCGCGCGAGATGTCGACCATCTCGTCGCGGGGCACGACCTTGATGCGCACACGCCCCTCGGCCCGGCCGAGCTCCTGCTCGTGCCCGTCGAGGCGGTGCCAGCCGTCGAGGTCGGTCCAGCGGATGCCGCGCGACTCGAGCAGCTCGACGACCGACTCCTCCGACGGCGACTCGGGGCGCCACCAGTTGCCGAGGTCGTTGATGACGTGCTTGATCGTCTCCATCGCATCCGACTTGGTGTGGCCGATGAGGCCGACCGGGCCCCGCTTGATCCAGCCGGTCGCGTAGACGCCGTACATCTGGCGAGCCTCGCCCGTCTCCTTGTCGCGCATGAGCACCTGGCCCTCGTGGTTCGGGATCACGCCGAACTTCTTGTCGAAGGGGATGCCGGGCAGCGGCGAACCGAAGTACCCGACCGCGCGGTACACGGCCTGGATCGGCAGCTCGCGGATCTCGCCGGTGCCGACGACCCCGCCGGCGCCGTCGGACTCGGTGCGCTCCCAGCGGATGCCGCCCACGTGCGCGTTGCCGTCATCGACGATCTCGAGCGGCTTCGCGAAGAAGTGCAGGTGCAGCCGGCGCGATGCCTGGCCGACCTCGCGCTGCCGCCACTGGTTCAGCACCTTGTCGATGACGAAGACCTGCTTGTTGCCCGACACGGCCGCGCGGGCCGCGTCGTCGTAGTCGAAGTCCTCGTCGTAGACGATCATGTCGACGTCGCGCAGCTCGCCGAGCTCGCGCAGCTCGAGCGGCGTGAACTTCACCGAGGTCGGGCCGCGACGGCCGAACACGTGCACGTCGGTCACGGGCGAGGCCGCGAGGCCGGCCGCGACGTTCGCGGGGATCTCGGTCGGCATGAGGTCTTCGACGTGCTTCGCGAGGATGCGCGAGACATCCAGCGCGACATTGCCGTTGCCGATGACCGCGACCTCCTTGGCCTCGAGCGGCCACGTGCGCGGGAAGTCGGGGTGCCCGTCGAACCAGCTCACGAACTCGGCGGCCCCGTACGAGCCCTCGAGCTCGATGCCCGGGATGTTCAGCGAGGCATCCTTCACCGCGCCGGTCGCGAAGATGACCGCGTTGTAGTGCTTCTTCAGGTCGTCGAGCGTGATGTCGTCGCCGAAGCGCACGTTGCCGAAGATGCGGATGTCGCCGCGGTCGAGCACCTCGCGGAGCGCCGTGATGATGCCCTTGATGCGCGGGTGATCGGGGGCGACGCCGTAGCGCACGAGGCCGTAGGGCGCGGGGAGGTGGTCGAACAGGTCGATCGACACGTCGAAGTTGCGCTCGGCCTTCAGCAGGATGTCGGCGGCGTAGATTCCGGCGGGGCCCGCCCCGACGATCGCCAGTCGCAGCTTGTTCCTCGTCACAACTCTCCTCGCATTCGAAACTCGGAGACGGCGGGCGCGGTCGGCGCCGCCGTCAGCTCTGCCGCTCGACGATCGTCTCGGCGAAACGCGTGAGCGCCTTCTTCACACTTCCTTCGGGCAGCGGGGCGAGCGCCGCGACCGCCTCGGCGGCCCAGCGGTGCGCCTCGGCGAGCGTCGCCTTCGTGGCCTCGTGCTCGCGCAACTCGGCCACGATCGCGTCGACCGTCGCGCGCGACGGCACGATGCGCGAGGCGAGCGTGTTCGTGTCGAGCGGGTCGCCGAGGTCGGCGGTCGCCGCCGACACGGTGATCACGTCGCGCTCGATGCGCGCGAGCAGGTCGGCGGATGCCTCGTCGGTCTTCGCCAGCTCGGCGAGACGCAGGAGCGGCAGCGTGACGACGCCCGCACGCAGGTCGGTGCCGGGCACCTTGCCCGTCTCTTCGGGCTGGGGCGACAGGTCGATCACGTCGTCGATGAGCTGGAACGCGACGCCGATCTTCTCGCCGAACTCGACGATGGGCGCCTCGTAGGCGGGGTCGGCGCCCGAGAACACGACGCCCGACTGCGCGGCCGCCGCGATGAGCGAGCCGGTCTTGTCGGCGAGCACCTGGATGTAGTGCTCGATCGGGTCGTCGGCGTCGGTCGGGCCGACCGTCTCGTGCAGCTGGCCGAGCACGAGGCGCTCGAAGGTGTCGGCCTGCATGCGGATCGCCCGCTCGCCGAGGCTCGCCATGAGCTGGCTCGCGCGCGCGAAGAGCAGGTCGCCCGTGAGGATGGCGACCGAGTTGCCCCACACCGCGTGCGCGGCGGGCACCCCACGGCGACGGTCGGAGTCGTCCATGACGTCGTCGTGGTACAGCGAGCCGAGGTGCGTGATCTCGATGGCCTCTGCGGCGGTGATCACGTCGTCGGTCGCGCCCGCGCCGAGCTGCGCGGTGAGCAGCGTCAGCATCGGGCGCACCCGCTTGCCCCCGGCCTCGAGCAGGTAGCGCGTCGAGACGTCGGCGATGGAGTCGGCGAACTGCACCTCGCGGACGAGGCCGGACTCGACGCGTTCGATGCCGGCGTCGATCGCCCGCGCCATCGCCTTGTCTGCCGCGGACGCGAAGACGCGCTCGCTCAGACCCAGGTTGGCGGCGAGCGCGGAGCCGCGACGGGCGACCGGGTGGCTCGGATTCACGTCTCCCAGCCTACCCGTGCGCGCATGCGCGCCCGTGTCAGCGACGGCGAACGGATGTCGCGTGGTTCGCCCTGTCGGCGGTCGGGCCTACTCGACCGGCGAGGCGGCGAGCGGCTTGCGCCCGCGGTGCAGCGCGACGACGCCCATCGTGAGGTTGCGCCACGCGACGTCGGCGTAGCCGGCCTCGCGGATCCACGCGGCGAGCTCGGGCTGCTTCGGCCACGCGTTGATCGACTCGTTGAGGTACTCGTAGGCCGTGTCGTTCGAGCTCGAGAGCTTCACGAGCGGCGGCATCACGTAGCGCTGGTACACGCCGTAGCCGAACTGCACGAACGGCGTCGGCGGGGTCGAGAACTCGCAGATCACGAGCCGGCCGCCGGGCTTCGTCACGCGGAAGAACTCGGCGATGGCCTGCTTGGGCTCGTTCACGTTGCGCAGGCCGAACGAGATGGTGACGGCGTCGAAGGAGTCGTCGTCGAAGGGGAGCTTCGTGGCGTCGGCCTCGACGAAGACCAGGTTGGGCACGTGCGCCTGCCTGCGGCGACCGACCTCGATCATGCCGGGCGAGAAGTCGGCGGCGACGACCGAGGCGCCCGACTTCGCGAGGCTCGCGCTCGAGGTGCCGGTGCCGGCGGCGACGTCGAGGATGCGCTCGCCCGGCTTCGGGTCGACCGCGCGCGTGGTCGCGACGCGCCACAGCGGGGCGTTGCCGACCGAGAGCACGTTGTTGGTGCGGTCGTACGCGGCGGCGACGCGATCGAACATCGCCGACACCTCGCGGGGGTCCTTGCCGAGGTCTGCGCGGGTCATCCTCCGATTCTACCGGGGCTCCCCCGCCGGCCGGCTGGGTACGAGCCGCCCGGAGGGCGCCTACCCGCCGAACGCCTCGACGATCGGACGGAACTTCATGTCGGTCTCGGCGAGCTCGTCGGCCGGCACCGAGTCGTGCACGATGCCGCACCCGGCATATGCGGTGACGGTGCCGTCGGGGTCGACCTGCGCGCAGCGCAGCGCGATCGCCCACTCGCCGTCGCCGTCGCCGTCGACCCACCCGACGGGGCCGGCGTAGCGCCCGCGGTCGAAGCCCTCGAGCTCGAGGATCGCGCGCAGCGCGACCTTGCGCGGCGTGCCCGCGACGGCCGCCGTCGGGTGCACGGCCTTGACGAGGTCGAGCGAGTTCGAGCCGTCGCCGAGGGTGCCCTTGAGGTCGGTCGCGAGGTGCCACAGGTTCGGCAGCTGCAGCGTGAACGGCTCGGGGCTCGTGTCGAGCCGGGTCGTGTGCGGCTCGAGCCGCTGCACGGCGCTCGCCACGGCGAGCGCGTGCTCGGCGAGGTTCTTCTCGCTCGCCGCGAGGGCGGCGGCGTGATCGCGGTCGGAAGCCTCGCCCGCGCCCCGCGGCGCCGTGCCGGCCAGCACGCGCGCCGAGACGGTGCCGTGGTCGACCCGCACGAGCGTCTCGGGGCTCGCGCCGATGAGCCCGTCGACGGCGAACACCCACGTGTCGGGGTAGTCCTCGGCGAGGCGGTTGATGGTCGCCCGCAGGCCCGCGTCGTCGCTCAGCGTGCCGACGAGCTGCCGGGCGAGCACGGCCTTCTCGAACTCGCCCGCATCGATGCGGCGCACCGCCTCGGCGACGGCCGACTCGTAGGCCTCGGGCGGCAGCGAGCCCGGCGCGAACGCCACCCGCGGCACCTGCCGCTTCGGCGCCGGCTCGGGAATGGTCACCTCGGCGGGGGTCTCGAAGCCGATGCGCGTCACCCAGGCCCGGCCGTCGCGGCGGCCGATCACGAGCTCGGGCACGATGAGCACGCTCGTCGCCTCGGACTCGTCGGCGAACGCGAACGCGCCGAACGCGACGAGCCCGGTGCCGGGCAGTCCGACGCGGTCGTCGATGTCGGCGCCGGCGGCGATCGAGGTCCACGCCGAGGCGGCGTCGTCGATGCGCGACGGTCCCGACGACTCGATGCGCAGCACCTCGCCGAGTCCGACGATGCCCTCGCCGCGGCGCATCCAGACGAGCGGGTGACGCGGGTCGGTGCGCGGAATCAGCGGTTCGGTCTCATCGACGGCCACCGTCCTGACGACGAGGCGCGCCGGGGCGTGCGTCTGACTCACCTCTCAAGCCTAAGCCTCGTGCCCGAGCCGGCGGGTCGAGCCGCTCAGCTGGCGGCGAGGCGCGCCCGCTGCTCGGCCACGTCGTAGTCGGCCAGCGGCCAGCTGAGCTCCATCGCCTCGAGGGCGTCGATGAGCAGGTGCTGCACCGCGAGCCGCGCGTACCACTTGTGGTCGGCGGGCACGACGAACCACGGGGCATCCGCCGTCGTCGTGCGCTCGAACACGAGCTGGTACGCCTGGCCGTACGCGGGCGCGAGCAGTCGCTCGTCGATGTCGCCCGGGTTGAACTTCCAGTGCTTGTCGGGCCGGTCGAGCCGTTCCTGCAGGCGCTCCCGCTGCTCCTCGGGCGAGACGTGCAGCATGACCTTGATGATCGTGGTGCCGCTCGCGACGAGCCCGCGCTCGAACTCGTTGATCGCGTCGTAGCGCCGCTCGATCTCCTCGGGCGGGGCGAGCTCGCGCACGCGCCCGATCAGCACGTCTTCGTAGTGCGAGCGGTCGAAGACGCCGATCATGCCGGGGCCGGGCGTCTCCTTGCTGATGCGCCAGAGGAAGTCGTGGCCGAGCTCCTCCTCCGTGGGCTTCTTGAACGCCGCGAGCTGCACGCCCTGCGGGTCGACCGCGCCCATCACGTGCTTCACGATGCCGCCCTTGCCCGCGGTGTCCATCGCCTGCAGCACGAGCAGGACGCGCCGCTTGTCCCCGCCCATGCGGCTGCCCGCGAAGAGCTGCTCCTGCAGCTCGGCGAGGATGTCGGCGCCTTCGGCGAGCGCCGCCTTGGCGTCGCGCTTCTCGCCGTCGAAGCCCGGGTGCGACGCGGGGTCGACCTCGGCCAGCTTGAACCCGTCGCCGACGCGGAGGAGCTCGGAGGGATCGGCGGTCCAGAACGATTCGCGACTCATGTGGTGTTCCCCCTCTGCGGCGGCGCGGCGCCGCGGTGCTCCTCACATCCTGCCGAGCCCGAGTGCGCCCGGGCAAGGCCTCGCGCCGCGCGCCTCGCCCGGAGGCGCCCGGCAGGGCCTCGCGCCGCGCGACTCGCCCGGAGGCGCCCGGCAGGGCCTCGCGCCGCGCGCCGACGTCACTGAGTCACCCCCGACATCGCTGATGCCACCCGCGACTCAGTGACGTAACGCCCGGGAAGGACACCCCCAAGGGGTGGCCTGGACCACCCGGGTCAGCGCGGCAGCGGCACCTCGAGGATCGTCGGGCCGTCGATGCGCGTGCCGAGCGCCTCGTCGAGCTCGCCGCGGGTCGTCGCCCGCGAGTACGCCCAGCCGTACGCCGCGGCGAGCGCGGCGAGGTCGACGTGCTGCGGGGTGAACTGCACCCGGTCGAAGGCGTCGGCCGGGGCGGTAGCGGCGACCTCGAGCGCGTCGAAGATGGTGCCGCCGCCGTCGTTGCCGACGATGACGAGCAACCGCGGCCGGGTCTCGCCCTCGCCGAGCAGCAGCGAGCCGACGTCGTGCAGCAGGGTCAGGTCGCCGATGAGCGCGCGGGTCACGCCGGCGGAGGCGACCGCCGACGCCGGGCGCGCCGCGACGGCCCGCTCGACGGCCTCGGCGTGCGCGAGCTCGGTCGCGAAATCGGCACCGGTGGGGGCGGCGAGCGCGGCGAACGCCTCGCTCGGCACCGCGTCGGCGGGCGTCTCACCCGGCCCGGCCTCGGCGGGGTCGACGGGTCGCGCGAGCGCAGGGGCATCCGTCTGGCTGGCGATCGCGATGCCGAGCGCGGTGGCGACCGTGCCGTCGATGCCGGCGAGGCCGCGGTTCGCGTGCGCGGCGATGCGTCGGCCGGGCACGGCGCGGTCGGCGTCGCGAATGAGGCGGGATGCCCCGAACACCAGCCGGTCGTGGGGCCACGTGGCTCCCCAGATGGCGTCGACGAGCATGCGGCGCGTGATCGGCGCGCGGGCGGCCGCGAGCTGTGCGCGCATGAACTCGCGGTGCAGCTCGAGGTCGCCGACGTGCCCGGTCTCGTCGATGCCCTCGGCGACGGCGGGCGCGGCGGGCGGCAGGCCCGATTCGACGATGATGCGGCTCGCGTGCACCCAGCGGCGCACCCAGGCGCGCTCCTCGGCGGTCTGCGGCGCGGCCGGGGTGACGGGCTCGGCGTGCACGGCCCGCTCGAAGCGGCGCACCCGCCGGCCGGGGTTGAACCACTCGATGCCCGAGGGGGCGACGACGATCGTCTCGACGTCGTCGCGCTGCACGAGCGCCGGCACTTCGCGCGAGAGGGTCGGATGCCCGAACACCACGACCCGCTCGACCGCATCGCCGAAGTCGGGCTCGCGCAGCAGCTCGCGGTAGGCGACGACGAGGTTGGGCCCGAAGTGGGCGCCGCTCGTGACCTCGGCCGCGAGCGGCCAGTCGCCGTCGCGGGCGAACGCCTCGGCCTCGGCTCCGGCGCCGGCCCCGGCGACGACGAGGGTGCGCGGTCCGCGGGCGATCAGGGCGCCGGAGGTCGTGGCGGCGACGGTCGCGGTCATCGTCTCGGCGTGCTCGGTGCGCTCGGCGCTCGCGGCGTGCTCGGCGCTCTCGGTGCGTGAGCGGGCGACGGCGTCGCGGTCGGGCATCGACACGTCGACCGGCGACGACAACGGCTCGCGCAGCTGCAGGTTGAGGTGCACCGGCCCGGGGCCGGGGTGGGCGACAAGGGCGCCGTCGGCGTCGCGACCGAGGGCGGCCGCGACCACCTCACGGGCGAGCCCCGCCGCGGCGGCCGGCTCGCCCTCGGCGCCCTCGGGTGCGGTGACGTCGCGTTCGAGGCGCACGGCGCCCGCGAAGATGCCGGGCTGCATGGTGGTCTGGTTCGAGCGGATGCCACGGAGCTCCGCCGGGCGATCGGCGGTGAGGAGCACGAGGGGCACACCCGAGTGGTGCGCTTCGAGCACCGCCGGGTGCAGGTTCGCGACGGCCGTGCCCGAGGTCGTCACGACGACCGCCGGTCGGCCCGACTCGACCGCGAGCCCCAGGGCGAGGAAGCCCGCACCGCGCTCGTCGAGGCGCACGTGGAGGCGCACGAGACCCTGCTTCTCGAACTCCGCCGCGGCGAGGGCGATCGCCTGCGAGCGCGAACCGGGCGCGACGACGACGTCGAGCACGCCGGCGCGCACGAACTCCTCGAGCAGGGCGACCGCGAACGCGGACGACGGGGCCGGCCGACCGTTCGGCGAAGTCGGCGCGCTCGGCACCGCCGGGCCGTTGGGCGCCGTCGGCACCGGCTCAGGCATTCGGGCGGGGAGACGGCCCGGTCTCGCCGGGGGCGTCGGGGTTGTCGGGTCGCTTGCCGGGCTCGGCCTTGCGGCCCGCGCCGGGGCCGCCGGCCGAGGCATCCGTCTCGCCGTCGAGCTCGGCGAGCTCCTCTTCGAGCCGGCGGATGCGATCGGCCTGCACGGCGTCGTCGCCCAGGCGTCGCAGGAACTCGGTGTCGTCGTCGGGGGCGACGGTGCGGTTGCGACCGGCGGGGCGGTTGAGCGAGCCGCCGCGGCCGACGAAGAACCAGAGCAGGCCGCCGATGACGGGGACGAAGAGGATCACGACGATCCACCAGCCGCGCTTCAACCCTCGGATGCGCAGCCGGTCGAGCAGTGCGCAGTCGACGACCGCGTAGACCGTGAAGATCACGACGGCGACGCCGAGTCCGAAGAGCAGCCGGGCCATGGTGCCAGTCTAGGCTCGCAGGGTCACTGCTGGCTGGGAGCCGCCCCCAGAGACCCCGCCTACACTGTCAGGGTGAAATCCGTGCCCGTCTGGATCTGGTACACGGCGATTCGAGTCCTCCTCTTCGCCGTGCCGCTCGCCGTCCTCCTGATCGCCGGGGTCACCCCATGGATCGCCGCGCTCGTCGCCGCCGTGTTCGGCTTCAGCGCGTCGCTGCTGTTCCTGCGCCGCCCGCGCGAGTCGATGTCGAGCGAGATCTACGCCGCACGCCACCGCGAGAAGCCGCTCGTCCGCGAGGACGACGAGGCGGAGGACGCGGCGATCGCCGCGGTCGAGCCGACCGCCGCGGAGAAGCCCGCCGCGGAGTAGACGCCGGGTCGGCGCCTCGTCCGCGCGCCGCGCGGCAGCTGCCGCGCCCTTCGTCAGAAGGCGAAGGCGAGCCCCAGCCCGACGCCGTAGAGCAGCGCCGTCACGCTTGTGAGCTGCAGCGCGAGGATCAGCTCGCGCGCGGTCTTCGCGGTGAGCACGATGATGCAGGCCGGCAGTGCGGCCAGGAGCGCGAAGAGCACGAGCCACGCCGTCGGGTAGAAGAACGCGAAGAACACGGCGATGCCGAACGGCACGAGCGCGAACAGCACGAACAGGATGCGCCCCGCGAGCGGCCCGATCAGCACGGCGAGGGTGCGCTTGCCGGCCACCCGGTCCTGCTCGACGTCGCGCAGGTTGTTCGCCATGAGCACCGCGCAGGCGAGCAGGCCGACGCCGACGCCGCCGAGCCAGGCCTCGAGGTTCACGGTGAGCGCCTGCACGAAGGCCGAGCCCGCCGTCGCGACGAGGCCGAAGAAGATGAAGACGAAGACCTCGCCGAGGCCGGCGTACCCGTACGGGCGCTTGCCGCCGGTGTAGAACCAGGCCGCGACGATGGCCGCGGCGCCGACCGCGATGAGCCACCACTGCTGCGTGATGACGACGAGCGCGAGGCCGGCGAGCGCGGCGAGCGCGAAGAACGAGAGCGCGACGACGAGCACGTGCCGCGGCTTCACGGCGCCCGAGGCGGTGAGCCGCGCGGGCCCGACCCGGTGGTCGTCGGTGCCGCGCACCCCGTCGGAGTAGTCGTTCGAGTAGTTGACCCCGATCTGCAGCGCGAGGGCGACGACGAGGGCGAGCAGCGCACGAGCCGGATGCCACGGGCCTTCGGCGATCGCGATGACTCCGGCCCCCGTGCCGAGCGCCACGGGGGCGATCGCGAGCGGAAGCGTGCGCAGTCGCGCACCCGAGATCCAGTCGGCGGCGGTCGCCGTGCCGGCCGGTGCCGCTCCGCCCGAACGGGGGCTCGTCGCCTTCGCGGGGTTGCCCGATCGTCCGTGCGTGCGCGAGCGCTTCGCGAGGTCGTCGGCGGGGTTCATCCGTTGGGGTTTCGGGCGTGCCACACCCCAATGCTAGTTCGCGCGGTTCGGAGCCCTCTCGCGACTCCTCCTCCACAGGCGCGCTCGCGCGCCCGCTATGCCCATTGATCGCCTCAGCGCCGAGACACCGCTGCGCCGGGCGGGAGTATCTCCCCGCAGAAACACTCTGCGACTCTGCTCCACCACCGTTTCTCCGAAGAGACTCCCCCGCCCGACGAGGAACGGTGGTGGCGCAACGTCGCGCGACGCGACCGGAGGAACGGCTTGCCCGACGTCTCGATCAAGGTGGACGCCGACACCCATCGCGCGTTGACCGACCTCGCCTACCTGCTCGACACCACGAAGAAGGCGGTTATCGCCGACGCGATCGCCGGCCTCACCGCGGCGTACGGCGCCGTTGTTCGCGCGCCCGGCAAGGTGACCTTCGACGAGCTCTCGCTCATGGACCGTCTCGCGCTGCGACGACCTGCGCTCCTGCGCACCTTCGCCGAACGGGACGCGACCGACGCCCGCCTCATGCACCGCGACGACGGCGATCCCGATGCGCCGATCCGGCTCCTGGTGACCACCGATCTGGCCCGCGGCGGCGGCGAGGCGTTCGAGCTCGAGCGCCTCGCACGCATCCTGCTGCGCGGACCGGTCGAGGTCGAGTCGGCGACTCGTCTGCGGCTCTTCGACAAGCCGGCCCTTCGGCGGGCGATCGCGAACTCCGCACCGCTCTAGCCGAGCGGCCCGGGCGGACTCGCGGCGATCGCGGCGAGCGCCCGGCGGTCGGGCTTGCCCGAGGCGAGGGTGGGCCAGGGGTCGGCGACCACGAGCCGCACCGGCCGGGCGGCCGGGCCGAGGCCCGCGGCATCCGTCGTCTCGCGAAGACCCCGCAGCGCGGAGGCCGCATCGCCGACGGGCGCGGCGACCACGACCGCGGCGCGCTCGCCCCACTCGGGGTCGGGCACGGCGACGACGACGGCCGCGTCGAAGCCCTCGAGGCGGCGCACCGCGCGCTCGACCTCGCCGAGCACCACCTTCACCCCGCCCGAGATCATGACGTCGTCGGCGCGACCTCGCACCCGCAGCCGCCCGGTGGCGTCGTCGAGCTCGCCGAGGTCGCCCGTGCGGTACCAGCGCGTTCCGCGCTCGGCGACGAACGCCGCGGCGGTGCGCTCGGGGTCGTCGAGGTAGCCGTCGGCGAGACTCGAGCCACTGAGCTCGATGCGCCCGTCGACGAAGCGGATGCGGGTGTCGCCGATCGGCACCCCGTCGTAGACGCAGCCGCCCGCGGTCTCGCTCGAGCCGTAGGTGCGCACGACGCGCACGCCCGCGGCCTCGGCGCGCTCGGCGAGCACCGGTGCGAGCGCCTGCCCGCCGACGAGCACCGCGTCGAACGAGCGCAGCGCGGCGCCGACGAAGGCATCGCGCTCGGCCGCGTCGAGCAGCCGCGCCAGCTGCGTCGGCACGAGCGAAGTGTAGTGGGGCACGTGGTCGTGCATGCGGGCGGATGCCTCGGCGAACGCCGCCGCGTCGAAGGCGCCGGCCGGCAGCGCCACGGTCTCGGTGCCGGCGACGAGCCCCCGCACGATCACCTGGGCCCCGGCGATGTAGTGACCCGGCAGCGCGAGCAGCCACTGCCCCGCGCTGCCGAGGGCGTCGTGCGTCGCATCGGCGCTCGCGACGAGCGCGTCGGCCGAGAGCAGCACCCGCTTCGGGGCGTCGGTCGAGCCGCTCGTCTCGACGACGAGCGCGATCCGGTCGTCGACCTCGGAGCCGACCCGCGCCGAGGCCGCCGCCGCTGCGCTCCCGTCGCCCGCCTCGGGCACCGGCCAGACGGCCGGCCCGCCGTCGAGCGCGGCGGCGAGCGCACGGGTGAGCTCCGTGGCATCCGCCTGAACCCTGATGAGCGGTTTCACCGGCGGCACCGACACCGGCTCTGCCGGTTCGCCGTAACCGGCATCAGAAGTGCCACGGGTAGGGGCCCCAGTCGGGGTCGCGCTTCTCGAGGAACGCGTCGCGGCCCTCGACCGCCTCGTCGGTGCCGTAGGCGAGGCGCGTCGCCTCGCCCGCGAACACCTGCTGCCCGACCATGCCGTCGTCGACCGCGTTGAACGCGAACTTCAGCATGCGGATCGCGGTCGGCGACTTGGTGAGGATGGTGCGCGCCATCGCGATCGCCTCGCGCTCGAGCTCGGCGTGCGGCACGACGCGGTTCACCGCGCCCATCTCGTAAGCGCGGTCGGCCGAGTACTCCTCGGCCAGGAAGAACACCTCGCGGGCGAACTTCTGCCCGATCTGGCGGGCGAAGTAGGCCGAGCCGTAGCCGGCGTCGAACGAGCCGACGTCGGCGTCGGTCTGCTTGAAGCGACCGTGCTCGCGGCTCGCGATCGTCAGGTCGCAGACGACGTGCAGCGAGTGCCCGCCCCCGGCCGCCCATCCGGGGACGACCGCGATGACGACCTTCGGCATGAAGCGGATCAGCCGCTGCACCTCGAGGATGTGCAGGCGGCCGACCGCCGCCTGCCCCTCGCCCGAGACGACGGCCGTCTCGGCGTCGGAGTACTTGTAGCCGTCGCGTCCGCGGATGCGCTGGTCGCCGCCGGAGCAGAACGCCCAGCCGCCGTCCTTCGCGCTCGGGCCGTTGCCCGTGAGCAGCACGACGCCGATGCGCGGATTCGTGCGCGCGTCCTCGAGGGCGCGGTAGAGCTCGTCGACCGTGTGCGGGCGGAACGCGTTGCGCACCTCGGGCCGGTCGAACGCGATGCGGGCGATGCGCCCGTCGATCGAGTGGTGATAGGTGATGTCGGTGAACGACGCACCCGCGGGAGCCGCGGCCCACTCGCTCGGATCGAACAGTTCGGAGACCTCGGCACTCATGCCCCAAGCCTATTCGGCGTGGCTCCCGAGCAGGCCGGCCACGACGGGGACGACGGCGGTCACGCCGACGAGCAGGGCCCACACGATGGGGATTCCCGCGGCGATCACGAGGAGGATGCCGCCCACCCCGATCGCGACGTTGCGGCCCGTCGACTCGGCCTCGACCTCGCTCGCCGTGAGCCCCAACTCGTCGATTCCCGCCCCAGTCATCCCTC
Organism: Agromyces sp. NPDC058104; assembly: GCF_042884835.1. Taxonomy (NCBI): domain Bacteria; kingdom Bacillati; phylum Actinomycetota; class Actinomycetes; order Micrococcales; family Microbacteriaceae; genus Agromyces; species Agromyces sp. NPDC058104. Next base: position 370,639 of record NZ_JBHVTD010000002.1, on the reverse strand, counting down.
CACCCTAGGCGCGCGCCCTCCCCGCGGCGAGCGCCGCGGTGCGAGACTGGGCCCATGACGCCCGCCGCCCTGCCCGAGCCGAGCGAACTGCTCGCCACCGCCCGCGTCGTCGCGCTGCCGCTCGTCACCCGCTTCCGCGGCATCGAGGTGCGCGAGGCGATGCTCTTCGAGGGCCCGCAGGGCTGGACCGAGTTCTCGCCCTTCGCCGAGTACGACGACGACGAGGCCTCCGCCTGGCTGGCCGCCGCGATCGACTTCGGCTGGAACGCTCCGCCCGCCGCGCTGCGCGACCGCATCCCCGTGAACGCGACCGTGCCCGCCGTCGACCCCGACAGCGTCGCCGCCGTGCTCGCGCGCTTCCCGGGCTGCCGCACGGCGAAGGTGAAGGTCGCCGGCTCCGACCAGACCCTCGCGCAGGACGTCGCACGGGTGCGCGCCGTGCGCGACGCCCTCGGCCCCGAGGGCCGCGTGCGCCTCGACGCCAACGGCGGCTGGAACATCGACGAGGCCGAGCACGCCATCCACGCCCTCGCCCCGTTCGACCTCGAGTACGTCGAGCAGCCGTGCGCCACGGTCGAGGAGCTCGCCGAGATCCGCCGTCGCACGAAGTACATGGGCATCCCGATCGCGGCCGACGAGAGCGTTCGCCGCGCCGACGACCCGCTCGCCGTCGCCGAGGCGGGCGCCGCCGACCTGCTCGTCATCAAGGCGCAGCCGCTCGGCGGCATCCGACGCGCGCTCGGCATCGTCGCGGAAGCCGGCCTGCCCGTCGTCGTGTCCAGCGCGCTGGACACGAGCGTCGGCCTCGCGATGGGTGCGCACCTCGCGGCCGCGGTGCCGTCGCTCGAGTTCGACTGCGGGCTCGGCACGGCCTCGCTGCTCGCGGCGGATGTCACGCGCGCACCGCTCGTGCCGGAGGGCGGGTCGATCGGGGTGCACCGGGTGCTGCCCGACCCCGAGCTGCTCGAGCGCTACGCCGCTCCCCCCGAGCGGGTCGACTGGTGGATCGAGCGGCTCGGCCGCTGCCACGCGGTACTCTCGGCCGCCGCTCAGGTCGAGTAGCGAGCGCCGCGAGGTCCCGAGCCGATCAGCTCAGACGGCCGTCCCGTCCTCCGACGAGACGAGTGCGTCGATCGCGGCGAAGAAGGCCGCGATCCCCTCGCGGTTCGCGCCCTTCGCCCGGGACGCGGCGAGGTCCTCCGCCCGCTCCCACTCGACGAGGTCGAGCCATTCGTCATCGGCGAGACGCACGAGTCGGGCCCCGACGAACCCGGTGCGGTCGTCGCGGAAGTCGGCCAGCATCGCGGGGCGGGCGGCCAGGAGCGCCGTCGCATCGCTCGCCCTGAATCTCGTGACTTCGACGATCACGTCGTTTCCCTTCGTTCGATGGAGCGGGTCGGGGTCGCGCCGGCTCACCCCGTGATGACGGCCCGGTCGAGGTACGCCGTGATCGCGTCGCGGTTCTTGGCGAGGCATCCGATGCGCTCGTCGAGCTGGGCCCGACGCGCCGCGAGCGACTCTGCGAGCGCCTGCTGGATGACGGGGGTCTCGGGGTCGGTGACGCTCGCGAGGCAGGGAAGCAGGTCGAGGATCACCGCGGTCGGGATGCCCGCGTCGATGAGGTCGCGCACGCGACCGACCCGCTCGACGACACCTTCGGCGTAGTCGCGATACCCGTTCGCCTCGCGCTGCGAGGAGATGAGGCCCTGCGCCTCGTAGTAGCGCAGCAGGCGTGTCGAGACGCCCGTGCGCGACGCGAGTTCACCGATGCGCATGGCCCTCCTGCCGTCGACTTGACCTTAACACTAGTGTCAAGGTTCGACACTGTCGACATGGCTTCTCCGATCACCGCGCCCACCACCGCCGTCGCCGCCGCCTCGGCCGCGACCTCCTCCACGGCCCGGCTGCCGCTCAACGGGCTGCTCGCCCTCGCCTCGATCGTGTTCGTCGGCGTCGTCACCGAGATCCTGCCGGCGGGGCTCCTACCGCAGATGAGCGCAGACCTCGGCGTCTCCGAAGCGCAGGTCGGATGGCTCGTGGCCGCGTACGCCGTGACCACCGCGGTCACCGCGATCCCGCTCACCGCGCTGACCCGGAGCGTGCCCCGCAAGCGGCTCCTGCTCTCGCTCGTGGTCGGCTTCGGGCTCGTCAGCGGGATCACCGCCATCGCCGGCGACTACACGACGATCCTCGTGGCGCGCACGGTCGGCGGCATGCTCGCGGGCCTGCTCTGGGCGATCGCGGCGGGCTACGCCATGCGCATGGCCCGGCCCGAGCACTCGGGCCGGGCCCTCTCGATCGCGATGGTCGGCACGCCGCTCGCGTTCGCCTTCGGGCTGCCGATCGCGACGACGCTCGGTTCGCTGCTCGGCTGGCGCGCGGCGTTCGCGGTACTCGCGGGGCTCGCGATCGTGCTCGCGGTGTGGGCGGCGCTCGCGCTGCCCGCGTTCCCCGGCGAGCGCGCGGGGTCTCGACCCGGGCTCGGCACGGTGCTGCGTCTGCCGGGCCTCGCTGCGGTGCTCGCCACGACCGCGGCCTTCGTGCTCGCGCACAACGTCGCGTACACGTACATCGCGCCGCTCGTCGTACCGTCGGGGCTCGACGAGCACCTCGACCTCGTGCTGCTCGTGTTCGGCGTGTTCGCCGTCGCCGGCGTGCTGGTCTCGGGAGCGCTCGTCGATCGACACCTCCGTGCGATGGTGCTGATCGCCGCGGCGGCGCTCGGCGCCGCCATGCTCGCACTCGGCCTCTTCGCCGTGCAACCCGTGATCGTCTTCGCCGCGGTCGCGCTCTGGGGCGTCGCGTACGGCGGCGCCCCGACCCTGCTGCAAGCGGCGCCCGCGCGCATCGCGGGCAGCGCCGCCGACGTCGCCCAGTCGATGGTCGTCGCCACCTGGAACGGCTCGATCGCCGCCGGGGCGTTCGTCGGCGGAATCGTGCTCGAGGCGACCGGCGTCTCGGCCCTGCCGTGGGTCGCGCTCGCGCTCGTCGTCGTGGCGGCGCTCATCGCGTCGACGTCGCGGGCGGCGTTCGCCCGGCTCGCCTGAGCTGGGCGAAGGCCGCCCGAGTGCTCCTCCCCCGCACTGGGGGTCGGCGCGCGGGGCCTCGGCGCCCCACGTCAGGGCGAGCACGGATGCCGCACCCGCGCGACCGCGCGACGGTGGGGTTCGTGCGCGCCGCCCGGGCGCGCGCCTCGTACCCACCCGAAGGGAACCACATGTCCAAGCGGACCTGGACCAACATCACCGCGGGCGTCGCGCTCGCAGCGGCGGGCGTGCTCGCCACCGGCGCCGGCGCCTACGCGCACGAGTGCTTCAACCCGAACCGCTCCGAGCAGGGCAACGCCGGGGCATCGAACTCGCAGTCGTGGTTCACCGTGCACGTCGAGGAGCTCACCTTCGGCCTCCCCGCGGAGGACGCGGAGTGCGTGCTCGACGCCTACGCCGAGACCGGCGCGCCGAGCTCGTTCACGATCAAGGTGAAGGGCGCGAACGGGCAGGACGGCACGCTCGGCTCGAACAACCCGAACCGCGACGTCAAGGCCGCCGACGGCAAGGGCATCGACGAGATCTTCGCCGCGCACGGGGACGACATCGTCTCCAGCTTCACGACGTGCGGCGTCGAGCTCCCGTTCCCGGTCTGACGATCGGCCCGGTCCCGGCGAACGCCGACGAGCCGGGTGCTCTGCCCGCAGCACTCCGACACTGACCCGCCCGGCGACTCAGTGTCGGAGTGCGCCGACCGGCCGTCGCCGGCCCGGATCGTCGCGGACGGTCGCGCACCCTCTCGGGGAACGACCGTCCGCGACGATCGAGTGCCGGTGCGGAACTACCAGAGCACGATCGGGACCGGCACCGTCTGCGTGTCGGCGTAGCCCTCGTCGCCGGTGAACACGGCGTGCACGAGGTGCACGCCGCGGCCGAGCTTCGGCAGCTTCAGGTTCACGCGGCCCTTGTCCTTCGCGGCCAGTGAGACCTCGGCGAGCTTCGTGCCGCCCTCGTAGACGGCGAAGGCGCCCGTCGGGGTCGAGCCGTCGAGCGCGACGACCTTCGCGACGTACTTCACGGCCGAGCCCGCCTTCGCGAGGAGCTTGTCGGGCGCACCGAGGGCGAGGGTCGCGACCGCGGGCGGCGGCTGCTCGTCGACCAGCACGGCGACGCTGCGGGCCGGCACCGTGACGGTTCCCGTCGAGGCATCCCAGGCGGTCTGCTTCACGACGGGGTCCGCGCCCGACGCCTGGGCCTCGGCGAGCGCGAAGTCGCGGCCGGCGAGCCCGGCGACGGTCTCGCTGACCGCCGAGGGCGAGGCGTTGAACACGACCAGCGCACCGTCGAGCTCGGGGTCGACGTCGTCGCCCACGAGGTCGTCGACCTGCATGACGATCACGCCCGGCGTCGCGTCGGGTCCGCTGTTCGGGAAGGTGACCTTCTGGTCGATGAGCTCGGCCGAGCCGAGCTGCAGCAGATCGACCGACGAGCGCACCCGCAGCAGGTCGAGGGCGGATGCCTCGGCCGCCGCGATGTCGGCCGCGGTCGGCTTCAGCGCGGGGTCGGCGAGGAGCGGCGCCATGACCGGCCACTTCGCCCCGTTGTCGGCCTCGCCCGGCAGCCCCGAGCCGAAGGTCGACTCCTGGCCCGTCCAATCGACCCGGTTGAACCAGTCGCCCGAGTTGTAGCTGTTGCGGTCGAGCGACTTCGACCGCAGCAGCTCGGTGCCGGCGTGCCAGAACGAGGGCGACTGCGACAGCGTGACCGTCGCGAGCGACAGCGTGTTCATGCGCACGCGGTCGGCCATCGAGGTGCCCTGCGGCAGCTTGAACACCGAGAGGTCGTAGAGCGTCTCGTTGTCGTGCGCGTCGACGTAGTTGATCACCTCGTCGGGCTGGTCGGCGTAGCCGGCCGGGGAACCCCGGTAGTCGAGCTGGTCGCCGCGCACGGTCGCGCCCGTGGCGTCCGTCAGTTCGTACCCGCGGAGGTTGCCCGCGAGGCCGAGCTTCACGAGGTCGGTCTGGTGCGCGAGGTCGGCGAGCTGGTCGGCCTGCGTCGGCGTGCCGGGCCGGCCGTTCGGGTCGGTGCCGAGGCCCGTGCCGAAGCCCTGCTGGAACGTCGACGAGGCATCCACCGGGCTGCCGCCGTGCACGGCGTCGCGCAGCCGGTCGTTGAAGGTGCCGATGCCCGTGCCGCCGAGCTGGCCCTGCGTGGCCTGCTCGAACAGGGCGTTGTTCGCGACCTCGCCGAAGTTCCAGCCCTCGCCGTAGAGGTAGACGGCCTTGCCGTCGACCCCGTCGGCCTCGAGGGTGAGCTCGTCGAGCGCGGCGCGCACGGCGAGCATGTTCTCCTTCGAGTGGTGTCCCATCAGGTCGAAGCGGAACCCGTCGACCTTGTACTCCTTCGCCCACAGCACGACCGAGTCGACCATGAGCTGCTGCGCGACCTCGTGCTCGGTCGCCACGTTCTGGCAGCACGTCGAGGTCTCGACGGCGCCGACCGCGTTGAGCCGCTGGTAGTAGCCCGGCACGATGCGGTCGAGCACCGACTTCTGCCCCTGGCCCGCCTCGGCGGTGTGGTTGTACACCTCGTCGAGCACGACCTGCAGGCCGTCGGCGTGCAGCGCGCCCACCATCTCGCGGAACTCGGCGACGCGCGCACCGCCGTCGGGGTCGACGGCGTACGAGCCCTCGGGCGCCTGGTAGTGGAACGGGTCGTAGCCCCAGTTGAAGCCGTCGAGGTCGCGGATCTTCGCGAGGCACGCCTGCTGCTCGGCCGAAGCCGGGCCGAAGCTCGCGAGGTCGCAGTCGGGCACGGCCAGCTTCGCGCGCTCCTCCTCGACGGTCGCGAGGTCGAAGGTCGGCAGCAGGTGCACGGTGTTGATGCCCGCCGCGGCGAGCTCGCGCAGCTGCTTCGTTCCCGCCGAGTCGCGCGTGAACGCCCGGTAGGTGCCGCGCTCGGCCTCGGGCACGGTCTCGTCGCTGATCGAGAAGTCGCGCACGTGCAGCTCGTAGATCGCGCGGTCGACGGGGCGCTCGACCACGGGGGCGGGCGTCTCCGCCCACTGCTCGGGGGCGAGGGCCGGGTCGTCGAGGTCGACGACGACCGTGCGCGCCGAATTCGTCGTGAGGGCCACGGAGTACGGGTCGGTGACCGAGTTGCGCTCGATCTTCCCGGTCGACGGGGCGTACACCTCGACCGACCAGCGAACCTCGTCGCCCGCGACGAGGCCGTCGACCGACCAGGTGCCGCTCGCGTCGTCGCGCGCCGCGGCGAGACGCTCGGGGTCGCCGGCCGCGCCGGCGCTCCAGCGCTCGAGCGCGACGTCGCGGGCGGTGGGCGCCCACAGGGTGACGGTCGCCTCGTCGCCGTTCCAGTCGGTTCCGAGCGGCGCGGATGCCACGGCGTCGGCGTAGAGCTCGTCGAGCACGCCGGGCAGCTGCACGCCGGTAAAGGCCGTGAGCTCGCCGTCGCCCGATCCGCCCGTGCGCTGCGCGACCGCGAGCTGCTCGGTGAGCAGCGCCGCGACCTCGGCGCGGTCGGCGTCGACGACGCGCAGTGCGAGGGAGCCCTCGAGCGCCGGGAACTTCTCGAGCTGCGCGTCGGAGAGGCCGGCCGGGTCGAGTTCGAGCTCGACGGCGTCGCCGCCGCCCGTGACCTCGCCGTCGGTCACCCCGAGGCCCGCGTCGGGCGCGTGCTCGAGCGACCACGCGGCATCCTCGGCCTTCGCGCCGCCGAGCAGCGCGGCGGGCCAGGCGATCGTCTGCTCGTCGACCCAGTGCGCCTGCGACTGCCCGCTGCCCGCGAGCGGCGGGTCGGTCACGACGATCTCGAGCACGTGCGTCGCGAGCGTGTAGCGGAACTCGACGAGCTTGCCGCCGGTCGCCGTGAACGTGTAGTTCGCTCCGCCGGGGGCGCCGCCGACGCCGTAGTTCTCGCTCCAGTCGAGGCCGTGCGCGACCTTCACCTCGTACGCCCCGTCGGGGATCTCCGAGGTCGAGAAGGTGTACACGCCGTCCTTGTCGCCGTCCTGCATGAGCGAGGCGAGGCAGTCGGGCGCCCAGTCGCCGGCGCAGCCGATCTCCTGCTGGAAGCTGCCGGGCAGCGTCACGACCGGACCCTCGGCCGACGAGGAGACGACCTTCGTGACGGGGTTCCAGTAGAACGTCACCGGCTTCGAGCCGTCGGTCGAGTAGGTGATGTTGCCGCCGTTCTGCTCGCCGTTCGCGCCGTAGTTGACGTCCCAGCTGCCGTTGAGCGCGACCTTGTACTCGTAGTCGCCCGCGGGCACGTCGAAGGTGCCGGCGTAGATGCCGTCGGCGCGCAGCGTGAGCTTCGCCGCCTCGCAGCCGGGCGTCCAGTCGCCCGCGCAGCCCATCTCGCTGTTGTGCGAGCCGGGCACCGTGACGAGGTCGATCGGCTGCTCGGGCTCCCCGCCGCCCTCGGCGAGGTTCACGGCGTTGCCGACGGACGCGTAGCTCGACACCGCCGAGCGATGGCCCGCGGCGTCGGTCGAGACGGCGCGGTACTCGAGGAGCGTGCCCTTCGCGAGGCCCGCCGTGTCGTGGAAGACGCGCGGGCTCGTGTCTTCGGCCGTGCCGAGCGCGTGCCACGCGTCGTCGCCCGTCGCCCCGGCGACGCGCCAGGCGAAGCTCGTCTCCTGCCAGGTGGCGTCGTCGACGTCGGCGGCGACCGGGGTCACCCCCGTCACGCCGGCCCCGGCCGCGGGCACCGAGATCGAGATGGCGCCGGCCGCGTCGGGTGCGCTCACCTCGCGGTCGGCGCGCAGCACGACGGTGCCGAGCGCCGGAACGGTGATCGAGGCCACGCCGTCGGCGTCGGCGGTGACGGCTGCACCGCCGGCGCCGCCCTCGTAGAGCACCTCGAACGAGGCGCCCTTCGTGAGCGTCGGCACCTCGACGGTACGGGCCTCGGCGGCGTTGTTCGCGGCGACCAGGTACTCGACCTGCTCGGCGCGGTCGACCCGGCTGAACGCGTACACGCCCGCGCCGTTGTCGACGTAGCGCTCGATCTGCGCGCCGGTCGCGAGCGCCGGGTGCGCCTGGCGCAGCGCCGAGAGTGCGGCGATGTGCTCGTAGAGCGGGGCATCCGTGCCGAAGCGGTCGACGCTGCCGGCCTGCTCGCCCGTGACGAGCTCCTGGTCCTGGTACTCGGTCACCTGGCTCGCGAAGAGCGACTGCCGGGCGTCCTTGTCGCCGCCGGTGCCGGCGAAGCCCTGCTCGTCGCCGTAGTAGACGACGGGCTGGCCACGGGTGAGGAAGAGCAGCTCGTGGGCGAGCTCGTCGCGCTCGAGCGGGGCGCCCGTCGACTGCAGGAAGTAGCCGACGCGGCCCATGTCGTGGTTGCCGAGGAAGGTCGGCAGCGCCGTCGCCGAGGAGTCGGGCGTCGTGTAGTAGTCGTCGCCCGCGAAGAGCGACTGGAGGTTCTTCGCCGAGTTGCCGGCGGCGAAGCTCACCGCCTGCGACTGGAAGGTGAAGTCGAGCACCGAGTTCATGTCGGTCTTGCGCACGTAGGGGCTGAGCTTGGCCGGGTCGGCGTCGTAGACCTCGCCGAACATGAAGAAGTCCTCCTTGCCGGCCTCGTGCGCGTAGTCGAGCACCTCGGTCGCCCACTGCTCCCAGAACTCGAAGTTCACGTGCTTGGCGGTGTCGATGCGGAAGCCGTCGATGCCGAGGTCGACCCACTGCTGGTACACGTCGACGAAGCCGTTCACGACGGTCGGGTGCTCGGTCATGAGGTCGTCGAGGCCGACGAAGTCGCCGTACGTGACCGACTCGCCCTCCCACGTCGAGTCGCCGCGGTTGTGGTACAGCGTCGGGTCGTTGAGCCAGGCCGGCATCTTGAGGTCGGCGTCGGCGGGGGCGATCGTCGGCGTGTACGGGAAGCTCGTCGCCGCGTCGAGCGCCGGGAAGTCAGCGGATGCCTCGGCGCCGGCGTACTTCGCCGGGTCGAACGCGGTGCCGTCGGCGGTGAGGTACGGGCTCGTCTTCTGGTCGACGTAGGCGTACTGCTGCTCCTCGTAGTCGATGACGTCGGCGGTGTGGTTCGTGATGATGTCGAAGTACACCTTGATGTCGCGATCGTGCGCGTCGTCGATGAGCGCCTCGAGCTCGGCGTTCGTGCCGAGGTGCGGGTCGATCTGGGTGAAGTCGGTGACCCAATAGCCGTGGTAGCCGGCGCTCGCGTTCGCGCCCTCGCCCTGCACGGGGCGGTTCTTGAAGCTCGGCGTGAGCCAGATCGCGGTCGTGCCGAGCCCCTCGATGTAGTCGAGCTGCTCGCGGAGGCCCGCGAGGTCGCCGCCCTGGTAGAAGCCCTTGTCGGCGGGATCGAAGCCGGTCGCGAGGCGGTCGCCGGTGAGCCCGCCCTCGTCGTTCGAGGGGTCGCCGTTCGCGAAGCGGTCGGTCATCACGAAGTAGAAGGTCTCGTCGCTGCCGGGCTGGCGCACCGGCTCGGCGACGAGCGCCGCATCGGATGCCTCGTCGTAGCCGCCGGCCATCGCGCCGGCGGTGAGCTCGAGGCCGACCTTCCTGAGGGTGTCGTCGAAGACGACCCGCACCCGGGTGTCGCCGGCGACGGTCAGCGGGATGTTGTCTCCCCCGCCGTTCAGCCCGTACGCCTCGTCCCACGAGTCGTTCACGGCGACCTTGTACTGCCACGCCCCCTCGGGAACCGTGAACTCGGCCGCGTAGACGCCCGCGGTCGCCGTCGGCTCGAGCTCGGTCTCGGCGCAGGCGGGCGCCCAGTCCTCGGCGCAGCCGAGCTCGGTCTGCAGGTCGCCGACGAGCGCGAAGCTGCGCTCCTCGGCCGCCGCAGCGGCGAGCCCGAGACCGGGTGCGAAGCTCAGCGCCGTCACGGCGAGCCCCCCGGTCACTGCGGCGGCGAGCCACCTGCGTACGAGTGAGCGTTGCGTCATCTTCGACTCCCGATTCCCGGCACGACTCCGTGCCACCGACACTGCTCGCGAACGTAGCAGCGCGGGCTCGGTTAATGCAAGCGTTTGCAGTCTCGATGATCAATGATGACGTGCGATCGTGATCGACGGACGGGATGGAAGTGCAATCGCTGTCACTCCTGGCTTCGGGTGTCGCCGTCAGAGCAGCCGGGCGAACGCCCCGGTGCGGAACTGCTCCTCGCGCAGTCGACGCGCCTCGTGGCGCAGCCGGTGGAGCCGGGCCTGCTCCTCGCGGTCGAGAGCCTGCGCCGCGCCACGGCTCAGCACGGTGCGGGTCGCTTCGGCGAACCGGCGGGTCAGCCGGCCGAGCAGCGTCGAGCGTGGGGTCGGGCGGAGCGTCGTGGTGACGGATCCGGCGAGTGCGGTGTTCATGATGGTCCCCTGTCGGTGACGGTTCCCGCCTCCGCGGGCCGTGATTCCATCCCACCGCGGGGCGCCCTCCGGCGAATCGGCGGCCGCTACCGAGATCGGCGGCCCGCACTACCGAGATCAGTCGGCCAGCAGCTCGCGCTCGTCGGCGATGCGCACGGCGTCCTGCCGCGAGGCGACCCCGAGCTTCGCGAGCACGGCGGCGACGTGGCTGTCGACCGTGCGCACCGAGACGACGAGCCGCTCGGCGATCTCGGCGTTCGTGAGCCCCTCGGCGAGCAGCCGCAGCACGTCGAGCTGCCGGTCGGTGAGGCCCTCGGGATTGCGACGGGTGACGCTCGACGGCCCGCGGGGAACGCTGCGGACGCCGCGGTCGCGGAGCTCGGCCCTGACCCGGCGGGCCAGCGGTGCGGCCCCGATGCGGTCGAGGATCGCGAGCGCCTCCACCAGGTCGGCCGGGTCGGGGCTCTCGGCGAGCGCGGATGCCTCGTGGTAGGGCGCGCCGGCCTCGCGCCACGCCTCGGCCGCGCCGCGCCAGTCGCCGCGGGCCTGCATCGAGAACGGATGCGGGTCGTCGCCCGCCACCTCGACCTCGCCGCCTGCGCGCCGCAGCAGGTACGCCAGTTCGGCGCGCAGCGCCCGCGCCTCGCGGCGATCGGCCTCGTCGAACTCGACTCGCGCGATGGCGCGCGCGGCCTCGAGGTCGCCGCGCAGCAGCGCCGCCTCGGCCCGGGCGGCCGCCACCGGTCCCCGGCGCTGCAGTTCGCCGAGCTCGACGGCGAGGCGGTGGGCGTCGTCGAGGATCTCGTCGGCCCCGTCGTCGCCCCGCCGCGCCGCGACCGTGCCCGCGACGGTGAGCGCGACGCAGCGGGCGTGCGGCATGCCGGGCGGCGACTCGACGAGCGCGAGCGCGTCGTCCCAGCGGGCCCGGGCCAGGTCGAGCCGGGCCTGCTCCATGCGCTGGTAGGTCGCGAAGCCGATGAACTCCGAACGCTCGGTCAGCTCGAGCGCGCGCGAGAGGTGCCGCTCGGCTTCCGCGAGCCGGTACTGGTCGAGGAGCGCCCAGACGAGGTTCACGAACGCACGAGCGGCGTCTTCGATGTCGTCGATCGACAGTCCGGCCTCGGCGGCTTCGAGCAGCTCGTCGACGCCCTCCTCGCGGCCGATGAACAGCAGACCGGTGCCGTGGTTGTTGAGCGCGTGCGAGAGCACGCGGCGATCGCCGGTCTCGCGCGAGATGGCGATCGCCCCGGCGGCGAGGTCGAGCGCCCTCCGGGTGTCGTGGGCGAGCAGCGCGAGCTGCGCCTCGTTGCTCAGCGCCATCGCATGGAGGCTCGGATCGCCCGCATCCGCGAGCACCGCCGATGCCTCGCGGGCCGCGGCTTCGGCGTCGGCGCGGTGGCCGTCGAACCAGTCGAAACGCGAGAGCCAGCGCAGGCTCGCGCCGAGCCGGCGGGCGTCGCCCAGCTCGCGACGCATGGCGACGGTGCGTCGCTGGGCGTCGACCGCCGCACTCGCCGCCCCGATCGTGTACGACTCGATGGCGAACTCCTCGGTCAGCTCGACCAGTTCGGCCGCCGCATACCGGTCGGGGTGGGCGAGCGCCGCCGCGTAGTGCGCGGCCGCCTGCCGATGCGCGCCGGATGCCGCGGCATCTCGCGCGGCGCGCGGCGCCCACTCGACGATCGAGTCGACGTCGCCCGCGGCACCGGCGTGGTGCACGAGTCGCGCGGGGTCGGCTGCGCCCGACTCGAGCAGTGCGGCGAGCACCGCGCGCTCGAGCTCGATGCGGCGCGAAGCCGGCAGACCGTCCACGACCGCCCGCCGGGTCAGCTCGTGGCGGAACCGCACGCCCTCGGGGCGCACGTCGAGCAGGCCGCCCTCCTCCGCCGCGCGCAGCGCGCCCGCCGAGCCCGGGACGAGCCGTGCGAGCAGCTTCGCGTCGACAGCCGAGGGCACGACCGCCAGCTGCTCGACGTGCTCCTGCGTCTGCGCGTCGAGCCGCCGCAGGCGGCCCGTGACGGCGTCGACGACGGTCTGCGGCACGCCCGACTCGTCGGCCGAGGCGATGACCTCGCGCACGAAGTACGGGTTGCCTCCGGTCGTCGCGAACACCCGCTCGGCGTCGAGGCCGCTGCCGGCGATGAGCGCGCCGACGGCGTCGGAGCTGAGGCGGTCGGGGGCGAGCCGTCCGACCCGGTCGCCGTGGCCGAGGTCGCCGAGCAGTCGCCCGAGCGGATGGTCCCGCTCGAACTCGTCGCGGTAGGTGACGACGAGGGCCGCCGGCAGCTCGTCGATGCGGCGTGCGAGGAACCGCAGCGCGTCGAGCGTGGCCTCGTCGGCCCAGTGCGCGTCCTCGACGACGAGCACCGTCCCCGTCCCGTCCGAGAGCTCGTCGCGGAGCGCCGCGAAGATCTCCTCGCGCTCTCCGGCACGCAGGGCCTCGCCGAGCCGGGGGCCGACCGACGACTCGAGGTCCCGGAGCGGCCCCAGGGGGCGCGGCGTCGACATCGCGTCGCACGATCCGAGCAGCACCCGAACTCCGGCAGGCGGGTCCGCCCGCAGCGCGTTCACGAGCGTGCTCTTGCCGATGCCCGCCTCGCCGTGCAGCAGCACCACGCGCCCGCGGCCCATCGACGCGTCGTTCGCCGCGACGCGCAACTCGTCGAGCTCGCGATCCCGCTCGAGCAGATCCCCGCCCATGCAGCGATCGTGCCCGCCGCACGCCGGTGCCGCAACCCTCGCGCGCACGGGCCGCACGAGCGCACACTCGGCCGCTCACGCAACTGCCCCGTGCTCCGTGCCCCGTGCCCCGTGCTCCGTGCTCCGTGCTCCGCCGGGGAGGGTCGAGTCCGCGTCGCTACGTCACTGAGTCGCTCCCGGCATCACCGGCACCCGACCCCGCCACACCCGACTACGTCACTGAGTCGCCCCCGGCATCAGCGATGCCAGGAGCGACTCAGTGACGTAGTCCGCGAGAGTGACTCCCCCCGGGAGCAGATCCTGCGCAGCCGAGCGCGTCGAACCCCGGCTCAGAGACCCGAGTAGGCGTGCAGGCCCTTGAAGAAGAGGTTCACCACGGTGAAGTTGAAGAGCACCGTCGAGAAGCCGATGATCGCGAGCCAGGCCGAGCGCGAGCCGCGCCAGCCGCGCGTCGCACGCGCGTGGATGTACCCGGCGTAGACCACCCAGATGATGAAGGTCCACACCTCCTTGGTGTCCCAGCCCCAGTAGCGGCCCCAGGCCTTCTCGGCCCAGATCGCGCCCGCCATCAGCGTGAAGGTCCACATGATGAAGCCGATGATGTTGACCCGGTAGGCGAGGTTCTCGAGCGAGACCGCGTCGGGCAGGGTCGCGAGGAAGCTCGCCTTCACGGCCTTCGCCGAGGCGATCATCGCCTCGCGGCGGGCCTGCATGAGCTGCACGACCGAGAGCGCGAAGCCGAGCGCGAAGAAGCCGACCGAGGCGCTCGCGACGAAGACGTGGATCACGAGCCAGATCGACTGGAGCGCTGGCGGCAGCGGAACGGGGCTCACGTAGAAGTTGATCGTCGCGATGCCGAGGAGCACGAGCACGAGGCCCGTGACGAAGGTGCCGAGGAACCGCAGGTCCTGCTTCGCGACGAGGAGCACGACGAGGAACACCGTCGTGATGATGAGCGTGCCGGTGAGGGCGAACTCGTACATGTTGGCCCACGGCACGCGGCCCGCGGCGAGGCCGCGCAGCACCGTGCCCGAGAGATGCAGCAGCCAGGCGAGCACCGTCATCGCGACGCCCACGCGCAGCGCGGGCGAACGCCCGTAGGCGAGGGATGCCCCGGCGCCCGGGCCGCCCGCGGCGCCGAGCTTGATCTTCGCCGGGCGCGCGGGGCCCGCGTCCGCACCGCCCTCGGCGGCGCCGGCCGCCGCACTCGCCTTCGCCGCTGCCGCGGCCTGGAGCACCCCGACCGGCTCGGGCGTCTCCGCCGTCAGCTCGGTCGAGGCATCCGCCGCGGCCGTGGCCGCTGCCGAGCGCCTGGCGAGGTCGATCGAGAACGCGATGAACGCGATCGCGTACACGACCATGGCCGAGTACACGCAGAGGATGGAGATCTCGTCGAGCTGCACCGTTCTACCTTACGTCGAATGCGGGGTTGGTCTGGGGGTTACTTCGCGTCGCCGGCATCGGCGTCGCCGGCGGCGGGCGCCGGTCCGGCGTGCTTGTCGGCGAACGCGGCCACGGCGTCCTCGAGCGTCGGGTCCTCGCCGCGGGCCAGGCCGGCGTACTCGAGCACGACTCGGCCGTCGGGCTTCGCGATCGCCTTCACCCACAGGCGGCGGCGCGGCACGAAGAGCGAGACGAGCAGTCCGCCGAGGATGAGCGCCGCGAAGACCAGCACCCAGATCTGCGTCGGGTCGTGGTGGATGTCGAAGCTCGCGAAGCGCGGAACGCTGTTCGAGTAGTCGCCCTCGGCGGCGTCGGGGTCGGCGTTCTCGAACGTGACCGTGCCGAGCCCGTTCGGCAGCTCGGTCGTCTCGCCCGGCATGAGCTCGATCGAGTCGACGCCGGTGTCGCCGCCCGTGAGCTGCTCCATCGTCGACGGGTCGAGCGTGTACACCGAGGTGGGCTTGCCCTCGTTGATGCCGAGGTCGCCCTGGTACACGTTGAGCGTCAGCACAGGGTAGACGAGGTCGGGGTAGGTCGAGGCGTAGGCGCCCGTGTCGAGCGTCTCCTGCGTCGGGTAGAAGAAGCCGACCATGCCGAGCTGCTCGTCCATGCCGTCGGGCACCTTCACCACGCCGATCGAGGTGAGGTTCGCGTCCTGCGGGAGGAACGGCACCGAGTCGGTGAAGACGATGTCACCGTCGGCGTTGCGGACCGTGATCGTCGGGGCGTAGCCGTTGCCGAGCAGGTAGACATCGGTGCCGTGGGTGTAGAGCGGCTCGTTCACCTTGACCGTGCGCTCGACCGGCTCCTCGCCCTTGCCCTCGACGGTCACGTGCGCCGTGAAGTCGATGGGCTGGCCGAAGGCCTTGCGATTCTCGGTCTCGTAGACCGCGTCGAGCTCCTCGAGCGAGAGCGAGTACGGCTGCAGCCGGGTGTCGTCGAAGAAGCGCCCCGGGTTGAACGAGTCGAAGGCGGCGAGCGTGTTGACGAAGCTCTGGCCCTCGACGATCACCCGCTGGCCCGAGAATCCGAATCCGCCGCCGAAGCCGACCGCGACGAGCACGCCGAGCAGCGCCGTGTGGAACACGAGGTTGCCGGTCTCGCGCAGGTAGCCGCGCTCGGCCGAGACCGAGAGCACGCCGCGCTGCTCGTACCGCTCGACGCGGTACCCCGCCTGGCGCAGCTGGGTCGCTGCGGCGTCGATCGCCGTCTCGGCGTCGATGCCCTCGGGCGCAGTGCGCTCGGTGTAGCCCGCGAGCCGCGCGAGACGGGCAGGGGTGCGCGGCGGCCGGGCGCGCAGCGCCTCGAAGTGGTGCTTCGTGCGCGGGATGATGCAGCCGATGAGCGACACGAACAGCAGCAGGTACACCGCCGAGAACCACGCCGAGGTGTAGACGTCGAACATCTGGAAGCCGTCGAGAATCGGCGCCAGCGTCGGGTTGTCCTCGAAGTACTGGGTGACGCCGTTGGGGTCGCTCGAGCGCTGCGGCACGAGCGAGCCGGGCACGGCCGCGATCGCGAGCAGCAGGAGCAGCAGCAGCGCGGTGCGCATGCTCGTCAGCTGCCGCCACGCGAAGCGCAGCCAGCCGACGAATCCCAGCTTGGGCTGGTTGACGGAGGTCTCGGCGGGCTCGGCCGAGTCGATGTGGTCGGCCGGGCGCGAGGGCGCACCGGGGTCAGATCGGGAGGTCAAAGCCCGTGATCACCGCCTGCAGTTCGTACATCCAGATGGACCAGATCCCCGACACCATCAGCACGCCGATGACGATGAGCAGCGCGCCGCCCACCAGATTCACGACGCGGATGTGCTTGCGGAGGAAGGCGAGGGAACCCGTCACCCAGCCGAAGCCGGCCGCGACGAGGAGGAAGGGGATGCCGAGGCCGATGCAGTAGACGAGGCCGAGCAGCACGCCCCGCCACGCCGAGGCCGAGTCGGCGCTGAGCGTGAGCACGACCGCGAGGGTCGGGCCGATGCACGGGGTCCAGCCGATGCCGAACACGACGCCGAGCAGCGGCGCCCCTGCGAGGCCGGTCGCGGGCCGCCAGCTCGGCTTGAACGTGCGCTGCATGAAGCTGAACTGGCCCACGAAGACGAGCCCCATGACGATGAGTAGTACGCCCGCGACGCGGATGATGACGTCGGTGTACTGCATGAGCCACGCGCCTGCCACCCCGGCGACGAGGTTGAAGGCGACGAACACGACCGTGAACCCGGCGACGAAGAGCAGCACCCCGAGGAGCAGCCGGCGACGGTTGCGGCGCTCCTCCGCGGCGTCGGCCGAGGCATCCGTGAACCCGCCGAGGAAGCCGAGGTACCCGGGCACGAGCGGCAGCACGCACGGCGAGAGGAACGAGATGAGGCCCGCCGCGAGTGCGATCGGCACCGCCGCGAGCAGCTGCCCGCTGAGCACGACCTCGCCGACGCCGCCCACGCTACGCCTGCTCGGCGAGAAGGTCGTCGATGATCGACGACAGGATCGAGGCCTCTTCGAGCTGGCCGAGCACGCGGGCCGCGACGCGCCCCTCCTGGTCGAGCACGATGGTCGTCGGCACGGCCGCGGGCGGCACGCGCCCGGCGAAGGCGAGCTGCACCTCGCCCTCGTTCACGTCGAGGATCGAGGGGTAGGTGACGCCGTAGTCGCTCTCGAAGGATGCCGCGGTGCCGGCCTGGTCGCGCACGTTGACGCCGACGAAGCTCACCTCGTCGGGGTCGACCTCGGAATACACGTCCTCGAGGATGGGCGCCTCGACGCGGCACGGGGCGCAGCCCGCGTACCAGAAGTTGACGACCTGCACCTGCCCCGAGGCATCCGCGGAGTCGTAGTCGCCGCCCTCGACGGTCTCGCCCGCGAACTCGATCGGCTCGCCCCGCTCGCCCGCGGGGTAGACCGAGATCGTGCCGTCGCCCGCGATGTAGTTCTTGCCGCTGCCCTCGCGGAACTGGTCGGCGAGCGGGTCGTTCGCGCACCCCGCGAGGGTGAGCATCGAGGCCACGGCGAGCGCCGCGACGAGTGCCTTCTTCTTCACACCGCTCCTACGTCGGTCGCCTGTGCGGCGAGCCCCGCCGCGGGATCCGTGTAGCCGACCTCGACGAAGCGGTGGCCGGCTGCGCTGCCGGCGACGCCCTGCATCTCGAGGGTCGTGATGCTCGACAGCGCGCAGCGACGTCGCCGCGGGTCGTGCGAGAGCCGCTCGCCTGCGAGGTGGCGGTGGACCATCCAGATCGGGAGCTGGTGGCTGACGATGACGACATCGCCACCGTCGGCCGCGTTCCACGCGTCCTGGATGGCGGCCATCATGCGGGCGGCGATCGAGCCGAAGGGCTCGCCCCAGCTCGGCTCCCACGGGTTCACGAGCAGGCCCCAGTTGCGGATGTCGCGGAGCGCTCCGCCCGGACCGCGCATGCGCTTGCCCTCGAAGCGGTTCTCGGGCTCGATCACGCGCTCGTCGAGCGCCGGCTCGAGGCCGAAGGCCTTCGCGATGGGCTCGCCCGACTGCTGCGTGCGCTGCAGCGGCGAGGTGATGAGCGCCGAGACCGGGCGGCCGCGCACAGCGAGCTCGTCGGCCGCGGCCTTCGCCATCAGGCGGCCGAGATCGCTGAGCCCGTAGCCCGGGAGACGCCCGTAGAGCACGCCCTGGGGGTTGAACACCTCGCCATGGCGCACGAGATGGATCTGCTCGGCCGGCACGGGTTCCAGTCTAGAGAGCCGGATCCTTTGAATCCGCCGAGTATCCGGCGCGGAAAGTCGCCCGTAACCCCCGCAGGTAGGATGGACGATCGTGAACAACCGCACCCTCGTCAAGAACCTCGCCGCGCTCCCCGACGGCCCCGTCACCGTGTCCGGATGGGTCGAGACGGTTCGCGATCAGAAGAAGGTGCAGTTCGTCATCCTGCGCGATGAGACCGGGGCCGTGCAGCTCGTGAACCCCGCCACGCGCGAGCTCGACGAGGGCCAGCAGGGCGACGCCGAGGCATCCGCCCGCCTGGCGACGACCGAGGCGATCTCGGCCCTCGCCCACGGCTCGTTCATCACCGTCACGGGTGAGCTGAAGCACGACGAGCGGGTCAAGCTCGGCGGCATCGAGGTCAAGCTCGCGACGCTCGACGTCGTCACCGCGGCGAACCCCGAGACGCCCATCGCGGCCGACTCGAGCCTGGACAAGCGCATGGACTGGCGCTTCCTCGACCTGCGCCACCCGAAGCAGAACCTCATCTTCCGCATCCAGACGACGTTCCTGCACGCGCTGCGCGGCGTCTGGGTCGAGAAGGGGCTCATCGAGATCCAGACCCCGAAACTCATGGCGTCGGCCTCCGAGTCGCGCGCCGAGCTCTTCGAGGTCGACTACTTCGAGGGCAAGGCGTACCTCGCGCAGAGCCCCCAGTTCTTCAAGCAGATGGCCCAGGCCGCCGGCTTCGGCGGCATCTTCGAGGTCGGCCCGGCGTTCCGCGCCGACCCCTCGTTCACCTCGCGCCACGCGACCGAGTTCACCTCGGTCGACACCGAGATCAGCTGGATCGACTCGCACGAGGACGTCATGGACCTCCACGAGGAGCTGCTCGTCGCCGGCTTCCAGGCCGTCGTCGACAAGCACGGCGCCGAGATCCAGGAGCTCTTCGGCATCGAGCTGCAGGTGCCGAGCCGGCCGTTCCCGCGCATCCCGCTCGCCGAGGCGAAGCAGATCGTCGCCGACCACGGCTACGTCATCCCCCGCGCCGACGCCGACATGGACCCCGAGGGCGAGCGCCAGATCTCGGCGTACGTCAAGGAGACCTACGGCCACGACTTCGTGTTCCTCACCGACTACGCGTCGAGCATCCGGCCGTTCTACCACATGCGCCACGAGGGCGACCCGAGCCTCACGAACTCGTACGACCTCATCTACAACGGCGTCGAGATCTCGACGGGCGCGCAGCGCGAGCACCGCATCGACGTGCTGATCGAGCAGGCCCGCGACAAGGGCATGGACCCCGAGGAGCTCGAGTTCTACCTCGACTTCTTCCGCTACGGCGTTCCCCCGCACGGCGGCTTCGGCATGGGCCTCGCGCGCGTGCTGATGCTCATGCTCGAGGAGCACTCGATCCGCGAGACGACCTACCTCTTCCGCGGTCCGACGCGCCTGACGCCGTAAGCGGCCGGGCGGCGGCATCCCCGATAGCGTGAAGCCACGCGAAGGGGGTGCCGCATGGCTCGACGACTCACCACCACGCTCGGCCACTGGTTCCCCCGCCCCTTCGCGGGGCTGACGCGGCACAACCTGCTGCGCGAGGCGGGCGCCGGGGTGACCCTGCTCGCGATCGCCGTGCCGCTCAACATCGGCTACGCGCAGATCGTCGGACTCTCGCCCGCGGTCGGGCTCTACGCCCTCGTGCTGCCGCTCGTCGTGTGGGCGCTCACCGTCTCGTCGCGCCAGCTGGTCGCCTCGCCCGACGCCGCGGCGGCGGCCCTGATCGCCTCGTCGATCGGCGGCCTCGCGATCGCCGGCAGCGCCGACTATCTCTCGCTCGTGCTCGCCCAGACGGTGCTCTGCGGCGGGCTGTTCCTGCTCGCCGCGGTGTTCCGGCTCGGGTTCCTCGCCGACTTCCTCTCGAAGCCGATCCTCGTCGGCCTGCTCGCGGGCCTCGCGCTCGACATCCTCGTCGGCCAGGTCGCGAAGATGCTCGGGATCCCGTTGCCGGCCGGCGGCGAGTTCTTCGAGAAGCTCGTCGCCCTCGTCACGGGGCTGCCGTCGACGAACGCGTGGTCGGCGGTGATCGCGGCCGGATGCCTCGTGGTGCTGCTGCTCGGACGGCGGTTCGCCCCGACCGTGCCGTGGGCGCTCGTCGTGCTCGTGCTCGCAACGCTCGCGACGACGTGGGGCGGGCTCGCCGAGCAGGGCGTCGCGACCCTCGGGCACGTCGAGGGCGGCCTGCCGCCGCTCGCGTGGCCGGTCATCGACTGGGCCGACTGGGCGGCCGTGGCGCCGTCGGCGGTCGCGCTCTTCCTCGTCGGGGCGGGCGAGGGCCTGCTCGTGTCGCGGGCCTACGCCGACCTGCGCGGCTACCGCATCGACGCGAACCGCGACCTGTTCGCCTTCGGCCTGGCGAACGTCGCGTCGGGCACCTCCGGCAGCTTCGCGATGGGCTCGTCGACGGCGCGCACGGCCGCGCTCGACCAGGCGGGATCGCGCACGCAGTTCCCGGCGATCGTCGCCGCCGTCGGCGCCACGCTGCTGCTCATCTTCGGCACCGCCCTGCTCGAGGACGTGCCGGGCCCGGCGATCGGCGCGGTGCTCGCCGTCGCCGTGCTGTCGCTGCTCGGCATCCCCGACTTCGCGAGCCTCTGGCGGCGCGACCGTGCCGAGTTCCTCATCGCCGCGGTCTGCTTCGGCGTCACCGTGGCGTTCGGGTCGATCGCCGGCATCACGATCGCGTTCGTACTCGCGCTCGTGAACCTCGCCCGACGTGCGGCGACCCCCGACATCGACGTGCTGTCGCTCGACGAGTACGGCGCCTCGTCGGCCGAGGGCCTGCCGCCGGGCCGCACGACGGCACCCGGCGTGATCGTCGTGCGGCTCGCGGCCCCGCTCTTCTTCGCGAACGGCACGGTCTTCCAGGACGCGGTGCAGCGCGCGGTCGCATCGGCGGAGGAGCCCGTGCAGCACGTCGTCTTCGACATGGAGGCCGTGAGCGACGTCGACATCACGGGCGCCGAGGCGTTCGAGCGGCTGCGTTCGTGGCTGGTCGAGCACGGCATCGACGTGAGGTACAGCCGGCTTCGTCACGAGACGCGCGACCGCATGGAGCGTCTCGGGCTGCTGCACGGCGAGCCCGTCCACCAGAGCAACCGCGAAGCGCTCGCGGCGCTCGGCACGAGGCCCGGCCCGCCGTCGCCCGGCCCGGCCGACCCGACGCCGTAGGCTCGAGACATGGTCGACGTCACTCCGCTCATCCGTATCGAGGGCGGCACGTTCCGCATGGGCTCCGACGAGTTCTACGCCGACGAGACGCCCGTGCACGAGCGCACCGTCGGGGCGTTCGAGCTCGAACGGCACCCCGTGACGAACGCGCAGTTCGCCGCCTTCGTCGAGGCGACGGGCTACGTGACGGTCGCCGAGCGCCCCCTCGACCCCGCCGACTTCCCGGGTGCCGACCCTGCCGAACTCGTGCCGGGCGGCCTCGTCTTCACCCCGACCGCCGGGCCCGTCGACCTGCGCGACTGGCGCCAGTGGTGGCGCTGGGGCGCCGGCGCGAGCTGGCGGCATCCCTTCGGCGCCGGTGGCCCCGACGCCCTCGTCGACCGTCCCGCCCACCCGGTGGTGCAGGTCAGCTTCGAGGATGCCTCCGCCTACGCCGGATGGGCCGGCCGCCGCCTGCCCACCGAGGCCGAGCTCGAGTACGCCGCACGCGGCGGCCTCGAGGGGGCGCGCTTCGCCTGGGGCGACGAGGAGACGCCCGACGGGCAGGTCATGGTGAACCGCTGGCTGGGGCACTTCCCGTACGAGACCTCGGTCGGCTTCGCGGGCACCTCGCCCGTGATGAGCTTCCCGGCGAACAGCTACGGACTCTTCGACGTCACCGGCAACGTGTGGGAGTGGACGACCGACTACTACACCCCCCGCCACCTCGTGCCCGGCTCCGAGGCCGACGCGGTCGACGCGGGCGCCCGGCCGAACCTCCTCGCCGCGGCGTCCGCCGAGCCCGGCTCGCGTATTCCGCGGCGCGTGCTCAAGGGCGGCTCGCACCTCTGCTCGCCCGAGTACTGCCTGCGCTACCGCCCGTCGGCGCGCTCGCCGCAGGCCGACGACACCGCCACGACGCACATCGGCTTCCGCTGCGCGCGCAGCGTCGGCTGAGCCCAGCCCAGCACCAGCGCAGGCCTGGCGACGGACGCGAGCGCAATTCAGGACGAGCGCTCCGATACCCCGAATACGCGGTGCATCGCCCCGCTCGTCCTGAAAAGTGCGCGGGTGATCAGTCGACCGTCGCGTCGACCGCGTCCTCGAGGGTCGGGTAGACCCGGCCCGCCTCCTCGAGCCCCCTGAACCAGCGCCCGCGCCGCGACATCGCCGCACCCGCCTCGGGCACCGCCGCGAGGCGCAGCTCGACGCCCTGGTCGGCGAGCTCGCGGTCGAGCTCGGCGAGCGCATCGAGGATCGTCACCGACACGACGTCGAGCCGGCTCAGCTCGAGCGCCACCGCGGTCGTGCCCGCGTTGGCGCGCACTGCGTCGAGCACGGCGTTCTCGTAGGCGAGCACGTTGGCGGTGTACATCGGCCCGAGCAGGCGCAGCGGCAGCACCGCCCCGTCCGCCCCGTCGTCGCGAGGCTGCCCGACATCGAGGCGCACCCGGTTGAGCTCGCGCAGGATCACGACCATGGTCGCGATGATGCCGACGGCGACCGCGAGCAGCAGCCCCGCGGTGAGGCCGACGATCGCGGTGGCGACCGCGATCCAGAAGTCGTTGTGGCTGATGCGCCAGAATCTCGCGAGCGCGCCGATGTCGATGAGCCCGACCACGGCGACGAAGACGAGCGAGGCGAGCGTCGCCTGCGGAAGCAGGCTCAGCACCGGGCCGA
Source organism: Agromyces sp. NPDC058104 (assembly GCF_042884835.1). Classification (NCBI taxonomy): domain Bacteria; kingdom Bacillati; phylum Actinomycetota; class Actinomycetes; order Micrococcales; family Microbacteriaceae; genus Agromyces; species Agromyces sp. NPDC058104. The sequence continues at coordinate 347,608 of NZ_JBHVTD010000002.1, read as the reverse complement.
GGAACAGCGCGACGAGCACGGCGAGCGCGACCGTGACGATCGACGAGAGCTGCGTGCGCGCGCCGGCGCCCTGGTTCACCGCGCTCTGCGAGAAGCCGCCCGCCGCGGGCAGCACCTGGAAGAACGAGCCGACGGTGTTCGCGGCGCCGGTCCCGAAGAGCTCCTGATTGCTGTCGACTCGCGGCTCGCCGGGCTTGCGGATGCCCCGGGCGACCGCCGCCGACTCGAGGAACGCCATGATCGCGATCGCGCACGCGCCGGGCAGCATGGGCACGATGTTCGCGAACGTCGGCAGCTCGAACGGCGGGAACCCCTGCGGCACGGGCGCGATGAGCTCGACGCCCTGCTCCTCGATACCGGTGAACGCCACGAGCAGGATGCCCGCGGCGACGACGACGAGCGGCGCGGGCACCTTCTTCAGGAACGCCTTCATGAGGAGCATCGCCGTGATCGACGCGACCGACAGCAGCACCGTCGTGGCGTGCGCCGACGGCAGTGCCTCGACGGCGGCGACGAGCGAGCTGAAGAACCCCTCGCCCGAGGCGTTCGAGGTCTCGCCGAGCAGCTTCGGCAACTGCCCGACCGCGACGGTCGCCCCGACGCCGATCTGGATGCCGACGATCGTCGCCTGCGAGATGTTCTCGACGAGCGAGCCGAGCCTCGCCGCCCGCGCGATGAGCAGGATCACCCCGACCATGAAGGTCAGCGCGATGAGGTCGGGCACCGGGTCGTCCGAACCCGCGGCGACGCCGGCGGAGACGAGCGTCGTCGCCGTGAGCGTCGCGATCGTCGACGTCGTCGACACGCTCATCGCGCGCGAGCCGCCGAGCATCGCGTAGACGAGCATGGGCACCATGCAGGTGTAGAGGCCGAGCTGCACGGGCAGGTTCGCGATGGTCGCGTACGCCATCGCCTGCGGGATCACGACCGCCCCGGCGGAGAGCCCGGCGATGAGGTCGGCCCCGAGCCATCCGCGTTGATAGCCCGCGAGCGTCGGGAAGAGGCGCAACCGGCGAGCGGCCGGCGTCACGACCCTGGCCACCGGGTCAGGCCTCCGGGAAGACGCGGGTCCAGTCGCGCTTCACGCTCACGACCGTGTACCCGTTCACGGATGCCTCGGCCAGCACCTTCTCGGCGCCCTTGTCGTACGGGGTGTCGCCGCGACCGGTGTCGTCGTCGTGGTGCACGACGAGCGCGAACCCGCCGCCCTTGCGTGCGAAGTCGAGCATCGCCTGGTCGCCGTTCGAGTTGCCGCCGGCGAAGATCGGGCGGCGGCCGATGCGGCTCCAGATGCGAACGGGCTTCTCGGGGCCGTCGTCGAAGACGTCGAGTCCTGCGGCGTAGCGCACGTCGTGCGTCTCGGGGTCGTACGACAGGCCGAAGGCCGAGCCGACGACCCGCTCGGGCGGGATCCCGTAGTTCTGCTGCGTCATCGGCCGCATGAAGTCGCGCTCGCCGCCGGACACGATGTACACGGTGAAGCCGTGGGCCTCGAGGTAGCGCAGCAGCTCGACCATGGGCGTGTAGACGGTGTGCGAGTAGGGGGTGCCGAGGGTCGGATGCGTCGCCGTCGCGAAGAACGCCTCGACCGAGGCGGCGTAGTCCTCGATGCTCGTGCCCGCGGTCGCGCCCACGATCGCGCCGATGAGCGTCTTCAGGTCGGTGTCGTCGCCCTGGTAGTGCTTCTCGACCGCGCCGCCGAGCCAGGCGAGGTCGCCGCTCACGACCGCCCGGTAGGGCTGGTGCTCGGCGAGCGTCGGGTCGGCCTCGGCTTGCACCTTCCACTGCTCGACGAGGTAGTGCAGCTGCGTCGGCATGGGCTTCTCGCTCCACAGGGTGCCGTCGTTGTCGAAGACCGCGATGCGCTCGGCCTCGGGCACCGCGTCGGGACCGGTCGAGACCTTCTCGACGAAGACTTCGATCGCACGACGCGTGGAGGTGTCGGCCCACGAGGGCAGTTCGTTCGGCATGGCGATCCTCTCGAAACGCGGAACGGGGGCGCGAGGCATCCGCACCCCCGTTCCGCCATTGTGGCAGCGGGGCGATCAGTCGCGTGCGTACGCCGCCGCGAGGTGCGCCTCGAGGTCGAGGTACGCGTCGTCGGCGATGTCGAACACGACGCGCGCGATCTCGCCGCCCGTGAAGTCGAAGCCGTAGCCGTACAGCGACGAAACGGGGTCGGCGCTGTCGCGGCCGATGGTGAGCCCCTCGCCGCAGAGCGAGAAGTGGCCGAGCACGGTGCGGATCGGCTGCTCACCGACCTGCTGCTCGTCGATGGAGAGCTTCACGGGGCCGGTGGCCTCGCGGTACTCGCCCATGCCCTCCTTGACGAACTCGACGCCGATGATGTGCCTGCCCGAGGTCGGGGCCGGCGCCGAGACGCGATCCTCGGGCGGGATGCCGAGGAAGTTGTACACGTAGTGGACCTGCCCGTCCTTCACGACGAGCGCGTGCCCGCCGAAGCGCGAGCCGTGCGCGAAGACCACGCCCTCGGTCTCGGGGGTGAAGTCGATCTCGGCGGCGATCTTGTACGAGACGCCGTGCACGTTCGCCGCGCTGCGCTCGGGGATCTCGCTCGTGCCCGGATAGTAGACGAACTGCCCCGACGCCGGCGCCGGCTGGTGGAACTCCATGTGCACGAAGGTCTCGAAGTCCTTCGGGTTGCCGATGATCTGCAGGTCGTTCAGCGGGAGGACGTTGTTCTTCTTCGCCTCCTCCATCCAGAGCGCCTTGAGCTGCTCGAGCTTCTCGGGGTGCTCGGCGGCGAGGTTCTTCGACTCGGAGCGGTCCTCCTCGGTGTGGTAGAGCTCCCACACGTCGCCGGGGAAGTCGCCCGTGCCGCTGACCGGGCCGTGCACGGTGACGGCCTTCCAGCCCTCGTGCCAGATGCCGCGCTGCCCGAACATCTCGTAGTACTGCGTCTGCTTGTTCGTCGGCGCATCGGGCGCGGCGTCGAACGACGGCACCATCGAGACGCCCGAGAGGGGGGTCTGCTCGACGCCGTTGTACGTGTCGGGGAACGGGACCCCGCAGGCCTCGAGGATCGTCGGCACGATGTCGGTCGAGTGGTGGTACTGGTGGCGCACCTCGCCGCGCGCGGCGATGCCCTTCGGCCACGAGATCACCAGCGGGTCGGCCACGCCGCCCTGGTACGTGTAGCGCTTGAACATCTTGTACGGCGTCGAGAACGCCGACGCCCACCCCGTCGGGTAGTGGTTGTACGTGTCGGGCGAGCCGAGCTTGTCGACGAGCTTGAGGTTCTCTTCGAGGGAGTCGGGGTAGCCGCCGAAGATCTTGCCCTCGTTGACCGAGCCGTTCGGCGAGCCCTCGCCCGAGGCACCGTTGTCGGCGCAGTAGATGACGATGGTGTTGTCGAGCTGGCCCGACTCCTCGAGGTAGTCGATGATGCGGCCGACCTGCGCGTCGGTGTACTCGCTGAACCCGGCGTACACCTCGGCCATGCGGCTGAACATCGCCTTCTGCTCGTCGCTCAGCGACGCCCACGGCAGCACCTCGTCGCTCTGCGAGAAGGTGCCGTCGGGCATCGGGTTGAGCTCGGTGAGCGCGGTGCCGGCGGGCAGGATGCCGCGTTCGATCATGCGGGGCAGCACCCACTCGCGGTACGCCTCGTAACCGTCGTCGAACTTGCCCTTGTACTTGGCGATGTACTCCTCGGGCGCGTGGTGCGGCGCGTGGTTCGCGCCGGGGCAGAACCACAGGTACCAGGGCTTGTCGGGCTCCGTCTGCTTGACGTCGCGGATCATCTTGAGCGCCTGGTCGGCGAGGTCCTTCGACAGGTGGTAGCCGTCCTCGGGGAGGTACGGCTGGTCGATGTACCGGTTGTCCTCCGCGAGCGACGGGTACCAGTTGTTCGTCTCGCCGCCGATGAAGCCGTAGAACCGGTCGTAGCCCTGCGCGAGCGGCCAGTTCTTCTTCGAGGCACCCGCGGTCCACTCGTCGATCGGCACGTTGTGGTTCTTGCCGACCCAGAACGTCGACCATCCGGCATCCCGCAGCAGGTGCGCCATCGTCACGTTCGACGGCGGGATGTGGGAGTTGTACCCCGGGAAGCCCGTCGACGACTCCGAGATCGTCGCGAAGCCGTTGAGGTGGTGATTGCGCCCCGTGAGGAACGTCGAGCGTGTCGGCGAGCACAGCGCCGTCGTGTGCCATTGCGAGTAGGTGAGGCCGTTCTCCGCGAGCCGTTCCATCGTCGGCATCTCGATGCCGCCGCCGTACGGCGACCAGGCGGCCATGCCGGTGTCGTCGTAGAGCACGACGAGCACGTTCGGCGCTCCCTCCGGCGCCTTCTCGGGGAGGAACGCGTCCCAGTCCCCCTGCGAGTCGCGAACGTCGAGTTCGATCCTGCCCTTGAATTCACGCGCCACGGCGTTGTCCCCTTCCAACGAGCGAGGGCAGACCCGTGCCCCCCGTTCGTCACCCTAGCCACGGGCCGGCGGCGGGCGCTACCGATTCACGGCGAACTCCACATGATGAGGAGCGCTCACCGGTCGGCGACGTCGCGGCGCGAGCCCGCGCGCAGGTCGCGCGTCGCCGGCCCTTCGATCAAGCGGCCGGATGCCTCGAACCGCGAGCCGTGCAACGGGCAGTCCCAGCTCGACTCGGCGTCGTTCCAGCGCACCACTCCCCCGGTGTGCGGGCACACCGCGCAGACGGCCGTCGTGCGCCCGCCGACCGTCGAGACGCCGTACGGAACCCCGCCGCGGTGCACCACGACGCCCTCGCCCTCGGCGGGGCGCGCCGTCGGCGCGGCGCGGCCCAGCGCATCCGCCCACCCGGACACGAGCTCGCGGCCGACCGCCGCGTTCTCGACGATGCCACGGGCGAGGTCCGACGGTGCGGTGGTCCGCGTGCCGAGCACCCGCACCCACGGGCGGTGCTCGCGCCACGACTCGCCGAGGATCTCGGCGCTGATGCGGAGCCCCGCGGCCGCACCGTTCGTGAGACCCCACTTGGCGTATCCGGTCGCGATCCAGATGCGGCGGCGGCCACGTGGCATCCGGCCGACGAAGGGCACGAGGTTGAGCGACTCGTAGTCCTGCGCCGACCAGGCCGCCACGGGCGAGGCGGCGTCGAAGTACTCGTTCGTCCAGGCGACGATGCGCTGGGCCTCGACGCGCGTCGACGCGACCCTGCCGACGGGGTGGCCGCCGCCGCCCACGAGGAGGAGCGGCGGGCCGCCGGTCGCGACGTCGGGCGTCGTCCTGATCGAGCGCGTCGGCGCGTCGACCGAGAGGAAGAGTCCCGCCACGGGAGGAGCCTCGGGGACCCGGAACGCCGCGAGGTACGACCGCGAGTGCCGCGTCTTCGCGAAGTAGAGGCCGCGGCGGAGCATCGGCGCCGCGGTGGCGACGACGACCGCGTCGCCCCGGATCGGGCCGTGGTCGGTCGAGACCGTCGCCGGACGGCCGGCTCGCACGCCCCGCGCGCGCACTCCGGTGATGAGCGTTCCGCCGAGCCGGGCGAACTCCTCGGCGAGCGCGTCGGCGAGCACCACCGGGTCGAGCGCGAGCTGGCCGGCGAGCGACACCCCGCCCGCGAACGGGAACGGCACCGGCAGGGCCTCGACCCGCTCGACCGGCAGGCCCGCCTCGCGGGCGGCGGCGAACTCGGCGTCGATCCGTCGCAGGCCCCACGCATCCTGCGCGTAGCTCACCGCGGGCTCGACGGCGAACGGCACCTGGTGCTCGCGGGCGAAGTCGGCGATCCATCGCTGCCCGTCGAGGTTGGCCTCGACGTAGGCGCGCGTCACGTTCGCCGAGTGCGCCCGCCTGATGGTGCTGAGTCTCGCGCCGTGCAGCACGGTCGCCTTGCCGGTGTTGCCGCCCGAGGCGAGCGCGGCGACCCTGCGCGCCTCGACGAGCGCGACCGAGCAGCCCTCGCGCGCGAGGATCACGCCCGTGACGAGTCCGGTGATGCCGGCGCCGATGATGATCGCGTCGAAGCGGCCGCCGGGCAGGCGGTCGGAGCCGACGGCGACCGGCGCGTGCGATTCGACGCTCCAGATCGAGATCATGCCCCGAGTCAAGGCGGGAGGGTCCCGCCCGGCAAGCGGGTTGACAGCCGGGCGACCGGCCTCGCGGTCAGCCCTTCGCGCAGAGCGCGGTCTTCAGCCGCACCGGATCGACCCGCCAGTACGTGTGCACCTCACCGTCGATGAGGAGCACCGGGATCTCCTCGGCGTAGCGCGCACGCAGCGCCTCGTCGTCGACGATCGACTGCTCGTCGAGCGAGATCCGCCGCGCGGCATCCTGCTCGAACTCGGCGACGACCGCCTGCACGACCTCTCTCGCGTCGTCGCAGAGGTGGCAGCCGGGCTTGCCGATGAGGGTGAGCTGGATGTCTCGGGCCATGCTCCGATCGTACGCAGCCGGTGGTCGAGGAGCGACGCAGGAGCGTCACGAGACCCGAGGACAGCGAAAAGCGCCGAACCCCGGTGGGGCCCGACGCTCAGCTGCAGTCGCGAGCGACTACTTCTTGTTGCGACGCTGGTGGCGCGTCTTGCGAAGAAGCTTGCGGTGCTTCTTCTTCGCCATGCGCTTGCGACGCTTCTTGATGACGGAACCCATCAGAACCTCACAGAAAGATCGTGCCGGCCGCGCGTGCCGCAGCCGAAAGGCAGAATGCCTCGGAGTAGTCTAGCGGATTCGCAGAGCGTTCTCGTTCGCGCATCCGACGGCCCGGGTGCCCGGCGTCACGCGACCCGGCCACCCGCTAGCGTCGAGGGATGCACAGCCCCGAATTCGTGATCCGCTCGACGACCGCCGGCGACTGGCAGGCGGTGCGCGCACTGCGCCTCGAGATGCTGCGCGACTTCCCGATCGCGTACGGCGAGACGCTCGAGCACGCGCTCGACGTCGACGAGGAGGGATGGCGCCTGCGCGGCGCCCGCGGCGAGCGCGCCGACCAGGCCGTGAAGGTCGCGGTCGACGGGGATCGGTGGGTGGGCACGATGGCCGGCTACATCCCGGATGCCACGACCGGGCCGATGCTCGTGGGCGTCTACGTCGCACCCGAGTACCGCGGCGATGCCGCAGGCGTCTCGCGGAGGCTGCTCGAGGCGGTCGAGAACTGGGCGCTCGGGCACGGCGACACGCTGCGCCTCGAGGTCCACGAGACGAACGCGCGGGCGATCAGGTTCTACGAGAAGCTCGGCTTCACGTTCACCGGGCGCAACCGCCCCTACGATCTCGCCCCGGGAGGCCTCGAGCTCGAGATGATCAAGCCCCTGCGCTGACCGGGCGAGCCGCTCCGCCCCGCGCCGCGGCCCGCACCCCCGGCGCCGCACCCCCGGCCATCCGGGCTCGATCCGTCGATCTTCGCCCTTCACGTTGGAAGCATGGGCGAAGATCGACGGATCGATGAATGAGGTGCGACGTCCACCCCACGCGCCCCGGTGTTCCGCCAGACTGGCGCAATGAGCACGCTCGGCATCGTCCTCCTCGTCCTCGGCATCGTCGCGACCGGTCTCGTCTCGGGGGTCTTCTTCGCCTTCTCGGGGTTCGTGATGCAGGGGCTCGACCGCCTCGCCCCGGCCGACGCCGCGCGGGCGATGCGCGAGATCAACGTGACCGCGGTGCGCGCGCCGCTCATGCTCGCGATCTTCGGCACTGCGCTGCTGCTGATCGCCGTCGCGACCATGTCGTTCTTCGGCGCGTACCCGGCCGGCGCGTGGTGGATCGTCGGCTCGGCCGTGGTCTACCTCGTCGGCGTGGTCGGCGTCACCGGCGGTGCGAACGTGCCCCGGAACAACCGGCTGGCGTCCGCTCCCGAGGCCGATGCAGGTGCGCTCGGCACGGCGTGGCGCGAGTTCCGCCCGGGCTGGACGGCGTGGAACCACGTCCGCTGGCTCGCGTCGGCCGCCTCGTGCGCGGCCCTCGTCGTCGCCCTGCTCGGCTGAGCGGGCTACTTGCGCTTGACGACCTGAGTGACGTCGGCGAAGACCTTGCCGATCGCGGAGGCGAAGGCGCGCTGGTCGTCGTTCAACGAGGCCTCGTGCGCCTCGGCACCGGCGAGCATCGCGGCGTCGGCCGCGGCATCCGACGACATGAAGGGGATCAGCCAGTCTTCGAGCGTCTCGAGCGGCGCGCGGTCGAGCCGGTAGTACCGGTGCTGGCCCTCTTCGCGGACGGTCACGAGACCCGACTCGCGCAGCACCTTCAGGTGCTTGGAGACGGTGGGCTGACTGGTGCCCAGGGCCGCGACGATCTCGGAGACGCTGATCTCGCCGCCCGACTGGGGCACCGCCGACTCGCGTTCGAGCAGCACGGCGAGGATGTCGCGTCTGGTCGCGTCCGCCACCACATCGAAGATGTCAGCCATGCCCCAAGGGTAGCCACTCGCAGCGGGGAGTACCATGACTCACGCGTTCGGTGACGGCACATGAGGGGGGTCGATGCGCGCACAGCGGGTGGCCCGCCTCGGTCGAGTCGATCGGCGGTCCTGGCTCGGGCGGCTCCGTGACGCCGTGGACGCACTCGTCAAGAGCTCGCCGTCGCGGTTCGCGATCCTCGTGTTCGCCGCCCTCATCATGGTGTTCACGCTGCTCTTCTCCCTGCCGATCGCCAGCGCCGACGGCCGGGTCACCCCGCTCCACGACGCGCTGTTCACGGCCGTCTCGGTCATCTGCGTCACCGGCCTCGCGACCGTCGACATGGCGACGTACTGGTCGCCCTTCGGGCACGGCCTCGTCTACCTCGGCGTGAACATCGGCGGCGTCGGCGTGCTCACGCTCGCGACGACCCTCGGCTTCGTGATCTCGCGCCGGCTCGGACTGCGTGCGAAGCTCATGGCGGCGAGCGACACGAACCCGTCGCGCATCCACGTCGGCCCGGTGGCCGAGCGGCAGGCGGTCCGCCTCGGCGAGGTCGGCGGGCTGCTGTTCACCGTCGCGATCAGCGCGTTGGTCATCGAGGCCGCGATCGCGGTCGGCCTGATGCCGAGCATGCTCGCTGCGGGATACGACGTCGGGCACTCGATCTGGTACAGCCTCTACTACTCGGCGATGGCCTTCACCAACACCGGCTTCTCGCCGAACCCGGGCGGGCTCCTGCCCTTCGAGCACGACTACTGGATGCAGTCGCTGCTGATGGTCGGCGTGTTCCTCGGCAGCCTCGGCTTCCCGGTGATCTTCGCGCTCGCGCGCGCCTGGAAGCAGCCGCGCAAGTGGAGCGTGCACGTCAAGTTGACGCTCACGACGACGGTGATCCTCTTCGTCGCGGGCGCCGCCATGTTCCTGCTGCTCGAGCACGCCAACCCGAAGACCTACGGGCACCTCGACGCCGGGCCCACGATCTTCCAGTCCTTCTTCATGTCGGCGATGACGCGTTCGGGCGGCTTCGCGACGATCGACATGCACGACCTCTACGGTTCGAGCCAGCTCGTCAGCAGCATGCTCATGTTCATCGGCGGCGGCTCCGCGTCGACCGCCGGAGGCATCAAGGTGACGACGCTCGCCGTGCTGTTCCTGGCCGCCTTCGCCGAAGCGCGGGGCGCGCCCTCGATGGAGGCGTTCGGCCGCCGCATCCCGCGCGACATGCTGCGCCTGTCGGTGAGCGTCGTGCTCTGGGGCGCGACGATCGTCGCCGGCGCCTCGATCGCCATCCTGCAGATCACGAAGGCGCCGTTCGAGAACGTGCTGTTCGACGTGATCTCGGCGTTCGCCACGTGCGGGCTGTCGACCGGGCTCACCGCCGAGCTGCCGCCCGAGGGCGTCTACGTCATGGCGGCCACCATGTTCATGGGCCGAGTCGGCACCGTCACCCTCGCTGCGGCGCTCGCCGCGAGCCAGCGCCGCCAGCTGTTCAAACGACCGGAAGAGAGGCCCATCGTTGGTTGACAAGATCAGGCACGACGCCCCGGTGCTCGTGATCGGCCTCGGCCGGTTCGGCGCCGCCACCGCGGGACAGCTCGACCGCCTCGGCCGCGAGGTGCTCGCGGTCGACACCGACGAGGCCCTCGTGCAGAAGTGGTCGGAGCGGGTGACCCATGCGGTGGTCGCCGACGCCAAGAACATGGACGCGCTCAAGCAGATCGGCGCCCAGGACTTCTCGATCGCGGTCTGCGCCGTCGGGTCGTCGATCGAGGCATCCGTGCTCATCACCGCGAACCTCGTCGACCTCAGGATCCCGCAGATCTGGGCGAAGGCGATCTCGGCGTCGCACGGCAAGATCCTGCAGCGCATCGGCGCGAACCACGTCATCTACCCCGAGCGGGAGGCGGGCGAGCGCACCGCGCACCTGGTGTCGGGGCGCATGCTCGACTTCATCGAGTTCGACGACGACTTCGCGCTCGTGAAGATGTACCCGCCGAAGCCGATCCGCGGCAAGAACCTCACCGAGTCGGGCGTGCGCTCGAAGCACCGCGTGACGGTCGTGGGCGTGAAGAGTCCCGGCAAGCCGTTCACGTACGCGACCGAGAACACGGTGGTCTCGAACCACGACCTCATCATCGTGTCGGGCACCGAGGGAGACATCGAGAAGTTCGCGGCGCTCGAGTAGGCCTGCGGGAGTCCTTCGGGGCCGGCGTTCGTCCGGCCCTGTAAGGATTCCGTTAGGAAGATTCACAAATTTGTGAATCCGGCGTAGCATCGCGCTCATGACGACAGTGATCAGCGCCAGCGGCCTCGAGAAGCGATTCGGCCGCACCGTCGCGCTCGACGGCCTCGACCTCGAGGTCGGCGCCGGCGAGGTGCACGGCTTCCTCGGCCCGAACGGCGCGGGCAAGTCCACCACCATCCGCATCGTGCTCGGCCTCGCCCGCGCCTCGGGCGGCTCGGCGACCCTCTTCGGGCAGGACCCGTGGAAGCGCGCCGGCGAGCTCCACCGCCGCGTCGCGTACGTGCCCGGCGACGTCAGCCTCTGGCCGAACCTGACCGGCGGCGAGGCGATCGACCTGCTCGCGCGCCTGCGCGGCGGCACCTCCGACAAGGCCGCCTACGCCGCACGCAAGCAGCGCCTGCTCGAGGCGTTCGACTTCGATCCGCGCAAGAAGGGCCGGGCGTACTCGAAGGGCAACCGGCAGAAGGTCGCCCTCATCGCGGCCTTCGCGACGCCCGCAGAGCTCTACATCCTCGACGAGCCGACGAGCGGCCTCGACCCGCTCATGGAACAGGTGTTCAATCGCGAGATCGCCCGCGTCGCCGCCGACGGCGCCACCGTGCTCCTCTCGAGCCACATCCTCTCCGAGGTCGAGGAGCTCTGCGACCGGGTGAGCATCATCCGCGCCGGGAAGACCGTCGAGTCGGGGACCCTCGCAGAGCTCCGCCACCTCACCCGCACCGAGATCGCGTTCTCCGCCGACGGCGTCGACCCGATCGCACTCGCCGCCGAGGTCGACGGCATCCCCGACGCGCACGACCTCCTCATCGACCACGGACGGGTCAGCTTCACGGTCGACAGCGACCGCGTGGCATCCGTGCTGCCCGACCTCGCTCGCCTCGACGTGCACGGGCTGACCGTGTCGCCGCCCTCGCTCGAGGAGCTGTTCCTCCGCCACTACGGCGACGAGCTCGGCACGCGCGCGGAGGTCTCGGAGGGGGCGCCGGCATGAGCACGCTCGGCACGCTGCTCCGGCAGCGGCTGCGCCGCGACCGCTGGCAGCTCGTCCTGTGGCTCGTCGGCACCGGCCTGCTCGCCTTCTCGTCGACCGCGGCGGTGGCCGACACCTACGGCGACGAGGCCGACCGCGCCCAACTGCTGCAGCTCGCGACCGCGACCCGCACCATCCTCGTGTTCCGCGGAACACCCGACGGCACGGACCTCGGCGCCGTCACCTTCTTCGCCCTGTTCGCCTGGCTGGCGCTCATGGGCGGGCTCATGAGCACCTTCCTCGTGACCCGGCACACGCGCGCCGAGGAGGAGCAGGGCCGCGCCGAGCTCGTGGCGGCCACGCCGGCCGGGCGCGTCGCACCGACGGTCGCGACGCTCGTGCACGGCGTGCTCGCCAACCTCGGGCTCGGCACGCTCGTCGCGCTCGGCTTCCTCGCCGGCGGGCTCGACCCGACCGGGTCGTGGTTGACGGGCGTCGCCATCGCCGCGAGCGGGGTCGCCTTCGTCGCGATCGGGCTGTTCACGGCGCAGCTGTTCCGCACCTCGCGGGGTGCGAACGGCGCAGGGGTCGCGGTGGTCATCGGCGCCTACCTCCTCCGAGGCATCGGGGATGCCACGGGCACGCCCTCGTCCGACCTGCTGCATGTCACTCCGTCCTGGGTGAGCTGGCTCTCGCCGATCGGCTGGGGGCAGGCGATGAGCCCGTTCGGCGATCCCGAACTCTCGCCGCTCTGGCTCTCCCTCGCCGTCTCGGCGGTGATCGTCGCGATCGTGTTCGCCCTGCAGTCGGTGCGCGACCAGGGGGCGAGCCTGCTGCCCGGCCGCAAGGGGCGCGCCGGGGCCGGCGCGGTGCTGTCGAGTTCGTTCGGACTCGCCTGGCGGCTCAACGTGTCGACGCTGATCGCCTGGGCCGTCGGCGGCGCTGTCGCCGGACTCCTCGCGAGCTCGCTCTCGGACCTCGTCGATCAGATCGGCGGCGACACCCCCCAGGTCGCGGAGACGCTGCAGGCCGCGCTCGGCGGCGGGGCCACGCTCGAGCAGGCGTTCATCGCGACGTTCTACGGCATCATCGGCGTGCTCGCCGCGTGCTGCGCCGTGCAGGTGGGCATCCGGGCGCGACAGGAGGAGGCGCACGGCACCGCCGAGGTCGTGCTGGCGACTCCCGTTCCGCGCACGCGGTGGCTGCTCGAGTACTGGTTCGTCGGCATCATCGTGATCGCGGTCGTGCTGGGCGCGGCCCTGCTCGCGGGTCTCGCGGGCGCCGCCACGTCGGAGCAGGCCGACGAGCTCGTGCCGCTCATCTCCCAGGCCGCGCTCGCCCAGCTGCCCGTCTCGCTCGTCTTCCTCGGGCTGACGCTCCTCGTGTTCGCCTACCTGCCGCGGTGGACGATCCCGCTCGGCTGGACGGTGGTCGGCGTCGCCGCGATCCTCGGCATCTTCGGGCCGCTGCTCGGCGCACCCGACTGGATGCTCGACCTCTCGCCGTTCACGCACTCCCCCGTGCCGACGGGCGGCGACGTCGACTCGTCGGGCGGGTTCTGGATGATCGCGATCGGACTCACCGCCGCGGCACTCGCCCTCGTGGCGATGCGCCGACGCGAGCTCGCCACGGGCGGCTGAACCGGGCGACTCTGAGAGGATCGACGGATGGCACGCGACGAGCAGGCACTGAGCACGGCGGTCGAGCAATCGGCGGCCGTGCTCACCGCCGCAGGCTTCCCGAAGATGCCGGCCCGCGTGCTGATGGCGCTCCTCGTCGCCGACGACGGCGGGCTCACCGCCGCCGACCTCGGCGAGTCGCTCGGCGTGAGCGCCGCCGCGATCTCGGGTGCGGTGCGCTACCTCCGCTCCCTCGGCATCATCCACCGGATGCCGCATCCCGGCAGTCGGCGCGAGCGGTGGGAGATCTTCGACGACGCCTGGTACACCGCGCTCGCCGGAAAGAACTCGGTCTACGGCACCTTCGCCGAGACGGCGGCGCAGGCGATCGACGCGCTCGGCGACCCCGACTCGGCGGGCACCCGGCGCACGAGCGAGATGGTCGCGTTCTTCCGCTTCATCGAGGGCAAGATGCCCGAACTCCTCGCCGAGTGGGAGGCGCTGCGTGCCGCCGGCGCCGCCGCACCCGCCGCCGCCCCCGCCGCCGCCGCCGCCGCCGCGAACGCATCGTTTCAGGAGAACTGAAGCTGCTCAGGACGATTCGCGGGATTCCGTCCTGAAGCGGGCACTATTTCCTGAAACCGTGAGCTTCGCGTAGGGATGCCGCGAGCGGGCGTTAGGGGTCCGTGAGGATCGGGCCCGGGGCATCCGGCGAGGTGTTGCATCGGGGGTGCAGCGCAGGGGCGCTGCCCGCCGCCGCGGGTGCGGGGCGGATCCCGAACCCTGGAGTCTCCGTGCTCGACATCGTCACCCTCATCGGCATCCTCGCCGTCTTCGTGGTCGTCGGCCTCATCGCGAAGGGGGTCGAGCAGCTGGGCCCACGCGCCCGGGGCTCGGCCCGACGCGAAGCGGCGGGCGGAGAGGAGCGGGGATGATCGTGTTCGCGCTCCTCGCCGCCGCGCTGGGCATCGCCGCCGTCGTCTACCTCGTGGTCGCCCTCGTGAACCCCGAGCGGTTGGGCCCCCGACCCAGAGGCTCGCGCCAGCGCGAAGCGATGACGCGAGGGGGTCGGGGATGATGGGGGCTCTCCTCGCCGTCGCGCAGGCGGCCACCCTCGCGCTCATCCTCGGTCTGCTGTACCGCCCGCTCGGCGACTACATGGCCCGCATCTACACGAGCGACCGCGACGCCCGGCCCGAGCGCGGCCTCTACCGGCTGATCGGCGTCGACCCGCGCGCCGAGCAATCGTGGCCCGCCTACCTGCGCGGCGTGCTCGCATTCTCGCTCGTCGGCCTGCTGCTCGTCTACGCGCTGCAGCGGATGCAGGCCCTGCTGCCCTACTCGCTCGGCCTGCCGGCCGTGCCCGAGGGGCTCGCGTTCAACACGGCCGCTTCGTTCGTCGCGAACACGAACTGGCAGTCGTACTCGCCCGAGCTGACCATGGGCTACACCGTGCAGCTCGCGGGCCTCGCCGTGCAGAACTTCGTCTCGGCCGCCGTCGGCATCGCCGTCGCCGTCGCCCTCGTGCGCGGCTTCGCCCGGCGCGGCTCGGCGACGATCGGCAACTTCTGGGTCGACCTCGTGCGCGGCGCCTTCCGCCTGCTGCTTCCACTGTCGATCGTCGGCGCGATCGTGCTGCTCATCGGCGGCGTCGTGCAGGACTTCAACGGCTTCACCGAGGTGGCCACCCTCGCGGGCGGCACCCAGCAGCTGCCCGGCGGGCCGGTCGCGAGCCAGGAGGTGATCAAGCTGCTCGGCACGAACGGCGGCGGCTTCTTCAACGCGAACTCGGCGCATCCCTTCGAGAACCCGACCGCGTGGACGAACCTCTTCGAGAACGTGCTCATGCTCGCGATCCCGTTCGCCCTCCCCCGCACCTTCGGCCGCATGGTCGGCTCGAACAAGCAGGGCTACGCGATCCTCGCGGTCATGGCGACCCTCTTCGTGGTCTCGCTCACCCTGCTCAGTGCGATCGAGTCCGCGGGTCGCGGCACCGCGCCCGAGCTCGCCGGCGCCGCGATGGAGGGGAAGGAGGCGCGCTTCGGCATCTTCGGCTCGGCCCTGTTCGGCACGACCTCGACGCTCACCTCGACCGGCGCGGTCAACTCGATGCACGACTCGTTCACCGCCCTCGGCGGCATGATGCCGATGCTCAACATGATGCTCGGCGAGGTCGCCCCCGGCGGCGTCGGCTCGGGCCTCTACGGCATGCTCGTGCTCGCCGTGATCGCGGTGTTCATCGCGGGCCTGCTCGTCGGCCGCACCCCCGAGTACCTCGGCAAGAAGATCGGCCCGCGCGAGATCAAGCTCGCGAGCCTCTACATCCTCGTGACGCCGACCCTCGTGCTCGCCGGCACCGCGCTGAGCTTCGCGATCCCGGGCGTCCGCGAGGACGTCGAGCAGGCCTCGATCTGGAACCCCGGCGTGCACGGCATGAGCGAGGTGCTCTACGCCTTCACGAGCGCGTCGAACAACAACGGCTCGGCCTTCGCGGGCCTCACCGCGAACACCCCGTGGCTCAACTCGGCGCTCGGCGTCGCGATGCTGCTCGGACGGTTCGTGCCGATCGTGTTCGTGCTCGCGCTCGCGGGCTCGCTCGCCGCGCAGGGCAGGGCGCCGGAGACCGTCGGCACGCTGCCGACCCACAAGCCGCAGTTCGTCGGCCTGCTCGTGGGCGTCACGGTGCTCGTCACCGCCCTCACCTACTTCCCCGTGCTCACGCTCGGACCCCTCGCAGAAGGACTCAGCTCGTCATGACGCTCACCACCGCTCCGCACGATCCGGATGCCACGGCCTCCGCCGCGGCCGAGGGGCACCTCCCCCACCCGCACCCGAAGCCGAAGGCCCCGTTCGGGCCCCGCCAGCTCGTCGCCGCGCTCCCCGGCGCGCTGCGCAAGCTCGACCCACGGCAGATGTGGCGCAACCCCGTCATGTTCCTCGTCGAGGTCGGCGCGGCGCTCACGACCGCGCTGGCGATCGCCGAGCCCTTCCTCGGCGGCCCGGGCACCTCGGGCGGCAGCGCCGTGCCCGTGGGCTTCACGTGGACCATCGCCGCCTGGCTGTGGCTGACCGTGGTCTTCGCGAACGTCGCCGAGGCGGTCGCCGAGGGTCGCGGCAAGGCGCAGGCCGACACCCTGCGGAAGACCCGCACCTCGACGGTCGCGCACCGCGTCGACCTCTACGACGCGGTGTCCGACGCCCTCGCCGAGCGCAGCGCGCTGACCGACGTCTCGTCGGCCGAGCTGCGGCTCGGCGACCTCGTGGTCGTCGCGGCGGGCGAGCTCATCCCCGGCGACGGCGACATCGTGCAGGGCATCGCCTCGGTCGACGAGTCGGCGATCACGGGCGAGTCGGCCCCGGTCGTGCGCGAGTCGGGCGGCGACCGCTCGGCGGTGACGGGCGGCACGCGGGTGCTCAGCGACCGCATCGTCGTGCGCATCACCTCGAAGCCCGGCGAGACCTTCGTCGACCGCATGATCGCGCTGGTCGAGGGCGCGGCCCGGCAGAAGACGCCGAACGAGATCGCGCTGAACATCCTGCTCGCGAGCCTCTCGATCGTGTTCGTCGTCGTCGTGCTGACGCTCAACCCGATCGCCTCGTACGCCGCGTCGCCCGTGAGCATCACGGTGCTCGTGGCCCTGCTCGTCTGCCTCATCCCGACGACGATCGGCGCGCTGCTCTCGGCGATCGGCATCGCCGGCATGGACCGCCTCGTGCAGCGCAACGTGCTCGCGATGTCGGGCCGCGCAGTCGAGGCCGCGGGCGACGTCACGACGCTCCTCCTCGACAAGACCGGCACGATCACCTACGGCAACCGCCGCGCGAGCGAGTTCGTGCCGATGCCGGGCGTCGACGAGGCCGAGCTCGTGCGGGCTGCCGCGCTCGCCTCGCTCGCCGACCCCACCCCCGAGGGGAGCTCGATCGTCGAGCTCGCGGCGGCACGAGGCATCCGGTTCGATGTCGCGCCCGCCGGCGAGGTCGTGCCGTTCACCGCGCAGACCCGCATGTCGGGGCTCGACCTCGCCGACGGCACCGTCGTGCGCAAGGGCGCCGGCTCGGCCGTGACCGCGTGGGTCGAGGCATCCGGCCGTCTCGCCTCGCCGACGCTCGACGAGCTCGAGCAGCGCGTCGACGCGATCTCGACCGGCGGCGGCACGCCGCTCGTCGTCGCGGTGCACGAGCATGGTTCCGCACCCCGCGTGCTCGGCGTCGTGCACCTGAAGGACATCGTGAAGGACGGCCTCGTCGAGCGCTTCGCCGAGCTGCGTGCGATGGGCATCCGCACGGTCATGATCACGGGCGACAACCCGCTCACGGCCGCCGCGATCGCGAAGGAGGCGGGCGTCGACGACTACCTCGCCGAGGCGACCCCGGAGGACAAGCTCGAGCTCATCCGACGGGAGCAGAAGGGCGGGAACCTCGTCGCGATGACGGGCGACGGCACGAACGACGCCCCCGCGCTCGCGCAGGCCGACGTCGGCGTCGCGATGAACACGGGCACCTCGGCGGCGAAGGAGGCCGGCAACATGGTCGACCTCGACAGCGACCCGACGAAGCTCATCGACATCGTGCGCATCGGCAAGCAGCTGCTCATCACGCGCGGCGCGCTCACGACCTTCTCGATCGCGAACGACGTGGCGAAGTACTTCGCGATCATCCCCGCGATGTTCGCGGGGGTGTTCCCGGGGCTCGCGGTGCTCAACCTGATGCAGCTGCACTCGCCCGCCTCCGCCATCCTCTCGGCGATCGTCTTCAACGCGATCATCATCGTCGTGCTCATCCCGCTGGCGCTCCGCGGCGTGAAGTACCGCCCGGGCGGTGCCTCCGCCGTGCTCGGCCGCAACCTGCTCGTCTACGGGCTCGGCGGCATCGTCGCCCCGTTCGTCGGCATCAAGCTGATCGACCTCGTCGTCAGCCTCATCCCCGGCTTCTGAGCCCATGACCCCGTCACCGCTGCGCCAGTTCGCCATCGCGCGCGCCACGTCATCCGGCGCAGAGGCCGCCGAAGTGGCGCAGCGGCCGGAACTCACCTGAACGGAACAGGAACATGACCTCCACCCGCACCACGCTCCGCACCCACTGGGTCGCGCTCCGCGCCATGCTCGTCTTCACCCTCGTGCTCGGCGTCGCCTACACCGCCGCCGTCACCGCGATCGGACAGCTCGCCCTGCCGGCCCAGGCGAACGGCTCGCTCGTGCGAGACGCCTCCGGCGACGCCGTCGGCTCCTCGCTCATCGGCCAGTCCTTCGCGGATGCCTCGGGCGCACCCCTGCCCGAGTGGTTCCAGCCCCGTCCGTCGGCGGCCGGCGACGGCTACGACGGCGGTGCGTCGAGCGGCAGCAACCTCGGCCCCGAGAACCCCGACCTCGTGTCGGCGATCGGGGAGCGCCGGGCGCAGCTCGTCGACGCCGACGGCGTGGCGGGCGACGAGGTGCCGGCCGACGCGCTCACCGCATCGGCCTCGGGACTCGACCCCCACATCAGTCCTGAGTACGCACGCCAGCAGGCGGCCCGCGTGGCCGCCGCCCGCGACCTCCCCGAGGCCGAGGTGGCCGAACTCGTCGAGTCGCACGTGCAGGACCGCGATCTCGGGTACCTCGGCGAGCCGACGGTGAACGTGCTCGAGCTGAACCTCGCGCTGGCCGCGATGGTGGGAGACTGACGACATGAAGCGGGGGCGGTTGCGAGTGCTGCTCGGCGCCGCTCCCGGCGTCGGCAAGACCTACACGATGCTCGAGGAGGGCAAGCGGCTCGTCGGCGAGGGGCGCGACGTCGTCGTGGGCTTCGTCGAGACGCACGGGCGCAGGGCGACGGCGGCGATGACGCTCGGGCTCGAGATCGTGCCGCGACGGCCCTCGACGCATCGGGGCATGTCGATCGACGAGATGGATCTCGACGCGGTGCTCGCCCGCCGCCCCGAGGTCGCCCTCGTCGACGAGCTCGCCCACACGAACGCCCCGGGGTCGCGCCACGCGAAGCGCTGGCAGGACGTCGAGGAGCTGCTCGCCGCCGGCATCGACGTCATCTCGACGGTGAACACCCAGCACATCGAGTCGCTCGGCGACGTCGTGCTGCAGATCACGGGCGTTCCGCAGCGCGAGACGATCCCCGACCGGGTGCTGCGCGCCGCCGACCAGATCGAGGTCGTGGACCTCGCGCCGCAGGCGCTGCGCGATCGCCTGTCGAGCGGCCTCGTCTACCCGGCCGAACGCATCGACGCGGCGCTGTCGAACTACTTCCGGCTCGGCAATCTCACGGCGCTGCGCGAGCTCGCCCTGCTGTGGCTCGCCGACGAGGTCGACCAGGCGCTCAAGGCCTACCGCGCCGAGCACGGCATCGATCGCACCTGGGAGGCGCGCGAGCGCGTCGTGGTCGCGCTCACCGGCGGCCCCGAGGGCGAGACCCTGCTCCGACGCGGGGCGCGCATCGCGCAGCGTTCGTCGGGCGGCGAGCTCCTCGCGGTGCACGTCACGAATCCCGACGGCATGCGGGCGAGGCATCCCGGTGCCCTCGACCAGCAGCGGACGCTCGTCGAGCAGCTCGGCGGCACGTTCCACCAGGTCGTCGGCGAGGACGTGCCGCGGGCGCTCGTCGAGTTCGCGAGATCGGCGGATGCCACGCAGCTGGTCATCGGCGTGAGCCGTCGCTCCCGGCTCGCGGCGGCGTTCTCGTCGCCGGGCATCGGGGCGACCGTCATCCGCGAGTCGGGCGACATCGACGTGCACATCGTGAACCACGCCGCTGCCGGCTCGACCGTCTCGCTGCCGAAGCTCGGCGGGGCGCTCAGCCGCACCCGGCTCATCGCCGGCTTCGCGCTCGCGCTCGTCGCCGGGCCCCTGCTCAGCTGGCTGCTCTCGGCGCTGCACACCGAGACCTCGATCACGAGCGACGTGCTCGCCTACCAGCTGCTCGTCATCGTCGTCGCGCTGGTCGGCGGCATCTGGCCCGGACTCTTCGCGGCCGTCCTGTCGGGCATCACGCTCAACTACCTCTTCGTGGCCCCGCTGTACACGCTCACGATCGACGATCCCCGGCAGCTGCTCGCGCTCGTCTTCTACGTCGCGAACGCGCTGCTCGTGAGCTACGTCGTCGACCAGGCGGCACGACGCGGCCGCGAGGCCCGACGCGCGGCCGCCGAGTCGCAGCTGCTCGCCACGCTCGCCGGCAGCGTCCTGCGCGGCGAGGACGCGCTGCAGGCGATGGTCACCCGCACGCGGGAGGCGTTCGGCCTCACGGGCGTGCGCCTCCTCGTCGACGGCGAGACCCGCGTCGCCGACGGCGAGCCGGCCCGCGACGACCGGGTGACCGAGGTGCCCATCGGCCGGCGCGGGGTGCTCGAACTGCACGGGGCCGACCTCGAGGCATCCGAACGCCGACTGCTGCAGGTCATCGCGACCCAGCTCGACCAGGCGATCGAGCACGGCGCCCTCGCCCGGGCCGCCGAGTCCGCGGCCGGGCTCGCCGAGACCGACCGGGTGCGCTCGGCGCTGCTCGCGGCCGTCGGGCACGACCTGCGCCGACCGCTCACCTCCGCATCGGCGGCGGTCAGCGCGCTGCGCACCCCTGAGCTCGAGCTTCCCGCGGTTCAGCGCGACGAGCTGCTCGCGACCGCCGCCGAGAGCCTCGACGCCCTCGCCGAGCTCGTGACGAACCTGCTCGACGTGAGCCGGGTGCAGGCGGGCGCGCTGGCGGTCACGCTCGCGCCGACCGAGGTCGCCGACGTCGTGTTCCCCGCGCTCGACGAGCTCGGCCTCGGACCGGGCGACGTCGAGCTCGACCTCGCCGACGACGTGAGGCCGGTGCTCGCCGACGCCGTGCTGCTGCAGCGGGTCGTGGTGAACCTGCTCGCGAACGCCGTCAGGCACACGCCGCCCGGCGAGCGCGTGCGGTTCTCGGCGTCGGCGTTCCGCGGGCGGGTCGAGCTCCGGGTCGTCGACCGCGGGCCCGGCATCCCGCCCAAGCGGCGCGACGAGGTGTTCACCCCGTTCCAACGGCTCGGCGACACCGACAACGACA
Organism: Agromyces sp. NPDC058104; assembly: GCF_042884835.1. Classification (NCBI taxonomy): domain Bacteria; kingdom Bacillati; phylum Actinomycetota; class Actinomycetes; order Micrococcales; family Microbacteriaceae; genus Agromyces; species Agromyces sp. NPDC058104. Next base: position 326,423 of record NZ_JBHVTD010000002.1, on the reverse strand, counting down.
CCGGGCTCGGGCTCGGGCTCGCCCTCTCGAAGGGGTTCGTCGAGGGCATGGACGGCACACTGGAGGTCGACGACACCCCGGGCGGCGGCCTCACCATGGTCATCACCCTGCCGGCAGCCGAGGAGGCGCGATGAGGATCCTGCTCGCCGACGACGACGGCCAGCTGCAGCGGGCGCTGCGCATCACGCTCGGCGCGCGCGGCTACGAGGTGGTGTCGGCCCGCGACGGCGCCGAGGCGATCGACCTCGCGGCGAGCGCGCACCCCGACCTCGTGCTGCTCGACCTCGGCATGCCGAAGGTCGACGGCCTCGACGTGATCCGCGCGGTGCGGGCGTGGTCGAGCGTGCCCATCCTCGTGCTCTCGGGCCGCACCGACTCGGCCGAGAAGGTCGAGGCGCTCGACGCCGGCGCCGACGACTACGTCACCAAGCCATTCGCGATGGACGAGCTGCTCGCCCGCATCCGCGCCAGGTCGCGTCGCCCCGCCGACGAGGTCGACGCGGCAGCCGTGCACCGCATCGGCGAGCTCGAGGTCGACCTCGCGGCGAAGACGATCCGGCCCGCGGGCGACGACGGGCACGCGGCATCCGTTCGCCTCACGCCGACCGAGTGGCGGCTGCTCGAGCTCTTCCTCAAGCATCCGGGGCGGCTGCTCACCCGCGAGATGCTGCTCGGCGAGGTGTGGGGGCCGTTCCACGCGAACGACGCGGGCTACCTGCGGCTCTACGTCGCGCAGCTGCGCCGCAAGCTCGAGCCGGTTCCGGGCACGCCCCGGCACTTCCTCAACGAACCGGGCATGGGGTACCGCTTCGAGCCGTGAGCGGTACCCGGGTGCAGTCGCCCGTCACGGTCGCGCGTCACGGTTGCGCCGCCGCCTCACCGTTTCAGGAAATAGGCGGCTGCTCAGGACGTTTTCGACGATTCCGTCCTGAATAGTTCGCATCTTCCTGAATCGCTGAGTTCACCCGCCGAGCCCGCCGAGCCCACCGAGCCCGCCGAGCCCGCCGAGCCCGCCGAGCGCACCCTCCCCGCCGAGCGCGGCGAGACGCTCGAACCAGTGGGCCGCGGTCGCGCCGTCGAAGGGCGCCTCACGCCGACGGACCGCGGCGAGCACCGCATCGGCGTCGGCGCGCACCCGCGCGACGAGCTCGGCCGGATAGGAGAACGCCACGGCGTGCTCGGCGAACTCGGCCTCGTCGTCGATGAACGGGGCCTCGCCGTCGCGCGCGACCACGTCGAGGTCGAGGTCGACGTACGAGACGGTCCAGCCCGAGGCATCCGCCCGCCATTCGGGCACGGTGGCGAGGTCGACGTAGATGCCGAGACCGCGCGGATGGCCGAGGTTGAACGCGGGCAGCCATCCCGTCGGGCCGACGAGCGTGAGCGACGGCCAGTCGGCGGTGAACTCGTGGCCCGGCCGGGCGAAGCGCGTACCGGGCCCGAAGCCGATCCAGTCGCCGTGCACGTCGGCGCCGAGCCAACGGCCGTCGAACGCCCAGTGCGGCGCCTCGCCCCACTTGAGCGCGCGCACGCGCACGGGGTCGCCGAGGCGGGGGCGTCGTGGCGTGGAGAGGTCGCTCATCCGACCACCGTAGCGTCGGCACCGGCGGGCACCCGCGGCGGCCTGCCCCGACGCGAGGTCCGGAACCCGCCGGAGGCGCGGTCACCGCCCCGCGAGGCTGGAACCCCGACCAGGAAGGCGAGCACGTGGGAACCCTGACCCAGATCGACGCGCACACGCACAGCCTCCGGCACACGCCGATCTCGCCGGCGATCCTCTACTTCGGCACCCAGGTGTCGCTGCTCTCGACGGTCGACGAGGAGGGCCACCCGAACCTCGCCCCGAACTCCTCCGTGTGGTGGCTCGGCCAGAGCGCCATGCTCGGGGTCGCCGCCCGCAGCCAGACCGGCCGCAACATCCTCGCGACGGGCGAGGTCGTGATCAACCTGCCCTCGGTCGACCACGTCGACGCCGTCGACCGGCTGGCCCTCACGACCGGCCGCGACCCGGTCTCCGAGCGCAAGGCCGCGGCGGGCTACCGGCACGTGCGCGACAAGTTCGGCCTGGCGGGGGTGCGGCCGATGCCCGCCGAGACCGTCGCGCCCCCGCGGGTGGCCGAGTTCCCGGTGCACCTCGAGGGCCGGGTCGTCACGATCCATCCGATGGGCGGCGCCGCGACGGCGGCCGGGGCCAGCCTGCTCGCGGTCGAGCTGGGCATCACCCGGGTGCACGTGGTCGAGTCGCTGCGCCAGGCCGGCCATGCGAACCGCATCGACCCCGAGCGCTGGCGACCCCTCATCATGAACTTCCAGCGCTTCTTCGGCCTCGGCGGCGAGGCCATGCCGTCGCGCCTCGCGAGCATCGACGAGGAGTGGTACCGCGGGTGACCCCGGCCGGCCGAAATGAGCACGGCCGGGGTCGCCCGCGAGGCCTCGCTCAGCTCAGCTCGGCCACCGCGCGGCTCGCCTCGTCGACCGCGGCGTGCGTGTAGCCGAAGGCCTGCGCGTCGGAGTTCGCGATCGTGATGTTGCCGTGCCTGCGGCGCGCGGCCTGGAACGGCTGCTGATCGAGCGGACCGAAGATCGACGGGTCGGCGATCGAGTTGTACTCGTACGCGTAGCCGTGCGACCAGCGGTTCACCGTGATCGCGGCGATGTCGCGCTTCGCGTCGAACCCCGCCGAACCGAGCGACCGCTGCATGAGGTCGCGGATGTCCCGCTCGAAGTCCTCGAACGTCACCTGCAGCAGCTTGCGGCGACCCGCCTTGTGCTGGTCGCGGGTGATGCGTTCGCCCGGCAGGTTCGGCGTCTTCGACAGCGAGACGACGATCGGCTCCTTCGGGTCGCGCGCCGAACGGTAGCCGCCCTGGTCGGTCGGGGTCGCGAGGCCGAGGCTGTCCCAGAAGTGGTGGTACGGCGTCACCCGCGAGACGCCCGCGTTCGCGAACGCCGTCCAGTTCTTCAGCGCGACGCGCGCGTAGACGAGCGGCACCTTGACGCCGTAGCGCATCGCCTCGACCTGATCGGCCGGCAGCCCGTCGACGACGTACGAGGAGACGGCGTTCCAGCACGCCATGACGACGTGCTTCGCCTCGACCCGGTACGCCTTGCCGCCGTTGACGTAGTCGACGTCGATCGGACCGCTCGTGCCCGAGCGGTGGCGCACCGCGGTCGCCATGCTGTTCAGGCGGATCCGCACCTTCGACTTCGGGTGGTCGAGCAGCGCGTAGTTCGCCGAGGCGCCGATGATGCTCTCCTGCGTCTGCACGCCGCCGAAGACCTGCGGCACGAGCCGGGAGACGAGCAGTCGCGAGACCGTCGCCCCGCCGTCGGGGAAGTAGTAGAGCTCCTCGTCCGTCGTCGTCAGCGTCATCGCCGGCGTGCGGCCGATGCCCGGGTACGGCTCGGGGCTCAGGCCCAGACCGCCGAAGCCGGGGTAGCCGACGCCCCAGCAGTCGCCCGCGGGCACGGCCTCGATGCCGGCGCCCCAGAGCCCGTGCGGCCGCTTCTGGTAGTAGACGAGCGCCTCGTCGCCGACGCCGACGAGGTTCTGCAGGTACTCCCGGTACGTCATGCGCGCGAGCGCCTGCTTCTTCTCGGCGTCGCTCATGCCGGGCAGCACGTCGTCGCTGAACGTCTCGATCCGCATGATGTCGTCGCGAGCCTGCTGCGAGAGCGGAAGACGCGACACGAGCGAGGCGGTCGACTCCCCCGGCGCCCGGCGCAGGAAGGTGTCGGCGCCGAACGACTCCTCGGGGAAGAAGTACCCGTTCGTGAGTCCCATCGAGCCGTAGAGCCCCGTGTCGACGCCCTCGGCGAGCTCGGCGAAGTCGATGCCGAGGTCGTCCATGAGCTCGAGCGACGGGGCGTTCCACGTGTCGGGGCTGTCGAGGTTGACCATGCCGCCGTTGCTGAGCAGCGTGCGGCCCCGCACCGAGAACTCGTTCCGGTGCTGGTGACCGCCGAAGTCGGCCAGCGCCTCGACGACGAGGATGCGCGCGTCGGCGCCGAAGCGCTTGCGGTAGAAGTGCGCGGCCGCGAGGCCGCTCACGCCGCCGCCGACGACCACGAGGTCGTACGCTTCGCGCAGTTCCTTGGGCTTGCCGAAGTCGGCCCCGCCGAAGGTCGCACCGTGGCCGGCCGTGCGGGCGGCGTCGGTCTGCCCGACGAGCCCCGTCTGCCGCGGGCGGCTCGCGGCCGCGTGGCCTCCGCCGGCCTGCGCGTGCGCGGCTCCGCCCGGCACCGCGGTGAGTGCCGCGGCGCCCGCCACGACGGCCATCCCGTTGAGCAGATCGCGTCGGCTGATGCCCGCCGACATCCCCAGTTCGTCGTCCCCGTGCTTCGCCATCTCGACTCCTTCGTCTCATGCCTCATCCGTGCCCGCAGGCTAGCGACGCCGCCACGACAGGGTCAACGATTTCGTTGCACAATCTTCGAAATCTGACGATCTCGTCGGTGTTCGCAGCGATATCCGACGAAATCCGAAGGGCGCGCCGCGGCGGCTTGCATTTCACGGCTGCGCGAGCCGCGGGCGACCGAGCACCGCGCCCGGCGGCCTACGCTTGACGGGTGGACTGCGCGTACTTCGACGCCGGGCGCTGCACCTCGTGCGCGCTCATGGGTCGGCCGTACCCCGAGCAGCTCGCGGGCAAGCAGCGTCACGCCGAGGAGCTGCTCGCCCCCTTCGACGTGCCCGAGTGGCTCGCGCCGGTCGCGAGCCGCGAGGACGGGTACCGCAACAAGGCGAAGATGGTCGTCGGCGGCACCGTGGATGCCCCCACCATCGGCATCCTCGACGCCGACGGGCACGGCATCGACCTCGAGGCGTGCGGCATCTGCTCGCCCGGCCACCGGGCGGCGTTCCCGGTGCTCGCCCGATTCATCACCCTCGCCGGGCTCACTCCGTACGACGTACGACGTCGCGCGGGCGAGCTCAAGCACCTGATCGTCACCGAGTCGCCCGACGGCGAGCTCATGATCCGATTCGTACTGCGCTCGACCGAGCCCGTGCCGCGCCTGCGCAAGCACCTGCCGGCGCTCCTCGCCGAGCTGCCGCACGCCCGGGTCGTCACCGCGAACGTGCTGCCCGAGCACAAGGCGGTGCTCGAGGGCGAGCACGAGATCGTGCTCACCGAGGCGCAGACCCTCGCGATGCGGCTCAACGACGTCACCATGCACCTGCGCCCGCAGAGCTTCTTCCAGACGAACACCGAGATCGCCGCGGCCCTCTACGCCGAGGCCCGCGACTGGATCCGCGATCTCGCACCCGACTCGGCGTGGGACCTCTACTCGGGCGTCGGCGGCTTCGCCCTGCACATCGCGGGCGGCAGTGCCGCCGTCGACGGCGACGGCGCCTCCCACGGCCCCGAGGTCACGGGGCCCGAGGTCACCGGCATCGAGACGAGCGTCGAGGCGGTCGCGAGCGCCGAGCTGAGCCGAACGGATGCCGCGCTCTCGCGCCTGCGCTTCGCCTCGGGCGATGCGACCGACTTCGCGCTGCGCGCGCGACCCGGCGACGCCCCCGACCTCGTCATCGTCAACCCGCCCCGGCGCGGCATCGGTGCCGAGCTCGCACGCTGGCTCGAGGCATCCGAGGTCTCGCACGTGCTCTACTCGAGCTGCAACGCGGCCTCGCTCGCGAAGGACCTCGCGGCGATGCCGTCGCTGCGCCCGGTCAAGGCGCGCGTCTTCGACATGTTCCCGCAGACCACGCACTTCGAGGTGATGGTGCTGCTCGAGCGGCGCTGACCGGGTGCCGCGGGTCTCGCGCTGCGGCGGCGGTCATCCCGACGTCGGGTCGCCGCCCGGCGAGTCCGACCCGGAGGTCCGATCCCTGCCCTCGGCGATCGCGACGATCAGGTTCTGCATGCCCGCGAAGATGACGCCGTGGAACGGGAGGATCGCCCACCAGTAGAGGCGCCCGCTGAGGCCCTTCGGGAAGTACACGGCCCGCTGGGTGTACCGTGAACCGCCGTCACTCGGCTCGCAACGCAACTCCAGCCAGGCACTGCCCGGGAGCTTCATCTCGGCGCGGAGCCTGAGCAGGCGCTCCTCCTCGCAGGCCTCGACGCGCCAGAAGTCGATCGCGTCCCCGACTGCGACACGCGTTCTGCTGCGGCGCCCGCGCGAGAGGCCGACACCGCCGACCAGACGGTCGGCCCAGCCCCTGAGCGACCAGAGGACCGGGGTCGAGTACCACCCGTTCTCGCCGCCGATGCCGGCGATCACCGACCACAACGCCGCGACGCTCGCCGACGTGTCGCGCGATCGATCGTCGGTGAACACGGTGCGGCCCGCCCAGTCGGGATCGCTCGGCAACGGGTCGCTGGGCGCCTCGGGCACCTTGGCGTCGAGCCAGCTCGTCTCGACCTCGTCGATCTCGACCCGGCCGAGCGCCAACGACACCGCCTCGCGGTACGGCGTGAGCCCGCCGGGCGGCGGCGGGATGAACGCGTCGATGTCGTGGTCCTGCATGACGCAGTCGTTCTGCAGCGACTCGACGAGCGGCCGGGCCAGCGCACGAGGGATCGGCGTCACGAGGTTGACCCAGTGGGAGGCGAGGGTCGGCGTGAGCACCGGGAGCGCCGCGATCCCGCGCTGCGGCAGGCCGGCCTCGATCGCATAGCCGTTCATCATCTGCCCGTACCGCCACACATCGGGGCCGCCGATGTCGAACGCCCGGTTCATCCCGGCCGGAAGATGGGCGGCGGCGAGGAGGTAGTAGAGCACGTCGCGGACCGCGACGGGCTGGATGAGGTTCCTGACCCAACGGGGCGCGGGCATGTACGGAAGGACCTCGGTGAGATGGCGGATCATCTCGAAGGACGCCGAGCCCGATCCGATCACGACGCCGGCCTGCAGCGCCACGGTCGGCACTCCGGACCCGAGCAGGATCTCTCCGACCTCCACTCGGGAACGCAGGTGGTCGGAGAGCTCCGCCTCAGGCGGATGCAGGCCGCCCAGGTACACGATCCGGTGGACCTTCGCGTCACGCGCCGCCCGGGAGACGACCAGCGCCACGCGGCGATCGAGGTCGGCGAATCCTCGGCCGCTCGTCATCGAGTGGATGAGGTACCAGACGACGTCGACGTCCTGCATCGCACGGGCGACGGCGTCGGCGTCGCGGGCATCGCCGACGACCACATCCACGTCGGAGCCCCAGGCGAACGCCGCCAACCGCTCGGGGCTGCGCACGAGGACCCGCACGCGGTACCCCGCCGCGAGGAGGCGCGGCACGAGCCTGCCGCCGAGGTAGCCCGTCGAGCCCAGGACGAGTGCCCGCTCCGCGGTGCCGTCGCCTCGCAGGCGCGATCGCAGCGCGGGTTCGCGCCCGGTCGGCGCCGTCAGGGAGTCCACCCTCATGCTCGAACACCTCCCCACGTGATGCCCATCCTCCACCTTCCTCCTGACGGAACCAATGGGCGTCCGAGGCCGCGAGGTTCTGCGCGGTCAGGTGCAGCCGATCAGGCGACGACCCCCGCGGCCGGCACCTGCTGCGTGATGCAGTGCGGCCCGCCGCCGCCGAAGGCGATCGTCGAGCCGGGTACGCCGACGATCTCGCGGTCGGGGTGCACCCGGGCGAGGAACTCGAGCACCCCCGCGTCGCGCTCGTCGCCCTCGACGGGCACGATGACGGCCCCGTTGGCGAGGTAGTGGTTCGCGTAGGAGACCTCCGACTCGAGATCGGGGTCGAGGAGGTCGATCTCGAGCGTGCGGCCAGCGGCGTCGCGCGAGCCCCGGAGCCGGGCGAGGTTCTCACGGGCGCGCTCGTACTCGCTCGAGCGCGGGTCGGAGGGCACCTCGAGCAGCACCCGACCGGGGGCGACGTACTGGGCGACGCCGTCGACGTGGCCGTCGGTGCCCGCCGGGCCGACGTCGAGGCTGTGCCCGAAGGGCAGCCAGGTCACCGTGGTGACGCCGAGGTAGTCCTTGAGGCCCTGCTCGATCTCGGCCTTCGACAGGTGCGGGTTGCGGTTCGGGTTGAGCAGGCACTGCTCGGTGGTGATGAGCGAGCCCTCGCCGTCGACGAAGAAGGCGCCGCCCTCGAGCACGAACGGGGCCCGGAAGAGCGGCACTCCGAAGTGCTCGGCGAGCCGCTCGGGGATGAGCCGGTCGCTGTCGTGCGGGTGCCAGCGACCGCCCCACGCGTTGAAGCCGAACTTGACGGCGGCGAGATCGCCGGCGGCGTTCGTGACGAAGGCCGGCCCGCTGTCGCGCGCCCACGAGTCGTCGACGGGCACCTCGAGGGGCTCGACGCCCGCGCCGCAGAGGCTGCGCACCTCGGCGGCGCGGCCGGGGTTGCAGAGCATGACGACGTGCTCGAAGGCGGCGATCGCCCGGGCGACGGCGGCGTAGTCGCGCTTGGCCTCCTCGAAGCGGTCCTTCCAGAGCTCGCGGCGCGCGGGCCAGATCATCACGCAGGCCGAGTGCGGCGCCCATTCGGCGGGCATCGAGTAGCCGGCCTCGGCCGGGGTCTGCGTCGAGCGGCCGGCCGCGGCCGGGGTGGGAGTCGTCTGAGTCACGGCGGACCTCCAGGGAGTGCGCGTCGGTGCGGAATGCGATGTCCCAACTATTTTGGATGAGAACCAAGATTCTCGCAACTGCGCTCGAGTCGACGAACGGGATGCCTCGCCGCGCCCCGTGGGCATGGCGAGGCATCCCGTCTCGAACCTCGTCGAGCAGGGCACGGCGGTCCGCCTCGGCGCGCCGCCGTCAGCGTCGCGCGGGCTCGCCCAGGAACGCCGCGCAGGTCTGCATGCAGAGCGCGAGCAGCCGCTCGTGGTCGACGCCCGCCGCCCCGACCGTGAGCTGGATCGAGAGTCCGTCGATCGTCGCGGAGAGGATCTGCGAGACCTCGTCGAGCTCGTCGAAGGCGAACGCGCCGCGCTCGCGCCCGTACTCGAGCACGTCGCGGAGGATCTGGCGCCAGCCCTCGTCGAGCTCGTTGTGCACCTCGGAGACGACGTCGTCGGTCGCCGCGTCGGACCAGACCTGGAACCACAGGATCCAGCCGGGGTCGCCGCGCCCGTTCGACGCCGAGAGCTCGATCAGCCGCTCGAGCCGGGCCCAGGGCTCGACGATGCCGCCGAGCTCGGCCTCGGCCTGCTCGACGAGCTCCTCCTCGCTCTGACGGATCGCGAGCATCAGCAGCTCGGTCTTCGAGGGGAAGTAGTAGGTGATGTGCCCGGGGCGCATGCCCGCGCGCTCGGCGATGTCGGAGACGCGCACGTTCGCGAGGCCGAGCTCGGCGATCGCCTTCGCCGCCGCCTCGACGACGAGCTCTTCGCGGGCCCTGCCCTTCGCGCGCCGGTCCGTCACCACGTCACACCGCCGTCCCCTCGCTCATCGCGTCACCATCCTAGCCAGCGGCTCCGGCGCAGCGGCCGGCTCCACGGCGGCCCAGGCCGCCCCCATTCGCGGCGCCGCCGCGAGCAGGGTCGCCGTGTACGGGTGGTGCGGGTCGCGGAAGAGCTCCTCGGTCGGCCGGTCCTCGACGATGCGGCCCGCGGTCATGACCACGAGCCGGTCGGTGAGGTGTCGCACGACCGCCAGGTCGTGCGAGATGAAGAGCAGGGTCAGGCCGAGCTCGACGCGCAGCCGCTCGAGCAGGTTGAGGATCGCGGCCTGCACCGAGACATCCAGCGCGGCGACCGACTCGTCGGCGATCAGCACCTCGGGCTCGAGCGCGAGCGCCCTGGCGATGCCCACCCGCTGGCGCTGCCCGCCCGACAGCCGACGCGGGTACACGCCGAGCAGCGACACCGGCAGCTCGACGAGCTCGAGCAGCTCCGCCGCGCGCGTCGGCACCTCGCGTGCGGGCACCATCCGATGCACCTTCAGCAGCTCCCCGATCGTCTGCCCGATCGTCATCGAGGGATTGAGCGACGCGCTCGGGTCCTGGAAGACCATCTGGATGCGCCGGGTCGCCGCCGGCGTGCGGTGCCCTCCGAGCGGCTCGCCGTCCAGGGCGAGCGAGCCCGCGGAGAGCTCGACGAGTCCGACGATCGCGCGGGCGAGGGTCGACTTGCCGCACCCCGATTCGCCGACGATGCCGACCGCCGAGCCGCGCTCGACGACGAGGTCGACGCCGTCGAGGGCGTGCACCTCGGGTACCGGGCGACCGCGCAGCCGGGCGGCGAACGCCGAACCCGTCCGGTAGCTCACCCGCAGGCCGTGGGCCTCGAGATACGCGCTCATGCGCCGACCTCCAACAGCACCTCGGGGTGGATGCACGCCGTCGCGCGCCGCTCGTCGTCGCCGACGAGCTCGTGCCTCGCGACCCGGCAGTCGTCCTGCGCGAACGCGCATCGCGGGGCGAAGCGGCACCCCTCGGGGAACCGCCGCGGGTCGGGCGGCGAACCCGGGATCGTCGCGAGCGCGCCGCCGAGGCCCGCGAACGAGGGCGCCGAGGCGAGCAGTGCGGCCGTGTACGGATGCCTCGGCGAGCGCAGCACCTCCTCCACCGGGCCGATCTCGACGATGCGGCCGGCGTACATCACGGCCACCCGGTCGCAGACCTCGGCGACGACCGCGAGGTCGTGCGAGACGAACACCATGGCGAGCCCGCGCTCGGCGCGGAGGCGCCGCAGCAGCTCGAGGATCTGCGCCTGGATCGTGACGTCGAGCGCGGTCGTCGGCTCGTCGCAGAGCAGCAGCTCGGGCTCGGTGGCGAGGGCTGCGGCGATCATGACGCGCTGGCGCAGCCCGCCCGAGAGCTCGTGCGGCCACATGCGGGCCCGCCGCTCGGGCTCGGGGATGCCCACGCTCGCCATGAGCTCGAGCACCCGTGCCCGCACGTCCCGCCGGGGCATCCGCCGCCGTGCGCTGACCGCCTCGCCGATGAGCTCGCCGACCCGCATGGTCGGGTTGAGCGCCGTCATCGGCTCCTGGAAGATCATCGCGACGCCGTGCCCGCGCACGCGCTCGACATCGCCGGCGTCGGTTCCCGAGCCCGCACCGCCGGCGAAGTCGAAGCGGATGTCCCCTGCGGCGGTGCCGCCCGGCGGAAGCAGCCCGAGCACGGCCTTCAGCGAGAGGCTCTTGCCCGACCCCGACTCGCCGACGATGCCGAGCGATTCGCCCGGTGCCACCGCGAACGAGACCCCGTCGACGGGATGCATCGTGCCTCCGCCGAGCGCGAGATCGACCCGCAGCCCGTCGACGCCGAGCACGGGCCGGCTCACTTCCTGGTCCATTCTTCGATTCCCTCTCCGATGAGGCTGAGCCCGAGGCCGAAGCCCACGACGACGAGTCCGGGCACGGTCGAGAGCCACCACTGCTCGCGGATGTACGGCTGGCCGGCCGCGATCATGGCGCCCCACTCGGGCGTCGGGGCCTGGATGCCGAGACCGAGGAACGAGAGCGCCGCGAGTCCGAGCGTCGCTCCGACGATGTCGCTCGGCAGGTAGACGAGCGTCTGGCCCACCGAGTTCGGGAAGACGTGGCGCCAGAGCACCCGGCTCGGCGACAGCCCGGAGGCGCGGGCCGCCGAGACGTACTCGAGCCCGCGCGTGCGCAGCACCTCGGTGCGGATGAGCCGCGCGTACGCGACCCACGCGATGCAGGTGAAGGCGACGAGGATCGAGGTGACCCCCGGCCCGAGCACGAAGACGAGCGCGATGATCAGGATGTACGTCGGGAACGCCTGCACGACGTCGGAGACGCGCATGATGACGCCGTCGGCCCAGCCGCCGCGGAACCCGGCGATCGCGCCGAGCGCGGTGCCGAGGATCGCGGGCAGCGCCGCCCCGAGGAACCCGACGAGGAGGTCGATGCGCGAGGCGTACACGAGGCGGGACACGACGTCGCGGCCGAGCTCGTCGGTGCCGAGCCAGTGCTCGGGGCTCGGGTCGGCGAGGGCGTTCACGATGTCCTGCTCGAGCGGGTCGTACGGCGCGACGAGCGGGGCGAACACGGCGACGAGCACGTACGCGGCGACCACGCCGGTGCCGACCCACACGCGACGCGGGAGTCGCACGCGCTCGGCGCCGATCACGGAGCGGGCCGGCATGGCGTCGGCCGCGGCGGCGGTGACGGTGGTGACGGTGCCGGGGCTCATGACTCGACCTCCAGTCGCGGGTCGGCGATCGAGGTGATGACGTCGGCGATGAGGAAGACGAGCACCACGGCCACGGCGAACAGCAGGGTGTAGCCCTGGATCGAGGGGATGTCGCGCTGCCTCGCCGCGAGCACGATGCCCTGCCCGATGCCGGGCAGCGCGAACGTCGTCTCGATCACCACGGCGCCGAAGAGGAGGTAGCCGAGATTCAGCGCGAGGATCGAGACCGTCGGCGGGGCGGCGTTGCGCAGCACGAAGCGCGACATGATGCGCGAGCGGCCGATGCCGAGCGATCGGGCGGTCGTCACGTGCTCGGCGCCGAGCACCGTGATCATGCTCGCCCGCAGGCTCCGCACCTGCAGCGGCGCGATCGAGAGGGCGAGGGTGAGCGCCGGCAGCGCGATCGAGCGCAGGTGCTCGGCCGGGGTCTCGCCGAAGCCGCCGACCGGGAACCAGCCGGTCGGCAGCGCGACGGTGAGGATGAGGATGATGCCGACCCAGAACGACGGCATCGCGAGGGCGACGAGCCCGAAGGCGCGGGTGGCGTGGTCGAACGGGCGGTCGGGCCCGCGTGCCGAGAGGATCGCGAGCGGCACCGAGATCACGAGCGACAGCAGGGTGCCGAAGCCGAGCAGCCACACCGTCACCGGGATCCGCTCGCCGATGAGGCTCGCCACGGGCTCGTTCGACTTGAACGAGTAGCCGAGGTTGCCCGTGAGCACCTCGCCGACGTAGCGGAGGTACTGCACGATCGCCGGGTCGTCGAGGCCGAGCTGGGCGCGGACGACCGCCAGCTCGGCGTCGGATGCCCGGAGCCCCACGATGAGCCGGGCGGGGTCGCCCGGCGTCACCTTGAGGATGAGGAAGACGAGCAGCACGATCGCGAAGAGCAGCGGGATCGCGAACACGACCCGCTTCGCGATGAAGAGGTAGCGGCCCATCAGCCTTCGCCGACCTCGATCGTGTCCCAGTAGTACATGCCCCACGGCGCGGCGCTGAAGCCCGAGACGCGATCGGCGACCCCGTGCAGCACCTGGAACTCGGCGAGGCTGATGGCCTGGGCGTTCGCGAGGGCGTCGTCCTGCACGGCCTCGACGATGGACTGCTTCTCGTCGGGCGACTCGGTCGCGGTGTAGGCGAAGAACTGCTGCTCGACGGTCTCGCCCTCGAAGCCGGTGAAGAGCCACGAGGTGCCGTGGATCCAGCCGAGCGGGTCGATCACATCGGGCGAGACGGCGCCGTACGACCAGAGCACCATGTCGGCGTCGAGTCCGTACGCCCGGCTGAGGAACGCGCCGGTCTCGAGCGCGGTGAGGGTGACCTCGAGGTCGAGCTCGGCGAGGTTGGCCGCGACGACCTGCGCGACGAGGTGGTCGGTGGGGTTGCCGGCGTCGTAGATGAGCTCGAGGGGGCCGGGCTCGGGCGTCGCCGAGTCGGCGAGCAGCTCGCGCGCCTCGTCGAGGTCGAGCGCGAAGGGCGCGGCACTCGGTGGCGCCCAGTTGGCGAGGTTCGGCGGGATGATTCCGCGCGGTGCCGAGCCGTAGCCGCGGAACGCGCCCTCGACGATGGCGTCGTAGTCGATCGCGTGCGCGAGCGCGCGACGCAGCTGCGGGTCGTCGAGGGGCGCCCGGGTCGTGTTGAAGCTCAGGTGCTCGACCTGCCCGACCGGCAGGTCGACGAGGCCGTCGCCGTACTGCTTCGCGTCGATCGCCGAGACGTACTCGGCGATGTCGACCTGGCCGGCCTGGAACTGCGCTCCGCGCTCGGTCGCGTCGGCGACGACCTCGATGACGACCCGGTCGAGGTACGGGCGCCCCTCGAGGTAGTAGTGGGGGTTCTTCTCGAGGGTGATGCGGCCGCCCGGCGTCCAGTCGGCGACGACGAAGGCCCCGGCGCCGACCGGCTTCGCGAAGTACTCCTCCTTGGAGAGCCCGCCGAAGTCTTCGGGGAAGATCGCCGACGACGACCACGTCATGAGCACGGGCAGGGTCGAATCGGGGGCGGCGAGGGAGAACACCGCGGTGCGCTCGTCAGGCGTGGTGACCCCGGTGAGGTTCGCGTACAGGGCGCCGTAGTTCGGGCCCTCGGCCCAGACGCCGGCCGAGAAGGCGACGTCGGCCGAGGTGAGGGGGCTCCCGTCGCTGAACGCGGTGCCCTCGCGCAGCACGAAGGTCCAGGTGAGCGCGTCGGCGTCGTAGCTCCACGACTCGGCGAGGCCGGCCTCGACGCCGGTGCCGTCGGGTGCGACGCGCAGCAGCGGCTCGAGCACGCCCTGCAGGGTCTGGTAGGTCGAGTAGGCGGCCGCCTTGTCCGGGTCCCAGCCGTCGAACGACTCGGCGCGGGCGACATGGAGGGTGCCGTCGTCGGCCGGGTCGGCGGCGCTGCCGGCCGGACTGCAGGCGGCCAGCGCGGCGACCGCGAACGCACCGGCGAGCGCGGCGAGCGCCTTCATCATGGAGGGGGCCATGAGGGACTCCTGTCCCCGATGACGACGTCGTCATCGGTCAAAATTGGATGATATCCAAACATCATCATCGCCAGTCGCCCGCTTGTCAAACGACGGCGGACCGCCGGCCTCCGGGCACGAAAAGGCCCGGGGTGCGTCGGCGCCCCGGGCCTCGTCGTCGACGCCGTCGAATCACTCCTCGGGTTCTCCCGGGAGGTCGTGCGTCGCGCAATGGATGCCGCCGCCGCCCGAGGCGACGGTGTCGATCGCGATCGGCACGATGTCACGGTCGGGGAACTGCTCCTGCAGGATGTCCCGCGCGCGGCGGTCTGCGCTGCGGTCGCCGAACTCGGGCAGGAAGACGGCGCCGTTGGCGATGTAGAAGTTCACGTACGAGGCGAGGAAGTCGTCGCCCTCGCCCCGGATCTTCGCGAAGTCGGGCTGCGGCAGCTCGATGACCTCGATCGCGCGCTCCGTGGCATCCGTCGCGCCGTCGAGCACCGAGCGCGCCTGGGCGCTCGAACGCGCCCACACGTCGTCGGGCGCGCCCGGCCCCGGCACGTCGAGCAGCACGACGCCCGGTGCGACGAAGCGCACGAGGGAGTCGATGTGCGCGTCGGTGATGTCCTCGCCGACGACGCCGTCGAACCAGATCACCTTGCGCATGCCGAGCAGCTGCATCAGCTCGGCCTCGAGCTCGTCGCGCGAGCGGCCGGGATTGCGATTGCCGTTGACGATCGAGCTCTCGGTGACGAGCAGGGTGCCGAGCCCGTCGGTCTCGAGCGAGCCGCCCTCCGCGACGAGCGAGGCGACGACGCGGGGGATCCCGAACTCGCGGAGGAACGCCGCCGCGACCCCCGAGTCGTCGTCGTGCAGCTGCTTTCCGCCCCAGCCGTTGAAGTTGAGGTCGACGCCCTCGAGGCCGTCGGGGCCCTCGACGAAGACCGGCACGGTGTCACGGGCCCACAGATCGTCGACCGGCACGGTCACGACCTCGACGTCGTCGCCGGCCTCGTACGCGGCATCCTCCTCATCGCCGGGCGAAGCGAGCAGCACGACCGGTTCGTACCCGGCGATCGTCGCGGCGATGGTCGCGATGTCGTCGCGCACGTACGGCAGATCCTCGCCCCAGATCGCGGCGGTCGGCCACGACATGACGGTGAGCGCATGCGACTCCCATTCGGCTCCGAGCCTGCGGCCCATGGCGCCCTCCCCTGCCGTGCGGCCCGACGCCGACGCGTCGGGGTGCGTCGTGGGGGTGCAGCCGGCCGCACCGATGCCGAGCAGGCCGAAGCCCGCTGCGGTGAGCACCCCGCGCCGAGAGATCACGAATCCCGACACGTGTCACCTCCTATGAATTGGATATCATCCAATATAGGTGGAGGCTCCGCCCCGCCCTCGCTGAACGACCCGCTCCATGGCGCATTCACAGCGTGGCACGCGACCGGCGCCGCGTCGATCGGACCAGCCGATCGACGCGGCATCGATCACCGCTTCCGCGGCTTGATCAACCCCTCGTCGAGCTTCTCGCGCTTCTGCGCGCGCTTCTCCTTGAGCGAGAGCTGGGCGGTCTTCTTCGCGCCGTTTCCGCGCGGGGACTTCTTCGACATTCGAGCTCGCTTCCCTTCATCAGCTGGCGGGCTTCCGAAGACCATAGCCCGCTTCCCCGCGGAAGTCACTTCGCGCGAGAAATGCCACCTGTTCAGGAAATTTCCTCCCCAGTCGGCTATGCTGGCAGGTCATGCGAAAGGAGGTGGACATGCGAAAGATCCCAGTGATCCCCGCAATCCTGATCGTCGCGACGTGGTTGTTCGCAGTCGGTTTCGCGCTCGCGTACGAGCTTCGGCAGGGCGAGCGGCTCGAGGCCGACGCCGTCGCCGACGCGGTCGGCGTCGGTGCCGTCACGGTCGCGGTCGTCGGCGTCGTCGCCGGCATCGCCTGGCTCGCCGCGGGGCCCGCACGCCGCCGGCTCGCCGCCGCCCGCAGCTGAGCGGGCGGGCTGCTGCTGCTGCTGCTGCTCGAACCGGAACACAGGCCCGGGTCGCCCACCGCGTGACGAGTCGCCGGACACGAGCACCGACACGCCGCCGCCGGAGACGGAAGGCCGGCGTGTCGCGCGCCGCGTCCGACGACTCCGACGTCGCACGGCCGCAACCCCCGTCGGCCGGTGGCGTGTCGGCGCCGCATCGGCGCCGCTACGAGCCCGCCGGCTCAGAGGTTCGCCGTGAGGCGTGCGAGCTCGGCGAGCCGGTCGGCCCGGTCCCGGGGCACGCCGGGCACGCCCGGCCGCTGCTGGTCGGGGCGGGGGCCGGCCATGGGCCGGTAGTCGACCGCCTGCTCGTCGAGCCAGCCGAGGTAGGCGGGCAGGCGCTCTTCGAACGAGGCCCAGTCGAGCGGACCGCCGTTCCAGGCGACCTCGGCGAACGCCCCGAGCCGCGGGAACACGGCGTAGTCGAGCCGCTCGCGCGTGTCGAGGTGCTCGGTCCAGACGTTCGCCTGCACCCCCGCGATGCGCTCGGCGTACCACTCGGGTGCGTCCGACGGCACGGGGTCGAAGGTCGCGACGTCCTCGATGGAGAGCACGGTGCCGACGGGGATCGGCTCCTCCGCGGCATCCGATTGCCGGTAGTCGAGGTAGGTCCAGAGGTCGGGGCAGAGCACCACCTCGTGGCCGAGCCGCGCGCCGAGCTCGGCGCCGACCGGCCCGCGCCATGAGGCCACCACGGCATCGGGCGCGGGGTCGCGGCCCTCGAGCATCTCGTCCCAGCCGACGACGCGACGCCCCCGGGCGCGCAGCCGGTCGGCGATCTGCTGGAGGAACCACGACTGCAGCTCGTCCTCCGAGGCGAGGCCTCGCTCGGCCATGAGCTCCTGCGTGCGCGGATCCTCCCGCCAGAGCCGCTTGCGGGCCTCGTCTCCGCCGATGCCGATGAACTCGGCGTCGAACACCTCGCACAGCTCGTCGAAGACGGTGCCCACGAACTCGAGGGTCGCCTCCTCGACGCTCAGCACCTCGTCGCTGATGCCGTAGCGGGTCCACGGCTCGGCGACCCGCGCCCGCACCGCGTCGGCCCCGCCGACGCCGAACTCGGGGTACGCGGCGAGGATCGCCTGCGCATGCCCCGGCACGTCGATCTCGGGCACGATGCGGATGCCCCGCTCGGCCGCGAACCGCACGAGCCCGCGCAGCTCGTGCTGGGTGTAGGAGCCCGCGTGCGGCACGCCGTCGAGCGTCGAGCGCGGCCCGTGGCCGAGCTGCGACTGCGAGCGCCGCCCGCCGACCTCGGTGAGCCGCGGGTAGGCGCGCACCTCGAAGCGCCAGCCCTGGTCGTCGGTGAGGTGCAGCTGCAGCACGTTGAGGCCGTGCGCGGCGAGCAGTTCGACGAAGCGCTCGAGCTCGGCGATCGGCCGGAACCGCCGGGCGACGTCGAGCATGACGCCGCGCCACGCGAACCGGGGCTCGCCGTCGAGGCGCAGGCCGGCGGCACGGGCGAGGGGCGCGGTCGCGGAGCCCCCGTTCATGCCCCGGCCGCCATCTCGCGGGCGCGGGCGAGCGCCGCGTCGGTGGCGCGATCGAAGGTCTGCTTGAGCTCGGCCTGCTCGAGCACGGCGACGGCCCGCTCGGTGGTGCCCTTCGGGCTCGTCACCCGGCGACGCAGCTCGGCGGGCTCCTCGCCCGAGGCGGCGAGCAGCTCGCTGGCGCCGCGGAAGGTGCCCTGCACCATGAGCGCCGCCTGCTCGGGGGTGAAGCCCTTCTCGACCGCCGTCGCGGTGAGCTGCTCGATCAGGTAGAAGACGTAGGCCGGGCCCGAGCCCGAGATGGTCGAGAGTGCGTCGAGCTGCGCCTCGGGCACGACGAGCACGTCGCCCACGGTTTCGAACATCGCCACGGCGAGCGCGAGGTCGTCGTCGCTCGAGCGGGTTCCGGCGGAGACGCCGGTGACGGCACGACCGACCACCGCGGGCGTGTTCGGCATCGAGCGGATCACCGAGACCTCCGCGGGCAGCAGCGATTCGAAGGTCGCGACGGTGACGCCCGCGGCGACCGAGACGACGACCGTGCCCGGCTCGAGCGCGTCGGCGATCTCGCGGAGGAGGTCGGGCACCATCGCGGGCTTCACGGCGACGACGACGAGCTTCGCGCCCTCGACGGCGCGGCGGTTCGCCGAGGCATCCGTCTCGGTGGCGTAGGCGGTGACGCCGAACACGCCCGCGAAGGCGGCCGCCTTCTCGGCGGTGCGGTTGGTGGTGCGGATGCCGCCGTCGACGACGACGCCCGGCTGGAGGAGCCCCGAGATCACGGCGCCGGCCATCGAGCCGGCCCCGAGGAAGGCGATGGGAGGAAGGGTCACGGTGGCTGACTCGGATGCTTCGGGGGTCATGGCGACCATCCTAGGATTGTCGCCATGAGCGCATCCGGCGGCACCAAAGCAATCATCGCGGCCTTCCTCGCGAACACGGGCATCGCCCTGACGAAGTTCATCGCGTGGTTCTTCTCGGGCTCGGCCTCGATGCTCGCCGAGGCCGTGCACTCGGTGGCCGACGCCGGCAACCAGCTGCTGCTCATCCTCGGCGGGCGCCAGGCGCGCAAGGCCGCCGACAAGGAGCACCCCTTCGGCTACGGCCGCGAGCGCTACGTCTACGCCTTCGTCGTCTCGATCATCCTGTTCTCGGTCGGCGGCATCTTCTCGATCTACGAGGGCGTCGAGAAGCTGACGCACCCGCACGAGCTCGAGAACGCCTGGCTGCCGATGCTGGTGCTGACGATCGCGATCGTGCTCGAGTCGTTCTCGCTGCGCACCGCGGTGAAGGAGTCGAACCACGTGCGCGGGCGTCAGAGCTGGGTGCAGTTCGTGCGCCGGGCGAAGGCGCCCGAGCTGCCCGTCGTCCTCCTCGAGGACATCGCGGCCCTGGTCGGCCTCGTCTTCGCCTTCATCGCCGTCGGCCTCACGGTCATCACCGGCAACCCGCTGTTCGACGCGATCGGCACGCTCATGATCGGCACGCTGCTCGTGCTCGTCGCGATCGTCCTCGGCATCGAGACGAAGTCGCTCCTCGTCGGCGAGGGCGCGAACGACGAGGACGTCGCGAAGATCGAGCAGGCCATCACCGCGGGCCCCGAGATCGAGCGCATCATCCACATGAAGACCCTCTACCTCGGGCCCGACGAGCTGCTCGTCGCCGCGAAGCTCGGCTTCGCCGCCGACCAGCGGCTGCTCGAGGTCGCCGCCGCGACGAACGTCATCGAGCAGCGGATCCGCCAGGCGGTACCCGCGGCGCGGGTCATCTACATCGAGCCCGACGTCTACGTCGAGCCGAACCTGCCCGCTCCCCCGACCGACGCGATCGTCATCAAGGGCCTCGAGTGAGCGCTGCCGACGGCGCCCGCGGGCGCCGCGTCGCGCTCGTGCTGCGTCACGACTCGGCGATCGGCCTCGGCAACCTCGGCGAGACGCTCGAGGGTCGCGGCTACGAGATCGTCACGGTCGACGCCCCCACGACGGATGTCTCGGCGCTCGACCCGCTCGACGCCGACCTCGTCATCGTGTTGGGCGGCGACGAGGCGGCCTACGAGACCGACCGGTACCCCTACCTCGCCGACGAGATCGCGCTGCTGCGCGAGCGCATCGCCGCCGAGGCGCCGATCTTCGGCGTGTGCCTCGGGGCGCAGCTGCTCGCCGAGTCGCTCGGCGGGCGCGCCTACAAGGGCGAGCGCAAGGAGGTCGGCTGGCTGAACGTCGAGCCGACCGAGGCGGGCGCGGCGTCGCCGGTGCGCCACTTCGCCGGGGTGCCCGCGGTGCAGTGGCACGGCGACAGCTTCGAGCTGCCCGACGACGCGGGCCTCACCCGCCTCGCCTCCTCGGCGCAGTACGAGAACCAGGCGTTCGCGAAGGGCGACTGGCTGCTGGCGGTGCAGTTCCACCCCGAGGTCGACGACGAGATCCACGAGGACTGGCTCGCGGCGTGGGGCGACGAACTGCCCGAGTACGGGCTCAGCCGCGAGCAGCTGCGCGCCGAGCGGGCCGTGCACGGGCCGCGGGCGCAGGCGGCATCGGCGCTGCTGCTCGGCGAGTACCTCGACGGGATCGCGGCGCGCGACTGACCCCGCCGCCTCCCGGGGCGACCGCACGATTTCAGGAGGAAGTGAGCTGCGCAGGACGTTTCTCGCGAAATCGTCCTGCGCATCTCGCTGTTTCCTGAATCCGCGATCAAGACGGCGATGGTACGGCAGGCTACTCGGCGGTGGCGCCGGCCAGTTCGCGCACCAGCCCGAGCACGTCGTCGACCGACTGCGCGGGATCGACGACCGGCGCCTGCACGTGTCGCACCGTGCCCGTGGGATCGACGAGCAGGGTGACGCGCTTCAGCCGGTCGGCCCCGCCGGCGCGGAACACCGGCAGCCGCAGCGCGGAGGCGGCGAGGCCGTCCTGGTCGGACGCGAGCAGGTACGGCAGCTCGGCGTGCGCGGCGAAGGCCGCGAGCTGCTCGGGATGCTGCGTGCTCACCCCGAGCACGCGCGCACCGGCCGCCGCGAGCTCGCCGCTGCGCCGCCCGTAGCTGACGCACTCGAGCGTGCAGCCGGCCGTGCCCGGCACCTCGCCCCAGCGCGGCGGGTAGCCGTGGGTGCCAGGTGCGTACGCGCCGGGGAAGAAGAACAGGGCCGTCCAGCGGTCGGGGTCGACGAGGCGCACGGCCGACCCGTCGTGCGCGGCGAGCTCGACGTCGGGCACGCGCGTGCCCGCCAGGGCGCGAGCCCGCGCGAGATCTCCTGCGCCGAGCGCCCCGCTCAGTGTGCCGTCGCCCATGACGAACCGCGTGCCCCACTCCTGGAGCGCGAGCAGCACCGGCAGCAGCCCCTCGCCGCTCGCCGTGAGCCGGTAGTCGTGCCGCGGCGGCCGCTCGGAGTACGGCACCCGCTCGAGCACGCCGTGCTCGACGAGCGCCCCGAGCCGCTCGGTCAGCGCGCGGCGCGAGACGCCGAGTTCGCGGGCGAACCCCTCGAAGCGGGTCACACCGGCGGCGGCTTCGCGCACGATGAGCAGGCTCTGCCAGTCGCCCACGATGCCGAGCGACTGCGCGATGCCGCACGAGCTGTCGGTGAGGTCCTCGCGGCGCATGGGTTCCATCCTCCCGCCGGCCGGACGATGTGTCCATCCGGCGCATCGTGTAAGTTCCATTTTGGAACTTACCAACGACGACGCGCATCCATCTGTTCCCGCGCGCTCGTCACGAACGAGGAGGCGGGCATGGCCACGAGTGCACGGCCGTTCTGGATCTACTGGACCGCGAGCACGACGAGCGGCATCGGCACCGCCGTCACCGCCGTCGCGCTGCCCCTCGCGGCGGTGACCGTGCTCGACGCCGGCCCCGTCGAGACGGGGCTGCTCGCCGCCTCGTCGTACCTGGCGTGGGTCGTGCTGGGCCTGCCCGCGGGCGCCATCGTGCACCGCTTGCCGTTGCGCACGACGCAGGTGGTCGCCGACCTCGCTCGAGCGGCGGCGATCCTCACCGTGCCGATCGCCTGGCTGCTCGGGTCGCTCTCGCTCGGCCACCTCGTGCTCACCGCCCTCGCCGTCAACGTGGCCGAGGTCTTCTACTTCACCGCCAACACGACCTTCCTGCCCTCCGTCGTGCCGAGACACGAGCTGACGAGCCGCAACAGCCTCGTCTCGGGCACGCAGGCCGCGACCCAGCTGGGCGGCCCCTCGGCGGCGGGCCTGCTCGTGCAGGCGGTGGGTGCCGTGCCCGCCCTGCTCGTCGACGTCGTCTCCTACCTCGCCTCGGCGATGCTGCTCAGGCGGCTGCCCGAGCGGCGCGAGCCCGCCCCGCCCGCAGGTGCGCCGCGGGTCGGCATGGGCGCCATGATCGCCGAGGGCTGGCGTTTCGTCGTCCGCCACCCGGTGATGGCGCCGGCGACGTGGTGGGCCTGCGTCATCAACCTCGTCTGCGGGGTCCAGGCGGGCCTGTTCGCCGTCTACCTCGTGCGCGACCTCGATGCGCCGCCCGCCATGGTCGGGGTGCTGCTCGCCGCCGACGGCGTGGGCTCACTGCTCGCCGCGGCGGCCACGCCCTGGCTCGTGCGCCGGTTCGGCTCGGCGCGCGTGCTGCTCGTCGACGGCCTCGTCGCCTTCGCCGGGGCCGCGCTGATCCCGCTCGGCGCGGGACCGGCCGGATGGCTCTGCTTCGCGATCGGCACCCTCGTCTTCGGCGCCGCCGTCGTGCCCGGCAGCGTCGTGACGCGCACCTACCGCCAGGTCGCGAGCCCGCCCGAGCTGCTCTCGCGCGTCATGGCGACCGTGCGCTTCGTCTCCTGGAGCATGATCCCGGTCGGCGCCCTCGCCGCAGGGCTCCTCGCGGCGCAGCTCGGCAGCGCGACCGTGCTGCTCGGCTCGGCGTTCCTGCTGCTCCTCGGCCCCGTCATCCTGTGGTTCAGCCCGGTCCGCCGGCTGCGCGACCTCGACGACTACGACGAGGGCCGGCGCAGCGGATCCTCGAAGAAGTCGAGCAGCAGGCGCGCGGACGCCTCGGCCTCGACGCCCGCGTAGACCTCGACGCGGTGGTTGAGCCGCCGGTCGCGCAGCACGTCGTAGAGCGAACCGGCCGCGCCCGCCTTCTCGTCCCACGCGCCGAAGACCACGGTCGGCACCCGCGCGGCGAGGATCGCACCGGCGCACATGACGCACGGCTCGAGCGTGACGACGAGCGTGCAGCCTTCGAGGCGCCAGTCGCCGGTGGCCTCGGCGGCACGGCGCAGCGCGAGCACCTCGGCGTGCGCGGTGGGGTCGCCGGTCAGCTCGCGCTCGTTGCGGCTCGTGGCGACGACCCGGCCGTCGGCGTCGAGCACGACCGCGCCGACCGGCACGTCGCGGGTGGCGGGGGCCAGTGCGGCCTCGCCGAGGGCGAGCCGCATCCACTCGCGATGGGTCGCCGGCCCCGCAGCATCCATGCCGTGCTCCCCTCGCCGACCCCTGACAGATCACGACCCCTGCAAACTAGAATCGAGCCTATGCGAGTCCACGTTGCCGATCACCCGCTCATCACCCACAAACTGACGGTGCTCCGCGACGTGAACACCCCGTCGCCCGTCTTCCGCTCGCTCGTCGAAGAGCTGATGACCCTCCTCGCCTACGAGGGCACGCGCAACGTCCGCGTCGAGCCCGTCGACATCCAGACGCCCGTCGCGCCGACGACCGGCGTGCGCATCGCCGAGCCGAAGCCGCTCGTGGTGCCGATCCTGCGCGCGGGCCTCGGCATGCTCGAGGGCATGGTCAAGCTCGTGCCGACGGCCGAGGTCGGGTTCCTGGGCATGGCGCGCAACGAAGAGACCCTCGAGCCGACGACCTACGCCGAGCGTCTGCCCGACGACCTGTCGGGCCGCCAGTGCTTCGTGCTCGACCCGATGCTCGCGACGGGCGGCTCGCTCGCCGCGGCGATGGAGTACCTCTTCCAGCGCGGCGCCGACGACGTGACCGCGATCTGCATCCTCGCCACGCCCGAGGGCCTCGAGGCCGTCGAGAAGGCGATGCACGGCCGCGAGGTCACCATCGTGCTCGGCGCCGTCGACGAGCGCCTCAACGAGCACGGCTTCATCGTGCCCGGGCTCGGCGACGCGGGCGACCGCCTCTACGGCACGGTATAAGCGCGCCCCGAGGCATCCGCTTCGCAGAATCTTCGCCTCTCGACACGCCGAGGCGCAGTTCGACTGCGGAAGATTTTCGAGATTCGTGTCTGATCGCAGAATCTTTCACGCGAGGCATCCGGCCGTCTGATTCTTCCGGATGCCTCGCGCTGACGCGCACCCACTGCGACGTCACACCCCGTCATCCGAGGGACATGAATTGACACATGCTCGACCGTCGGATTTACTCGCACCCATGACTGACAACGCACGCACCCTGACCGCCCTCGGCGCTCTCAGGACGAACGACATGATGATGTCGTCGCGTGCACCCATGTGTTGTCGAATGTGCCGCTGACCGCGACCCCTCCGCCGAGTCACGCAGCCGATCAGCATCCCGATCGGCACGGACTCCACTGAACCCACCGGATCCCGGGGGTTCGCCAGGCCGCTCGGCCGTTCGTTCCGACCCCGCAGACCGGGGTCTCTTGCAGCACCCTCCGACACAAGGACTCACGTCATGTCTCTCGCTCTCGCTCCCGTCCGCACCGCTTCCGTCCGTCCCGTCCAGGCCCGCACCGCACCGTCGCTGTCGGCCGCCCCCTCGGCCGCTCCGCTCCGTTCGCTCTCGAACGCGGCCGCCGCCGGCCTCGCCCCCGCCGCGGCGCCGGCCGCTCCCGCCGCACCTCGTGTCCGCGCCGTGCCCGAGGGCACCGAGGCGCGCGGCTTCGTGCTCTACGTCGGCATCGACGAAGCGAAGGCCGCCGAGGACGGCACCACGCTCCACCGCATCGTCGAGGCGCTCCGCGCGCTCACGGCCGAGGTCTCGCCCTCGTCCGAGACCTACGCCGCCGTCGCACTGGCGCCCGAGGGCGCCGGCGGCCGCGACGTCGACGTCGTGCGCCTCGCCCTGCAGGACCCGTCGGCCCTCGCGAAGCAGCGCGACGGCCAGGGCGCCCGCAACGACGCCGACCGCCACCCCAACGGCGTCATCATCGACATCTCGCGCAAGCGGGTGCTGCTCGACGGCGAGGCCGCCGGCCTCACCTACAAGGAGTTCGAGCTGCTCCAGTACCTCGTGCTGCGCGAGGGCCGCACGATCGACCGCCACGAGCTCATCGAGAGCCTGTGGGACGCCGACGACGAGGCGCCGAGCGAGCGCACGATCGACGTGCACGTGCGTCGCCTGCGCTCGAAGCTCGCGCACTACCAGGACATCGTGCGCACCGTGCGCGGCGTCGGCTACCGCTTCGACCGCCACGCCGACGTCTCGATCCGCCAGGCCTCGACGCCCTCGCCCGACCTGTACTGATCCCCGACGGGCGCCATCCGTCCGCCATCCGGAAAATCACGAAACGATAACTAGCGCCTGTTACCGATCCGTTATATATTCGGAAGTGCGCCGAACGTTTGCTGTGGCGGACGGCGCGGAATGTGATTGCAGGACACTCTTGGTGCAAGGGAGAGGGCCGGTCGTCAGCCTCTACGACCGGCCCTCAACCGTTTCCTCCGCCGATTCCCTAATGTTGGATGAGTCGATGACGAAGGGAGCCCCGATGGCCGAACGCGCACTCACGGTCGCTGCATGGGAGGCGCTCTTCCGCACCCAGGTGATGACCATGCGAGAGCTCGCGGCGGAGTTCCCCACCGAGCTCATGTCGCTGAACGAGTACGACGTGCTGTTCAACATCTCGCGCGCGCCCGGCCGCCGGCTCCGGCTGAAGGAGCTCAACCGCAACTCGCTGATCACGCAGCCGAGCATCAGCCGGCTCATCGACCGGCTCACCGCGCGCGGCCTCGTCGTGAAGGAGCCCGACCCCGACGACGGCCGCGGCACGATCGTCGGCATCACCGACGTCGGGTTCGCCCTGTTCCGCCGCGTCGCCATCCAGCATATGGACGCCATCCACCGGCGTTTCGGCGCCTCCCTGTCGGAGGAGGAGCTGCACACCCTCGCCGATCTCAGCGTCCGAGCGCGTCCCGAGTCCGCGCGAGACTGAGCCCGACGGAGCCCTGATCCGAGCCCGGTCCGAGCCCCCGCGGGGCGGCGGCGCGGACACTGGACGAATCCGCTCGCGCCGCAGTACTGTCGGCTCAGGAGCGAGCGACGTGCAGCTCCAGAGGTGAGTTCCAGTCCAATCCTGTGGGGGGATTCCATGGACATCTTGCTCGTGATTCTGCAGGCCGCCGTCGTCATCGGGGCGATCGTGCTCGGCGTCCGGACCGGCGGCCTCGGCCTCGGCCTCTGGGGCGTCGTCGGCACCGTGATCCTGGTGTTCGTCTTCCAGCTCCCGCCCGGGTCGATCCCGGTCGACGCCTTCTTCATCATCATCGCGGTGATCACGGCGTCGTCGGCGATGCAGGCGGCGGGCGGCATCGACTACCTGGTGTCGATCGCCTCGAAGATCATCCAGCGCAATCCCAAGCGGCTCACCTACGTCGCACCGATCGTCGCCTTCGTGTTCACGGTGCTCTCGGGCACCTCGAACATCTTCTTCGCCCTCATCCCGGTGATCTACGAGACCGCCTACCGCAACGGGCAGCGACCCGAGCGCGCACTGGCCTCCTCGACCGTGACCTCGGGGCTCGGCATCACGGCCAGCCCGGTCTCGGCGGCGATGGCCGCCTACCTCGTGCTGATGGACGGCACGGGCTACGGGCTCCCGCAGATCCTGCTGATCACCATCCCCGCGGCGATCGTCGCCTGCATCGTCACATCCATCGTGCAGCAGCGCGTCGGCAAGGACCTCCTCGACGACCCCGAGTTCCTCAAGCGGGTCAAGGCGGGCACCGTCGAGGTTCCCCTGGCGCTCAAGGCGCGCTACGAGGCCAAGGTCGGCGGCGGCAGCGCCGGCGGCACCGCCACGGCGGTGAAGACCGGCGGTTCGGATGCCTCGGCCGACGTGAAGCCGGTGCGCATCGAGCACCCGGTACCGCCCGGCGGCGCCGTCTCCGCGTGGATCTTCGTCACCGGCACGCTCCTCATCGTGCTCCTCGGGCTGTTCCCGGGCCTCCGGCCGGCCTTCCCCGACGAGGAGGGCGAACTCGTGCCGATCGGCATGTCGACCGTGATCGAGATGATCATGTTCACGGTCGCGCTCGTCATCATCCTCGTGCGCAAGGTGAAGCCGTCGGCGGTGGTGGAGCAGCCGCTGCTCAAGGCCGGCTTCGTCGCGGCGGTGGCGCTCTTCGGTATCGCCTGGATGGCCGACACCTTCATCTCCGCGAACGAGGAGACCATCATCGAGCCGCTCGGCGCGATGATCGAGGCCAACCCGCTGCTGCTGGCCGTCGCCCTCTTCGTCGTCTGCGGTCTCACCACCAGCCAGTCGGCGACGACGAACACGATGATCCCGATCGCGCTCGCGGCCGGACTCGCCCCGGGCGTCATCACGGCGATGTGGCCGTCGCTCATCGGCGTCTGGCTGTTCCCGGCCAACGGCTCGCAGATCGCGGCGGTCGAGACCGACCTGACCGGCTCGACGAAGCTGACCCAGGTGCCCGTCTGGCACTCCTTCACGATCCCGATGCTCGTCTCGTGGGTCGCCGTCGTGGGGGCCGGCCTGCTGATCCAGCTCGTCGTGCCCGCCTGATCCCGCGGCGACCGTTCGACCATCCGTCCATCCGTCCGTCCGTCCGACCGTCCGTCCGAGGAGGAACCCATGAACGACCCCGGAAACGTCTCGTCCGCCGCCGCAGCACTCATGCCCGAGGTGATCGAACGCCTCGAGGGCCTCGTGCGCATCCCGTCCATCGCCTTCCCGGGGTTCGACCCCGAACCGGTGCACAAGATGGGCGAGGCCGTGGTCGAGCTCTTCGAGGCGGCCGGGGCCGAGGGGGTCCGCCTCCTCGACGTGCCCGGCGGGTACCCGTGCGTCTACGCCGACCTCCCCGGCCCCGAAGGGTCGCCGATCGTCCTGCTCTACGCCCACTACGACGTGCAGCCCGCGCCCGACAGCCAGGGCTGGTCGAGCAGCCCCTTCGAGCCCGTCACGAAGGACGACGGCCGCATCTACGGCCGCGGCGCCGCCGACGACAAGTCGGGCCTCGTCATCCACTACGGCACGCTGAAGCTCATCGGGCCCGATCGCCCGTGCCGCATCAAGATCCTCGTCGAGGGCGAGGAGGAGACGATCTCGCACCTCGAGGGCTTCGTCGAGGCCAACCCCGAGCTCTTCGCCGCCGACGCCTACGTCATCGGCGACATCGGCCCGCAGCGGGTCGGGCGCCCCGGTCTCACGACCGCGCTCCGCGGCGACGTCGCCTGCACGGTGACCGTGCGCACGCTCGCCAACCCCGTGCACTCGGGCATGTTCGGCGGTGCGGCACCCGACGCGATGACGGCGATGATCCGCATCCTCGACACACTCCACGACGAGCACGGCGACACGGTGATCCCCGGCGTCGACAGCTCGTCGTGGAGCGGCGCCGACATGGACGAGGACGTGTACCGCGAGGGCTCGGCGATCCTGCCCGGCGTGGAGTTCCTCGGCACGGGCTCGCTCTCCGACCGCATCTGGGCGAAGTCCTCGGTGACGGTGCTCGGCATGGACCTGCCGAACACCGCCGAGGCCTCGAACGTGCTGCTGCCCTCGGTCACCGCGAAGCTGTCGATGCGGATCGTGCCGGGGTCCGACGGCGACGCGCAGCTCGAGGCCCTGATGTCGCACCTGCGATCGCAGCGGCCGTGGAACTGCGAGGTCGAGGTCGAGAAGGTGAAGGTGGGTCACGCCTTCGCGGTGGATGCCTCGAACCCGGCGATCGTCGCCGCGGAGTCCGCGCTCGAGCAGGCCTACGGCGCCGCGGTCGAGAACATCGGCAGCGGGGCGTCGATCCCGCTCGTGGCGTCGCTCCAGAAGGTCTCGCCCGGCTCGGCCATCATCCTCTGGGGCGCCGAGGACACCGCGCAGTCGCGGATCCACGCCTCCGACGAGTCGGTCGACCCCGGTGAGATCGAGCGGATGATCGCCGCGCAGACGCTCTTCATCCGCGGGTTCGCCGAGCGCGCCTGAAGCACCGGCCAGGGTCGCCGAGCGCGTGACGATGGGGTGGGAACCCTACCTCCCACCCCATCGCGGTCTCCTGGGGAGACCCTCTCGCCGAGCGACCCGAACTGAGCTCGGCGAGCCTGACCCGAGCGATCGATAGGGACATTCCGATCGCTCGGCCGTCGAGGCATGACCGGCCGGTCCGGTCGGGTCGGACTCGGGTTGTGCTCGAAATGGTAATCCCGCACAGGTCGCGGCGCACCGCCCCCAACAGGGGGTGATTCCGCACCGGCATGCGGAACGGCCGGTGATCCTCCGATCACCGGCCGTTCCGTTCGCGGTCGTCGCCCAGGTCAGGGCCAGTCGACGGATGCCTCGTAGTCGTCGTGCCTCCGGAGGTACGCGGCGATGAACGGGCATTCGGGGACGATGCGCTCGCCCCGCGCCACGGCGTCGTCGAGCACGAACTTCGCCAACCGGCTGCCGAGGCCCCGGCCCTCGTACTCGGGCTTGATGACGGTGTGGGTGAAC
This sequence comes from Agromyces sp. NPDC058104, assembly GCF_042884835.1. Lineage (NCBI taxonomy): Bacteria > Bacillati > Actinomycetota > Actinomycetes > Micrococcales > Microbacteriaceae > Agromyces > Agromyces sp. NPDC058104. The sequence goes on along the minus strand of NZ_JBHVTD010000002.1, from coordinate 296,781 downwards.
ACCACCCGGCCGGGCTCGAGGCGGTACTGGGCGAATCCGGCGCGCTCGCCGTCGACGACGAGCTGGTAGCGATGGCGCTCGTCGAGTCGCGTGATCTCGACGGTGCCGGTGTCGCCGGTCACTGCTCGACCGGCTCGACGCGCTCGGTCACGGGCGACTCGGAGCCCGAGGCATCCCCGTGCTCGACCGCGATCTTGCGCGGCTTCGCCTTCTCGCTGACGGGGATGGTGACGCTCAGCACGCCGTTCGTGTAGCTCGCCGAGATGCGCTCGGTGTCGACGCCCTGGCCGAGGTTCAGCTGACGCAGGAACGATGCGGCCTCGCGCTCGCGGGTGATCCACTTCACGCCGTCGCCGGCGGCGAGGGTGCGCTCAGCCCGGATCGTGAGCAACTGGCCGTCCACGTCGATGTCGACGGAACCGGGGTCGATGCCCGGAAGGTCGGCGGTGAGCACGTAGTGGTCGCCGTCGCGGTAGAGATCCATCGGCATGCGGCGCGGCCCGCGGCGGGGCTCGAACAGCGCGGACGCGACTCGGTCGAGGTCGCGGAACGGGTCGTAGGCGGTGGCCATCTTTCCTCCTGATCGGTGACATTGAGCCGTCTCGACTCAACTCTCTACCGAACATAACGCCGAGCACGTCGGAGGATTCCGGTCCGCCGTGCGCCGACAGCGAACGAGGGCGCGAATGGTGGTGGTGGGCGGAGGTCGTCGCGACGAGCGCGATGAGCCAGGCGAACACGAGCGCGAAGGCGATGATCTCGAAGACGGTCAGGCTGAACCAGCCGAGGGCGTCGTACCCCGCCATCGCCACGAGCTCGAGCGCCAGCGCGGCGTAGGAGAAGACGAGGAGGCGGCGGGGCATCCGCCTCGCGTACCAGGGCGCGCCGATGCAGAGGAGCATGAACGCGACCGCCGCGCCGAGGGCGAAGGCGTTGTGGAGATCGGTCTCGCGGTCGATCGGCACCGTGCCGACGCCCATGAGCCCGAACCCGACGAGCCCGATGAACACCCGCATCGTCGTGCGCGCCCCTCGGCGGATGGCGAACGCGCCCGTCGCGAGCGCCCGCGTGAGCGCGCCGGACAGCCCTGCCATGCCCGCGCCCGAGACGACCACGGCGACGTTGAAGCAGGCGGCGGCGAGGTCGTTCGACGTGCCGAGCGTGCTGAAGTTGTGCGCCCACCAGTCGCCCGTCGGCGTGAGGCTCATGCTCGCGAGGCTGCCCGCCGCCAGCAGCATCGCGACCAGGTTGAAGCTGCGGTAGGCCTCGTGGTCGAGCGCATGCCGGTGCAGTCGGTACGTGCCAAAACCGAAGCCGGCCCCGAGCAGGCAGCCGATCGCGCGATGCCCGCCGGGCAGCGGCTCGAATGCCGCCGCGGTGAAGTGCACGGCGAGGAGGGCGAGCGCCGCCCACGCGAGGCCGTTGGCGGCCGCGCGCGGCCCCGGTGCGAGGCCGGGCAGGCGAAGGTGCGCGATCGAGGCGAGACCGGCGTGCGAGGCCGAGACCGCGAGCAGCGCGGCGCACACCGCCGCCCCGCCGGCGAGCGCGGGGATGAGCCCGACGACGTCGAGGGCGCTCGCGGGATCGAGGGCCGCGGGCGCCAGCACGCCGGCGAGCACGATCGAGATCGCGACGGCGATGAGCGCCGCGTAGAGGCGGCGCACGAGTGAGACGAGGCGGCCCGGATGACTCGCGGCGAGCGCCTCGGGCGCGATGACGGGCCGACCATGCCCCCCACGGCCGGCTGCGACCGGGTGCACCACGTGGAACCGCGATGCGAGCCCCAGGTCGAATGAGGCGGGGGCCACCCCCGCGCACACACCCCTCATCGTCGACCTTCGATCAACGGGAATCACGCCTGGGACCGAGCCTAGCGACGGCCTCTGCGCCCTGTCATCTCGCGGATGGCATCGCTGCCATGATGCGCAGTGCATTCACAGGCGGCGCCGCCCTCGCCGACGGCCGCCGCGACCGACCCGGAAACGACGAAGGCGGCCCCGCATGATGCGGACCGCCTTCTTCCGTGCGCCCGGAGGGACTCGAACCCCCAACCTTCTGATCCGTAGTCAGATGCTCTATCCATTGAGCTACGGGCGCATGGCTTGTCGCCTGCCGCATCATCTGCGATCAGGCAACCACGTAACTCTAACGCACGGTTCGCGTTCGCGCCAATCGAGCGCCTCACCCGCCCGCGTGCTCGGGTCGCTGGGCATCGAGCGCGGCGAGCTGGCGGCGGTTGGCGACCTGCCGGTACGAGGTCTCGATGAGTTCGGCGAGCAGCTCCCAGTCGGCGTCGGGCCCGTCGAGGTCGGTCGCGACCCAGCGGGCGCGGTCGTAGTACGGCGGCCCGAAGAACCGGTCGTCCTGCACGAGGGCGAGGTGCTCGTCGGGGTCGGTCTTCACGACGATCGAGAGGGGCCGCTCCATGCTCGCGGAGACGTGCACGAAGATCGGCTTCGCCGCGCGGAAGGTCGGCCGGCCCCATGCCTCGACCTCGACCGCCTCGGGCAGCTCGAGGCAGATCGCCCGCACGCGCTCGACGAGCGGGTGCGCGGGGTCGACCACGCGGGGGTGCTCCATGGGCGCCACCCTACCGACGGCGGCCGACGCCCTCCACCGGGGAGTCGGCTGAACGGCGCCGCGCCGCGGCATCCTCAGCCCTTGACCGCTCCTCCGAGCCCGGCGCCGCGCAGGAACAGGCGCTGGAACACCAGGAAGAGCGCGACCGGGATGAGCGTCGAGATCGCGAGCGCCGCGAGGAAGACGTCGAGCTCGGTCTGCGACTGGACCGCAGGAAGCCGCACCGACAGCGGCTGCACCGCGGGGTCTGGCAGCACGAGCAGCGGCCAGAGGAAGTCCTTCCAGGCGGCGATCACCGCGAACACCGAGACGACGCCGAGGATGGGCTTCGACATCGGCAGCACGATCGACCAGAACACCCGGAACGGCCCTGCGCCGTCGGTGCGGGCGGCCTCGAACACCTCGCGCGGCAGCCCGTCGAAGAACCGCTTCACGAGCAGGATGTTGAACGCGTTCGCGGCCGCGGGCAGCCACACCGCCCAGTAGGTGTTGAGGAGCGAGGTGTCGATGAGCGGCGGGTGCAGGATCGTGAGGTAGAGCGGCACGAGCAGCACGACGGCGGGAATGAACAGCGTCGCGAGCACGAGCGCGTTCAGCACCGGTGCGTACTTCGGCCGCAGGATCGACAGTGCGTACCCGGCCGTCGTCGCGATCAGCAGCTGGAAGAACCACGAGCCGGCCGCGACCCAGATCGTGTTCAGGAAGTACTGGTCGATGTGGATGTCGTTCCACGCCTGCTCGAGGTTCGCCCAGTCGAGGCCGTTCGGCCAGAGCGCGAACGGCTGGGTGAGCGTGTCCTGGGTGGGGGTGACCGCCGCCTTGGCGAGCCACAGCAGCGGACCGAGCCCCGCGACGACGAGCCCGACGAAGAGGAACACGTGGATCGCGCCCATCGACGCGCGGACGCCGCCCCGCTTGCGTTCGTGCTCGGAGACGATGCCGCGGTCGCCCCGGTCGTCCCGGCCCTCCTGCCGGCGTCGCGTCATCCGCGACAGCCGAGCACGGAGGGTGATCGAGTCCGCCGTCGTGGCGGGGGCGGTGCCCTGCGCGGTGGTCAATTCGTGCTCCAACGGTCGGTCAGCTTGAAGTAGAGCCAGCTCAGGAGGCCCAGGAAGATCGCGAGCATGAGACTCAGCGCCGTCGCCTCGCCGTAGTCGCCGCCGAGGCTGTTCTGGAAGGCGTAGCGGTAGATCAGCAGCAGCACGGTGAGGGTCGAGTTGTTCGGCCCGCCGCCCGTGAAGAGATAGGGCTCGAGGAACACCTGGGCGGTGCCGATGACCTGCAGGATCAGCATGATGAAGAGGATGCCCCGCAGTTGCGGGAGCGTGACGTGCCAGATCTTGCGCCAGATGCCGGCGCCGTCGACCTCGGCCGCATCGTAGAGCTCGGGCGGCACCGCGATGAGCGCCGCGAGGTAGATGATGATCGACCCGCCTGCGGCGGCCCAGGTCGCCTCGATGACCAGCGAGGGCATCGCGGTCGCCGACGACTGCAGCCACGGCTGCGGCGGGATGCCGAAGAAGCCGAGGATCGTGTTGAAGACGCCGTCGGGGCTCGCGTTGTAGAAGACCTTCCAGAGCAGCACCGCGACGACGGGCGGCACGACGACCGGCAGGTAGGCGAGCGCGCTGTAGAGGCCCTTGCCTCGGCGGACCTCGCTCATGAGCACCGCCATGAGGATCGGCAGCGGGAAGCCGAACACGAGCGCGAGACCGGCGAAGTAGAGCGTGTTGAGCACCGCGGTTCCGAGGTTCGGGTCGCTGAGCACGCGCGCGAAGTTGTCGAGGCCCACCCACACGGGCGGCGTGATCAGGTTCGTCTTCTGGAAGCTCATGACGACCGCCTGCGCGATCGGCCCCCAGCTGAAGACTCCGAACACGACGAGCATCGGCGCGAGGAACGCGAGGTTCCACAGCCCGCCGCCGCGCACCCAGGTCGCCGGGGTGCGGCGGCGGCGCGGCCGCAGCTCCGCTCGAGGGGCGGCGGGATGCCGCGGCGGGGTCTCCGCCGCGGCATCCCGATCGATCACGGTCGTCACTGGTCGAGCAGGGCCTGCGCGTCGACGTCGACCTGCTTCAGCAGCGCGTCGATGTCGGCGTTCTCATCGGTCAGCACGGCCTGCACGAGGTTGTCCATGAGGGCATAGATCGGCTGCGTCTGCCCCTTGAACTCGCCCACGGGGGTCTGCTCGAAGATGCCCTCGAAGAAGCCGGTCATCTGGTCCTGCGGCACGTTGACGTAGGGCGCGATCCACTCCTGCTGCTGGTCCCAGGTGTCCTTGTCGAGCACCGGCAGCACCGGGGTTCCGACGGCCTGGTCGGAGGCGGCGAGCGCCTTCGCATCGGCGACGGCGGCGTCCTCGTCCAGGAGCTTCTGCATGTAGTACCAGTCGATCCACTCGACCGCGGCCGCCTTGGTCTCGTCGTCGAGCGTGGGCGGCATGACGGCGATGTCGCCGCCGCCGAGCACGCCGCCGCCGTCCTCCGTCGGGATCACGGTGAGGCCGTAGACGTCGGGGCTCATCCCGAAGTCGCGCACGAGGGCCGTGTAGACGTCGGAGCCCGAGGTGTACATGCCGACGTTGCCGGCGGCGAACTCCTGGTTGATGCTGCCCCAGTCGAGGTCGAAGGTCGCTCCCATCGAGTCGTCCTCCCAGCGGAGGTCGTGCAGGTACTGGAGCGTCGCCTTCGTCGCGTCGTTGTCGATCGTCGAGGTGTAGGTGCCGTCGTCGTTCGCCTCCTGGAGGGATGCCCCGCGGGAGTCGGCCTGCACCGACAGCTGCCAGCCGCCGGTGTTGCCTGCGGCCATGGTCGCGTAGCCCGCCTTGCCGGTCTTCTCGGAGATGGTCTTCGCGGCCGCGCGCACCTCGTCCCACGTGGTCGGCGGGTTGTCGGGGTCGAGCCCGGCCTCCTCGAAGAGCGCACGGTTGTAGTGCAGGCCGTTGGCGTACGCCTGGCGCGGGAAGCCGTAGAGCTTGCCGTCGGCGCCGGTGACCTCTTCGAGGATGATCGGATTGAACTTGTCGGAGTAGCCGAGGTCGTCGATCTCCTTCGTGACGTCCATGAGCTGCCCGTTCTCGAGGAGGGTCTTCGAGTCGGTGAACGGCACGGTGAAGACGTCGGGCAGGCTGCCACCGGCGAGCTGGGCGGCGAAGGTCGGAGCCGTCCACTCGTACTCGAGGCCGACGATGTCGATGTCGGGGTTGGCGTCCTCGAACTGCTTCTCCTGCTCGGCGAAGGCGTCGTAGGCGGCCTGGTCGGCGCCCGGCGGGAAGGTGGCGACGCGCAGTTCGAGCTTGCCGTCGTCGCCGCCCGGGTCGGCGCTGCAGGCGGCGAGCGAGCCGGCGACCACGAGCGCGGTGAGACCCGCGATCGCGATGCTGCGTGATGACTTCATTGTCCTGTTCCTTTCGGTGCTGTGCTGGGATGGTGCGGTGGTGCGGTTCAGGGATGCCTCGGCACCGGCGCGATGCGCAGCCAGGCCGTCGCATCGCTCGGGAGCAGCCCGGCCTCGAGCGGGGCGCTCGCGAGCAGGATGCTCTCGTGGTCGGGCAGGGCGACCGGCGCCGGCCCGAGGTTCGTGATCGCGACGAGGTCGTCGCCGCGGCGGAAGCAGAGCACGTCGGCGCCCGCTTCGATCCAGCTCATCGACCCGTCGCCGAGGGCGCGCTCCCGCTTGCGCAGGCGCAGCGCCTGCCGGTACAGCCAGAGCATCGACGAGGGGTCGGCCTGCTGGGCCTGCACGGTGAGCGCCGCCCATTCGGCCGGCTGCGGCAGCCACGGGGCCGCCCCGTCGGGGCTGAAGCCGAACGGCGTCGCGGTGCCGCGCCAGGGCAGGGGGACGCGGCAGCCGTCGCGGCCGGGGTCGACGCCGCCCGAGCGGAAGTGCATCGGGTCCTCGAGCACCTCCCGCGGCAGCTCGACCTCGGGGAGGCCGAGCTCGTCGCCCTGGTAGAGGTAGAGGGAGCCGGGCAGCGCCGCGCTGAGGAGGGCGGCGGCGCGCGCCCGCCGGGTGCCGAGCACGAGGTCGGTCGGCGTGCCGAACCGCTTCTTCGCGAACGCGAAGCTCGAGTCGTCGCGGCCGTAGCGGGTGACCGGGCGGGTCACGTCGTGGTTCGACAGCACCCAGGTGCTCGGCGCGTCGACGGGCGCGTGTGCGGCGAGCATGAGGTCGATCGACTCGCGCAGCTCATCGGCCCGCCACGGGCGGGTCATGAAGTCGAAGTTGAACGCGGTGTGCATCTCGTCGGGGCGCAGGTAGGCCGCGAAGCGGGAGGCATCCGGCACCCAGACCTCGCCGACGAGCACGCGCGTGCCCTCGTACGAGTCGGCGATGCGCCGCCACGACCGGTAGACCTCGTGCACCTCGTCGCGGTCCTCGGTGGGATGCTCGCCCGGCCCCGGCTCGGCCGGAACCTCGGGCAGCGCGGCATCCTTGATCAGGAGCCCCGCCGAGTCGATGCGGACGCCCGCGACGCCGCGGTCGAACCAGAACCGCAGGATGTCCTCGTGCTCGGCGCGCACGTCGGGGTGGTTCCAGTTGAGATCGGGCTGCTCGGGAGTGAAGAGGTGCAGGTACCACTCCCCCGGAGTCCCGTCGGGGTCCACGGTGCGGGTCCACGTGTCGCCCTGGAAGTTCGAGACCCAGTTCGTCGGCATCTCGTCGCCGCCGGGGCCCTTGCCCGGGTGGAACCAGAACCGCTCGCGCTCCGGGCTGCCGGGACCGGCGGCGAGCGCCGCCCGGAACCACGGGTGCTCGGAGCTGACGTGGTTCGGGACGACGTCGATGATGGTGCGGATGCCTCGCGCCGCCGCCTCGGCGATGAGCTCCTCCGCGTCGGCGAGGGTGCCGAAGGCGGGGTGGATCCCGCGGTAGTCGGCGACGTCGTAGCCCCCGTCGGCGAGAGGCGACGGGTACCACGGGTTGAACCAGAGCGCGTCGACCCCGAGGTCGGCGAGGTAGTCGAGACGGCTGAGCACGCCGCGCAGGTCGCCCGTGCCGTCGCCGTCGGAGTCGGCGAAGCTGCGCACGTACACCTGGTAGATCACGGCGCTGCGCCACCAGAGCGGGTCGCGGGTGAACGCGCTCGGCATGGCGGCGGGGGTGTCGGTGAGCGGCATGGTCACGCGGTCGCTTCTCCTCGAGTCGGGCGGGCGTCGCGCCGGACCGTGGGAGACGGCGGCGTCGATGCGGCTCAACGTAATGAGAGCAACAGAATGATGCAACTATTCAACAATCGGACATCAGTTTGCTACAACTTGCGCCGAGTTGCGACAGCCGCTTGCAGGTCGCCCCGTTCGGCGGTCGCGCAGGCGCGCTCGAGCCGTCGCCCGGAGAAGGCCGGACGACCGGACGGGCGAGCCGGCGCTAGACGTTCGCCGGAGCCGGAGCCGTCGACGCGCGCACGACGAGCTCGGGTGCGAAGAACACCTCGTCGCCGATCGCGCGCTCGCTCGACATCTGCCGCATGAGCAGCTCGATGATCATCTTGCCCATCGACTCGATGGGCTGCCGCACGGTCGTCAGGGGCGGCTCGGTGCAGTTCATGAGCGCCGAGTCGTCGAAGCCGATCACCGACACGTCCTCGGGCACGCGGAGGCCGGCACGCCGTGCCGCGCGCACCGCGCCGAGCGCCATCGGGTCGCTCGCGCAGACGATGCCGGTGACCCCCGCGGCCAGGAGCTTGGCCGCCGCGGTCTGGCCCGACTCGAGCGAGTAGAAGGAGTGGACGACGCGTTCGTCGGGGAGCTCGAGGCCGAGCCCCGCCGCCGTGGCGATCGCCGAGGCGTGCTTGCGCCGCGAGGGCATGTGGTCGCTCGGGCCGAGGAGGATCCCGATGCGCTCGTGCCCGAGCTGGGCGAGGTGCCCGAGCGCCTGCTCCATCGACATGGCGTCGTCGCACGAGACCGTGGCGAAGTCGAGCCCGGCGATGGGGGCATTGACCAGCACCGTCGGGAGCTTCAGCTCGCGCAGGCGTTCGTAGTGATCGTGGTTGACGTCGGCCTGCGCGTACGCCCCGCCCGCGAAGATCACCCCGGAGACCTGCTGGTGCAGCAGGAGCTCGACGTAGTCGGACTCCGAGATGCCGCCCGCGGTCTGGATGCAGAGCACGGGGGTGAAGCCGTTCTGGGCCAGGCCGCCGCCGATCACCTCGGCGAGCGCGGGGAAGATCGGGTTCTGCAGCTCGGGCATCACGAGACCGACGAGCCTGGCCCGCTCGCCGCGGAGCTTCGTCGGGCGCTCGTAGCCGAGCACGTCGAGGGCGGTCAGCACGGCGTCGCGGGTCGAGGGCGAGACCCCCGGCTTGCCGTTGAGCACCCGGCTCACCGTCGCCTCGCTCACCCCGACCTTGCGCGCGACGTCCGCCAGCCTTCTCGACATGGCCGCAATGCTACGCGACGGAATGCAAGAACTCGACAGCGCCTGCGGCCCACGCCGAGCGAGCACGTCAAGCCCTTGCTGCACTTCTCGACGCGGGGGAGCATCGAGATGAAGGAAGGAGGCTGCCGTGACGAAGGAAGCCACGAGGAGCCGGCAGCAGGCGGCCGAGAGCGGCGGCGGGTTCGGCCGCTGGCTGCACGAGCATGCACTGTTCCTCATCTGCATGGCGATCTTCCTGCTGTGCCTGGCCGGCATGGCCGCGAGCGGGTTCCAGGTCGCGAACGAGGAGCGTCTCGACCACGGCGCGGACCCCCTCCTCCTGTCCGAGTACCTCCGGTCGGGGCAGTTCATCGAGGCCACCTTCGAGAACTGGGAGTCCGAGTTCCTGCAGGTGGGCGCCTACGTCGTGCTCACGGTCTTCCTCTTCCAGAAGGGGTCGAGCGAGTCGAAGCCGATCGGCGAGAAGACCCCGCAGGACGAGGACCCCCGCACAGCCGAGCAGGGCCCCGGCACCCCGTGGCCCGTCCGTCGCGGCGGGTTCGTGCTGGTGCTGTACGAGAACTCGCTCGCGATCTTCTTCTTCGTGCTCTTCGGCCTCTCGTTCTGGCTGCACGCCGTCGGCGGCGCCGAGGCCTACTCCGAGGAGCAGCGGCTCCACGGCCTCCCCGGCCTCTCGCCGTGGGAGTACCTCGGCACCGCGCAGTTCTGGTTCGAGTCGATGCAGAACTGGCAGAGCGAGTTCCTCGCCGTGGCCGCGATCGTCGGGGCCTCGGTGTACCTGCGCCAGCGCGGCTCGCCCGAGTCGAAGCCGGTCGCGACGCCGCACCACGAGACCGGCGCGTGACCCGACCTCCCGGGCGCCGCCGCGCCCGGGATCACTGCATCGAGCTCACGCCCGAGCGGTCCGCGGGGCGCCGACACGGGCCGCGCGCGTCGGAGGGAGGAGCAGCCCGAGCAGGATCATGCCTCCCGCGAGCGCCGCGTGCAGCCAGTTGTCGGCGGTGTTCAGCGGCACGAAGTTCGCCGGGTGGTCGCCTCGGATGACGATCCCGTAGAGCAGCAGGGCCGCGTAGACGAGGCCGCCGAGGACGAGGTAGCTCCGCGCGCCGCCGACGCCGGTCGCGAAGACCAGCCCGAGCACCCCGAAGAGCAGGTGCACGATGTTGTGGAGGATCGACACCTGGAAGATCCCGAGCAGCATCGCCCCCGACTCGTGCCCGGCGAAGGCGAGCGCGTCCACCCCCGTGGTGATGCCCGGGATGAAGCCGGCCACGCCGACGACCAGGAAGACGATGCCGATGATCATCGCCGCCTTCTGGACGGGCGTCTCGGCGTAGCGGACCGTGCGATCATGCGTCTCGGTCATGATGACCCCCATGCGATCTCTGGCTCGGGTCCTGCTCCAATGATGCGCCTCTGGCTCGCGGAGGGCCAAGGGGTTGATTCGCCGTCCGGTTTCCTTCGGCTCCCGCCGACTACGGTCGCAGCACGACCTTGATGCACCCGGCGGCCTTGTGCTTGAACTGCTCGTACATCTCGGGTGCCCGCTCGAGCGGGGCACGATGCGTCGCGAGGTCCTCGAGGCCCAGCGGGTCGCCATCGGCCTCGGCGATCGGCAGGAGCTCCGGGATCCAGCGCTGCACGTTCGCCTGACCGGCCCTCAGCGTGAGCTGCTTGTCGAAGACCTGCATCATCGGGATCGGGTCGAGCATGCCCGCGTAGACCCCGACGATCGACACGGTGCCGCCCCGGCGGACGAGCTCGATCGCGAGGTCGAGAGCGGCGAGGCGATCGACGCCCGCCCGTCGCATCATGGTCTTCGCCACGCGCGTGGGCAGTGCTCCGACCGTGTTCTGCACGAGCGCCGTCGCGGCGTTGCCGTCGGCCTCGAGACCGACGGCGTCCACGACCGCGTCGACGCCGCGACCGTCCGTCCAGGCGCGCACGGCGTCGACCACGGCGTCGACGTCGTCGAGGTCGAGCGTCACCGCGCCGTAGCGCTCGGCCATCAGGCGCCGCTCGACGACGGGCTCGATCGCGATGACGGCGATGCCCTCCCGGCGGGCGATGCGGGTGACCAGCTGGCCCACCGGCCCCAGCCCGAGCACGGCGAGCGTGTCGCCACGGGAGACGCCGGCGTAGCGCACCGCCTGCCACGCCGTCGGCAGCACGTCGCTGAGGTAGAGGTAGCGCTCGTCGGGCAGGTCGCGACCGACGACGACCGCGTTCGCGTCGGCGAGGCGCACCCGCAGGTACTCGGCCTGGGCGCCCGGCACCGCGCCGTACAGCTCCGTGTAGCCGTAGAGGGCGGCGCCGGTGCCCTGCTCGCGGTTCTGGGTCGTCTCGCACTGGGTCGGCAGGCCCTGCGCGCACATTGCGCACTCGCCGCAGGCGATCACGAACGGCACGACCACCCGGTGGCCCACCTCGATGCGACCGACGGACGACCCGACCGCCTCGACGACGCCCATCGCCTCGTGCCCGAGCACGTCGCCGCGCCGCATGAACGGGCCGAAGACGTCGTAGAGATGCAGGTCGGACCCGCAGATGGCCGTCGACGTCACCCGGATGAGGGCATCGCCCGGGTCGACGACGGCGGCATCCGGCACGTCCTCGACGGTGACGGTCCTCGGTGAGTGCCAGGTGACGGCTCGCATCATCCCGTCTTAGCGGTGAGCTCGCGCGACCGTCAGGGGCTTGACAGGGGACGTCCGGTCAACGGGGGCGCCCCGCCCTCCCGACGCCGCTAGAGTGCAGCCATGGGCAAACTGATCTACAACTCCTCGACGCGCGAGCTCGAAATCGACGACCGCACCCTCGCCCACCTCCGGATCGCCATCCTCAACAAGCTGCGCCGGTCCGAGAGCTTCGCGATGACGTGGGAGCACGGGGTCGAGAACGGCAGCGGGCGCACGACGCTGTGGCTGAACGAGTCGATCCCGCTGCAGTTCGTGTTCAGCGGCAATCGCCCGCCGACCCTCAACCGGCTGTGGATCGAGCAGCTGCTCCTGACCGCGAACAGCACGAGCGGCCTCCACCTCGTGCCCGAGCCCGCCGAGGTCGAGGAGTTCGAGAGCGACTGAGCGCCGAGGTCAGTCGACCGGCTCGATCTGCGTGAGCACGAAGCGGCGCTCCTCGTGCGAGAGCAGGTCGGGAGCGTGCGCGCCCGAGATGCGTTCGATCTCGGCCGCGACGTCCTCGTGGACCGGTGCCTCGAGGTCTGCGAGCAGCAGATGCTTGGCGTGGATCGAGAGCTTCGGCCACCAGTCCTCGATCGACGGTCGAGCCGCCTGAGATTCTTCGGCGCCCATCGGTACCACCTCCCGGAATCCCGGAGCCCGAAATGCTCCCCCACTCCCGTCTACCAGCACGCGCGCCGACTCACAAGCCCCTCGCGATCCGATCCCGCCGCTGCCTACGGTGGCCGTCGGGCGCCACGATGCGCCCGGAACGGAGGATCATCATGAGCACGACCGTGACCGCATCGACCGACGTCGACGTCCCCATCCGCGTGGCGTACGACCAATGGACGCAGTTCGAGACGTTCCCCGAGTTCCTGACCGGCGTCGACGAGGTGACGCAGCTCGACGACGACCTCACGCACTGGGTGGTCTCGATCGGCGGTGTGCGCCGCGAGTTCGATGCCGACATCAGCGACCAGGCACCCGACGACCACATCGCGTGGCGCAGCTCGGGCGAGGTGCTGCACCGCGGCCGCGTGCAGTTCGCCGCCGAGGGACCCGACCGTACCCGCATCGACCTCGAGCTCGAGTGGGAGCCCGAGGGATTCGTCGAGCACGCCGGCGCCGCCCTGCAGATCGACGACCTGCAGGTGAAGCGAGACCTGAACCGGTTCAAGGAGTTCGTCGAGGAGCGCGGTGTCGAGACCGGCGGATGGCGCGGCGAGATCCACCGGGGCGGGACGCTCCCCACTGCCCCGCGCGGCGCCGGGCATGACGACGGGACCCGGGGCTCGGACCCCGATCTCACGGTGTGAGCCGGGTCCCGGAACCACCGGGCACGCAGGCGTCCGGCCGGCCTCCGGGCCGGCCGGAGGCCTGCCGCGTCGCGCCGTCGGCCTACCGGTCCCGCTCGATCTCCTGCACGTCGACGCCGACCTGGACGGGTTGCTCGTCGGCGGTCGGGATGGTGCCGGTGTCGAGATGCTCGGGCACGAGCTGCACGCCGCCGGTGCTGTTCGCCGAGCGCATCAGCTCCTCGATCCACTGGCGGCTCAGTTCGGGCGTCTCGGGCTCGTCGAACACGAATCGCAGCGGCACCGACTGGTGCACCCAGAGGGTGCTGCGCCCGCGCGGTTGGCCGTCGGCGTGCTGCCACGAGAGGGTGAAGCTCTCGCCGCGCCGCAGCTTCGTGATGATCGCGACCTTCAGGTGCGCGAGTACCCGGTCCTCGATACCGATCGGCGTGCCGGAATCGCCGTAGTAGAGGGTTCCCACGTTCGTCAGCCTATGCCTCTCCGGCGCGCACGGCGCCCGCTTCGGGACGGGCGGTCCGCCCACCGCCCAGCGAGCGGGGGGCCCGTCGGGCCCCCCGCTCGCTGCACGTTCGCGTGGGTTTCATACCGTGCGGTTCCCGCCGATGTAGCGCACCAGGAACACGATCACGGCGATGACGGCGAGCGCCAGTCCGACCCAGAGCAGGAAGTTGAGCGTCGGTACGATCCCGCCCGTGATGAGCAGCGCGATGGCGGCGATGGCGATGATGACGACAAGAATGTTCATGATTCCTCCTTCGCTTCGAAGGTACGGGGGCCGGGTCGCCCGGCGCGAGGGGTTGACCTCGCGCCCGGCCGCCGTGTAAGCGCGTGCACCGTCCGCGCACCAAGGCTTGGGCACCGCGCTGTCAACCCCTCCCATGCCCCCTGCGGCGGCGCGTACCGTGGCTCGGGTCGAGGGGGCGAAGACCGATGCTGAACGAACGACTGATCGATCCGACGACGAAGCACACGACCGACCGATTCCCGCGTCAGGAACAGGCGCCGCCCGGGCTGACCGAGGCGATGGTGCCGCTTCCCGACCACGGCGAGCAGAGCTACCAGGGCAACGGCCGGCTCGAGGGACTCCGCACGCTCATCACGGGCGGCGACTCGGGCATCGGGCGCGCGGTGGCGATCGCCTTCGCCCGCGAGGGCGCGAGAGTCGCGATCGCCTATCTGCCCGAAGAGCGTCCGGACGCCGAGGAGACGGCGAGCTGGATCACCGACGCCGGCAGCGATCCGCTGCTGCTGCCGGGCGACCTCCGGAGCGAGGCGCACTGCATCGAGCTCGTCGAGCACACCGAGCAGGCGTTCGGGGGGCTCGACGTGCTGGTGCTGAACGCCGCCCACCAGCGCGATCGCGGGGGGATCGAAAGCGTGCCGAGCGACGACTTCGAGGCGGTGATGCGGGTCAACCTCTTCGCGCCGGTGTTCCTCGCGCGCGCGGCGGTGCCGCTGATGGAACCGGGGTCGAGCATCATCACCACCGCCTCGATCCAGGCCACCGAGCCGTCGCCGGCCCTCGTCGACTACGCGATGACGAAGGCGGCGCTCGTCGCCTTCACGAAGGCCCTCGCCGAGGAACTCGGGCCGCGGGGCATCCGCGTCAATGCCGTCGCGCCGGGCCCGATCTGGACGCCGCTCATCCCGTCGACGGGATGGCCGGACAAGATCAACGACTTCGGCAAGAACACCCCGCTCGGGCGGGCCGGCCAGCCGGCCGAGCTCGCGCCGGCGTACGTGTACCTGGCGTCCGACGACGCCTCGTACGTGTCGGGCGCGGTGCTGCCCGTGACCGGCGGCCGGCCGTTCTGAACGGGGCGGCGATCGCGGCGGAGCAGCACGCAGCACGGCGACGAGAGGAAGGAGCACATCATGCCCGGACGCAGGAACGCGTCGCTCAAGGATCCGGAGCTCTACGAGGAGCTCCGCGAGGACGGCGCCTCGAAGGAGAAGGCCGCGCGCATCTCGAACGCCGCGGCGAAGCAGGGGCGAAGCGCGATCGGCCGCAAGGGCGGACAGCACGGCGACTACGACGACTGGACCGTCGACGAGCTGCGCACGCGCGCGAAGGAGCTCGGCCTCACCGGATACAGCGGCAAGCGCAAGGCCGAGCTGGTCTCGGCGCTGCGCAACCATTGAGCCGCGCGCGGACCGCGGCATGCCACGGCTGAAGCGGGTCGTGCCCTACGTCTCACCCGGGTACGCCCGGGTGCGGCGCGGGCGCGGCTTCGGCTACGTGCATCGCGACGGCGGCACGGCCGGGCGCGCCGAGCGCGAGCGCATCGCCGAGCTCGCCGTGCCGCCGGCCTGGCAGGAGGTGTGGATCTCGGACGCGGCGAACGCCCACATCCTCGCGGTCGGGGTCGATGCCGCCGGACGGCGGCAGTACCTGTACCACCCGGCGTGGCGGGAACGGCAGGACGCCGAGAAGTTCCAGCGGATGGCCGAACTCGCGCGTGCGCTTCCTGCCGCGAGGCGCAGCGCGCGCCGCGACCTCGCGCTCGAGGGGATGCCTCGCGAACGCGTGCTCGCGGCCGCCTTCACGACGCTCGACCTCGGCGGGATCCGGATCGGCTCCGAGGAGTCGCTCGCCGGCTTCCGCAACCGCGGGCTGACCACGCTGCTCGTGCGCAACGCCAGCCTCGAGGACGACGAGACGGTGCGATTCCGGTTCCGCGCGAAGGGCGGGATCGCCCAGGAGCTGCGCCTCGCCGACACCGGCCTCGCCGGTTACGTCGGCGATGCGGCCGAACGATCGCGAGCGGCCCGGCTGTACGCCTGGACCGAGGGCCGGGCGTTCCGCGCCGCAGCACCGGTCGACGTCAACGGCGACATCCGTGAACGCACCGGCGGCGAGTTCACCGCCAAGGACTTCCGCACCCTCCGCGGCACCCTCGTCGCGGCCGAGCACCTCGCACTCATCGGCCCGGCCGGCACCGCGCGAGCCCGCGCGGCGGCGGTGCGCGACGCGATCGAGGCCACCGCCCTGGCCCTCGGCAACACGCCCGCGATCGCCAAGGGCAGCTACATCGACCCGCGCGTGGTGGCGGCATACGATCAGGGCGCGGTCGTGGCATCCGGCAAGGACCGGGAACGCCGCCTGCTCGAACTGCTCGCCTCCGACGAGTCCTGAGCGCGCGTCTCAGCCGCCGAATCCGCCCGCGACGGTCTGCACGAGCCCGATCACGCTCGCCGCGCTCATCACGGCGGCGGCGATCCAGCCGAAGGTCGCCGCGACCGCCCCGACGCGATATCGGCCCATGATCTCGCGGTTCCGGGCGATCACCATCACGATGATGAGGAACGGCGCCGCGACGATGCCGTTGATGAGCGCGCTGAAGACGAGCAGCGTGACCGCATCGGTCGAGACGGCCGCGAGCACCACCCCGCCCACCGTGCCGACGCCGACGAGGGTGTAGAAGAACGGGTCGCGTCGCGGGCTCGCCGCGAGGCTCCAGTCCTTGCCGAGCGCCGCGGCGAGCGCGGCCGACCCCGCGACGATGAGCACGGGCACCGCGAGGAGGCCGGAGCCGATGAATCCGAGCGCGAACAGCACGGATGCCGCGGGCCCGGCGATCGGCTCGAGGGCCGCCGCCGCGTCGGCCGCGCTCTGCACCGACTTGCCCTCGGCTCCGAGCGTCGCCGCGGTCGCGACGATGATCGCGAACATGACGAGCACCGAGAACACCATCCCGACGACCACGTCGACCCGGGTGTCGACGAGTTGCCGCCTGGCGGTGGCGCTCCGACGGCGCTCGAGGGGCACGGGCTGGTCGCCGCCCTCGGGCGCTTCCCGCAGCTCCTCGAGGCGGTCCTCGCTCTGCCAGAAGAACAGGTACGGCGAGAGGCTCGTGCCGAGGATCGCGACGACCATGCCGAGGTAGGCGGGCGACAGGCTGAACTGGAAGCCCGCGAGCCCGCGCAGCACGTCGGCCCAGTCGACCTGTGCGACCACGAGCACGCCGACGTAGGCGAACAGGCTGAGGCAGAGCCAGCGGATGATCTTCGCGACCATCGCGAAGGAGCCGAAGAACAGCACCGCCCCGATCGCGAGCCCGGCGACGGCGCTCCAGAGCTGGGCGGGCCCGGCATGAAGGAGTTCCATGCCCTCGCCGACCGCGAGCAGGTCGGCGGCGACGTTGAGGCCGTTCGCGGCGAAGAGGGCGACGAGGAGGATGAGCACGACGAACCGCCAGGCACCGGTGAACCGGCTCCTCGCGAGGGCGCCGAGGCTCTTGCCGGTCGCCGAGGCGGTGCGGTCGCAGATCTCCTGCACGGCGATCATGAGCGGCAGCACGAAGGGCACCGTCCAGAGCGTGCCGTAGCCGTAGATCGCGCCGGCCTGCGCGTAGGTCGCGATGCCCGAGGGGTCGTCGTCGGAGGCGCCCGTGATGAGCCCCGGCCCGAGTGCCTTGAGGAACCGCTTCGGCCCGGTCGGCGGCTCGGTCTCGACCGCCTCGTCGTCGCGCCTCCCGGCGTCCTGCTCGCGCGCTGCGTCCATCCCGCGTGGTCCCTCCGTCCGGCTCCCGGATCGGTGCCCACGGTAGGCCGCTGCGTCGGCTCGCCTCAACGGGGTTGACGCGAGCCGCTCGTCACCCGTCGTCGTCGCGACGCACCTCGTCGGGCGACTTGTCGGGCCGGAGCCCGCGCCAGCGCGGATGCCGGGCGACGCCCGTGCCCGTCCAGCCGCTGAACTCGATCTCGCCGACGAGCTCGGGGCGCACCCACACGGCGTCCACGGCGTCGAGCGCGGGCACCTCGACGAACGGCGGGTCGGCCTGCATCGCGGCGTCGAGCCGTGCGCGCAGCCGCTCGAGCTCGCGCTCGCGGAACCCCGAGCCGACGCGGCCGACGTACTCGAGGCCGGCGCCCTCGGCGAGGTCGCCGCCGTCGACCGGGATGCCGACGAGGAGCGATCGGATGAGCCCGGCGCGACTCCCGACCCCCCGTCGGTAGCCGCCGACGACCACCTCCTGCGTGCGGGTGAGCTTGAGCTTCAGCCAGTCGTCGGAGCGCACCCCCGGCCGGTACACCGAGCCGGGTCGCTTCGCGACCAGCCCCTCGAGGCCGAGCATCCTGCTCTCCTCGAGCGCATCCTCGGGGTCGCCGGTCGCTGGCGCGGGCACCTCCACCGGCACCCCCCGGCGTGGGCGCACGAGCGATTCGAGGCGGGTCCGGCGCACCCGGTAGGGCTCGTCGACGAGCGACTCGCCGCCGGCCTCGAGCACGTCGAAGAGCAGCAGGCGCACGGGCACGGATGCCGCGACCGCCGCGATCTCGCGCGCCTTCGTGAGGCCCATCCGCTGCTGGAGGACGCCGAAGTCGGGGCGGCCCTCGGCGTCGAGCGCGACGATCTCGCCATCGAGCACGGCGTCGCCGTCGAGCAGCTCGGGCAGCCGATGCAGCTCGGGGTAGCGGGCGGTGACGTCGATGCCGTTGCGGCTCAGGAGCCGGACGCCGCCGGCCTCGACCCGGGCGATGGCGCGGATCCCGTCCCACTTCCACTCGAGGGCCCAGTCCTCGCCGCGGAGCATCCCGAGCGTTCCCGGGGTCGCGAGCATCGGCTTGTCGATCGCCGCAGCTCGAGGCGGGGTCTCGCGCGCCGGTGCCGGGGCGGTCGCCGTCGCCGTGCGGTCGGCGGGGGCCGCGGTGTGCTGCTGGTCCTTCATCCGGTGCAGCAGCCAGGTGCTCTTCTCGCCGCTGCCGTCGGTGCGGATGAGCACCAGCCGCACCCGCCCGAGCGGACCCCCGCTCGACCCGCGCAGGGTGAAGATCACCTCGTCGTCGCGCCACTTCTCGACCGAGTAGGTGCCCGTGTCCCACACCGTCATCGACCCGGCGCCGTACTCGCCGGAGGGGATCGTGCCCTCGAACGTCAGGTACTCGATCGGATGGTCCTCGGTCTGCACGGCGAGGTGGTTCTTCCCCGAGCTCTCGGGCACCCCCTTCGGCACCGCCCAGCTCTTGAGCACCCCGTCGCGCTCGAGGCGCAGGTCGTGGTGGAGGCGCCGCGCATGGTGCTCCTGGATCACGAACCGCGGATCCTCCCCCGCGCGGTCGTCGCCGGGGGCGCTCGGCATCGGCTCGGGGGTGCGCCCCTCGCGGCGCATCGAGAGGTACGTCGCGAGCGGGCCGGGGCCCGAGGCATCCGCGAGCCCGGCCATGGGGTCGCCGTGCTCGGCGACGCGCGCGAGCACCTCGTGCGCCTCGAGATGCCGCAGCCCGGGGTCGTCGAGCTCCTCCCAGCTGCGCGGCGCCGCGACCGTCGGCGTCAGCCGGCCGCGCAGCGAGTACGGGGCGATCGTCGTCTTCTTGCCGTTGTTCTGGCTCCAGTCGATGAGCACGCGGCCGCCCCGCAGCGACTTGCGCATGCTCGAGACGACGAGCTCGGGGTGATCGGCCTCGAGCGCGCGCGCGAGCTCGTGCGCGACGTCCGAGACCTGCTGCGAGGTCTGCGAGCCGTCGAGCTCGGCGTAGAGGTGCAGGCCCTTGCTGCCGCTCGTCACCGGCATCGCCTCGAGCCCCATGCCGGCGACCAGGTCGCGCACGAGCCGGGCCACCTCCGCGCACTCGGCGAGGCCCATGCCAGGCCCGGGGTCGAGGTCGAAGACCATGCGGTCGGGGTTCGACGGCACGCCGTCGGGGGCGAAGCGCCACTGGGGCACGTGCAGTTCGAGTGCCGCCTGCTGGGCGAGCCACACGAGGGTCGCGCGGTCGCCCGCGATCGGATACGTCTTCGGCCCGTCGGAGTGCTCGATCACGCCGCGCCTGATCCACTCTGGGGCGTGGTCGGCGAGCGCCTTCTCGAAGAAGGGCGACTCGGGGGCATCCGCCGTGCCCACCCCGTGCACCCACCGCTTGCGCGTGATCGGCCGCCCTGCGACGTGGGGCAGCATCACGGGGGCGATCTCGGCGTAGTACGAGATCACCTCGCCCTTGGTCATGCCCGACTCGGGATACATGACCTTGTCGAGGTTCGTCAGCCTGAGCCGCCGACCGTCGACCTCGACGAGTTGCCGTTCCCCATCGGCCATGCCCCCATCCTGCCGCCTCGTGCCCGCCGTGTCGAAGGCCGGGGTTCCCACGGGGCATCCCCGGGTGTGTACTAGGGGGTATGCGAGCCGTCTGGAAGGGGGCGGTCACATTCGGCCTCGTCAATGTGCCCGTCAAGTTGTACAGCGCCACCGAGGATCACGACGTGTCCCTGCACCAGGTGCACGACGAGGACGGCGGGCGCATCAGGTACCAGCGCAAGTGCGAGGTGTGCGGCAAGGTCGTCGCCTACCAGAACATCGACAAGGCCTACGACGACGGTGAACGCACCGTCGTCATCACCGACGACGACCTGAAGGCGCTGCCCGCCGAGCGCAGCCGCGAGATCGAGGTCGTCGAGTTCGTGCCGAGCGAGCAGATCGACCCGATCATGCTCGACAAGAGCTACTACCTCGAGCCCGACTCCGCGTCGAACAAGGCGTACGTGCTGCTGCGCGAGACCCTCGAGTCGACCGACCGCACCGCGATCGTGCAGATGGCGCTGCGGCAGAAGACCCGCCTCGCCGCACTGCGCGTGCAGGGCGACGTGCTCGTCGTGCAGACCCTGCTCTGGAGCGACGAGGTGCGCGCGGCCGAGTTCAAGTCCCTGGACGAACCCGTCAAGATCTCGGCGAAGGAGCTCGAGCTCTCGAAGCAGCTCGTCGAGAGCCTCGTCTCCGACTTCGACCCCGAGCAGTACGTCGACGAGTACCAGCAGGAGCTGCGCACGCTCATCGAGGCGAAGCTCGAGCAGGGCGAGGCGCTCGACACGGCGGCCACCTTCGGCGAGGAGCCCGAGGAGGAGAAGGGCGGCGAGGTCATCGACCTCATGGAGGCGCTGCGCCAGTCGATCGCCGCCAAGCGCGGGGGCGGCGCGAAGAAGGCCGAGGAGAAGGCGGCGCCCGCCGACAAGAAGCCGGCGGCGAAGAAGGCCCCCGCTGAGAAGAAGGCTCCTGCGAGGAAGACCGCGGCGAAGAAGACGACGAAGAAGTCGGCCTGACGGCCGAAACGCGAGCACGCGGCATCCCGCGAGGGGATGCCGCGTGCTCGCGTGCTGGGGATGCCCCGACTACTCGGCCGAGCAGACCTCGGTGACGGCGACCGCAGCGGTCTGGATGTCGCCGGTCGCGGCGGCCTGCGCGTCGGCGTCGGCCTCGAAGTCCTCCGTCGCGGTGGTCGGCAGCGTCGCGGCGTAGGTCTCGGCGGCCTCGATCTTCTCCTGCAGCGTGTCGAGCGCTGCGGCGAGGTCGGAGTCGTCGGCGGCCTGCTCGTCGAGCTCGTCGACGCGCTCGGAGTAGCCGTCGAGCTTCTCGAGGAGCGCGGCCTGCTCGGTCGAGGTGAGGATGGCGTTCTGCGCGCCGTTCGAGATGTCGCGCACGGCGACGCGGACGACCTCGCAGTCGTCGCCGCCCTGGGCGGTCGTGCCGTCGTTGCTGCTCGTGGCACAGCCGGTGAAGAGCAGTGCACCGGCGAAGACGAGCGCGGTGGAAGTGATGATTCGTTGCATGGTGCAGTTCCCCCTGAATTCAGTGACCAGACGAGTGTAGCGAGCGGCGCCGACAGCCGGTCACTGCTCGCGACGGGAGCGGACGTCCTTGATGCGCCGGCCGAGCATCTGGGCGAAGACGAACACGAGGAAGATCGAGAAGACGACGTTCGACCAGAACGGGTCGATGCCCGCGGCGATCACGGTGCCGATCGGCGACATCACGCTCGCCGCGATGCCGACGACCGCCGCCGTGCGCAGGTCGACGTTCCTGCGGCGCCAGTTCGCGAGCGTGCCCGAGATCGAGCCGGGGATCATCATCATCAGCGAGGTGCCCTTGGCGACGAGGTCGCTCGCACCGAAGAAGAACATCAGCACGGGCACCACGATGATGCCGCCGCCGACGCCGAGCACGCCCGAGAGCACGCCGGTCACGAAGCCGGTGACCACGAGCAGCGCGCCCGAGATCCAGGTGACGCCGATCTCGCTGTCGCGCTGGGGCACGACGAACCAGAGACTCACGATCACGACGAGGAGGAACGCCAGGAAGAACCAGTGCAGCGTTCGCACCGGGAGCTTCGCGAGGAGCGCGCTGCCGACCTGGGAGCCGAGGATCACGCCCGCCGCGAGCAGCAGCGCGGCGACCCAGTCGACGTGGCCCTGGATCGCGTAGCTCACCGCCCCGACGGCGGCCGCGGGCAGGATCGCCGCGACCGAGGTGCCCGCGGCGAGGCGTTGCGGCATCCCGAGCAGGAGCACGAGCGCGGGCACGATGACGAGGCCGCCGCCGATGCCGAAGAGCCCCGA
The DNA here is from genome assembly GCF_042884835.1 of Agromyces sp. NPDC058104. Classification (NCBI taxonomy): domain Bacteria; kingdom Bacillati; phylum Actinomycetota; class Actinomycetes; order Micrococcales; family Microbacteriaceae; genus Agromyces; species Agromyces sp. NPDC058104. The sequence continues at coordinate 274,495 of NZ_JBHVTD010000002.1, read as the reverse complement.
GAGGAGCCCTCCGAGCATGCCGACGAGGACGAGGGGAAGAAGGGCGGTGCGGTGGTTCTCGGTCATCGATTCCGGTTCCGTGGTCGTGGAGATGGCGGCGCGGTCGGTGCCGCGCCCGTTCTGGTCGATCATCGCCGATCAGCCCTCGGGGCCGATGACGACGGCCGAGCCGTCGGAGCGCGGATCGCTCGCGGCGGCGAAGCCGCCCGGCTCGACGCGGATGAGGTTGGAGTGGCCGAGCAGCTCGTCGCGGCTCGGCACGAGCTTCACGGCGAAGCCGGCCGCCGCGATCGTCTCGCGCACGCTGTCGGGCACGTCGGCCTCGACCGTGACGGTGCGACGTTGGTCTCCGACGTCCTGCACGCCGACGACCCAGCGCGGCGCGTGCGTCGCCTCCTCGGGCGTGGCCCCGGCGAAGGAGCGCAGGAGCAGGTGCGCGTGGATCTGCGGCTGCGCCTGACCGCCCATCGTCGCCGACACCCACGCGACCTCGCGGTCGCGGAGCACCAGCACCGGCATGAGCGTGTGGCGGGGCCGCTTGCCGGGGGCGATCACGTTCGGCGAGGCCGCGTCGAGCGAGAAGGAGGTGCCCCGGTTCTGGAAGAGGATGCCCGTCGTCGGCTCGAGCACGCAGGCGCCGAAGCCGAAGTACACGGACTGCACGAGCGAGACGGCCCACCCGTCGGCGCTGATCGCGCTGAGGCCGACCGTGTCGCCCGCCGCGCGCGCCGCGACCTCGCCGAGGTCGTCGGCCGTGTCGGCCCCGATGAGCTCCGCGCCGCCGAGCCCGCCGAACGCGGGGTCGGCGAGCAGCGAGTCGCGAACGGCGTTGTTGGCGGCGAACATCGCGGCGGTGGCGCCGGCCCCGCTCGCGAGCGGGTCGGCGAGCTCGCCGGCCTGCACGGCGCCGAGGGTGCGCAGCAGCGAGAAGCCCTGGGTGTTCGGCGGGCTCGTGAGCACGCGGTACGGGCCGAACGGGACCTCGATCGGTTCGGCTGTCTCGGCCCGGTACCGGGCGGTGTCGGCGAGCGAGATGCTCGAACCGAGTGCGCGGAGTCCCTCGACCCATCGCTCGGCGAGCGCACCCGTGTAGAACTCGTCGGGGCCGCCCGCCTGGAGCCGCCGGAGCGTGTCGGCGAGTTCGGGCTGCACGAGCGGTGCACCCTCGGCAAGCGCCTCGCCGCCGGGGAGGAACAGCCGTCGGCACCCCGGATCCGCCTCGAGGTCGGAGCGCTCGTCCACGATCGCCGCCGCGACCGATCGGGCGGTCGGCACGCCGTCGGCGGCGAAGCGCACCGCCGCGTCGAGGTGCTGCGCCCAGGTGCGGGTCGCGCCGAGCTCGTGCAGGAGCTGCCAGCCCCGGACGCCGCCCGGGACCGTCACCGTGTCGACGCCTCGCGCGGGCAGCGCCTCCCCGTGCCGCTCGCGCAGCTCCTCCACGCTCGACTCGCCGGCCGCCGGTCCGGTCGCGTTGACGAAGACGACGGTGCCGTCGGGCCGTCGTACGAGGGCGACGAGGTCGCCGCCGAGCGCGACGTTGTTCGGGTAGACGACGCAGAGCGCCGCGGCTGCGGCGAGTGCGGCGTCGAGCGCGTTGCCGCCGGCCCGGATCGCGTCGGCCCCCGCCTCGGTGGCGAGGCGGTGCGAGGTGGCGATCGCGCCCCGCGCGGCCTGGAATCCCTGCGCGCCCTGCGCGGCCTGCGCGCCCTGCGATCCCCGCGGTCTTCCGACTTCGGTCGATGTCGTCATCGGACTCACTGCTTCCCCTCGATGGCGGATGGCACGGCCATGCCGGTCGTCGCGAACTCGCCGCGCGGGCCGACCTGTCGGGCGACGGCCTCGAGGACGCCCGGCGTCCGCCAGTCCAGCGACGGCACGCTGTCGCGGAGGATCCGCGTGTACTCGTCGGCGGGCTCGGTCAGCACGCGAGCGGTCGGCCCCTGCTCGACGATCCTGCCGTTCCGCATGACCACGACGTCGTCGGTGAGGTGGCCGACCACGGCGAGGTCGTGCGAGATGAGCACGTAGCCGGTGCCGGTCTCGCGCTGCACATCGACGAGCAGGTTCAGGATCTGGGCCTGGATCGAGATGTCGAGCGCCGCCACGGCCTCGTCGAGCACGACGATCTCGGGCTCGACCGCGAGCGCCCGGGCGATGGCCACGCGCTGCCGCTGCCCACCCGAGAGGTCCTTCGGGCTGCGCTCGCGCTGCACTGCGGTCAGACCCACGAGGTCGCACAGCTCGGCGATCCTCCGCTCGCGCTCGGAGCTCGACGCCGGGCCGTGGATGCGCAGCACCTCGCGCAGGCAGGAGGCGACGGTCTGCCGGGCGTCGAGCGAGCCGAACGGATCCTGGTAGACCATCTGCGTGAGCTTCGCACGGCGCCGGCGGGCGCGCGCCGAGCGCGCCGGCACGGTCATGTCCTCACCGCACACGCGAACGCTGCCGGAGGTGGCCTGCTCGAGGCCCATGATCATGCGCGCGGTGGTCGACTTGCCCGACCCCGATTCGCCGACGATGCCGAGGTTGCGGCCTCGCACCATCTCGAAGCTCGCCCCCTCGACCGCGACGAGGTCGCGACCGCCGCGGTGGAACACCTTGCGGAGATCGCGCACCTCGATGAGGACGTCGGGACTCGTGATCGTGGTCGTCATCGGCGACCCACCTCCTCGTCGATCTCGGCGCGCAGCTCCTCGGTGATGGTCGCCAGACGTCGCCGATCGCTGCCGAGGCTGGGCCGGGCGCGGAGCAGGGCCATCGTGTACGGATGCCGCGACTCGAAGATGCGGTCGGCCCTGAACCCGTCGACGATGCCGCCACGGTACATCACGTAGACGCGATCGCAGAGCGCGGCGGCCAGCTCGAGGTCGTGGGTGATGAACATCATGCCGATGCCGCGTTCGCGGACCTGGCCGCGCAGGAGCGCGGCGACCTCGGCCTGCCTCGTCACGTCGAGGGCCGTCGTCGGCTCGTCGGCGAGGATGAGCCGCGGGTCGGTCGCGAGGGCGGCCGCGATCACGGCGCGCTGCAGCATGCCGCCCGAGAACTGGTACGGATAGGCCTTGAGCTGCGTCTCGGGATCGGTGATGCCGACCTCGCGGCACAGCTCGGCGATGCGGGCGAACGCATCGCGGCGGCTCATCCGCCGGTTCACCCGGAGCGCCTCCGTGAGGAACTCGCCGACGGTGTGCACGGGGTTCACGTGCGCGCGGGTCCTGGTAGACGATGCCGAGCTCGCGGTCGCGGAACGCCCGGTAGGCGCCACGCGACAGCGCGGTCAGCTCGGTGCCCTCGTACACGATCGACCCGCTCGCCTCGATGCCGCCCGGCAGGAGGCCCGCGATGGCCTTCAGGGTCATCGACTTGCCCGAACCCGATTCGCCGATGACGCCGACGATCTCGCCGTGGCCGATCGCGAGGTCGATGCCCGAGACGATGGTGTCGCCCGTGCTCGTGCGGAGGGCGAGGTCCGCGACCGTGACGAGGCTCATATGCGGATCTCCTTCACCTTGCCGACGCGATCGGCGAGCCGGTCGCCGATGAGCGAGACGGCGCACACCGAGACGACGATCGCCGCGCATGCGACGACCGACTCCTCCCAGTAGCCCTGCATGACGCCCGCCTGGCCCTCGGCGACCATGAGGCCCCAGTCCGCCGTCGGCGGCTGCACGCCCATGCCGAGGAACGACATCGCGGCGAGGTCGACCATCGCGTACCCGTAGGAGACGGTCATCTGCGCCATCGCCGTCGGCAGCACGGCCGGCAGCACGTGGAACACGGCGATCCGCCAGCGGCTCTGGCCGACGCTGAGGAGGGCGTCGACGTAGGGCAGCACCATCTCGCCCACCGCGACGTTCCGCACGATGCGGCCGATGTAGGGCACGTAGGCGATGGCCAGTGCGATCACCACGGGGGCGAGGCCTGCGCCGAACATGGCGACGGCGAGGATGGCGAGCAGCATGCCCGGGAACGCGAAGCCGATGTCGAGGAGCCGGCTGAGCACCCGGTCGACCACGCCGCCGGCGACCGCGGAGGCGGTGCCGATGAGGGTGCCGAGGACGCCCGCGACGAGCACGATCACGGCGGGCGCGACGAGGCTCACGCGCGCGCCGTAGAGGAGCCGGCTGAAGATGTCGCGGCCCGAGCTGTCGGTACCCAGGATCGCCCCCGGCTCCATCGGGCGGTAGGTCCGGCTGAAGTCCGACGCCGTGGGATCGATGGGCGTGAGCAGCGGCGCGAACACGGCGGCGAGCACGAACACGGCCAGCACGATCACCGCGACGATGAGCGGGATGTCCCGGCGCGGGCGCGCGGCGGGCGCGGCCTCGCGCTTCGTGCGGAGGAGCGTGGCGGTCATCGGCGCACCACCCTCGCCCGGACGCGCGGATCGACCGCCACCTGGAGGATGTCGATGAGCAGGGCGACGACGACCACGATGGTGATGAGGAGCAGGGTGATCGCCTGGACCACTGCGAAGTCCTTCCTGAGGACGGCGTCGGTGAGGAGCAGTCCGATGCCGTCGAGCGCGAATGCCTTCTCGATGACGATCGAGCCCACGACGAGGCTGGTGAGCGTGACGCCGACGACGGTCGCGATCGGTGTGAGCGCGTTGCGGACGACGTGCTGGGCGATGGTCCGGCCGCGGGGCAGCCCGCGGCCGATCGCGGTCTGCACGTGGTCGCGCTGCGCCTCCTCCCGGAGGGCCGCGCGGGTCACCCGCACGACGTACGAGCCCGAGGCGATGGTGAGCGCGATGACGGGCAGGATCAGGTGGTAGATCCGGTCTCCCAGCTCGTCGCCGCCCGAGCCGAAGGTCGGGAACCAGCCGAGCCCGACGGCGAAGAGCGAGATCAGCACGAGCGCCGCGACGAACGAGGGCACCGCGACGCCGACCGAGGTCGCTCCGAGCAGCACGTCGCCGAGCCGGCGACCGCCGAGCGCCGAGACGACGCCGAGCCCGACGCCCACGACGATGATGACGACGAGGCTCATCGCGAGGAGGAGTGCCGTCGTTCCGAGCCGGGGCTCGAGCAGGTTCCAGACGTCGTCGCGATACGTGATCGACTGGCCGAGATCACCGGTGACGACGTCGCCGAGCCAGGCGAACCAGCGGAGGAGGAAGGGGTCGTCGAGGTGGTACTGCTCGCGCAGCGCCTCGACGGTCTCGGGGCTCACGGTGCGGTTGCCGATGAGGATCGCGATGGGGTCGCCCGGCGCGAGGAACAGTGCGCCGAAGATCAGCAGCGACGACACGAGGAGCGTCGCCGCGCCCTCGGCGACGCGGATCAGGATGAATCGGAGCATGGTCGTTCTCCTGGTGGGGCGGGCTCGCGCCCGCCCCACCGGATGGTCCTTCCCTAGGGGGTGCCGATCTTCGCGGCCCACGGGTAGTAGAGCGCGGCGCGGGACGCGGTGGCCCCCGTGATGCGGTCGTTCATGTACACGCGGTGCTCGGGGTTCACGACGGTGATCAGCGGGAGGTCGTCGACCATGCGGGCCTGGCCCTCGATGAGCGTCGCCGCACGGGCCTCGTCGTCGGTCGTGGCGAAGCCCTGCCGGACGCTGTCGGTCAGGACCGGGTCGTCGTAGGCGCCGTAGTTGTAGGCGCTGAGCGGGGTGAACTCGCTCATCGAGACGATCGGGTCCGAGACGCCGGCGCCGTACTCCTGCACGAGGAAGGCGTCGTAGTCGGCGCGTGCCGCCGCGTCGAAGTAGAGCTCGGTGAACGAGGTCTGCGGCATCGTGGTGATGTCGATCTCGAGCCCGGCCTGCTTGGCGGCCGACGTCAGGATCTCGGCGGTCTTCGCCTCGGCCTCGCTGTCGGCGGGGATCGCGATCGAGATGCTCGTGCCGGCGAGTCCGTTGTCGTCGACGAGCTGCTTCGCCGCGGCGACGTCGAACACGGGTGCCGGGATCTCGTCGTAGGCGGCCTGCCAGGTGTCGGCGGCGTAGCCCCAGGCTCCGGGCTGGATCGGCGTCAGCGACGGCGTGGCCGTTCCGCGGAAGACGGTCTTCGCGATGGCCTCCCGGTCGAGCAGCAGGCTGAGCGCCTGTCGCACGGCGAGCTCCTGCATCGGACCCTCCTTCTCGGTCGGGCGGATCGCCATCCAGTCGGTCGAGGTGCCGAGCGAGAGGGTGCCGTTCTCGGAGGACGCGAGCGTCTCGGTCGCCGAGAGCGGCGTCGCGTAGGCGCCGTCGATGTCGCCGGAGACGAGGCTGTTGGTGATCGTGTTCTCGTCGGCGACGAAGGTCAGGGTGAGCTCCTGCACCAGCGGCACGAGCTCGGGGTCCCAGTACTGCTCGTTCTTCGTCATGGTGATGCTCGACCCCGAGCGCCACTCGCCGAAGGCGAAGGGCCCGGTGCACATGACCCCGCCCTGGGCGGTGCCGTAGGCGGCACCCTGCGATTCCACGAACGCCTTGCTGCCGATGATCCCCGCGGCGGTGCCGAGCATGCGCTCGAAGAGGGAGTCGGGCTGCGAGAAGCGCACCGTCACCTCGTTCTCCGCCGTGGCGGTGATCGAGTCGACGCTGTCGTAGAACGGAACGCCCCAGTACGAGCCGGCATCGGCGTCGCGGTGACGCTCGAGGCTGAACACCACGTCGGCGGCGGTGAGCGGGGTGCCGTCCCAGAAGGTGACGCCGTCGCGCAGGGTGAAGACCGTGGTCAGCTCGTCGGGGTGGTCGATCTGCTCGGCGAGCGCAGGGCTGAGGCTCAGGTCCTCGTTCTGCCGCACGAGCCCCTCGCACATGTTGGCGAGCGTGAGGTTGCTCGAGTCGTCGTACGCGTAGATCCAGTCGAGCGAGGCGGGCTCGCCGGTCTGGATGTTCCAGGTGACGGAGTCGACCTCACCGGTGCCGGGCGGGGTCGAGGCGAGCCCGCGGGGCAGCTCGGCCGAGGCGGCGTCGGCGTCGGGTCGCGGTGCGCCCGTGCAGCCGACGAGGAACAGGGTGGGGACGACCAGGCCGGCGACCGCCAGCCTGGCTGCGCGCGAGCGTTTCATGGGGGTGGTTCCTCTCATCGCTGGGTGGGGTTGGGGAGGTGCTCGGGGGATGCTGGGGTGCGCTCGAATCGAGGGCGGTCAGGACGACCAGAAGTCGCGGACGGCGACGAGGTCCTCGGCCCCGTCCTCGGTGATCACGAGGTTGCGCTCGAAGGTGGCCCCGGTGTCGCCGACGAAGCAGAACTGCTCGACGGAGACGACCATCCCCGCCTCGAGCACGAGGGTCGAGTTGTCCCTGATCCACGGCGCCTCGAAGCCGAGGCCGAGGCCGTGCCCCCGGGCGGTGAACTCGGCCCGCTCGGGGTCGACGCCGGCGGCGCGAAGAAGGTCGGACCCGGCTCGCGCCGCGTCGCCGAGCACGGCCCCGGGCCGGAATGCGTCGACGACGGCGTCGACCGTGGCACGGGCGAGCTCGTACGAGGCCGTCTGGTCGGCCGTCGGCGCACCGCCGACCACGACGCTGCGGGCGAGGTCGAAGAAGTACCCGGCGTAGGTGCCGCTGAGGTCGACGGTGAACAGGTCGCCCTCGGCGAAGACGCGACCGCTGTGGATCGGAAGCCGGTTGTCCTCGCTGCCGCCGGTCGACTGGAACGTGTAGACGAAGGCGTTGGCGAGCACCGCCTCGCGCCGGCTGACGACCTCGGCCATGGCGGCCACGACGTCGGCCTCGCGGGCGCCCGGCCGGATCGCGGCGAAGCCCGCCTCGAGCGCCTCCTCGGCGATGGACGCGGCTTCGCGGAGCAGGGCGATCTCGGCGGCGGACTTGCGCAGGCGCAGTCCTTCGACGATCCCGTTGTCATCGGCGACGGCGAGTGCGCTGAACGCCGGTTCGGCCGCGAGCGCGCGCGCCTGCTTGCCCGACATGGCGTCGGTCGCGACGAGCAGGAGCGAGCGGACGCCGATCCGCTCGCCGAGCGCAGCCACGACGTCGCCGACGAGGGTGCGGTCCCCCGAGCCGTGCCGGCCGATCCACGTGGTGACCCCCGACGCGGCCTCGTCGACGCCGACCTCGTCGGCGAAGAGCACGACCTCGTCGGCGGTGACGAGCGCGGCGGCGAGCCCGCGATCGCTCCAGACCCCCTCGAGGTCGCGAATCGTGGGGAACACCGGGTAGTAGCCGGTGAGGTAGCGCAGGTCGGCGTACCGGTCGACCGATCCCCCGCCCCGCGCCCAGACCAGTGCTGCGTCGTGTCCGCCCTCTCGCAGCAGTGCGCGCAGCGCGGTGACGCGGGCGGCGTACTCGTCGGGGCCGATGAGGTCTCGGGGCATGCGGTCCATTCGCTTCCTTGCGTATCGGGACGTCGGGCAATTGGTTAGTCCAACAGTCGATTAGTTGAGTAATCTAGGGGATGATCGATGACGCGTCAACGGCCATCCGGCTACGCTCGCAACGGAAAGCCCGCCCGAATGGCGGTGAGGGAGGAATCGCATGGTCGACTGGAGCCAAGTCCGTCCCGCGGGGTCGATCTCGCTGCCCGACCGGATCTCGATCGACATCGAACGGCTCATGCTCGACGGCCAGTTGCAGGAGGGCGACCGGCTGCCCTCCGAACGAGAGCTCGCCGAGATCTTCTCGACGTCGCGCGTCTCGCTCCGTCAGGCGCTGCGCGAGCTCGAGATCCGGGGGCTCATCGACCGCAAGCCGGGCCGCGGCACCACGATCCTCTCCCGCGGGCATACCGCCGCGTCCGAGTCGGTGCAGCTCGCCAACCGCCTCACCAAGCTCGAGCCCGAGATCGCGCAGATCATGGAGTTCCGCTTCGTGGTCGAACCGCCGACCGCCGCGCTCGCGGCGGCCCGCGCGACGCCCCGCGACATCGTGCAGCTCGAGGAGCTCCTCGCCGAGATGACCGCCGACATCTCGACCGAGCGCTACGGCGAGCTCGACAAGGCGTTCCATCAGGCGATCTCGCGGTCGAGCTACAACCCGCTGCTCGCCGCGATGAGCGAGCGCCTCGCCCACGACATCGCCCCGGTACGCGACGCCCGCATGCAGTCCGAGCGGCGACGGGCCAACTCGATGCGCGAGCACCAGGAGATCCTCGACGCGATCCGCGCGCACGACGCCGAGCGCGCCGAGGCCGCCGCGCGCTTCCACATCGAGTCGATCTCGGCCGAGATCTCGCAGCGGCTCACGGCCGCTCCGGCCGAACGGGGCGCGGAGGGCGCCGGCGGCCCCGAGGACTGAACCGCGGGCGAACTCCTTCCTCCCCGGCGACGCGAGCAGCGCGGTGGAACCGCTCCGATCGGACGGCCGCGCGTCGGGCAACTCCTAGGATCGAACGGGGATGACGAACCGGTGCGCGTGCTGCCGGCCGCGGAGCAGCCCGCGCACGGCGGGCGGGAACGTCCCCGGCGGGCGGAGAGGGCGGCGGCGAGCCGCTCTGGGCGCGGGTTCGAAGCTCAGGTGGAGGCGGGCGGTATGGCGGCTGTGCGACGGCGCGGACCAGCGCGACGGGCGATGACGGCGATGACCGTGTTTGGGCACGCCTTCCGATCGAATCCCAGTTGGGAGCGAAGGCATCCCAACGGCCCCCTCACCAACTGCTTCCAACATCCGCTGCCTTCGTTGCGCACAATAATCACTTGACCGAGCACCCATTGGACGAGTTTTCGGCGGCGGCTGACGCTCAAGCGAACATCCATTGGCGTGCGGCCAAGTGGTGCAGCCCGGATAGACACTTCTCTGACGACTCAGCGCTGGAACACCTAGCCAGACTGCTCATCAATGGTGACGGGCGCCGGCCGGCACCCGTCGATTGCCCCGAGTGCCAGGCCGGCTGAGGCGGGCTTACCCGAACCGCCTCATTTCCCGAACGCCAAGACTGGCGCCCACCTAGGAGATACGACATCGATGTTCGAATCAAGTGATGACCAGTCCGTGGGCCCAAAACTCATCCCATTCGGGTGATTCCGGCGAGGTCTACGGTCGAGAGATACGAATCGCAGCCTTGTCCAAGATGACGCGGCTGAGACCCTGTGGCGTCATCTGTATCCGCCCAGCCGACACCCTCGAGAGAGCGAATGCTCTGCGCCCTGAATCTCACTGAACGCGGCGCTCACCCGACCTCACCCGGAAAGGGTGATCTATTCACTGCAGATACCGGTCAGCCTTGACCGACGAATGGATCGGCAAGTCTAATAACGAGAGGACGTCAGTTCTGTGTTGGGGTCGTCATGAACTCAGAATGATCGCCACCAACATGGCGCCGCCCAAATTACCCAATAGCCACTGCCAGGCGAGGTCTCCCGACCGTTCTTGCGCACCTTGGAAACGTGCTGTCAAACGCGCTTCCGATCGTTGCCTCAAGGATCACCTGGCTGTTCAGAGGAACACCATGAGTATTTCTAGAAATCGAGCCAAGCATAGAGGCGCCATCTTCGGCAGCGCCATTGCGCTGTCGCTCGTGTTCGCGGGTGCAGCCGTACAACCTGCCCAAGCGGTCGTCGATGATTCTCCGACGTCGGGCAACCCCCTTGAGGTAAGAGTGGACGGTGTGGACCCGGCGCCCGCCGCCCTCGCCGCTCCTCCCGCTCCCCTGATCTCGACCCCGGCCGAGGATTCGAGCTTGAACAGTTCCACACCGACGATCGGTGGTACCGCGGAAGCTGACTCGACGATAACCGTGACCATCGACACGGCCGTCGTCGGAACAACCACCTCCGACGAAACTGGGAACTGGCTGTTCAACGTCGATGGCGCGCTCTCTCTTGAGGACGGGGAACACTCGGTCAGTGCCACTGCAACGAACGCGGGGGCGGAAACCAGCGTTCCTTCCGCGACTGTCACGTTCACAACCGACACGGTCGCGCCAGGCCGACCGACAATCACGAGCCCCGCAGCGGGCGCCACGGTCGCAAGCTCTCGTCCCCTGATCGCTGGAACCGCAGATGCACACGAATTCGTCGACGTCACGATTGATGGTGTCGCGGCTGGTCGTGCAGTCGTCGACAGTCTTGGCAGCTGGGCATTCACGCCTGCGACAGGGCTGCCCAACGGTGCACATCTCGTTTCCGTGCGCGTGCGCGATGCCGCCGGGAACATCAGCCTTGCACGTACTGCGACCTTCACGGTTGCAGTACCGGCACCCATTGCGCCCGTCCTGACGAGTCCGGCGAACGGTTCGGAGACGACTGAACGAACTCCCACAATCTCCGGGACTGCGGAAATGTACACGACCATCACCATCACGCTCGACGGCGAAATCGTTGGCACGACGACAACTGACGCTGGCGAGAGCTGGAGCTTCGACATCGCGACGGAACTGTCTGCGGGAGCTCACTCTGTGTCCGCCACCGCAACGAACGAGGCCGGGCTGACCGGCCCGGCGTCGGCCACCACGACATTCACCGTGAATGTGGCGGCACCAACCCCCACGCCCTCCGAGACGCCTGAGCCGGACGAAGAGACTGAAGGAAACAGCGCTATTCCGACTGAAGCTACCGGGCTCGCAAACACCGGTATGGATCTCGTCGCTGCGATCGCTTCAGCTCTTGTAGCCATCGCCGCAGGTCTGATCGCGTTCCTCGTCGCCCTACGCCGGAAGACCGCGGAGTAGGACCGCACCTTCCTGAGTGGGCAGTTCCTTTCTGGAACTGCCCACTCCTTTTCGCCCGGATCGGGACTAATCTACGCACATGCTCACCCCCGTCCCCGGAGGGGGACCCTCTGATTGGGAACACACCACTCAGCCGGCCGAACGACCGAATGTCATCCCTCGAGCACGCGTCGTCAGCCAGCTCGCCGCGGCTCTTTCCCGCACCCAAGTCGTATTCGTCGTAGCACCAGCCGGCTCTGGAAAGACCACCGCGTGCGCTCAATGGGCCCGTAGCCATCCGCATCCCGTGATCTGGTTGACCGCCAGCAGATTCGACACCAACCCGCTCGACTTCGTGCGGTTGATGGCGAGCGCACCCCGGCCCAACGCGTCTTCCGGTGCTCGGCGACGGATCCGCCCCCCGGAATCGATCCGCGAGGTCACGGCTCTTCTCGAGGCCTACACAGATCCAACGACTGTCGTGATAGACGACTTGCATCGAATCGAATCCTCCGACGCGTTGGCTGGCGTCGAGGAAGTCATCAACGGCTGCGAGAAGACCCGTTTCATCTTGATCTCTCGTACAGCGATGAAAATGGATCTCTCAACCGAGTCGTCATTGATCGATAGGTCTGAACTTGACTTCGATCTCGACGAACTCGATCTAGCTATCAGCACGATGCCGAGGAAGATTCCCTCAGCCGAGATACTCACCCTCACAGGAGGATGGGTGGCCGGGAGCGTCCTGGCGCTTCATCAACCGGGGTTTGACCCTTCCGCTCAATTCCAACTCGCTTCACTATTCGACCGAACTCTAGACCAGCTCCCCCCAGATCTTCGCGAATTTGTCGACGCGACGTCGATAACGGCAACGTTCGATAGGGATCTCGCCTCTGCGTTGACTGGAAACGAGGATTCGAGCCACAGGGCCGAAGCGTGCGTCCGTGCAGGCCTACTCATCGACGTCCTGCGTGACGGCCTGGGGACCAGATTCCGGTGGCACGATCTCTTCGCGGAGCACTGCCAGAGACGTTTGCTCCAGCGGGACCCCGCCAGATACCGAGAGCTGAACGCAATTGCGGCCCGGCACTTGGCCATGTCCCGCCCTCACGAGGCCATCGACCATGCCAACCGCGCAATGGACGCGCAACTCGCACTTGATTTGATCCGCAACCAATGGTTGCCCCTGGTCCTCGAGGGGCAGGCGTCCACCTTGGACGCCATTTGCCAACGACTCCCGCCAGAACTCGCCGCTGACGCGTTCGTGATCACACTCCGCGCATGCTGTGCGGCGATCGTCGGCGACGAACTCAAAGCAGGCATACTGCGAGATCGTGCTGAGCGGATTGGCACTGACCGTGCCACCGAGGTCGGCCTCGTCAGTGACGTTGCGACACTGTTGACAGCGAACCCTGCGGGCACGTTGGCCGATGCCTGCGACGCCCTCCAGCATCGGTTGCGGACCCAACCTCTCCCGCCAAGTACTTCGGTAGGGCTGTTGTTCATCCTCGGCTGGACCGAACTCCGCCTGCGCCGCGAAGTCGGTGGCGCAGCACGGTTGCTGAGATCAGCACATCGCGAGGCCACCGCGCAAGGACTCACCCGAATTGCTCGGCATGCTGCAGCCAACCTCAGCTTCGCACTCGCCTACGACGGAAACTTCTCCGCGGCCTTGGACACGCTCGACCTCTTGGGCGGTATCGCGTCCGATGAGTGGGACACGTACGACGGGGGTCTCGAGGACTTTTGCCGCGGGTTTATCGCCTATTGGCGTCATGATCTCGAAACCGCTCGCATCAAGCTCCAAGCCGCGCGCGCCCATGGAGACGGCTCGCTTCCGTACGGCGCTCTCGCGACCGTGTTCGACGCCCTTGCCGCGGCAGAGACCCGCAACGCGAACCATATCGCGGACGCCGCATCGAACATCATGCAACTCGACGCACAAGCAACACGCAATGGCCTACCCTGGCAGATCTACGTTCGGCTTGCGCGAGCATTCCTTGCCTACGCCGGCGGACGCCAAGACATCGCGGAATCGCTTGCGCGGAGCATCCCACCCGATATCACCACTCCGACCGTGCTGGTGAAGACCGCGATCCTTTACCGCTGGATCGGTCTCACGACCGAGTCAGAGCAAGCGCTTCGTGTTCTCTCAAGCCGGTCCGACCTCCCGAGCTACGTCGCTGTGTCCGCCGCGCTCGCCCGATCGATGGCGGCGTTCAAGACCAATCGCGACCGGACCGCGCATATAGAACTTGAGCACGCGCTCGACCTTGCCGAACCCGAGAGCATCGCCCTCCCATTCACGGACCATGACCCCACGGTGAGGTCCGCGCTCGAGCTGCACGCCAAGTGGGGATCGCGGCATGAAGCCTGGATCGGGCAACTTCTCGCGGATCACGACACCGACTCGCCGACTGCGGCAAACCTGACACAAAAGGAGCGGGAAGTCCTCAGCCTCCTCCGGACTAGCATGACCGCGGCCGAAATCGCTGAGGCGCTCCACCTCTCTGTCAATACCATCAAGACCCACCAACGATCGATCTACCGAAAGCTCGGCGTCACTAGCCGGAGACAGGCAATACAGACCCGAATCTGACCGGTTCCGAGAGAGTCGGCGCGACGTCCGGTAGAGGGTGCGCTGTCGCGGTGTGCAAGGCGCGGTGAACACGCTCAGCGACGAAGACTAGCTCGCAGCCGAAGCATGTCGAGGACGGCAATGAATCTACGCCCGAGAAAAGTACAAGACGCTACAGTACGAAGCCGGAGACAACGAAAGCCCCCGCGAACCGCGGGGGCTTTTCTGTTGCCGCTGAGATTTCAGGCTGCGATCCATAAGAATTCAGATCACGCCTCAGTGGGGCTGTTAGAAGGCGCGGTACTTCAGCCCCGTTTGGGCACGCTTTCAAATCGCATCCCAAGTTTAGAGCGAAGGCATCCCAAAGATCTCCTCGCTAAGTGGCGCCAGCAATCCGTTGCCTTCATTGCGCACCATGTTGAGCGAACCCAACTACCGTCAGCGGGCCGCGTTCCGTTAATGCACTTGGCTGGAGCGCCTCTGTTGTACTGACGCCGGGACCTTCAGAGAGCGCACCATGGATAAACTGCTCGCCGCCGCAATCTCCTTGCTGTGAGGCCTGGGGTTGGACGACACATACTTGAGCGCGTGGAACGCGCCTTACCCCCCCCGAACTGGGGGTGTTTGCTGGCCGCGTTAGTGGGCTGATAGCCGACAGCCTTGTGGTGGCGGTTGTAGCTCGCTCGACGAGTACCGTTTTACCGCTGGGCGACACGCTGATGTGACGTTTCATGCATTACGTCTCACGGTCCGGCGGCCGTACATCGTTGCCCCGACTGCAGATGACACACGCCGGCCGGAGCTAAATGACCAGCGCACCACCACTGACCGCCGATGATCTGGTCCCCGATGAACCGCTCGACCGCATCGCGGATGGCCGCATCACCGAAGATCTTGATCTACTGAACCATCGATCATTCGCACTCAGGGTCGCGCAGTTGGCAACGACGGTGCACGGAAAACTGAACATCGCCTTGTTCGGCCCCTGGGGTTCCGGGAAGAGCAGCTTCTACGGATTGCTTCGCGAGGAGCTCGCAACTGTCGACGCGACCGCAGTTCCGCTCGTGTTTGACGCCTGGCGAAATGCCGGCTCGGCGTTCCACACGAACTTCCTTTCCGAAATCGCTACCCAGATCAAAGGCGCAGATCCGGCTATCGCGAACCGGTTGTTCCAGACAACTCGGGCGGTCAATCTCCCGTTCCGTCAGTTCACCACCGACTGGACGCCGAGGAAGACGCTGGCCTGGTCGGCCGGGATCCTCATCCTTCTTTTCCTCGTGATCCCGTTCCTTTTCACGGTCATCCTGAACATCATCGATACCGACTCGGTGGACTTCTGGCCAGCCCTCGCGAAGAACATCGGCGCGTGGGCAGGTTTCGCCGCGAGCAGTTCGCTCATCTTCATCGTGATCACAGCGCTGCTCGAGCTCACCAAGGTGACAGTCGAAGAGGCCGCACCGGGCCACGTGACGCAATTCAGCCAGCTTTTCGATGAGCTGCTCGGAAAGAACGACCAAAGGTACATCATCTTCATCGACGAACTCGATCGTTGTTCCGCCGAAGATGTGATGAAGACACTCGAGGGACTCCGCACTTTCCTAGGTCACGATCGATGCGTGTTCGTGGTCGCGTTCGACCGAGAAGCAGTCTCGGCGACGATCGCGAAACATATGCGGCACGAGGTGCCGGAACGGGCCTCCGGCCCGTATTACCAGACGAGCGGCGAGTACCTGGACAAGATCTTCCAGTTCCAGATCTCGCTCCCGCCACAGCGGATCCACACATTCCGCCGTTACGCGCTATCCCTCGTGAAGGGCCGTGGCGGGCTGTGGGCCGAGCTCGACCGGCACGCTGACCGGGCGCTCGAGCGCGCGATCTCGATCCTCACGCCGATCCATCTGACCAGCCCACGTCGGACGAAGGTGCTGCTGAACGACTTCGCAGTCAACGTCCGAATCTTCCAAGGGCTCGGCTTCGACTGGCTCAACCGGGCGGACGAGATCGCCGTGTTGACCGTGCTACAGACCGAGTTCCCGAACTTGGTCTCCGACATGGAGCGCGAACCGGAACTCCTCAGGTTCATCGCATCGAACAGCGAACCTGCCCGCGAACCTCTGAAGAGTCTCTACCGGTCCTATCGGACCGCGTCGAAACCCAAGAAGGACCGCGAGCCGTCGGACGAGACCCGTGATCTCGACGCGATCGCACTCACGGGTCGCTCCAGTTCCGATGCGGGTAACCAGCTCAAGGCGAACCTGCATCGCTATCTGCAGAAGCTCAACGACATGGGCTGCACGTTGCCGCGCGCGGACCTGCTGTTGATGCACGCGGACGGCATGCTCGTCAGCTTCGAGGACTCCTCGGTCTACAACCTGCTCCTTGCCGCAGCTGACGCGCCGATCAGTGAAACTGCGTCAGGGCTTGCCTCGGCATCGGAAACCGACCGCAGGCAGAGCCTCACCTACCTGCTCGAGGAGGTGGAGGTGGAATCCGCTGAAGGAGCACGCGCCCTCATCGAACTGGCTGGCACGGTTGCTCACACGCTGCCTTCGCTGACCCCATCGTCGGCCGACCAAATGCGGGCAGTCTGGGCGCGATGCAGGGCCGACGTATCCATCATCAGCCGGCTGAGCACCGAGAGCCTGTCTGGGTTCGCCGCAGCGTTGACGGTATCGTTCGATCGCGCTGAAGTGGATGACTTCCTCGATAGCGTCCTCGACGCGGACGAGCATTCGGTGCCGGTCGTGTGCCGCACGCTCGTCCAGTCGATACAGGAGGAGGATTGGGCAAGCGCGGCCAGCGTCATCGGCAGCTACCTGTTCTCATCGACTCCGGCAGACGCCAACCTTCTCGCAGCGTTCATCGAGCGGGATGCGCGTCAGACCACCGCACGGCCCGATGAGGCGTTCACCCGCGCGTTCGTCGACCGTTTCAAGCACACGGAGCCGGAACCGGTCACACCCGCTTCGGCGACTGTTGCAGGCAAGCAAGCGGCCGAAGAAGAAACCGAGGCCAACGAGATTGCATTTGCCGAGGCGGTCGAGGAGGCCGAAGCCTCCATGCACCTAATCACCGCTCACTGGGCGGACTTCCCGCTCGAAGGAGCGACCCGCCCATGGCTCCTCGGCGCACTCCGGGCCATCGGCACGGTCAACGGTTGGGCGCTCACGGTTCATGACCGACTAATCCAGTCCGATATCGACCGCGGCCTCAGCGACGAAGTGAACGTCGCACTGCTCACGGCCTGCACGGATCAGCCTCGGCACGCCGCCGGACGGTGGGTGCACTTGCTGGACCTTGAGCACGATACGGATCTCGCCCTCGTGATGAAGGCGGCCGGTACGCTGCTCCGTCGTGGCGTGGCACCGGGCGCTGAGGCACTGACCCAAAACAACGCCGTGTCAAACGTGCGACAGGTGGTGAAGCTCGTCCGGGGCCGAAAGGTCGACGCTTCAACTCTCGTGGCGGCCCTCAGCGACGCGATCGAGCAGGACTGGGACGCGTGGGACGAACAGCGGTTCACCACCGCGCACGGCCTGCTCGACGCGATCGCGCCCCTGGACCCGGCCGAGACCCAGAGGATCCGTCTCTACGGTCTGGCAACGCTTGCCGCTGACGACGATGACGAACTCGACACCGTCGTCGCCGCCGTTCGTCAGGAATCGCCGGGCGTCGCCAATGGCGTCGCCGAAACGCTCGCCGAGGATTCCGAGCCGACCGTTCCCCATCTGCGGGTCCTCCTTGCCGCGCAAGAGGTGGCGCTCGCTGCGGGCGAGGACGTTGCCCGGCTCACCCACGAGCAGATCGGTGAAGCCGAATCAGACCGGACCGTCGTGAACGAATGGATCGCGACAGCTCCTGGGTTTGACGAAGTGAAAAAGCTGACCTCTTTGACCGCTGTCTCCTCATCCGCGTGGCGCTCCTTCTCGATGCGTTCGACCGAGCTTGACCGGGAACAGGCGTGGCGTGCTCTACGTAAGGCGAGAGTCAGTGACGCAATCCTCACCGCTGTCGCTGCAGGCGGGATGCCGGATGAGCTGTACTCGGAGATCGTGGACACGATGTCGACAGGAGCAACCACCGAAGCGCGAGGTAAGGCGTGCGGGCTACTGCTCACCCTTCCGCACACGGACAAGCTCACCGAGTCGGCCGTGGAAGCAGTGCTCCGACTGAGCAAGCGGGATGTGAAATCGGACGTGCAAATCGCAGCGCGCCTCCTCCTCGCGGTGGCCGACAAGCTGACCTTGAAGCAGAAGGCCGTGCTGCGGAAGGAACTCGACCCTTGGATCTCCCGTTCCGGCACGTATCTCACGAAGAGCGCCCAGCAGCAACTCGCGAACAAGGGACTTGCGAAGGCGCCGGACCGGAGTCTCTTCGGGCGGCTGTTCGGAACATGAGGGGTCAGCCAAGATCGGCTGCCGAGACGTGATTGGAGCGTTCCGATGCGACACGGCACCAGAGCCTTCTCGATGACTCCGAAGCGGTTCGAGACACAATAGATTAATCCTGAGGACTAAATCGTGTTATGCATCGCGAAAGTATAAGTCCGAGAGCGACACCGTCTCGCAGCGACGACAACACGCGCGCCAACGAGAAGGCTGATGCGACCCTTGAGGAGGTTGCATCGTTCTGGGTAGCGCCGCTTTGCCCCTAAGTCAGGCCGCTTCAGCCTCATCCTGCTCGGTACTTTCCGCTACCAGCCCGGCAAGGTAGTGCTGCGCGTCGAGGGCTGCGGCGCAGCCGCTGCCGGCGGCCGTGATCGCTTGGCGGTATCGACGGTCGACGAGGTCACCGCATGCGAAGACGCCGGGGAGGTTCGTCTGGGTGGTCGGTGATGCGACAAGCACGTACCCGTCGTCGTCGACATCGACCTGGCCCTGCACCAGTTCGCTGCGCGGATCGTGCCCGATCGCTACGAAGAGCCCGGTCACCGTCTGCGCGCTTTCGTCGCCGGTGATCGTGTCGCGGAGGGTGAGTCCCGTCAGTTTGTCGTTGCCGTGTGCCGAGATCACCTCGGAGTTCCAGGCGACGTTGATCTTCGGGTGTTGGAGGGCGCGCTCCTGCATGATCTTCGACGCGCGCAGTTCGTCTCGCCGGTGGACAAGGGTGACCGAGTCGGCGAAGCGGGTGAGGAAGAGCGCTTCCTCGACAGCTGAGTCGCCGCCTCCGACGACGGCGATGTCCTGGTTGCGGAAGAAGAACCCGTCGCAGGTGGCGCACCAGGAGACGCCGTGGCCGCTCAGCTCCTCTTCCCCGGGCACCCCGAGCTTCCGGTACGCGGACCCCATCGCGAGGACGACCGCATTCGCTGCGTAGTCGACTCCGTTGATGGTGCGGACCGTCTTGACCGGACCCGTGAGGTCGACGTCCACCGCATCGTCGTACACGATCCGAGCTCCGAACCGCTCAGCCTGTGTGCGCATCGCTTCCATGAGGTCGGGCCCCATGATGCCGTCGGTGAAGCCCGGGAAGTTCTCGACTTCCGTCGTCTTCATGAGCGCTCCGCCGGCCTCGACGGAGCTGGCCAGAACGATGGGCTCGAGCCCGGCTCTGGCGAGGTAGGTCGCGGCGGTGTAGCCAGCGGGGCCGGCGCCGATGACGATGACGTTCTCGATGATCAAGGGACTCTGCTTTCGATTCCGAGCTCGGCGAGGAGCTGGTGGACGTGATTGGTGATGTCGTCGCGAATGAGCCGGACCCGCTCGATGGGCAGGTTGGCCGGGTCGTCGAGCGCCCAGTCGACGTATCGCTTGCCCGGGTAGACGGGGCAGGCGTCACCGCAGCCCATGGTGATGACGACGTCCGCGGCTTGGACGACGTCGTCGGTGAGGGGTTTCGGGAACTCGTGCGTCAGGTCGATGTCGAGCTCGGCGAGCGCCGCGATCACCGCAGGGTTGAGTTGCGCGGCGGGCATGGATCCGGCCGAGCGCACATGCACTCTGCCTCCGCTCATCGCTGCAGTCAGCGCGGCGGCCATCTGCGAGCGACCGGCGTTCTGTTCGCAGACGAACAGCACCTCGGGGAGGTCGTGCGCGACTGCGCCTTTCGCTTGCGCGAGCGCGGTCAGACGGTCCGTGGTGAACCGAATCGTCGCTTGAGCGAGGTGCGCCTTCACCTTCGCTGTGCGAAGTAGGCCCGTGTACGACTCGAGCACGTAGCGCTCGACGGTCTCGGGGGTGAACACCCCCGCGAACCGGAGCGCCAGGTCGCCGGCGAGTCGGTGAAGGTATTCCTCCGGGTACGCCAGCCCTGGCAGCGCCCGCCGCTCAGTGTCAGGCATGATTCACGCGTCGACAGGCTCGGGCAGGATCTCGGACAGCAGCTGCTCGATGCGGCCGCGGATCTCGTCGCGGATCGGGCGCACGGCGTCGATTCCCTGACCGGCGGGGTCGTCGAGCTTCCAGTCCTCGTAGCGCTTGCCCGGGAAGATGGGGCAGGCGTCGCCGCAGCCCATGGTGATGACGACGTCGGAGTCGCGGACCGCCTCGGTGGTGAGGACCTTCGGAACGTTGTTCGCGATGTCGATGCCCTCTTCGGCCATCGCCTGGATGGCAATGGGGTTGATCTGGTCCTTCGGTTCGGAGCCTGCGGAGAGCACTTCCACACGGCCGCCCGACAGGGCCTGCATGTAGCCGGCGGCCATCTGCGAGCGGCCGGCGTTGTGCACGCAGACGAAGAGAACGGTGGGCTTCGTCGTCATGGTGAACTCCTTCATTTTACCTCAATCATAGATGGTGATCTATGGTTTGTGAAGTCAACAGAGCTTCCCCGACATGCGCTCTCGCTATGGGCCGACCACTTCGCTTCGGCGTTCAAGCAGGACGGTATCCCGCCACACTCCAGCATTCGGGCCGAAGCCCATGAGAGCAATGCGTTCGCGAACGCCGACTCGCCGGAAGCCGTGCCTGTCATGCAGGGCAAGACTGGGGAGGTTCTCGGGAAAGATCGACGATTGCAGCATCCAGATGCCGGCTTCCTCGGACCGCTCGATGAAGTGCTCGAGCAGCGCTCGCCCGACACCGCGGCCGCCAACAGCCGGGTCAACGTAGATGGAATGCTCGGCGACACCGGAGTACACGGGACGCGACGACACAGGGCCGGCGGCCGCCCACGCGCAGATCACGTCATCGGCGTCGACGGCCACCCATCTGAGTGCCGCAGGTTTCGAAGCGAAGAACGCGTCGTCGGTCGGTGGCTCGACCTCGAACGTGGCGTGCCCGGTCGCGATTCCGGCGCGGTAGATCGCTTCGACCGACTCCCAGTCGTCGCGCTCCATTGGCCGGAATCGCAGGTGGTGGCTCATCCGCAGCAGCTGCTGGTGGTCGCGGCGGCCGCAGGCGTGGTTCCGCAGGCCGAGTCGGTGGCGCAGCTGTCGGAGTCGGCGACCGTGCCGTCGGGGTTCGGGGCGGTCGTCGAGCACACACCGGTCTCGGGGAGGACGAGCTGCACCTGTCGAGCTGCGGCGGTGTTGCCGGCGAGTTCGTCGGCGATGGAGCGGACCTGCTCGTATCCGGTGAGGAGGAGGAAGGTCGGTGCGCGCCCGTAGCTCTTCATCCCGGCGACGAAGAAGTTGGGCTCGGGGTGCGCGAGCTCGTCGACGCCGTGCGGGTAGACAGTGCCGCAGCTGTGCAGGTTGGGGTCGATCAGGGGCGCGAGCTTCGCGGGCGCCTCGACGACCTCATCGAGCTGCAGGCGGAGCTCGCGGAGCATGTCGAGGTTCGGGCGGAAGCCGGTCGCGTTCACGACGGTGTCCGCCTCGACGGCGGCCGCTTCGTGGCGGCGACGACCCACGGCGCGGACACGCCCGTCGTCGGTCGCTTCCACGTCGTCGATCTCGAATCGGTCGACCAGCGCGACCTTTCCGGCGCGCACGAGGTCGTGGACGGTGCTGCCGAGCTTGCCGCGCGCTTCGAGCTCGTCGTTCTCGGACCCGTAGACCCGGACCGGGCTCACGTTCCGGATCGCCCAGGTGACCGTGGTTCCGGGGACTTCGTCAGCGAGCTGCGCGAGCTTGATGAGCGTGTTCGCGGCGGAGTGCCCGGCGCCGACGACGAGTGTGGCCTTGCCGGCGAACCGGTCGCGGTCCGCGCCGAGCACGTCGGGGAGCGCGTGCGTGATGTGCTCCCGGACAGTTTCGGCGGCGGCGGGCTGCAGGCCGCTCGCGAGGAGGCCGTTGGCGCTCGAGTAGGTGCCGGATGCGTCGATCACCGCACGTGCGAGGACCTGCTCGGAGTTGCCCGACTCGTCCCGCACGCGGATCACGAACGGTGCGCTCGCGCGACCGTTCGAGCGGGTGCGGTCCATGCCCTGGCGGCTCACGTCGGTGACCGTGGCGCCGTAGCGGATGCGCGGTGCGAGCTCGGGGGTCGCGGCGAGCGGTTCGAGGTACTGCTCGACGAGGTCGCGCCCATACGGCAGCCGCTTCGCGGCGGGCGACTCCCAGTCGGTCGTGTCGAGGAGCCGGGCGGCCGCTTCGTCGATCAGGTACTCCCACGGGGAGAAGAGCCGCGTGTGACCCCAGGACGTCACGGCCGCACCGGCGGACTCGCCGGCTTCGAGGACGACGACGTCGATGCCGCGTTCGAGCAGCTGCGCGGCAGCGGCGAGACCGACGGGTCCCGCGCCGATCACGGCGACGGGCAGGCCGGTGAGTCGGTCGAACTTCGTGAGGGTCGGGGTGGGCAGCTCGGCGAGGGTCATCGCAGTTCTTCTTCCGTTGTGGGTGGTCAGATGGTGACGAGCAGGCGGCTGAGGGAGTCGAGCGCGCCGGGAACGAGTCGGTAGTAGGCCCACTGGCCTCGCTTGGACCGCGTGAGGAAGCCGGCCTCGGTGAGGACCTTCAGGTGGTGGGACACCGTGGGCTGAGACAGCCCGAGCGGCTCGATGAGATCGCAGACGCATGCTTCGCCGCCCTCGTGGGCGGCGACCATCGACACGAGCCGGAGCCGGGCCGGGTCGGCGAGGGCCTTCATCGACCGGGCGAGCGCCTCGGCGTTGTCAGCCGCCAGCACCTCGCGGTCAAGCGGTGCGCAGCACGCGGTGACGTCCGTCACCGGGAGTGTGATCGTCGAGCTCATGCAGCCATGATGCAACGAATATTGATAACTGTCAATATTGACGAGAATCAATATCCTTCCTAAGGTTCACATCGACTCTTGTCTATAGATCACGAGGAGTGAACGTGAGTAACCCCGCTCTGCCTGCACGGCTCAGCGCAACCGACCGTCTCTTGCCCGTCTGGATTCTCCTGGCGATGGCGGTCGGGATCGGCTTGTCGGTCTTCGCCCCGGCGTTCGGAGAGTTCCTCCACGCCGCTTCGATCGGGTCAGTGAGCATTCCCATCGCGATCGGACTGCTCGTGATGATGTATCCCGTCCTCGCGAAGGTGCGCTACTCCGACGCTCGAGCTGTCGCAGGCGACCGGAAGCTCCTCGTGTCGTCGCTCGTCCTCAACTGGCTCATCGGGCCGGCGCTGATGTTCGCGCTCGCCTGGATCCTGCTCCCTGACCTGCCCGAGTACCGCACCGGCCTCATCATCGTCGGCCTCGCACGCTGCATCGCCATGGTCCTGATCTGGAATGACCTCGCCTGCGGCGACCGCGAAGCTGCCGCCTTCCTCGTCGCGTTGAACTCGGTGTTCCAGGTAATCGCATTCGCGGGGCTCGGCTGGTTCTACCTGCAGGTGCTGCCGGGTTGGCTCGGCCTGCCGACCACGAGCGCCGAATTCTCCATCGGCGCGATCACGATCAGCGTTCTGATCTTCCTCGGCATCCCGCTCCTCGCGGGCTTCCTCTCCCGGCTCATCGGCGAACGCCGTCGCGGTCGCGATTGGTACGAGAACCAGTTCCTGCCGAAGGTGAGCCCGCTCGCGCTCGCGGGGCTGCTCTTCACGATCGTCATGCTGTTCGCGCTCCAAGGCCAACAGGTCATCGACCAGCCGCTCGATGTCGCCCGCATCGCCCTTCCGCTGCTCGTCTACTTCGCCGCGATGTTCGCCCTCGGCTTCGCAACCGGAAAGCTCGTCAAACTCAGCTACGAACGCACGACCACGCTGGCATTCACGGCCGCCGGCAACAACTTCGAACTGGCTATCGCCGTCGCCATCGGCACCTTCGGAGCGACCAGCGGGGAGGCCCTCGCCGGCATCGTCGGCCCCCTCATCGAGGTCCCCGCCCTCGTGGCGCTCGTCTACGTCGCGCTCTGGCTACGCCCGCGGTTCACCGCGCCCACGGGCGCCTTGGCGACCCCGCGCCGAGTGGCGGAGCGAACGAACGCCTGATCATCCCTCTTCGGAGCGAGCCAGGCCGCGCGTTCACTTCACCCCCTAGCGGCGGTGAACACTTGCAGACGACAGCCGGAGAGGGTGCCGAGTCATGTCGCAGATTCAAGTCATGTGCTCCGCGGTACGGGCCGCCCTAGGATCGGCTTACCACTTCGAAGGGAAAGCGATGTCGCGGCAGCCAAGTGAGGCACACCACAGGGTGATTTCAGGCATTCCGCTGGTTCGAGCGTCGTTGACGGAAGTAGTGCTTCTGACTTTGGCAGTAGCCCTCGGTGTGAATCTCATTTCGACCACGCTCTCAACTTGGCTCCCTCTGTGGGTTTGTTTCGCCGTCGGAATCGGGTTCGGATTGGTTCCGATTGTGTACGTGGCGCGCAGCCGACTGAAGGCGGTCGTCCACTCAATGGATATCAGTGGGTTCATCCTCTACGACCGGGAAGCAAATGCTCTGGTCGACGTTCCGGAGTATGACCTCGCCGAGGACGCCGTGCGTTATCTATCCGCGGCTTTCTCAGAAAATCCGGCCCTGCGACGACAGTGGGATGCCGAGCCACCAATGGCCGACCTCGATAGGGGCATGATCGGGAAGCCGAATCTAGGTCGACGTCTGCTTGATGAGCTTGTCGAGTACATCGTCATCGACCGGCTCAGCATGACACTTGGCGATCATTTCAATCGGGCGGATCTGCCGCGGGAGAAACTGCGCACCTACAGTCGATCTGACCTGCCGGACATCCTCCTCAAGAATCGATTCCTAGAGCTCTTCTCCCGCGATCTCGCGGACAGAGAGGGTTTCGACACCTCGCGCGACAACTCCGACAAGGGCTGGACGCTCGTATCGACCAGCAACGCGGCCGGCGGTTACTACCACCGGTTCGAGCTCACGTTGCCACACAACAGCACCATCAGGAGGACCGAGCGCGGGGAGCTTCTCATCGAGGGGCCGAACCTCGATGCCCGAATTACCGCCAAAGTGCCAGGCTTCAGTGGAGATGCACCGTTCGGGCTCTCTCGACTCTACGTAGGCAAACCAGGCTGGGACACGCTAGACCTCCAAGTAGATGTATGTGTGCAGGTAACCGTGAAGCGGCAATGGTCACTCCGACGTGAACGACTTCGCTATAACGTCTGGATCGAGGACGTCCTTGCGCATTTGTACGAATCGCTCTCGGGCGAGCGGTTCATCGAGAAGATTCAATGGCCGCTCCTTCAGGCAGCTGTGCAGGTGTTCGACCGTGATGCTCGCGGGTTCGGAGTAACAACAACAGAAGTACCTAACGCCGACGACAAGCCTGTAGTTGAAGCTGCTCGAGCGAACGATCTCGAGGAACAGTAGCTACACCCGTCGCACCTGCAATCGACCCCGCCCGTCCCACGTGGCTGCGGGACGCTTCTCGGGCCCGACTCCAGGCGGCACCGTCCCAACTTCAGCATTGGCGCGCGGCTCGCATTCGGCGGCAGCATCTTCGATCCCTTCCCGCTTCGAAGATCTCGCACACGCCAGGTACTCGCCGATCGCCTGGAGTTCGAAGATGATGGAACCGGGGGGCAATGGATCCCAGGCGAGCAGCGATCAGGATCGCGAGAACCGTGTGGCGCGGGTCTGGCGGCCGCCGCCGGAGCCGCCGACGCGAAGTGCCGCCTCGCGGACGCTCAACTGTTCAACGGGACCGTCAGAATCGTCGGATTCACTGACCACACGAACGGGCAAGCATGATCGACTTCTTCGGCATCGAGATCCCTGACGCCGGGCCATTGTTCCTCGTATCCGTGGCCCTGCACATCGCAGCGGGTATCACCGCCGTCGTCACCGGTGCAGCGGTCATGCTGATGAAGAAGGGCACGCGCCGCCATCGTCGTTTCGGGTGGACCTACGTCACCGCACTGGGGGTGATCTTCATCACCATGGTCATCATGGTGACCATCCGTTGGCCACTCAACGTGCACCTCCTCGTGCTGGGAATGATCGCGATGGCATCCGCGTCGCTCGGTGTAGTGAACCGACGCCTGCGGGCGACGGATGCTTGGCATATCGCCGCGATGAGCGTGTCCTACATCGCGATGCTCACCGCGTTCCTTGTCGACAACGGCCCCCAGCTACCGGTCTGGGAGCTTCTGCCCCAATGGGTGCTCTGGGTTCTTCCCACCCTGGTCGGCGCCCCGCTCATGTTCCTCGCAATCCGGCGTCGACGAGCCCACCCAGAGCTGTCGCAACGCCGACCCTGAATGATTTCCGACTCGATAGACTGTGGTCTATGGATTCAACGCCCGCGGGTGCCAGCGAACTCCGTCTTGTCGGAGATCCGACCCGTGCGCGCATCCTCTCGATGATCCTCGACAGCGAAGATCAGCGGGGGCTCGTCGGAGACCTCGCTGACCGGTTGGGGTTGAGGCAGCCGACGGTGAGTCACCACGTTCGCGCTCTCTTCGACGAAGGGATCCTGGAGCGCCAACCCGACGGCCGGAGAGTCTGGTACTCGGTGTCACCCGCACACCGCGATTGGATCACCGGCCTCCTCATGGATGAAGCCTCCACCGTGGATGACGACGGCCTCGCCCGGGTCATCCGCGATCTCAGCGATCGTTTCGCCGGCACTTTCAACCCCGAGACCGTCGAGCAGTACGTTCGCGAGAGCCGAGAGCTGCTCGTCGCGCGAGAAGGCACCAGTCAGCACCTCACGTCGCTCACCGCCCGCTTCGCCGCCGACCGGCTGGATGCGCTTGCTGCCTCTTCGGCGTCGAGCGACGGGGTGCCGGAGGTGCTCTTCGTCTGCGTGCACAACTCGGGTCGTTCGCAGATGGCGTCGGCCATTCTCCGCCAGCTCGCGGGCGACCGCGTCATCGTGCGCACCGCAGGATCGGCGCCGGCCACCGGCGTTCGCGGAACGGTTGTGACGGCCCTCGATGAAATCGGGGCGCCGCTGGCCGGTGAGTACCCGAAGCCGCTCACGGATGAGGTCGTCCGAGCTGCGGACGTCGTCATCACGATGGGATGCGGCGACGTGTGCCCGATCTACCCCGGGAAGCGATACCTCGACTGGGACCTCGACGACCCAGCCGGCCTCCCGCTCTCCGGCGTGCGCGCGGTCCGCGACTCGATCGAGACTCGCGTCCGCGAGCTTCTCCGAACGCTGATCGGCTGAGCGACTTCGACTCTAGGCCGCTGCGTCGCCGCACCAACGCCTAGACGGCCTTGGCGATCGCGAGTTCGTTCCAGTGCGTGGTGTAGCGGGGAGACAACTGGTCCCGTCGCATCTTCCAAACGGGGCCGCCATTGAGACCAGCCATGCCGATGCCGATCGCTCCCTTGCCCTGCTTCCGGTTGACTTGGTCGAGCAACTGGCCAAGGTTCCGCTGCTCGAACGCTGGCACGAACGATTCGAGCATCGCGTGACTCGCCTTCGGGGTGATGTCGATGAGCACGATGCCGGCGCGAACGTACCAGGCGCCATCGACGAGTTCATGCTCGAGCGCGGCGATCGCCGCTTTGGTCAGCGTGATCGGGTCGTCGGCCGGCATCGGCAGACGCACCGACCGGAAGTGGCTGACATAGGTGCGCGAGCTATGCATGCTCGTTGCGGCGAACACCTGCAGCTGCTTCGCGACGCTGCCCTGTTTGCGGAGTCTGCGGCTTGCCTGTTGGGCGTAGATCGAGAGCGCTTGGTGCATCTCCGCGCGGGTCTTCACGGGTTGCCCGAACATGCGCGAGTAGATCAGCTGATCTTTCGCGGCCCGCGCTGACTCGAACGGGATACATGAGGTGCCGCGCAGTTCGTACACGGTGCGCTGCAGCACCACGGAGAACTTCTTGCGGATCAGCTTCGGGTCAGCGTCGCGGAGTTCACGTGCGGTGTGTACGTCGAGTTCCGCGAGCCGCTTCTTCGTGCGGCCGGCGACACCCCAGAGCTCGTCAACCTCGAGGGAGTCGAGGATCCTCGTCTTCTGTTCATCGGGATAGACGTCCCAGTGCACCACTCCCCCAAGCTGCTTGTGCTTCTTCGCCCCCTTGTTCGCCACCTTCGCGAGCGTCTTGCTCGATGCGATCCCGACGCATACCGGAAGTCCTACGTGCTGTCGCACCTCGGCACGGATGCGGCGGCCGACTTCGGTGAGCTCGTCGACGTCGCCGGCGAGGCCGATGAAGCTCTCATCGATCGAGTACACCTCCTGCCACGCGCTGTGCCGGGCTAGGAGCTTCATGACGCGGGCGCTGAGGTCGCCGTAGAGCTCGTAGTTGCTCGAGCGATGCCAAAGCCCCCAGCGCGGTGCCTGCGCGGCGAGCTGGAACCACGGGGTACCCATCTCGATCCCGAGCTGTTTGGCTTCGTCACTGCGGGCGACGACACATCCGTCGTTATTGCTGAGCACAACCCCGGGTCGGCCGACGAGACGTGGGTCGAAGACCCGCTCACAACTCACGTAGAAGCTATTGACGTCGACGAGCGCGATGCGCCGCGGTCCTCGACTAGACATGCTGGTGATGGATGTTCGCCGTCACCACGCCCCAGATCGAGACC
The DNA here is from genome assembly GCF_042884835.1 of Agromyces sp. NPDC058104. NCBI lineage: Bacteria > Bacillati > Actinomycetota > Actinomycetes > Micrococcales > Microbacteriaceae > Agromyces > Agromyces sp. NPDC058104. The sequence continues at coordinate 245,576 of NZ_JBHVTD010000002.1, read as the reverse complement.
TCCGAGCCCTCTGCAATCTCGATATCGGGGTAGGCCGGATTCTCCGCACAGAGCATGAGCCGACCGCGGCGCGAGTCCAGACGCTTCAACGTGAATTCGGCGTCCACGACCGCCACCACGACATGCCCGGGCCTCGGGTCGATCGCGCGGTCGACCAAGATCTCGTCACCGTCGTAGATCCCGGCGCCGATCATCGAGTCGCCTGATACGCGCACGATGAAGGTGCTGACCGGATCCTTGATCAGGTGCTCATTCAAATCGACCGGGCCGCCGTAATAGTCCTGAGCTGGCGACGGGAACCCCGCCGGCACAGCGACCGGGGCCGCGCGGGCAAGGAGCCGAGGCGCGTCGACGATTGTGAGTGGCGCCAGGACAGTGAGCATGGGACCCCCTGTCGATTCGAACTGATGTTCGAATTGTAGGCACGTGTCTTCTCGAGTTGCGAACTTGATTTGACGACGGCGCCGTGCTTGCGAACGCCGTCGACCGCGACGCCCGTCGCGATTGCGGCACGACAGGCCGCGCTTGCCACCCGCGGCCGCGACATGAACTCCGCGATGCTTTACGCATCCATCCCGGGCCACTCTCCGTCGAACGGCTCGATGTAACGGATCACGGATGAATCACACCAGTAGTACTCGATCAGGAACTCTTCGCTCCGCATGGTCCAGTGCCCACGTTCACCAACCTTGCATGCGGTGATAGATCTCAGTGGCTGCGTCGCACGATGCCAGTCGAGTGCATGCGGCCCGGGAATTCGAAGCCAGCGCCTCCGGTCAAGGTCGAAGATGTGGGTGGAGTCGCGCGTATGGACCTGCCATTGGCCGGCCGTCTGTGTAGTGAGGTCGAGCACCTGCGGCTCTGACTGAACCTCCTCGCCCTCGTGGTTCAGCACCGTGACACCCAAGGTGTCGACGTCGAGGATTGCAGCGCATGGGAGAGAGGTGGTGACGGAGTCGAGGAGCACGATGCGGCACGCGTACCCAAGACCCTGGCCGTCGTCGAAGCCGACGACCTGATTTGTGTACATCGGGAAGTGTGCACCGAAATGAATGGTGGGCCGCACGAGATGGAACGCTTTCGTGAATGCCCCTCGAGCCTTCAGATCGTAGAGGCGCTCCTCGAAGGTGAAGAGCTTCGAATGGAGCGCCGTCCTGAAGAATTCGCGTAGCGCCGGCACACCCGAGGGTGCATCGTGCGCAAACAGCACCGAGACTTGCGCGTCACCTAGCGCCGCCACGTCTGCTGGCGAGATGACCTCATCGGGAGACCGTCTTGCGCGATCCGTGACCTGGACGTCGAATCGCCCGTCTGGAGCAACTCCGATCGTTGCGCCTCCACCCATCGCAGCCCATTGCGCCCCACTATCGAACACGCCTCGGCATCCGCGGCCGAGGTACCGGATCCTTGCAGCCAACGGCGCAGTGCCTTCTCGATCCAGGGGTAGATGAAGAAGGCGTAGGTCGTCGTGGCTGCCGTCGACCATGAAGAGCGTCTGACCGTTGCGGCGAAGCGTTTCATCGAGGTCGACAAACGCAGGCTTCGCAGCCGACTCCGCCCACCCCATCTGCCAATTGCCGAGCTGCACCACGCTCCGGATTCCACGCTCTGCAAAGCGCGTCATCCAGCGCTCGAGCTGATCCTGGTGAGTGCCCACGCGACCGACGATCCCGACCGCCTGCCCTTTCAACGCAAACAGGTTGCCACCCCCGCCATTCATGGTGATATTAACTACCATATATCGGTGGACGTGTCATCCCCCGCATGGCGAGCAAGGTATCGAGCGGCCACCCGAGCTGCATCAGCAACTTCTGGCTACTCGGAGTGCCGGATCAAGGGATTCGGATCTCCCGTGCGCCTCGCGAGCTCGGCGACGAGCTCCTGCATTAGGGGCGAATCTCGGATGGCCCGCCCGTCTTCACCACGAAGGGCTGCGTACTCCCGAAGAAACATGACCACGTGGAGGAGGTGCGCAGTCTGGAACTGCTCACTGCGTATCCGATACGCGGCACCGAACAAATCGATCCACCACTTCGACTGGCCGAGAACCTCCTGATTGAACACACCCGGCGCGAGAGCATCGAGCCGCACACGCCATTCGAACGGCAGCCGCTCATAGCGGAGCGCTCGCCCATAGCGAGCGAGGAGCACGGAAGGCAGGATGTCCCGTCGCCTAGCCTGAGACGCCAGCATCGCGAAGTCCGTGCCGTACCCGAACGCCCAGTACTCCACTTGGCGCCATTGGTCCGCTTCGGCCCGCCGCGCCGCACGCGATCGCCGGCGCAACATCGGTCAGCGCCCATCGTCAAGTTCCGCGGGAGTCGATGACTCCCGCGCGTCACCGCCCAGGTTAAGCCGCGGCCAGAGTGCTGCGCCAAGCGCTGCCTCAAGCCGCGAAACGACGTACAGGTCGCCAACTGTCGACGACGCGAGCAGCGAATCAATGTCCTCAACCTCGAGCCCGGCCTGCTCCGCAACCTCTCGACGCGACGCTGTGCCCATTGCGCGAAGCAGGTTGTCCCGAAGCATGGCGACCCGAATCTCTTCCTGCGAGTGGTGATTCTTACGACCAACCATGCCGCCACTGTAGCGCGTGCGCAAGCCCACAGAGACGCCGAGCGCGAGCAGTCAACACCGCCACGTCCGGCACTGGAGCCGGCGCGCGTGCGTATGGTGATATTAAACACCACAATTGCGTTGAGGCCGGGAGGGCGATCCGATCATGAGCGGTGACCAGTACGAGTACACACCGAGGCTCGCGGCGCCCTACTGGGCGGAGCTCGAGTCGTTCGTCACCGAAGTAGTAGGCGCGGCGAACGGAACCACGGTGTACTCCCCCAAGGAATTGTCTGCGGCTGTCGGGCCGTTGGCGTTGTGGGCATGGCAGTCTGCTGGGCTCACGCTCGACGTTGACTCAGTGCTAAACCGGCGCACAATCGAGCGGTTCGTCGCATTCGGGATGCCGCAGTACAGTCGCGCAGGAAAGGGAACGATGCGGTCGCGGCTACTGCGCGTATCCGAGGTGTTGCTGCCCGAGGATCCCAGCGCTCCGATGCGACCGTATGGCAAGGCCGACGCGTCCGCACCGTACACTCTCCGCGAGCAAGCGAGTTTCCGCAGCTGGGCGCTCGCCCAAGGCACAGCACTTCGACGCGTGAACGGCGACGTTCTCCTCGCCTTGGGCTTCGGGGCGGGGCTTTCGAACGAGGAACTCATCGCGGTTCGCTGCGGCGACATCGATGCCCGGGAGTACGTAACCGTCGGGGTGATCGGGGACCGGGCACGGACCGTTCCAGTGCTCGCGGAATGGGACTACGTACTGCGCGAGTCGGTCCGACTCGGCAGACCAGACGAGTGGGCGTTCCTCCCCGGACGGAACTACCGCGGCGCGAACCTCACCGGTCACTTCATTCGGAAGAGCAATGGCAGTCCGCCCCTCACCGTTCGCCGGATGCACGCAACCTGGATACTTCATCACATCGACCGCGGGACTCCGCTCGTGCCACTCCTCGCCGCGGCAGGGCTCAGCACCGTCGAACCGCTCGACCGGTTTCTGAAGCACGCGGCGCGACCATCGGAAGCGGATGCGATCGCGGCGTTGCGTTGAAGGCCAGTCCCTGCCGTTGGAATACGATCCACCGCGATTGCAGGCGGCCCGGGCGCTACGCTCATCGCCATGGCTTACTGGTGGGACGATGCGAAGCCGCTCGATTCGCTGACCGACGATGAACTGACCCGGACGCAGCAGGCAACACTCATAGAGCACGCGGACGGAAGCGTGGACCTTGTGTTGGCTCAGATGTATGGCGCAGGGAGCCACCGACCCGGGATCCGACGGCTCGGCCAACTTCCAGGTCGCCAGGAAATCGAACGGCTGCTAGCCAGATACGGACGGGCTCTCAAGCATCCGATGGGTCCATGGGCAGAGATGGAACACGGTGGACGCATCCGGCACGGCTTCATTTGGAGCACCGAAGAAGCCACCCGCCATGCGATAGCCGTCGCGAAAGCCGCTGCATCGCGGGAGACCGAGCGGCTGTGGCTGCGCGGCGTTGCGATCGTTGGGGCTGGGCTCCTGGTAGCTGCGACCTTCGAACTCGACTACGGGTACTACGAATTCCTGCGCTGGGGAGTCTTCATCACCGCTTCAATTGCGGGATTCCTATGCGCCGAGCGCGACAAGACCAATTGGGTCATCGGACTTGTTGCGATCGCGATCCTCTGGAATCCATTCGTGCCAATCAACCTCACACGTGAAGTTTGGATGCCGCTCGATCTTGTAGCTGCGGGCTACCTCGCGTTGGTTGCGTTTGTCGCCGCCAAGAGAGAGACCCAAGCTCAATCCGTTGAAGATCAATAGAGCGCAACCATGCGTAGGAGGATTCGCCTTTTCGGCTTCCACCGACCGCAGATCCAAAATGAGCTGGATACCTACAGGACCGAGGGGCAACTATTGGCGCCGGCCGATTCCTCGTGATTCGAGCCTGTCAGCGCGGTCGGCCGGGCCAAAGGTCGAGCCCGAGAGCCGCCTCGAGTCGCGCGATTGCGTACAGGTCCGGCCAGGTCTCTCCCGCCAGATACCGCACGAGCGCGGCGTGACTAAGACCAGCGAGTCGCGCCGTCTCCCGGATGCTTCGATCCCCCATCGCATCTCGGAGAGCGATCGCGAACCGGCGCGCCGCCTCGCCTGCTGTATCCCCTGAGGGCCGGGCCGGCCATCCTGGCGCGAGTTCGGCCGGTTCGGGGCGCGGCTTGCGGGGCATGGCACAAGGCTAGTCACTCGCTGTCCACCGGGGCAGCGCCCTCGCCGCGGGAGCGTCACACGAAACCGCAGACCCGTCGGGTCGACGATCAATCTGGCACTGTCGGGCCCGACAGCGAGATTCCGAGCGTGCGGTGCGCGCGCGCGACGTCCTCGAACCGCATGAGGATGTCGCCTGCGAGGAGACGCCTCAGTCGGGTGTAGTCCTGCCCAGAATCACTCGCGTACCGTCGGATGCTCTTCACACCAAGGGCTCCGCGGATGCGCAGTGCGAACTCGTGCTGCATTTGAGCGGCGAGCCGTCTGTCCCGGTCACTTGAGCTCCGGGCGTCTTTCCACGTCACGTCGTCACGCCCAAAACCGCCAATCGGCGAGCACCATTCACACGGCCTAAATCGGGGATCCGTCACGGGATAAACATACCTTTTAGGAATACAGACCTAAAAGACCCGCAAGTCTCGACGCATGGCCTTCTATACGTGACCCCGATCTCGACAAATCACGACCCCAAGTCCCACAATGGTGATAACCATCACCGCGACTCGAATGCGGTGCGCGTCATGGCTGAAAAGTACTCACCGCAAGGGCCGGAGCGGAAGTACTGGCCCAACGTTCGCGACTTCGTTGTCGGGAGCGTGGTGAACTACGGCCCTGACAACGTCCGCACCGCCCGGACAGACCTGAAGCACCTTACTGAGTACTCAGTCTGGCTCTGGCAGAAGGCCGGTCTCAGCCTGACGGACGAGGTCGCGTTTGACGAGGCAAACATCCGGCGTTGGCTGCGCGCAGAACTGCGGGCCGAGACGCCGAATCAGCAGTACACCACCGAGATCACCCTCGAACGCTATCGATCCATCTCGACCGGAACACCGCGTCGACGAATCGTGGCCCCGAAGAATCGGCATCGCGCCGAGATCTACAGCCAGCGCGATCTCACACGGATGATCTCCCAGGTCAATGCTCGCCCAACGCTTCGCGGGCGTCGCGACGGATCAGCGCTGCTCGCGCTTGGCGCAGGTGCCGGCCTGACTGTCACCGAGATGCTTGATGCCCGGCTCGGCGACATCACCGAGAGGGAGGGTGTTCTCCTAGTTGATGTGCGTGGTGAACGCGCCCGAACCGTCCCAGTTCGACAAGCCTGGCGGACCACACTGCTCGCAGCGATTGGTCACCGAACCGACGCCGAGGAGTACCTCGCGTGGGAGAACCGGACGCGAACGGAGACTCTGCGTCAGGGTATCGGCCAGCTCTCCGCGCACCCTCCTCAGCCGAATGCTCAGATCCTTCGTGCGACGTGGGTCGCATCGCTCTACCGACGAGGCGTCGACATCCTGCGACTCCAAGAACTCGGCGGGTATCAGTCGTTCGAGCAGATCCTGCGGCTCATGGAGCGGCTCGATGGCGCAAGCGCACCTCAGTACGCACGCGAGGCAGGCGGCGAGGACCTGTGAGTAGTCGTGGAGGCTTCTTCGCCGAGGGCTCGACTTGGATGCCAGGCCGGACTTCGAAGTTCGACCGGAATGAGGTCGGCTACGCGATTCGATTCATCAAGCGATCCGGCGTCCTGAGCGATATCGCCGAGGCGCGGCGGGAGGAACGCACTCATACCGGGCCGGGCGGAGCAGACCCGCACCACACGGATCTGCAGATCCTCGTCGCACTCTTCCTCCTCGCTCAGGAGTACAGCCCGATGTGGATCACGGAAGTCACGAACCTCCTGTCCATCCGGCTAACCAAGAACGCACGCGGCGAGCTCGGCCTCCCGCTTCCAGACGACTTCCGTTCCAATCAGGACACTCGCCGACGGTGGTACCAGAACGTCCGCAACGCGATGACCCGCATCATCACGTTGATGGACCCTTTCCCCGAACTCGATCGCCGGACACCGACCGACCGCGCCCAACGTGCCACGTTCCAGTCCCTCCGCGACAAGAACCTGGAGCGACGCAGGAAGGAACGACTCGACAGGTTCACCAACCTCCTCCTCGAGGGAACTTTCCGCGAACTCCCCCGCCGCTTTCGACGTCAGCGCGGTCACCTGGACGTCACCGCCGACCAGACGTTCGTACAGACCGCCGGGAAGATCGGACGATCCAAGTTCGATGCGGACGGCAAGGAGAAGAAGAACCCCAAAGTCCTCGAACCCGAGATGGGTTGGCACATCACCGAGCCCCTGTTGCGAGTCGAGAACGCTGACTACGGCGACCACTGGGGCGGCGTGCTCAACCTCCTCGAGATCACCTCCACCCGCAACGGCGAAGCGCGTCTCCCGTCCATCGCCATCGCTGCTTCCATGAGCTCCCCATCCGTGGATATCCCGGAAGAGCTCGTACGGCTCCTCCACTCGATCAACGAACGCGGGCACACACCCGGCCGTGTCACGACCGACCTCGACTACTACGCACGCTGGGACGTTGAGCGCTTGCACCTCCCGACGCGGGAGCTCGGCTGGAACCCTGTCACCGCATTCCGGCGTAACATGCTGGGCGTCCACGACCAGGTGCACGGCGCTCAACACATCGAAGGGCGCTTCTACTGCCCCGCGATGCCAGAGAACCTGAAGAAGGCATCTGTCCTCGCCGCTGACAAAGAGATCGACGAAGAGACGTACCGCAACTGGATCGATCAGCGCGTCGCCTACGAGATGCGCCCCAAAGAAGCCAAGGTCGACGACGAAGGCAACCAGCGATACATCTGCCCTGCGTACGGCGCGAACGCGAAAGTCAGCTGCCCGCTCCGCGAGCTCACCGAGACCGATGCGATGCGCGAAGCTCGCGAGAAGCGCGCACTCACCTCACGAGTCGATATCCCTCGCATCCAGAAGCCGGACCTGCCCGAGCATCCCGACGAGTGCTGCACCAAGGCCACGATCAAGATCCACAAGGACTTTGCGCTCAAATGGCGCCAAGACCCCGACCTTCGATTCGGATCCCGTGAGTGGGACGACATCTATGGCGTCGACCGCAACACCTCAGAAGGATTCCACGGGTACCTCAAGGACGAAGGCACTCACGACCTCGAATCCCGCGGCCGGCGCCGCATGCGCGGCCTCGCCGCCCAGCAGTTCCTCATCACCTTCGTGCTCGTCTCAGCGAACCTCCGCAAAGTGTTCAGCTTCCTGCAGGAGAAGAAGGAGACCGAAGAACACGGCAGATTCGTCAAGACACAGCGGTCGAAGACCAGGAACTCCCGCTACGTAACTCCCTGGTTCAAGCGCGACGATGTCAGTGATCTGCGTGAACCACACCCATCCGACTTCGGCCTCGAAGACGACGACCCACCGCTGAGAACCTAAACATCTCGCGCAGTTCACTGCCCTCCTGACACCCCCGCGCACCCGCAACAAGAGACGATTCAACGCGCCCGATTCCGCCCAACCACGCGGATCGGGCGCTTTTTCGTCTCTTGAGCTGCCGCAGCGGTGCGAGAAGCCATCACGAAGGAACGAAAAAGGCTCCTGACTATTAGTCAGGAGCCTTTACGAATTCAGTTCTTCTAACGAAAAGCCTGAGTTCTTCAAACAGCCATCAGTGCGGAGACGGCGGGATTTGAACCCGCGGTCCCCTTACGGGGACTCCACCTTAGCAGGGTGGTTAGCCGCCTCGATCAGAGCCGCAGCGGGAGACAGCGAATCACAGTGGATCGCCGCTCTCGCCCGAGATTCCGGGGGTGCGGGCTCGCGCGGGCGGGATCAGATCGCAGTCTCATCCAGTACTCCGCAGCCTCGTCACGATTCCCTTTGTCACCCGCTTGGCATCCGACCACGGCGCATCGAGCGCCGACTTCACCGCCCCGCTGAACTCCTCGGCGAGGTGGGCGTAGATCTGCGTCGTCGCCGCCGAGGCGTGCCCGAGCAGCTTCCCGACCTCGGCGAGCGAGGTGCCCGCCTGAAGGTGCCAGGACGCGAACGTGTGCCGGAGGTCGTGGATGCGGGTGCCGGTCAGCTTCGCCGTCTTCACTGCGGGGATCCACGCGCGCTTCCGCCACGAGGTGTACTTCAGGCGCTCGCCCTGCCAGAGCACCACGTGCCCTTCCTTCCGCTTCCCGATCAGGCGCTCGAGCACGGGCACCAGCCACTCGGGGATCGGCACGTTCCGCGAGTTGCCCGACTTCGTGTACGCCTTCAGCGCGCCCGTCTTCGTGTCCCACGTCTCGGCGACGCGGATCGTGCGGCGCTTCAGCGAGACTCGAGGGATCTGGAGGCCGACCATTTCGCCCCAGCGCATCCCGGTGCCGAGCAGCAGCGAGATCACGTCGCGATCGAACTCGACCGGCGTGCGCTTCAGCAGCCGCCGAGTCTCCTTGTGCGTGAGGTACCGGCGCGTGTCGCTCGTGCCGCGCACGACCTTGATGCGGGCGGCGACGTTGACGATCGGGATCTCGGCGTCGATCGCGCCGTTCAGGCTCGCCGACATGATGTTGATGCGCTTCTGCACGGTGGCCTGCGCGGCGCCGGCCGCCAGCATCTCGGCCGCCCACGCCTTCAGATCGAAGCGCGTGATGTCGATCAGCCTGACTTCGCCCCATCGCGGCAGGAGGTGGAGGTCGCGCACGTACCCCTCCTCCCGCAGCGTCGACGGCTCGACGGCTCGGGTCGGCCACCATGTCTCGCACCACTCGCCCCATGTGCGCGCGGCCGCGCCGGGATCTCGCCAGCCGAGCTCGCGGGAGGTTCCCTCCTTGGCCGCGGCCTCATTCAGCGCACGCTTCTTGTGATCGAAGGTGCCCGCCGATCGGCGCTTGCCGTCGGGCGTCCGGTAGTACCCCGTGTAGCGGCCGTTCGGTCGCCGAACTGTCCATGCCATAACTCTGATGCTACGCAAGTGAGCGACTTTAATCCAATGCGTTGCGCTGCGATTAACGGTCTGGGAGTGTCTGAGCCATGACAGACAACGTGACCCCCCTGTACCTCTCGACCACCCAGGCCGCCGAAGCGAGCCAGCGCCACCGCGAAACCGTCGCCGATGCCCTGCGCTCCGGCGAGCTCCACGGATTCCAGCGCAGCGCCGGCTCGAACTGGCGCATCGACCCCGACTGCCTCAAGGCGTGGGTCGAGAAGCGCGCGTGCAAGCACGGCTTCCCGCAGCCGAAGTCCGTGACCAAGGCCGCCGCGTAGCCGTACCCTTGCGGCATGGCCCTCCCGCACCCGTCGCTTCGCGCCACCGCCGATCCGTTCGCAATGACGGACGACGTGATCGCGCCGCTGCGCACGGCGACGGCGACGTTCCTCGATCCCGACGTCGTCGTGACCCCGGCCGTGCCGTGGAACCCCGACACGGACGAGGGCAAGCCCGCCGAGCACGGCGTGATGTTCCAGGCGCCGGCCTATGCGGTCGCCGTCTCGATGAACGAGCAGGTTCCGGGCGGCGGATGGAGTGCTCGGCTCGTGCACTACGTGAGCCTCGCCCAGACGCCGATGCTCGCGCGCGTGCGCCGCGGCGTGCGCCTGAAGATCGAGGGCAGCACCAACCCGAGCATCGACGGTCGATCGTTCACCGTCGTCGGCCCGCTCGACTCGACGTTGGCGCGCTCGAACTGGTACCAGATCACCCGAGAGGATTAGTCGCTAATGCTCACGGACAACGGCGGCATCGGGCGGTTCGAGATGCGAGTTCGCCGGCTGCGTGACGAGCTCCCAGATGCGGTCATGGAGGCCGCCGTGGAGATCGCCGACTTCGCGCAGAACACGCTCGAGGATCAACTCGTGAAGGCCGAGACGCGCACCGGCCGCAAGCGCCGCGACAACCCGGAGTCGTACTACCACCCCGACGACGCCGGGTACCGGATCGCCGGTCGCGTCCGCTCGGGTCGGATGTGGCAGAACGCGAGGGGCATCGCACGCCGCACGGAGGACGGCGCCGAGGCGGTCGTCGGCTGGGCGCCCGAGGTCGTCGCGGCCAACCCGTACATGAGCGACCAGGAGCACGGCGATCCCGAGGGCCGGATCCCCGCGGCCGGCACCCTCGCCGCGACCTACCTGCGCACCGCGATGCACGCGCGCACCGTGCTCGGCCAGATGGCCGCCCGACTGAGAGGCAGAGGATGAGCCACGACGGACTCGCCGAACAGGCAGCCATTTTCGAGCACCTGAAGACCCTCGCGGGCGGCCGCGTCGAGGAGGGGTGGCCCGACGACGCAATGCACGCGCGCTACACCGAGGACGACACCGTGAAGCCCTACCTCACGGTCGAGTACTTCGACCCGTTCCCCACGGAGGGCGACGCGACGATGACCGACGGCGCCGCAGACGTGCCCTACGTCATGCCGTTCACCGTCGCCTCGACGGCGGGCACTCGGCGGCATGCCGTCGACCTCGCCGCGGCCGCGCGGCGGCGCCTCATCGGCTTCGAGCCGAACGGCGTGCTCGCCGGAGAGGTGAAGGGCAACGGCGGCTCGACGAGCCTCCCCGATCGCACCGCGCGGCCGAGCCGGTTTCAGGTCGTCTCGCACTTCCACGTCACGATCAACCTCTGACTGCCGATTCTGAGCGTTCGCTGAACGTTGGCTGTACGGTGGGCGGCATGAGCAGCGCCCCTTACCGCAACAAGCGGAACGGCCGCGTCGGGTACCTCGAACCCGAGCAGGCCGCGATCTTCCCCGACCTCGAGCGCGTTCGTCCCGAAGACGAGGGGCGCATCGTTCAGGTCGGCGAGTACTTCGAGCTCGACGCCCCGGCCCCGGTCGTGGACGACGAGGACTCGGACGACCTCGACACGTCCACCGCCGACGGCGACCCCGACGGCTTCGACTTCGACCTCCCGGAGAGTGACTGATGTCCATCAAGCGCCTCGTGCGCGAGACGCGCACGATCATGGCCGTGCCGCTCGTCGAGATCGACGGCGTCGCGAACATCCTCTACGGTGCGCCGGCCTCGCCGAGCATCGTGCCGTTCGCCGCGCCGACCGCCGCGGCCCTGAACTTCTGGCTGGCCGTCACGACGCCGAGCGCCGTCGGCGCAGGCATCGGCGGCAACATCAGCCGAGCGATCCGCGACAACGCGAACCTCGGCCTTGCCGCCAGCCAGACGGAGCAGAACCCGCTCATCACGAGCGTGGGCAACGAGGTCGACACGAAGTTCGCGCAGGTCAACGCGGTGCTCGAGTGCTTCCGCGACGTCGACGACCGAGCGAACGGCGTCTGGAACCTCGCGTCGAACCTCTTCCGCGTCAAGGGCTCGCGCTACGCCCTCGTCGACCGGATCCAGGGCGGCAAGAAGTGGAACACGGCCTTCGCCGCCGCCGACGTCGTGAGCCTCTACGGCGTGCGCACGGACGCGCCGGTCGACAACGTGGGCGACCAGCAGTACGTCAGCTTCACGCAGAACTTCAAGCCGACCGGCCTCATCAACCCCGAGTACAGCCTGCTGTCCTGAGCCGCGAAAGGAACCCATCGTGACTGACGTCAAGTACCTCACCAACAAGCGGCTCACCGTCTGGGCGGCGCTCGCTTCCGGCAACCCGTTCGTCGACCCGTCGCACCCCACCGACGACGAGATCAACGCGATGCTGAACATCTCGGACGCCGTGCGTGCCAACGGCTACAGCTTCGGCGTCCAGGCCACCCCGTCGACCGACGACCGCTCCCTCACCGACGACGCGTCGGCGCAGGGCGACGGCTTCATGAACTTCGGCGGCGACATCCCGGCCTACACGCCGAGCGACTACACGAACGTCGCCGACATCCTCCAGAAGGTGTGGGTGCTGACCAAGGCGCAGGGCACCGTGCTCTGGATCGTCACGCGCCTCGGCAAGCCGAACAACTCGCTCGCCGCCCCCGGCGACGTCGTGAGCGTCTTCCGCGTGAAGACCGACGGCCAGCAGCACAACACCGAGGGCGCGGGCGGCCGCATCCGCATGCTGAGCGTCCAGCCGGACGGCGAGGTCTACCCGAACATCCTCGTCGCCGACACGACGCCCGTCGCGGTCACCGCGACGGGCCCGGCGACGGCGAGCGTGGGCGACCCGTTCTACGCGAACGCGCTGCTCTCGGGCCTCAACATCACCCGCGACGCGATCTGGACGTCGAGCGACCCCACGAAGGTCTTCTCGGACGGCGGCGGCGTCTTCATCCCGCTCGCGGCCGGCGCCGTGACGCTCGTCGCGTCGTACCCCGGCGCGACCGCGGCGACGGCGATCCCGGTCACCGTCTCCTGATCGTCGCCCCCGGAGCGCTCCGTGCCAGGCGCTCCGGGGGCGTCACCTTTTCCGGCACACGCAACTGAGGAGGCCCCATGTCCAAGACCGAGCAGGAAATCGAAGAGATCGTCACCGAGTCGCGCGACGGATACAGCCTCGCCGACCGACTCCGCAACCGGAAGCTGCGCCAGGGCAGCATCACGGTCTACACCGACGAGCTCGGCGGCGAGGCGCTCGCCGACGCCGAAGCCGAGGTCGACCGCATCCGGCGCGCCGCGCGCGAGGCGATCGTCGACCCCGAGACGCACGAGGTCATCGTGCCGGCCGTCGCACTCGACGAGAAGGCGCTCTCCCAGGCCGAGGACGTCGTCAAGGAGCTCGAGGCGCAGCTGGACGGGTCGGCGATCTCGCTGAAGTGGCAGGCCGTGCCGCCCATCGTCGAGCAGATGAACTCCAAGAAGGCCGCCCGGAAGTTCATGGGCTCCAAGGGCAAGATCGACCCCATCGACGAGCCGGACGTGAAGCGCGTCGCGCGCTCGGGCCTGCTCGCGAAGGCCGTCACCCGGTGGCGCGACCACCAGGAAGACCGCACGTTCGAGAGCATGTCGTTCGAGGAGGCCGAGGCGCTCCAGCACCTCCTTCCCCGACAGCAGTGGGATCGGCTCTGGAGCGCGTTCAGCGAGACGCAGTTCACGAACGCGATCGCCTACGCGGCCACCGACAACGCGGATTTCTAGCCGGCTACCTCGCCACCCGGGCCGGGGCGAGGGATGCCACACTGCTGGGCCAAGCGATCGCCGCTCAGATTCGGCCGACGGCGCTGCTCATCCACACGCAGCCGAACGAACCGTGGGACGAGCACGACTTCCTGCTGCTCGAGGCGTGGGCGATCCTCCAGGCCGAGATCTGCAAGCAGTGCCACCTCCCGAAGTACATCTGCCACAACGAGAGCCACGATCTCGTCTTCGACGTGATGGAGGACTCGTGCGGCGCCGCGGCCGCGCTGCACGAGCGCGAGCAGGCCAACGCGCGCAACGACGTCAAGCTCGACGCCGGGGTGCAGCTGTACGTGAGGCCCGTGCTCCTCTCCGGCGGCGATCCGGCGACCCTGCGTGACGCCTACTACGAGTCGCTGGCGCAGCAGCAGGCCGAGCTCGCCGAGCTCGAATCTGGGAGTTAGCTGGATGGTCGTCGATAGAATCCTGAGAGCGATCGAGAGGCGGTGACGATGGACGAGGAAGAGCGGATGCGCTTCTCAGTCGGCATCGACGGCGTCGAAGGCGTCGTCCAGGCGCTCAACGATCTCCTCACCCAGTTCGCCCAACTCCGTCAGGCGCAGGGTGACGTCTCCGCGTCCGGCGACAAGATCGAGGCGGCCCTCCTCGGCGCCGCCCAGCGAATCGCCGGCACGGGCGCCGCGATGCGCGAGGGCGGCCAGGACACCCGGAAGTATGCCGAGGGCTTCGGCGATCTCGTCGCCCAGATGGAGAAGTTCATCCAGGTGCAGCGCGAGGCCGCGCAGCTGAACGTGGTGAACGGCTCGCTCGACGGCAAGAACCGCGGCGAGCTCGAGACGTACAGCACGCAGGCGCTCCGCGAGTACATCGCGATCGACGACGCCCGCGGCCAGAACGCCGTGTCGGTGTCGCGCGACATCGTGCGCAGTCGCGAGAAGGAGGCGGCGGCGCTCGAGAAGCTGCGCGCCGAGCAGGATCGCCTCTACAACGACTACCTGTCGTCGCAGGCCAAGGGCAAGGATGCGAAGGCGACCGAGCAAGACCGGCTCTACAACGACTACCTCACGCACCAGTACAACGCCGAGAAGAAGGTTCGCACCGAGCAGGAGCGGCTCTACAACGACTACCTCTCCAGCCAGGAGCAGGGCATCGCGAAGCAGCGGGCGGCGCAGGACAAGCTCTACAACGAGTACCTCGACCACCAGCGACGCGGCATCGAGGCGACGAACCAGCACACGACCTCGCTCGTCACGCAGCGCTACGCGCTCTACGACGTCGGCACCACGACCGCCGCCGTCTCTGTGGCCACGCTTGGCCTCGTCGCCGCCTATGAGGCTGTCGCCGTCTCGCGCCAGCGGGCGTTCACGGACGTCGCGCGCACGACCGGCATCGGCGAGGACGACCCCGAGCTCGGCGTGCTGCGCGAGCGGCTGCGGCTGCTCACGCGAGACATGCCCGAGGCGTACGAGCATCTGGCCTCCGTCGCCAAGCAGGGTGGCCAGCTGGGCATCGACGACCCGCAGGCGCTCGCGACCTTCACGAACGCGATCGGCAAGTTCTCGGCCGTCACCGACCTCGACCCCTCGGCCGTCACCGAGGACATGGGCAAGCTCGTCAACATCCTCCACCTCGGCGCTGACGGCTACGACCGGCTCGCGTCGTCGATCGCCTTCGCGGGCGTGCGCTCGGCCGCCACCGAGGGTCAGATCATGAAGGTGGCCTCTGAGATCGGCCCCTACGCGACGCAGGTCGGATTCGCTGCCGAGGAGACGGTCGGCCTTGCGACCGCCTACGCCTCCCTCCAGATCCCCGGCGAGCGCGCGCGCGGCGTCACCAACGACCTCTTCAGCACGATCGGCAAGGCCGTGCGCGGCGGCGGCGCCGACCTCCAGAACTTCGCGAGCATCTCGGGCATGAGCGCCGAGGAGTTCGCGAACGGCTGGCGCACCGCGGCCTCGGAGACGACGCTCGCCTTCATCAAGGGGCTCGGCGCCACGGGCGACATCACGGGCGCGCTCAACGTGCTCGGCCTCGAAGGGCAGCGCGTCACGCCGACCCTGATCTCGCTCGCGCAGAACGCCGACCTCGTGACGAAGTCGTTCAACGAGGCCCGCGAGGGTTCCACGAACGGCTTCATGGACGAGTCGGCCGCGCAGAAGTTCGACACCGCGGCCGCCAAGCTCCAGTTCCTCGCGAACGCAATCGGCGAGATCGCCGAGGCATCCGGCGACTCGAACCTCGAGCCGTTCATGATGATGCTCGACCTGCTGACCAAGATGGCGCAGAACGCGGCCGACTTCCTGCGCACCGACTTCGGCCAGGGGGTCGCGTTCGTCGGCACCGTGCTGCTCGTGCTCGTCGGCGGCATGGCCGCGGTCGTCTCGGCTGGCGCGATCTGGCTCGCCTCGCTCTACGCGATCCGCACCGCCCTCACCGGCCTCGACGGCCAGCTGACCGGCTTCAACTTCCGGCTCGCCCAGACGGTCGAGCGCCTGATCGGCGTCTCGGCCACGGCGCGCATCACGTCGCGGTCGCTGGCGTCGGTGCGTACCGGCGGCGAGGGCGCGGCGACTGGGCTTTCGGCGGCGGGCGTCGGCGCCACGATCTTCTCGAAGGCGCTCAAGGCGATCCCGATCATCGGCACCGTGCTGCTCGTCGCCGACCTCGCGGCGTCGCTGCTCGACCTCAACGGCGCCTTCGACGACGGCTCGGCCAAGGCGGAGGACTACTTCGGCTCGCTCGACGGCCTCTCCGACGCGATTCGCGCCGACAACGCCTCCAAGTTCGCCTCCAGCGTGAAGGACGCGAACGACGCGATCGGCAACAACTCGGGGCAGGTCGACTCGTGGGCCGACGTGCTCCAGCGCGCGATCGACGCCCAGAAGCAGGTCGACGCCGCCACCTCCGGCGCCGCCGACGCGATCGACGTGCAGACGCTCCGCATCGGCGAGAACACCGAGCAGTGGCTCCGCAACCAGCTTGTCCAGTCCGACTCGTTCAAGGCGATCTTCGAGAACCTCGACGCCCTCCAGAAGCTCACGGGCGACAACAAGTTCGAGGCGTTCGGCACCGAAGTCGACTTCGAGGCGTTCGACCTCGAGAAGTACATCGAGCTCGCGAGCACCAAGGGCTACGACGCCGCGAAGGCGTACATGGACTCGTGGCGCACCGGGCTCGCGCTCGAGTTCGCCAAGGCGGGCGACACGAGCGGTGAAGCCGTCGTCTCGGAGGCGATCGGCGGCGAGGACGTGCTGCGCAAGGCCGACGAGGCGGGGCGCGCCATCGGCAGCGCCGTGTCGAGCGGGATGAAGGAAGCGGCGCAGAGCGACGCGATGAACGCGATCGTCGACGCGCTCTACCCTATCGCCGAGGAGAGCGACGCCGTCTTCGAGGGCGCCGCGACCGGCGTGCAGCAGTACCTCGATCAGGTCTACGGCGCCGTGAACGCGCAGTACGCGCTCGCCAACTCCCTCTCCGCGCTCGGCGCCGAGTTCTACAACAACGGCGCGGAGTCGGCCGCGAACTCGCAGGCGCTCCAGCAGGTCATCTCCGACATCTACACGGCGGCCGGCGGCGGCCCCCAGGCTGCGGCCAACATGAAGGCGCTGTTCGACATGCTCGTGCAGGGCGGCTACGCGAGCGCACAGCAACTCATCGGGCTCACTCGGGTGATCGGCCTGCTCGGCGGCGGCTCGGGCGCGGTGCTCCCGAAGGCGAACGTCGATCTGTCGGCGTTCCAGTACGGCCTCGAAGACGCCTCGGTGTCGGCGACCAACATGGGCGGCTCGGTCGCCGCGGCCGCCGAGGAAGTCCGCACCCTCACCGACTACGCGAGCGACCTCGGCGGCGTGATGGATCGCGCCTTCGACATCCGGTTCGGCGCCGGGCAGGCGCTCGACGACATCGCCTCCGGGTGGCAGAAGATCGCCAAGGCGAACGCCGACGCGGCCGAGGCCATCGCGGACTACCGCGTCGAGCTCCAGAAGCTCTCCTCCGACAAGGGCGACCTCGAGTTCTGGCTCGCCGTCGCCGAGAACTACGGCGACACGGCGCGCGCCAAGGAGATCCGGGCCGACCTCGCCGAGGTGAACAACAAGATCGGTGACACCGAGAAGAAGCTCGCCGAGGAGCGGGCCAAGAACTCGAAGAGCCTCACCGGCAACAGCGAGGCCGCCATCGAGAACCGGGCATCCCTGCTCGACCTCATGGGGTCGTACCAGGATCTCCTCGAGCAGTACGCCGCGAACGGCATGTCGCAGGAAGACCTCAAGCGGAAGGCCGCCGAGCTCAAGGAAGAGTTCATCCGGCAGGCGACCCAGATGGGCTACAACCGCGACGAGGTGCTGCGGTTCGCGGCCTCGTTCGACGACATGACGCTGGCGATCGAGCGCGTGCCGCGCAACATCACCGTCGACGCGAACGTGAACCCCGCATTGCAGGCGCTCGCCGAGTTCGAGGCCCAGGCCAAGAAGTCCGCGCGCAACGCCGCCTCGTCGATCGCCAACGGTGGCGGCCTCGGGTGGAAGGCGCCGAAGATCCCGCCGGCCATCGTCCCGGTGGCCTACAAGCTGCCGTCGTACGACGAGCTCATGCGCATGCAGGCGGCCATCCGCCAGAACCTCAACGACCCCTCCTTCCACATCGGGCTCGGCGCAGGCGGCCAGGGCGGGCAGGTCTTCGGCTACGCCGACGGCGGCTACACGGGCGACGGTTGGTGGAGTCAGGCGGCGGGCGTCGTGCACAAGCGCGAGTTCGTCTTCGACGCGCCCTCGACGGCAGCCTGGGGCCCCTCGACGCTCGGATCGATGATGAGCGCCGACGGCGCCACGATCGCGCTCGTGAAGGCCATCCTCGGCGGCGGCAAGGCATCCGCGCCCGCGATGGCGGGCGGCGGCGGCCCGACTTCGCTCGGCAGCTACGAGCGCCAGCTGCTCGAGCGCATCGCCGCCCGCGTCGGAGTCACGATCAGCGGCAACACGATCGCGCGGATGGCCGGCGCCGGGGCCGTCACCAACGACCGGACTGGAGGTTCCTGATGGCACGGCTCTGGTTCGGCAACCGTCGACTGATGCAGTGGGTGAAGCCGTACAAGGCCGAGGCGTCGTACGACACCGACCGCTACGAGAGCATGTCGACCTACCTCTCGGGCGGCCTCGGCCTCGACGCCTCCCTCGACGGTCACGCGCGGCGCACGCTCGAGTGGGCGATGACGAACGCCCGCGAGCTCGCCTTCATCTGGGACTACGCGCGCGGCCGCTACGGCGACGAGCTCGTGTACTGGCACGACCCCATGTACTCCCCCGAGAACGCACTGAACCCGGCGTGGTCGATGCCGTGGCTCGCGACGCGCGACGCGATCCCGCTCGTCGACGAGCGCCGCCCCGTGCTCCAGACCAACAGCGACTTCAGCTTCAAGTACCCCGCGCACGGCGCCGAGTACACCGTCATGAAGACGGACACCCCGCGCACGGTGCTCGTGCCGATCCCGCCCGGGCACACCGCGCACGTCGGCATCCACGGCGACTCGCGCGCCAACGGCCGCGTGAAGGTGACGCCGTACGAGGGCATGGTCGCGGGCGCGAAGGTCAACCCGACCGTGCTCGGCGTCAACACCTCCACGCGCGTCAACGAGGCGTTCGTCGGTGGCGCGCAGTCGTGGATCGAGCTCTCCCTCGACCTCGCGAGCATCCCCGACGGCGAGACGGACTCGTTCACGCTCTGGGCGATGATCGTCCAGGTGCTCCGCACCGGCCAGACGCCCGAGCCCGGCGACTTCATCACGGGCCACGGCTCGAGCGGCTACGAGTTCCTGTCGATCCCGCCCGAGGTGCCGAACTCGGCGCACCCGCGGCTCTTCAACACGACCTACACCGTCGTGCTCGGCGAGACGGGGGCGTGGCTCTGATGGGCGTGCAGATCAAGCTCGACGACCGGCCCGAGTGGGCCGCGAAGAAGCTCGGCGTCCAGGAGGACAGCACACCGCTCGACCCGTCCGACATGACCGGCGGCGTCGGTCAGATGACGTTCGAGATCCCGAACCGGCCCGAGAACCGCTCCATCCGGCACGCGCTCGTCAAGGTCGACCACACCGAGCGCGGCCTCACCGAGGGCATCGTCGACGCCTACGGCGGCAACCGCAGCGACATCACCGTGACGGCATTCTCGCGGCTCGTGCTGCTGAACGTCGAGCAGCGCATCCCGCCGTACAGCGGCACGCTCGGCGGGCTCATGACGCTCTACTTCGAGTCGTGCGGCATCACGTCGGGCTTCACGATCGACTCGAGCATCGCGTCGAAGACTGCGATCGTCCCCGGCGGCAAGATGAACGTCTGGGAGGCCGTGAAGCGCGCGTGCTCGGCCTTCCAGGTCGAGGTGTCGCTTGTCGCGGGAGTCATCAAGGTGCGGCCGCCGCGCAAAATCATCGCCTCCAGCCACCGCGACGCCTCCTTCGATTGGTCGATCGACGACGGCGAGCTCGCGAAGACGGTCGAGATCGCCTACTACCAGTCGAAGTGGGTGACCAACGCTCTCGTCTACCCCGCCGGAGGCTGGAACGACGACGTCGACGTGCTCACGGTCGACGCGGGCGAGACGGCCGAATTCGAGTTCGAGCTCGACGCTTCGCTCGTCGACGTGCAGCAGCCAGTGTGCGTCGACGACGTCGACCGCTACTACGACGACTCGAGCGTCTACGCCGTGGCCGGCAACGACGACAAGATGATCGTGCCCGAGTACTGGGAAGACAACGGCGGCCGCCTCACCGTCGAGATCGACGAGACGACGCGGAAGCTCAAGATCACCCTCGTCGGCATGAGCGTCGAGAAGTACTCGCCGTACCGCATCGCGATGCCCGCGGGCGGCTCGAGCGCGTACTCGTCGCTGCGCCTCCTCGGTACCGGCATCACGTACAAGCGCGAGATCCTGACGCTCGACGCGAGCCCCGACGACGAGCACGCGACGGAGCAGGTCGGCGTCACCGTCGACAACGAGTGCATCCGCACGAAGGATCAGGCGTTCATCGTCGGCCTGCCGACCGCGATGCGGTACTCCGGCTGCCAGCGGAAGATCACCGTCTCGACGCGGGGCATCAACAAGTTCGAGGACTACTTCGCCAACCAGGCGTACGGCAACCTCGCCGGGGCCCGTGTCTTCGCCGACGGCACGTGGCACCGCATCCGCAACAACACGGCCGACGACCTCCACTCCTACACGGCCGAGGTCGACACGACGATCGACGACCTCAACGCCGCATGGGTCGGGAGCGGACTCACGTACGACGACTGGCGCAACTTCTGGGGCGACGCGACGTTCGACGACATGCGCCTGCGGCCCGTCGACGCCCCCGTGCAGCCGATCACGAACGTCTACCCCGACGCGTGGTACCCCGACGAGGTCTACCCCGCGGAGTGAAGTCTGAGCGTTCCCTGAACGTCGCCCGTACGCTGGCTGAATGGGATACACGCGGCAGACGTGGTACCCGCTCGCTCCGGGTGGCACCAAGATCACGGCGACGCGCCTCAACCACATGGAGGAGGGCATCGAGGCCGCGGCCGCGACGGCTGACACCGCGATCACCCGCCTCGACGCGCTCACGACAGACTCGCTCTCCGACGTCGACACCACGACGACGCCCCCGGTTGACGGTCAGCCGCTCGTCTTCAGCGCGGCCGAGGACAAGTTCATTCCTGGCACCGCGTCGATCGACTCCCTCTCCGACGTCGATATCGCGGGCGTCGCCGATGGCGACACGCTCGTCTTTGACGAGTCGGTCGGGAAGTTCCTGCCCGGCAACGGCGGCGGCGTCTCCGTGCTCGATGACCTCACCGACGTCGACACGACGACGACCGCGCCCATCGCGGGCGACATGCTCATCCACGACGGCGATAAGTGGGTCGTCTTCACGCCGGCCACGCCGGGCATCGTCCCGCCTCAGGTCTACCGCTGGACGATCCGCGGGGCCCTCGCTGTCGAGACGGGCAAGCTCCGCTACGTCAACGAGACGGGCCACGACCTCACCATCACATCGGTGCGGATGGAGATCGGCACTGCACCCGGATCCGGCAACGTGATCGTCGACATCCACAAAGGCGGCACCACGATCTTCACGACGCAGTCGCGACGCCCGACCGGCCTCACGAGCGACGTCGCAACCGACCCGAACGTCACCGTCTGGGAGGCTGGGGCGTTCCTCACCATGGACGTCGACGACATCGGCACCGGCACGCCCCCTGTCGATCTCGTCGTGACCGTATTGGCGATCCAGTGACGCTGCCCCCGCGACCGAAGCGCCCGCGGCGCAACGCGCCCCGGGAGATGACCGACTACCTCCGCTGGCTCGAGGCTGATCGGGAAGCGCTCTGGGCAGCGCTCGAGGCCGCGACCGGCACGGGGCAGTCGGCCCGCAAGAGCGCCGTCTCGGCGATGAACCTCGGCGCGACGGTGAACGTCGCGAACCAGGACACGCAGGCCCAGGTCGACGAGCACGAGATCGAAATCGAAGAGCTCAAGAAGCGGAAGGGCTTGCCCGCCGGCCCTGACGATGGCTACCTCGCGGGGCACGCGGTGCAGACCGACCCGGCTGGCGAACCCCAGTGGTATCCCAACCTCGCGGGCGGGGTTCCGACGCTCTACGTCGTTCTCGAGGATGGCGCGCCTTGGTACGGGTGGAACCAGCTCACCTGGCTCACGACCGGCAGCACCGATACCGGCGAGAGCGGCCTGCCCGCCGTGGAGTTCGAGAACAACGGCAAGAGCATGTCGCTCGTCTCGTGGAACAGCCCTTTCAACCAGGGGATCAGCTGGGATCAATTCCCGATCAACTACGACATCGAACTGCGCCCGCACTACGACGGTGAGCAGTTCGAGGTTTTCATCCCGTCCGACGGCTGGGGGTTCGGTGGCCTCCAGAACATGAACTTCAACATTCGCATCTACAAGGAGCGCGAGCACTCGGCAGTGCTCGACTTCGGGTCGAACGATGTGGCACAGACGACTGCCTACCGGTACCCGGACAGCGGCATCGTGCCGTGGGAGTACAACCCGAACCCGGGCAGCCCGAGCTACTACTGGAATCGGCTCGTGCTCCCGGCAGGCACGGATGCAGAGACGTGCTGGGCCGTCCAGTGGAACCGCTGGCAAAACATCATCACGCCCGCGATCGCGATCGAGAAAGACGACGTGGGTCGTGACATCGCTTGGCCGCTCGACGCCTTCTACTGGCGGCACGTCCAGTCGCGCAGTGTCTCAAAGGAGATCTCGGCCAGCGGCAACCTGACGCCCCGCGAAGAGAGCGTGCCGCTCGTCAACGACGGAACAGATGCCCGCCGTGTCGGGCTCGTACGGGCCTCCGTCAAGGCCGCTCCGACCGGCGGGCCGATCGAGATCGTCATCCGTGTCGACGGGAACAGCATCACGACAACGCCGATCACGATCCCCGCGGGCGAAACAACGGTCGCGATCGAGCCGAATGCCTACACGCACGGGCCCCATGGTGCCCACCCGACGGGCCCCTATAGCTCGATGTATCTCGACAGCGTTCTGTGGTTCCCCGGCGATGGCATGACGGTCGAGGTGCCCACGGTCGGCTCCGGAGATCCCGGCGCCGATCTTCTGATCCAGGTCTACTACGGCTAGGAGTATCCAATGTCCCTCATCTTCATCGACAGCTTCGACGCGCAGGATGCGACCGCGAAGTGGGTTTCCACCCTCGCCTCGGCACCGTCGTATGCAGAAGTGCCCCGGTACGCTCTCGGCTCCTGCGTGAAGGCCGCATCCGCAGGACGACTGACCAAGCCGTTCCCCGCGGCCGCGCAGATCGTGATGGGCTTCGCGTTCAAGGTCGACAACCTCTCGGCGGCGCACCTGCTCGCGCACGGCTGGGCCGACAGCGGTGCGACGCAGCACGCTGGCATTCAGGTGTCGACCACGGGTCAGATCCAGGTGATGCGCGGCGGCACGGTCGCGGCATCCTCTGCGGCTGGCCTCATCGTCGCGGGCAACTGGTACTTCATCGAGCTCCGCGCCACGATCGCGGACTCGGGCGGCGTGGCAGAGGTGAAGCTCAACGGCACGCAGATCATCAACTTCTCGGGCGACACGAAGAACGCCGGCACGGCGACCACCTTCGACATGGTGTCGCTCGGCGGCGCCAGCACGATGGACACCGCAGTCACCTACGACGACTTCTACCTGCTGAACACCTCTGGCTCGGCTCCCAACAACACCTTCCTGGGCGAGGTCGTGATCCAGGCGCTCCTCCCGAACGCGGCGGGTGCTCACACCGACTTCACGCCCATCGGCTCGGGTGCGAACTACCAGAACGTCGACGAGATCCCGCCGAGCGGGAGCGACTACAACGCGTCGTCTACGGTCGGCGCGAAGGACTCGTACGGCGTCACGAACCTCTCGGGCTCGGTCGGCACGATCTTCGGCGTGCAAGAGAACATGCACGCCTCGAAGACCGGCGTCGGCGCGGCGAACCTGAAGAGCCTCGTGCGCTCTGGCGGCACCGACTACACGCAGCCTGCCGTCGCTCTCGGCGCCTCGCAGCAGTGGTACGGCGCCATCCGCGAGGTCGACCCTGCGACGTCGGCGGCGTGGGTCGCGTCGGCCGTGAACGCGCTCGAGGTCGGCGCCGAGGTCGCCTAGCATGGCCGACCCGGTCATCGAGGTACTGACCGGCGCGACCGCCTCGACGGCCCATTCCGTCCCGATCGCGACGGCGCTCGTGCCGTCCGATCTCGTCATCTGCATCACGTCGACCTACAACTCCGGCACGTCGGCTGTCACTCCGAGCGGGCTCGGAACGTGGTCGGCAGAACTCGGCGGCATGGCGACGGCGATCCTCAGGTACGGGTTCCGTGTCCACACGCTGACCGGTGTGACCGGCGGCGGGAATATCACCCTGTCGCAGACGTCGCCGGGCTCGGGGTATGTCGTGCTCGTCGTCCGCGGGCTCGACACGCCCGTGCTCGACGCCTTCGCGGTGTTCCTCATCGAGGATGGCGCGGCGACCTCGGCAACTCTCGAAGCTGCCGCGCGCGCGAACGCTCTCGCCGTGTCGATCGGCCGCTTCACGAGCGGAACGCCGACGAACCCCTCGTCGGCCGACCCCGCGTCAGGATGGACGCTCGACGCGAACGCGACGGGCTCGTCGGGGCTCTCCGTCGCGCACAACACCATCACCAGCGCACAGCGCGTCCAAGCCACGATCAGCGGCGCCGCGTCTACCTCCGATCACGGCGTCGGCCTGTTCATCTTCGGCACCCCGCTCGAGTCGCGAGCGCAGTCGGCTTATGCCGAGGCGGTCATCGGCGGCACCGGGGCGACCCCTGATCGCGCGGTCGCTGGCGAGTATGCCGAGGCGATTCTCAACGACGGCGCGCCGGGAGAGCGAGCGCTCGACGGCACCTATGCCGAGGCCATCCACGGCGGCACGGGCGTCGCGGGGGTTGCTGGCGAGTACGCGGAAGCGATGCACGGGATCCCGCCCGGCGCCGTCGCCGAGGCGCGCTTGCGCTCCGAGTACGCCGAGGCCATCAGTCAGGCGCCTCCCGGCGTCTCCCTGGCCGGCGACTACGCCGAGGTCATCGCGACGCCGATCCCGCCGGCCGCGGATGCCGCGATCCTCAGTGAATACGCCGAGGTCATCGGTGTGGCGATCCCGCCCCAGGCTGAGGCCGACATCGCGGGAGCGCAACTCGAGGTCATGCACGCGGCCTTCACTGCCGAGATCGGCTCCGTCTACGTCGAGGCGATCAAGCGCTACACCCCTCCGGGGCCCGGCGGAGGCGCTGCCTGGGGCTGGGGCATCCATATCTAGTCTGAGCGTTCGCTGAGCGTTCGCTGTACGGTGGCGGCATGACGGAGACGTGGGGGCTGACCAAGCTCAGTGGCGGCGTACCCGTCAAGGACTTCGACGTGCTCTGGAACAACATGATCGACCAGCTGCGCGCCGCCCTCGATCTCATCAACGCGCGCATCCCGGTCGGCGGCGTGATGTTCTTCGCCGGAACTGCCGCCCCGGAAGGGTGGCTCTTCGCCGAGGGGCAGCAGGTCAGCCGCACCACGTACGCGACACTCTTCTCGCGACTCGGCACGACGTACGGCGCCGGGAACGGCACCAGCACCTTCCACCTACCGAACCTCAAGGGCCGCACCCCCGTCGGCTACGACACGAGTCAGGCCGAGTTCAACGCGATGGGCAAGAAGGGCGGTGCCAAGACGCACACCCTCACTGCCGCGCAGATGCCCACGCACTCGCACCGCGTGATCGGCGGCAACAACTCGACCACGCGGCTCTACTCGGCGCAGGCGACGATCCTCGGCATCTCGTCCGGCGGCGCACGCTGGGCGGCATGGTTCGGCTCCGGCTGGAACGGCGCCGACAACGTCAAGACCACCGACGTCGGTGGCAGCGATCCGCACAACAACCTCCAGCCGTACATCGCGCTGCGAGCCATCATCAAGGTCAAGTAGAGGAGATCACCATGTCGTCGTTCGGAATCGACGTCTCCGGAAGCCAGATCGGAATCGACTACGGCCGCGCTCGGCGCGAGGGCGTGGAGTTCCTGATCGCCAAGGCGGCCGGCCAGCAGACGGGCACGCCGTACACCGCGGCCGGCTACCAGCAGCACATCGACGGCGCGCGCCGCGCGGGCATCCCCGGCGTCGGGCACTACTACCTGCCCGGCGAGGACGACCCCGGCATCGCTTTCGACGACATCGAGGCGCAGGCCGATCACTTCGTGCGCTCGCTCTACAAGTTCGACCGCGACCACGACGTGCTCGCCCTCGACAACGAACCGCTGGACGGCGACCCGACGTTCCTTCGCCAGAACGACGTCATGCGGTTCTTCGGCCGCGTGCGCGCCCGCACCGGCATCCCGTTCTCGCGCCTCTGGCTCTACTGCCCTGCGCACCTCACGCGCACGAACGGGCCGTGGGACAAGGTCACCGACGCCGGGATCCGCATCTGGTGGTCGGCCTACGGCGACTTCCCCACCGGCCACACGCCCGACCACACGCCGAGCCTCCAGGGCCGCATCGACCGCTGGGACGTGCACCAGTTCACCTCGCGCGCGAGCGTCGCGGGCCTGAGCGTCGACGGCAACTACTCGAAGCACTCCGTCGCCACCCTCTTCGCGGGCAAGGCCAGCGCCCCCGTGCCGGCGCCGAGCGCCCCGAGCGGCGGCAAGCTCCAGACGACGGCCGTCAACGACGGCGACCCCGGCGAGGTCTACTGGACGCTCGTGCAGACGATCGGCCGCCGCATGGGCCTCTACCCCCACGGCTACCTCATCGACGGCGACCCCGGCCCCATGACGCGCAAGGTCGAGACGATCATCCTCGCGCGCATGCTCAACAGCATGAAGCTCGGCCGCACGACGAACGCGGACGCCGACGGCGACCCGTACCAGAACGGCGACCCGCGGCAGTACTCGAACTTCGTCTGGCTCGGGCAGACGGCCGCGCGCCGCCGCGGGTGGTACCCCGCCACCTCGAAGATCGACGGAATCGACGGGCCAAACTCGCGAAAGGGCCGCGTGCGGCTGCTCGCCGAGTGGCTGAACAAGCACGCATGAACCTGCCCGCCCCGATCCAGAGCTTCCTCGAAGCGACCAGCACCTACACGGCGCTGATCTGGATCGCTGCACTCATCGGCCTCGCCGTCTTCATCCGGAAGGCGTGGCCGGTGATCTCGAAGTTCGTGAAGACGATCGACGTCGTGCTCGAGCTCCCCGACCACCTGAAGCGGATCGAGGATCGCCTCGGCGACCAGGACGAGACGATGGAATCTCAGGGCGAGGTGCTGGAGCGGGTGCGCGCGCAGGTCGAGAACGACCACTCGACGAACCTCCGCGAGGAGGTCACCGAGGCGCTCGAGTGGCAGGAGAAGCACCAGAGGAAGTCGGACGCCACCGTGGCGCTCGTCCATGAGATCGCCGCGCATGTCGGCCTGATCGAGAAGGAGAAGTAGATGACCGACGAGAAGATCGTCCCCGAGGGCGTCAAGCTGGCCGCCAAGCGCGGCTTCGTGCGCACGACCGCCCAGGCGTACGCCGCCACGCTCGCGACCGGCATCCCCACGGCCGCGGCCGTCGTCCAGTTGGTGAACGACCCGGCCGGGTGGCTCCTCGCGGGCGTCACCGTCGGCCTCGCCATCGTCACGCCCGTGCTGGCCGGCGGCGCCGCGTACCTCAGCATCCTCTCGAAGGGCATCCCCGAGGCGTACGCGGATGCCTCGATCGCGGGCCTCGCCGAGCTCGACGCCGTCGGGCGCAACGCCGAAATCGCGGCCGCGTGGAGCAAGCTGCACTAGGCCGCCCCTGAACCGACCGCCCGCAGCGTCCCTCGTCAGCGCTGCGGGCGGTCTTTCAGTGCGCGCCGTCGAAGGCGGCCGCACACGCCCGACGACGGCAGCGAACCTCGACCGGCACCTCCTGCGGCCGCAGCCATGCCGAGTGCTCGGACAAGGGCACTCGCGGATCGCAGAGCGCGAAGCCGTCGCTCGTCGCGACGTGGATCACCTTGGGCGTCGAGGTGTTCGGGTGGTTGAACCACGAGCCGTCGCGGGCCGCGGCCCATTGGCCGGTCATGGGCTCCATCATCGCATCACGCCCGCGCCTCGGCCGCGAACGGCAGCAGGAACCAGCAGGTTGTCCACGCGATAAGCATCGCGGCGTACTCGAGGCGGGCCCTCACGATGCCCTCCGCGGCGGCCACAGCATCAGCGTGGGCATGTGGCGCCGCTCCTTCAGCAGCGCGAAGACGTGCCGCATCGAGTCGATCGCGTGCCCCTCGCCCGGCCACCAGAGCCCGAGCTCGTGGATCTTCTTGTCGACGAGCGCGCTCTTGAAGCCGTTCGGCTGGAACACCGTGTCGGGCCGCGCCATGATGAGAATGCCCTCGATCTTCAGCGGCGTGATGTCGGGGAAGAGCGTGCGGCCGTCCGGCAGGAATCGCTCGCACACGATCTCGTCGGGGCGGCCGCCGGGGAACGCCTCGGGCATCTCCTCGAGGAACCAGCGCCGGAAGCGCCACTCGTCGCCCTGTACCTGCCCGTGCGTGATCGGCCGCGGCGGCGTCACGGCGTCGTACTCCCACGCGCTCCAGCCGGTCGCCGAGCGCGACTTCGCCGCCGACGGCCGCCCGCCGGGGTCGATGCCCAGGATCGTCGTCATGCTGCGATCGCCTCCTCCTGATTAGCGGCTATCTCGGCCTTCGGAGCGGTCAGCGCGATCCACTCCTCCAGCCATTCGTTGAACTCGCCCGCCGCCTTGAACAGCGGGTGGCGCTCGAGGTACGTCTCCCCCGTGTTGTACGTGCAGCTCGCGCGCTCGGCGAGCTCGTCCATCTGGCGCTGCCGGATCGCGACCGACTCGGCCGTCTCGCGCTTGTCGAGCCGCGGCGCCTTCCCCGCCTTGTAGTCGGCGTAGAGCTCACGGAGGACGCCGACAGGATCCGTGGCCTGCACGAAATCGAACGACGCACCGGTCTTCGTCGCCGCCCAGCACGCCTTGAACCCGACCTTGCCCTGGCCGGCAGCCGGCGCCGCGATCAGCGCGTAGCTGGCCTCGTCGTGCGCGGCCTCTTTCAGGTCGCCAGCGCGGGCGCCGGTCACCGCCGAGTCGCCGACGTAGAACCGATCGGGCACGTGCCACTCGTAGCGGCGGCACGAGTAGAGCCATCCGGCGTCCGCGACCGTCTTCGCCAGCTTGCGGATGCTCAGCGGCGTCGTCTTCGCGAGCGGGTCGATCTCGGTGTAGCCGATCGGCTGGACGGGCGCGTTCGTCGGGCGCTCCTTGCGGGCACGCACCTGCTCCTTCGCGTCTTGGAAGAACGCTCGCCAGGACTCGAACCCCGCGGGCGGCTCGGACGGGAACGGCGGCGACGTGCGTTCGCGAGGGCCGTGGTAGGCCGCGTCGTTCTCGACGACCTCGACCTCTACCTCGGCGCCCTGCTCGAAGAGCTCAGGGTCGTCGAGCACCGGGGCGCCGCCGTAGGGCATCATCGCCGCCGCCCCTCGTCGAGCCACGCGAAGAACAGCAGCATGAGCGCGAACGGCAGCACGAGGCCGACGAGGAAGAGCACGTCGAGCACGGCACAGAGTCGGCGGATCATGCGTCGTCGTCCCAGCTGAACGGGCGCTGCTCGAAGCCGAGCGGCACCGCGCCGAGGATGGCGCCGAGCATCATGTCGCCGTGCTCCCAGAAGCTCGTCGCGCGCGGATCCTCTCGGCGCTCGTCGAGCACCCACCACAGCGCGTCGCGCATGACGTCGGCGCGCGAGGGGTCGGGCACGAGCGCGTGATCGCAGACGAACCCCGGGCGCTCGCGCAGCGCGAGCACGCGGCCCGGCTCGCCTGGCACCGCCTCCACGATCGTCACGTTGAACGGCGGCGCGAGGGAGATCTTCGCGGCGCGGATCGCCTCGACATCTTCGGGCCGCACCTCGCCCGCGATCGGCAGCGGGAACGTCATCGAAGCCCCACCCCCCAGCACGTCGGGCAGATGTCGCGCACCGGCTCACCTGTTCGGCGAACGACGTGCCAGCCATCCTTGCCGATGAGCCTGCGAATGACGCCCCAACTCGTCTGGCGCGGCCCCTTCTCGAAGGCGCGCGTCTTCCCGCAGCGGTCGCATTCGATCACCTCGAGCGCGCTCATCGCTTCCCCTTTCGGTCGTTGGGCAGGAGGTCGGCAGCCTGGAGAGGCGGCACGGCGTCGCCCCGGAAGTTGATCAGGCCGCGCACGCCGAGGGGGTTGCGCGACCCGTCGTGCTTCGCGTTCGCCTCGGTGAAGCGCTGGATCTGGAAGTCGATCGGCAACTCGGTGACCGAGGCGAGGTACTGGCCGATCGCGAGGCCGAGGAAGGCCATCATCTCGGGGCTCGTCGCAGCGAGCAGCGCGTCGTAGCGGTCATCCTCGAGAATCACGCGCACGTCGACATCGCGGTACTCGCCGCGCGTTGCCGCGGTGCCGACAAGGAAGGCTCCGTACCCGAGGCCGCCGAAGGCGTCAACGATCGGCCCGCACGCGAGGTCGAGAAGGAACATCTGGCGGGGGCTGAACGCGCTCATGCCGCCGCCTTCAGTTCCTCGCGCCGCCTCGCGGCGATCTCCAGCCCGTCGGCGAAGTTGCACGGCCCGCACGCCGGCCGGATGTTGCCGCGCCGGTACGTGCCACCGTCGATGCCTGCGATCGGGAACCGATCGACCTGCATCGTCTCGAAGGTGACCATCGTCTCGCAGCCGTCGAACCCGCACTGCGCCTGGACGCCGTCGCCGAACTCGTCGAGGAGCCACTGCTTGCGGCGACGCCGCGTCTCGGCGCTGCCGCGGTCGTTCGAGTTCGACGCGGTGCGACCGTTCGCCGCCCAGGTCACGACACGCTCCGCTCGCCGTTGCGCGCCGGGCATGCCCGCGAGTCGTGGCTCGAGCGAATCGTCTTCGCTCGGGCGACCGGGTGCTGCTCGCAGGCGTCGACGACCTTCGACGTGTCGACGTAGCCGCACGCCTCGGTTGGGCACGGGCACTCGGCCTCCATGTGCTGCTGCCCCGGCCATCCCCGGGAGATGTGGAGGCTCATTCGCCCCGCTCCTTCAGGCCCCGGGCGACGACGCGCTGCACCATCGTCATGCCGCCCGCGCGGCCGCGCGCCAGGAAGACGACCTCGCCTGCGAGCACGCGCGTCGCGAGGTCGCGCTGCCACGGCAGGAGGCGGATGCCGAGCGTCTCGGCGATGCGATCGACCTCGCTCGGCTCATCGTTGCCGGCCGCCGCGACGGCGGCGCGGTGCTCGGCGTGCTCGAGCTCGAGCGCGTCGGCGAGCCGCGAGGTGATGCACGGCCACGACTCGTCGCAGCGCGCGCAGTAGTTGTGCCCTCGATCGTCGTCGGCGAGCACGTGCTGCCGCCCCTCGATCAGGATGTCGCTGATGCTGCTCATGCTCGCTCCAATCTGGCCATCCGCCGCGAGAGCGTGGATGCCTGGATGATCTGCTCCCGCGTGAACACCCGGTCGCGGTGCGCATCCCGGAACGAGCCCGGGTTGAGGTGCGACATCTTCGCGGCCGTCGTCGGCGCGTACCCCTCGTCGAGCAGCGCTTCGGCGGCCGCCACGCGCTCGGCGCGGGGCGCGAGCGGTTCCCGCTCCGCGGAGAGGCCGAGGCGACGGCGGATGCGGCCGATCTGCCGCCGCGAGGCGCCGAGGCGGATCGCGATGTCGCTGACCGTGCGCTTCCGCTTCAGCATCCGCTCGATCTGGTCGTAGTCGTAGGTCGTCTTCATGCTGCGGCCCGCCCTCGCGCCGCTGCGTGGGGCCGCTTCGCCCAGTTCGAGATCGTGCGCTGCGGTACGCCGGTCAGGCTGCTGAGCATGTGCTGGGTGACGCCGCGGTCGAGCGCGGCCAGGACGATGCGGGAGTCGACCTCGCCGCGGCCGAGCATGTCGCACACCTCGAGCACGGCGGGCAGCGCCTCGGGCCGGAGGAGGCCCTTCACGGCGGCCTCGAAGTCGTAGTCGAGCTCGTGCAGCACGGGGAGCACGTGGCGCGGATCCCAGTGCGTGAACTCGGCGATGCGGCGGGCCGAGAAGATGCCGTGGCTGGCCAGCAGCCTGACGCCCTCCTCCTTCTTCGCCGGGGTCGTGGTGAGGTGGCGGCCGGTCGCGCGCCACACCTTCAGGGCTGCCTCGACGGCCTCGCGACGCGGCGGGCCGATGTACTGCCTCCTGCTCATGCTGCTCCTTCCTCGTCTGTGCTTCTGGGTATCGTTCGGATGGCCGGGCGCTTGATGAAGACGACCGGGTTGGACAGTGCGCCGAAGCCCTTGGCGATCCGGCCCTGCGCTTCGAGCAGTTCGACGAGCGAGTCCGTCGACCGCTTGTCGACCTTCGAGAACTGGTAGACGCGCGTCATGTCGACCTCGCTGCCGCGCTGCGTCGCGATGAACTTCTCGAGGTCGTCGAGCTTCCGCGTGAGCGCGGTCGCGCTCGTCGCCTGCGCGAGGGCGACGGCGTTGGCCAGCCACTCCTCGGCGTAGTCGATCGCGATCAGCATGTGGCGGCCGGTGATCTTCGGCGCGCCCTCGCTCATCGCGACGAGGCCCGCGCACTTCAGCACGTTCACGCCGAGACGGACGGTGTAGGGGTCGATCTGCTCGGCGAGCTCGTGGCCGGCGGCGAAGTCGGCGAGCCGCGCTGTCAGGATGTCGTGGCGGTCGATCGCCTGCTTCTCCATCCCGAGCGGGATCTGCCAGCGCTCGGAGACGTTGACGCCCTGCTGCGCCGCGGCGACCTTGAGCTTTTGCACGGCCTGCGCGAACTCGGCGGCCCAGTGCTTCGGCATCCGGTCGTAGTGCTGGGCCTCCTCGCCCTCTTTCAGCTTCAGCCGGAATGCCTCGCGCTCGCGCACCTTCGGCTCGCCGATGGCGATCATCATGCGGGGCAGCAGGCCCGACTCCCACTCCTCGAACGTGAGCACGCGCGCGGTGCGCTTGAAGACGCCGGAGAGATGGAAGGTGAACCACGTCGTCGCGTCGACGCCGGAGACATCGCGGTGCGTCGTCATCTCGATGCCGGGGATGTCGTTGTCGTACAGCTGTGCGAAGAGCTCGGAGAGGCCCGCCGCCCAGTTCGCGTCGCGCATCTGCTTGAAGAGGCCGGATGCCTCGTCGGCGAGCAGCACTGAGGGCTTGCCGTCGCGCATCGCGAGCTTGCGCAGGAGGCCGACCTCGGACACCTTCGGGCCGACGAGCGGGGTGTCGTTCGAGGGGAAGCACGCCTTGATGCAGCGCTCCTCCATGGCCTTCGCCTCGCTCTTGCCGGTAGAGGTGTCGCCGAGCGTGAGCACGTAGACGTTGAGGTCGGTCGGGCGACCGGCCGTCGGCACGTAGCCGTACTCGGCGAGCGCGGAGGCGAGCACGACCCAGAGGGCGGCGCGGTGGTACGGGGCGTTGAACACCTTCACCTCGTCGCGCGCCCACTGGAGGTAGCGGTCGCCCCACCAATGGCCGTTCTCGGATGCGAGGTAGTCGCGCTCGCGCTTGTCGAGCAGCGGGATCCGGCGCACGCGCTCCTCGAGCGCGCCCGGCCCCGGTGCCGCGGCCTGCTCGGCGGACTCCTCGGCTTCGCGCTCGAGCTCTGCCTGGAGGGTCGCGACCTCGCGCCACACCTCTGCGGCGCCACCCGGCGTCGCCTGGAGCGCGATCGAGACGGCCGCGTGCCATCCGAGGGTCGCGGCCTGCTGGGGCGTCATGCCGAGGCTGAGGGCCTCTCGCATGATGATCTGGCGGCGCTGCCAGTACGACGAGGCCGTTCGGATGTCCGGCTCGCCCATGATGAGGTCGCTGAAGACGAGGCCCGAGGGTGAGCGGTCGGGAAGGAGGTTCGCGACGTCGAGGAACGGCAGGAACGGCGGCAGCATCTCGTGCGGGGCATCCGCGTACTGGCCGGCGACGCTCTTGCGCGCCGAGTCCCACTGATGCATGAGGTCGTTGGTCGTCCACACGTCGTCGGTCGGGGTGTGGTCGAGGATGATCTGGAGCGCCTGCTCCTCGGTGATCGCGTAGCCGGGCGTCTGCGCCATGCGCAGGAACCAGCACGCGACGCGGTACATGGTCGAGCGCCACCCTGCGCCCTCGTGCCACGGCCGCGGCAGCGCGTCGAGGTCAGCGATGCCGCGCTCGATCTGCGCCTGCTCTCCCGTGCTCGCGACCTCCACCTCGGGGACGTCGGGCCGCTCGATGATGATCTGTTGCCGCTGCGGCATCATCGCGATGAGCTCGGCGGGCATGTCGGGGATGTTGCGGATGGTGCCGCGGTAGGTGCCCGCGGGGATGATCGAGCCGGGGCCGACGACGTACCCGCCCTCGCCGCGCACGTCGACGTGCGGCGCGAGGCGGCTCTGCGAGTTCGGGATCTCGACGTCGTCGATGCGCCAGTAGACGTGGACGCGGTTCGGGCCGCTCGGCGTGGCCACCATGGCATCGGAGTGGAAGCCGGTGCTGCGCCACCACGAGACTGCTTCGGGCCCGTCGAGGTCGATGACGTCGAGGTTGTTGTCGAGGCCGGTCGGGATCCCGTAGTTCATGTTCGGGTTCTCGGCCCACCATTGGGCGATGACGGCCGGGTCGGTCGTCGCTTCCTGCTGCCAGCCTTCGTAGAGGGGGCGCTTGTCGAGGGGTCGCAGACGGAAGACCTTGAGGCCAGTTTCCGCGATCGCGAGAGCATGCTCAACGATCGGTCGCGACGCCTGCGGCACGGCACTCCTTTGCTTGGATGAACGGGGAACTGTGGGCGGCGGCCCTTGTACTCGGTGGCCGCCGCCGTTCAAAATCACGGCTCCGTGCGCCGTCCCGGTTTGCTGCCTGCCCTACGTCTGCTCACGTGCGGGCCTGCGGGGCTTGTCCGTTGCCCCTGGCCGATTAGCGACTAATCGGCGGTCAGAACGTGGTGCCGACGCCGGGGGTACCGGCGGCGGCCCACGGCTGCCCCTGCTGCGCCTGGGGCGCGGGTGCCGGCGCAGGGGCCGGGGCGGGCGCGGCCGCGACGGCGACCGGCTGCGGCGGGGCGGCGGGCGCCTGCTGCTGCACGACCTCGGCGGCCTGCTGCGGCGTCACCATCCACGGCGGCATCGCACCCTGCGGCGAGGGCGCGGCCGCGGGCGGCGCCTGCGGGGCGACGGCGACCGGCTGGGCGACCGGCTGCGGCGGCGCGGGCGGGGCCGCCTGCTGCTGCACGGGCGGCGTCCAGACAGCCTGCTGCGGGGGCGCGGCGGGCGCCGGGGCGGGCGCGGGCGCTGCGGCCTGCTGCTGGGCGACGGGCGGCGTCCACGCGGGCGGGGCGGCGGCCTGCGGTGCCGCGGCGGCGGGCACGCCGGGGGCACCGGCCGCCTGCTGGATCGCGAAGCCCTCGGCCGACTCGATGCCGGTCACCTCGTTCGAGCCGTCGGGGTTGCGGTCGTCCGGCCCGACCTCCTTCACGGTGATCACGACGAGCTTGCCGAGGATGAACTGGTCGTCCGGCAGTTCGGTGAGCGCCGGGTTGTCGACCGGCACCCCGAGCGATCCGAAGAACTGGAAGTACAGGAAGGCGGGCGCGCCCATCGGGTACTTCGGGTCTCCCTTCGGCGCCCAGCGCGGGAAGAGCGGCACGCGGGCGAAGACGTTGCGCCCGGCCGCGATCTGGCCCGGCTGGATCTCGAAGCGGACGTTGAGGATGCGCTTCTGCGCGTTCGGCCCGTCGTTGGCGGCGGGCTTCTCCTCGAGGAACGTGCCGCCCTTGCGCGTCGGCAGGATGCGGGCGAGGTACTTCCCGCCGGGCACCGGCCGGTTGCCGCCGCCGGCCGCGGCTTCCTGCGCTGCGGTCGCGTCGTGCTGGATGGTACGAGTCATGGCGATGATCTCCTTCGGTTCAGGCCGCGACGGGGGTCGGCGCGGCGGTCGGGGTGGTGAGCGCGGCCTGAACGGCGGCGTCCTGGGCGGCCGCGTCCACGTACGCGTCCTTCTGCTCGAGCATGCGGAACAGGGTCGGCATGTCGTAGTCGACGATGAGATCCGGCAGCATGTCGCGGTTCTTCGCGATGTAGACCGGGCTCTTGCCGAGGTACGCGCAGAGGTGCGGCACGTCGGGGTTGGCCGGGTCGACGCCGGTCATCCAGTCGAGGTATGCGACGAGGTCGGGGTCGCCGCCGATCTTGTTCTTCGTCGAGCCGCCGAGCTCGGGCAGGATGCGGTACTGGCCCTGGTCGGTCGTCTGCTCCTTCGCGTGCACGTTGATGACGCCGAGCAGCCACGGGCAGTTGTGCAGCTTCGCGACCCACTCGACGGTCTTCGCGCCGACCATGTTCCAGACGGCGAACCCGTCCCGGGTGCCGCCCTTCCCGCTCGTCGCGAACTGCGCGTCGGCGACGACCTCGATCGCGTCCTGGGCGTAGCTCAGGGTGTCGAGGCCGACGAACCGGTAGCCGAGATCCTGCGACGTGACCTGATCGATGATGTAGTCGATCTTCGCGACGGCCTCAGCGGGCTTGGTCTTGTCGACCTTCAGGATGCGCAGGCGGCCCTCGTCGAGCGCGAGCTTGATCGCCGGGTCGTTGCGCAGCACGCGCGTGCCGTTGTCGACGTCGATGATGAGGCCCTGCTCGAAGCCGGGCACCTTCACCATCGAGCCGAGAACGGTCGTCTTGCCGCGGCCCGGCATCGCGTAGTGCATGAGGGACTGGAGTGCCGTGGTGTCCTGGCCGGGGGTGTCCATGCCCGCGAACGGGTCGACGAACTGGGGAGCGTTGTCGCTCATTGTGTCCTCCTCTGGTTGTGAATGTACTTGCTCAGTTGCGTTGCGTCTCGGATCAGATCTGGCCGTGCGCCTCCCGGAGGGCCGTGGTCGCCTTCGCGATCAGCACGCCGTAGTCGTCGCCGTAGCGGTGGTCGAACTGGGCGTCGAGCAGGCGGCCGCCGCCGGACGAGATGACCTCGTACGTGCCGACCTCGTCGAGGTCGCGCTGGCCCCAGACGCTCGTGAGCGTCGGCGTCGTCAGGAGATTGATCTCGAGGGAGCGGCGGGCGTTGCCGCCCGCGATCACGACATCGACCTCCACGTGGACGCTCACGCCGCGACCTCCGCGGCCGGCGCCCAACGCCCGCTGACCTCGCACGTGAAGCACTCGTCGCGCGACTCGAAGTCGGCCGGCGAGCCGCCCGCCTGGAGGTGCTGCCAGATCGAGACGCCGCGGTTCCACGCGAGCTCGGCCTGCTGGAGGTTGAACGGGAACGAGAGCACCCAGATGTCGTGCACGCGCTTCGGGTCGTCGTAGCCGTCGGCCGTGGGCACGTCGAACCAGCCGGTGCCGTCGCGGTTCAGGAAGATGTTCGAGAGCTTCTTGACGGGCGTGCCGCGGCGGTAGAGCGCGAGGCCGTAGAGGAGCAGCTGCGCGTAGTAGCCCTGGAGCTTGTACGCCTGCTTCACCATGGCCTTGTCGTACTCGCGCTCGGAGAGCTTGATCTCCTTGTGCGTGCGGCCGTAGGGCTCGATCGCCGAGCCGTCGGGCATCTTGAAGAAGCCCTTGATCCGGAGGTAGTCGATCATGAGCAGCGACTTGTGCCGGGTCGAATTCTTCCAGTCGCCCATGTGGTCGGCGTTCAGGCCGATGTCGCGCGTGGTGCCAATCGGGCCGTAGCCCTCGATCTCGCCGAGCGTGAGGTGCTCCTCGATCTTCATGTCGGGGAACGACTGGCCGATCCACTTCACGGCGGGCGCATCCCAGACGGTCGTCTCGGGCCCGGTGAGCGCGAAGTCGAGGCTCGCCTGCTCGCGATCCTCGAGCACGCCGTGGAATGCGGTGCCGACGACGCGGCCCATCCACGCGCGGTCGGCCTGGGCCGCCGAGCGCTGGATGCCGGCGAAGTCGCAGGCGAGGTCGTGGTCGCAGGGGTTCGCGAGGTTCGATGCGCCGACGCGGCGCTGCCGGTCGCGGGGCGTCTCGGCAGTGAGCAGCGCGTACGCGATCGCACGCAGATCCTCGTCGGGGATCGGCCCGACGCGGCCCGTCGTCTTCGGCGCCAGCGCGGCGGCGACCACGGCCTGCCCCAGGCGCTCCGAGATCTCGTCGGGGTCGCGGCGCTGCTGCACGTCCTCGTCGACGTCGTTCAGCCACGCCTCGAAGGCCCCGTAGCCCGTGAGCTCGCTGCCCTGATCCTGGAGCGCTCCGCTCGCGTCGAAGACCTGCTCGCCGTCGACGTAGATCGTGAACTCGACCCGGCTGTCGAGCGTGACCTCGCTGTAGGCGAAGGTCGTCTCGACCTCTCGCACGGTCACATCGCCCGCGGGGCGCCCGACCCGGCGCAGCACGCGCTCGGCCAGCACGCCGCTGATCTGCGACAGTGTCGTCTTGGGCCCCGGCACGTGGGTGTCGCTGACGTAGTGCCCGCCCTCGCGGTCAACGCTGATCTCGATGATGTCGCTCATTGTGTCCTCCTCCTCTTCCGCTCGTCCGTGGAAACGTACCACAGATGAGCCATGTTTAAAACCCGCGCAACGCTGTATTTTGCCGCTAATTTGCTGCGTTACGCTGCGGCGTCGGTGTACGTGTAGTGCGGGGCGCCCTGGTAGTAGGCGATGCCGCCCCAGACGCCCCACGCCGGCTTCGTGACCTTCGCCACGGCGTCGCAGAGCTCCAGCAGCGGGCACCCCTCGCAGAGCGCCCTCGCGACGTCCGGGCCCGGCGCGTTCCGGTAGAGCGCGTAGGTGGCCTCGCGCCCGAGGCAGTTCCGCGGCGTCTCGCTGCTGTCGTTCTCGCGCAGCGCGGCCACGAACTCGTCGGCGACGTCGCTCGGCCGCGTGCGCAGCCGTGGTGCTCGCGGATTAGCCACTATTCCCGCTCCTTCTCCGGCGGCCGCACGAACACGAGCTTGGACACCCGCTTCGTGATGAGCACGACGGACAACGGCGCGAGCGCCGCCATCAAGGTACCGATCCACGCCTGCCACGTGACGATCGCGACCTCGAACCCCCACGAGTCGATCGTGTGCGCCGCGTTGGCGACGACGGCGACCGAGGCGAAGACGAGCATCCAGACGAGCGCCGTCCAGGAGTCCTTCTTCCACCCCTTCGCCTGGTTCATGATCGCGTCGAAGCCGAACCAGATGATGAAGAGCTCGAGGAAGCCGGGCACGACCCAGACGAGCCACGTCCACTCGGGCATCATCCACTGGGCGGCCGCCGCGACGGCCGCGAAGGAGAAGAGCGCCGACGTGGCGAAGATGACGGCCGCGACGATCAGCGCGACGGCGAGCCACGTCTTCGTGAGCGGGTCGTACGGCTGCGCCCGGTTCTGCTCCTGCTCCAGCAGGCGCTTCGCCTCGATCGCCAGCCGCTCCCGCTCGATGCGCTCGGCGAGCGTCGGCTGCCGCTTCGGCTTCGAGCGCGGCTTGGCCTTCGGCGCCGCGGCCGGCGTGGTGACCGGCTCGTAGACGACCTCGGCGGGCGCTGCGGGGCGGGCGTTCTGCACGCGCTCCTCGTACTCGGTGATGACGGTGCTCATTCGGATTCTCCTGCTCTAGCTGTGATCTGTACGGTGATGCTCCACGGGGAGGCCCAGTCCTCGCCGGCCACGAGCACCGATATCGTCTCGCCGGGGCGAAGCTGGGTCATCGCTTCCTCGATCTTCGCGAGCGAGGGATCCCAGGCCCGGATCCGCTGCTCGCGAAGGAACGCCTCGATCGAGGTGTCGGGGTTGAGCGCCGTCTGCTGTCGCCACTCGTCGTAGGCGTTCAGTGTGTCGCGCATCTCTTCGAGCGTCGCCATCAGGCCGCCACCCCCATCATGGCGAGCACGTAGCTCGCCGCCTCTGCGTCGGGCACGCGCCTCGTGACGAGACGGCGGACGGCGACGAGCTCGTGCTCGGGCGCGTCGGCGAGCGTCGGCTCGGCGTTGTGAGCCGCCCGCACCTTCGCCGCCTTGCGGACTTGGTAGACGGTGACCGTCGAGCACCCGAGGCGCTCGGCGATCGCCGCGGCCTTCCACTTCAGCGCGGTGAGACGCATGATCTCGGCGTGGTTGGTCTTCTTCCCTTGCATCCCGGCTCCCTTCGTCAGGCCGCGAGCGTGCGGCGCATCACGTCTGTCTTCTCGATGTTGTTCAGGCGCACGTCCGTCTCCAGCGTGCCTTCGGAGACGAGCTTGACGTGCATGAAATCGGCGAGCATAGCGGGGTTCCCCGATCGCCAGTATCGCTTGATCGCCTGCATGTTCGCGACATTGTCGTCCTCTTCCGACACCCACACCACGCGGTTGCAGACGTTCTGGAAGCCGTCGAGGCCCGTCGAGAAGGAGGTGATGACGGAGACGAGGTACTGGAACTCGCTCGCGAGCCATCCGGCCTTCAGCTTGTCGCGCTGCTTCGACTGGACGTCACCCGTCCAGAGCCGGGCGTCGTAGCCGGCCGCCTGCATCCGCTCGACCAGGATCTTCGCGAACTGCTTCGAGTGCGTATAGACGCTCACCTGCCGCCCGCGGAACCGCTCGTCGTCGAGCACCTGCCGCAGCGCCCACAGCTTCGTCGACTCGGTGTGCTCGTCGAAGACGATCTCGCCCTCGGCATCGAAAGACATCGTGCCGAGGGCCGCCGTGCGCAGGCGGGTGCGCTTCGCGATCGGGAGGTTGGTCACGAGCGGCTCGAGGCGAGTGTGCGAGCGGAGCCACACCAAGCCGTCTTCCTCGAGCGCCTCGTAGTCGAGCTTCTGCTGCGGGAGCATCGGCACCTCGAAGACGAACGGCTCGGGCGCGGGCCCGAGCGGGTCGGGGAGGCGGATGTAGCACGGGAGCGACTTCACGAACTGGCCGGGGTTGCGCTCGCCGGTCACGACGAGCACGGGGCGACCGCTCCCGTCGGTGACCGGCTCGCCACCCTTGCCGTACGGCGTCGTGAGCGCGCACCACTCGGCGCGCCACCGGATGAACGAGTTGTCGATGAAGCTCGGCCACGCCCACGACGTGACACCCCAGGCGTTCTCGAAGCGGTTGCCGACGAACGTGCCCGACATGCCGAGCTTGAACGGCTGCGGGCCGCCCTTCTTGCCTTCGAGGATCTTCAGCGTGCCGTTGCCGTTCGTCTTCCGGTTCGCGACCACGTGCACCTCGTCGACGATCAGCGCGTCGAGCGGGGCCATCTTCGAGTAGACCTTGACGTGATGGCGGCGCATCTCCTGCTTCGGGTAGAGGCGCGGGCCGATCGGCTCGGCCTTCGTGGGGACGCGGGTGACGACCTCGTTCGTCGAGCGCTTCCGCTCCCAGATCGGCTGCCCCTGCTCGTCGGTCGTCGGCAGGCGCTCCCAGTCCTGAGCGGCGAGGTACTGGCTACCGCCGAAGTAGAGGCCCGGCTCCCCCGAGATGAGCGCCTTGAAGTTGCGCTTGCCCGCGGCCGAGTCGTCGATGCGAAGGAGTACGGCGGCGCCGTCCGACTGTGCGGCGAGGCGGTCGGCCCACTGCTGGTACGTGTCCTTCACGCCGACGACGAGCACGCGCTGGAACCCCATGCGGAGCATGAACTCGATCGCGCACACGGTCTTGCCGGTGTCCATCTCGCTGCCCCAGACGGCCGCGCGCGTCGGCTCGGCCATCGTGCGCATGATCGCCTCGACCTGCGCCGGCCGCAGTACCTTCGCGCCCTCGGGGGCCGCCGGGTCGCCCGGCCAGTAGATCTTGTCAGTCGTCACCGTTCGCCACCTTCCGGTCGAGCTCCGAGGTGAAGTCCTCGAACGTCGCGTAGTCGGGCAGGGTGACGAGCTCGCGGCCCGTCTCGGCGTCCTGGATGACGACCTCGCCCTGCGGGGTGAAGCTCGCGAGCGCGTCGAGTTCGTTCGCCTCGCTCCAGCGCTCCAGCGTGCGCACCTCCATCTCGTCAACCGTCATCGCGCGAGTCCTCTCCGATGTATCGCGCGTACACCTTGGCCGCGCGATGCTCGCCCTGCCCTCGCGGGGTGGTTCCCCGCACGGTGAACTGGAACTCCCCCTTGGGAAACTTCTTGGTGCCATTGGTCAGGCTGTTCACCGCCGACATCTTGACGTCGGTGCCGATGAGCGCCCACTCGCCAGGGCGCGCCCGCAGCTGGTCGGCAGCATCGGCCCAGTCGTGTCGCTCGTTATGGCGCGGCTCAGGATCTTCCCACCTCATGCGTCGCACGCTCCCTTCGGGTGGATCATGAAGCACTCGGAGCACTGCTCCTCATGGGCGGCGGGCCGGGCGGGGTCGATCGGCTCGGGGCAGACGACGTGCCGGTAGACGCCGGTCACCTGCCCTTCGGGCGGCGACTGAATCTGCTCGCCCTCGTGGATCTTCCCGCCGCACTCCGCGCAGCGACCGGGGAATCGAGCGGGGAAGCTCACGCCGCCTCCTTCAGGGTGACCGGCGTGACCTCGAACTCGATCACGGCGGGCTCCAGCACGATCGGCGTCGGGAAGGTCGCCACCTCGCGGGCGGCCTCCTCGTGCAGTCGCGCGGTGCGACGTTCGAGCGCGATGCCGAGCACGGCGAGCGCGACACCGACGCCGCAGAGCGCGAGCAGCACGAGCGCGAGCCAGAGCAGCGCCGGGATCATGCCGCCGCCGCCATCCGCACGGCGTACACGTGCTCGAGCGTGGCGAGGTCGTCCCAGTCGCACTTCGCGCCCGCGCCGTCCTCTTCGCAGCCGCAGCGCGGGTCGCTGTAGCTCGACGGGCCCGCCGCGATCTGCGCCATGCGGTCTTCGAGGGTGCGCAGCGGCACCGACTCGGGATCCTGATGCACGCCGCCCTGCGTCGGGTCGACGATGGTTTCCACTGCCTTCCTCATGCTGCCTTCGCCTCCCCGCGCATCCACGCGCCGATCTCGGCCTCGTGCGCGAGGCCCCAGACGGTGACAGGGTGCCGTCGCCCGTGCTCGATCAGGAAGTCGCCCGAGGCGGGCACGAGCACGCCGCTCTGCACCGTGAACTCGGCGCTCGCGAGGCCGTGCTTCATCGCCTCCTCGACCGGCCACCCCTCGGCGGCG
This sequence comes from Agromyces sp. NPDC058104, assembly GCF_042884835.1. Taxonomy (NCBI): domain Bacteria; kingdom Bacillati; phylum Actinomycetota; class Actinomycetes; order Micrococcales; family Microbacteriaceae; genus Agromyces; species Agromyces sp. NPDC058104. The sequence goes on along the minus strand of NZ_JBHVTD010000002.1, from coordinate 202,420 downwards.
CACGCGGCCGTGAGGTCGTCGCCGCTCAGGGTGACGTTGAGCACGCCCGTCTCGGCGTTCCAGGCGAAGCGGTCGTCGCTCGGCCGGTCGGCGCGCAGCGCCTCGGCGATCGAGTCCGTCCGGTTCAGCGAGTCGCGCACGGTGCCCATGTTCGTGGTGCCCATCGCGTCGCCGATCTGCGACTTCGGCGCGCCTGCATCGAAGGCCATGCGCACCTCGATGTCGAGCCGCTTGTCGTACTCGGCCATCTCCTGCGCGACGATCTCGCGCGCTCGGGCGGCGGCGCCGGCCTTCGCGTTGCGGCGCGCCTCGGCGGCCGTGCGGACGTTGCGCAGGTGCATCTCCTGCTTGGGCGTGAGGTTCACCATGTCGGCGCTCCCTTCGGTTCGGCGGATCTTCCGCCAGTGGATGTTCGATCGTTGGATGGCGACCCGATGGCCGCCGCGGTCGAGGATGACCGTCATGAGGCTGCCGCCCGTCGGCGAGGCGTACACCGTGCCCATGCCCCGGCGAGGCACGTAGGCCCGGCCGACTGCGGGCCCGACGGACGCCGTGAGCACGGCTACCCCTCGGCCACCGCGCGCAGGTTGAGTGCCGCGTGCGCGTTCGACAGGCTCTCGTACTGCGCATCGGCGCTGCTGCCGTGCACCCCGGCCTCGACGTTGCGCGCCCCGTTCAGCAGCGCGATCGCGAGCGCGACGGCCTTCTCGGGCGTCAACGTGACCTGCGTGTTGAACTTCCGCTTCTTGCCCTTCGCGAGCGCGTAGCGCAGATCCGAGACAACGAGGCTCACGCGCCCCACCCCGTTCGTGACGGAGAGGTCGAGCGAGCGCTTCCCGCCGTCATAGAGCGGCTGGACGTCCTCGATGTTGAATGCGGTCATGGTCTAGATCTCCTTCTTGTCGAGGCGGGCGATCTGGCGGTCTTCCCAGAGGTCCTTCTCGGAAGAGCCCATGTCGTCCCAGTTGAGGGGGTACGGGATGCCTGCGGCTTCGATCCGCTCGCGGATGGTCATGCCGGATCCGTGCAGTCGTGGCAGCCGCCGCCGTCGCAGGTCGAGCAGTTCGGGTAGCCAGCCTCAGTTCGATGGATCGGGAGCGGGCGGTACGTGTCGGCGGCTTCGGCGCGCTCCAACTCGCCCAGTTCCGCCGCCTGCTCCAGGCGCGCCAGACGGGTGAGCACGGCGCGGGCGTGAGTGACCATCTCGTCGTGATCTTCGTAGTCGGAGTAGAACGCCGCTCCCACGGCCTGCTCGAAGACGCGGCGCACGTCGTCCCACCTGACGGGCGCGCCCCGCCTCTCGGATCGTGTCGCCCGGTACTGCCGCGCGTCGTGGAGTGCCCAACTCTTCGGGTTGGTGAGCGAGCGGTCGAACTCGGGGCGCCCCTCGATGAACTCGCACGACATCATCGCCTTCTTCGTCCTGAAGCTGAATCGTCGCCCCATGAGCGGGTTGACCACGGGGAACGGATCGGCGGTGCACTTCTCGTGCTTGCCGCTGCTGAACATCACGGGCGCACCTCGCTCACAAGCTCGGGCGTCACCCATCCGGCGCGAAGCCCCATGCTGCCGACCTGACGGGCTTGGGCGTCGGCCCGCTGCCGGGCGTAGGTCACCTTCTTCTCGGCGGCCCGCACAGCGGCCTGAGCCTCTCTCAGCTTGCGCTCTGCCTCATCCAAGGCGGCCATCTCGCGGATCAGTCGAGCGATCTGCTCGGGGACATGGCCGATCGAACCGGGCGCGCCGACGGGGATCGAGGGGGCCTGCGCCCGGTCGGCCTCGATGGCCTCCACGATCTGCTCGTGGATGTACTCGGCGCTGCGCTCCTCCACATCCTCGTCGTGCTGGATCGTGAATGCGCGCATCTGCTCGTCGGCGAGCTCGCTGGGGGTCTTCACTTCGTCTCCTCCTCGGGTTCGAGCGCCAGCAGCAGCGCGCGCAGCGCGTCGTCAACCGGGTACGTGACTCCCCCGTTCTCGTGCACCGCCTTCACGTCGCTCGCCAGCGCCTCACGAGCGGCCGCGATGAGGTCGGGCAGCGTCATCGGCACCATGTGCACGACCAGCGACGACTCGCGCACGATCTCGCCCGCGCGGATGACGTCGAGGCACTGGCCGGGCTCGTCGTCGTCCCACTCCTGCGACCACGAGACGGTGATCTCGGGGTAGGCGGCGCTGAGTTCGTAGAGCGCGCTCTCGGCGCTCGTCGCGCGGTACTTGCTGTGCCCGGTGATCGTGATGTCGCCCTCGGGGCTCGCGTCGCGCCCCTGATAGGCCCACTCCTCGCGAGGCGTGTCGATCGGCTGCCACTTGGCGCGGGACGGAGTCACCGCCTCGCGCTCATCGTCCTCGTCTCGCGACTCCCAGATTTCGCCGTCGCGCGTGAGCTCCGGCCAGCGCGTGAAGATGTCCTCCAGCTTGAGTTCGGCAGGTGCGTTGGCGATCGTGATGCTGTTCCAGGTGCTCATGGCGTCATGCCTCCTTGATCTCTTCGACGCGTGCCGGCGGCGTGCCCCATCGCGTCTGTGCGTCCTGCGCCGCCTCTTCGGCGGTGCGAGCGTTGATGATGCGCGCCCCGTTCGGGTACGTGACGCGGAACCGGCGCAGATCTGCGATCACGCCCATGTTCGAGGTCGTGCCGCTCATCGCCGCCCGCCCCTCTTCGCCTTGCGACGACGGGCGACCGCCGCGCGGTGCAGTTCGGCCTGCCGCGCTTCGCGGTGCCGCTCCTCGCGGGCGTGCCGCGCGGCGATGATCGAGAGCGCGTAGGGGTCGGGGTTCATCGTCCGGCCGCCTCAGTCCACGGTCGCCCCGCCGCCTTCGCGTACTCGGCGATGGTCGCCGCATGCTCGGCGAACTCGGGGTCGTCGGCGTCGTAGTCCCCTTCGGCCTCCGCCCACGCGGTCAGGATGTCGTGCGCGCGGTCGGGCTTGCCCGCCGCGGTGAAGACTCGCGCCATCGCCTCGGCCTCGCCGAAGTTGAGATGTTCGGCGATGTCGTCGGCGGCATCCCACGTGATCGCCTTGTCGAAGTTCGCCACGGCGTCGGCCACGTCGAGCCGCTGTGCCCTGTCCGCTTCGATGGCGCGCACCATGAGCGCCCGCAGGTCGGGGCCGCTCGGCTCAGTGGGGAAGCCCGAGAGCGTCCAGTACACGTCATCGACGATCTGCTCGGGGGTTCGAAGTTCGGTCATGCTGCCTGCTCTCCTTCGCTCTTCGGCGCGCGGCCCGGCCGCATCGTCGTCGTTCGTTCGATGGCCGCCACGATGACGGCCGGATCAGGGGTCGCATCGGGCGACAGAGCGCGGCCGCCTCGCGCGAGGTACGCCGCCACGGCGCGCCAGAGGTTCACCTTGGGGGCGGCGTTGCTGTCGTGGACGATCCGAGCGCGCGCGACCTCCCAGGCCGCGCGCGCCTCAGGCGTGCCCGGCTCGGCGTCGATCGCCGCGAAGATCTCGGCGCGCGCCTCGGTTCCGAGCCTGCCGCCTGAGTTCGACGCGAAATCGAGGGCCTTCGCGACGCGCTCGGCGCCGCCCTCCACGCTGTCGAGGCCGCTCATGCTTCGATCCCCCAGGCACGGAGCACGCTGCCGGGATCCGCCGCGCGCCCGGTGTTGCGCGCGGCGGCGCTCAGCATGCGATCGCGCCACCCCGCGGGGTAGCCCACCGCGTAGCGCCATGCCTCTTCGGTGCGCTCGCGCTGCCGCGGTGTCATCTGCCGAACCTTCGGCGGGTAGGGCTTGCTCACGCGGCGGCCTCGCTCTCTTCCTCGGCGACGGTGAAGCGGTCGCGGTTCAGCTGATCGACGGCGGCGGCGCGCACCATGCGGAGACGTTGGGGGCGCGCCTTGATCGCGGCGGCATCCGCGCCGCGCGCAGCCTTCACGATCGCCTCGGGCAGCGGTTCGGCCGGGATCGGGTCGGCGAACTCGACGAACAGGCAGCGGGGGCCGCCGTAGGGCACGGCGACGCGCCGAACCGTGAACACCTGCCCAGTTCGGGCATTCGTCACGACGTCGCCCGGTTCGAGGTACGCGGCATCCGTCTTCGCGGTGCCGGCCTCGGCGAGCATGACGGTAAGCGCGGCCTCGGCGGCGTCGCGGTCGCGCCACGGCCCGCCCGGCACTCGGCCGCCGGTTCCCTCGATCCACCACGTGCGGCCGCCGTTGTAGGCGTCATAGGTCACGGCGTAGTCGTGGGGATTCGCCAGCTTCATCGCAGTTCCCCCGCCCAGTCGAAGACGCGAACGTACTTCGTCAGCACCTTGGTCGCGTGCTCGCGCTCGCGCCACTCGGCCGGGGTCGCGGGCGTGCTGCCCATGCCCTCGGGGTCGATGTAGGCGAGCAGCGCGCGAGCCATCCCGGCGCGAGCCTTGCGGCGCACGTCCGGGCCGCCGTGACGGTTCCCAACCGGGGCGTCGAGCCTCCACCGGACATCGGCCAGGATGGGGTTACTCCGGCTCGTGAGCGGTCGCGGGCGCAGCTTGCCGACGTAGTAGAGCGTCACCGTGCCGTCTCGGCTCGTGCGATGCACCAGCTTCGCCTCGGGCAGTCCGTCGCCCTCGTGCCACTCGCCGACGTGCTCAGCGGATGCGGCGATGAGCGACGCGACCACGCGCGCCGCGCTCGCTTCGTTGCCCACGCCCGAGACGGCGTATTCGGCGTGCCAGTCGTTGCCGCGCTTGTAGGCGGTCGCTTGCGTGCTCATCGTGCGTACCCCTGCGCCACGAGTGCCGCGGTGCGCTTCTTGTTCTCGTCGGTGCCCGCCTTGGCACGCGCGAGGAGCGCGGCGCGCTCGTCGTCGTCGGGCTTCCGGTGCGTCTTGATGTCGCCATAGGGCACCGTCTGCCCGTTCATCCGCCCCGAGTCCCAGCGCGGCCAGTAGACGACGGAAACGCCCTTCGGGTTGACGCGGGTAACGATCGCCGCGTCGTCGAAGCGGAAGCCGACCACATCGCCCTTGGCGATCGTCTCGGGCGAGAAGTCACCCGCGACCCCGTCGGCGATCTGCTCGGCGCGCACGCCCTCCCAGAAGGCGATTTGCTGGCGCTTCTCCTCCAGCATCGCGACCAGTCGCGCGGTGTGCGCGTTGTAGCGCTCGATCCGCTCGGGGTCGTCGGCGTGCGCGGCCGCGTAGCGCTCGGCGTTGTCGTTCGAGGTCTTGACGGAGCGTTCAAGCTTCCGCATCTCCGGCGCGAGCCGCTCGATACGCCGCGCGACCGTCTGCGGGTCGTAGCGGTGATCCGTCGTGCGCGCGGCGATCTCGGCGCGCTCGGCGGCCTTCGTTGCCTCGCGATCGGCCGCGACGCTCGCGCCCATCGCTCGATCCGCCTTCGCGATCGCGTTGCGGTGCCGCCGCTCGGAGTGATGCCCGATCTTGATCGGCTCGCCGCCGTAGGGCAGCGAGTCGAGCGCGCGCCGTGCGCGGTCGTCGGCGGCATCCGCCGCGCCCGCCTTCCGCTCGGCCTTGGCTTCGAGCGCCTCGACGCGATCGGCTTGGCGCTCGATCTTGCCCGCCTCGACTTCGGCCATGTCGCGGAGCTCTCGCGAGACGTCGAGTTCGACGGTGAACCCGGCGGCCTCCAGTGCCTTCCGCGTGCGGTCGATCTTCCAATCGTTCGGCAGGTGGTCGCGGCTCGACGGGATGAACCATGCCCCGATCGAACGGCCCCAGCGCCACCCGCACGACTTCAGGACTTCGGCGGATCCGTCGCCGCGTGCGGTGCCGCGTGCGAGCGTGCCGCCCGCGTGCGTGTGTTCGAGAGTGATCGTGCTCATGGTGCTTGCCCTCCTCAGGCGTTGAGATTATGCCCCGCGCACGTCGCGCGCAAGGGATTTATTACAGTCGATCGCGATTAGTCGCTATCTTGTGCCGCCGGAGCGGCGGCGGTAGCGCGGCCGGGGTCGCGCCTTCTTGATGGAATCGACCGCGTAGGCCGACAGGATCGCGAGCGCGGCCAGGACAGCCACGCCGCCGACCTCGGGCACGACGTCGAGCCACGCGCCCGAGATCGTGGCGGGCGTGCTCACTCGGAGCTCACGGGGACGAACTGAACCGCGAAGTCGCGGCGCTGCCCGTCGGGGCTCATGCTGACCGGCTCGGGCACGATCTCGGCGCGCGTCCCCTCGGGAACTCGGACGCTGCCCTTGATCTGCGCGAGCAGCGACCGCGCCGCGAGGGCGTGCATTGCGTCGGCCGACAGGCTCGCGACGATGCGAACCGTCTTCGTGCGTCGGCGAATCGCGCCGTGCGTCGTCGCACGGATGCCGCCCACGTTGCTCTGCCAGCGATCGCCCGACACGTAGTCGGTACCGATTCGGAAGTTCGCCAGTTCCATAGCTCAGCGCCCCGAGATCGCGGGCATGCTGCCCGTCTCGAACCGCTTGACCATCCGGGCGCGCTTGCGCTCGATCGTGGCCATGCGCTCGACGTGTCGGCGCTCGCGGTTCGTCGCTCGGCGTTCCGTGCTCTGTCGCGTGGTGCTCATGATCGTTGCTCCGTTTCCATCGTTGGTATCGGGTGAGCCTGTGCGGCTCGCAGAGCGGCTAGAAGGAATGGCTAGCCGCTCGGGCGCGGCACAGTGTCAGGAATCCCGAGAGTCGGCGATGTCTTCGGCGCTGGCTTCGCCCGCGTCCTGCCGCGTCGCGAACCGCTCGCCATCGGCGGCAATGTAGGGCCGCGTCACAGTGGCCATGGCCAGCCCTGCGAGCGCGCCCCGGTAGGCGTTTTCGTAGAGTCCGCCGATTCGGTCCCACTTGTGGCCCCCGCGTGCGCCCGTAATGGCGTCGGCGATCGCCTTGGCGCGAGGGTCGAGCGCGTCCGCGTGCAGCGCATCGTGGAAGTCCTGCCCGCTGATCACGACGAGCTCGGGGAACGGGGTGACGTGACACGCGGGGCACTCGTCCGCCATGGCCACGTAATCGACGCCGGCACGGTGCCCGCAATTCGCACAGGTGAGCATGATCACACCCCCTCGCCGGCCGGGGCGACATCCACGATCGCCTGCCCCGGATACGAGGTGTAGCCGAAGCTGCGCGCGGCCTCGGTCGAACTGGCCAGCACGCGGCGGCTCATCCCGTCCGCGTATCGGATCAGGTACGTCCGGCAGTCATGGCGAACGGCCATGGCGATTGCTACAGTGGTGCTCATCGTCATTCCCTTCAGAATGATGGTCACGCCCCCGATCGGTTGCCGCCGATGCGGGGGTTTCTGTGTGGTTGCTACCACCATACAGACATGTAAACCAGATTACAAGTCAGAAACGCGAATTACTTTTCTGCCGATTCAGATTCGGCTATCCAGCGGTGCACGGATACGCGCGACACCTGCCCCATGCGGGCCGCCCGCGCCACGGGCACACCGTCCGCCACAGCTGCCAGCACGGCCGCCCGCAGATCATCAGTCGCCTGGGCAAGCACCCGCTCAGCCTCGACACGGCGAGCCCCGGCGCGCTCGATGTCGTCGCTGTGATTGGTCACGATCGCCACGGTACACCGCGATACGCGGCACGTCGGTAGGCGGGTGCATGGCAGGAACCGGGAACCCTGACAATCGGGTTATCAAGCGGACATTGGTACAGGGCAATATGTCGCATTGACAATCAGATTGTCAGCCGATCAATTGTGCTCGATACCCGATACGGGACAGAGGTAGCAGGACAGAGGCCAATGAATAGGCGGATGCTGTACCGGTACTAGTGTATCCCCCTATGTATAGCGATGATTAGTGGATTATCAGATAAGTGCATAAGTACAGGGGCAGAGGGTGCGGGCCTGCCCCAAATCAACAGATCCGCATGATCTCGCGGATTTCCTGAATTACTTACCCGGTCACTAGATATGCTCAGATGTGCACACAGACGAGCCGCTATGCACAGGGCTATGCACAGGGGTGCACATAGGGGCATGCTCGATCGAAAATTGGCATGCACCCCACCCCCTCCCCCGGGGTACGGGTGCCCCCGATCCGTTGCACATCGCCGAGCGACGAATGCCGGCTGAATGTTTGCCGGAAAGAATTCGAGAGAACACCGGGTGCGGGCTGAGAGAGGGGCGCTACCTGCCCACTGCGCGGGGAAGCTCCAATGACGTCGTTTAGCCGTGCACGTTCTCGCCGTGGATCAGTTGGCGGCGATCAGCCGAGTGGCGAGCTCGTCCCAGTCGACCTGCGATGCCTCGCGGGCGTTGCCGGAGATGCGGTCTTCGCGCTGGACCTCGTCGACGAGCATGCCGCGAGCCTCGGCCTCGGAGACGCCGAGGAGGTTGGCGACTCGACGGGCGGCGACGCCGGCCGCTTCGATGGCACGGCGTTCGCGCTTGGAGGGCTCGCCGCGGGTGATGCCGAGGGCGACGCCGAAGCCGATGAGGCCCACCAGGACGATGATCGAGAGCGCGAGGATGATTGCACCAGCCATGCGGGCATTGTGGGGGCACGACGCGCCGAAGGCAAGCCCCCAGAACGCGGTGGATCGCAAGAAATCACAGTGAAATGCGGCAGGAAACAGCAGATCAGGCCAGATTTTCGATTGACCCCTCTATTCCGTGCGTTTACCCATTTACCCCGGTAGCGTGGACGGTATCGGCGGCATCCAGGCCCGCCGCGAGCACGAGAGGAGCAGGCGATGCAGAGGTACGTGAAGCGGGCGGGTGACCGCGAGCAGCGCATGGACGTCGCACCGACCTACGACGAGATCCCGGTGAAGGCCACCGAGGCGATGCACTCGCCACGGCAGGCGCGCCGCGAGGCCGAGCAGGCGGGCCGGCGCGCGCGGCGGAAGGCGGCGCGGATCATGGCGGCAGGCGTCGGCGTCCGGGCCTACGCGCGGCAGCACGCCGCGGAGCTCGAGCGCCGGGCGACGAACGACTACCTCGAGAGCCTCGCGCAGGCCGGGCCCGACGAGGTCGCGGCATGAGCGCGGCGCTCGACTACCTGCGCCGCGAGCTCGAGAAGCGCAAGAAGGCCGTCGTCGAGTGGGAAGAGGAGCACGAGACGGCAGTCGGGCACGTCCAGCGAACCGAGACGGGGATCGCGACGGCGAAGCAGGACGTCGTCGACCTCGTGGCCGCGATCGACGTGCTCCAGGAGCGCGAGCGGGCGCAGACGACGAACGACACCCCGGCCGGCCACGAGGGCGGCTCGCTCAGCGCGCGCCTCTCGCGAGCACGTCGGGCCGACAACGAAGGAGTGGGCGGCGCATGAGCGACTTCGACGACCTGATCCAGGCCGGCATCGACGACGCCGACCGCGACATCGCCGCGGGCATCCGCCGCGAGCCCGCGCATGCCCTCCCCGAGGCGGCCGAACCGCCCACCAAGCCGCTCGAGCTCGTCGACGACGCGCCCGGAATAGCGGCTAATCCGGGCGAGGCCGACATCGTCGTTTTCGTCAAGCCGAAAGGCACCTGTTCGCAGTGCGACCTCACCAAGCGCCGCCTCGACGCCGCCGGCCTCGAGTACGCCGAGCGCGACCTCGTCACCGACCCGACCGCCTTGGAGTTCGTGAAGACCCTCGGCTACCTCTCGGCGCCCGTCGTCGTCGTCCGCGACGCCGACGGCCTCACCCGACACTGGGCGGGCTTCCGTCCCGACCTCATCGACGAACTCACGAACACTGTTCGGAAGGCAGCAGCAGCATGAGCACGACCAGTTCCCCCGACGCCGCGGCCGCGGCCCTGATCGCCGACGAGCGCTTCGCGCTCTACGACGCCCCCGACGAGCAGACGATCGACCTGCTGATGGAGATCGCGGCTGCCGCCGACACGGTGCCGGCCGAACGGTTCCGTCTCCCCGGCGACGCCGCCATGCTCGCCGAGCGCCGCGCCTCGCGTCGCATCCCCCTCCTGCGCATCGCCGCCGATGCGCTCGCCGAACTCCGTCTGCTCGACCGAGCAGCGGCCGACGCCGCCGACATCGCGGCCTGAACAGAGGAGATCCACATGAGCAAGAGCACCAACCCCACCGAGTCCGCCGCCGCCACCGAGGGGATCGACCACGCCGCGCTCGGTGGCGAGCCGATCGACCTCGGGGACGCCGCCCGCGCCGACGAGCCGAACATCGAGAACCCCGCCGAGTTCTTCGCCGGGTACGACGCCCGGCTCGTGAAGGCCGCGGCGGACGGCTACGACGGCACGGAGCTCGAGGAGTTCGCCGAGCGGCTCCGCAACGAGGCCCTGAACCTCGCCGTCGAGCAGGAGGCCCCGCAGGCGGTGCTCGACGCGATCCACGCGCACTTCAGCGACCTCGACGAGATCCTGACCGGCGTGCCGCACGCCATCGAGGTCGACCCCGAGGTGGGGGCCGCGAACGCCGCGCTCGCCGAGGCGCTGGGCGTCGGCGAGCCGGTCGACGCCGCCCGCGTCGAGTACGCCGACGGCACCGCGCCCGAGATCGGCGACGACGGCCTCCAGCTGCTCGCCGAGGCGGTCGAGGTCGTCGGCACGCCCACGCCGACCGCCCTCGCGGGCCTGCCCAACGGCACCGCCGTCGACGCCTCGCAGCGGATCAGCGGCGACATCGCGGCGCACATCGCCGTCCAGCACGAGGCCGAGGGCGCGCTCACGCGCTTCGACCTGCTGCGCGTCGAGTTCGGCGCGGTCGCGGCGGCCGAGGAGTCGGCCGACCTCGTCGCGCACCTCGAGCGGCTGATCGAGATGTCCCGCGCCTGGGTCGCCGCGATCGAGCTCGAGCAGGCCCAGGAGTCGGCTGCCTGATGCGCGGCGAGCTTCCGCTCGCCTCTCTCAAGGCGAGCATGACGAACCCGGCGGCACCGACCGTCGAGCAGCGCCTTGCCGCCGTGCAGCGGGTGCGCGAGTCCGAGGGCGAGCAGATGCTCGTGCTCGGCGACCTCGTCGACTCGGGCCTGCTCTACCACGTGAACCGATACGCGCTGCACCCCTTCGGGTACGCGCTCGCGGTCACGCAGCAGTCCGGCCTCGGCCTCGCGCGCTTCGCCCCCGGATTCCTTCTGGTCGGCGACGGCGTCTCGCGCCTCGAGTTCCACCCGGACATCGTCGACGAGATGGATCCCATCTCTCAGATGGTGACCGAGGCGCGCTCGAAGAGCATGGCCGAGGTCATGGCGCTGCACCCGCTCCCCGGAGGTACCGATGGCTGACCGCATCCAGTCTCGTGCTCGCCTTGCCCGCCTCGACGAGCGCGGCCGCATCCACATCGGTCGAGCCACCGGCAACGAGCCGGGGCAGCCGTTCTGGGTGACGGTCGCGCCCGAAGAGGTCACCGTCCCCGCCGGCACGATCATTATCGTGCCGGCGCGGGACGTGCCGCCCCCGCCGAGCTTCCAGGTGGTGCAGTGACGCGGCCCGCCTACAAGCTGCGCGCGTCGCACCACGTCCGAAACCGTACAGAGTCGGGCGACTGGGTGGATCCTGGCGGGTCGCCTCGGCGCGCACTCTCCCCCGCAGTTGGCTCCATCGGCGCGTACCCCGACGTCTCGCGTCTCGCGGTGAAGCTGAACCAGAAGCAGGAAGACGAGGGGCGCTACGACTGGGTCTACTACCCGGATCCGGTGCCCGGCGTCGCGCCAGTTAGTCACTAATCCCCCAAAAGGGGGACAGGGGCCCGCCCATCGTGGCGGGCCTCTATGCTGCCGCGCGCACGGTGATCGCCCGGCGCGCGATCATGGCCTCGTACTCGCGCGCGACGATAGTGTGCAGCGTCTCGAGGTCGAACTCGACGCAGAAGCCTCGCGGCCCGCTCAAGAAGATCGACTCGGGCAGCTTCGCGTTCGTCTGCACGGCGAACCGCCGCGCACCTTCGGCGTCGTGGATGTAAGTGTTCATGGCACCCCTTCGTTACCGTCCCGCCCCCGTGGCGTTTGTTCCACAGCATAGGCCGGGCGGGGGACATTCGGGATCTTCTTAATTCGTCTCTTTGGCGCTGTAATTCGCTGTGCTCTACTGTGGTTCTTTGCACGACATCCACAACCGTCGAAGGGACACCAGCATGGCCGAGGCTGGGATTGTGATTCCCGAGGTGCCGGGCAACGATTCGCGTCCGCGATTCGCAGCGACGCGCTTCCGCCAGGGCGGTCGCACCGTCTATTCGCTCGACCTCTCGCTCGAAAGCGTGATCGCCAGCATCATGCCGCCCGACCCGGACAAGCCCACCGAGGGCAACCGGGCCATCCGCCCAAAGCACGCGCTCGAGTTCGGGCAATACATACGTCAGCATGAAGATTGGGTCGTTCCGGGCCTCATCATGCGCGCCCCGGACATCTTCGACTTCGAGGTGTTGACAGAGGTCGAGGGCACAACCTTCGGCATCTTGCGGTACCCATTGCGCTCGCTCATGGACATCAACATCCTCGACGGCCAGCACCGCATCTTGGGCATCAACATGGCGATGAAGTCGCTCGCCGACGACATCGACAAGGCGCAGAACCACCTCGCCGCGGCGAGGCGCCAGGATCCAGGCGGCAGGGCCGAGGAGGATGCTCGGGCGACGATCGCGAAGCTCAAGAAGCGCATGGCGACGCTCGCCAACGACCACGTCGCACTCCAGATCTTCATCGAAGATGACCCCATGGCCTACCGCCAGATGTTCTTCGACATCGCGGACAACCAGCTTGGAATCACCGCCTCTGTGCGCTCTCGATTCGACTCGCGCAAGGTCGTCAACCGCGCCTACCCGCTCGTCAACGACCACCCGCTGCTCGTCGGCCGGCTCGACCTCGAGGGCGATCGCTTGGGCCGCGGTTCACCCTTCCTGCTCGGCGCCAAGCACGTCGTCGAGATCATCCGCTGCGTGACAGTGGGCCTCGACGGGCGCGTGTCGAAGATCCAAGAGGTAACCCTCAAGGAGCGTGACATCGCTGACAATGCACGAGCATTCCTCGATCGCGCAGTCGACGCCTTCCCCGACCTCCAGGCAGTGCAGAACGGCACCCTCTCGCCTGACGAGCTCCGTCGTTCGAGCCTGCTCGGCTCCGTGCTCATGCTCCGCATCCTCGCCGCAGTGGGCCACGATCTGATGACCGGAAGCACCGAGAAAGCCATCGGCCATGACCTCCCCGAGGGCGCTCATTGGCAGCCCGCGGAAGTCGAAGCGTTCTACGCGCTCCTCGCTCCACACATGGAGGGCCCGGTCTATCCGGGCTCGATTTGGTTGGACTACATGCCGGGGTTCTGGGACGACGGCACGTACTCTCCACGCAGCAGGCGGCAGGACTTGCGAGGGGTCAAAGACACACTCGTGAAATGGGCAATCGAGCGCCCAGAGTTCCTAGTTGCAGCGCCAAAGCCAAGGCCAATTGACGAAGACATTGAGATCGAAGAGCATGCTCCCCTCGAGCGCGATTCGATGACGTATCGCCTCTTGACGCAGTAGGGCGCGCGGCCCGCATTCCGTGCACAGCGTCCGTTCCTGAACGTACGCTGTGAGGATCATGGGTACCCCGCAGCAGTACGATCACACGCGCGCGGTCGGCAAGATCGACCGCATGCTGCTGCGCGGTGCGTCGAGCGGCAAGAGCCCCACCGAGCTCTCCAGCATCGTCGGGAACACGCTCACGCCGGCCGCGGCCGCGGCGCGCGTGCTCGAGATCTTGGACTCGCGCGACTGGCTCTCGCAGGCGCAGCGGAAGCTCCTGCTCATCGACGACCTCATGGACTTGAAGGATCGGCTGATGAAGATCGCCGAGTCGGGCAACACGCTCGACGCCGCGACCCCGCTCCGTCAGGTGCTCCAGACGATCCTCAAGGTGCTCGAGACGGACAAAGTCGACATCGCACGCGCGATGCGAGAGATCAATCGATCGCAGGCCCGTCTCATGCTCGAAGCGATCATGCTCATGTACGAGCGCGTCGGCCTCGAGCTCTCCAAGCGACACCCCGAGATCGACTTCAGCGCCGAGATGGCCGAGATCCTGCCCGTTGCGATGCCGCACGCCGTGAAGATGATCGAAGGCCGCGTCCCCGTCGAGACTCCGCTGTGATCGACGACCCGAACTACCTCTCGCGGCTCCTCCCGGACGTCCAGGAGGAGTTCGAGAAGACACTGCGTCGCGAGCGCTACAAGACCGACCCCGTACTCTGGGGCAAAGACGTGCTCGGCGTCGACATCTGGGAGAAGCAGGTCGACATCGCGATGGATCTCGCGTGCGGCGACAAGAAGTCGATCGCGGTGCGCGCCGGCCACGGCGTTGGCAAGAGCTTCATCGCGGCGTTCCTCGTCTGTTGGTGGATCGACACGCACCCGATCCAGCGCGTGTTCGTGGCGAGCACGGCGCCGTCGGCCGATCAGGTCGGCGCGATCCTCTGGCGCGAGATCCGCAAGTTCTGGTCGCTCAGCCACAAGCGGTACGCCGAGTACCTGCGCGCCGTCGAGAACGGCGAAGAGACGGACATGCCCGATCACCCGTTGCCAGGGCGCATCACGGGGGACAACAAGTGGAAGGACGATCTCGGCAACCTGATCGGCCACGGCCGCAAGCCCCCGGACAACAAGGAAGACTCGTTCCAGGGCATCCACGACGGCTACGTGCTCGCGATCGGCGACGAGGCGTGCGGCCTGCTCGGCAACATGATCGACGACCTCTCGAACATCACGTCGAACGCGAAGAGCCGGCGTCTGCTCATCGGGAACCCGACCAACCCGCGCTCGCGGTTCGGCGAGATCTTCCTCGACGACACGCCCCGCACCTTCACGGACGAGGAGACGGGCGAGGAGAAGACCGCGACGCTCCAGGACGTGTGGAGCCTCCACCACATCTCCGTGCTCGACTCGCCCAACTTCCACGGCGGCGGCATCTGCAAGTGCGAGCGCCACCGCGGCATGCCGCGCGGGCTCGGGATGCCGGCCGAAGCGCTCGAGAACCTGACCGACCTCTCGTACGTCGTCGAGAAGAAGGCCGAGTACGGCGAAGACTCGAGCCGCTACAAGGCGCGCGTGCTCGGCGAGTTCGCCTACGACGAGGGCAACAACCTCTTCACCGACGACATCCTCGGCAAGGGCTTCGACGCGAAGGTCTTCACCGAGGGCGAGGGCACGACCGTCTGGCTCGGCATGGACGTGGCGCGCTCGATCAACGGCGACTGGAGCTACCTCTACTCCTTCACGCAGGGCGAGCTCTACGAGCTCGACGACGAGACGGCCGCCCCGCTCCGACTGAGCAACGAGATCGGTGGCAAGCTCCGACTCGTCGACCGCTGGCGCGGCGTGCCGCTCGTCGACACGATCTCGGCCGAAGGTGAGAAGCAGGTCGGGCAGGCGACGCTCGTGCATCAGCACGCCCTGAACCTCGGCGCCTCCGAGGTGCGCGTCGACTCCGGCGGCCTCGGCGTCGGCTTCATCGACGGCCTCAAGAAGCTCGCATGGGGGCACTACCGCGTCATCGAGATGCAGTCGGGCGGCCCGACCCCGGACAGCCGCGCATGGCACCGGAACCGCGACTACCAGTTCGACCACCTCGCGAAGCGGATGCAGGCCGGGCTCATCGACATCGACCGCCTCGACAAGGTGCTCGTGCAGCAGCTTGGCGACATCACGTACGAATTCATCGACCCGCACGGCGCGATGAAGATCGAGTCGAAGCGCGAGATGAAGAAGCGCGGCGTGAAGTCGCCGGATGCCGCCGACGCCGCGTGGTACGCCGCGGCCGATCTCCGACACCTCGACGGGCCGCAGGACGGCGATACCGTGCACACCGACCCCAACGACGTCGTCGAGCGGGGCATGGAGAGCGGCTTCTACGACGACTGGCAGATGGCCTACACCCTGAACGCTTCCTGAGCGTTCGCTGAATGCTACGGCTACCCTGAACCCATGTCAGTCGGGAGTGAGGTCGTGCGCGCGGTAGGTGCGCCAACGTACGAGCAGCTGCGCGACCTCCTCGGCGAGCAGGCGCACACCATCTCGCGCCAGGAGGAGACGCTCGCCAAGGTCGCGGCGATGATCGACGCTCGCGGATGGAATCGCGTCGGCGGCGTGACCGGTTCGGCGACCGGCCTCGACATCGCGACGCTGCGCAAGGCGTCCGAGCAGCTGCGCCCGTACGTCACCGCCGACTCGATCCTGAAGCGGATCAGCGACCTCCAGGGCTTCTACGCCTACGGCGCCGGCATCGGCTTCAACCGTCTGGGCAACGGCAAGCGCGCGTTCCTCGACGACCACAACATCACCCGGCTCTTCTCGGCGACGGCGCTCGAGGAGATCAACCGGGCCCACGGCACCGACGGCAACGCGATCTTCCTCGTCAACACGCGCACGAAGCGCATCATCCGCGTGCCGTTCGAGCAGGTCGGCGTCCCGTGGATCGATGGCGATGACCCCGAGCTCGTCTGGTACGTGCGCCGCACGTACACGAAGCGCACCGTCGCGAAGCCGCACGGCGAGACGATCGACGTCTACTACACGACCCCCGAGACGCCCGTGGCCGGCCTCGGGCCCGACTACATCGAAGAGTCGCCGGGCAAGCGGATTCCGATCGACAAGGAGTGGATCGCGGTCAACTGGCGGGTGAACTCGCAGACGGGCTGGCCGCTCGGCGTCCCCGATCTCCTCGCGTCGCTGCGGTGGGTCGACAAGTACGACTCCTACCTCGCGAACCAGGCGAAGTTCGCGGAAGCGCTCGCGCTGCTCGCGTGGCAGTTCAAGGCGTCGACCGCCGATCAGGCCAAGAAGCAGGCCGCCGTCGTCGCAGGCAGCACGGAGATCGGCGGCACCGCCGGCTCGGTGAACGGCTACATGGAGGCGCAGCGGGGCAACTCCGACGTCTCCTTCGAGAACGGCGAACCGCTCGCGGCCGCGGCCGCCGTCGGCGCGAACATGGTGCTCGACGACGTGCTCGGCAAGTCGGGCAACGCCGCAGCGAAGCAACTCGACCCGATGGTGAAGGCGTGGGTGCGCTCGCGGCGCGAGGCTGCCGATCGATTCTTCCGGCAGATCGGCAAGCTGCTCGGCGCGCCGAAGCTCGAGATCGTCTGGCCGGAGATCGACGACGAGTCGCCCTTCCGCGAGGCGCAGATGATGATCGCCGCCTGGGGCACCGGCCTCTTCGAGCCCGAGGAGATCCGCAATCCCGTCGCCGCACGCCTGCGCATCCCGACGGAGGAGGGCTCGAAGGCACCCCAGGGCGTGCTCATCCCGAACAACGAGAAGACGGCGAAGCTGAACAAGCCCGACCCCGCGAAGGATGATGAGAAGGCCGGCGGCGTCAACAAGCAGGGCGACGACGAGCTCAAGGTCGGCAAGACGAGCGACGGCGACAACGAGGCGCGCGACAAGGGCGAGTAGCCGTATCGCCGATCGCACCATTCGAATGTATGTTCGAACTGATGCGATACTGGCGCCCCGATCTCCGAAGCGTCCGCCGTGGCGAGTGGATCATGTTCGACGGCGAGCGCAAGATCGCGATCATCCGGCTCGTGACGATCGGACTCGGCGAGTACGGCAAGCGCGAGCTCTTCCGCGCGGTCACCTGGGCGCCGCGCAGCGAAGACCGCGACCTCATCGGCTACTTCCCCGACCGCCACCTCGCAGCGGTCGTCGTCTGGAGCGTCTACCAACGAGATCTCGAGCGGGCGCGGCGAGTCTGAGCGTTCGCTGAAAGTTGGCTGTACGGTTTCCCGCATGACCACGAAGCAGGTGCGCGGCGGAAACCGCGGCATGGTTCGGGAGGCGCTGAGCACCTATCCCGATGCGATCGGGCCTGTCTATCGGTGCCGGATCATCGAGGCCGGCATGAACCTGTCGGGCGATACGTTCTACCCGCCCGAGGTGCTGGAGCGCGACAAGGACATCCTCGCCCCCATCGACGGGTCGTCGTACTGGAACCACCCGACTTGGACGGAGGAGTGGGAGGTGCCCGGCGTCCGCCGCGGCGAGGCGATGGCTGCGAAGCAGGTCAGCGTCGCGTCGTGGGAGGCGGGCGAGCAGGCGCTCTACGCCGACTTCGAGTTCAACGCAGCCGACCGCGAATACCTCCAGCAGTTCCACGGTCAGATCGGCATGTCGATCTACGCGATGTCGAACTACATCATCGGCACCGTGGGCGACTTCACGGGCGAGATCGTCACCGGCTTCGAGTCGCACCCCCTCAACTCCATCGACGTCGTCGCGATCCCGGGTGCCGGTGGCGCCATCGTGAAGCGCGTCTCTGAGTCGCTTCGGCGACTCATCTCGAACGACCCGGCTACCGGCCGGGCGGCGGAATCCTCCGCAACCCCCCTCGAATCAGAAGGAAGTGACATGACCCCCGAGGAGATGAAGGCGCTGGTCGCCGAGACGGTCAAGGCCGAGCTCGCGACGTTCGCCGAGTCCATCCAGGCGTCGAACACTCCCGCTGCCCCCGAGGGCGATGAGATGGTGGCGGGCCTCGAGCTCGTCGCCGAGTCCGGCCTGCCGAAGGCTGCTCGCACGGTCGCCTACGAGGCGGTTCGGGCGGGCACCAAGGCGGAGGACGCGATCGCCGCTCAGAAGCAGTTCGTGGAGTCCGTTCGCGAGGGCTTCGTGCCCCAGAACGGCGCCATCCCGACCACTCCGCAGGGCGGCGGCACCGCCGTCCAGAGCGAGTCGGTCATCAACGCCGGCCCGCTCCAGCCCGGCAGCGGCGGCGACACCGACTACGCGGAGCGCCTGCGGGTGCGCCGCGAGGCCCACCACGGAAAGGCGGCCCGCTGATGGGTACCCGCGCAGCCACCATCAAGACCAACAACCTCGACCCGATCTTCAACATCCCGGTGTCGGTGCCGCAGGCCGCGCTCGTGCGCGAGTTCCTGACGGTCGGCGACCTCGTGGGCGTGGTGAAGTCGGAGCCCGTGCCCGACGACGAGGGCGCCGGCTACCACGCGACGCTCGGCATCCTCGCCGAGGTCGGCGTCGATGGCATCGCCGGCACGTGCGCCGTCGGCGCCAAGGTGTACATCACCTCGGCGAACGTCATCACGCTGACCGCCGGCACCAACCGGCAGGTGGGCATCGCCACGCGGGCGAAGACCGCCGCGGGCTCCCGCCTCTGGTTCCTCGTCACCCCGTCCCTCGGCCTCGCGGCCGCCGCCTAAGGAGCGCAGATGTTCGACATCATCACCCCCGAAGAGCAGACGCTCACCAAGCGCCAGTGCGAGGCGGGCGAGCTCTACTACGACGCGCTCGACGGCAACCGCCGCGCGCAGCGTCAGTTCGCAGAGGCGCTGGCCTACAGCGACCTCCCGATCCAGCTTCAGCCGACCCTCGAGGCCGACTTCCTGGCGGACTGGGAGAAGCGCGCGCCCGTGAGCCACCGGTTCACCAAGACGCAGATCATCGACCGCGTGAACCAGAACGTCGAGTACTGGGACTTCCGCATCGCGGGCGAGATCCCGGACGAGAACAACGGCGAGCGCTTCATCGGCGGCCTGCCGAAGAAGCTCCCGGAGCAGCCCGCTCCGAAGCTCTCGTTCGCGGGCAGCAACAAGTTCCTGCGCACGAGCGTCCGCGAGCTCGGCCTCGACATCCAGTGGGAGACGATCTACAACTCCCGCGGTGCCCGAGTCGACCTCATCAAGGAGGCGTTCGAGGAGTTCGCCTCGCGCGCGGAGGACTCGGACGAGGTCGCCGCCGTGAAGCTGCTGCTCACCTCGAGCGGCATCAACACGGGCGTGCTCGGCACGACCGGCCACGTCGCCGTCTCCGGCGCGACCACCAACCCGGCCCTCACGCCGACGACCGCCGTCCAGGCGCTCGCCGACGCGATCGCCCAGGCCAACACGCACGTCGTGAACGGCAAGCAGGTGAACTTCACCAAGTTCGCCCTCGTGGTCAACCCGGCCCTCGTGCCGATGATCAAGCAGGCCCTCACCGGCATGTCGCTGACCTACGTCCCCGGCTCGTCGGGCGGCGTCCAGCTTCAGCAGCAGGTCGACCTCGGCGCCGATCTCGACGTCGTGGGCTTCTCGTGGCTCAAGACGGCGTTCTCGGGCTCCGACAAGTACTGGTTCCTGATCCCGATCGACGGGCGCCGCAAGGGGCTCGTGCGGGTGAAGGCGGCCGGCGAGGAAGACCCCTCGTTCTGGATCAAGTCGACCGGCGGGTTCATCTACCCGAACGGCGGCGACATCCCCGTGCTGGACGGCCAGTTCACCAACGAGACGTACGAGGCGAAGACCCGGTACGTCGTCGACGGCGGCGTGGTCGACAACGCCGGCATCATCTACTCGAACGGCACCAACGCGGCCTGAGAGTAGCCCCTCCCCCGCGGAGCCCCCGATCGCCAACCGGCGGTTGGGGGCTCCGGCATTTCCTGAGCGTTGCCTGAGTGCTGGCTGTATGCTCGGGCACGTGGCCTCCTCACGCCGCGCGGAGCGCCCCCTCGGGTGATTCGGCCTCCCCGAGGGGGCGCTACCGATTGGAGAGCGAGATGGAACACCCCGGCGCAGATCCCATCGACGGCGCCAGCGACGTCGGCAAGCTGAGGTACGAGATCGGCGACACCGAGCACGTGCCCCTCGATCCCGTGGTGGCCGGCCAAGTCTCCTACGGCTACTTCAGCGACGCCGACCTCGCGTCGATGCTCGCGGTCGCCGACGGCTCGATCCTGCGCGCCGCCGGGCACGCGTACCGCCGCCTCGCCGCCGAGCAGGCGTTCGAGGGGCAGACGGTGCGCGACCTCCACCTCTCCGTCGACACGACCCGCCGCGGGACGCAGCTGCTCGCGATCGCCGAGTCGTTCGTCAAGGAGGCCGAAGCGCTCGAGGAGCAGGCGCGACTCACCGAAGACGCGTTCGTGATCGTGCCCACGGGCTCGCGATCCGCGTTCCGCGAGTCGGTCTTCGACCCCGAGAACTGGGTCTAATCGCAGCCTCGCACAGCCTCGCGCAGTGCGGGCTTGGCATCCGCCAGTCATCCGAGGCTCGCCAGGACGAGACAGAGCCCGAATCCGATTGCTGCGGATTCGGGCTCTGATCAGGCGTTTCGAGCGGAGACGGCGGGATTTGAACCCGCGGTCCCCTTACGGGGACTCCACCTTAGCAGGGTGGTGCACTCGACCGGACTATGCGACGTCTCCTTGCGGGTGCGCACGCGCACACGCGACTGTCATCATAACCCGACGATCCCCCGAATCACGATTCGAGGCGTGAGGGCCGCCTGCGGGACTACTGGTCGTCGAGGGTCCGCCCGGCCGAGCAGCGCGTCTCGGCCGCGGTCTGGCCCGTGACATCCATCGGCAGCGCCTCGGTCGTGGGCGCGGGCGTCGCCGTGCCCTCGGCCGGAGCCTCTTCGGCCGGTGCCTCTTCGGCCGGAGCCTCCTCGGCGGGTGCGGCCTCGCCCTCGGCCGGCACGGCCGTGGGGTCGCCCGCCGACGCGAACGAGGCCTCGTCGGCGGTCGGGTCGAAGACCACCGGGGTGTCGTTCTGCAGCGCGAGGTTGACGATCTCGGCCGAGTCGCTCGGGATCACGCCGCCGTCGGTGGTGCCGGTCGGGTACTGGATGAACGCGATCTTGGCGAGGTCGATGTCTTTCATGGCCTTCGCGATCGACACCATGGTGGTCGGGTTCGCGAGCGAGCTCGACAGCTCCATGTTCGCGAGCGCGGCCTTGGCGATCGAGTACAGCGCGACGGGGTCGCCGAGGGTTCCTCCGTCTTGCAGCTTGCGGGCGAGCGCCGACATGAAGACCTGCTGGTTCGAGATGCGCCCGAGGTCGGAGCCGTCGCCGACGCCGTGCCGCGTGCGCAGGAACTGGAGCGCTTCGAGGCCCTTGAGCTCGTGCATGCCTGCGTCGAGGTAGAGGTCGGTGTGCTCGTCTTCGATGGGCTCGGCGACGCAGACCGAGACGCCGCCGACGGCTTCGCTCATCGCCGCGACGCCGAGGAACTGCACCGTGCCGGCGAACGGGATGGTCACGCCGGTGAGCTGCTCGACCGTCTTCACGACGCAGCCGAGCCCGCCGTAGTCGAGCACCGAGTTGATCTTCACGCCGTACTGCTCGTAGAGCGGCTCGCCAGACGGGTCCTCGGGGTCGGTGCACGCGGGCACGTCGACGAACATGTCGCGCGGGAAGCTGATGACCTCGACGTGCGAGTGGTCCTGCGAGATGTGCATGAGCATCGTGACGTCGTTGAGCACGGCGGTCTCTTCGTCGGGATCGCCGAAGCCGTCGCCCTGGCCCTCGCGGCTGTCGCTGCCGACGAGCAGCACGTTCACGCCGCCCTCCATCGCGCCGACGTCGGGCACGCCCTCGAGCACGTCTTCATTGCCGAGCGAGACGGTGGGCTTCAGGGTGTTCGCGAGGTCCCATGCGGCGTACGCGGCGACCGCGCCGCCCGAGACGAGGACGACCGAGAGGCCGATGCCGGCCACCTTCGCGAGGGTGCGACCGACCGACCGCTTGCGGAGCCTGCCGTGCTGCGCCACCGCGGGGTTCTTCGCGGCGCGCCGCGAGCTGGGTCGCAACGCTTCGTTCACCGGGATCCTCTCGTGTCTGGTGGTCGCGCGGAGGGCGTGGGATTCGAACCCACGAGACATTTCTGCCCACTGGTTTTCAAGACCAGCTCCATCGGCCGCTCGGACAGCCCTCCTCGCCCGCGCGACGCCCCGTCGAGGGGTTCGTCGTACAGGCAGGCCCCGATTCTAGCCGAATCGCGTTCCGCTCAGCCTCGCAGGCGCTCCTGAAAGAGCGCTGAAGCGCGGTCGGATGCCCCGGTCAGCCGTCGTTCGACGTGGCGCAGCGCACCTCGTCGCCGGTGAGTCCCGTGACGTCGGGCGGCAGCTGCTCGGCAGGCGGTGCCGACGCCGTGGCCGGGGGCTCGGTCGCCGCCGGCGCCTCCTCTGCGGCGGGCGCCTCGGCGGGCCCGGCCGCGGGATCGGCGGCGGCGGTGCCGAACTCCGAGTTGTCGTTCGCGGTCGGATCGAGGACGACCGGGCGGTCCTCCTGGAGCGCGAGATTGACGGCCTCCGCGGAGTCGGCGGGGACCACGTGCTGGCCGTCGCCGTACTCGGCGGTCGGGTACTGGATGAACGCGATCTTCGAGAGGTCGACGTCCTGGAGGGTGCGCGCGATCGACATGAGCACCGTCGGGTTCTGCAGGTAGTTCGAGAGCTCCATGTTCGAGAGCACCGCCTTGGCGATGGAATAGAGCTTCACCGGGTCGCTGAGCGTGCCGCTCGACTGGAGGGTGCGCGCGAGTGACGCCAGGAAGGCCTGCTGGCTCGCGATCCTGGCGAGGTCGCTGCCGTCGCCGACGGAGTGACGCGTGCGCAGGAACGCGAGCGCGTCGTACCCCTCGATGGTGCTCCGGCCCGCGGGCAGGTGCAGGCCCGAGTCCTCGTCGTCGATCGGGTCGACGAGGCAGACCTCGACGCCGCCGACCGCCGACGACAGCGCCGCGACGCCCTTGAACTCCACGACCCCGCCGACGGGGATCTTCGTGCCGGTGAGCTGCTCGATCGTCATCACGACGCAGCCCAGGCCTCCATGGCCCAGCACGCTGTTGAGCGGCACCTCGGACATCGCCGAGAGCGGGCCGGAGGCCGGGTCGACCGGGTCGGGGCACTCGGGCACCGCGACCATCATGTCGCGCGGGAAGCTGACGACCTCGACGTGCGAGTGGTCCTGCGAGATGTGCAGCAGCATGTTGACGTCGTTGAGCACGCCCGAGTCCACCTCGGGGTCGCCGAACGACCCGTCGGCCGGCCGCTTGTCGCTGCCGACGAGCAGGAAGCTGAGCCCGCCGTCCATCGCGCCGATGTCGGGCACCCCCTCGAGGATCTCCTCGTTCGCGAGCGTCACGCCGGTACCGACCGAGCCGACGAGATCGGCCGCCGCGTAGGCGCCGACGGCGCCCGCGCTCACGAGCAGCACGGCGGCGGTGGATGCCACGAGCTTCACCGCGGTGCGCGGCCCCGAGTGCCGGGGCAGGCGGCCGTGACGCGTCGCGACCGGCGCCACGTCGTCGTGCGCCTGGTCGTGCTCGCCCTGGTTCGCCTCGTGCGCCTCCTGCGCCTCGTCGTACGTGCCCGCGGGCTCGCCGATCGGCGCGCCACCCGCGCCGTCGCCGGATCCGGCGTCCTCTCGCTCCAACGTCGTCCCCTCCCGACCCGTCGATTCTAGTCGTGCGGCCCGGTCAGGGTGCGATTCCGCGGGCTACGGCAGCGAGTCGAGCGCGGTGGCGAGACCGGCCTCGCCGACCGTGCCGGTCACCTCCCCGGCCGCGGCGCGCACCTCGTCAGGGGCCTGCCCCATGGCGACGGCGCGCCCGGCGGACCCCGCCCAGGCGAACATCTCGAGGTCGTTGCGGCCGTCGCCGGCGGCGAAGACCCGGGCGGCGTCGACGCCGAGCCATCCGCGCACCCGTTCGAGCGCCGTCGCCTTGTTGACGCCGTCGGGGGCGATGTCGAGCCAGGCCGTCCAGCCGATCGCGTAGCTCACGTGATGGAGGCCCATCTGGTCGACGATGCCGAAGAACTCGTCGAGGCCGTGCTCGAGGCTCGTCACGACGACGCGGGTGGCGCGCTGGTCGAGCAGCTCGTCGAAGACGACCTCGCGGGCGTTCTCGAGGTTCCACTCGGTCATGCCCTCGGTGTAGAGGCGGTAGCCGTCGGCGAGCTCGACCATGAACTTGCCCGAAGGCAGGAAGGTGCGGATGCGCTCGAGCACCGCCGTGGGGTCGAAGGTCTCGACGTGCTCGCGCACGTACCCGTCGGGCGCGGTGTCGTCGCGGCGCATCGTGATGGCGCCGTTCGCGCACACCACGTACTCGGGGGCGAGGCCGAGCGCGTCGATGACCGGCCGCGTCGTCGACCAGGAGCGGCCGGTCGCGAGCGTGACGAGGTGACCGCGCGCGACGGCGCGGGCGACCGACTCGGCGACGGCGTCGTCGATCGTGCCGTCTTCGTGCATGATCGTGCCGTCGACGTCGAGCGCGACGAACCAGGCCTCCGTCGCGACGTCGGCCTCGGGCGTCCGCTCGATGCTCATCGGGCGACGGGCTCGAGTCGCTCGAGTCCGCCGAGGTAGCCGCGCAGCGCCTCGGGCACGATCACCGAGCCGTCGGCCTGCTGGTGCGTCTCGAGGATCGCGACGAGCCAGCGCGTCGTCGCGAGGGTGCCGTTGAGCGTCGCGACGGGCGCGGTCTTCCCGGTCGCGGTGCGGTGGCGGATGTCGAGCCGGCGCGCCTGGAACGTCGTGCAGTTCGAGGTCGAGGTGAGCTCGCGGTAGGCGCCCTGCGTCGGCACCCACGCCTCGACGTCGTACTTGCGCGCCGCGCTCGAACCGAGGTCGCCGGCCGCGGTGTCGATGACGCGGTAGCTCAGCCCCAGGTCTTGCAGCATGCCCTCCTGCCAGGCGAGCAGGCGCTCGTGCTCGGCCTCGGCGTCGGCCGGGTCGATGTACGTGAACATCTCGAGCTTGTTGAACTGGTGCACGCGGATGATGCCGCGCGTGTCCTTGCCGTGCGAGCCGGCCTCGCTGCGGTAGCAGGTCGACCAGCCGGCGTAGCGGATGGGCCCGTTCGACACGTCGATGATCTCGTCGGCGTGGTACCCGGCGAGCGCGACCTCGCTCGTGCCGGTGAGGTACAGCTCTTGTTCGGGCAGGTAGTAGACCTCGTCGGCGTGCGCGCCGAGGAAGCCGGTGCCGTTCATGATCTCGGGCCGCACGAGCGTCGGCGTGATGAGCGGGGTGAAGCCCGCGGCAATCGCGCGGTCGAGGCCCATGTTCATGAGGGCGAGCTCGAGGCGGGCGCCGACGCCCTTGAGGTAGTGGAAGCGCGCGCCCGACACCTTCGCGCCGCGCTGCATGTCGATCGCGTCGAGGAGCTCGCCGATCTCGAGATGGTCGCGCGGCTCGAACGCGAACGCGGGGATCTCGCCGACCTCGCGGAGCACGATGTAGTCGTCTTCACCGCCGGCGGGCACGCCGTCGATGACGACGTTGCCGAGCTTCTGCACGGCGAGCGTGAAGGCGGCCTCGGCGTCGCTCACGGCCTGGTTCGCGGCCTTGACCCGGCCCGCGAGCTCCTGCGCCTGCGCGACGAGTGCGGCCTTCGCGTCCTTCGGCGCCTGCGCCACCTGCTTGCCGAAGGCGTTCTGCTCGGCGCGGAGCGCCTCAAAGACGGTGATCGCGGTGCGGCGTGCGGAGTCGGCGGCCACCGCCTCGTCGACGAGCTCCGAGGACTCGCCGCGGAGCTCCTGCGAACGCTTGATCAGGTCGGGGTTCTCGCGGAGCAGTACGGGATCGATCACCCGAGCAAGTCTAGCCCGGGGCATCCGACACCCTTCATGGGCGGGATGCGCCCGTTCGCCGAGTTCACGGGCGGATGCAATACGGTGGCAGCGTGTCGGACGAACGGAACGAGCGGCGGGGGGATGCCGCGCACCCGCGCCTGCGCGCCGCCGTGATCTTCAACCCCAGCAAGCAGGGCACCGATGCGCTGCGCGCCGCGGTGGCCGCTGCCGAGGAGCGCCAGTCGTTCGCGCCGAGCCTGTGGATCGAGACCACGGTCGACGACCCGGGCAAGGGCATGGCGCACGAGGCCGCCGAGGCCGGCGTCGACCTCGTGATCGCCGCAGGCGGCGACGGCACGGTGCGGTCGGTCGCCGCCGCGCTCCGCGGCACCGGCATCCCGCTCGGTATCGTGCCGATCGGCACCGGCAACCTCTTCGCCCGCAACCTCGACATCCCCGTGAACGACATCGACGACGCGGTCGTGCTGGCCTTCGCCGGCGTCGACCGCCCCGTCGACGTCATCGTCGCCGACATCACCCGCCCCGATGGCGACGACGAGTCGCACGTCTCGCTCGTGATGGCGGGCATCGGCATCGACGCCGAGATGATCCAGAACACCAACCCCGAGCTCAAGAAGCGGGTCGGCTGGCTCGCCTACGTCGACGCCGGGCTGCGGGCGCTGCCCGCCTCGCAGCCGTACCGTGCCGTGTACCGCCTCGAGACGCGGCGCCACCACCGGGCGCGGGTGGCGAGCATCCTCGTTGCGAACCTCGGCTACCTGCCCGGCAACATCGAGCTCATCCCCGATGCCGAGATCGACGACGGGCACCTCGACGTGGTCGTGCTGCAGCCGCGCAACCTGCTCGGCTGGGTGCTCATCTGGCGCACCGTCGTGTGGGAGAACCGGGTGCTGCGCAAGTCGGCTCTCGGACGGCAGTTCATCGACCTCACGAGCGGCAACCGCCGGCAGCAGATCGTCTACCGGCGCGGCCGCTCGGTCGAACTCGAGATCGAGGGCGGACCGCAGGAGTTCGAGATCGACGGCGATGAGTTCGGCAGCGTGGTGTCGGCGAGGTTCCGGGTCGATCCGAGGGCCCTCGTCGTGCGCGTCCCGAACTGAGCTCAGCCGAGCATCGTGCCCTCGGCCGCCTCCGACGGCTTCGGGTCTGGCAGCCGCCGCATGCGCAGGGCGTTCAGGACGCCGAGCAGGCCGGCGAGGATCGGCACGAACAGGGCGACCTGGAGCGCGATGTCGCGCGAGTCGGTGTTGATCCGCATGATCTCGTCCTGCACGTCGGCCGGTTGGTCGACGAGGAGCTCCGCGAGCCCGGCGTCGCTCATGATCTCGGCGTC
Organism: Agromyces sp. NPDC058104; assembly: GCF_042884835.1. Taxonomy (NCBI): domain Bacteria; kingdom Bacillati; phylum Actinomycetota; class Actinomycetes; order Micrococcales; family Microbacteriaceae; genus Agromyces; species Agromyces sp. NPDC058104. The sequence goes on along the minus strand of NZ_JBHVTD010000002.1, from coordinate 174,915 downwards.
CTCCTCGAGCACGGTCGAGACCTGCTGCGCCTCGTCGGCGCTCAGCACGGTCGACGACTCGGCGCTCGCGGTGAAGGTGAACGCGAGGGTCGCGAGCATGATCGCCCCGGCGAACGCGAGGCCGAACGAGAGGCCGAACGAGCCGGCGGCGGAGTTGACCCCCGCGGCTTCGCTCACCCGCTCGTCCGAGATCGGCGACAGCGTGTAGTTGTTGAGCTGCGAGACGAGCAGGCCGAGCCCGCAGCCGGCGATGATGAGCGGCACCGTCAGGTACCAGCCCGAGTCGGCGATCGGCACGATCGGCACCAGCACCGCGACCCCGACGACGACGAACACGAAGCCCCAGAGGATGACCGTGGCGGGCCGGCGCTTGAGCCCGCGCCCGGCGAGCAGTGCGACGACGAACATGCTGAGCGACAGCGGTGCGATCGAGAGGCCCGCCTCCAGCGCGTTGTAGCCGAAGACCATCTGGAGGTAGATCGGGAGCACGATCATCGTGCCGCCGAGGGCGATCTGCTGCAGCAGCTGGCCGCTCGCCCCGGTGCGGAACATCTTCGACTCGAAGAGGGCGGGGTCGAGCAGCATCGGCTTGCCTCGGCGCTTGCGGTTGCGCAGCCAGAAGACGAGGAGCCCGAGGCCGACCACGCCGATGCCGATGATGAGGCCGACGTAGCCGCCGCCCTCCTGCCACACGAGGATGCCGGTGACGACGCCGCCCATGCCCACGATCGAGAGCAGTGCGCCGACATAGTCGACCGAGCGGTCGCCGTGGTACGGCACGTCCTTCACGAGGCCGATGCCGGCGAGCACCACGGCGATGATGACCGCCTCGAGCGCGAAGCCGACCCGCCACGAGAGGAAGGTCGTGATGAAGCCGCCGAGCAGCGGCCCCACCGCCGCGGCGATCGCGGCCGACGCCCCGACGAGGGCGTACACGCGCTTCTGGTGCGCGCCCTCGAAGTTGCCGTGGATGAGCGACTGCATCGCCGGCAGCAGGAGCGAGGCGCCGATGCCGCCGATGAACGCCCAGAAGACGATGATCGCCGTGAGGTCCTGGGCGAGCATCATCGCGACCGCCCCGACGGCGTAGCCGAGCAGGCCGAGGACGTACGCGAGCTTGCGGCCGATCAGGTCGCCGGTCTTGCCGCCGATCAGGATGAACGCGGCGGAGACGAGCGCCTCGAGCGCGATCGCCCCCTGCACGCCGCTCACGGTGGTGTCGAGGTCGCGCACGACGGCGGAGATCGACACGTTCATGAGCGAGGTGTCGACGACCAGGACGAACATCGCCATCGCCAGGAGGATGGCGAGCTTGCCGTTGAATCGCACCTCGGCGGGTGCCCCGTTCGAGTCCATGGCTCAGCCAAGCACACGTCGGGGCCGAACCGTAAGAGCCCCCTTCGGGTTTCGATCAGGCGAGGCGGGACGAGGGCGGGACCGGCCGTTCCGGCCGGTCCCGCCCGTGGATGGCGCGGTGCGTCAGCCGCAGCTCACCGCGGCATCCGCCCAGTCGGCGCGGTCCCACCACTCGGCCTGGCCGGCGGGCGAGCCTGCGGCGTTCGGGTCGACGACGAGCTCGAGCCGGTCGACGCCCGTGACGTCGACGGCGACCTCGGCGGAGAGGCCCTTCGTCATCGCGCCGCTGTCGTAGCGCACCTCGCCGTCGGCGACGACGCGGAAGACGACGTTCGGCGACGCCCCCGCCTTGTTCATGATGTCGTCGATGCCGACGACCGCGGCGAACGCCGAGCACTTCCCGCCGAGGTTGAACCCGATGGTCGTCGGCGAGTTCACGCCGAGCCCCTTGGCGTACTCGACGCCCGCGAGCCGGATCGGCTTTCCGTCGCCGTACGCCGCCTCGCCGATCTCGGTGTCGCGCTCGATCGGACCGTAGGCCGCGTTGAGCGACACCGTCGCGAACGGCAGGTCGGAGAGGAAGTGCTCCCCCGCGGCCGGCGGCTCGGGCACGTCGGGCGCCGTCGCGTCCCAGGCAGCGGCCGCGAGCGCGGCCAGCTCGACGACGTCGCCCTCGGCCTCGGTCGCGAAGTCCGAGGTGTCGGTCGAGGCGGCGAACTCGGCGCCGACGGCGTACCAGTCGATCGACGCCGGCGCCTTGCCGGTGTCGAACGCCGTCTGGACGCTCGCGAAGAAGCGCTCCCAGCGGTCCTTGTAGTAGCTGCCGACGAGGCCCTGCCACTCGCGGTTCGCGTAGTCGTTGAGACCCGCGTTCACGGCGTCGCGGTCGCCCCAGGTCGTGACGATCGACCGCGCGTCGAACTCGAGGCGGTCGGCCTCGGCCGCGTCGGCGGCCGCGTCGCGGGCGTCGGCGATCCAGCGGCCGAACAGCGTCTGCGGCTGCGTCGCGACGAGGTCGTCGAGCAGGTCGATGTTGCCGAGCCACTCCTCGCTGAGCTGCGTGAACGCCGCCCGGTCGCGCATGCCGTAGGCCTGCTGAAGCTGCGGCAGCAGCACCCGCGAGGTGTTCGAGGTCACCTGGCGCGCGACATCCATGAGGTCGTACCGGTAGCTCGCGGTGCCGCCGGCCGCCGGCGCGGCGGCGAGCAGGTGGTCGAGCGCCTCTGCGAAGCGGTCGGGGTCGTACGAGAAGCTGCCGGGCGACCAGGTCGCGGCGCGGCTCGCCGAGAGCGAAGGCCGGGCGCCGTAGAGCCCGTCGTGCGCCTCGCTGTAGCTGTCGTTGGTCGGCAGCGTGTAGGCGGTCTCGGCGAGGGCGCGCCACGCGGCCTTCAGCTCGGGGTCGTCGACGCCGTAGCGGCGCTCGGTCCAGTCGTCGAACCAGGCGTTCACGTCGACGGGGCCGTCGCGCCAGGCGAGCCCGGCGAAGAAGTCGATCGCGGCGGGGTTGTTGAGTCCGCCCTCGGGCATCGCGGCGATGCCGTCGACCGCACTGCCCTCGGCGTCGAGCCAGTCGTAGTAGCGCTCGTTCCACGTCGTGAGCTCGGCACCCATGGTCGTGTGGCCGCCGAAGTTCCAGATGGTGCCGAAGGCGTAGGGAATCCCGCTCCACTGCTGCTCGAGCCCGCCGCGGCCGTCGTACCGATCGGAGAGCCCGTCGACGATGAACGTCGTCTCGGGATTCGCAGCGGCGGCGACATCGGCGGGCGGGTTGTTCTGCCAGCCGAGCAGCACCCACGTGGCTCCGGGGCGCGCGGCCTGCAGCGACGCCTCGATGGCGCGCGTGGCCGCGGGCACGTCGACCTGACCGCGACGACCGCCCTCGTGCAGCACGTCCATCTTGTACGCGGCCGATGCACCGAGCTTCTGCTCGGACGCCGCGTAGAACGCCTCGGCCACCTCGGGGAACACGCTCGAGTTCGGGTCGAGCCAGCCGGGCCGCTCGAAGCCCACCCAGCCGCCCTGCGGCTCGACCCGGGCGCCGGCGTTGCGCTCGGCGAAGTCGGTCGGCACGGTGCCGAAGTACCCCGGCAGCACCGGGGTCATGTCGAGTTCGCGCAGACGGTCGGCGATCTTGCGCCCGAGCTCGGTCCGCTGCTCGAGGAGTTCGTCGCTCGTGCCGGAGGGGTAACCCGACATGTTCTGCAGCAGCCACCACGGCTGGTGGCTCGGCAGCGGGATCCAGGCGCGCGCCTCGTCGGCCGTGTAGCCGAACTGCTGGAGGACCTCGAAGTACACGGCCTCGGACCCCACCGGCATGAACACCTCGTTGAAGCCGAGTGCCGCGAGCTCGTCGATCTCGCGCTCCCACTGCTCCCAGCTGCGGTAGGCGCCGGTGTAGCCGTCCTCGGTGTCATTGCCGTAGAAGCGGTGCGAGACGTTCGAGCTCGCCGTGATCGGCGTGCTCGGCAGGGGCAGCGCGGCGTCCTCGTCGAGGTTGCGCCCGTTCCACGAGATGGACTGGCCGATCGTGCCCAGGTAGGCGTTGACGCCGGCGATGGCGGTCGCCGGATCGGTCGCGGCGACGCGGACGTGGTTGCGCTTCGCGGTGATCTCGTAGCGGTCGGCGCCGTCGGCCGGGTCGAGTCGCGCGAAGTCGAAGCCGTCGGCGGCGACGCCCAGCAGGCGTTCGGCTGCATCGCGAGCCGGCTCGAAGCCGCTCGCCGTCTTCGGCGGGACGTTGAGCTTCGCGGTGCGCTCGGGCGGTTCGGCGCTCGCGCCGACGGCGGTGCCGGTCACGAGCAGGAGGGTCGTCGCGAGCGCCGCAAGCGGCGCGATCACCGCTCGACGACGGTAGGGCGTTGGGTGCATCATCGGGCCTTTCGCCGGAGGTGTGCGGGCGCGATCCGCGCCGTCTCGACCGACCCAACCAGAGCGCGGCCAATTACGCAAGGTCTTAACGTAAAGTCTCGGCTAAAGTAGTCCCGGAACGGAGCCAGCATGAACGACCCGATCGTCGGCACCGCACGACTGAAGCGATACAACACCGCTCGCGTGCTCGATGAGCTGCGCGCCGGTTCAGCGCCTCAGCGCATCGTCGAGATCGCCGAGCGCACGGGCCTGACGCGCTCGACGGTGGCGACCATCATGGACGAGCTGGAGGCCGACGGCTGGCTGCGCCGCCACGATCCCGCCGAGTCGCTCGGCCGGCCCGCGGCCCGCTTCACGGTCACGCCGGGGCGGTTCCACGTCGTCGGCGTCGACATCGGGCTCCACCGCGTCGTCACCGAGGTGGCGGATGCCTCGGGCACCGTCCTGGCCTCGGCCGACGCCCAGCACGAGCTGCACGACGGTCGCGACCTGCTGCGCCTCGCGAGCGCGACCATCGATCGCGCGCTGGGCGACGCCGAGCTGACTCGCCCGGCGGTGGCGGCGCTCTCGATCGCGAGCGTCGGCATGATCGACCACGCCGAGGGCCGGGTGCGCGTCATCCGCGGCATCGACGCCTGGACCGACCTCGACCTGACGCGCGAGCTCGGTCGCGGCTTCACCTGCACGGCCGAGCTCGACAACGACGCCAACCTCGCGGCGCTCGCGATGTCGCAGCTCGACGACTGCCCGCCGTCGTTCCTCACCGTGCAGTGGGGCGAGCGGCTCGGCGCCGGCCTCGTGCTCGACGGGCGCCTCTACCGCGGGCCGCTCGGCGCCGCGGGCGAGATCGGAGCACTGCGGGTGACCGACCCGTGGAGCGGCGAACCGGCGGCGCTGGAGGCGGTCGTGGGGGCCGAGCGGATCGACGAAGTCGCGCGCCTCGTCGCCGCGCGCGATCCGTTCACCCGCCTCGCCTCGGTGCTCGGCGCCGAGGCGGCGACGGCGCAGGTGTTCGAGCGGGCGAACGACGGCGAGCGCGCCGCGATCGAGATCGTCGACCTCCTCGCCGACGTCGCGGCGCGCGCGCTCGCGCCGATCCTGCTCGCCCTCGACCTGCATCGCATGTACATCACCGGCGGCATCGCACGCGGTGGCGAAGTCCTGACGGCCGCACTCCAACGGCGCCTCGACGTCGGCGGCGCGTCCCCGATCGACGTGCGGCTCTCGCCGTTCACCGAGAACACGGTCGTGCGGGGCGCCATCACCGCCGCAGTGCACTCGGCTTGGGAATCGGCCCTCGACGGCGGTCTCGGCCGGGCCGAGCGGGCGGCCGAGCCGCGCCGGGCGACGCGCTGACCCGACCGCCCTCCTCAGCCGATGTCCGTACTCCCCGAGCGCACGGCGCGTCGCACCTCGAGCACCGCGACCGCGACGAGCGCGGCCACCGCGGCGGAGGCGATCGGCCCGATCAGCATCTGGGCGACCTGCCCGAGCGCCATGGTGTTCAGGCGCGCCTCCTGACCCTCGGTCGCGTTGCCGCTCGGCGTGAACGTGATGCCCGAGCCGGCGGCGTTGCCCTCGACGGCGAGCCCGACGGCCCAGGCGATGGACGCGACGGCGACGACCACGATCGCCGGCAGCGCCCACCACGTGAGCGGGCGCCGGAATCGGGTCGGGCCCGCGTCGGGGGGACGCGGCTCGTCGTGGCGATCGGCCGCCACGGCGGTCACGACGACCGCGCCGACCATGCCCGTGAGCACGAGGGCCGGCGCGAGCGTCCAGCCGAGGATCCGCAGGCCCTCGGACGAGGGATCGGCGATGCCGCTGTAGTAGCTGTAGTCCGAGTTCACGCTCCACAGCAACCACGCGCCGATCGCCGTCGCCCCGGCCGTCACGGCCCACCCGACGATCAGCCAGCTCCGCGCGAGGGCGGCGGCATCGCTGCGATCGGGCCCGGGCTCGTGGTCGGCCCCCGCGTCCTCGCGATCGGACGGCTGCGTCGGATGCGCAGGCTCGACCCGCGGCTGGGGAGGCGCCTGCGGCTCCGCCTCCGCGACCGGGTCATGCGCGTCGGACCGGAGGCGGTCCGGTGCCTGGACGGCGCGCATCTCGCGCTCGGCGTCGGGCCGGAGCTCGGCACCCGCCCCGGGCGCGGCCGCACTCGGGGCGACCGCCGGGAGCGGGGCATCCCCGTCTCGCGAGGCGTCGTACCCGCGCTGGAACCGCGGGTCGTATCTCGGGTCCATGCCGGGTTCGCCGTCGGTCATCGTCGACCTCCTCGCTCGCGACTCGTCGCCGTCAGGCGCCGTCGGGTTCGCCGCTCAGGATGCCTCGCAGCCAGTCGCGGGCCTCGATGAAGATCTCGTCATCGTACTTCGAGTGGTACGCGACCTCCTGCTCGTCGGCGCGCGGATAGGAGCCGAGGAAGATCACCTTCGGGCTCGTGCGCCGCAGGCCGAGCAGCGCGTCGGCGACGCGCTCGTCGGCCGCGTGGCCGTCGAGGTCGACGACGAAGCGGTACCGCCCGAGGGCGTCGCCGATCGGCCGCGACTGGATGAGCGACAGGTTCACGCCCCGCGTCGAGAACTGCTCGAGCATCGCGAGCAGGGCGCCCGGCTCGTCGTCGGGCAATTCGACGATGAGGCTCGTCTTGTCGGCCCCGGTCGGTTCGGGCAGCACCCGCGACCGGCTGACGAGCACGAAGCGCGTCACGGCGTTGGGGTTGTCGCCGAGGTCGCGCGCGAGCACCTCGACGTCGAGGTGCTCGGTGATTCCGGGCGGTGCGACGGCCGCGTCGGCCTGCGAGTCCTCGAAGAGGGATGCCGCGGCCGCGACGTTGCTCGTCGCCGGGATGTGCCCGTGGTCGGGCAGCTCGCGCTCGAGCCAGCCTCGCGACTGCGCGTAGGCGACGGGATGCGCGTTGACGACCTTCACGTCGGCGAGCGCGGTGCCGCGCCGGGCGACGAGCACGAAGTTCACGGGCACGAGGTACTCGCCGACGATGCGGAGGCCGGGCACCGTCGCCAGTGCATCCTGCGTTGCGCTCACGCCGCCGTCGATGGAGTTCTCGATCGCGATCATCGCCGCCGTCGAGCGGCCGCTCACCACGTCGGCGAGCGCCTCGCCCACGTTGTTGACCGAGCGCCAGTGCTTGCCGGCGGCCTCGGGCACCTGCTTCAGGGCCGCCTCGGTGAAGGTGCCGGCCGGCCCGAGGTACGAGTACGTCTCGTCAGGGGGTGTCGGCGTGGCATCCGTGGTCATGCGCCAAGCCTAACGAGCGCCGCGGGAGGCGCCTGAAATACTGCGGGGGTGGATCCCGCGGTGACGACGAGCACCGCGCCGCCCGTGCCGGGCGACGCGGAGCGGCTGGCCGCCCTGCGACGCATGAAGCGGGTCGCCACGAGCCTGCTCGTCGTGGCCGCCGTCGTCTTCGCCGTCTCCTTCGCCCTGCAGGACGACATCGCCTGGCTCGGCTACGTGCGCGCCGCCGCCGAGGGCGCGATGGTCGGCGCGATCGCCGACTGGTTCGCGGTGACCGCGCTGTTCCGGCACCCGCTCGGCATCCCCATCCCGCACACGGCCATCATCCCGAAGCGCAAGGACGAGATCGGGGCGACCCTCGGGGCGTTCGTCGAGCACGAGTTCCTCTCGGACGAGGTCGTGCTCGGCAAGCTCCGCTCGATCGGCATCGCGCGCCGGGTCGGCGGCTGGCTCGCCGAGCCCGCGAACGCCGAGCGGGTCACCGCCGAGGCCGCGGTCGCCGCCCGTGGCATCCTCACACTGCTCGGCGACGACGACGTCGAGGACGTCATCGAACGGCTCGCCCGCCGCCACCTCTTCGAGCCCGAGTGGGGCCCGGCGATCGGCCGGGTCGGTTCGAGCCTCGTGGCCGCCGACCAGCAGCGCGCCGCCGTCGACGCCGTGCTCGAGAAGGCCGAGTCCTGGCTGGCCGCGCACCCCGAGGCGTTCGAGCGCATGGTGTCGGAGCGGCTTCCGCGGTGGATGCCGGGCTTCGTCGACCGGCTCGTCGACGACCGCGCCCACCGCGAGGTGCTCGCCTTCGTGCGGTCGGTGCGCGACGACGACGCGCACCCGCTGCGGGTCGCGATCGACCGGTACCTCGCCGAGCTCGCCGACGACCTCCAGCACGACCCCGGCATGATCGCCCGCGTCGAGCGGCTCAAGGCCGAGCTGCTCGCGAGCCCCCGCGTGCGCGAGTTCGCGGGCGAGGCGTGGGGCGCGGTCAAGTCGACGCTCGAGGAGGGGCTCGCCGACCCCGCGAGCGAGCTGCGGGTCGCGCTGCGCGACGCGGTCGTCGAGGTCGGCGTCCGCCTCTCGACCGACGAGGCGCTCGCCGCGAAGGTCGACGCCTGGCTGACTGATGCCGCGGCCTACGTGGTGCGCAACTACCGCCACGAGATCGCCGGCGTCATCACCGAGACGGTCGAGCGGTGGGATCCGCGCGAGACCACCGAGAAGCTGGAGCTCCAGGTCGGGCGCGACCTGCAGTTCATCCGCATCAACGGCACGGTCGTGGGCGCCCTCGCCGGGCTCGCGATCTACTCGATCGCGACGGCGCTGCACGCGCTCGCGGGTTGACGAGGCCCCGTAACGCACCTGTCGGCGCGCGAGGCGCGGTGCCAGACTGGTTCGCATGCATGAGCGAGCGGGAACCCCGGCCATCGAGTCCGACCTCGTCGACGTCGAAGCCCTCATCAGGGCGTACTACGAGCTGAAGCCCGACGCGTCGGTGCCCGAGCAACGGGTCGTGTTCGGCACCTCGGGCCACCGCGGCTCGTCGCTCACGACGAGCTTCAACGAGGACCACATCCTCGCGACGACCCAGGCGATCGTCGAGTACCGCGCCGCCCAGGGCATCACCGGCCCCCTCTTCATCGGCGCCGACACGCACGCGCTGAGCGCGCCCGCGCAGACCACCGCGCTCGACGTGCTCGTCGGCAACCGGGTGCGCGTGCTCGCCGACGAGTTCGACGACTACGTGCCGACGCCCGCGCTCTCGCACGCGATCCTGACGTGGAACAACGACCCCGCCAAGCGCGCCGAGGGCGAGGCCGACGGCATCGTGATCACGCCGTCGCACAACCCTCCGCAGGACGGCGGCTTCAAGTACAACCCCCCGCACGGCGGCCCGGCCGACAGCGACGCGACCTCGTGGATCGCGGCGCGCGCGAACGAACTCATCGCGGGCGGCCTGCGCGAGGTGAACCAGGCCGAGCCGAGCGGCGTGGAGACCTACGACTTCCGCGGCGCGTACGTCGACGACCTCGCGAACGCGATCGACTTCGAGGCGATCCGACGGTCGGGCATCCGCATCGGCGCCGACCCGCTAGGCGGGGCATCCGTCTCGTACTGGGGCGCGATCCGCGACCGCTACGGCCTCGACCTCACCGTCGTGAACGAGCGGGTCGACCCGCGCTGGTCGTTCATGACGCTCGACTGGGACGGCAAGATCCGCATGGACCCGTCGAGCCGCAACGCGATGGCCTCGGTCGTCGCCCAGGCCGGGTCGTACGACCTCCTGACGGGCAACGACGCCGACGCCGACCGGCACGGCATCGTCACGCCCGACGGCGGCCTCATGAACCCGAACCACTACCTCGCGGTCGCGATCGAGTACCTCTTCGCGCACCGGCCGGGCTGGCGCGACGACGCGGCGATCGGCAAGACGCTCGTCTCGTCGTCGATGATCGACCGGGTCGCCGCGTCGCTCGACCGGCGCCTCTGGGAGGTGCCCGTGGGGTTCAAGTGGTTCGTGCCCGGGCTCGTCGACGGCTCCGTCGGCTTCGGCGGCGAGGAGAGCGCGGGCGCCTCGTTCCTGCGCTTCGACGGCACCGTGTGGACGACCGACAAGGACGGCATCCTGCTGTGCCTGCTCGCCGCCGAGATCCGCGCGGTCACCGGCAAGTCGCCCTCGGAGCTCTACGCCGAGCTCGTCGAGCGGTTCGGCGACCCCGCCTACGAGCGGGTGGATGCCCCGGCGAACGCCGCGCAGAAGGCCGCCCTCGGCCGGCTCGACGGCGACGCCATCGCGGCGACCGAGCTCGCCGGCGACCCGATCACGGCGAAGCTCTCGAAGGCACCGGGCAACGACGCCGCGATCGGCGGGGTGAAGGTCGAGACCGCCGACGCGTGGTTCGCCGCGCGACCGAGCGGCACCGAGGACGTCTACAAGATCTATGCCGAGTCGTTCAGGGGCGAGGAGCACTTGCGGCTCGTGCAGGCCGAGGCGAAGCGCATCGTCGACGCCGCGCTCGGCGGCTGAGCGCCGGCCGCGGGTGCGGTCTGCCGCTGCGGGTGCAGGAAAATGGGCGCTGTCCTCCCCTGACGACCCGGCTCAGCGCACTTCTCCTGCACGAGCAGCCGGGGCGGGCCCGCGGCCTACTTCAGCGAGAAGTAGGTGACCGAGCCGCCCCCCGAGGCGAGCGCCTCGTCGACGTTCCAGTAGTCGGCGTCCTTGGTGTGGCCGCCGACCCAGACCGCCGTGCCGTCGGCCGAGTGCTCCACGCGCGTCACGACCGCGGTGTGGTCGCGGTCGCCCGAGCCGTCCCAATCGAACTGGGCGATGTCGCCGACCTTCACGAGCCCGCGCTGCGAGTCGTCGAGCGGGGTCGCGAGGTCGGGCCGGCCGTAGAGCCAGTCGCGCATGGCGGTCGAGCTCGACCAGCTGGCCGACATCGCGCCGGTCGCGCGGTCGTAGTACCAGCCCGTGTCCATCTTCCAACCGCGGGCGATGAGCGACTGGCTCGTGAAGTTGGCGCAGTCGACGCCGCTCAGCACGAGATACTCGCCGGTGTTGTAGTTGTTCCAGTGAGCGAGCACGTAGCCGAGCTGCGCGTCGATCGCGGGGCTGCTCGTGTAGGTGAGCGTGAGCGCGTCGAGATGCTCGGTCGGCGCGACCGTGGTCGACGACAGCTCGACCCCTGCGGCGGCGATCGACGAGACCGTCTCCTCGACGGGGACGATGCCGCCCGAGGCATCCGTGAACTGCACCTCGACGCCGCCGAGCGCGTCGACCCTCGTCGCGGGCACCGCGAAGGTGACGGCGCCCTCGTCGGCAGCGACGATCGTCGCGGGCACGCCGGCGACGCTGACCGCGCCCACCTGGTCGAGGTCCTCGCCCGTGACCGTGACCTGCGTGCCGCCCGTGAACGGCACCGAGGCCGTCGAGAGCCCGCTCGTGATCGTGGGCCCCTCGTCCGCGGGCGCCGGGGTCGACACGATCTCGTCGGCGGCTCCGGCCGCGACGAGGTCCTCCGTCGCGGCCTGCTCCTGCGCGAGCAGCGAGGGCGACTCCTGCGGGTCGGCCGACGCCGCGACGGCGCCGAAGGCGCTCACGCCGAGGATCGCCGTGGTGCACGACAGCGCCACGAGACGGCGGGCGCCGCTCGACGGACGACGGTTGCGCAGGTGGTCGGCGCGGTGGCGCGGCCGGCGGTGGCGCTCCGCGGGGGCGTCCGAGCCCGCGGCGGACTCGGAATCGGCGTCGGAGCCGGCCTCGGTGTCGGCGTTCGCGTCCGAGCTCGAGTCGGCCTCGGTGTCGGCGTTCGAGTCCGAGCTCGAATCGGCGTCGGCGCCGGCGTCGGCGTCAGCCGACGACTCGGGCGCGGCCTCGGCGAGCCCGGAGTCGAGTGCGTCGGAGACCGCGTCTTCGGGAGCGGCGGCCTCGGGCGCCGGGCGGAACCCCCTGCGTCGCCGCGCGGGCGCGCTCGCCTCGGCCGTGTCCGATGACGCGGTCGCGAGCTCGCCGTGCTCGACGTCCTCGACGGACGCCGACGTCGCCTCCTCGGGCGTCGCCCCCTCTGCGAGCAGGGTGGCGTCGATCACGCCGGGCGACCGGAAGGTCGAGCGACGGCGTTCGGGCATGGGGGCAGGCGGAGTCTTACTGAGGCGTTTGAACACGAATGGGGGATTTCGGGTCGGCGTTTCGGAGGACACGACACCTCATCACGCGATTTTGTGAGGATGCCTCTCAAACTCTGGGAGAGCGGTGAGAACGCTCTCTTGAAAAGCGAACGTCGCTCTCACTTCACGAGGGTCGCGTAGACGTTCCGAACTGTTCTAGTATTTATAGAACAGTTGTGAAGGAGGTTCCGTGCTGATCCGAGTCGATCCCGCGAGCGAGACGCCGATCTTCGCCCAGGTCGCGGCGTCCGTCCGCGCCGATGCCGCCGCCGGGCGCCTCCGCCCGGGCGACCGTCTCCCGTCGGCCCGCGACGTCGCCGCCTCGCTCGGCGTCAACCTGCACACGGTGCTGCGCGCCTACCAGCTGCTGCGCGACGAGGGCCTCGTCGACATGCGCCGAGGCCGCGGGGCCGTGGCCACCGACGCGGTCGAGCCCCTCGCCCAGCTGCACCACGACATCGAGGCGCTCGTCGCCCGTGCACGCGCCCTCGCCCTCTCGCCCGACGCCCTCGCCGCCCTCGTCAAGGAGACGTACCGATGACCCGCTCAGACGAATTCCGCACCGCCCGCCGGCGCTTCCTGCTCGTCGCCGCTCTCGCGCCCGTGCTCGTCACGGTCGTCGGCGTCGCCCTCATGCTCGCCTGGCTGCCCGAGGTGCCCTCGACCGTCGCGACGCACTGGAGCGGCGGCGGCGCCCCTGACGCGTTCGCCCCGGCGTGGACGGTGCCGCTCGGCGCCGCGGTGCTCGGCTTCGGCCTCACCGCGCTCTTCGTCGGGTTCATGTTCGCGGGCACCCGCGACGGCCGATGGGGTCCGATGATGCGGCTGCTCGGCGCCTTCTCGCTCGGCACCACCGTGCTGCTCGTCGTGCTGCTGACCTGGTCGCTCGGCATGCAGCGCGGTCTCGACGACCCGGCAGAGGCGCCCGGCGTCGGCATCCCGCTGCTCGTCTCGTCGGGACTCGCCGTGCTCGCGGGGCTCGCCGCCTGGTTCGCCCAGCCCGACACGACGATCGCCGGGCCGCACGCGAGCGAGACCGTCGCACCGCTCGAGCTGCAGCCCGACGAGCGCGCCGTCTGGGTGCGCACCACGACGATGTCGCGTGCGGCGATGATCGCGATCGGGGCGAGCATCGCCGCCCTCGCCATCGGCACGATCGTCTTCGCGGCGGTGGGATCGCCCGTCTGGTGGATCATGCTCGCGACCACCTTGCTGCTCCTGGTGCTGGCGGCCTCGACCTTCGTGTTCCGGGTGCGCATCGACGAGCGCGGCCTCGAGGTGCGCTCGTCGATCGGCGCGCCCTGGTTCCGGGTGCCGCTCGATCAGGTGCGCACGGTGTCGGTGACCGACGTCAACCCGACGGCCGAGTTCGGCGGATGGGGCGTCAGGCTCGCCCCCGACGGCTCCTTCGGCATCGTGCTGCAGAGCGGCGAGGCGCTCCAGGTCGTGCGCGAGAACGGGCGGCGCTTCGTCGTGACGGTGCGCGACGCGGCCACCGCGGCAGCACTGCTCGAAGCGCTCAGCGAACGGGCGCGCCGGCCCCGGCGCTGACCTCGGCACCGGCGCCGCCCGACCGCGCGGCCCTGATGCCCGCGACGACGAGCGGCACGAGCACCAGCACGGCGACGACGTTCACGCCGGCGAAGCCCCCGACGCCGAGCACGAAGCCCGAGAGGGCCGCGGCGATCGCCGCCGAGAGGTTCATCGCCGCGTCGGTGGCGCCCTGCAGTGGCACGCGGATCGACGGGTCGACCGAGCTCGTGAGCAGCGTCGAGCCGCCGATGAGCCCGCACGACCAGCCGAGGCCCAGCAGTCCGAGCGCGAGCGGCACGAGCAGCATGTCGTCGGCCGGGGCGAGGATGCCGACGAGCGTCGCGGACAGCAGCACGCCGACCCCGATGAAGATGACGCGCGACGAGCCGATGCGGTCGGCGAGCCACCCCACGAGGGGGCTCGCGCCGTACATGCCGAGGATGTGGATGCTGATCACCACGCCGATCAGCGTGAGCGAGAGCCCGTGCGCCATCATGTGCACCGGCGTCATGACCATGACCCCGACCATGACGGTGTGCGAGCAGACGATCGCGAGGATCGCGAAGAGCGCGCGCGGGGTCCGCGCCGCGATGCGGAGCGCGTCCCACGCGCCGATCGACCGTGCGGGCGCGGGGCCGGATGCCTCGGCGACCGTCGACGCGGAGACCTCGGCCCCGATCGGCTCGGCGAGGGCGCCCTCGGGCGCACTCCCCTCCTCCGGCGCCCTCCCCTCCCCCGGCGCGGGCACCGGGGCCGGCACGGCGTCGGCGGCGAGCTGCCCCGCCTTCGGCAGGCGCAGCAGCGTCGCGACCAGGAGGGTCGAGAGCGCGAACGCCGCACCCGAGAACAGGAACGGGCCGACGAGCGGCGGAAGCCCCAGCGCCTGGCCGACCGTGTCGCCCGTCTCGGAGAGCAGCGGCCCGGCGACCGAGCCGATCGTCGTCGCCCAGAGCACGAGCGACATCGAACGCGCCTCGAAGCCCGGCGCGGCGACCTCGGTCGCCGCGAAGCGGGCCTGGAGGCCGGCCGCGGTGCCGGCGCCGAAGGCGGCGAGCCCGAGGAACACGAGCGGCACCCACCCGCTCATCGCCGCGACGACGATGAGCACGGCGCCGGTCATGCCGAGGGCGTAGCCCGTCGCGAGGGCGACGTGGCGGCCCGAGCGCACGGCGAGACGGGCGAGCGGGATCGCCGTGATCGCCGCGCCGAGCACGCTCGCCGACTGGGCGAGCCCGCCGAGCACGGCGGCGCCGGTGAGCTCGCCGATGAGCAGGGCGGCGACGGCGATGCCCGATGCGACTCCGACGCCCGCGAGCAGCTGGTTGACGATGAGCACCGCGAGCGACAGGCCGCGGTGCGGCACCGGGGTCGCCCGGGGCATCCGGCTCATTGCGCCGCGCCGCCCTCGACGCCGAAGAACTCCTCCAGGGTCGTCACGCCGCGCTCGTGCATCTCGGTGGCGAGCTCGGCGCCGACGTAGCGGAAGTGCCACGACTCGTGCGGGTAGCCGGTGACCTCGACCTTGTCGGCGGGATACCTGAGGATGAAGCCGAAGCGGTACCCGTTCGCCCTGACCCACTCGCCCTCGGCGCTGTCGTCCATGCACTCGAACGAGCAGCCGCCCTCCGTGCCGATGTCCATCGCGAGGCCGGTCTGGTGCTCGGAGTGCCCGGGCGGCGCCGTCGTCGGGTCGCTGCCGTCGCCGTAGAGCTCGACCTGCGTCTCGTAGCTCCGGTAGGCGCTGTTCGAGGCCAGGTAGTAGTCGGCCTCCTCGGCTGCGGCGGCGAACATCGCGACGACCGCGTCGGAGGCCTCCTGCCGCAGCTCGGGCACCCAGGTGTGCGCGACGGGCACCTCGACGAGGTCGTCGGGCACGTAGTCCTGGGGGTTCAGCGGACGCACCTGGTTGACGACGACCCAGATGCTCGCAGGGTCGTCGAGCGAGTGCGCGGACTTGTCGAAGGTGTCGACCGTCGCGGGCGCCGCGGGCGCGGTCGGCGCCGGGCGCGGGGTCGCGGTCTCATCGGCGGATGCCTCGGGGCCGGCCGCTGCACCGCTGCCGCCCCCGGTTCCGACGACCGCGCCGACGACGAGCACGGCGATCGCGACGAGGACCGCGATCAGCGAGAGCGCGATGGTCATGCGGCGTCGCTGCACCGCCTCGTCGATGGGGGCCTGGCCTGCGGGATCGGACACTCTCACGAGTCTACGCGGGGCCTCCCCGGCGCTCCGGTCCCGACGACCGGCCACTTCCCAGCGGCGTGTGCCGACCGGCCGGATGCGCAGGCGGCGAGCTTCGTGAGAGCGCTCTCTTGACATCTGTCGAAATCACTCGTAGAGTCGCCTCCCGACGGCGTGAGAGCGCTCTCACGTTGATGTGAGAGAGCGCTCTCACCCTTGCACCGAAACACATCCCCACGCACACAACCCACGCACACAAAGGAGTGACCGTGAAGCTCTCACGACGCACCCGCGGTGTCGTCGCCCTCGCCGGCGCGGCATCCATCGCCCTCCTTGCCACCGCCTGCTCCACCGGTGGCGACCAGGGCTCCGACGGCGAGGACATCACCCTCACCATCACCACCTTCGGCACGTTCGGCTACGACGACCTCTACGCGGAGTACGAGGAAGCGAATCCCGGCGTGAAGATCGAGGCGACCAACATCGACACGGGCGGCAACGCCCGTACCGACGCGTTCACGAAGATCGCCGCGGGCTCCGGCCTGAGCGACATCGTCGCGATCGAAGAGGGCTGGCTCGGCGCCATCATGGAGGTCTCCGACCAGTTCGTCGACCTCACCGAGTACGGCATCGAAGACCGCAAGGGCGACTGGGTCGACTGGAAGTACGACCAGGCGACCGACGCCGACGGCCGCGTCATCGGATACGGCACCGACATCGGTCCGACGGGTCTCTGCTACAACGGCCCGGCCTTCGCCGCCGCCGGCCTTCCGACCGACCGCGACGAGGTCGCGGCGCTGCTCGAGGGCGACTGGGCGCACTACTTCGACGTCGGCCGCGAGTACCAGGCCGCGACCGGCAAGGCGTGGTTCGACCAGTCCGGCTTCGTCTGGAACTCGATCGTGAACCAGATGCCCGAGGGCTACTACACGAGCGACGGCGAACTCAACGTCGAAGACAACGCCGAACTCAAGGCGAACTTCGACCTGCTCGCCGCCGCGGTCGGCGACAAGCTCTCGGCTGCGCAGGCCGAGTGGGACTGGAACAGCGGCAAGTCGTTCGTCGACGGCACCTTCGCCACGGCGGTCTGCCCCGGCTGGATGCTCGGCGTCATCCAGGGCAGCACCGAGGCCGGCGGCGGCGACGCCTCCACCGGCTGGGACTTCGCCGACGTGTTCCCGGGCGGCCAGGGCAACTGGGGCGGTGCCTGGCTCTCCGTCCCCGAGACCAGCCAGCACAAGGAGGAGGCCGCGAAGCTCGCCGACTGGCTGACCCAGCCCGAACAGCAGGTCAAGCAGTCCAAGGCCGCCGGCAACTTCCCGAGCACCCTCGACGCCCAGGAGGAGCTCGCGTCCGCAGCCGAGCCCAACGAGTTCTTCAACGGCGCGCCCACCGGTGCGATCCTCGCCAAGCGCGCCGAAGGCGTCGTCGCCCAGTTCAAGGGCGCCGACGACTCGGTGATCCAGGAGAACGTGTTCGGCCCCGTGCTCGACGCCCTCGACCGCGGTGAGGTCGACGCCACCACCGGGTGGGACCAGGCCATCGAGCTCCTCCACGAGCTCGTCGAGGACTGACCGACCGCCCGCGCATTCGGGGTCCCCGGGCTCGCGCCCGGGGACCCCGTCCCGTCCAGATCTCCCCACCCCGAGAACGGCCAGCCATGACCACCACGCTCCGCACACCCCGCGCGGACGCGGCGCCGACCCCGCCGCCCGCAGGCCAGCCCCGACCGACGTTCCGGCAGCGACTGTCCAGGTTCGACCTGAAGGCGTCCCCGTACTTCTACGTCTCCCCCTTCTTCCTCCTCTTCGCCCTCGTCGGCCTCTTCCCGCTCGGGTACACCCTCGTCGTGTCGATGCACGAGTGGGACCTGCTGAAGGGTCAGGGCGCGTTCGTCGGGCTCGACAACTTCGTCGAGATCCTCGGCGACAGCATGTTCTGGAACTCGATCTTCAACACCGTCAGCATCTTCCTGTTGTCCGCGATCCCCCAGCTCATCGTCGCGATCGTCTGCGCGTACCTGCTCGACCAGGGGCTCCGCGCCCCGACCTTCTGGCGCATGGGCGTGCTGCTGCCCTTCGTCGTGACGCCCGTCGCCGTCGCCCTCATCTTCTCGAGCATCTTCAACGAGGCCGACGGTCTCGCGAACAACCTGCTGAACCTCATCGGCATCCCCGATCAGGCGTGGAAGCACGACACCTTCCTCAGCCACGTCGCGATCGCCACGATGGTGAACTTCCGCTGGACCGGCTACAACGCCCTCATCCTGCTCGCGGCCATGCAGGCCGTGCCCCGCGACCTCTACGAGTCCGCCGCGATCGACGGGGCCGGCAGCATCCGACGCTTCTTCTCGATCACGATCCCCTCGATCCGGCCGACCCTCATCTTCGTGATCATCACGGCCACCATCGGCGGCCTGCAGATCTTCGCCGAGCCGAGACTGTTCGACGTCTCGAGCGCGGGCGGCATCGGCGGCAGCGACCGTCAGTTCCAGACGACCGTGCTCTTCATGTGGGAGCTCGCCTTCTTCCGCCGCGACTTCGGCGAAGCCGCCGCCGTCGCGTGGCTGCTGTTCCTGCTGATCGTGGGCTTCGGCCTCGTGAACTTCCTGATCTCGCGGCGCATCGCGACCGGAGAGGGTCGCCCGAACCGCCGCACCCGCCGCGCCCTCGCCAGAGGAGAGAACCGATGAGCACCGCCATTCCCGAGCCGCTGCCCGCCGTCCAGGTCGACGTCGTGGAGCCCGACCAGCCGCGACGCCCCCGCGACGAGCGTCCGGCCGACCCGGCGCCCCGTCGTCGCCGCTCGGGCGTGGCCGGCCTCGGCAGCCGCCCCGGGTTCCTCACCTACGGACTGCTCACCGCGTTCCTCATCGGCAGCGCCTACCCGTTGTGGTGGTCGTTCGTCGTCGGCTCCGGCACGAACTCGACCCGCGGCGAGACCCTTCCGCTCATCCCGGGCGGCAACTTCCTCACCAACGCGCAGAAGGTGTTCGACGCGATCCCGTTCTGGCTCGCGCTCGGCAACTCGATCCTGATCTCGACGATCATCACGATCTCGGTCGTGACCTTCTCGACGCTCGCCGGGTACGCGTTCGCGAAGCTCCGGTTCCGCGGACGCGACGGCCTCCTGGTCTTCGTGGTCGCGACGATGGCGATCCCGACCCAGCTCGGCATCATCCCGCTCTTCATGATCATGAAGGAGCTCGGCTGGACCGGCACGATCGGCGCGGTCATCGTGCCGACGCTCGTCACCGCATTCGGCGTCTTCTTCATGCGGCAGTACCTGGTCGACGTCATTCCCGACGAGCTCATCGAGGCCGCGCGCATGGACGGCGCGAACCAGCTCCGCACCTTCTTCACCGTCGGCCTGCCCGCTGCGCGACCGGCGATGGCGATCCTCGGGCTGTTCACGTTCATGACCGCCTGGACCGACTACCTCTGGCCGCTCATCGTGCTGAGCCCGTCGAACCCCACACTGCAGACCGCACTCAGCCAGCTGCAGTCGGGCTTCTACATCGACTACTCGATCGTGCTGACCGGTGCGGTGATGGCGACCATCCCGCTGCTGATCCTGTTCGTCATCGCCGGAAAGCAGCTGATCTCGGGAATCATGGCAGGAGCAGTGAAGGGATGACCGTCGAACTTCGAGAGGAACGCCAGATGACCGCCACGACGGATGCCACGGGCCGCCGCTTCCCCGACGGGTTCCTGTTCGGCGCGGCCACGGCCGCGTACCAGATCGAGGGCGCCGCCTTCGAGGACGGCCGCCGGGCCTCCATCTGGGACGCCTTCACCCGGGTCCCTGGCGCGGTGCACGGCGCCGACAACGGCGACGTCGCCTGCGACCACTACCACCGGATGCCGCAGGACGTGGCCCTCATGCGCGAGCTCGGGCTCCAGACCTACCGGTTCTCGACGTCGTGGGCGCGGGTGCGCCCCGACGGCGGCGCGGTGAACCCCGCGGGCGTCGACTTCTACTCGCGCCTCGTCGACGAACTGCTCGGCGCCGGCATCAAGCCGTGGCTGACGCTCTACCACTGGGACCTGCCGCAGGCGCTCGAGGAGCTCGGCGGCTGGACGGCCCGCGAGACGAGCGACCGCTTCACCGAGTATGCGCTCTCGCTGCACGACGCGCTCGGCGACCGGGTCACCACCTGGACGACGCTCAACGAGCCGTGGTGCGCGTCGTTCCTCTCGTACACGGGCGGCGAGCACGCGCCGGGCCACCAGAGCGTCGCCGAGGGCCTGCTCGCCTCGCACCACCTGCTGCTCGGCCACGGGCAGGTCGTGCGCGAGCTGCGGGCGCGCGACGCCTCGCTCGACCTGGGGCTCACCCTGAACCACACGGTCGCCGACCCGGCCGACCCGCAGGACCTCGCCGACGTCGACGCCGCACGGCGCCTCGACGGGCAGTTCAACCGCTGGTTCCTCGACCCCGTCTTCCGGGGCGCGTACCCGGCCGACGTCGTCGACGACATCAGGGCCGTCGACGCCGCCGCGGTCGAGCGCTTCGAGGCCGCCGTGCACGACGGCGACCTCGCCGTCATCTCGACGCCGATCGACACGCTCGGCGTGAACTACTACCACGGCGACCTCGTCTCGGCCGCGCCGCCCGCGACGCCGCCGGTCTCGGGCGCACCCGCGAACGCGCGCCCGACGCGCAGCCCCTACCCCGCACCCGACGGCCTCCACTCGGTCGAGCGCGGCCTGCCGCGCACGGCGCAGAACTGGGAGGTGCAGCCCGAGGGCCTCACCCGCCTGCTGCAGCGCATCTGGGACGACTACGCCGAACCGGCCGGGGTCGTGCTCGCCGTCACCGAGAACGGCGCGGCCTACGGCGACGCCGTCACGGTCGACGAGGGCACGGGGGGCATCCGCATCGACGATGCCGACCGCGCGGAGTTCCTGCGCCTGCACCTCGCCGCGACCCTCGACGCCGCGGACGCCGGGGTCGACGTGCGCGGGTTCTTCTACTGGTCGCTGCTCGACAACTTCGAGTGGGCGTGGGGCTACGACAAGCGCTTCGGCATCGTGCACGTCGACTACGACACCCAGGTGCGCACGGTGAAGCTCAGCGGACGCGAGTACGCGCGGATCATTCGCGAACGCGCGCTCTGAACGCAGACCTAGACTGACGACATGGCGAAGGATGCCGCGGGGTCGCCCCCGACCCTCGAGATGGTGGCCCGCGTGGCCGGGGTGTCGCGCGCGACGGTGAGTCGCGTGGTCAACGGCTCGCCGAAGGTCAGCCCCGACATCGTCGAGGCCGTGAACGCCGCGGTCGCCGAGCTGCGCTACGTGCCGAACCGCGCGGCGCGCTCGCTCGCGCGACGCTCGTCGAACGCGATCGCACTCGTGGTGCCCGAAGACGTGACCTGGTTCTTCAGCGACCCCTACTTCGCGACGATCGTGAAGGGCATCACGAGCCGGGTCGACGACAGCGAGTTCGTGCTGAACCTGCTCGTCGCCTCGACCGACCCGCACCAGAAGACCTTGCGCTACCTCAACTCGGGCGTGGTCGACGGCGCGATCGTCATCTCGCACCACGTGGGCGACGCGATCCTCGCCGACACCCGCCCGGCCGTGCCGCTCGTCTTCGGCGGCCGGCCCGCGCTCGACGCCGGACAGGACGACTACTTCGTCGACGTCGACAACCGCGCCGCCGCTGCGGCGGGCACGCGGTACCTCATCGAGCGGGGCCACCGTCGCATCGGGTCGATCACGGGGCCGGTCGACATGCCGGCCGGCATCGACCGCCTCGACGGCTACCTCGACGCCGTGCGCGGCGCCGGGCTCTCCGACGAGCTGTTCGAGACGGCCGACTTCACGGCGGCCGGGGCGACGCTCGCCGCACGGCGCCTGCTCGACCGCGTCGGCGACGACGGGCTCGACGCGCTGTTCGTCGCGAGCGACCTGATGGCGACCGGCGTCATCGGCGAGCTGCGCGAGCGCGGGCTGCGGGTGCCCGACGACGTGGCCGTGGTGGGCTTCGACGACAGCCCCGCCGCGATCGCCGGCCCGGTGGCGCTCACGACCGTCGCGCAGCCCTCCGAGGCGGCGGGCGCGGCGATGGCCGATGTGCTGCTGCGGCTGATCACGGGCGAGGCCGAGGTGCCGCACGCGACGATCCTGCCGACCGAGCTCGTCGTGCGCGAGTCGGCGTAGGGGCCGCCGAGCGCCTGAGTGAAGTCCGGCGCTCAGAGCCGGGCTCGAAGGCGGCTCAGCGCGCCGGACTTCACTCGGACGAGTCAGGACCCGACGAGAACTCGACGCCCGCGACCTCGGCGAAGCGCGCCTGCATGACGGCGATCGCGTCGGGGTGCTCGTCGACGAGCACGAAGCGGCGCCCGAGCGTCGCGGCGACCGCGCCGGTCGTGCCAGAGCCGGCGAAGAAGTCGAGCACCCAGTCGCCCTCGCGGGTCGAGGCCTGCACGATGCGCCGCAGGATGCCCTCGGGCTTCTGCGTCGGGTAGCCGGTCTTCTCCTTGCCGGTGGGCGAGACGATCGTGTGCCACCAGACATCGGTCGGCAGCTTGCCGAGCTCGGCCTTCTCGGGCGTCACGAGCCCCGGGGCCATGTACGGCTCGCGGTCGACCGCGGTCGAGTCGAACCAGTACGCGTCGGGGTTCTTCACGTAGACGAGGATCGTGTCGTGCTTCGTCGGCCAGCGGCGCTTCGACTTCGCGCCGTAGTCGTACGCCCAGATCAGCTCGTTGAGGAAGCACTCGCGCCCGAACAGCGCGTCGAGCAGCACCTTCGCATAGTGCGCCTCGCGGTAGTCGAGGTGCAGGTAGAGGGTGCCGTCGTCGGCGAGCAGGCGCCACGCCTCGACGAGGCGCGGCTCGAGGAACGCCCAGTAGTCGTCGAATCGGTCGTCGTACCGCAGCAGATCGCCGCGGATGCGCTCGTACTGGCGCCCGGCGAAGCCGGTGATGGTGTTCGCGGTGCTCGTGTCGCCGCTCGCCGCCTCGGGTGCGGCCGCCGAGTCGGCCTTCGCGCCCTGCCGCACGTGCCGGGTGGCCTGCCGCGCCTGCGCGCGCCCCGTGTTGAACGGCGGGTCGAGGTAGATGAGCGTGAAGCCGCCCTCGGGCAGCGTGGGCAGTACGGCGAGGTTGTCCGCGTGGATGATGCGGTTCGGTTCGTCGGGGGCCACGCGCTCCAGTCTGCCAGTCGCCCCTCCGGCGGTGGGTCCGGGGGTCAGTGCGGATGCTCGTGGGCGTGCGCGTCGGCGACCTCGCGACCGGCTGCGGGGTCGCCGGCCGCAACGGCGCCCACGACGTCGGCGACCGCCCCGCGCGAGTGCACGACGCGCCCACCCACCATCGTCACCTCGGCGTGCTCGCCGAGCAGTCCCGCCGGGTCGCACTCGTGGGCGTAGAGGTCGCCCGACCAGACGACGAGGTCGGCGTCCATGCCCACGGCGAGCCGGCCCCGGGCGTGCTCGAGATGCCAGGCTCGCGCGCCGTGCACCGTGTAGGCCTCGAGCGAGCGGTCGAGCCCGACGCGCTCCCCCGCCGTCCACGCGTCCGTCCCGTCCAGCGCCGATCGCGTCGCCGCGGAGAACATCCCGACGAGCGGATCCATCTCGCCGACCTGCCAGTCGCTCGAGAAGGCGACGGTGGCGCCGGAGTCGAGCAGGCTCCGGAACCGCCAGGCCCGGCTCCAGCGCTCCTCGCCGACGTTCTCCATCCAGGTGCCGGCGACGAGGTCGGGCGAGCAGTGCCTGGGTTGCATCGCGGCCGTCACCCCGAGCTCGGCGAAGCGCGGCAGGTCGTCGGGGTGCAGGCACTCGACGTGCACGATGCCGTGGCGCCGGTCGACGGTGCCGTTCGCCCGCTGCGCGTGCTCGATCGCATCGAGCGCGAGGCGGATGCCCGCGTCGCCCGTCGCGTGCGTGTGCGTCTGCAGGCCGAGCCGGTCGAGCTCGGTGACGACGTCGACGAGCTCGCGCCCGCCGTTGCCCGCGTGGCTCGGATGGCCGCGCCGGCCGGGCCGGTTCGCGTAGTCGTCGAGCATGAGCGCGGTGTGCGGCTCGATGACGTCGTCGGAGTAGAGCTTGATGGGCCCGAGCCGCAGCAGCCCCGCGGCATCCGACCGCGCAGCAGCATCGTCGATCGTGTCGCGCAGTGTGCGCCGGAAGGCGCCGTCGGCGCCCACCGGGTGGAAGAGCGCCGCGATCACCCGCGAGCTCAGCACGCCCTCGGCGAGCGCCCGCTCGAAGAGCGGCAGCTCGGCGAGCGGCACCTGCGGCTCGACGACGGTCGTGATGCCGAGGGCGGTCGCCATGCGCATGCTCGCCCGCAGCTTGCGGTAGCGGCGTTCGGGCGAGTACATCGGGATGTCCCGCTGCAGCGCAGCGAGCCCCGCGACCGTCATCGCGCTCGTGTAGAAGTCGGTGACCCAGCCGGTCGCCGTGCCGTCGGCGTCGCGCTCGGCGCGGCCCCACGCGATCTCGCCGCCGTCGGCGACGCCGAGCACCTCGAGGGCTCGGCGGTCGAGCCAGACCGAGTGCTGGTCGTACGTCGTCACGAAGATCGGACGGCCGTGCGGGTCGAGCCCCGCGAGGTCGTGGGCGTTCGGGCGGCGGTTCTCGACGATCGCGTAGACGGCGTTCTCGGCGCAGATCCACGGCAGCTCGGGTCGCGCGGCGGCGAATGCGGCGATGCGCCGGCGCACCTCCTCGAGGCTGTGCGCGCCCTCGAGGGAGACGGCGTCCTCGTCGAACCCGAGCAGCAGGTGGTTGTGGCTGTCGATGACCCCGGGGGTCACGAGCCGTCCGTCGGCCGCGACCGTGCGGCGGGCGGCCGGGGCATCCGCCGCCGGGCCGACGTAGGCGATGCGGTCGCCCGAGACGCCGATCGCCTCGGCCCACGGCTGGGCCGGGTCGAAGGTGCGCACGCGGGCGCCGGTGATGAGGAGGTCGAGGGTCATGATGCTGGACTTTCTGCGATCTGCGGTGGTGCGGGCGGTGCGTCGAGGGGTGGATGCCTCGTCGTGACGGGATCACGCAGCCGAGCCGCGCGATCCCGTCAGCGGGCCGTCAGGCGAGTTCGTCGTCCTCGTCGGCGTCGAGCAGGTGCGCGGCTCCGGGGTGGGCGCGCAGGTAGAGGGCGTAGTAGAGGAACCCGGCGACGATGATCGCCGCCGCGATCCCGAGGCTGAGCCACTGCGCCGGGTCGAGGATGCCGATCACGAAGATCGTCGCGATCGCGGCGAGGGCGACGATGGGTGCGAGCGGCCAGAACGGCATGCGGAAGTACGCCGAAGTCGAGGCGCCGGCCGCGGTCTCGCGGTTCGTCTGACGGCGTACGACGATCGCGGCGAGGGCGATGAAGCCGTAGCTGAACGCGAGCGTCGAGCCCGTGGCGTTGAGCAGCACGTCGAACGGCACGAAGCAGGCGGCGAGCGCGAGCGAGCCCATGACCACGGTCGCGACGACCGGCATCTTCGTCGACGGCGAGACCGTGGCCAGCGGCCGCGCGAGTCGGGCGGGCATCGCCTGGTCGCGTGCGGCGGCGAAGAGCAGGCGCCCCGACTGCAGCGCGATCGCGATGATGGCGTTCACGATCGCGAGGGCGATCGCGACGAGCACGACGATCGTGACGGCGTCGCCGGCGCGCTCGGCGAGGAAGGTCTCGACCGGCAGCGCCGCACCGAAGAGGCCCTCGAGCGAGTCGGCGCCGAGCAGGATCGCGGTGAGCGGGATGAGCTCGGCGAGCACCGTGATGAGGGCGCTCCAGAGCACGGCGCGGGCGATCGTGCGTCGGGCGTTGCGGGTCTCCTCGGCGAAGTAGATCGCGCCGCCGTAGCCGTTGTACGAGAAGATGCCCTGCGTGATCGCGAGCACGAGGCCCGCGATGCCGAGCGGGGCGAGGCCGCCGCTCGCGGGGTCGAGCACCTGCGGGTCGAAGAGCGCGGTGACCGGGCGCTCGACGTGGATCAGCCCGAGCACGGCGAGCAGCACGAGCGCGGCCATCTCGACGAAGAGGAAGGCGCCCGTGACCCACGCGTTCGTGCGGATGTTGAAGCACGCCGTCACGGTCGCGAGCACGATGACGATCAGCGCCGTCCACAGCGGGTCGAGCCCCGCGATCGCGACGCCGAGGTAGTCGGCGACGCCGAGCGCGAAGATCGCCACGATGAGCGGCAGCGTGACGAGGTTGATGAAGAACACGGCGGCGCCCGAGGCCGGGCCGAGCACGCGGCTCACGAGCGAGTAGTCGCCGCCCGCGATGGGATGCCGCGAACCGAGCTCGGCGTAGCAGAGCGCGACGAGCAGGCTGATGACGCCGGCCAGGGCGAAGCCCCAGAAGACGCCGGTGCCGTACGTCGCGAGGGCGGCGCCGCCGAGGATGAAGACGCTCGACGCGGGCGAGATGCCCGAGAGCGTGATGAGGACGTTGCCGCCGACGCCGAGCGAGCGCGACAGCTGCCCGCCGTGCGTCGTCGTCGCGGCGGTGTCGAGTGAGGGAGGGGTGGACATGTCGGTCTCTCTTCGTCGGGGGATCCGAGTGGTGCGTGGGTGGGACGGATAATTTGACTCAAGTGTCAAAGAATGCACCGAGCATGGCAGGGCGATCGGTTAGTGTCAAGGCATGGCCCGACCCCGCGACCAGCGCGCGCGACGCGAATCGCTCATCGAGGCGACGTATGCCGCCGGGCGCATGCACGGCCTCCGATCGCTGTCGCTGACCGATGTCGCGGCGCAGGCCGGGCTTACCCGCGGCGCGATCCTCTACTACTACGAAGACCTCGACGCCCTGCTCGTCGAGGCGCACTCGGCCGGCGTCGAGCGCTTCTGCGACCAGCGCGACGCCACGATCGCGGCCCTCGAAGACCCGCGCGAGCAACTCGCCGCGGCGATCGAGGGCGGCCTCCCGAGCGGTCCCGACGACGCGCTCATGAGCCTGCTCTACGAGTTCGACGTGCTCAGCGGCAACTCCGAACTCCACGACGAGCTCGTGCAGAAGCTCTACCTGCGCCAGCTCGAGACGTACCGTCGCATCCTCGCGGCGGGCCGGGCCGCCGGGCTCTTCACCGCGAGGCTCGACGACGAGCAGCTCGCGATGACGTTCGTCGCGCTCGAGGACGCCTACGGACTGCACATCGTCGGCGGCAACGCGCTCATGACGGTCGCGACGGCGGCGGCGGCGATGCGCGCAGTGGCCGCCGAGCTCGGCTGCCCGACCTCGGTCGCGTAGTCGCCGGACGTCGCGGCGTCAGACGTCGAGCCGGATCGAGCCCTTGAAGCGCTCGGCCCGCGCAGGCGCCCCCGAGTCATCCTGCTCGTCGGCGAAGGCGATGCCCTTGTCGCCGTCGGGCGTCGGTGCCGGCGTCGGCAGGCGCTTCTGCCGGTCGAGCTCGACCTGGGCCTCGTACTTGCGCGGCGCGAAGACCTCGTCGCCGATCATCATGACGGCGCTGCCGCTCGGGCGGCCCTTCTTCGTCTTGTCGGAGAGATCGATCCAGCCGCGCTTGACCGCGACGCCGAGCACGACGACGGCGAGGAGCGCGCACAGGAGCCAGATCCACCAATCCACCCGGCGAGTCTAGCGGGGCGACCCTGAGACTTCCTCGCGGGGTCCCGGGGCACGGACTGCCGAGCGTCCTCTGACACTGATCCGCCTGGCGGGTCAGTGTCAGAGCGCGCCGATCACGGCACCCGGTAGAGCCACTCGCGGGTCGCGAACTTCGTCTCGACGAGCGCCTCGGCCTCGGCGAGCTCGTCGGCGGACACGGTGCCGGCCGTCGCGCCGGTGAGCGAGGCGAAGGTCTGCTTCAGGCTCTCGATGATCGCCGCTCGGCTGAGTCCGGTCTGCGAGCGCAGCGGATCGACCCGCTTGGCCGCCGAGGCGATGCCCTTGTCGCTGATCTTCTCGCGACCGATGCGCAGCACCTCGAGCATCTTCTCGTTGTCGAGGTCGTACGCCATGGTGACGTGGTGCAGCACCCCGCCCGAGCCGAGCCGCTTCTGGGCGGCGCCGCCGATCTTGCCCGCCGGGCTCGCGATGTCGTTGAGCGGCTGGTACGTCGCCTCGATGCCGACGTTGCGCAGCCCCTGCAGCACCCAGTCGTCGAGGAACGCATACGAGTCGGCGAAGCTCATGCCCTGCACGAGCTCGGCGGGCACGTAGAGCGAGTAGGTGACGACGTTGCCGCGCTCCATCATCATCGCGCCGCCGCCCGAGATGCGCCGCACGACCTCGAAGCCGTACTTCTCGGCACCCTCGGGGTCGACCTCGTTCTTCACCGACTGGAACGAGCCGATCACGACCGCCGACTCGTCCCACTCCCAGAAGCGCAGGGTGGGCTTGCGGTGCCCCTCCCCGACGCGCGTGGCGAGCACCTCGTCGAGCGCGAGGTGCGTGCGCGGCGGCACGGCGTCGTCGTGCACGATCTCCCACTCGTAGTCGGCCCAGCTCGTCGCCTCGGTGAGCGCACGCCGCACGGCGACCGCGACCGCCTCGGCGGAGAAGCCGAGCATCACGGCGTCGCTGCGGAGGCCCGCGGTGATCGCCGACGCGATCTGCTTCGCGTCGGATGCCGCGGGCAGCCCCTCGAGCGAAGCGTTGATGTCGTCGAGGGCCTCGTCGGGCTCGAGGAAGAAGTCGCCCGCGACGCGGACGTTGCGGAGCGCACCGCCCTCGACGTCGAAGTCCACGATCACGAGCTTGCCGCCGGGCACCTTGTATTCACCGTGCATGCGGTACAGCCTACGGATCACGCGGTGGACGCGTGGCGGGCCGCAGGATGATCGGCCATCGGCACCGACGGTTCTCGGCGTTTCCCCCGATCCATCCTGCGACTCGTTCCCGTTCGTCGACCCCACATGCGTACGCTGGCGGCATGACGACGTTCTTCCTGGCCAGGCACGGCGAGACCGTCTGGCACGCCGAGCACCGCTATGCGGGCAACTCCGACGTGCCGCTCACGCGGCACGGCCTCGGGCAGGCCGCAGCGCTCGGCGCCTGGGCGGTCGGCGCGCAGCTCGACGCGATCGTCGCCTCGCCGCTCAGCCGCGCGCAGAAGTCGGCGGCGCCCGCCGCCGAGACCACGGGACTGCCCGTGCGCAGCGAACCGCGGCTCGTCGAGATCGACTTCGGCGCTGCAGAGGGCCTGACGCCCGACGAGCTCGTCGAGCAGTTCCCCGAGGAGTGGGCGGCGTTCTGCGAGGCGCCGGCGTCGAATCCCTTCCCGGGCGGCGAGACCGGCCGCGCCGGCATCGCCCGTGCGCTGCCCGTCTTCGACGAGCTCGCAACGGAGTTCCCCGACGGCCGAGTGCTCATCGTCGCGCACGCGACGCTCATCCGGCTGCTGTTCTGCGAGCTCGCGGGCATGGACCCCGACGGGTACCGCGACCTGCTGCCCGTGCTCGGCAACTGCAACGTCACCACGATCGTCTACCCGTGGGCGACCCAGTCGCGCGCAGCGCACCATCCCCGCATCCGCCTGCTCGGCTACGACGTGCCGCCGTGGCACGCGGGCGTCTAGCCGCGCGCCCTACGAACACGACGAGGCGCCACCGGGAGACCCGGTGGCGCCTCGTCGGCCGTGACTCCGGCTATTCCTGCCAGGGCACGTCGGGCGCCTTGTAGTAGCCGATCCCCATCTCGTCCCAGCGGTCGGCGTGGGCGACGATGCGACGCTCGAAGTCGTCGAACGAGCGCACCTCGGGCGCCGACCAGCCGACCTCGGCGATCGCCGGCATGCGCGGGAAGCTGACGAAGTCGGCGTACTGCGAGACCGGGATGAACTGGTCGAGCGAGGTCGGCAGCTTCGTCGAGCCGTAGTACGCCCGGTCGGCCCAGAGCGCCGCCTCGACGCCCTCGATCTGCTCCTCGGTCGCGAGCGACACGCTGCCGTCGACGCTCGAGGTCACCGAGATCGGGTCCCAGTCGTAGGAGCGCTCGAGGTCGACGAGCCCGGCCCAGCTGAGCCCGTAGGGCACGGTCGCGTCGTACTTCATGTCGAGGTACGAGCGGTCTGCCGGCGACGCCACGACCGTCGCGCCCTGTGCGAGCGCGTTGCGGAGCTCGCGCACGTCGGGCCGCTCGTTCGGAGTGCCGATCGACGCCTGGTCGCCCGCGTCGGCCCACCACTGCATGATCGCGCCCTCGGGAAGCGGCGAGGCGCCGATCTGGTGCCAGCCCATGATGCGCTTGCCCTGCTCGGTGAGGATCTCGGAGGAGGTCTCGACGTACCAGTCCATCTGCTCCTGCGTCGTCGACGGCACCTCGTCGCCGCCGATGTGCACGATGTCGGAGGAGCTCTGCTGCGCCGCCTCGGTGAACACGTCCTGCAGGTAGGCCCGCACCTCGGCGCGCTTCTCGGGCGAGAGGCAGATGGTCGGCAGGCCGACGTCGAAGCCCGAGTACGGAGCTGTGGCCTTGCCGTCGCAGTTGATCTCGGGGATCGAGGCCTTCGCCGCCATCGCGTGGCTCGGCCCGTCGATCTCGGGCACGACCTCGATGAAGTGCTCGGCGGCGTAGTCGACGATCTCGCGGAAGTCGGCCTTCGTGTAGAACCAGGGCCCGCCCGTGCCGGGCTTCCAGCCGCTCTGGGTCGACGCGCCGATCTGCGTGAGCTCGGGGCGCGCGTCGACCGTCAGGCGCCAGCCCTGGTCGTCGGTGAGATGCATGTGCAGTGCGTTGTACTTGTAGAGCGCCATCTGGTCGATGAACCGCTTGACGTCCTCGACGGGGTAGAAGCGGCGGCCGACGTCGAGCATCGCGCCGCGGTAGTCGTAGCGCGGCGCATCTCCGATGCTGACCGCGGGCACCGCCCAGTCGATGCCGGATGCCCCGGCGGACTCGATCTCGTCGGGCAGGAGCTGACGCAGGGTGGTCACTCCGCGGAACAGCCCCTCGGCGCTGTGCGCCTCGATCGAGACGCGCGCGCCCTCGGCCTCCAGGCGGTAGCCCTCGTCGCCCAGGGCTGCGTCGCCGCGGGTCGACAGCACGATGGTCGCACCCTGGGATGCCCCCGCCGCGCGCTGCCCGACGGGCACGGCGTAGCCCGTGGCATCCCGGAGCAGCTCGGCGAGGCCCTCGCCGACCTCGGCGGCGCCGTCGTCACGGGGGTGGACCTTGATGACGCTGCCCGGCCCGAGCTCGACGGGCGCGCCCGCGCCGCCGGTCAGCTCGGTCGGTGCGGGGATGAGCGCGACCCCGGTGAGCTCGTCGCCGGCGCCCGTGGCGTCGGCGGCGTTGGCCGGGATCGGTGCGGCGATGAGCGCGAGCGCTCCTACGGCGACGGTTGCGGCGAGCGCGGTGGCGCGGGGCCGTCTGGACATCGGTGTCCTCCTCGAGCATCGGCGGTCAGGTGGTCCCGGGTTTCCTCGAAGCTAACGAGCGATGAGCGAGTATGTCAATACTCGGCGTGATTCGATCAGTTGCATGCACCTCGGGTGATCATTCGCTCAGATGCACCGGCGCTCCCTCGGCCTGTTCGGGCTCGCCGTAGACTGCGCGGATGGACGACGACGACCGGAATCCGGACCCGAGTTCACCGGCGGCTCCCCCGGTGGCCGCCCCGAAGGACCCGCCGTACCAGGCCGTCGCCCCGAACCTCGACCGACTCTCGCGCGACTCGCTGAAGCCCGGCACGGTCAGCCGCCGGCGCATCGGGCGCGCGGCGATCGGGCTCGTCATCGTGCTCGCCGTCGTCGCGGCGATCATCGTCTGGACGCTCGTCGCCTGAGCCTCCGGGCCGTTCGCGCCGCGGCCGGCCGGAGCCGGCTCAGTCGACCGCGAACCGCTCGTCGAGCCAGCGCACGAGGTCGGCCCGCACCTCGTCGCGGTTCGTCTCGTTGAACGGCTCGTGCCGCGCGCCGTCGTACACGATGACCTCGACGTCGCGCAGGCCCGACCGTCGCACGTAGGCCTCAGCCAGCCGGCGCACGCTGCGCTCCCCGCCGACGGCGCACTCGGTGCCGCTCATGATGAGCACGGGCAGCTCGGGCGGCAGGTCGCGGGCGGGCAGCCCCATCAGGCGCAGCGTGTCGGGCAGCCCGAACAGCTTCGGCAGCGACACCTCCGTCGTGTACGGGTCTGCCATGAACGCGGCGGCGACCTCCGGGTCGCGGCTCAGCCACTCCATCGGCGTCGGCCCGGTGTGCCCGAAGCGCGTGTTGCTCGGCGAGTGCAGGTCGAACGGCGTGCGGTACGCGGTGCCCGTGAGCACGAACCCGTCGTACTTCTCGGGGCTGCGGTTCATGATGATCTGCCCGAGGAACGAGCCCCACGACTGGCCGAGGTAGACGAGCGGCACGTCGGGGCCCTCTTCGCCGCGGATGACGCCGGTGAACTGCTCGACGGCGTCGACGGCCGCCCGGAGTCCGCCGGGCCCGAGCCGGCCCATGCGCGAGAGGTCGCCGCCGTGCTGCTCGAATCCGGTCTGGCCGTGGCCGCGGTGATCGTCGGCCCAGACCGAGTACCCCGCGGCGTTCAGCGCTTCGACGAGTTCGCCGTAGCGCCCGATGTGCTCGCCGACGCCGTGGGCGAGCTGGATCACCGCACTCGGCTCGGCGACGCGCCACGACTCGTAGTGGACTCGGACCCCGTGCGCGTCGGTGAAGGTCGGCATGTGGTCATTGTGGCAGGCCGTTCGTCCTGAACTGCGACGACCTCTTGACGGCGGTGATTTCGGAGTGATCTTATTTGAACGTTTGACGGTTCAAAACGTCAGAAACCATCACTTCCGAGAATGCGAGCAACGATGCAGCAACCTGGAACACGCGCCGCGGGCCGACCGCGGCGCACCACCGCCCTCGGCCTCGCGGCGCTCGTCGCGATGACGGGCTTCAGCGCCGTCGCCTTCGCGGTCGGCACCCCGACCGAGCCGGCCGCCGCCGCCTCGTCAGAGCCCACGCCGATCACCCCGAAGAAGGTCAATCCCGAGGTCCCCGTCGACGAGTCGGGCGAGACGCTCGGCGCCGTGACCGACGTCACCGCCGACGGCGCGAGCGTCACGCTCGAGGCCGAGCACGGCGCCATCCGCGCCACCTTCCTCGACGAGCGCACGCTGCGGCTCGAGGCCACGCCGACCGGCGAGTTCACCGACCCGGCGAACACCCCGCAGAACGACCCGGCGCGCACGGCGAACATCGTCGTCGGCGCCGACGACTTCGACGAGGCATCCGTCGACGTCGTCGAGGGCGACACCATCACCGTCGCGACCGAGCAGGTCTCGCTCGAGATCGACCGCGCCACAGGCGCGACGACGCTGAAGCGCGCCGACGGCTCGGTCGTCTGGGCCGAGTCCGAGGCCCTGACCTTCGGCAGCGGGTCGACGACCCAGCACCTGTCCGCGGTCGACGGCGAGCAGTTCCTCGGCGGCGGCATGCAGAACGGCCGGTCGATCCACACGGGCGCGACCATCAACGTGGCCCGCAGCTACGACTGGGACGACGACGGCTACCCGAACGCGGTGCCCTACTACATGTCGTCCAACGGCTACGGAGTCCTCCGCAACACCTTCGCCGCAGGCAGCTACGACTTCGCCGGCGGCACGACGACGCACGCCGAGGCGCGCTTCGACGCGTACTACTTCGTCGGCGACTACACCGACGCGCTCGACGGCTACACGAAGCTCACCGGCCGTCCGGCGATGCCCCCGGTGTACGCGCTCGAGTACGGCGACGCCGACTGCTACAACCGATCGAGCCCCACGTACACGGCGTACCGCGATCCGGCGAAGCTCCGCACCCCGCAGGCGCTCGAGATCGCGAAGGACTTCGTCGAGCACGACATGCCCGCCGGCTGGATGCTGGTGAACGACGGTTACGGCTGCGAGTACCAGGAGCTGCCCGAGACCGTCGACGCGATCGAGTCCGAGACGGCGCTGAAGACCGGTCTCTGGACGCAGCGCTCGCTGACCGAGCAGGAGTACGAGGTCGGCGAGGCCGGCGTCCGGCTCCGCAAGCTCGACGTGGCCTGGGTCGGCGCCGGCTACCGGCTCGCGCTCACCGGCTGCGAGGCCGCCCACGGCGGCATCGAGCAGTACTCCGACGCGCGCGGCACCTCGCTCATGGTCGAGGGCTGGGCGGGCTCGCAACGCTGCGGCATGCAGTGGACCGGCGACCACTCGGGCAACCTCGACGCCGTGCGCTGGCAGGTCTCGGCGCTCACCGGCGCGGGCAACTCGGGCCTGCCCTTCACGACGGGCGACGTCGACGGCATCTTCGGCGGCTCCGCCGAGAGCTACGTGCGCGACCTGCAGTGGAAGGCCTTCGCCCCCGCGCTCTACTCGATGAGCGGCTGGGCCTCGGTCGACAAGCGCCCCTGGCTCTACGGCGAGCAGGCGACCGCGATCAACCGCTCGTACCTGCAGCTGCGCCAGCAGCTCATGCCGTACATCTACTCGCTCGCAGCCGAGTCGCACCGCAGCGGCCTGCCGATGATGCGCTCGCTCGCGCTCGAGTACCCGAACGACTCGGGTTCGTACAGCGTCGAGGCGAACAACGAGTTCCTGCTCGGGAGCGACTACCTCGTCGCCCCGGTCTTCACGAAGACCACTGTTCGCAACGGCATCTACCTGCCCGAGGGCGAACAGTGGGTCGACTACTGGACGGGCAAGCTCTACGAGGGGGGCCAGGTGCTGAACGGGCACCCGGCGCCGCTCGACAAGCTGCCGATCTTCGTGCGCGCCGGCGCGCTCGTGCCGCAGGGCATCGTCGCCCGCAACGCGTCGCTCGTGCCCGAGGACTCGCCCATCACCCTGTCGGTCTACCCGCAGGGCGAGAGCGAGTTCGCGCTCTACGAGGACGACGAGGTGACGCGCGGCTACGCCGACGGCGAGTCGAGCACCCAGCGCTTCGCGGTCGACGCACCCGAGGCCGGCAAGAAGGGCACCGTGCGCATCGAGATCGGCGAGCGCGAGGGCGACTACGACGGCAAGGCCGAGTCGCGGCCCTACCGCGTCGAGGCGCACACCGGCTCGGAGCCCAAGACCGTCAAGCTCGGCAGCGCGACGCTGCCGCGCGTCGACGACGTCGCCGAGCTCGACGAGGCGCCCGGCTGGGCGTTCCTCCCCGAGCAGGCGGGCGGGGTCGTGGTGATCTCGACCGGCGCGATCGACTCGAACGAGTCGGTGCGGCTGACCCTCACCGACACGAGCGGCGTCGGCGGCCAGGACGCCGACCTCGCCGCGGCATCCGTCGCCGTCGACCTCGTCGACCGCGTCTTCCAGGGCGACGAGACCACCGTCTCGGCGACCTTCACCAACACCGGCTCCAAGGCGAAGGACGACGTCGTGCTGACGCCCGTCGCGCCCGAGGGCTGGACGCTGGTCTCGTCGAACGGCGCGGAGGCGGGCACGGTCAAGAAGGGCGGCACCGCGAGCGCCGAGTTCGTCTTCGAGGTCACGGATGCCGCGGCCGCCGACCTGCAGACCGTCGCCGTCGAGGCGGCGTACGCGTCGAAGGGCCGGCAGCACACGATGACGGGCGCCAACCAGCTCTACGTCGCGTACGGCTCGCTCGCGGGGGCGTACAACGCCGACGCGATCAGCGAGATCGCGACGGCGAAGGCGGCGAACTTCGACGGCGGCGGCGCGAGCTTCTCGGCCGAGGCGCTCGCGCGGGCCGGGGTCACCCCCGGCTCGACGGTCACCGTCGGCACCGGCGACGCGGCGATCGAGTACACGTGGCCGGCTCCCTCGGGCCCGGCCGACTCGGTCTCGCCCGCGGGGCAGACCATCGCGCTCTCGGGCACGGGCACGCACCTGGCCATCCTCGCCTCGGCGGCGACGGGCGGCGGGGTGAACCCCGAGCTCGAGCTGCACTACGCCGACGGCACCGTGGCGAAGCAGAGCGTGTACTTCCCGAACTGGCTGCTGCAGGCCTCGGGCCTGCAGGGGTCGACGGTCGCGATCACCTCGCTCGGACGCAACAGCGCGACGAACCCGAACGTGTACGAGTACCCGACGGGCAAGTACCAGGTGTACTCGAACGTGCTGCGGCTCAACCCGTCGAAGGAGCTCGCCTACGTCGTGCTGCCGACCGAGTCGCGGATGAAGATCTTCGACTGGAAGGTCGTCGACCAGCCGCTGCCGACGCCGCCGTCGGGCACGGTCTTCGCCTCCGAGCTGCAGTGGCTGAACGCCACGAACGGCTGGGGCGTCATCGGCAAGGACGTGGCGAACAAGGACGCCGCGAACTCGCCCGACGTGCCGCTCGCGATCAACTACGTCGACCCGGCGACCGGGGCGAACCCGACGTACGAGAAGGGTCTCGGGGTGCACGCGCTCTCGAAGATCACGTACTACGTCGGCGGGGCGTGCTCGGCCTTCACGGCCGACGTGGGCCTCGAGGCGAAGTTCGCCGGCAACGTCATCTTCAAGGTCGACGCCGACGGCGAGAACCGCTACCAGTCGCGCACGTTCACGCCCGGGTTCGCGCCCGAGTCGGTGAACGTCGACCTGAGCGGCGTGCAGTACGTCGACCTGGTCGTCGAGGCGCCCGGCAGCATCAACGGCGCCCACGGGGTGTGGGGCGACGCGAAGTTCACCTGCGACTGAGGCACTGCCTCCGGGGGGCCCGCGCGATCACCGCGCGGGCCCTTCGTCGTCGATCCGGATCACCCGCGTCGCCGACGCCACCGGTCCGCGACGATCGGCCGCAGGTTGTACGCGAGGACGCCGAGCGGGGCGCCGATCGCCACCGACATGATGCCCCGGCCCGCCGTTCCGCTCAGGGCTCCCGCCGCCGAGAGCAGCATCAGCCCCAGCACCGAGATGCCGACCGCGACGGCGAAGTTGACCATCGCGTCGCGGACGGGATGCGGCGTCGGACCGGGCTTCGGCGGGATCTGGTCGAGCTCCCGCGGCGGGAGCGCGATGTGCACCTCGGCCGGCACCATCGCATCGACCCCGACGATCACGTCGGGGGTCACCCCGCGGAAGAGGTTGGGCTCGATCACGAGCATGAACCCGTCGCTGCCGTAGAGCTGGCGGGCGCCGTCGGGCACCGTGAGCATCGCGACGCACTCGTCGAATCGGACGGTCGCGACGCGGTCGCCGAGCTGCCGGGAGACGCCCTCCTCGCCGATGATCAGCACGTCATCGGGTACCGACACGTGCGGGTGGCGCCGTCCGCCGACCGCCGCGGCCGACTGGATCGGCGTCTGCACGAAACCGCGGCCGTTCAGGGCCGTCACCCCGGCAGGCACCTGCACGACGGCATCGTCGAGCACCGCCCTCGCCACGCGTGCGAGGTCTGCACCGGTGAGCGCCTCCACGTCGCGGTTCACCTCGTCGCGCGCTCGGATCGGCACGCCCTCGAGCAACCACGATGCCACCGTCGGCAGCATCGCCGCGCCGAGGTCGGGCATCTCCGACTGCTGCCTGGCGGCCGTCTTGACGGCGTCGAGGTCGTGCTCGTCGACCTGGCCGGCTGCCAGCGCCTCGAGCACCCCGACGACGCCGACGGCGACCGCCTCTCGCGTCTCGGGGCGCGCGTCGGCGAACACGACCACCCGTCCCCGGCCGGCACCGATCGGCTGCCATTCGCACTGCGCCGAGTAGGAGAGCCCGCCCTCCTGGCGAAGGGTGCGGAACAGCGCCTTCGATGCGACTCCGGCGAAGACACTCGCGACCGACCGGTCCTCGACGACCGCGTGCAGCAGCACGACGTCCTGACCGCGTTCGAACCAGGCCGGCTTCGGCTGGTCCAGCTCGCGCCACTCGGGAACCGGTGATCGCTCCCCCGCCGGCAGCGCGAGCTCGAGGCCGTCGGGTATCCCGTCGCCGGCGATCCAGAGCGCGGCGTTGTCACGCGTGAACCGGGTGCGGGCCCACGCGCGAAGGTCGTCGGCGGTGAGCGCATCCAGTCCGAACTCGTCGAAGGAGCCGAGCCCCGGTCCGGTCGCACCGTAGCGCTCGAGATGCGGCGCCGCCCAGCGGGTGTCGCGGCGGGAGGCCTCCGTCCGGAGGATCTCCTTCTCGACGTCCATGCGTTCGACGGGCAGGTCCGTCAGCCCCGCGCAGACGCCGTTGAGGTAGTCGACCACCTCCGACTCGGTGCCGGTGACGTGGAAGAGGGTGAACAGCTCGTCGGTGGCGCCGTTGTGGTGGGCGTCGACCTGCCCGAGGCCGAAGAGCGCGAGATGCTCGACGAGGTGCGTGATGCCCCGGGTGGCGAGCGTCTCGTCGGCCCAGCCGACTCGGAAGAGCAGCCCCGCGGTGATCAGCTGCCCACGGGAGGAGGGGGCGACCAGCGTCGGGATGCCGCTCACCGTGGTGCTGTCGATGAGGCCTGCGAGCGCCTCGAGTTCGGGGAGCCGGGGTGCACCGACATCGGGCAGGGAGCGGGTCAACGTCGTCTCGTTCCTCGATCACGCGGGCCGTGCCCGTCGCTCGATCGGGTCGGCCGAAGCCGTCGAGCGTAGCGGCACTGTAGCAGCGATCGCCCCGCTCGAGGCAGCGCCGCCGACCGGCGGCGCTCCGGCCCCCGCCGCTGAAATACTTAGCCACACTAATTTGTTAGACTAAGCATCATGACGGATGCCACGAACACTGCCGCGATCACGCGACCGAACCCCGCGGCATCCCCTCGACGCCTCACCCTGGCCGAGCAGTCGACCGAGCTCCGCATCGCGGTGATGCGCCTCTCGCGGCGCCTGCGCCAGCAGCGCAGCGACACCGAGATCAGCGCCTCGCAGTTCTCGACGCTCGGGTGGATCCACAGCGAGGGGCCGCTCACGATCGGCCGCCTCGCCGAGCTCGAGCGGGTGACCGCACCGAGCATGAACCGCACGGTCAACTGCCTCGTCGACGCCGGCTACGTCACCCGCCGCACCGACGACGACGACCGGCGCAAGGTGCTCGTCGAGGTGACCGAAGCGGGCGACGTCGTCGTCCGCGAGACCCGCAAGCGCCGTGACGCGTGGATCGCGAAGCGGTACGCCGCGCTCGACCCCGCCGACCGCGAGGTCCTCGCGCGCGCCACCACGATCCTCGGGAGGCTCCTCGACCAGTGAGTGCCATGTTCCGCTCCCTCAGCCACGCCAACTACCGAATCTGGTTCATCGGCGCCCTCGTCTCGAACGTCGGCGCCTGGATGCAGGCCACCGCCCAGAACTGGGTCGTCCTCACCGAGCTCACCGCCAACGACGCCCTCGCCGTCGGCGTCACGATGGCCCTGCAGTTCGCCCCGCAGCTGCTGCTCGTGCCGGTCACGGGCCTCATCGCCGACCGTTTCGACCGCCGCAAGATCCTCATGTGCACGCAGACGGCGCTCATGCTGCTCGGCCTCGCCCTCGGCCTGCTGCTCATCTTCGGCCACGCCGAGCTGTGGCACCTCTACGTCTTCGCGGGCCTCCTCGGCATCGTGAACGCGATCGACAACCCGGCGCGCCAGACCTTCGTCACCGACCTCGTCTCGAGCTCCGACATGTCGAACGCGGTCGCCCTCAACTCGGCCTCCTTCAACACCGCGCGCCTCATCGGCCCCGCCGTCGCCGGTGTGCTCATCGTGCTCGTCGGCTCGGGCTGGGTCTTCATCATCAACGCCGTCACCTTCCTCGCGGTGCTCGGCGCGCTCGCCATGCTCAAGGGCAAGAAGCTCAAGCGGATGCCGCGGGCCAGCCGCGAACGCGGCGCGTTCGTCGCGGGCTTCCGCTACGTGTGGAGCCGGCCCGACCTCGTCGTCGTCTTCGTCATCGTGTTCCTCGTGGGTGCGTTCGGCATGAACTTCCCGATCTTCTCGTCGACGATGGCCGTCGAGTTCGGGCGGGGCGCCGGCGAGTACGGCCTGCTCAACTCGATCCTCGCGATCGGCTCGCTCGCGGGCGCCCTGCTCGCCGCCCGGCGCGAGCGCGCCCGCATGCGCGTCGTCATCATCGCCGCCGCGGGCTTCGGCGTCGCCGCGGCGATCTCAGCCGTGATGCCGACGTTCGTGCTCTTCGCCGCATCGACGGTGCTCATCGGCTTCGCCGCGGTCACGATGCTCACGACGGCCAACGGCTACGTGCAGACGACGACCGACCCCGCGCTGCGCGGGCGGGTGCTCGCGCTGTACTTCGCCATCCTGTCGGGCGGCACGCCGATCGGTGCGCCGATCGTGGGCGCCGTCGCGAACAGCTGGGGCCCCCGCTGGGGCCTCGGCGTCGCCGCGATCGCGGCCGGCGTCGCGGCGCTCATCGGCGTGGCCTGGCTCGTCGTGTCGCGCGGCATGCGGCTCGCGAGGCACCCCCAGCGACGCTGGGCGCCCGCCGTGCGCTTCGACGCCCCGCCGACGGCCGCGATCGCCGTCGTGCCGACGTCAGCCATCGCCGTGCCGACCGAGGCGCTGCAGGTGCCGACCGAGGCGACCCCGATCGCCTCGCCCGACCCGCGAGCTCAGGCGACGCCGACGGGGCTGCCGACCGTGGCCGCGACCCGGCCGCGAGCGAACTCGGTGTCGCGCATTCCGAGGGTCGACACCCCGACGCCGTAGGTCACGAAGTCGTTCGTCGGCCGCACTCCGACCCCGATGGGGGCACCGCGTTCGCCGTCGCTCAGCTCGAGCCCGTGCACGGGCCCAAGTCGAGCAACTGCCGTGACCCCCGGCGGATCCTCTGCGAGGATGACCAGCGAGCCGGACGCCGACATCTCGAACCGCGCCCGACGACTCGCCACCTGAGAGGACTCCCATGCCGACGTTCGACGCCGCCTTCGACTGGACCCGCGCGCACGTCGCGTCCGGGGTGCTGCCCACCGCGGTGCTCGGCATCGCCGATGCGCAGGGCGTGGTGGCGCTCGAGGCGTTCGGCGAGGCATCCGTCGACGATCACTACCCGATCTTCTCGGTGACGAAGCCCATCACCGGCCTCGCCGCACTCAGCCTCGTCGAGGAGGGCCGGCTCACGCCGACGACGCCGCTCGCCCGAGCGCTGCCCGAGTTCGCCGCGCTTCGTCCCGACGAGGTGCAACTGCGCCACCTCGTGAGCCACACCTCCGGCATCCCCGAGCCCGCGATGGACGTGCCCGACCTCCGCGCGGCCCTGCTCGCCGGCGGCCGCGACTTCGCGGCGGGCACCGCCGCGCGCTACTCGACCATCGCCTTCGAGGGCGTCGCCGCACTCATCGCCCACGCGACGGGCGAGCCCTGGGAGCGGCGCTTCCACGAGATCGCACGCCGGGCGGATGCCACGGGGCTGACCTTCGACCGCGCCTCGTCGAAGCACGCGCCGGTCGATGCGGCGCAGTGCGGGCTCGACTGGGACGTCTACGCCGAGCAGCGCAACCCCGGTGGCGGGGCCTTCGGCAGGGCCGGAGACCTGCTCGCGCTCGGCTCGGCACTGCTGCGCGACGACGGCGCCGTCGTGTCGCCCCTCGCGGTCGAGGCGATGCGCCGGTCGCTCACCGTCGACATGCCGCGGCTCGGCTCGTACACGGTCGAGCGCGGCCGCGACTTCGGCTTCGCCTGGAACCTGCCGAACGCGGATCCCGGGCTGCTCGCCCGCGACACGTACGGGCACGCGGGCTGGGCCGGCACCGAGTTCTGGATCACGCCGTCGCTCGGCGTGTGCTTCGTGCTGTTGACGAACCGTGCGGGGCTCGACCGCTTCGCGTACGACGACGCCGAGCTGCACAACCTCGTCGCGGCCGCGGCCTCGCGGGGCTGAGGCTGCCCCACCGCGGCGCGGCCGCTCAGCGCCGGGACGCGAGGAGTCCTGCGAGCCAGCGGCCGCTGTCCTTCACGAGCCGCTCCTGCGTGTCGTAGTCGACGCGCACGATGCCGAACCGCTTCGAGTAGCCGTAGCCCCACTCGAAGTTGTCGAGCAGCGACCAGACGAGGTAGCCGCGCAGGTCGACGCCGCGGTTCATCGCGCGGCGGGCCGCGGCGAAGTGCCGCCGCAGGTAGTCGACGCGCTCGACGTCGTGCACCCTGGGGCCCTCGGGCGTCGGGGTCACGACGTCGGCGAACGCCGCGCCGTTCTCGGTGATCATGAGCGGCTGGCCCGGGAACTGCTCGGCGAGCGAGACGAGCAGCTCCTCGAGGCCGTCGGGCGCGATGTTCCAGCCCATGTCGGTGTAGGGCCCGTCCTGGGGCAGGAACTCCACGTGCTCGCTGCCGGGCCACGGCGTGCCGCCGACGTCCTTATGGCCGTCGTTGCGGCTGCGCTCGCTCACGCCGTCCCACATCGCGACCGTCACGGTCGAGTAGTAGTTGACGCCGAGCACGTCGATCGGCTGGTGCACGAGTTCGAGGTCGCCGTCGCGCACGAACGACCAGTCGGTGACCGCGGAGGTGTCGGCGATGAGGTCGTCGTCGTAGCGGCCGAGCAGCATCGGGCTGGTGAACGCCCGGTTCGCGAGCGCGTCGATGCGCCGGGTCGCCTCGGCGTCGCCGCCGCGGATGACGTGGAAGTTCAGCGTCGCCGAGACGTCGGGCGAGTTCGTCGCGCGACGGCGGATCTCGGGCACCGCGAGCCCGTGCGCGAGGTTCAGGTGGTGCACCGCGGCGAGCGCGGCGGCGCCGTCGGTGCGACCCGGAGCGTGAGCGCCCGAGCCGTAGCCGAGGTACGCCGAGCACCACGGCTCGTTGAGCGTCGTCCACGTGTGCACGCGGTCGCCGAGCGCGTCGACGGCGTGGCCCGCGTAGTCGGCGAAGCGCAGGGCGGTGTCGCGGTTCGCCCATCCGCCCGCGTCCTCGAGCTCCTGCGGCAGGTCCCAGTGGTAGAGCGTCGCGATGGGGCGGATGCCACGGGCGAGGAGCCCGTCGACGAGCCGCGAGTAGAAGTCGACCCCGGCAGGGTTCGGCCGGTCGCCCGCGCCGGGCAGCAGCCGCGACCACGAGAGCGAGAAGCGGTACGCCTCGAGCCCGAGCGAGGCCATGAGGTCGAGGTCGGACTCGAGCCGGTGGTAGTGGTCGCAGGCGACGTCGCCGGTGTCGCCGTTCCAGGTGCGGCCGGGCGTGCGGCTGAAGGTGTCCCAGATCGAGGGCGTGCGGCCGTCTTCGTCGGCCGCGCCTTCGATCTGGTACGCCGCGGTCGCCGAGCCGATCACGAACTCGCGGGGGAAGGCGGGGAACTCGAGCGGGCCGACGTCACGGGATGCACTGGTCACGGCGCTCATCATCGCACCTTCCGTGCGCGGCGGCCCGTGCGGCGGTCACGATTCGTCAGCCGACCGCCACGAGCGCGAATACGGCGCCGGCGACGGT
This sequence comes from Agromyces sp. NPDC058104, assembly GCF_042884835.1. Taxonomy (NCBI): domain Bacteria; kingdom Bacillati; phylum Actinomycetota; class Actinomycetes; order Micrococcales; family Microbacteriaceae; genus Agromyces; species Agromyces sp. NPDC058104. The sequence goes on along the minus strand of NZ_JBHVTD010000002.1, from coordinate 131,907 downwards.
CAACGGCGCCACCGCGAGCCCGAGCGCGGCGAACTTCGGCCACGAGATCTGCACGCCCATCGAGACGAGGCGGTGATGCCAGAGCAGGGTCGCGAGCGACGCCCAGGGGGTGATGAGCGCACCGGCGTTCACGCCGATGAGCAGGCCCGCGCTGCGCAGCGGGCTCGACGCGAACGGTTCGAGGGCGAGGTACGCGGGGAGGTTGTCGAACGCGTTGGCGCTGACCGCGGCGACGCCGGCCAGCCGCAGAAGCGCGAGCGGGTCCTCCCCCTCGCCGGCGATGGATGCGAGGACCTCCGTCAGGCGGAGTTCGTGGGCGGCCTCCATGGCCAGGAAGAGCCCGGCGACGAACACGACCAGCTGCCACGGCACGAGCGCCGGTCGGAGCACCGAGGGGCGGCGCACGAGGAAGGCGACGAACAGCACCGCCGCGCCGGCCGTCGCGGGGATCCACACCTCGATCCCCGACACGAGGAGCGGGACGAGCAGCACGAGCACCGCCGAGCCGATCGCGAGCAGCACCCGGTCCTCGGCCGGCACGGGCTCGTCGGGCTCGAACCGGGCGCCGAGCTGCCGCCACCGCGTCGCCAGCAGGAACGCGACGGGTACGAGCACGCCGACCACGGCCGGCGCCCACATGACCGCCGCGAACTCGACCGGGTGCGCGCCGAGCCGCTCGGCCGCGAGCAGGTTCGTGAGGTTGGAGACGGGAAGCAGCAGCGAGCCGGTGTTCGCGAGCCAGACCGTCGTGAGGGCGAACGGGATCGGCGAGATGCGGGCGTGGGCGGCGACCGACACCACGACGGGCGTGAGCAGGACCGCGGTCGTGTCGAGCGAGAGGAACACCGTCGACGCCGTCGCCAGCGCCACCACGAGCAGCCACAGCACCATCGCGCGACCCCTGGCGAAACGGGCCAGGTGCTGCGCGATCGACCGGAAGACCCCGGCCTCCGCCGCCAGCTCGGCGACGATCGTCATCGCGACGACGAAGCCGAGGATCGGCGCCGACCGTGCCGCGAGGGCGCCGACCGCCTCGATGGGGAGCACACCGCCCGCCACCGCGATGATTCCGAGCGCGACCAGCAGGCCGCCGACGACTGCGATCCGCACCCAGCGAGGCTAGCCGACGGCGGGGGCTCGGCCGTTCACCTCAGATGACGCCGAGCGCGAGCATCGCGTCGGCCGCGCGCACGAAGCCCGCGATGTTGGCGCCGACCACGTAGTCGCCCGGTGCGCCGTACTCCTCGGCCGTCGTCGCGCAGCGCTCGTGGATCGACTCCATGATCTCGGCGAGGCGCTGCTCGGTGTGCTCGAAGCTCCACGAGTCGCGCGACGCGTTCTGCTGCATCTCGAGCGCGCTCGTCGCGACGCCGCCGGCGTTCGCCGCCTTGCCCGGGCCGAACAGCACGCCCGCGTCGCGGAGCACGGTGATCGCCTCGGGGGTGGTGGGCATGTTCGCGCCCTCGGCGACCGCGATGACGCCGGCGGCGACGAGCGCCCGGGCGTGCGTCTCGCCGAGCTCGTTCTGCGTCGCGCACGGCAGCGCGACCTGCACGGGCCCGCGGTCGGCGAGGTCCCACACGGTGGCGCCGGCGACGAACTCGGCCCGGCCGCCGCGCTCGGCGACGTACTGCTCGATGCGGTCGCGGCGCACCTCCTTCACCTCGCGGAGCAGCGCGACGTCGATGCCGTCGGGGTCGTACACGGCGCCCGACGAGTCGGAGGCGCCGATCACGACGCCGCCGAGCTCGTGCACCTTCTCGATCGCGTAGATCGCGACGTTGCCCGACCCCGAGACCAGCACGCGCGCCCCGTCGAAGGAGCGCCCGCGGGTCTCGAGCATGTGCTGGGTGAAGTACACGGCGCCGTAGCCGGTCGCCTCGGTGCGCACGAGCGAGCCGCCCCAGGTGAGGCCCTTGCCGGTGAGCACGCCCGACTCGTACTGGTTCGTGATGCGCTTGTACTGGCCGAAGAGGTAGCCGATCTCGCGCGCACCGACGCCGATGTCGCCCGCCGGGACATCCGTGTACTCGCCGAGATGCCGGTACGCCTCGGTCATGAACGACTGGCAGAAGCGCATGACCTCGGCGTCGCTCTTGCCCTTGGGATCGAAGTCGCTGCCGCCCTTGCCGCCGCCGATCGGCATGCCGGTGAGGGAGTTCTTGAAGATCTGCTCGAAGCCGAGGAACTTCACGGTGCCGAGCAGCACGCTCGGGTGGAACCGCAGCCCGCCCTTGTAGGGGCCGAGCGCCGAGTTGAACTGCACGCGGAAGCCGCGGTTGATCTGCACGCGACCGGCGTCGTCGACCCACGGCACCCGGAAGATGATCTGCCGCTCGGGCTCGCAGATGCGCTCGAGGATCGACGCCTGCACGTAGTGCGGGTTGCGCTCGAGCACTCGGTCGAGCGAGCCGAAGACCTCGCGCACCGCCTGGTGGAACTCGAACTCGCCCGGGTTGCGGGCGAGGATCTGGGCGTAGACGTCGTCGATGGCCGTGCGAGATGCGGTCACGCGCGCTCCTTCATGGTTCGAACGGATGCCACGTGGTGCAGTCGCGCGCGGCGTCCCTCCAACATACCCAGTGCTGAGGAAGCCTCTGACAGTGTGACGGCCGCGGGGTCAGTGGCCGTGCGCGAGCTGCTGCAGCGCGACGACCCCGAGCGCGAGCGCGAGCAGGAACCCGATCGCGACGAGCTGCTTCCACCAGGCGACCCGCGTGCGGCGCACGGCGACGAAGCCGATGAGGCCGAGCGTGGCGACGTAGACGATGGACGAGGCGCGGAGCGCGGTCTCGAGCTCCATGCGTCCGAGCGCCGCGAGCCCGAGGAGCAGGAACGGCACGGCCGCCGAGGCGAGCGCCGACCCCGAGGTCCGGAGCATCCGCCCGGCCTCGGCGCGGTCGGGGAACGCGGCGTGCACGGCCAGGTGCGCGATGACGTCGGCGACGAAGCCCGCCGCGGTGATCGCGACGATGCCGACGAGGAGGGTGACGGCCGCGCGCGCCGGCTGCACGTGCTCGACGTTCGCCAGCTGCACGAGGACGATCGCGAGGCCGGTGAACGTCGCGTAGACGCGCTCCTTCAGCGCCTCGACGCGCTCGTCGTCGGGCCGGTCGTGGCGGCTGCGGCGGCCGCGGCCCCGCTCGCCGTCGCCGTGGCCGCGGTCGCGGCGGTCCGCGTTGCGCTCGGCCGCGTCATCCATGGCCGCAACGCTAGCAGCGGCGCGCGACGGCGTCTGCGAGGATCGAGCCCATGACCGACCGCCTCCTCGTCTCCGTTCCCGGTGCCACCCTCCGCGATGCCCTCGGCGCGCCGCCCGAGGGCGTCGAGGTCGTGACCTGGGCGCTCGACTCGCCGCCGCCGGCCGCCCACCTCGACATCGTCGTGCCACCGTACATGGGTGCCGCCGACCGGCTCGGGGCGCTCGCCGACGTCACGACCCGGCTCGTGCAGTCGCAGTCGATCGGCTACGACGACATCGCCGCAGCCCTCCCCCCGGGGCACGTCTTCGCGAACGCCGCGACCGTGCACGAGACCTCGACGGCCGAGCTGACCCTCGCCCTCGTGCTGGCGTCGCAGCGCGGCATCCCCGACTTCGTTCGCGCCGCCGGCGAGGGCCGCTGGGCGCCCGCGCGGCACGCGAGCCTCGCCGACCGGCGCGTGCTCATCGTCGGCTACGGGGGCGTCGGCCGCGCGATCGAAGACCGCCTCGTGCCGTTCGAGGTCGAGATCACGCGCGTCGCCGGGCACGCCCGTGACGACGAGCGCGGGCGCATCCACGGCGTCGACGAGCTGCCCGCGCTGCTGCCCGAGGCCGAGATCGTCATCGTCGGGGTGCCGCTCAGCGAGGCGACCGAGGGGCTCATCGACGTCGAGTTCCTCGCCGCGCTGCCCGACGGCGCCCTCGTGGTGAACATCGCCCGTGGCCGGGTGGCCGACACCGAGGCGATCCTCGCCGAGGCCCGCAGCGGCCGCCTCCGCTTCGCGCTGGACGTCACCGACCCCGAGCCGCTGCCCGACGGGCACCCGCTCTTCGCGCTGCCGAACGTGCTCGTCTCGCCGCACGTCGGCGGCGCGTCCACGGCGATGATCCCGCGGATGGCCCGGCTGCTGCGCCGCCAGATCGAGCGGATGCTCCGAGGCGACGAGCCCGAGAACGTCGTGCTGCGCAGCTGATCTCGCTCAGCGCGTCCAGGTGCCGAGGTCGTTGGCGTCGAAGAACTGCAGCGTCATCGTCGAGGCGCCCGCCGCCTCGCCGAGCACGAACGCGGCCGAGGAGTGCGAGCCGTCGGGTGCGTTCTCGCCGCCGGGCGTGAACGCGAAGACGTCGCCGTCCCACGGTTCGAGCGGCACCTCGTAGCCGCCGTCGGGGCCGAGGCGCACGACGAGTGCGTCCCCGTCGACGACGACCTCCGCCGGGCCGAAGTAGTCGTTCGACCAGCTGCCGGCGAAGGACTCGAGCGGCGCCGACGGCGCCGCGGGCGACGCCGGGCGCGACTGGTCGACGAGGTCGCCCGCCGGCTCGCGGTAGTGCGCGAGCGCCGCGCCGTAGGCCTCCACCCAGTCGCGTGTCGACTCGCCGTACTGCACGAGATCGAGGAACTCGCTCACGATCGCCTCCGCGGCCCCGACGGGCGCCCCGTTCGTGAGTGCGACGACGCCGAGCCCGAGCGACGGTACCAGCTGGAAGTTCGTGCCGGCCCCGAGCACGAAGGCGCCCGAGTGCGAGGCCGTCGCACGGCCGCTCGTCTGGGTGCCGACGTTGAACCCGTAGCCGTACGACCCCGACCGCATGCCGGGGGTGCTGGAGGGCGCGGAGGTGACCTGCGGGCGCATCGCGGCGGCGAGGTCGGCGGTGTCGATGAGCTTCTCGCCGTCGACGACGCCGTCGGCGAGCACGAAGTTCATCCACTTCGCCACGTCGACCGCGTTCGAGCTCACGCCGCCCGCCGGCGACTGCGCGTCGGGGTCGCGCTCGGAGAGCGGCTGGAACTCACCGTCGACGAGCGCGTGCAGTGCGGCGCGGTCGTCACGTGCGAGGAAGTCGTCGTGGCGGGAGCTCGTGGCGGTCATGCCGAGCGGCTCGTACAGCTCGCGCTCCGAGAGCGTCTCCCAGTCGACGCCGGCGGCGTTCGCGACGGCCTCGGCGCCCGTCGTCATGCCGAAGTTCGCGTACCCGTAGCTCACCCGGAACGGGTTCAACGGCTGGTACCGGAGGTGGTCGATCACATACTCCCGGTCGTAGCCGATGTCCTCGAGGTCGTCGCCCGCGGCGAGCGGCAGGCCCGAGCGATGGGCATAGAGGTCGCCGACGGTGAGGTGCTCGGTGACCCACGGGTCGGCGAGCGCGAAGCCCGGCAGGAGCGGCGCGACCGGCGTGTCCCACCCGACGACGCCCTGGGTCACCTGCGTCGCGACGACGGTCGACCCGATCGGCTTCGACATCGACGCCACCTGGAACACCGTCTCCGCGTCGACGGGGTCGTCCTCGCCGACCTTCCTCACGCCGAATCCCTCAGCGAACACCGTGTCGCCGTCGTGCACGACCGCGACGGCCGCCCCGGGCACGCCGGTCTCGTCGAGCACGCGCTCGACGAGACCGGGCAGCGCCTCGAGCGCGGGGTCGAGCGCGCCCTCGGCGAGTTCGACCGCGTCGGCGGGCGGCGCCGCGCCGAGCTCGATCCGCGGCGCGTACGGCTCGGCGGCCGCCGTGCACCCGGCGAGCGCCATGGCCATGATCACGACCGCCGGCACGGCGGCACCTCCGGCAACGCGCATGTCGTTCCTCCCCATCGCGCCGGGCTCCCCGAGCCCTGCTCCCCCAAGCACCGACGAGCGCAGCCTAACCGGCCGCGCGGTGCGGGCGCACGAACCACGACACGGCCGAGCCGACGCGCGCGCCGCTACTCGCTGACGCTGCCGACCGGCTGCACCTCGGCATACCCCTCGAGCACCCCCTGGATTCGCGCGAGCGCCGCCTCGTGGAGCTCGCCGTCGCCCGTGACCGCCTGCCACCCGTCGAGCACGACGTCGCCGTAGTTGTGGCCGTGGCTCGCGGGCACGCTCTCGCCCATGAACATGTCGATGACCACCTGCAGGGCGGTCACGGCCGGGATCCAGCGCATCGAGTCGCTGACCTCGTCGGCCCGCTCGCCCGGCTTCAGCCAGTCGGGCTCCTCCCAGATCAGCTCGAGGCCGAGCCAGGTCACCGGGTCGTTCGCGTGCTGCAGGTACGCGACGCGGGGCGCCTGCCAGTCGGGCCCGAGCGCGTGGAAGTCTCCGGGGCCCGAGAGCCAGCGGACCTCCCTGCCGCCGTCGACGACGGGCTGCCACTGCGGACTGCCCTCGTCTCGGCTCTCGGTGAGGGTGCGCCACATGGTCGAGCCGTTCGGGCTGCCGACGAGCAGGGCGCCCTCGGTGCGGGCGCGCAGCTCGTCGAGCCCGTCGAACGCCTCCTGCGTGCCGTGCGCACCGAGGCTCAGCCCGTAGACCACGAGTTGCGGGCGGGTCGCCTCGGGCAGGGTCTCCCACTTCGCGTGAACGGCATCGAAGAGCGCGACGGATGACGCGACCGGCGCGTCGGGGTCGAACACGAACGACACCCAGCTCGGCGTGTAGGCGTACTGCATCGACACGATCGCCGTGTCGCCGCCGTGCAGGTACTCGACGGCGTCGACGGCCTGCGGTTCGAGCCATCCCGACCCGGTCGTCGTCGCGACCACGAGCACCTCGCGCTCGAACGCCCCGGTGCGCTCGAGCTCGCGCACCGCGATGGCCGCGCGTTCCTCGACGGTCGGGGCGTTCGCCTGCCCGACGTAGACCCGCACCGGTTCGAGCGCGGGGCGCCCGGTCAGCTCCTCGATGTCGGCCGCGGTCGGCCCGCCGCCGAGGAAGGCGGTGCCGTGCCGGCCGACCACGTCCCATTCGACCTCCGAGTCGGGTCCCGACGAACGGAACGCGCTCATCGGCTCGGTGACCCACGGCGCCGCGGGGCCGTTGTTGGCGAGGTAGAGACGGTCGAGGCCGAACATCACGACCGAGACCACCGCGACGGTCGCGCCGACGACGATCGCCGCCGTGGCCGTCGCGCCCCAGCCGCGGCCGAGCCGGACCGAGAGGCGGGTGCCGAGCCGGCGCACCGCACGGGCGAGGGCGATGCCGATGAGCACGACCGGCACGAAGCCGACGAGGAAGACCAGCCCGTCGAAGCCGTCGATCTCGGGGAGCTCCACGGTGCGACGCACCTCGTTCTGCCAGCCGACCGAGGCGAGGCCGAGCACGATCGCGAGCAGCACGGCGGCGCCGCCCCAGGCCCACCAGCCGATGCGGCGCTGCGCGGGCGTCGGCCGCCAGGGCACGAACCGACGCACGAGCCACCAGAGGCCGACCCCTGCGCCGTAGCCGATGAGGAACGCGAGCGCGGTGATCATGCCCTGGAACAGCGCCGGGCGGGGCAGCAGTGACGGGGTCATCGACAGCGCCGCGGCCAGCAGCCCGACGATGGCCCCTCCCGGGTCGAGCCGCCACCAGTGAGCCTTCACGCTCGCCCCTCCCCGGGTCGCCCGGGGAGGCGACGTCACCGCATCATGGCACGGCGCGTGCCCCCGACGGCGGCGACGCGGCCCGGAGCGGGCCGTGTCGCCGGCGTGCCGGAGGGATCAGGCCGAGGCGTCGGCGAGGGCGGCGAGCTCCTCGCCGCTCAGCTCGAGCGCGAGGGAGGCGAGCAGGTCGCCGAGCTGCTCGACGTTGCGGGCGCTCGCGATGGGCGCGACGACCGTCGGCTGCCGACGGAGCCAGGCGAGCGACACCGAGGCGACGGATGCCCCGTGGGCGGCCGCGACCGCGTCGAGCGCGCCGAGCACCCGGGTCCCGCGCTCCCCGAGGTAGGGCGCAGCCCCGCCCGCGCGCACGCTCGCGCCGTCGGCGGTGACATCCGCCTCGGAGCGGTACTTGCCGGCGAGGAAGCCCTTCGCGAGCGAGAAGTACGGGAGGACCGCGAGCCCCTCGCGCTCGGCTCGTTCGCGCAGGCCGTTCGTCTCGAAGTCGCGCTCGACGAGGTTGTAGTGCGGCTGCAGCGCCACCGCACGGTGGAATCCGTTCGCCTCGGTCACGCTGAACCACTCGTCGATGCGCTCGGGCGAGTAGTTCGAGATGCCGATGGCGCGCACCTTGCCGGCGTCGACGAGGGCCGAGAGCGCGCCGACCGTCTCCTCGAGCGGCACCTCGGGGTCGTCGAAGTGGGCGTAGTAGAGGTCGATCACGTCGGTGCCGAGGCGCTGGAGCGAGGCATCCGCCGCTGCGCGGACGTTGGCGGCGGCGAGCCCTTGGAACTCGGGGTGCGTGCTCACCTTCGTCGCGATGACGACGTCGTCGCGCGCGCCGCGCGACGCGATCCACTCGCCGATCAGCCGCTCGCTGTCGCCGCCCGTGTTGCCGGGAACCCAGTGCGAGTAGCCGTCGGCCGTGTCGAGGAAGTCGCCGCCGCCGGCGGTGAACGCGTCGAGCACGGCGAAGGTCGCATCGCGGTCGGCGGTCCAGCCGAAGACGTTCGTGCCGAGCGAGAGCGGGGCGATCTCGAGGTCGGACGCTCCGATGCGGGCGCGTGCGGCGGCGGTTGCGGTCTCGGTCATCGGGGCTCCAGTCGGGTCGGCGGTCGGGTCGGCGCCGGCGCGGCGATCCCGCCCGGCAGTGACCACAACGACGCGTCGGAGCCGGTATTCCCGTGTTTCGCCGCGTGACGGGGAAGCCCCCGCCACGACGAGCGGAGCGCGAGCGACGGGCCGGGGCCGCCCGTTCCGGGGCGCGTTCAGCTCGGCGGCGTAGCATCGGAGGAACACCCTCGATGGAAGGTCTCCATGCCCGTCTCGGCTGAACCCCGCGTGGCCCTGTACTTCGACTTCGACAACATCGTCATCTCGCGATACGACCAACTGCACGGCGACTTCGCCTACCGCAAGGACACCTCGCGCTCGAAGGCGCCGTCCGCCGGCACGAAGACCGCCGAGAAGCTGCGGGAGGCGACGGTCGACATCGACGCCGTGCTCGACTTCGCGGCGACGTTCGGCACGATCGCGATCGCCCGCGCCTACGCCGACTGGTCGACGCCCGTGAACGCGAGCTACCGCGGCCAGCTCATCGACCGTGCGGTCGACCTCGTGCAGCTGTTCCCGCTCTCGGCGACGAAGAACGGCGCCGACATCCGGCTCGCGGTGGACGCGGTGGAGGACATGTTCCGCATCGACGACCTCTCGCACATCGTGATCGTCGCGGGCGACTCCGACTACGTCGCGCTCGCACAGAAGGCGAAGCGGCTCGGCCGCTACGTCGTGGGCATCGGCGTGGCGGGCGGCACGAGCCGGGCACTGACGGCGGCGGTCGACGAGTTCGCCGACTACGACGCGCTGCTGACGACCGACGCCGACGCCGAGGTCGACGACGCCGACGAGGCTGCGGCGGTCGCGCCCGCGGCGCCAGCCCCCAACCGTCGGCGCAGGGCGTCGACGAAGACGGTCGAGGCAGCGAGCGACGAGGCGCCCGAGGCATCCGGCCGTTCGCGGGGCAGGGCGAAGAGCGAACCGAAGGCCGCGGAGCCCGACGAGCCGGTCGAGCGGCCGTCTGCCCGGGTGCTGCAGTTCATGGCGCCGGCCGACCCGGTACCCGCCGAGGACGGCAGCGGCAGCCCGCGCAACCCCGGGCGACTGCTGCAGAAGGCGATCGAGCTGCTGCACGCGAAGAACGACGAGGAGTGGCAGTCGTCGAGCGCGGTGAAGAACCAGATGCTGCGCATGGACCCCTCGTTCCAGGAGCGGCGGCTCGGCTTCGCGTCGTTCACCGAGTTCCTGAAGTCGCGGGGCGGCGTCGTGGAGCTCGACGAGACCGGCCGGGGGCGGGTGCGCATCCGGCCGAAGAAGGACTAGCCCGGCGGTCGCCGCGCCGCCATCACGAAAGGGGATCGAGATGAAGGCTCTGCAGTACCGGACGATCGGGCAGCCGCCCGAGATCGTCGAGATCGACACGCCCGAGCCGGGCCCGGGCGAGGTGCGCATCAGGGTGACCGCAGCCGGCGCCTGCCACTCGGACAGCTTCATCATGGGGCTGAACGAGGAGCAGTACGTCTACGGCCTGCCGCTCACGCTGGGCCACGAGGGAGCGGGCGTCGTCGACAAGCTCGGCGAGGGCGTGACCGGCGTCGAGGTCGGCGAGGCGGTGGCGGTGTACGGTCCGTGGGGCTGCGGCCGCTGCGCGCAGTGCGCGCAGGGCAAGGAGAACTACTGCGAGCGCGCCGCCGAGCTCGAGATCCGCCCGCCGGGGCTCGGTGCGCCCGGCGCGATGGCCGAGTATCTCGTGGTGCCCGACGCACGCTTCCTGCTGCCGCTCGGCGACCTCGACCCGGTCGAGCACGTGGCGCTCACCGACGCGGGGCTCACGCCGTACCACGCGATCAAGATGTCGCTGCCGAAGCTCGTACCGGGTTCGACCGCCGTCGTGATCGGCGCGGGCGGACTCGGCCACGTCGCGATCCAGATCCTGCGGGCGCTCACCCCGGCGACGGTGATCGCGCTCGACGTCAGCCAGGACAAGCTGCGGCTCGCCACCGAGGTCGGCGCGCACCACGTGTTCCCGTCCGACGCCGAGTCGGCGACCCGGGTGAAGGAGCTCACCGGTGGCAGGGGCGCGGCGGCCGTGTTCGACTTCGTCGCGATCCAGCCGACGCTCGACGCCGGGCACGCGATGCTCGCGGTCGAGGGCGACCAGGTGCTCGTGGGCGTGGGCGCGGGGGCGCTGCCCGTCGGCATGCTCACGACCCCGTACGACGCGACGGTGCGCTCGCCCTACTGGGGCTCGCGCGCCGAGCTGTTCGAGGTGTTCGACCTCGCCCGTTCGGGGCTCGTGAAGATCGAGACCGAGCGCTTCACGCTCGACGAGGCTCCCGAGGCGTACCGGCGCCTGCACGACGGCACGTTGCGCGGGCGCGCGGTCGTCGTGCCCTGACGCGACCCGTTCCGCGCTGCGGCGGGTTCGCCGCGCTGAGGATGCGTCGAACCCGCCTCAGCGCGACGAGCAGTGCTGCAGCGGATGCCCCGGGTCGGCCCCGGGGCATCCGCCATGTGGTCTGACCACACGTGCTACCCTGTGGTCTGACCACATGCCGCGATGGCGGCGTGCCACGGCGGACGGCGAAGGAGCGAGGGCATGAGCGAGACGCGCGCATGGCGCACCGTGCTCGAGCACATCGAGACGCAGCTGCTCGACGGCGCCCTCCGCCCCGGCGACCGGCTCCCCGGCGAACGCGCGCTCTCGGCCGAGCTCGGCGTCGGCCGGTCGAGCGTGCGCGAGGCCCTGCGGGTGCTCGAGGTGCTCGGCCTCATCCGCACCCAGGCCGGCTCGGGCCCGAGCGCGGGCGCGGTCATCATCGCGACGCCCGGCGGCGGCATGAGCGCGCTCATGCGCCTCCAGGTCGCGGCGAGCGGGTTCCCGGTCGCCGACATCGTGCGCACCCGGCTCATCCTCGAGAGCGCGGTCGCGGGCGAGCTCGCCGAGCGGCTCGGGCGCGAGGCATCCGACCCGATGGAGCTCGGCGCGGCCGACCGCCTGCTCGACGCGATGGACTCCCCCGCCCTCACCGCCGCCGAATTCCTCGCGCTCGACGCCGAGTTCCACCTCGCGCTGGCCGAGGCCTCGGGCAACCAGGTGATCACCGCGACGATGGCCGGGCTGCGCAGCGGCATCGAGGGGTACGCCCTCGAGGGCCTCGCGCATCTCGACGACTGGCAGGCGACCTCGCAGCGGCTGCGCGGCGAGCATCGCGGCATCGTCGAGGCGATCAGGGCGGCGGATGCCCCGTCGGCACGCACTCGCACCCACGACCACATCTCGGGCTACTACGCCGAGACCTCGATCCACCACCACTGACCCCCACCAGCACGAAAGGCAGCACCACGATGGTCAAGCGCCAGTTCCCGAACCCGAAGGAGCTCGCCGAGCTCATGCGCTTCAAGAAGCCGACGCTCGACGCGAAGCGGCGCCGGCTCGACGCCGCGCTGACGATCGCCGACCTCCGCACGATCGCGAAGCGCCGCACGCCGAAGGCGCCGTTCGACTACACCGACGGCGCCGCGGAGGGCGAGCTGTCGCTGGCCCGCGCCCGGCAGGCCTTCGAGGACATCGAGTTCCACCCCGGCATCCTCCGCAACGTGCCCGAGGTCGACACGAGCCGCGAGGTGCTCGGCGGCCCGACCGCGCTGCCCTTCGGCATCGCGCCGACGGGCTTCACCCGCATGATGCAGACCGAGGGCGAGATCGCCGGCGCGGGCGCCGCGGGCGCTGCGGGCATCCCATTCACCCTGTCGACCATGGGCACGACCTCGATCGAGGACGTGAAGGCGGCGAACCCGAACGGCCGCAACTGGTTCCAGCTCTACGTCATGCGCGACCGCGAGCGCTCGTACGAGCTCGTGCACCGTGCGGCGGCGGCCGGGTTCGACACCCTCTTCTTCACGGTCGACACGCCCGTCGCCGGCGCGCGACTGCGCGACACCCGCAACGGCTTCTCGATCCCGCCGCAGCTCACCCCCGGCACCGTCATCAACGCGCTCCCCCGACCCGCCTGGTGGGTCGACTTCCTGACGACGCCCAAGCTCGAGTTCGCGTCGCTGCAGTCGACGGGCGGCACCGTCGGCGAGCTCATCGACGGCATGTTCGACCCCACCATCGGGTGGAACGACCTCGACACGATCCGCGCCATGTGGCCGGGCAAGATCGTCGTGAAGGGCGTGCAGACGCTCGCCGACGCGAAGGAGCTCGCGACCCGCGGCGTCGACGGCATCGTGCTGTCGAACCACGGCGGCCGCCAGCTCGACCGGGCGCCGATCCCCTTCCACCTGCTGCCCGAGGTGGCGCGGGAGGTCGGCGGCGACCTCGAGGTGCACCTCGACACCGGCATCATGTCGGGTGCCGACATCGTGGCCTCGGTGGCGCTCGGCGCCCGCTTCACCCTCATCGGCCGCGCCTACCTCTACGGACTCATGGCCGGCGGGCGCGAGGGCGTCGACAAGACCATCGAGATCCTGTCGAAGCAGGTCGTGCGCACGATGAAGCTGCTCGAGGTGCAGACCCTCGACGAGCTCGGCCCGCAGCACGTCACCCAGCTCGCCCGGCTCACGCCGATCGCGCGCCCGGTGCAGGATGCCGCGGCGCAGGCCTCGTCGGCGGCGCCGAAGACCGTGCGGTCGCCGCGCGCGAGCAAGCCGGCCGCGACGGCCGCGACGAAACCTGCCGCCGCGAAGCCTGCCGCCGCGAAGCCGGCCGCGAAGCCCCGCAGCACCGCGAAGAGCTGAGCACAGGGCGCGGCCGCCGGGTCATCACGCTGTCGGTCGCGGGCCTCCCGCCCGACGCCTGACCCCCGTGCCGCGCCCGGCGCCGCCCGCCGTCCCGGCGGGCGCATCCGCCGCATTCCGATCGTTCGGCACGACGATCGCCTGGCCGATCGTGAGCGCCGCGACCTTCTTGGCCATCTTCCGCGCCTGCTCGGCCTGCTTGCGCCGGCGCTTCAGGAGTTCGGCGCGCGTCTTCGACCGCGCCGCGGCATCGCCGCCGAGGACGCGCTTCCGGCCTCCTCGGCCGACCGTCCCCGCGCTCGGCCCGAACCGGCTCGCCGCTCGGTCGAGTCGCGCGGCGGCGCGCTCGGCGCGCCTCGCCGCGAGCACGGGCGAGTCGCGACGCCCGGCCCGTGCCACAGTCACCTCGGCCTCCGCGAAGCGCACCGCCGACTCGAGACGCGAACGCGCCCGCGACCCCTTGGGCGATCGCTTCGCCATGCGCCGCACCTCGGCCTCGGCCGCGCGTGCGGCGTCGATCGCCTGCTTCGCCTCCTTGCGCTCACGCCTCATGCTGCTGCTCCTTCCGTACTCGACGACGCTTCCGGTCTACGTCACGCGAGTCCGCGCGACAAGGGGTTGCGGGAGCGGCGATCCGCTCACTCCTCGTCGATCAGCTCGAGCAGGCGCTTCGCCGCGTCACGGATCTCGTCGTGGTCGAACTGCCCGGCCCGACTCTCGAGCGAGATCACTCCGCAGCGATGGACCCTGTTGAAGTCGCCGTAGGGGAACGAGTAGGCCTCTTTCGTCTCCTCGTCGGCCTCGTCGTCGATGCCGAGGTGCCAGTGCCGGTACTCGGTCCAGCCCTCCTCATCGATGAACGCGTTCTCCTCGTCGGTCGTCGGCGCGTGCTCGCTCCAGTCGTCGCGCTCGTCGCGCTCGACCTCGCCGTCGCGCACGAGCGAGCGAGCGTGGCGGAGCGCCGTCTCGTTCAGCCTGATCGCCATGTCGTTCCTCCTTCGCTCCCACCCCTGTCTAGGTCGCAGCTCGCGACGTCGACAAGGGGGTTGCGGGCGGGGAGCGAAGCGCGCGCCTACTGCGTCCGCTCGTACTCCGAGAACACCACGCCGTTGCCGAAGACCTGGGTGGCGACCTCGGTGAAGCCGGTCGGCGCGTACGGGCGCGGGCCGAACAGCGGGATGCCGCCGCCGAAGAGGATGGGGTACCGCTTCAGCACGAGTCGATCGATCTCATCGGCGAGCTGCGCCGCGAGCGCACCGCCGCCGCACAACCAGATGCCCGAGCCCTGCTCGGACTTCAGCTCGCGCACGAGCTCGACCGGATCGCGTCGCACCGTCTCGACTCCGGGGCCCGTCGCCTCGTGCTCGCGGCTGAACACGAGCTGCCGCAGGTGGCGGTAGGGGCTGTCGACGCCGAACGGCAGCCCGACGGCGTAGGTGTTCCAGCCCATCAGCACGGTGTCGAAGGCACGCCGATCCTGCGCGAGCCCGATCGCCGCGGCCGCGTCGGTCGGGACGGTGTCGGCGAAACGCTCGTTGATCGCCGCCATGTGCTCGCCTTCGACCGGGAACGCGTCGAACTCGCCGTTCGGGCCCGCGATGAACCCGTCGAGGGTGACGGCGACGTAGTAGCTGAGTTCTCGCATCGATTCTCCATTCACAACATCTGTCGTGATCGAAATACTACAACAGATGTTGTACTTAACGCCACTGAACCGCTACAGCTGTCGTGATCTTGGCTAGACTCCAGCACATGGCCCGCAACGACGAACGCCGACGCCTCCTCGCCGACGCCGCGATCACCGTGCTCGCCGCCGAGGGAGCGCGCGGCCTCACGCACCGCGCGGTCGACCGCGAGGCCGGGGTGCCGGTCGGCACCGCCTCGAACTACTTCGCCAGCCGCGACGCCCTCATCGCCGGGCTCATGGCGCGCATCGGCGAGCGGATCGGCCCGACGGCGGAAGACCTGGACACCCGGGCCGTGCAGCCCGCCGGCCCGGCGCTCTTCGCCGACTACCTCCGCGACATCGTCCGGCGGCTCAGCGACGAGCGCGAGGTCACGATCGCGCTGTTCGAGCTGCGGCTCGAGAGCACCCGCCGCCCCGAGGTCGCCGCGGTGCTGCGCGAGTGGCAGCGGGTGGGCTTCGCCGGCGACGTCGCCTTCAACCGGCAGGCCGGCCTGCCGGGCGGTCCCCGCGAGATCGCCCTCTTCCACTACGCGCTCGACGGCCTGCTGCTCGACCGGCTCACCTCGCCGATCGATCCCGAGACCTCGACCGACGAGGTGATCGACGCGCTGGTCGACGGGCTGCTGCCCCGCGACCGAGGCGAATCCGCCTCCTGACTCCCTGACGCGGACGACGCGGACGACGCGGACGACGCGGACGACGCGCGGTAGCGCACGAACCAGACGAGCATGAGCGCGGAGCTCACGAGGTAGAACGCGTGCAGGAACCAGATCGGCCCGAAGGGCATGCTCAGCACGTAGACGGTGTAGAGCCCGTTGCCGAGGTTCGTGATGACGAGGTTGCCGACGCTGTACGACGACAGGTCCTTCGAGCGCACGGCCTTCACCAGCATGGGCAGGTAGCTCATGGCGAAGAGGCCGGTGGAGATCGCGCCGGCGACGACGGCGACGTTCATGCGCTGAACGCTACGAGGGCGACGGTTGCCCCGCACCGGGGCCGCCCCGCGCGCTCGCACGCCGCGCGGAGCCGACCTGGTCGGTGGCGCCCCCGACCCCGCCGGACTACGTCACTGATGCCAGCGGCGACTCAATGACGTAGTCCAGCACGACGGGTGCCGCTCGGGCGCGCGTTCCCCTACCGGGCCTGCGCCGCGCCGGCGTTCGCCGCGGCGATGAGCTGCTCGATCTGCTCGTACGACACCGGGATGCCCGGGAACCCGACGAGTCGCCCGATCGGGAACGACACCATCATCTTCGCCATGCCCTCGTCGGTGAAGACGTCGGTGTCGCCCATGCCGTCGGCGAGCGACGCGAGCGCCGCCGCGGCCGCGGGGCCCGCGATGGGGTCGGCCATGACGTCGGCGATCGACGACTCCATCGAGAGCGGCAGGCGCACATCGTCGCCGTCGATCGCGACGGCTCCGGTGAGCCGGATGTCCCGGCTCGACGCCCCGACCTCGACCGTGAGCTCGCCGCCCTCGACGACCCAGCGGTCGACGCGCACGTCCCAGTACGCGAGGTCCTCGCGGCGCACCCGCACCTCGACCTCGCGGGACTCGCCCGCGGCGAGCTCGACCGAGGCGAATCCGGCGAGCGAGCGCGGTGCGCGCTGCACGGCCGACCCGGCGAGGCCGGTGTAGACCTGCACGACCTCGCGGCCGTCGCGCACCCCGGTGTTCTCGACGGTCACGCGCACGGTGAGCCCCGCAGCATCCGAGGCGACCGAGAGGCCCGAGTACGCGAACGTGGTGTACGAGAGGCCGTGGCCGAACGGGTACCGCACGGCGGCGTCGCGGGCGTCGTACCAGCGGTAGCCGACGAAGAGGCCCTCGCCGTAGCGCACATGCCCGAACTCGCCGGGGAAGTCGAGGAACGCGGGAGTGTCCTCGAGGCGCAGCGGGATGGTCTCGGCGAGCCGGCCCGAGGGGTTCACGGCGCCGTAGAGCACGTCGGCGATGCCGCTGCCGCCGGCCTGTCCGCCGAGCCAGCCCTCGAGGATCGCGGGCACGACGTCGGCGAACGGCAGCTCGACCACACCGCCGTTGGCGAGCACGACGACCGTGTTCGGGTTCGCGGCGCGCACGGCCTCGACGAGCGCGAGCTGGCTCGCGGGCAGCCGCAGGTGCTCGCGGTCGAAGCCCTCCGACTCGGCCGCGGCCGGCAGGCCGAGGAACACCACGGCGACGTCCTTCGTCGCGGCCAGTGCGACGGCGGCCGCCGCGAGGGCGGCGTCGGCTCCGGCATCCCCGTCGATCGTGAAGCCGGCCGCGTACGCCACGTTCGGCTCGCCCGCGACCTCGCTGATCGCGCCGAGCGCGGTGTCGAGCCGCGTCGGGTTGATGAGCGACGAGCCCGCACCCTGGTAGCGCGGGGTCTCGGCGAAGGCGCCGATCACGGCGACGGTCCGCGACGCGTCGAGGGGCAGCAG
Organism: Agromyces sp. NPDC058104; assembly: GCF_042884835.1. NCBI lineage: Bacteria > Bacillati > Actinomycetota > Actinomycetes > Micrococcales > Microbacteriaceae > Agromyces > Agromyces sp. NPDC058104. Next base: position 114,456 of record NZ_JBHVTD010000002.1, on the reverse strand, counting down.
GCCGCCCTCGTTGCGCAGCAGCACGGCGCCGCGTGCTGCGGCCTCGCGGGCGAGGGCGTGGTGCGCGTCGACGTCGTACGCGGCGTCGGCGTCGGCGCCCGCGACGGCCTTCTGCGCGAGCTCGACGGCGCGCTTCGCCGCGAGGTCGAGCGCCGACTCGGCGAGGCGACCGTCGCGCACGGCGGCGACGAGCTGGGCGTCGGTGCGGCCGTCGGAGGCGGGCATCTCGAGGTCGAGGCCGGCCGGCAGGCCCGCCACGCGGTCGTTCACGGCACCCCAGTCGCTGACGACGAGGCCCTCGAAGCCCCACTCGTCACGGAGCACGCTCGTGAGCAGCCACGGGTCCTCCGAGGTGTACACCCCGTTGAGCCGGTTGTACGAGCACATGACCGTCCACGGCTGCGCGTCCTCGACGACGCGCTGGAAGCCGCGCAGGTAGATCTCGCGCAGCGGCCGCGGGTCGACGTCGCTCGACGCGCGCATGCGGTCGTGCTCCTGGTTGTTCGCGGCGAAGTGCTTGAGCGACGCGCCGACGCCCTGCGACTGCAGGCCGGTGACGAGGGCCGCGCCGAGCACGCCCGAGACGAGCGGGTCCTCCGAGAGGTACTCGAAGTTGCGGCCGCACAGCGGCGAGCGCTTGATGTTGATGCCAGGGCCGAGCAGCACGCCGACACCCTCGGCGCGCGCCTCCTCGCCGAGCGCCCGGCCGACGCGCTCGAGCAGCTCGGGGTCGAAGGTCGAGCCGAGCGCCACCGCGGGCGGGAAGCACGTCGCCGGCACGCTGTCGCCGATGCCGAGGTGGTCGGCGCTGCCGCGCTGGAGGCGCACGCCGTGCGGCCCGTCGGTGAGCACGATCGAGGGCACGCCGGCCCGCTCGACGGCCTTCGTCGTCCAGAAGCTCGCGCCGCTCGTGAGCGACGCCTTCTCCTCGAGGGTGAGCTCGGCCACGATCTCGGCGGCGTCGCGCGCGGCGAAGGCCGCGGCGGCGTCGACAGCAGTCGGTTCGAGGGTGTCGGTCATGATGCTGCTCCTTCGTTCGCCGGCGCGACGGTGCTGCGCCGGAAGAGTGGTCTGCCGTAGTCCTTCGCGAGCAGTTTCGCGAAGAGCCACCAGATGATGAGGGTCGCGCTCGCTCCCCCGACGACGCCGACGACGGCGTCGGAGAACCAGTGCGCGTTGATGAGGGTGCGCTGCCAGATCATGCCGACCGCGATGAGCGCGCCCGCGATCCACCACCAGCGGCGCTTCGCCGCCGGAAGGATCGCCGCCACGGCGACGAGCAGGATGCCCGCGCTCACCGCGTGCCCCGAGGGGAACGAACCGTGGTCGACCGAGAACAGCGGGCCGTACAGGCCGGCGGCGAGGTCGTCGGCCGGGCGGGGCCGGTCGACGAGGTTCTTCACGAGCTGCGAGACGAGGAGGGTGCCCCCGACCTCCGCGGCGAGGAAGAACAGCGCCGAGCGCCACCGCCGCACCACGAACAGCCAGATCGGGATGAGGAGGATCGTGAGCACCGCGCCGGGCAGTTCGCCGAGGACCTGGAAGAACATCGGCAGCGCCCACGCCTCGCCGCCGGTGCCCGGCGCGAGGCCGACGAGCACGCGCCAGGCCTCGTCGAACGGCTGGGTGAACGGCGCGTCGACGTCCTGCAGCACGGCGATCGCGAAGGCGACGAAGAGGGCGAGCCCCGCGAGGCCGACGACGAGCAGCGCTCGCGGCCGCTTCGGCCGAGCGGATGCCTCGCCGGTCCCGGCCCCGAGCGGCGCGGAGGTCGGCGCCGCGGTCGTGCCCGTGGCATCCGCCATCACTTCACCGCCTTGATCGGCCAGACCGCGAAGGCGCCGAGCACCGAGAGGACGATGCCGACCGGGAACAGCCCGGCGTAGCCGAACGTCAGCACGATCGCGCCGGCGACCGCCGGAGCCAGCGTCTGCGGCAAGGTGGCGGCGATGTTCACGACCCCGAGGTCCTTCGCGAACGACTTCGCCGAGGGCAGCACCTCGCTCATGAGCGCCGTGTCGACCGCCTGGAACATGCCGAAGCCGAGGCCCGCGATGAAGGTCATGATCATCCACGCGGTGAGGTCGGGCCAGACCCACGGCACCACGAGCGCGAGGCCGGTGACGAGCGAGGAGGCGAAGACGAACGGCTTGCGGCGCCCGAACCGGTCGGAGAGCGGGCCGGAGGCGACCGTCGCGATGAGGATGCCGGCGAGGCTGATGAGGCCGAGCAGCGGGATGACCTCGCCCGGGTTCTCGATGCCGAAGTAGTCGGTGAGCAGGAAGAACTGGTACCCGGTCACCGCGAAGTAGCCGGTGTAGAGCAGCAGCCGGCCGGTGAACGCCCAGAAGAAGTCGGGGTGCCTGACCGGGTTCACCCAGAAGGTGCGCAGGAAGTCGGCGAGCTTGAACGGCTCGGGCACGAGGTCGTTCGAGGAGTGGTCTGGGTTGAACACGATGAAGAGCGTGAGGATGACGAGCGAGAACACGGCGAACGTCACGTAGCCGGCGGCGATCGAGCCGAGGAACAGCGAGCCGACGATCTGGCCGCCGAGCGCACCGACCATCAGGCCGATGCCCGACAGCGCGGCGAAGGTGCCGCGGCGGTTGAGCGGCACCCGGTCGGGCATGACCGCGCTGAGGGGGCCCTGCGCGAAGTTGTAGGTGATCTGCACGAGGGTCCACGCGATCACCACGCCCACGAGCGAGTCCGCGAAGGCGAGGCCGACGAGCGCGAGGCCGCCCGCGAGCGAGCCGAGGAAGATCCACGGCGCACGGCGGCCGAACCGCGAGCGGGTGCGGTCGGAGATCTGGCCGGCGATCGGCTGCGCGAGCATCGAGAAGAACGAGCCGATGGTCGTCACGATCAGGAGGTTCGTGACCTTGTCGGCCTCGCCGAACTGCGACGTGATCTGGGCGGGCAGCAGGATGCCAGGGACGGCGCCCCAGATCATGAAGATGCCGAGGTTCGCCGGGATGATCCAGCCGAGGAGGCGCCGGACGCCGGTGATCGGGGCGGGCGGGTCTTCGTTGCCCGCGGCGTCCTCGAAGAAGGCGAGTGCCGCTTCGGGGTCGTCGAGGCGCTGGTCGGTGGCGGGTTCAGGGGTGGACGCCGTTGTCATCTGGGGGAATCCTTCTCGAGCGGCCTCGCCGATGAGACCGAGTGCGAAAACCATACGTCACTCGGTTTTAGTTGGCAAGCGACTAGCATGCAGGTATGGCACGACGGGGTTCGTACGCGAAAGGCATCGCCAAGCGGGAGGAGATCCTCACCGCGGCACTCGAGGTGATCGCCCGCAACGGCTACGGTCGCGCCTCGGTGCGCGAGCTCGCCGACGCCGTCGGCCTCAGCCAGGCCGGCCTGCTGCACTACTTCTCCTCGAAAGAGGAGCTCTTCGCCGAGATCCTCCGCAAGCGCGACGAGGTCGACCGCGAGACCATCGCCGCGGCCGACGCCGACCACGAGCTCAGCATGCTCGACGGTTTCGTGCAGGTGATCCGCCACAACGTCGACGTGCCGGGGCTCGTGCAGCTCTACGCGCGCCTCTCGACCGAGGCGACCGAGCCCGAGCACGCCGCCCGCCCGTTCTTCGACGAGCGCTTCAAGGCATTCCGCGAGATGGCCGCCGAGGGCATCCGCGAGAGTCAGCGCGACGGCGAGCTGCCCGCCGACCTCGATCCCGACCGGGTGGCGACCATGCTGCTCGCCCTGGCCGACGGGCTGCAGACGCAGTGGCTCATGGACCCCTCGATCGACATGGCGGCCCACATCGAGGACTTCATCGGCATCCTCCGCCGGTCGCCCACCGCATGACCTCGCTCGCGAGCGCCGACGTCCGCCGGCACAACCTCGCACTCGTCGCGAGCCGGCTCGCCGAGGCCGGCCCCGCGTCGCGCAGCGATCTGGCGGATGCCACGGGGCTCGCCCGCGGCTCGGTGACGGCCCTCGTGCGACAGCTCGAGGGCGACGGGCTCGTGCGCGAGACGATCGCCGTCGCCGCCGAGGGAAAGGGCCGCCCGCGCACCCTGCTCGAGCTCTCGGGCGATCATCTCGCGATCGTCACGGTGCTCATCGACGCCGACCGCGCGAGCGCCGTCGCGTCGACGCTCGGCGGGCAGCGTCTCACCAGGGTCGACCGTCGTCACGGTCGCCCGATGGGCGACCCCGAGCGGGTGCTCGACCTCGCCGCCGAGGCGTTCGACGAGGCGATCGCCTCCCTCGGCGAGCGCGCGGTCGCCGAGGCCACCGTCGTGGTGTGGGCCCCGGTCGGCGGCGAGCCGCCCGTCGTCATCGCCGACACCGACCTCGGCTGGGGCACCGTCGACCTCATCGGGATGCTGCGCGAGCGCTCCCCCGGCCTCGCCCGGCTCGGCGACGCCGGGCGCCTGCACCTCGTCGCCGACACCGCCGTGGCCGCGATCGCCGAGCACGCCGCGGCGGGGCGGCCGCGCGAGCTGGTCTACCTCAAGAGCGACTCGGGCATCGGCGGCGCGATCGTCGTCGACGGCGCACCGCTCGACGGCCTCCATCACCTCGCCGGCGCGCTCGGGCATCTGCCGGTGGTGCCCGACGGCGGACCCTGCGAGTGCGGCCAGCGCGGATGCCTCATCACCGTCGCCGGCCCCGACGTGCTGCTCGAGGGCGCCGGACTCTCGGAGCTCGCGCGCGAGTCGGGCCTGGCAGCGGCGCTCGACGAGTTCGTGCGTCGCATCGCCGCCGGCGAACCCGCCGCCACGGCCGCGTGGGACGGGGGCGCCGCCGAGTTCGCGCGCACGCTCCAGATCGTCTGCCTCACCGTCGACCCCACGCTCATCGTCGTGGGCGGCTACCTCGCGGCGCTCGCCGACGACCTCGGTGCGCGGCTGGCGGCGATCCAGCCGGGCATCGCGGGCGCCTTCCTCGAGGCCCCGCCGGTCGCCGCGAGCCGCCTGGGCCGCGACGCCGCACTCGTCGGTGCCGAGCGCGCCGCCGTCACGCGGCTCATCGCCGACCCGGCGGCCCTCGCCCGCCGCTGAGCCTGGGCAGGCACTCGGCAGAGCTCTCAGCCGAGGCCGGGCCGTCTCGGGCCGAGCCCGGCAGAGGTCGGCGCACCCCGTGCTCGGCCTCCGGCATCCATATAGTTCGCGACTTGAACTTTAACGATCGTCGCGCCACACTTATCCCGAATATCACTCGGTATTGATCGACGTTCCGCCCCCGGCCGTCTCGATGAAGAGGAGCCCCATGTCCGTCCATCCCCCCAGCGACCCGGCCACGGAGCTCGCGCCGACCGGCGTCATCTCGGCCACCGAACCCGCGCCCGGCGACGCGCCGGCGAGCCCGCCGCCCACCTGGCGCACCCTCCCCGGCCTCCTCACCACCGGCCTCGTGCTGTTCGGCATCTACGGCGGCATCGGGGCGATCATGCTGCCGATGCAGGTCGCCCTCCTCGACGAGGCGAACAAGGTGCAGAACCTCGCGATCGTCTCGACGGTGTCGTTCGTGTTCACCCTCTTCGCTCAGCCGATCGTCGGCGCGATCAGCGACCGGACCCGCTCGCGCCTCGGCCGCCGCGCCCCGTGGATGGTCGGCGGCGCGCTCATCGGCGGCGTGCTGCTGCTCGGCATGGGCTACCTCGACTCCGTGCTCTGGGTCGCGGTCTTCTGGGTCGTCATCCAGGTGTCGCTCAACGCCGTGCAGGGCCCGCTCTCGGCCATCACGCCCGACCGCTTCCCGCGCGACAAGCGCGGCGGCGCGAGCGCCATGTTCGGCATCGGCACGCAGGTCGGCATGACCCTCGGCATCATGGCCGCCGGCGTCTTCGCGGAGTCGATGAACCTCGGCCTCGGCTACGCCTCGTTCGGCGTCGCGATCATCGTGGTGACCCTCGTCTTCGTCGTCGTCGACCGCGACTGGCCGTCGAAGGACGCGACCGTCGAGCCCTGGAGCTGGAAGCAGTTCCTCTCGGGCTTCTGGGTGAACCCCGAGCAGCACCCCGACTTCGCCTGGGCCTTCACCGCGCGCTTCGCGCTCATGCTCGGCTACTTCGTCGTCGTCGCGATGTCGTTCTACATGCTCACCGACTACATCGGCATGTCGCTCGCCGAGGCCGGCTCGGCGACCGTCATGCTGACGCTCATCTCGCTCGTGCCGACGCTCGCGGCGATCGCGCTCTCGGGCTGGTGGAGCGACAGGATCGGCAAGCGCAAGGTCTTCATCTACGTGTCGTCGGCGATCATGGCGGCGGGATTCGTCGTGCCGATCGTCATGCCCGACATGACCGGCATGATCATCTTCAACCTCGTCAACGGCATCGGCTTCGGCCTGTACATGTCGGTCGACGCCGCCCTCATGACCGAGGTGCTGCCCGGCGGCGGAACCGCCGCCGCGAAGGACCTCGGCATCCTGAACATCGCCACCAACGTGCCGCAGGCGCTCAGCGCCGCGATCGCGGGCGTCATCATCACCTCGCTCGGCGGCTATGCGATGCTGTTCGTCTTCGGCATCGTCCTCACGATCGTCGCGGCGATCGCGACCGCCCCGATCAAGAGCGTGCGTTAGGAGCTCCACATGTCGCACACCCCCCTCCCGCAGTCCGCCGCCGGCATCGAGCCGGATGCCTCGGCGCCGACCCCGTTCGTCGAGGTCGACACGCTCGCCGGCCGCGTCCGCGGCCAGTGGCGCCCGACCGTCCGCTCGGCCGGCGACGCCACGGCCGGAGCCGGCGCCGAGCGGTCGGCCGCGTTCCTCGGCATCCCGTTCGCCGAGGCGCCGATCGGCGAGCTCCGCTTCGCCGCGCCCGTGCCGAAGGCCCCGTGGGAGGGGGTGCGCGACGCCCTCGAGTTCGCGCCGACCGCGCAGCGCGGCGACCCCGGCGTCACGCTCATCCCCGAGCCGAGCGTGCCCGGCGACTCGACCCTCAACGTGAACGTGTTCACGCCCTCGCCGACGCGACCCGCCGACGGGGAGGCCGGGCTCCCGGTGCTCGTGTGGATCCACGGCGGCGGCTACTTCGCCGGCTCGCCCGCGAGCCCCTGGTACGACGGCCGCAACTTCAACCGCGACGGCATCGTGACCGTGACCATCTCGTACCGGCTCGGCTTCGACGGCTTCGGCTGGATCGACGGCGCCCCCTCGAACCGCGGCGTCCGCGACTGGCTGCTCGCCCTCGAGTGGGTGCAGCAGAACATCGGCGCCTTCGGCGGCGACCCGTCGCGCGTGACGATCGCGGGGCAGTCGGCCGGCGGCGGCGCGGTGCTCACCCTCCTCGGCATGGAGGCGGCGCAGCACCTCTTCCACGGCGTCTACGCGATCTCGGGGGCGACGGCCGACGTCACCCCCGAGCGCGCCGAGGCGCTCGGCCGCAAGGTCGCCCGGCAGCTCGGCGTCGAACCCGACCTGGCGGGATTCCGCTCGGTCGACGAGGAGCGCCTGCTCGAGGTGCAGAAGACGGCGACCGCGCTCGAGGGCCCCGACGCGATGAACGAGCTGCTCGAGCTCGGGCTGCAGCTCGGGCCGACGATCGACGGCGAGCTGCTCGTCCGCTCGACGCCCGAGTCGCTCGCCGCGGGCGTCGGCGCCGGCAAGCCGCTCGTGCTCGGCACGACCGACGACGAGTTCGCCATGGCCCTGCTCGACGCGCCGAAGCTGCTGCGCTTCGTGCCGAAGTCGATGCTGCTGAAGAAGTCGGGACTCGCGAAGCCCGTCGCGCGCGAGTACCTCGCCGCCAACCGCGAGGTCGCGAGGCTCGGCAACGCCCGCCTGCTCGGCCGCCTCGTCACCGACCGCATGTTCAAGGCCCCGATGCTGCGCGCCGTGGCCGCACGGGCGGCGGCCGGCTCGGCCGGCACCTGGCTCTACCGCTTCTCGTGGCCGTCGGGCGCCTTCGGCTTCGCCGAGCACTGCCTCGACGTGCCGTTCTTCTTCGACTGCCTCGACGGCCCCGCCATGGTGCCGCTCGCCGGCCCGAACCCGCCGCAGGCGCTCGCCGACGAGCTGCACGCCGCCGCGGTCGCGTTCATCGCGAAGGGCGACCCCGGCGAGGCGTGGCCGCGCTGGTCGGATGCCTCGCGCGCCACCCGCGTCTACGACACCCCGTCGACCGTGGTCGGCGACGGCTACGCGAGCGTGCGCCCGCTGCTCTGACCCGGCGCCGCCTGCTGCGCCTGCTCGTGCTCCTGCTCCTGCTCCTTCACCTGCAGCCGCTCGCGCTGCTGCTTCTGCAGGAGAATGGGCCCTATCCCCCGCTCACAGCGAGGGATAGGGCCCATTCTCCTGCGCGAGCCGGTGCGCCGGGGTTCGAAATCACCCCCGAACGGGGTACGTGACCGCGCGACGCGAGCCGAGCATGCTTGCGACATGACCGCGGCCGGCGAACCTCCCGTACCCACCACCACCGGCCCGCTCGACGAGGTGCACCGGGCGCAGTCGGCCCGGCTGCTCGACCACCTCGTCGTCCACGGGCCGGCCACCCGCTCCGAACTCGCCTCGGCGACGGGGCTGGGGCGCGGCACCATCGCGGGGCTCACCTCGCGCCTGCTCGACGCCGGCGTGCTGCGCCCCGGCGACACCGCGGCCTCCGGCGACGGCCGCGCGGCGCCGCTCGCCCTCGCGGCTGCCGACCGGGTGCTCGTCACCGCGATGCTCGCGCCCGACGAGGCGATCGCCACCGTCGCCGCGCTCGGCGGCCACGAGCTCGCCCGGTTCGTCGAACCGCTGATCGATGCCGACCGCGGCCCCGCCGACCCGCTCGAGTCCCTCGCGATCGTCCTGACCCGCGCCGTCGCGCGGGCGCAGCGCGGGGCCCAGCGCGTCGCCGACCTCACCGTGCTCGTCGACGGCGCCGTCGTCGGGCGGCCCGCCGTGGTCATCACCGACGCACGCATCGGCAGCGAACCCGTCGACGTGCTCGCGGCCCTGCGGAGCCTCGCTCCCGCCGTCGCCGAGCTCGAGCCCGGGCTGTCGCTGCCGATCACGCTGCAGCCTGCGGCGATGGCCGCGGCCCTCGCCGAGCACGCCGAGCTCCCCGGCATCGACGAGATGCTCTACATCGCCGGCGACGACGCGGTGACGGCCGCGGCGATCTCGGGCGGTCGGCCGCTGACGGGAGCCCACGGCCTCGCGAGCACCTTCGCGCACCTCCCGGTCGTGCCGGGCGGTGCGCGCTGCACCTGCGGCCAGCAGGGCTGCCTCGCCACGGTCGCAGCCCCCGAGCTCGTGCTCGAGCGCGCGGGCCTCACCGACTTCGCCGCCGCGCAGGGCCGGGCCGCGGCCCTCGTCGAACTGGTCGAACGGGTCGCGGCCGCCGACGACCGCGCCCGCTGGTCGTGGCTCGACGCCGCGCACTGGATCGGCCGGGCGCTCCAGCTCGTGGTGCCGACCCTCGACCCGTCCGCCGTCATCGTCGGCGGCTACTGGGGCGTCCTCCTCGGCGACGTCGACGCGGCGTTCCGCGCGAACCGGCCGACGATCGGCGGCGGTGCGCTCGAAGCCATCCCCACGCTCGCCCCCGCCCGCCTCGGCCCTGGGGCCGTGTTCGCGGGCGCGCGGCGTCAGGCGCGCGAACGCCTCGTCGCCGAACCGTCGCTGCTCGCCGGCTGAGCGCCCCGCCCCGCGCGGCCGGCGCGGCGGAAGCGGCTCGCGATGCCCCACCCGGTGACGCGCAGCATCGCCTCGACGACGATGCCGAGGCTCATCTTCGAGCGGCCGCGCTCGCGCTCGACGAAGGTGACCGGCACCTCGGTGATCGTGAGCCCCGCGTCGCGCGCGTGCCACAGCATGTCGACCTGGAACCCGTAGCCGCGGGTGTGCACGTCCTCGAGCCCGATCCGCCGGAGGCCGGCGGCCCGGAACGCGCGGTACCCCGCGGTCGCGTCGCGCGTCGGGAGCCGGAGCACCCACCGGGCGTACGCGCTGCCGCCGCGCGAGAGCAGCTGCCGACGCCTCGGCCAGTTCTCGATCGATCCGCCCGCGACCCAGCGCGAGCCGATCACGAGGTCGACGGGCTCGCCCGCGGGGTCGACGCCGGCGAGCGCGGCGAGCATCGAGGGAAGCTGCTCGGGCAGGTGCGAGCCGTCCGCGTCCATCTGCACGATCGGGTCGTAACCGTGGCCGAGCGCCCAGTCGAACGCGGCCAGGTACGCCGCACCCAGCCCCTCCTTGCCCGCGCGGTGCAGCACGTTCACGGCGCCGTCGGCCGCCGCGAGCTCGTCGGCGAGCACCCCGGTGCCGTCGGGCGAGGCGTCGTCGACGACGAGCACCGAGGCATCCGGAACCGCCGTGCGCACCCGGCCCACGATGGTGGCGAGGTTCTCACGTTCGTTGTACGTGGGGATCACCACGAGCGGTCGGGACATCCCTCGAATCGTAACCGCTCACGCCGGTCGCGTCGCACGCGGCCGGTCAGCGCACCCCCGACATGAGCTTCAGCACCCCGCGGCTGCCGACGGCGAGCGCGAGGCCGAGCACGATCGCGATGCCGCCGAGCACCCCGAAGTAGACGACCTCGTTCTGGCTCGAGTAGAACTCGGCGAGCCGCCCCGAGATCGCTGTGCCGAGCGCCACCGAGAGGAAGAAGAGCGCCACCATCTGCGTGTGGAACACCTTGGGCGCGAGCTTCGTCGTCACCGACAGACCGACGGGTGAGAGCAGCAGTTCGGCGACGGTGAACACGAAGAGGATGCCGATGATCGCGAGCAGCGGCGTCGAGTTCGGCCCGCCGCCCGCGAACGGGATGAACAGGAGGAAGGCGACGCCCATGATGGCGGTGCCGAGCGCGAACTTGATCGGCGTCGAGGGCTGGCGGTCGCCGAGCTTCGTCCAGATCGCGGCGAAGACGCCCGACAGGATGATGATGAAGATCGGGTTGATCGACTGCACCCACGACACCGGCATCTCCCAGCCGAACAGGTCGCGGTTGAGCTGCTCGTCGGAGTAGATCGTGAGCACGGTGAACTGCTGCTGGTACAGCGACCAGAAGGCGACGCTCGCGATGAAGAGCGGGATGAACCCGAGCACGCGGCGCCGTTCGACGACCTCGATGCGACGACTCGCGAGGATCACCGCGAAGTAGGCGACCGCCGCGGCGATCGTGCCCATGATCACCCAGGTCACGAGGTTCGTCGCGGTGATCGCGCCGGTGAGGACGAGCACGACGACGGCGATGACGGCCGCGACCGCGATCGCGATCACCAGCCCGATGCGATCACGGGGCAGCGGGTTCGGCACAGCCGACGCGACGGCCGGCAGCCGCTTGCGCCCGAAAGAGTACTGGATGAGGCCGATCGCCATGCCGACGGCCGCGAGCCCGAAGCCCCAGTGGAACCCGAGCGTCGAGGCGAGGAGCCCCGTGAGGATCGGCCCGAGGAAGGCGCCGAGGTTGATGCCGAGGTAGAAGATCGAGAAGCCGGCGTCTCGGCGCGGGTCGTGCTCGGAGTAGAGGGTGCCGACGACGCTCGTCGCGTTCGCCTTGAGGCCGCCCGAGCCGAAGGCGACGAGCACGAGCCCGACCCCGACGCCCACGAACCCGGGCAGCAGGGCGAGCGCGATGTGTCCGGCCATGATGACGATCGCGCTGTAGAACAGGACGCGCTCGCTGCCGAGCAGCCGGTCGGCGAGCCACGCCCCGAGGATCGTCGAGAGGTACACCCCGCCGCCGTACGCCCCGACGATGCCGGCCGCGGCGGTCTGGTCCATGCCGAGGCCGCCCTCGGCGGCCGAGTAGTAGAGGTAGATCAGCAGGATGCCCTGCATGCCGTAGAAGCTGAACCGCTCCCACATCTCCACCCCGAAGATGTTCGCAAGTGATCGGGGCTGTCCGAAGAAGCCCCGGTCGCCCCGGGTGTCGCGCTCGACCGGCGTGCTGCCGTCCGCGGGCTCAGGCGGCCCGGACTCCCCCGGGGCAGGTTCGGTCACGCTGCCCATGCGCACACCCTACTCCCCCGCCATCCCCCGGCCCGATCGGGGGGTGAGCCCCCGTTCGCACGAGGGCACGGCTGGCTAGCATCGATCTCGGGCACGGAAGTGCCCGATCGCAAGGGGGAACACCATGACTCGGATGACGCGCACGGGCCGGACGATCGGGATCGTCGCGGTCGCCGCGACGGCCGCGACGGTGATGAGCGGATGCGCCTGGCTCGCCCCGCTCGAACGATTCAGCGACGACGCCACCCTCGACGGCTCGGTGCGGTCGATCGAGATCGACCACCCCGAGGGCCGCGTGACGATCGAGGGCGTCGAGGGCGCCACGACGATCGAGGTGTCGCGCACCGTGTCGTACCGCGGCGACCGCGAGATCGGCGAGACGGCCGAGGTGCGCGGCGACGTGCTCGTGCTCGGCGGCTGCGGCAACAACTGCTCGGTCGACTACACGGTCGAGGTGCCGATCGGCCTCGACGTCGACGGCGCGACCTCGAACGGGGCGATCACCCTCACCGGCGTGAACGAGGTCGAGGTCGAGACGAGCAACGGGCGGATCGAGCTCGAGGACGTCACCGGCGGGATCGAGGCGAAGACGAGCAACGGACGCATCGAGGGTCGCGGGCTCGCCGGCGACGGCGTGCGCGCATCGACCTCGAACGGCGCGATCGAGCTCCGGCTGGAGACGCCGCAGGAGGTCGAGGCGCACACCTCGAACGGCGCGATCGACCTCTCCGTCCCGACCGACGGGGTGAGCTACCGGGTCGAGACCGACACCTCGAACGGCTCGGTCGACGTCGACATCGACGACATCGCCGACGGGGAGTTCCTGCTCGACCTCTCGACGTCGAACGGGTCGATCACCGTCACCGGGCGCTGAGCGGCCGGGCGCCGAGCGCCCGGCTCGCCGCTTGCCCCTGCGGCCGGTCTGCGGCATCCTGAGCTGACCCGGCCGAGGCCGGCCCGGCCGGGAGGGCGAGTGGACGGCACAGAGCACGAGGAACGACGGCGACGCCTGCAGCGCATCGTCTACGGGGCGGATGCCTCGCCCGACGAGCGCGCGGCGGCCGAGGCGGAGCTGCATGAGCTGGCGGATGCCGCGGCGAGCGCGAGCGCCGCTGCCGGCGTTCCGTTCGACCGAGCAGCAGATGGCATCCGAGCCGCCGCGGTGGCCGACCACCACGACCACCACGGGGACGCCCACGCCGCCGAGCCGCCGACCGGGCGGACCAGCCCGCCGACCGCCCGCTGGGCGATCGTCGGCGGAACGGCGGCGCTCGTCGTCGGCATCGCCATCGGCGTCGGTGTTTCGGGCCTCACGGCCGCTCCCGCAGAGCCGGTGGTGGCCGGAACGAGCGACGCGATCGGTGGGGGCTCCCAGCCGGACACGAGCGCCGAGGGATCCGTCATCACTGGACCCGGCACGCCCGTGGAGCTCACGCCCGTCTACGCGGTGTTCGCACGCGAGCAACGGCCGTCCGACACGGTGGCCGACGATGTGCTCGCGGGAAGCGAGCTCGACCGGGCGAGCACGAGGCTGCTGATGACCCGGTCCGACGGCGCCGAACTCTTCGCAGCCACACAGGGCGGCGGCGAGGACATGTGCATCGTCGTGGCGGTGCCCGAGCTCGGGGCCGGCAGCGCCTGCACCGACGGCGGCATCCTGCCGCCCGAGGGTCTGACGGTCAGCTTCGGCTTCGACCAGACCCTCGTGATCGCGGCCAGCCTGCACGCCGACGGCACGGCCGGGCTCAACGCAGCCGAGGAGCCCGCCGCCGAGTGACGCGCCACCCAGCGGATTTCAACCGTTGCGGGCGTCGCGCCAGGCGAGCCAGCGCTTCACCGGCTCGAGGTCGTAGTCGGGCCCGTCGACGCCGATGGTGAAGAGCCGCACCCCCGCGTCGTAGAGGGCATCGGCGTGCTCGACGTCGAGGCCGCGACGATCGAGCTCGTTCGAGACCGTGATCTCCGAGACATCCCGCCCGACCTCGTCGCCCCATCGGCGCAGCACGTCGAGCTTGTGCGCGAGCTCGTCGGGCGCGACGAACGAGTGCCAGATGTCGGCGTGCTTCGCGACGAGGCGCAGCGTCTTCTGCTCGCCCTTGCCGCCGATCATGACGGGGATGCGGCGGGTCGGCGCCGGATTGAGCTTCGCCCAGCGCGCCTCGATGCGCGGCAGCGCCGCGCCGAGGTCGTTCAGGCGCGAGCCGCGGGTGCCGAACTCGTAGCCGTACTCGACGTAGTCGCGCTCGAACCAGCCGGCGCCGGTGCCGAACACGAAGCGGCCGACGCCCGTGCCCTTGGCCGAGATGTGGTCGAGGGTGCGGGCCATGTCGGCCTGCAGGTCGGCGTTGCGGTACGAGTTGCAGTTGACCAGCGTGCCGAACTCGATGCGCTCGGTCTGCTCGGCCCAGGCGCCGAGCATCGTCCACGCCTCGAAGTGCAGACCCTCGCGATCGCCGTGCAGCGGGAAGAAGTGGTCCCAGTTGAAGACGAGGTCGGCGCCGAGCTCCTCGAGCCGCAGTACCGCGTCGCGGATGGACTCGTATCGGGCGTGCTGAGGCTGCAGCTGCACGCCGAGGCGTACGCGATCGTCGTAGGGCATGCGCACAGCCTAGATCGCGACGGGTGCACGGCGAGACGCCCGCCTCAACCTCGAGGCGGGCGTCTCGACCTGGCTCACTCCTTCAGGTCGAGCATCGGCACGGGCCGGCGGAATCCCCTCGTCGCGATCGCGAGGATGATCACGCCGAAGACGAGCCACGAGAGGCCGATGAAGAAGGTGCGGCCCGAGAGGCTCGTCCAGAGCCACACCGTCAGCGCGAATCCGATGAGCGGCAGCACCAGGTTGTTCAGCACGGCGATGCCCGACCGCTCGCGGCCGTCGATGAAGTAGTGCTTGATCACCGAGAGGTTGACCACCGAGAAGGCGATGAGCGCGCCGAAGCTGATCATCTCGCTGAGGAGCAGCAGGTCGAACACGAGCGCGAGCATCGAGATCGCCGAGACGACGAGCACCGCGATGACCGGGGTGCCGAAGCGCTTGCTCAGCCGCCCGAAGACCGCGCGCGGCAGCACGCCGTCGCGGCCCATCGCGAAGAGGATGCGGGCGACCGAGGCCTGCGAGGTGAGCGCAGAACCCGTCGCACCGGCGACGTAGCCCGCGATGAACAGGGTCGAGAGCCACTCGCCGCCGGCGGCGGCGACCACGTCGAGGCCGGCCGAGTCGACGTCGGTGAAGGCGTTCGACGGGAAAACGAGCTGCGCGGCGTACGAGATCACGATGAAGATCGCGCCCGCCCCGATGGTCGTGATCATGATCGCCCGGGGAACCGAGCGCTTCGCGTCCTTCGCCTCCTCGGCGAGGGTGGAGACCGAGTCGAAGCCGAGGAACGACAGGCAGAGGATCGCGGCGCCGGCGAACAGTGCCGCGAAGCCCTCGACGGTGCCGTCGCCCGTGAAGGGCAGGAGCGGGTCGACGCCGTTGCCGGCCGCCGTCGAGAACGCGAGCGCGAGGAACACGACGATGAAGATCGTCTGCACCGCGATGATGACGAAGTTGGTGCGATTGACCGAGACGATGCCGACGACGTTGAGCACCGTGACGAGCGCGATCGCGCCGACGACGAACACCCAGGCGGGGATGCCGGGGAACGACGCCGAGAGGTAGATGCCGAGCACGAGGTAGTTGATCATCGGCAGGAACAGGTAGTCGAGCAGCAGCGCCCACCCCGAGAGGAAGCCGACGGCCCCGCCGAAGCTGCGCTGCGTGTAGACGTAGGCCGAACCCGCGTACGGGTAGGCGACCGACATGCGCGCGTACGAACGAGCGGTGAACACCATCGCGATGAGGGTGATCAGGTAGGCGAGCGGCACGCGTCCGCCGGTGAGCTGCGTGACGATGCCGTACGTCGTGAACACGGTGAGGGGCACCATGTAGACGAGGCCGAAGAGCACGAGCGAGGGGGTGCCGAGCACCCGCTTGAAGCGGCCCTGGGTCACCTGCGCGGTGGCCTGGGTCGGCGAGATCAGCGGTTCCGGGGCCGGGGATTGGGACATGGACGGGGGATCCTTTCGTGGGTGCGCGGCTACGTTGCGGCGCGGTATCGGGGACTTCCTGCGAGGTAGGTGGCGATGACGGGAACACCGGCGAGCTCGCCGGCGGGGAGGTCGCGCGGGTCACGCGCGAGCTGGACGAGGTCTGCGCTCGCACCGGGTTCGATGCGGCCCCAGGGGGTGGATGCCTCGTCGGCGAACGCCTGGTGGGCGACGGCGGTCGAGTAGGCGTCGAGCGCGCGCTCGACGGGGAGGATCTCCTCGGGCGTCCAGCCGCCCTCGGGCACGCCGTCGCTCGTGCGCCGCGAGACGGCGATCGCGAGGCCGTCGAGCGGGGCGCCCGAACTGACGGGCCAGTCGGAGCCGAAGGAGAGCACGGCGCCCGAGTCGTCGATCGTGCGCAGCCGGTACTGCCGGTCGGCGCGCTCCTGCCCGAGCCGCGGCACGGTGAGCACGGTCATCAGCGGGTCGAGCTGCGCCCAGAGCGGTTGCATGCAGGCGACGACGCCGAGCTCGGCGAACCTGGCGAGGTCGCGCTCGTCGACGAGCTGGGCGTGCGCGATCACCGGGCGGCGGTCGCGCGGCCCGTTGGCGTCGATCGCACGCTCGATCGCGTCGAGGGCCTGGCGCACGGCGGCGTCGCCGATCGCGTGGATGTGCACCTGGAAACCCGCGGCATCGACGGCGAGCACCGCGTCCTGGAGCGAGTCGCCCTCCCAGACCGTCATGCCGAGCTTGCGTTCGCCGTGATCGTGCAGTCCCGAGCAGTACGGCTCGAGCAGGGCGCCCGTCTCGGACTCGATCACCCCGTCGGCGAAGAACTTCACGGTGTTCGCCGTGAGCATCGGCGAGCCGAGCGCCGCCACGCGGGCTCGTGACTCGCGCATGCGGGGCAGCTGCTCGGCGAACCGGCGGGGGTCGGCGTACAGCGCGAGGTTGAATCGCACCGGCAGGATGCCGCGTTCCGCAGCCTCGAGGTAGCTGTCGACGTCGCCGGGCTCGACCCAGGCGTCCTGCACCCAGGTGACGCCCCGCTCGAGGTAGTACTCGCCGGCCCGTTGCAGGGCGCGCATGCGCTCCTCGGCGGGCCGCACTCCGGCGGCGTCGAGCACGAGATCGACAGCGCCCCACTCGCGCAGGGTGCCGAGCGGGGTGCCGTCGGGGCGGCGCATGATCTCGCCGAGCACGGGGTCGGGGGTCTCGGCGTCGATGCCGGCGAGCTCGAGCGCCCGCGAGTTCACCCACACCGTGTGGTAATCGTAGGCGCGCAGCACGACCGGGCGATCGGCGACGGCCGCGTCGAGCCAGCGGGCGTCGAAGAGCCCCTCGGCGACGAGGCTCGGATCGTAGGAGGCGCCGATGATCCACTCGAGGTCGGGGTTCGCGGCGGCGTACTCCGCGACGGCGGCGACGATCTCGTCGACGGTGGTGCAGTCGCGCACCGCCGGCCCCTCGGCCTCCAGCCCGCCGAACAACGGATGGGCGTGCCCGTCGCCGAAGGAGGGCATGAGGAACCCGCCGTCGAGGTCGACCGCCTCCACCTCGGTGGACGCGAGTGCGGCGTCGGCCGCGGCATCCGCCTCGTCATCGAATGCGACGACCGCCCCGTCACGCACGAAGAGCGCGCGCGCCGCGGGCGCTCCCGCGCCGCGCCAGATGGTTCCGCCGGAGAAGTGGATCGTCGTCATGCACCGTTGCCTTCGTGAGCCGGGAGCGTCGTACGAACAGTGTTCATACGAACACTGTTCGTATCAGTGCTGAGAGGTTACACTCTGCGGAGGGCGGACGGAAGAGTCGAGGTGGAACGATGTCGACGGTGAATCGCGAGCAGCTCGTCGAGGCCGCCCTCGCACTCGTCGACGAGCACGGCAGCGACGCGCTCACCATGCGCAGCCTCGCGAAGCGCGTGAACCGGCAGGTGTCCTCGCTCTACAACCACGTCGGCAGCCGCGACGAGCTCATCGAGCTCGTGCGCGCCCGCATCGTCGAGGGCATCGACACCTCGCCCTTCGACGGGCAGCCGTGGGACGTCGGCCTCGAGGGCTGGGCGCGCTCGTACCTCACCGTCTTCGCGGCCCACCCGAACCTCATCCGCGTGCTCGCGACGACGCCGATCCGCGACGTGTCGACGTTCGTGATCTACGACACGGTCATCGGCGCACTGATCGACGGCGGCTGGCCCCTGCAGGACGCGGTCGCCGTGATGCGCACGGTCGAGGCGCACGTGCTCGGCTCGGCGCTCGACATCGTGGCGCCGAGCGACATGCTCGACCAGGCCTCGGTGCCCGCCGAGCTCGAGCGGGCCCATGCCGCACTCGATCCCCGCTACGAGGAGTCGACGAGCGCCATCGCGGCGTTCGAGCTCGGCATCGCCGCGCTCCTCGACGGGCTCCGCGCGCGGCGCGCGGCACTCGCCACCGTCGACTGAACGCGGCAGCTGCCGCACGAATCCCGCGCGAACGGGTGTCATGGCGCAAAGAACCCGCGTACACTCCCACCATGGACAACCTCGATCGCGCCATCCTCGACCTGCTCCGGCAGAATTCCCGGGCCGGGTACGGCGACATCGGGTCGTCCGTGGGGCTCAGCGCCTCGGCGGTCAAGCGCCGGGTCGACCGGCTCGTCGCCGACGGCGTCATCCGCTCGTTCACCATCCAGGTCGACCCCACCGTCGACGGCATGTCGACCGAGGCCTACGTCGAGCTCTTCTGCCGGGGCACCGTCGCCCCCGACGAACTCAAGCGCATCCTGCAGGACGTGCCCGAGGTGGTCTACGCGGGCACCGTCACCGGCAGCGCCGACGCGATCGTGCAGATCCGCGCGCGCGACATCGCCTCGCTCGAAGACGCCCTCGAGCGGGTGCGGATCGCCCCGAACGTCGACCACACGCGCAGCGCGATCGTGCTCTCGCGCCTGGTGAACCGCAACCGCGACTGACGTCGCGACCACCGACATGGATGCCTCGAGCCTCGGCCTCTCGATCGACCCGGCTGCGACCGCAGCCCCCTACGAGCAGTTGCACCGCGCCGTCGTCGCCGAGATCGCCGCGGGCCGGCTCGCCCCGGGCTCGAAGCTGCCGACCGTGCGCGCCCTCGCCGAGCAGCTCGGCCTCGCGGTGAACACCGTGGCGAAGGCGTACAAGGCGCTCGAGGCCGACGGCGTCATCGAGGGGCGCGGCCGCAACGGCACCTTCGTGGCCGAGCACGGCGACCCCGCAGAGCGACGGCTGCAGCAGGCGGCCGCCGACTACGCCGCACTCGCGCGCAGGCTCGGTGTCGAGGCATCCGCCGCCCGTGCCATCGTCGGCGCCGCGCTCGACGCCGGTTGACGCCGGGGGCACACGGCCGTCCTCGCAGAGGCATCCCACGCCCACCTTCGCCGCCCGGGACCCCTGCCCGCTGCGCCACTCGCGCACGCTCTGCGCCACTTCAACCGGCGCAGCAGGGGCGCAAGTGGCGCAGTGGCGCGGCGGCGCAGTGGCGCGGCAGCGCTACTCGGCGACCGGGATCGGCTGCTTCGGGAGCTTGCGCACCTTCGCACGGCGGCGACGCCGCTCGGGGATCATCGAGCGCATCTCCTCCAGCTTGCCGAAGCAGAGCAGCCGGTCGTCGGCCTCGAGCACCACGCCCTTGCGCGGGTTGGGGATGACGGTGGTGCCGCGGTGCAGCGTGAGCACGGTGATGTCGCGCTCCCAGAGTCCCGATTCGCCGAGCGTCTTGCCGACGAGGTCGGCGTTGCCGTGCACGAGCAGTTCGGCGACGCCGTACCCGGTCGAGACGGTGAGCCGCTGGCGCACGTCGATCTCGGGGAACGCCACCTGGTTCGCCATGTAGTCGATGATCGCGCCTGCGACGTCGAGGTTCGTGGCCGTCTCGATGCCCTGCAGGCCCGGCGAGGAGTTGACCTCCATCACGAGCGGGCCGTCGTTGCCCTCGAGCATGTCGACGCCCGCGACCTTGAGGCCCATGATCTGCGCCGAGCGCACCGCCGCGAGCTCGTACTCGGGCGAGAGCTCGACCGCCTCGACGCTGCCGCCGCGGTGCACGTTCGAGCGGAACTCGTCGCCGTTCGCGACACGGCGCATCGCGGCGACGACGCGGTCGCCGACGACGAGGGCCCGGATGTCGCGGCCGCGGCTCTCGGCGATGAACTTCTGGATGAGCACGTTCTGCTTCGTCGAGTGCAGCGTCTCGATGATCGCCTCGGCGACCTTGACCTGCGGCGCGAGGATGACGCCGATGCCCTGGGTGCCCTCGAGCAGCTTGATCACGACGGGCGCACCGCCCACCTGCTCGATCGCGGGCCGCACGTCGGCGCGGTTGCGCACGAACGCGGTCGGCGGCAGCGCGATGTTGTGCCGGGAGAGGATCTGGTTCGCGCGGAGCTTGTCGCGGGCGTTCGTGATGCCGTTCGCGGTGTTCGGCGTGTAGACGTCCATCTGCTCGAACTGACGCACGACGGCGGTGCCGAAGTACGTGATCGAGTTGCCGATGCGCGGCAGGATCGCGTCGTAGTCGGAGAGCGGACGGCCGCGGAACTGCAGGTCGGGCTCGGGTCCCGAGAGATCGATCGCGAAGCGCAGGGTGTTGAGCACCTTCACCTGGTGACCGCGCTGCTGCGCGGCGGCGCGCAGTCGCTGGGTCGAGTACGCCTGCGGCGCGCGCGAGAGGATCGCGAGTTTCATCGGGTGAGCCCTGCCAAGATGGTCGAGTGAACGAGGAATCCCATTCAAGCACCATCGCCGGGTGGCGCGAATGGGTGAGCCTGCCGAATGCCGGAGTGCCCTGGATCAAGGCGAAGCTCGACACCGGAGCACGCTCGTCGTCGCTGCACGCCTTCGACGTCGAAGAGCTTCCGGGCGATCCCGACGACGCGGACGACTCGGCCGGAGCGGCGCTCGGCCGTGTCCGCTTCGGCATCCGCCCCTGGCAGGAGAGCGAAGACGACGCGGTCGTCGTCGAGCTGCCCGTACACGACCGGCGGCAGGTGCGCAGCTCCTCCGGCCACTCCGAGGAGCGCATCGTGGTGCTCCTCGACCTCGTGCTGCGCGAGCGCACCGTCACCGCCGAGGTGACCCTCACGAACCGCGACGAGATGGGCTTCCGCATGCTCATCGGGCGCGAGGCGCTGCGCCAGGGCTTCGTCGTCGACTCGGCCCGCTCGTTCGTCGGCGGGCGTGCACCCCGTGGCATCCGCCGCCGCAATCGCGGGCGCGAGTAGCCGCGATCCCGACCGGCTTCGCTGCTTCTGCAGGAAATCAGGACGCATGGCCACCTGAGAGCGGCTGTCGCGTCAAATCTCCTGCAGAAGCAGCAGCGGGCGAGGAAGCGGGCTCAGATCACCCCGTCTGAGAGCGTCGTCGGGTTGCCGAAGCGGTGGTTCGTGATCGAGATCGCCTGCTCGTGCAGGAACGGCAGCAGCTCGACCCGGCCCGACGGGGTGACGGGGTGCGACCAGACGGCCACGTCGGGCGTACCGCCGAGCGCCGAGGCCAGCGCCGAGGCATCCCCGCCGACGAGGCGGACCCGGCTCGCGCCGAGCGCCGCCGCCGCGTCCTTCGTCACGCGGCCGAGCCAGGCGGCATCGCCCTCGCGCACGATCCGGATGTCGCGAGCGCCGAGCAGCGTGCGCACGCCCTTGGGCAGTTCGACGGCCGACGAGACGGTGAAGGCCGACTTGGCGAGCAGGCCGGCCGCGATGACGCGCAGGCCCTCGGCGAGCGAGGCGCGTTCGCCGATGCGCACGGCGACGGGCAGCGAGCGGTAGCGGAAGAGGTTGCGCTCGACGCCGACGCCCGAGACGTCCTTCACGGTGCCGTACTCCTCGGCCCACGCGACCTCGTCGGAGAGCGCCGAGCGGCGCAGCACCTCGAACGAGTCGTAGTCGAGGGCCGGCTGCGAGGCCTCGATGAGCTCCGAGACGCGGCGCTCGAGGCCGCGCAGGTGCAGCGACTTCGACGACGCGCCGGCGGCGGGCACCCAGTCGCCGAGGCCGAACAGGTAGTTCGGTCCGCCCGCCTTGGCGCCGGCGCCGACGGCCGAGCGCTTCCAGCCGCCGAACGGCTGCCGTTCGACGATCGCGCCGGTGATGCCGCGGTTGACGTAGAGGTTGCCGGCCTCGACCTTGTCGAGCCAGGTCGCGAGCTCACCCGAGTCGAGCGAGTGGAGGCCCGCGGTGAGCCCGTAGTCGACCGCGTTCTGGATGCGGATCGCCTCGTCGAGGTCCTTCGCGTGCATGATGCCGAGCACCGGCCCGAAGAACTCGGTGAGGTGGAAGTACGAACCGGGAGCGACGCCGGCGCGCACGCCGGGCGACCACAGCTTGCCGCTGTCGTCGAGCTGCTTCGGCTCGACGAGCCACTGCTCGCCGATGCCGAGCTGGGTGAGCGCGTGCAGCAGCTTGCCGTTCGCGGGCTCGATGATCGGGCCCATCTGGCTCTGCGCGTCGGCCGGGTAGCCCACGCGCAGCGAGGTGGCGGCGTCGACGAGCTGGCGGTGGAAGCGCTCGGACTTCGCGACCGAGCCGACGAGGATCACGAGCGAGGCGGCCGAGCACTTCTGGCCGGCGTGGCCGAAGGCGCTCTTCACGACGTCGGAGGCCGCGAGGTCGAGGTCGGCCGAGGGCGTGACGATGATCGCGTTCTTGCCGCTCGTCTCGGCGAGCAGCGGCAGGTCCTCGCGGAACGAGCGGAACAGCTGGGCCGTCTCGTAGGCGCCGGTGAGGATGACCCGGTCGACGCTCGGGTGCGAGACGAGCTGCCTGCCGAGCTCGCGTTCGCCGATGTCGACGAGTGCGAGCAGGTCCTTGGGGATGCCGGCCTCCCACAGCGCCTCGACCATGACGGCGCCCGAGCGCTGCGCGAGCTTCGCGGGCTTGATGACGACGCCCGAGCCCGCGGCGAGCGCGGCCAGCACGCCGCCGGCCGGGATCGCGACGGGGAAGTTCCACGGCGGCGTCACGACGGTGAGCTTCGAGGGCACGAACGTCGCGCCCTGCACGTGGTCGAGCTCGCGGGCACGCTCGGCGTAGTAGTGCGCGAAGTCGATCGCCTCGCTGATCTCGGGGTCGGCCTCGGCGATGGTCTTGCCGGTCTCGGCGGCCATGACCTCGATCAGGCGGTCGCGGTTCGCGGCGAGCGCGAGGCCCGCGCGGTGCAGCACCGCGGCGCGCTCGGCGCCGGGCAGCTCGCCCCAGGCCTTGCCGCGGGCGGCGACGGTCGCGATGATCCGCTCGAGCTCGGCCTCGTCGTCGACGCGGGCGGCCTCGATGGTCGCCAGGCCGAGGGTCGTGTCGGGCACGCGGGCGAGGATGCGGCGGCCCCACTCGCGGTTCGGCGCGAGCGCCGGGTCGGTGTCGGGTTCGTTGCGGAAGCCGGGGGTCACGCCCGGGCCGCTCGGCGCGGCGGCCGGTGCGACCGCTGCGACGCCGGCGGCCCCCGCCGCGTCGTCGTCGGCGATCGCGAATCCGGATGCCACGGCGTCGGTCAGCTGTGTCCCGCCCGAGCCGCGCGTGATGCCGAGCACGACGCTCGTGAGCGAGGCATCGTCGTCGTGCTCGGTGCCGGGCGCCGGGGCCTCGGGGCCGGCCATGGCGGCGGCGAGGGCGTCGCCGTCCCACTCGGTGCGGCGGTTCTGCGTGCGATTCGGGGTCGGCACCGCGACCTCGGCCTCGAGCGCGGCGAGCGAGCGCTCGTAGCGGGCGCGTTCGCGCTCGAAGAGTGCCTCGTTCGCGGCGAGCTCGAACACGGCCGACATGAAGTTGTCGTCGCTCGCGTTCTCTTCGAGGCGGCGGATCAGGTAGGCGATCGCGACGTCGAACTCGGAGGGGTTCACGACGGGCGTGTAGAGCAGCAGGTTGCCGACGTCGCCGCGCACCGCCTCGGCCTGGCCCGTGGCCATGCCGAGCAGCATCTCGAACTCGACCCGGCTCTCGACCCCGCGCTCGCGCGCGGTGAGCCAGGCGTGGGCGACGTCGAAGAGGTTGTGGCCGGCGACGCCGAGCTTCACGGCGTGCGTGCGCTCGGGCGTCATCGACCAGTCGAGCACGCGCTTGTAGTTGGTGTCGGAGTCCTGCTTGGTGCCGTAGGTCGCGACGGGCCAGCCGTGCACGGCGGCGTCGACGTGCTCCATGGCGAGGTTCGCGCCCTTCACGACGCGCACCTTGATCGGGGCGCCGCCGCCTGCGCGGCGCGCGGTCGCCCAGGTCGTGAGCTCCTGCATGGCGCCGAGCGCGTCGGGCAGGTAGGTCTGCAGCACGATGCCCGCCTCGAGGCCGCGCAGCTGCGGCTGGTCGAGGAGGGTCGTGAACACCGCGATGGTCAGGTCGAGGTCGCGGTACTCCTCCATGTCGAGGTTGATGAACTTCGCCTTGCCGCGGGCTTCGCTCGCCGCGGCGAGCTCGTAGAGGGGCGTGAGCTTCGCGACGACCTTCGCGACGGCCTCGTCGAACGACCACATCGAGAGCTGGCTGACGACCGACGACACCTTGATCGAGACGTAGTCGACGTCGTCGCGGGCGAGGAACTCGAAGGTGCCGGTGAGCCGGCGGTCGGCCTCCTGCTCGCCGAGCACGGCCTCGCCGAGGAGGTTCAGGTTCAGGCGGTTGCCCGACTCGCGCAGCTTCGCGATCGCGGGGCCGAGCTTGTCGGGGGTCGCGTCGAGCACGAGGTGGCCGACCATGGCGCGCAGCACGCGTCGCGCGATCGGGATGACCGCCCAGGGCAGCACGGGAGCGACGACGCCGCCGAGGCGGATCGCGGCCTTGAGGTACCAGGGCAGGAACTTCGGGGTGAGCTTCGCGACCTGCTCGAGGTTGCGGCCGGCGACGCCCAGGTCTTCGGGGCGCATGACGCCGTCGACGAAGCCGACCGTGAAGGCGAGTCCGTTCGGGTCCTTCAGCACGCCCGCGAGGCGCTCGGCGGCGGGCTCGACGGGGTGCTTCGCGCTCTCTTCGAGCCAGCGGCGCACGAGGGCGACGACGTGATCGGTATCCGGCCGGGCATCCGTGGCGGCGTTCGACATGGTCACGAGGGTAGTGTCCTTTTCTTCGGGCGCGCCGGGGGTACGCGCGCCTGTCGGATCAAGTGTGCGCCCGGGACATCCATTCGGTACAGCGAATGATTCTGATGAATACTGTTCGGAAGAACCGAAAGATCGTTCGGATGCCACGGAGGCCCCATGCTCGATGTCCGCCGACTCCGGCTGCTCGTCGAACTGAGCCAGCGCGGCACGCTGACGGCGGTCGCCGACGCCCTCTCGTACAGCCCGTCCTCGGTGTCGCAGCAGCTCAGCCTGCTCGAGCGCGAGGCGGGCGTGCCGCTGCTCGTGCAGGTCGGGCGGCGGGTGCAGCTCACGCCGCAGGCGCTCGTCCTCGTCGAACACGCCCGGGCGATCCTCGATCGGCTCGAGGAGGCCGAGTCCGAGGTGGCGCGCTCGCTCACCGCGGTCGGCGGAACGGTGCGCATCGCGGTGTTCCAGTCGGCGGCGCACGCGGTCGTGCCGCAGGCACTCACGCTGCTGCGCGCCGAGCACCCGGCGCTGCGGGTCGAGATCACCGAACGCGAGCCCGACGTCGGCCTGTTCGAGGTGGCGGCGCGCGACTTCGACCTCGTCGTGGCCGAGCAGTACCCCGGGCACACCCGAGCGCATCGCGCCGAGCTCGACCGCGTGCACCTCGCCGCGGATGCCATCCGCCTCGCGCTGCCGCCGCATCCGGCGGCCCGATCGGCCGGACTCGCCGCGGCGGCCGGGCTCGAGACGGCTGCGACCCTGCCGTGGGTGCTCGAGCCCGAGGGCACCGCCTCGCGCGAGTGGGCCGAGCAGCTGTGCCGCGAAGCGGGCTTCGAGCCCGACGTCCGCTTCGAGACGGCCGACCTCATGGCGCACATCCGGCTGATCCGCTCGGGCAACGCGGTCGGCCTGCTGCCCGACCTGGTGTGGGCGGGCGAGGCGCCGAGCGTGCGGCTCGTCGACCTCCCGGGGCATCCCGAGCGCGAGGTCTTCACCTCGACTCGGCACGCCGCGGCCGACCGTCCCGCCGTCGTCGCCTCCCGCGACGCCCTCGCCCGCGCCGCACGGGCGACCGCGACGCCGTCGGCCGCGGCGGCCCCCTGACGCATCGCCCCGTCTTCGGGGCATGGCGGTTCGCGCCGCATCGCAGTAGTGTCGCGAGCATGACGACTCGGGGGAAGGTCGTCCGGGGAACCGGTGGGGTGGCGAGCGCGGCCGTGCTGCTGCTCGCGCTGACCGGCTGCCTCGGCGAAGCGGGCTCGGTGCAGGGCGGTTCGATCGATCCGACCGGCACGTGGGGCGATGCCGACGACGCCGAGGCGCCGTCGCTCACGCTCGAAGACGGCGGCAGCTTCAGCGGCACGGACGGCTGCAACCGGCTGACCGGCACCTGGACGGTCGACGAGTCCGACCACGTGCAGTTCGACGACGCGGCGTCGACGATGAAGGCCTGCGAGGGCATCGACACCTGGCTCTCGGGGCTCGACCAGGCCACGATCGCCGACGACACGATGACGGTGTACGGCTCCGACGGCGCCGAGATCGGCACGCTGGAGTCGAGCGACAGCGTGCAGACGGGCGAGGACGAATGAGCGACGGGGCGACGCCCGGCGCATGACCGGCTCGGTGCTGGGCCGGCGAGCCGTTCGCACGGCGTTCGGCGCGTCGCTCGCGGCCGCGGTGCTCGTGCTGGTCACGGCGTGCTCGGGCTCGGGCGCCTCGAACACTCCCCCGGCGAGCACGCCCGCCTCGGCGCCGCCCTCATCGGCACCGGCGCCGACCGCGTCAGCGGGGTCGGCGACACCGGCGACGGGTCCCGTGGGCACGTGGGGCGACGCGGGCGATCCCGCCTCCCCCTCGCTCGTGCTCGCCGCCGACGGCGCCCTCGCCGGCACCGACGGCTGCAACCGCCTCACCGGACGCTGGGAGGACGAGGGCGGCGGCCGCATCGAGTTCGACGACGTCGCCTCGACGCGCATGGCCTGCGAGGGCGTGGACACCTGGCTGTCGGCGCTCG
Organism: Agromyces sp. NPDC058104; assembly: GCF_042884835.1. Lineage (NCBI taxonomy): Bacteria > Bacillati > Actinomycetota > Actinomycetes > Micrococcales > Microbacteriaceae > Agromyces > Agromyces sp. NPDC058104. Next base: position 87,480 of record NZ_JBHVTD010000002.1, on the reverse strand, counting down.
ACGAGGCCACGATCGACGGCGACACGATGACCGTGCTCGGCGACGACGACGTGGTCGTCGGCACGCTCGAGCGCAGCGCCTGAACGTCGAGGCGGCAGGCCCCGGTGCTCGCCTCAACCGGCGAGGAGCGCGGCGAGCCGCGCCGACATCGCCTCCGGGTCCCAGCTGTGCCACGCGCCGGCGAGCGCCTCGCTCGCGCCGTGGGGCGCCGCCGCCGCGATGCCGTCGGCCGCCGCCGCCATGCCGGGGAACGTCTCGGTGCCGACGACGGCGAGCACCGGCACCCCGAGCCCGCCGATCGACGCCGCCGGGCCGGCCGACTCGACCGAGGCGAGCGCCCGGCCGTCGGGGATCCAGCTGTGCACGAGCCCGGGATAGTCGGGCGAGCGCCTCAGCTCCTCCAGCCACTCGGGCGGCATGCCGACCATGTAGGCAGCGACGGCCTGCTCGAGCTCGCCGGCCTCGAGCCGCCGCTCGACCTCGGCCCACCACGCGGGGGCCCCGTCGGCGAACTGGCCGAGCGGCGCCTCCCAGAGCACGAGGCCCGCGAGCCGATCGACGCGCGCCGCCGCGAGCATCGCGATGGCGCACCCCGAGGAGTGGCCCACGAGCACGACCGGGCCGGCCGCCGATGCGGCGAGCGCCGCGATCGCGTCGAGTTCGCGCTCGAGCGAGATCGGCCCGGCCGCCGCCGAGTCTCCCCGTCCCACGCGGTCGTGCACGAGCGCCTGGAAGCCGCGCTCGGCGAGCAGCCGGGCGGTCTCGGCGGTCACCGGGTCGCCCGCGCGAGTCGGCCCTGCACCTTGGATGAAGAGCGCGGCGGGGGCGCTGACCTCGCCGTGGCGGTCGAACACGACGCGGTCGCCCGCGGCCGTGCGCACCGACTCGACGGCGCTCATGCCTCGGCCCGCTCGAGTCGCACGTGCACCCGATCGCCGGCGGCCTTGCCGATCGCCTTGCGGGTCGCCGCCTTCACGGGGCCGAGGTGGGTGCCCGTGCCGGAAGGCATGAGCGTGATCGCCACGGGATGCCCGTCGATCGTGCCGGTCACCCGCACCGGGTTGCCGGTGCCGAAGTGGGCGCGTGAGCCGGGCACCTCGAAGACGGTCCACGAGGCCGCTTCGGGCGCGACCCTGAGTTCTGCGTCGAATTCGAGTGCTGGTGTGCGTGACATGATCGCCTCGTTTCTGGACTGGTGAGTCTCGTTTTGAATATAGACTCATCAGTATGATGTTGCAAGGAGGTCTTCAGATGCGCCCGAGTTCACTGCAGAAGCGCGAGGCCGCCCTCCTCGCGGCCGAGCGCCAGTTCCTGTCCACCGGCTACGAGTCGGTGACGATGGATTCCATCGCGAAGGAGTGCGGCGTCGCCAAGCAGACCCTCTACAGCCACTTCGGCAGCAAGCGCGCACTGTTCCTCGAGCTCGTCACGGCGAAGACGGTCGCCGCACGCCGCGCCGTCCCCTCGCCGCCCGTGTTCGACCCCGCCTCCGACGCCCGCCCGACCCTCCGGGCGCTCCTCATCGCCCAGCTCACCGCGGTGATGGCGCCCGACGTGCTGAGCCTGCGCCGCCTGGTGATCGGCGAGCTCCAGCGCTCCCCCGAGCTCGCGGCCGCCCTCTACGAGCAGGGGCCGCGGCGCGCGATCACCAAGCTCGCCGCCCTCATCGCCGAGCTCGGCGATGCCGGCGCGGTGCGCGTCGACGACGCCGAGCGGGCGGCCGCGCAGCTCAACTGGCTGGTGATGGGCGAACCGGTCAACCGGGCGATGCTGCTCGGCGATGCGGCGATCCCGACGGCGCCCGAGATCGAGGCCCAGGTCGACTCGGCCCTCGACGTGTTCTTCGCCGCCTTCGGCGCGCACGGCGACTGACCGGCGCGACCGGCGGCAACCGGGTGCCCCGACCGACGGCTCAGGCCGACGGCGCCGCTCCCGCTGCGGCCGCGGCCGCGAACCGCTCCGCCTGCGCGCCGAGGAACTCCCGCAGCTCGGGCGAGCCGTCGATGCGATAGCCGACGCCCGCGGGCAGCCACATGAGCGCCATGCCGAGCGCCTCGACCGACTCGGCCTCGATCGGCCAGGCGCAGTGGGCGGCGTCGACCGCCTCGACCTCGCGGCCGTACCACCCGAGGTGCTCGACGAGCTCGGCCTGCGGCAGCTCGACGACGACGCGGGCGCGGATGCTCCTGCGTCGATGGCGCACGGCGCGCTCGACCCGCTCGCGCGCGGCCTCCTCGCTCACCTCCTCGGGCTCGAACCGCACGCGGGTCGAGAACACCTCGCTGATGCGGTCGAGCCGGAACGTGCGCCAGTCGAGGCGTTCCCGGTCCCACGCGAGGAGGTACCAGCGGCGCGCCACGGGCACGAGCCGGTAGGGCTCGACGATGCGGGCCGAGGGCGCGCCCGTGGCATCCGTGTACCTGAACCGCAGCCGCTCGCTGTCGCGACAGGCGAGCGCGAGGACGCCGAGCAGCTCGGTGTCGACCTCTGGCGTGGGCCGGCCCGAGCGATTCCACGCACCGCCGGCGCCCACCGCGGTGTGCGATTGGAGCGCCTCGATGCGGCGGCGCAGCGCGGGCGGCAGCACCTGCTCGATCTTCGCGAGTGCCGAGAGGGTCGTGTGCTCCGCGCCGCGGAGACCCGCGGTCGCCTGCGAGCGCAGTCCCAGTGCGATCGCGACGCCCTCGTCGTCGCTCAGCAGCAGCGGCGGCAGGCCGGTGCCGGCCTCGAGCCGGTAGCCGCCGGCCGTGCCGCGCAGCGACTCGATGCCGTAGCCGAGCTCGCGCAGACGCTCGACGTCGCGGCGCAGCGTGCGGTCGCTCACGCCGAGCCGCCCCGTGAGCTCGCGCGCCGACCAGTGCCGGTGGCTCTGCAGCAGTGAGAGGAGTTCGAGGGTTCTCGAGGTGGTCGCGCCCATGTTCCGATTCTCTCCTGAAACCGGACAGGAAGTGACCGGATGCTTCGAAAGGCTGGGGTCATGACGAACCAGATGATCACCGCACAGGGCCTCACGAAGACGTTCCGCTCGAAGGGGCAGACCGTCGAGGCCGTCCGTTCGCTCGACCTCGCCGTCGGCGGGGGCGAGCTCGTCGCATTCCTCGGCCCGAACGGCGCCGGCAAGTCGACGACCCTCCGCATGCTCACCACGCTGCTGCCCGCGACGAGCGGCGACGCGGTCGTGGCCGGATGCGACGTCCGCCGCGACCCGGCGGGCGTGCGCCGCCGCATCGGCTACGTCGGGCAGGGCAGCTCGGGCGGGCACACGCAGCGCGTGCGCGACGAGCTGCACGCCCAGGGCGCGTTCTACGGACTCGGCCGACGCGAGACGCGGGCGCGCGCCGCCGAGCTCATCGAGTCGCTCGAGCTCGGCCAGGTCGCGAACCGCACCGTGCAGTCGCTCTCGGGCGGGCAGAAGCGCCGGCTCGACATCGCGCTGGGCCTCATCCACCACCCCGAGCTGCTCTTCCTCGACGAGCCGTCGACGGGTCTCGACCCGCACAGCCGGGCGAACCTCTGGCAGCACATCGTCGAGCTGCGCCGCGCGACCGGAACCACGATCTTCCTCACGACGCACTACCTCGACGAGGCCGACCGCCTCGCCGAGCGCGTCATGGTGATGGACCACGGCTCGGTCATCGCCGACGACACCGCCTGGGCGCTCAAGGAGTCGCTGGGCGGCGACCGGGTCACGCTCACCTTCGAACGCGCATCGGATGCCGCGACCGCCGCCGCCCGCCTCGGCGGCGAGCAGGGCGGACCCGACGGCGACGCCGACCGAGTCGTGACGGTCAGGGCGCCGGGCGGCGACCGCGCGCTGCCCCGCTACATCCGCGAACTCGCCGACGCCGGCATCGACGTCGCCGCGGCCACCCATCGCCAGCCGACCCTCGACGACGTGTTCCTCGCGCTCACCGGCCGCAGCCTCCGCGAGGAGGCCGCGAACGCCGCGCCCGCCGCTGCCTCGTCCGCCGCGTCCGCACCCGCCGCCGCCTGACCTCCACCCACCGAAAGGACTCTCGCCATGACCACCATCGCTCCCGCCGGCACCACCGCCGGCACCCGCCCGACGGGCTTCCTCCGCGACACCGCCGCCGTCTTCGTCCGAGAGTCGAAGCCGCTCGTGCGCGACCCGTTCAGCGTGATGTTCTCGCTCGTGCAACCCCTCGTCTTCCTCGGCCTGTTCGGGCCGCTGCTCATCGGGGCGGCGGGCGGCGACGTCGCCGGCACCCTGCAGTGGTTCGTGCCCGGCATCCTCGTGATGGTGGCGCTGTTCGGCACCGCCTCGACCGGCGCCAACCTGCTCTTCGAGATGCAGACCGGATCGCACGAGCGCACCCTCGTCGCGCCGCTCTCCCGCAGCGCCCTGCTCGTCGGCCGCGCCCTCAAGGAGGTGGTGCCGCTCGTCGTCCAGGGCACGATCGTCGTCGTGGTCGCGGTGCCCTTCGGGTTCTCGGTGGATGTCCCGGGCCTCGTCGTCGGCCTCGCGATCCTGGCCGTCTTCGGCATCGGCTTCGGCGCACTGAGCTACACGCTCGCGCTCTCGTGCCGCAACCGCGACTGGATGTTCTGGATGGTGCACCAGACCCTGCTGTTCCCGCTGATGATCCTGTCGGGCATGCTCCTGCCCCTCGACGACGGCCCCGGCTGGATGAAGGTCGCGGCCGCGGTGAACCCGCTGAGCTACCTCGTCGGCGCCGAGCGGGCGCTGCTCGCGGGCGACTTCGGCGCCCCGGCCGTCGTGGGCGGCGCGATCGCCGCGATCGTGACGTGCGCGATCGGCGTGCTCGTCGGCGTGCGGGCGATGCGCCGGGCGAGCTGAACCGAGGGGGCCGACCTGCCGTCGAGTGGGGCGCGGGGCGACCCGCGCCCCACTCGTCGTTGCTCTGGGCGGTCGGTCTCGATACCTTGTTTCGGATACCGTATCCAGAATTGAGGAGAAGACCGATGACGTTCGAATCCCCATCCGCCTCCGGGCTCACCCGTCGTGGCATGCTCACCGGAGCCGCGGCGATCGGCGCCGGCAGCGTCGGCCTCGCGACCGCCCCGGCCGCCGCGGCGCCGCTGACCGCCCGCGGCTACCGTACGCGCGTGGTGCTGGCGGGCACCGCCGGCGGCCCGCCCCCGCAGGACGGGCGCCTGGGCATCTGCACCGTCGTGCTGGTCGAGGACCGGGCCTACCTCGTCGACCTCGGGCCGGGTGCCGTGACGGCGTACGCGCGAGCGGGCCTCACGATGGAGCAGGTCCAGTCGGTGTTCATCACGCACCTGCACTCCGACCACCTGGCCGAGGTCTACAACCTCTTCTGGCTGAACTACGGCGCGCCCGGCGCGCGCGGCAACATCTCGCGATCGGTCGGCATCTACGGCCCGGGCCCGGCGGGGAGCGTCCCGCAGGCGCCCGGTGCCCCGGTGCAGCAGCCCGAAGCACCAACCCCCGGGCTCACCGACTTCCTCCGCGGCGCCGTCGCCGCCACCGCCTACGACCTCAACACGCGCATGGCCGAGAGCCGCAAGCCCGACATCTGGAACGTGCTCGACCCGCACGACATCGAGCTCCCCGACATCGGCGCGAGCGCCACGAACCGGGCTCCCGACATGGAGCCGTTCGAGGTGATGGACGACGGCTTCGTACGGGTCACGGCGATCCTCGTCGACCACCCGCCCGTCTTCCCCTCGTTCGCCTACCGCTTCGACACCGCGGACGGGTCGGTCGTCGTCAGCGGCGACACCGCCCCGTCCGACAACCTGGTGCGCCTCGCCCGCGGCGCCGACCTCCTCGTGCACGAGGTCTACGACCACGCCTACTTCGCGACCATCAACCCCCGGCTCGCCGAGACCTTCTCGCGCACGCACACCGCCTCCGACCGCGTCGGCCAGCTGGCCTCCGCGGCCGGCGTCGGCACCCTCGCACTGAGCCACCTCGTTCCCGCCGGCGTCCGCGACGTGCCCGACCAGGTGTGGAAGCGTCACGCGCGGAAGAGCTTCGGCGGCACCGTCGTCGTGGGCCGCGACGGCGACACGATCGGCATCGGCGGCCGCACGAAGTAGCCCGAGGCGGCTCGGCCCCGGCTCGACGGCGGTCGGCGGCCGGGCCGCCACGGCCTACGCTCGTCTCATGCCCAGCACCGAGCACGCGGCAGTGCCCGCGCCCTCCGCCCACGACGTCGTGATCCTCGGCGGCGGACACAACGGCCTCACGGCGGCCGCCTACCTCGCCCGCGCCGGGCTCGACGTGCTCCTCCTCGAGCGCGACGACCACCTGGGCGGGGCGGCGGTCTCGGCCGTGGCCTTCGAGGGCGTCGACGCCCGGCTCAGCCGGTACTCGTACCTCGTGAGCCTGCTGCCGCGGCGCATCATCGACGAGCTCGGCCTCGACGTCGAGCTCGTGCGCCGCCGCTTCTCCTCCTACACGCCCGATCCGACCGACCCCGAGCGAGGGCTGCTCGTCGACGGCGAGGCCGACGCAGCGGCATCCGCCGCCGCCTTCACCCGCGTCGGCGCCGCCGACGACGCGGCCGCCTGGGAGGCGTTCTACGCCGAGACCGCGCACCTCGCCGAGCGGCTCTTCCCGACCCTCACCGAACCGCTGCCGACCCGGGCAGAGGCCCGCGCCCTCATCGGCGACGACGAGGCGTGGAACGCGTTCGTCGAACGCCCCCTCGGCGAGGCGATCGACGCGCGGTTCGCGAGCGACCTCGTGCGCGGCGTCGTCGCGACCGACGGACTCATCGGCACGTTCACCGCGCTCGACGACCCCGCCCTCGATGCGAACCGCTGCTTCCTCTACCACGTGATCGGCGGCGGCACCGGCGACTGGGACGTGCCCGTCGGCGGCATGGGCGCCGTGAGCGGCGAGCTCGCCCGCTCGGCGCGCGAGGCCGGCGCGACGCTCGTCACGGGCGCCGAGGTGCTCGGCGTCGCCCCGGCCGGCCGCGTGCGCTACCGGCTCGCGGGCGCGGAGCGCCTCGCCACCGCGGGCACCCTGCTCGCGAATGTCGCGCCCGCCGTGCTCGAGCGGCTCCTCGAGGCGGGCGCCCCGGAAGCACCCGCCGACCACCTCGGCGGCACCGGCGTCGCCCCGCGCGACCAGGCGCGGTTCTCCGACGACGGCCCGGTCGCCGTTCCGCCCGTCGTGCGCGAGCGGCTGCGTGCGCTGCACGCCCCCGAGGGCGCGCAGGTCAAGGTGAACCTGCTGCTCACCCGGCTCCCCCGCCTCCGCGATGCCGAGGTCGCGCCCGAGCAGGCGTTCGCGGGCACCTTTCACATCAACGAACTCGCCACGCAGCTCGACGCGGCGTACGCGACGGCGGCGCGCGGCGGCATCCCCTCGCCGCTGCCCTGCGAGATCTACTGCCACACGCTGAGCGACCCGTCGATCCTGTCGCCCGAGCTCGCGGCCTCGGGCGCGCACACGCTCACCGTGTTCGGCCTGCACGTGCCGCACCGCCTGCTCGAGCGCCACGGCAACGACGAGCTGCGCGACCTCCTGCAGCAGGCGGTGCTCGACTCCCTCGACTCGGTGCTCGCCGAGCCCATCGAGTCGGTCATCATGCGGGATGCCTCGGGGCGCCCCTGCATCGAGACGAAGACGACGCTCGACCTCGAGGCGACCCTCCGCATGCCGGGCGGCAACATCTTCCACGGCCCGCTGTCATGGCCGTGGGCCGAGCCCGGCACGCCGCTCACGACCCCCGCCGAGCGCTGGGGCGTCGCCACGCGGCATCCCGCGATCCTGCTGTGCGGGTCGGGCGCGGTGCGCGGCGGCGCCGTCAGCGGGATCGGCGGGCACAACGCGGCGATGGCCGTGCTCGAGCAGCTCGCCGGCTGAGCCGCCGCGCCCGGCCGACCATACCGTCGGGTACGGTGGCTCCATGGCGACGACACGAGAGCAGTGGCTCGACGAGGGGCTGTCGGTGCTCGCCAACGAGGGGGCGCCGGCGCTGCGCATCGACCGCCTGGCCGCCCGACTCGGCGTGACGAAGGGCTCCTTCCACCACCACTTCGACGGTGCGGGCGGGTACAAGCAGGCGCTGCTCGCGTACTACGAGCAGCGCACGACCGCGGCGATCGACGAGGGCATCGCGGCGCGGGGCGACGGCGGAACTCGCGCGACCCTCCAGTGGCTCAGCGAACTCGCGCTCGCGACGGGGCCGTCCATCCGCCCGACCGAGCTCGACGCCGCCGTGCGCGCCTGGGCCCGCACCGACGACGACGCCCGTGCGACGCAGGCCCGCATCGACGCGCGCGTCATCGAGGCACTCCAGGCCGTCTGGCGGCCGGCGACCTCCTCGGACGCGGCCGCGCGCACCGCGGCGCTCGTGCCGTACCTCGTCTCGGTGGGCGCAGCGGCGACGGTGCCGCCGATCGGCGCCGACGAACTCCGCGGGGTCTACGAGCTGCTGCTCGAGATCGCCCCGCTCGCGGACGCGCCGGGCGGCGACGACGCCCGCGGCTGAGGGTCGACGCCTCGATTCAGAGCACGAAGCAGAAGAGTCCGGTCGCGACGCAGATCACGAGCATGCCGGTCGCGTTGACGAAGAGGTTGCGCCCGAAGTCGCGCGCCCGCACGTGCATGGCGATCGCGACGAGGAAGTAGGCGACCAGCGCCGCGCAGGTGAGGGCGGCGAGGTACGGGATCCAGATGCCGGCGATGAGGCCCGCCGCAGCGGCGAACTTGATCGGCGGCATCACCCACCACCACCGCCTCGGAAAGCCGACGTCCTCGAAGCACTTCGCGATGAACGCGACGGGCTTGAGGCACAGCAGGGCGTCGCCGAGGCAGATGACCGCCAGGAGCACGACGGGCCAGACGGGGTCGGGGAACGTGACATCCATATTCCGTACCATACCGTATGGTACGGAACGCCGCCATGAGGGCGTCGGCGAGGCACCGGCCGCCCCCGGGCCGCGCCGACGCCGCCGCGCCTAGAAGACGAAGACCTGCCCGAGGATCATGATCGCGATGACGAAGAGCGCGATGATCGCGCCGACGATCACCAGCGACTTCACCGAGAGCTTCGCGACCACGTAGCCGACGAGGAACGGCAGGGCGACGAGGAAGATCGTCACGACCCACCAGAACGCCTGGTAGGCGCTGTTGCCGACCTCCTCGAGGCGGCCCGAGAACAGCTGCTGCGTGTTCGGATGCGTCGCGAAGGCGAACGACGCCGAGAGCGGCACCGCGATGACGGCGAGCACGATCAGTCCGGCGAGCCAACCCCACAGCCCCGACTTGCCCTCGGTGATGTCCATTGCTTCTTCGTGCGCGACGCGCTGCGACCCCTTGGAACTCATGCCCCGACTCTAGTGCTTCGCACCCGCCCGGATTAGCCTGAAAGTCACGACGAGTGGGGGCGATGATGACCGCGAAACCGACCGGACACTACGTGCTGAAGGCCGACGGCCTGTACCTGCAGTTCGACCGCCTGTTCCACGCCCCCATCGAAGACGTGTGGTTCAGCCTGACGAATCCCAACGCCATGAAGGGATGGATCGGCACGTACACGGGCAGCCCGTCGACGGGCGGCGTCCGCTTCCAGATGAGCGAGGAGGGCGCCGAGTGGATGAACGTCACCATCCTCGAGTGCCGCGCGCCGCACAGCTTCACCGCCGACTCCGGCTCGGGCCCGACGGGGGTCCGCGTGTTCTGCCACCTCGTGGAGGGCGGCCGCATGACCACGCTCACGCTCGGACAGCGAGTGAAGGACGCGTCCGACGCCGCGAGCATCGGCCCCGGCTGGGACTTCTACCTCGACCGGCTCGCGGCCTCGCGGTCGGGCGCCGCGCTTCCCGTCTGGGAGACGTACTACCCCGAGTTCTCGCCCCACTACCGCGACCTCACGGTGCCGAGCGCAGCGCAGCCCGCCCCTAAACTGACGCCGTGAACACGGCAGATCGGCTTCGTCGGCGCAGCACCTCTTCGACCGAGGAGCGCCGCAGCCTCTTCGTGAACCACCCGCTGCGCTGGGGCTTCATCGTCACGCTCGGCGTGCTGCTCGCGCTCGGGCTCGCCGTCGCGGTCGTCAACCTCTCGAGCGTGGTGCTGTCGGTCTTCATCGCCGCGTTCGTCGCACTCGGACTCGATCCGCTCATCCGCTGGTTCGAACGCCGCGGCATGCGCAGGGGCGTCGCGATCGTCACCGTGATCCTGCTCTTCGTCGGCGTCATCGTCGGCGTCGTCTGGCTCGTCGTGCCGCCCGTGATCGGCCAGGCGGTCTCGTTCGCGAAGGCGCTTCCCGCCGAGCTCAAGGACCTCTACGCCTCGGGCTGGTTCGACCGGGTCAACGAGGCGACGAACGGCCTGCTCGAGTCGGCCGTCGCGTGGGTCAGCGGCATCCTCGCCGACCCCGACTTCTGGGCCGCGGTCGGCGGCGGCGCCCTGCAGTTCGGCGCGGCGCTGCTCGACGGCATCTCGACCGGCGTGTTCGTCGTGGTGCTCTCGATCTACTTCATCGCGACGCTCGACACGACCAAGCGCGCCTGCTACACGCTCGTGGCGGCGAGCCACCGCACGCGGGTGGAGGGCTACGCCGAGCGCATCATGCAGTCGATCGGCCGGTACCTGAGCGGCATGGTCGTGCTCGCCTTCGTGAACTCGGTGTTCTCGACCCTCCTGCTCATCGCGGTCGGCGTGCCGTACGCGCTGTTCATCGGCGCGATGGCGTTCTTCATCACGCTGATCCCCCTCATCGGCACGGTCATCACGACCGTCATCATGACGGTGATCGCCCTGCTCGTCTCGCCCGTCGCCGGCATCGTGGTGCTCATCGCGATGCTCGTCTACATGCAGGTCGAGGCGTACATCTTCACGCCGAAGGTCATGGGCAAGGCGGTGCAGGTGCCCGGCACGATCGTGCTCATCTCGGCGCTCGCGGGCGGCACGCTGCTCGGCCTGCTCGGCGCGCTCGTCGCGATCCCGATCTCCGCCGGCATCCTGCTCATCATCCGCGAGGTCGTCGTGCCGAAGCAGGCGCGAAGCTAGCAGGCGCCGGGGCCGGGGCCAGGGCCAGGGCCAGGGCCAGGGCCAGGGCCAGGGCTAGTCGCTCCACACCGACGGCGCCGCCGCACGCATCGGCGGCAGCGCGACGTCGTCGCCCCAGCGCTCGATCCACTCGGGGATCCCGTGGAACCCCTCGACGCCGAACGCCTCGACGAGCTCGGGCATCGGTACGGTGCCGCCCGACCTCCGCAGGAAGCGCGCCCGGATGTAGCCGGTCGCGTAGATCTCGGGGCTCCCCGAGGCATCCGGCCGCACGAAGCGCTGCTCCATGTAGACGGCCTTGTCGTCGTGGCCGATGATCCGCGACTCGATCGTGAACCGGTTCCAGGGGTTCAGCGACTTGCGGAAGGTGATCGTCTCGCTCGCCACCACCGGGTACCAGCCGCGGTCGCGCATGAGCTGCCAGACGCCGTTGCGCACGAGCATCTCGAACCGCGCGACATCCATGATCGAGAGGTAGACCCCATTGTTCATGTGGTTGAGGATGTCGAGGTCGGTCGGCAGGGTGATGAAGTTCGTGCGGGCGACATCGCCGTGCCCGAGCCGCGAACGGAAGCGGGCGAGCACGAAATGCAGCATCGTGCGGAAGAACATGTGCATGGTCGATGACTGTATGCCTGATTCGTGGTCGATACCCCATCATCATCGGGTTGCGACAATGAGAGACGGATGCCTCGCGCCGATGTTGTGGCCAACGGGCAGGGCCCCTCGTAGACTCCGAGCCATGTCGAACGCCGCCTCCGCCGCCACGACCACCGACCGACTCCGCCGACTCGCCGAGACCGCGGTCGACGCCGGCGTCGACGTCGTGCTCGTCGCCCCCGGGCCCGATCTCGCCTACCTCGTCGGTCACTCGGTGCCCTCGCACGAGCGGCTCACCCTGCTGGCCGTGCCGGCCGCCGCGCCCGGCGATGCGGTCATGATCCTGCCGGCGCTCGAACGCGGGGGCTGGGAGGGCAGCGCGGCCGAGGCGGCGGGGGTGCGCTTCGTGACGTGGCTCGACGGGCAGGACCCGTATGCGGCGCTCCTCGGCGAGCTCGGCGCCGGGGCGGCGGCCGGACCCCCCAGCGCCGCCGTCGACGACCACCTGCCGTACCTGCACGCGTTCCGACTGCAGGCGGCCCGGCCCGAGCTGCGGATGCGCCCCGCCGGCGATCTCACCGCCGAGCTGCGCATGCGCAAGCAGCCGTTCGAGGTCGACGAACTCGCGTCGGTCGGCGCCGCGATCGACCGGGTGCACCTGCGCATCGGCGAATGGCTGCGCGCCGGCCGCACCGAGAACGAGGTCGCCGCCGACATCGCCGCCGCCCTCGTCGAGGAGGGGCACCGCGCGGCCGACTTCGTCATCGTCGCCTCCGGCCCGAACGGGGCTTCGCCGCACCACGAGGCATCCGACCGGGTCATCGAGGCGGGCGACCCGGTCGTCGTCGACATCGGCGGACCGAACCCGGCCGGGTACAACTCCGACAGCACGCGCACCTACCTCGTGGCGGGCGGCGAGCCCGACCCCGAGTTCGCGACGGTACACGACCTCGTGCGTACGGCGCAGCGCGCCGCCGTCGACGCCGTGCGCCCGGGGGCGACCGCCGAGTCGATCGACCGCACCGCCCGCGAGGTGATCGAGCGAGCCGGTTACGGCGAGCACTTCATCACCCGCACCGGCCACGGCATCGGCCTCGAGGTGCACGAGCACCCGTACATCGTCGCCGGCAACACCCGCCCGCTCGAGCCGGGCATGGCGTTCTCGATCGAGCCCGGGGTCTACCTGCCGAGCCGATTCGGCGTGCGCATCGAGGACATCGTCGTCGTCGGCGACGAGGGTGCGGTGCTGATGAACACCTCGCCGACCGAGCTCATCGTGGTCTAGCGATCACCCTGCCGACGTACCGCGCTGCACCCGGTACCGCAGGTGCGTCGCCCGGGCGCCCTGCGCGACGCTGATCGGCTCGAGCTCGACCCGGTGCGACTCCGTGTCGGCGAAGAGCCGTGACCCAGTGCCGAGCAGCACCGGCACGAGATGCAACCGAGCCTCGTCGACGAGGCCGAGGGCGAGCGCCTGGCGTGCGACCCCGGCGCCGCCCAGGATGCACACCGCGGCGGCACTCGCGGCCTCGCTCGCGAGCGCGACCGCCTCCGCGACGCCGCCGGTCACGAACTCGAACTGCGAACCGCCCCGCACGACGGGTTCGTGCTCACGACTGGTCACGACGAAGCACGGCCGGCCCTGCAGGATCGGGTCGTCGCCCCAGCGCGCCTCCCCGAGGTCGAAGGTGCGGCGGCCGATCACGAACGCCCCGGTCGCCTCGAACATGCGCTCCGCGGCCTCGCGGTCGATCCGCGCGGGCTCGGTGTCGACGATGCCGTCGCGGTCGTCGCGCGGCACCGCACCGTCGAAGAGCGGCGGGCGAGCCCACTCGTGCGCCACGTCGTCGTCGACGCCGAGCGGGTACCCGACGCTGACGCCCGGGGCGGCGGTGAAGCCGTCGACCGTCATCGACATCTCGAGGACGACGTGCGCCACGGCTCAGCCCTTCGCCGGCACGTGCCGTTCGTCGACCCCGTTGTAGACCGACAGCGGGCGGATGAGCGCGTTCGACGCGGCCTGCTCCATGATGTGCGCCGTCCACCCGGTGACCCGCGACGCCACGAACAGCGGCGTGAACGTGAGCGTGTCGAACCCCATCAGGTGATAGGTCGGGCCGGCCGGGTAGTCGAGGTTCGGCTTGATGGCCTTGCGCTCGCCCATCGCCTGCTCGAGCGCGACGTACAGCTCGAGCAGGTCGGGACGGTCGTAGTGCTCGACCATGCGCTCCATCGCGTCGCGCATGGTCGGCACGCGGGAGTCGCCGTTCTTGTAGACGCGGTGCCCGAAACCCATGATCTTGCGCTTCGAGGCGAGCGCCTCGTCGAGCCAGGCGACGGCCCGCTCGGCGCCGCCCTCGCCCGCGCCGATCTCGTCGAAGGCGTGCATGACGGCCTCGTTGGCCCCGCCGTGCAGGGGGCCCTTGAGCGCGCCGATCGCCCCCGTCACCGCCGAGTACAGGTCGGAGAGCGTCGAGGTGATCACGCGCGCCGTGAACGTCGAGGCGTTGAAGGAGTGCTCGGCGTAGAGGATCATCGACACGTCGAAGGCGTTCACCACGGGCAGCTCGGGCACCTCGCCGAAGGCCTGCCACAGGAAGTTGGCCGAGTAGCCGAGGTCGTCGCGCGGCTCGACGAACTCGAGCTCGTGGCGGCGGCGCTGGTCGTAGGCGACGATCGACGGCAGCTTTGCGAACAGCCGGATCGCCTTGTCGAGGTTGGCGTCGCTCGAGTCGTCGGGCGTCGTCGCGTCGCTCGCGCCGATCACGCTGACCGCCGTGCGCACGACGTCCATCGGGTGGGCGGTGAGCGGCAGCTCGTCGATGATGCGCTTGACCTCGTGGTCGAGCCCGCGCAGCGACCGCTCACGATCCTCGAACGCGCCGAGCTGCTCGTCGTTCGGCAGCTCGCCGTACCAGAGCAGGTACGCGACCTCTTCGAACGTGCACGAGGCGGCGAGTTCCTGCACGGGGTACCCGCGGTAGAGCAGCGAGTTCGTCTCGGGGTTGACCTTCGACACGGCGGTGTAGTCGACCGGCACGCCGGCCAGCCCCTTGTAGATCTCCTGCTCGGCCATTGATGCTCCCTTGCGTTGGCGTGAAGTGGTTTCTCGAGACGCTTCGCTACTCGACCACCGGGGTGTCGCCCACGGTGAAGTTGAAGATCGAAGTGTCGAAGTGGTTGTAGCCCTCGTAGTCGACGAGGTCGTAGAGCTCGGAGCGGTGCTGCATCTCGCCGAGCTGCGCGGTCAGCGAGCCCGAGGCCGCGAGCTCGTCGAGCCCGCGCATCGCCGAACCCATCGCGAGCCGCAGCAGCGACACCGGCCAGATGACGATGTTCATGCCGACGTCGGCGAGCTGCTGCACCGTGAAGAGCTCGCTCTTGCCGAACTCGGTCATGTTGGCGAGCAGCGGCACGTCGACCGCGGCGCGGATCGCCGCGAACTCCTCGAGCGAGCGCATCGCCTCGGGGAAGATCGCGTCGGCTCCGGCGTCGACGAGGGCCTTGGCCCGGTCGATCGCGGCCTGCAGCCCGTCAACCGCGGCGATGTCGGTGCGCGCCATGATCAGGAAGTCCTCGTCGCGGCGGGCGTCGACGGCGGCGCGGATGCGGCGCAGGGCCGTCTCGTCGTCGACGACCTGCTTGCCGTCGAGATGGCCGCAGCGCTTCGGGTTGACCTGGTCCTCGATGTGGAGGCCCGCGAGGCCCGCGTCCTCCATCTCCTGCACGGTGCGGGCCACGTTCATGGGCTCGCCGAAGCCGGTGTCGGCGTCGATGATCGCCGGCAGCTCGGTCATGCGGGCGATCTGCCGGCCGCGGCCCGCGACCTCGGTGAGGGTCGTGAGGCCGATGTCGGGCAGGCCGAGGTCGGCCGACAGCACGGCACCCGAGATGTACACGCCCTCGAAGCCGCGCTCGCCGATCAGCTTCGCCGAGAGCGGGTTGAACGCGCCAGGGAACCGCATGATCTCGCCCGTCGCGAGCCGCTCGCGGAACAGGCGTCGCTTCTCGTGCGCCGGAGTGGACGAGTACAGCATCAGAACAGCCCCTCGGGGATCTCGACGCCCGTGAGCGCACCCGGCGCGACGGTGAAGGTGAGCCCGCCGAGCTCGTCGGGCGAGAGCTCGGGCAGGCGCTGCGCGAGGTCGAGGAACCGCTCGATCTCGTCGGGGGCGACGGCCCATTCGGCGAGCGTGCGGAACTTGTGCACGTACTGCTCGCGGGCGAACGGCCGCGCGCCGAGCGGGTGGGCGTCGGCCACGGCGATCTCGTCGACGATCTCGCCGCCGTCGGCGAGCTTGATGACGACCCGTCCGCCGAACGCCTTCTCGGCGATGTCGAGCGAGTGGTAGCGGCGCGTCCACTCGGCGTCCTCGACGGTCGTGACCTTCTTCCACAGCTCGATCGTGTCGGCGCGGTGCGCGCGCTCGGGCGAGTACGAGGTCTCGTGATCCCACGCGCCGTCCTGGAGGGCGACCGTGAAGATGTACGGGATCGAGTGGTCGAGCGTCTCGCGCGAGGCGTCGGGGTCGTACTTCTGCGGGTCGTTCGCGCCCGAGCCGATCACGTAGTGCGTGTGGTGCGAGGTGTGCAGGGTGATCGACTCGATGTGCTCGGCGTCGAGGATGAGCGGGTACTCGTCGTGCAGCTTGCGGGCGAGGTCGATCCAGGCCTGGGCCTGGTACTCGGCCGAGTGCTCCTTCGTGTACGAGTCGAGGATGGCCCGCTTCGCCTCGCCCTGGTCGGGCAGCGGCACGTCGTACGAGGCATCCGGACCGTCGAGGAGCCACGCGATGACGCCGTCCTCGCCTTCGTAGATGGGGACGGGGCTCGTCTCACCGCGCATCGCGCGGTCGACCGCCTCGATCGCCATCTTGCCGGCGAAGGCGGGAGCGTGGGCCTTCCACGTGGAGATCTCGCCCTTGCGCGACTGGCGGGTCGCGGTGGTCGTGTGCAGCGCCTGGCCGATGGCCTGGAAGATCGTCTCCTGGTCGAGGCCGAGCAGGGTGCCGATGCCGGCTGCAGCCGACGGACCGAGGTGGGCGACGTGGTCGATCTTGTGCTTGTGCAGCGAGATCGCCTTCACGAGGTCGATCTGGATCTCGTAGCCCGTCGCGAGGCCGCGCACCACGTCGCGCCCGGTGAGGCCGCGGCTCTGCGCGAGGTGCTGGGCGACCGCGACGATCGGCGGGATGTTGTCGCCGGGGTGCGAGTACTCGGCGGCCAGGAAGGTGTCGTGGTAGTCGAGCTCGCGCACGGCGACCCCGTTGGCCCAGGCCGCCCACTCGGGGCTGGTGCGACGGGCCGCGTCGGCGCCGAACACGGTCGCGCCGTCGCCGCCGATCGAGACGGGGTGCGAGAGGGCCTGGCTGCGCGCCGAGACGACGGGGCGCCGGGCCACGGCGGCCGCCGCGACCGCGGCGTTGTCGATGACGCGGTTCACCACCATGTCGACGACGTCGTCGTCGAGCTCGACCGGGTCGGTCGCGACGCCCGCGAGCTTCCAGGCGAGCTGGCCCTCGCGGGCGAGGTTCTCGTCGCTGCGGTGGGTGCGAACGTGGTGGAGGTGCATGGGGCGGACCTTTCTGAAGTGTTCCATCGGTCAGGCTACGCGGTGGCCGTCGGGGTGACGAGCCTCGATCGAGGCGAGCGCGTGGCGGAGGCTCAGGTGCAGGTGCACGTGGGTGGCATGGGCGGCGAGGGCGGTGTCGCCCGCGACGATCGCATCGACGATGAGCAGGTGCTCGGATGCCGCGGCGCGAAGCCGCTCGGGATGGTGACGGGCGAGCCGGCGGACCCGGGCCGAGTGCAGGCGGACGCTGCGGAGCGCCGCGCCGAGCATCGGGTTGGCGGCGGCCGACTCGATCTCGTCGTCGAGCGCGTCGACGGCGTCGTAGTAGGCGCGGATCCCCTCGTCGCCGGCGTCGAGCAGCTCGGGTGCGCCGACGATCCGCTCGCGGAGCACGGTGAAGCGGGCGGGATCGCGCCGGGCGGCGGCGAGGCGGGCGGCCTGGCCCTCGAGGGCCTCGCGCAGCTCGTAGAGCGAGACGATGCTCGCGACGTCGAGCGCCGAGACCTGCAGCACGCGCGCGGAGGCGGCGGTGGCGAGGCCGTCGGCCTCGAGGCGTGCGAGCGCCTCGCGAACCGGGGTCCGGGAGACGCCGAGCCGGTTCGCCTGTTCGACCTCGGCGAGCGCGGCACCCGGCTGGAGGGTGCCGTCGAGGATCTCCTCGCGCAACGCGCGGTACGCCCGTTCACTCGCTCGCATCGCCCCTCCCTCCCGCTTCATGTATACACTCATGCGAAATCCTGCGCAAACAATCGCTCATTTCTTGGCCCATGTATACATTTGCCAATCCGTCGTCCCGAGATCCCGTGCCGGCCGGCCGCGGCTGTGCATCTCCCGTGACCGGCCTTCCGCGCCGTCCGCCGTGGGACGATGGAAGGGATGAGCACCAGCGATCTCGACACCATCGGGCAGCGCACGGTCACCGACCTCCGCCGCGACTTCCCCGCCTTCGCCGACGGCGCCGCCTACGGCGCTCCGACCGACGGCGGCGCGTCGGTCGCCTATCTCGACTCGGCGGCGACCGCGCAGCGCCCCGCGCGTGTGCTCGACGCCGAACGCGACTACCTCGAGCAGCACCTCGCCCCGGTGCACCGGGGCGCGAGCGCCGCCGTGGGCCTGTCGACGACCCTCTTCGAGGACGCCCGCGCGACGGTCGCCCGCTTCGTCGGCGCAGGCGAACGCGAGATCGTCTGGGCCGAGAACGCCACCGACGCGCTCAACATCGTCGCGCTCGGCATGGCGGATGCCTCGGCCGGACTCGGCGGGCCCGAGGCATCCCGGTTCGCCCTCGAGGCCGGTGACGAGATCGTCGTGACCGAGGCCGAGCACCACGCCAACCTGATCCCGTGGCAGCGCCTCGCCGCGCGCACCGGCGCGCGCCTGCGCGCCGTGCGCGTCGACGAGCGCGGCCTCTGGTCGGTCGACGCCCTCGCCGCCGAACTCTCGGACCGCACGCGGGTCGTCGCGATCGCCGCGGTGTCGAACGTGACCGGCTACCTGGCCCCCGTCGCCGACGTCGTCACGGTCGTGCGCGAGCGCTCGCCCCGGGCGTTCGTCGTGCTCGACGCCTGCCAGTCGGTGCCGCACCTGCCGAGCGACCTCGGCGCGCTCGGGGTCGACTTCGCCGCGTTCTCGGGGCACAAGATGCTCGGCCCGAACGGCATCGGCGTGCTCTACGGCCGCGCCGAACTGCTCGACGCCCTGCCGCCCGCCCGCACCGGCGGATCGACGATCACGCGCGTGACCGTCGACTCGGCCGAGTTCCTGCCTGCGCCGCACCGCTTCGAGGCCGGCACCCAGCCCGTGTCGCAGGTCGTCGCCCTCGCCGAGGCGGTGCGCTACCTCGAGTCGATCGGCATGGCCGCGGTCGCGGCGCACGAGCGCACCCTCGCCGAACGCGTCGCGGTGCAGCTCGCCGAGGTGCCCGGCGTGCGCCTCATCGGGCCGCCCCCTGGCTCGCCGCGCGCCGGGCTCGTCTCGGTCGCCGTCGACGGGGTGCACGCGCATGACGTGGGGCAGTTCCTCGACGACGCCGGCGTGATCGTGCGGGTCGGCCACCACTGCGCGCAGCCGTTGCATCGAGCGCTCGGCATCACCGCGACCACCCGTGCGAGCGCGCACGTCTACACCTCGGCCGACGAGATGGATCGCTTCGTCGCGACCCTCGGCGAGGTGCGGCGGTTCTTCGGCGTCGCCGACGAGGCCGCGGCGGTGATCGCGTGAGCGGGCTCGAAGGGCTGTACCAGCAGATCATCCTCGACCAGGCGAAGCGCCGCAACGGCGACGGGCCCCTCGAGGGCGCCGATGCCGAGCACCACGAGTTCAACCCGACGTGCGGCGACGAGATCACCGTGCGCGTCAAGCTCGACGAGGGCGGCGAGCGCCTCGCCGCCCTCGCCTGGCAGGGCGACGGCTGCAGCATCTCGATGGCCTCGGCCTCGACGCTCGCCGAGCTCGCGACGGGTCGGCCCGTCGACGAGGTGCACGGGCTCATCGAGGGATTCCGTGCGATGCTGCGCTCGCAGGGCGCGGGCGAGCCCGACGAGGAGCTGCTCGGCGACGCGATCGCGTTCCACGGCGTCTCGAAGTACGTCATGCGCGTGAAGTGCGCGATGCTCTCGTGGGTCGCGCTCGAGGCCGCACTCGCGAAGGCGGCCCCGGCGGGCGGGTAGCGGAACTCGCGGCTAGCCGAAGACCGGCTCGAAGCGCGCCTCGTCGAGCACACGGGCGGCGAGACCCGGCGGCACGTCGTCGAGCTCGGGCGGGTTCCAGCGGGGGGCCCGATCCTTGTCGATCACCTGCGCACGGATGCCCTCGCGGAGGTCGTGCTGCTCGATGAACCACGTCACCGCCCGGAACTCCTGCTCGAGCGCGGCCTCGAGGTTCGGCAGGGTGCGCGCCCGCCGCACCGACTCGAGCGTCACCGACAGCGCGGTCGGCGAGAGGGCGTCGAGCTCGTCGGCGGCCGCGGCGGCGTAGGCAGTCGCCCCCGGGTCGAGGGGATGCGTCGGGAAGGCGCTCGACGAGGCATCCTCGCGCCCGTCGGCGAAGGCGCGCAGTCGCGCGATGATCTCGGCGACGGTCGGCGCCGAGTAGCAGGCGTCGACCCAGTCGCGCGCGAGCGCGAGCGCCGACGGGCCCGGCGTCTCGTCGAAGAGCATGACGATCTCGGCCGGGCTGCCGGGGTCGGCGCGCTCGGCGAGGGCCTGCAGCACGTGCGGGATGCGCTCGGACGGCACGAAGGCGTCGGCGAAGCCGGCGTGCAGCGCGTCGGCCGCGTCCATGGTGCGCGAGTTGAGGGCGAGGTGCACGCCGAGCTCGCCCGGCGCCTTCGCGAGCAGCCAGGACCCGCCGACGTCGGGCGTGAAGCCGATGCGGGTCTCGGGCATCGCGATGCGCGAGCGCTCGGTGACGATGCGCACCGAGGCGTGCCCCGCGAGGCCGATGCCGCCGCCCATGGTGATGCCGTCCATGATCGCGACGACGGGCTTCGGGTAGCGGGCGATCGCCGCGTCGAGCCGGTACTCGGCGCGGAAGAACTCACGGGCCTCGGCGTGGTCGTCGTTCACGGCGTAGCTGTGGAGCTCGCGCACGTCGCCACCGGCGCAGAAGCCGCGCTCGCCCGCACCGTCGAGCACGACGAGACCGACCTCGGAGTCGTGCCGCCACGCCTCGAACACCTCGGCGAGGGCGCGGATCATCTCGTACGAGAGCGCGTTGAGGGCCTGCGGTCGGTCGAGCGTGACGTGGCCGACCCCGTCGGCCACGCTCGCGGAGATGTGGTCGCTCACGCCTGCCACCGTATCGTCCCGACCGGTCGACGGGGTTAGGATGCCCGGATGGTCCCCGTCGAGCACCTCTGGACGTTCGTCCTCGCCTCGATCGCGCTCATCCTCATCCCCGGCCCGAGCGTGCTCTTCGTCATCGGCCGCTCGCTCGCGCTCGGACGCCTGGGCGGGCTGCTCAGCGTCGTCGGCAACGCCCTCGGCATGGTGCCGCTCGTGATGGCCGTCGCCCTCGGCGTCGGCGCGCTCGTCGCGCAGTCGGTCGTGCTCTTCACGATCATCAAGTTCGCGGGCGCCGCGTACCTCGTCTACCTCGGCGTGCAGGCGATCCGCCATCGCAAGGAGGCCTCGCGTGCGGCGAGCGACGACGCGCCGCCCCGCTCGCACTGGCGGCAGCTCGCCGAGGGCTTCGTCGTCGGGGTGACGAACCCGAAGACGATCGCCTTCTTCGTCGCCGTGCTGCCGCAGTTCGTGTCCTTCCAGGCGGGGGCGATCCCGCTGCAGCTCTTCGAGCTCGGCGTCGTGTTCATCGTGCTGGCGCTCGTCTTCGACTCGATCTGGGCGCTCGCCGCGAGCGCCGCCCGCGACTGGTTCGCCCGCACCCCGCGACGCATCGAGCACCTCTCGGCCGCCGGCGGCGTCATGATGATCGGTCTCGGCGGAGTGCTCGCGCTCAGCGGCAACAAGCACTGAGCCCGCCCGCTCCTTCCCGCTTCGTCCTGTTCTCCCCAGGAGGCCGCACGCTCGGCCCGACCCGTCGGGCGCGCTCGCCGGCGACCCCGGCATCGCGCGCGACGTAGCCTGCGACGATGCATCCCTTCGAGATCCTCGCCGAGCCGGTGCGTCGCCGCATCGTCGAGGTGCTCGCCGTCGGCTCGCACCCGGTCGGGATGCTGAACGACCTCATCTCGATGGAGTTCCAGGTGTCGCGCTCGGCGGTGTCGCATCATCTCCGGATCCTGCGCGACCACGGCGTGGTACGCGTGCTCCCGGCGTACACCGAGCGCCTCTACCTGCTCGAGGAGGACTTCATGCGAGCACTCGATTCGGCCGTGGACGAGCTGTTCGACCTCTGGGATCACCGCTACGGCTTCGGCACGGACCGCGCACCGGTTCCGCCCGAGCAGCCGTCGCGGGCGCCCCGGGCGTCACCGACGGCACGCACTGCACCGATGCCGGCGCCGACGCCGTCCGGCCGCCTCCACCGCGCCGGGCGCAAGGGACGCCGCGGCTTCGTTCCCGGGAGCTGGCTCGACGACGGGTGAGTAGTGCGCCGGCCGGTCGGCCGCCCTCGCCGACTGTTTCGCGTTTCGCCTATGCCAGTTCCGCCTCACTCACGGATGCGGCACTCCCGCAGCATCCTGCGCGGTGTCCCCTCCCTGTCAACGGCGGGACCGACCCCGTCGCCACTCGGCCGCGCACCTCCGCCCGTTTCGATGAGGCGGAACTGGCATAGCTCGAAAGCGAAAGTCCCAGCATCGGCGTCACCAGTCGCACCGCCACGGTGCGCGGGGCGCACGGCCATGCGCGAGCGGCCGACGGGGCGGGGCCGCACGCCTACACGTCGGCGGGGTTCACGGCCGTGCCGACGAGCACCGCGCGGCCGATGCCGTGGAAGAAGCACTGGATCGCGAGGTTCGCGGGCGTCGCCTCGGGGTCGATCGACAGGCGCGGCACGTCGAGCGCGTGCACGACGAACATGTAGCGGTGCACCCCCGTGCCGGGCGGCGGCGCCGAACCGGCGTAGCGGCGCTCGCCGTCCTCGTTCGGAAGCACGAGGGCTCCGGTCGGCAGCTTCAGCGCGCCCGGCTCGCCGGCGTCGGCGTCGAGGCTCGTGACCGACGCCGGGAGGTTCGCGACCGCCCAGTGCCACCAGCCCGAACCCGTCGGCGCGTCGGGGTCGAAGCACGTCAGGGCGAAGCTCTGCGTCTCGGGCGGGAACCCCGACCAGGACAGCTGCGGCGAACGGTCGCCGGCGCCCTGGCCCGCGGCGCGCAGCGGCAGCGGCAGCTCGGCGCCGTCGACGAAGTCGGCGCTCTCGAGTGTGAACTCCGCCATCGGCTTCAGCGCCTGCAGCGCGGCGTACGGGTCGTGATCGAACATCGGCGTTCCTCTCGACGGATGCCACCAGCCTAGGCCGGGCGCACACGGCGAGCGCGGAGCATCCACTCGTAGACTCTCGTGGTGCCGATCGCCAAGATCCTCCTCTACTACGCCTTCACGCCGCTCGCCGACCCCGACGCGGTGCGGCTCTGGCAGCGCGACCTCGCCTCGTCGCTCGGGCTGCGCGGGCGGATCCTCGTCTCGAAGGACGGCCTGAACGGCACGCTCGGCGGCGAGCTGCGCGCCCTCAAGCGGTACGTGCGCACGACGCGCGACTACCCCGCGTTCAAGCACATCGACTTCAAGTGGAGCGAGGGCACCGGCCTCGACGAGTCGGGCGCGAGCCTCGACTTCCCGAAGCTCAGCGTCAAGGTGCGCGATGAGATCGTCTCGTTCGGCGCGCCCGAGGAGCTCGCGGTCGACGGCGAGGGCGTCGTCGGCGGCGGCACGAGGCTCAGCCCCGAGGCGCTGCACGAGCTCGTCGCCGAGCGCGGCGACGAGGTCGCCTTCTTCGACGGCCGCAACGCGCTCGAGGCCGCGATCGGCCGCTTCGCGGGCGCCGTCGTGCCCGACGTCGAGACGACGCGCGACTTCGTCGCCGAACTGGATTCGGGGAAGTACGACGAGCTCAAGGGGCGCCCGGTCGTGACGTACTGCACCGGCGGCATCCGCTGCGAGGTGCTCTCGAGCCTCATGGTGAGCCGCGGGTTCGGCGAGGTCTACCAGCTCGACGGCGGCATCGTGCGCTACGGCGAGCGCTTCGGCGACGACGGGCTGTGGGAGGGCTCGCTCTACGTCTTCGACGGCCGCGGCTCGATCGACTTCAGCGACCACGCCGCCGTGATCGGCGAGTGCGCCCGCTGCGGCGGCGCGACGAACCGCACCGCCAACTGCACGGATGCCTCGTGCGACACCGAGTTCGTGCTGTGCGAGTCGTGCGGCTCGGCCCAGTGCCCCGCGCACGCGGCGGCGTGACTCAGCGGCGACGCCGGGCGTAGGCCCGCGCGTTGCGGCTCGAGAGCGCGAGCAGCACGAGGATGTCGAGGGCGAGCGTCACGAGCGTGGTGCGCAGCGTGATCTCGGCGTCGCCGCCGAAGTAGTCGACGGCCGACCAGGTGATGCTGATCGTCGCGAAGACCATCACCGTGATGCGGGCCCAGTTGCTGCCGCGGTACACGAGCACCGCGAGCACGAGCTCGATCGCGAGCACGATGCCGCCGCCGACGAGGATGAGGACCAGGCCGACGTCGGAGACGGTCTGCGCGTCGACGTCGCCGTCGAGTTCGATGCCGAAGTCGCCCTCGAGCACCTGCCGCCACTGCACGGCGAGCGCGAGCAGCCACACGACGCCGGCGACGACGCGCAGCACGACGAGCACGGCGCCGAACACGGTCGCGGCGGGGCGCCGCATCGAGGGTCGCGCCGGCTCGCTCGGCCGGGCCAGGTCGCCGGGCGACTCGTAGGCCGGGCGCTTGCCGCTGCTCATGCGCGTCCCTCCTCGCGGGCCGGCTCGATCGCGCCGAGCGGGACCTCGCCGACGTCGAGCACCGGCAGGCCGCCGTCGGTGCTGATCGAGTCGCCGCCGCCGTTGCGCGAGTGGTAGCCGGTCGAGAAGTCCTCGAGCACGTCGAGGCGTGCCGCGGGGTTGGCGCCCAGCACGGTCGCGACGATGTGGTCGCGCTCGACGTCGATGTCGGCGTCGATCTTGTGCGTGACCTGCAGGGTGAAGAGCGAGAACCCGACCGCGCGGTCGAAGGTGCCCGCGGCGAGCCAGTCGACCCGGCGCCCGCCCGGCAGCAGCCAGTCGTCGGGGGTGCGCCAGAAGCGCACGTGATGCCGCTTCGCGGGGTTGTCGTCGACCTCCTGCTGATAGGCGAAGTCCTGCTGCCTGCCGAAGAGGAACAGCGGGCTGACCGGGGCCTCGTCATAGCTGCGGCGGGTGATGGTCGAGGTGACGATGCGCCAGCTCGAGGCCGGCGTCACGTCGTCGGCCCTCGTCCATCCGGCGGCGCGCATGGCGGCGTGCACGTGCTCCTCCCCGCCGTCGAGGGCGAGGTTGACGGGATCGCCGAGCAGCCCGTCGCTCGTGCGCGCGCGGCCGATGAAGTAGTCGGGCACGTAGATCGTCGTGAGGATGCGGTGGAGGCGCGGCAGCACGAGGTACGCGAGCACCAGCCAGAACGCGACGAAGAACAGCAGCCCGAACCATCCCCAGTCGAAGCTCTGCTCGAGGATGAGCCACGCGAGCCACACGGCCGCGATGCCCGCGTAGACGAAGAAGAACCCGTCGAGGAGGGCGTTCGCCGAGAACCGGCGCGGCCTGCGACCTGCTGCTGCCCCCTCCGGCGTCTCCCCCATGCCGGAATGCTACCCGGGGACGCGTCCGGGGCTCGGCACGGCGGGCCCCGCGGGGCCGAGTCAGCTCGGCGGGGGCAGCTCGACGACCCGGAACCGCTCGAGCACTACCCAGGTGTCGTCGTCGAGGACCGCCGTGCCACCGGTGCTCACGGTGTGCTCCGCGCCGTTCCAGAAGCCCTCGTGCACCTCGCGCCACTCCGCGACGGTCGTGAGCCCCTCGCCCTCGTCGACGGCGTTGAGCCGGTCGCGGAGCGGCCCGGGGTAGGCGAACTCGGTGACGGGCAGGCGCGACGCGCGCTCGAGGAACTCGGACATGACCCCCAATGCTATGGTCCCGGACCTGCTCGGACGCCCCGGCGGGTCCTAGGGTGAGGTCATGACCCTCGTCGAGACCGCCGCCGAACTCCGCCGCCTGCACTCCGCCCCCGAGCTCCTCCAGGTGGTGAACGTGTGGGACGTCGTGAGCGCCCGCGCCGTCGCCGCCCTGCCCGAGACCCGCGCCCTCGCGACGGCCGGCCACTCGATCGCCGCGTCGTTCGGCTACCCCGACGGCGAGATCCCGGTCGACCTCATGCTCGACATGGCCGGCCGCATCGCGCGCGCCGTCGAGGTGCCCGTGAGCGCCGACCTCGACGACGGCTACGGCGACGCCGGCGAGACCGTGCGTCGCGCGATCGGCGAGGGCATCGTCGGCGCGAACATCGAGGACCGCCTGAAGCCGCTCGCCGAATCGGTCGCGGTCGTCGAGGCGGCCGTTGCGGCGGCCTCCGCCGAGGGCGTGCCGTTCGCGCTCAACGCCCGCACCGACGCCTGGCTGCGCGGGCACGAGCGCCCCCGCGAGGTGTGGATCGCCGACGTGGTCGAGCGCGGTCGCGCGTTCCTCGACGCGGGTGCGACGAGCGTGTTCGTTCCGGGCGTGTTCGGCGAGGCCGAGATCGAAGAGCTCGTCGCCGGCATCGGCGAGCAGAAGCTCGCCCTCATCGGGCTGCCGGGCGTGCCGGCGCCCGCACGGCTCGAGGCCCTCGGCGTGGCCCGCCTCTCGTACGGCCCGACGACCCAGCGTGTCGCGCTCGGCGCCCTGCAGGACCTGGCGACCGGGCTCTACGCGGGCGGCGTGCTGCCCGACGGCATCCGCCCGTTGAACTGAGCGGCTGCGGATTCCCCGCCCTGATCTGCGAATCCCCCACGAGACGGATGCCTCGTGCCCCCCGATCTCGCTAGGGTGAGCATGTCCGGGGCCTCGGCCGCGGTCACGGGTCGTGCGGGGGCGCGGCCCACCTGCGGCTCACGACGGCCCCCGACGTGAGGAGCGCGCATGGCCGACGGCATCCCCATCGAGATCACGGGGCTCAGCAAGCACTTCGGCGCGGTCACCGCCGTCGACGACCTCAGCTTCACGGTCGAGCCGGGGAGGGTCACCGGGTTCCTCGGGCCGAACGGCGCCGGCAAGACGACGACGCTGCGCGTGCTGCTCGGGCTGGTCCGCGCGTCGAGCGGCACGGCGACGTTCGGCGGCACGCCGTACCGCGCGCTGCCGCGCCCGCTCGAGACGGTCGGCGCGGCGCTCGACGCGAACTTCCACCCGGGGCGCACCGCCCGCAACCACCTGCGGGTGTACGCCACCGCGGCCGGCATCCCCTCGACGCGGGTGCCGGTGGTGCTCGAGCAGGTCGGCCTCGCCGAGTTCGCCGACCGGCGCGTCGGCGGCTACTCGCTCGGCATGCGCCAGCGCCTCGCCCTCGCGTACACGCTGCTCGGAGACCCGGGCGTCTTCGTGCTCGACGAGCCGATCAACGGCCTCGACCCCGAGGGCATCCGCTGGATCCGCGTGTTCCTGCAGACGCTCGCACGCGAGGGCCGCACGGTGCTCGTCTCGTCGCACCTCCTCAGCGAGGTGCAGCAGTCGGTCGACGAGGTCGTCATCATCTCGCGCGGGCGACTCGTGAAGCGCGGAACGCTCGCGAGCCTCGAGCTCGACGCCGCCCCGCGCACCATCGTCGACTCCCCCGACCGGGCCGCGCTCGCGTCCGCGCTCGACTCGGCCGGCCTCGCGTACGACGCGGGCCGCAGCGGGTTCATCGTCGACGAGCCCGACCCCGGGCGGGTGGGCCATGCGGCGTTCCTCGGCGGCGTCGAGCTCAGCGCCCTGCACCGGCTGAAGTCGGGACTCGAGGAGTCGTTCCTCTCGCTCGTCGGCGACTCCCCCGAGGAGGAGGCGCTCGCGGACCACGCGACGGGCGTGGCGGCGACCGACGCGTCCGTCGACGCGCCGGGCGCGGACGAGGCGGCACCACCGCCCGACGAGCCTCCGGCCGGCGACGCCCCCACCGGTGAGGAGGGCGTGCGATGAGCTTCTTCCGCGCGCTCGGCGCCGAGTTCCAGAAACTCCTGACCACCCGCATGTGGTGGCTGCTCGCGATCCTGCTGGCCGCGTACGTCGCGTTCATGGCGGGCGGCCTCGGCGCCCTGTTCAGCTGGCTCGGCGCGAACCCCGACGCCGCGGCGGAGTCGGGCGGCGCTCCGCTGCCCGCCGACGTCGAGCTCGCCCCGCTGCTGTACAGCTTCGCCTCGAGCATCGGCTACGTGTTCCCGCTGCTCCTCGGCGCGCTCGCGGTGACGAGCGAGTTCCGGCACAAGACCCTCACCCCGACCTTCCTCGCCGAGCCGCACCGCACCGTCGTGCTGTCGGCCAAGCTCGTCTCGCAGCTCGTCGCGGGCGCCGTGCTCGGCGTGATCGGCTACGCGGTGTCGGTCGGTTCGGCGGCGGCGGCCCTCGCGGGCTTCGGCCTCGAGACCGGGCTCGACTCGAGCGACACCTGGGCGCTCATCGGCCGTGGCGTCCTCGCGATGGCGCTCTGGGGCGGCATCGGCGTCGGGCTCGGCGTGCTCGTGACGAACCAGGTCGCCGCGGTCGTGATCGTCATCGCGTTCACCCAGTTCCTCGAGCCGATCCTGCGCTTCGCGGCGTCGCTCAACGACGTCACCGCGACCGTCGGACGATACCTGCCGGGCGCCGCGAGCGATGCGCTCGTCGGCGCCTCGTTCTACACGGTCGCCGCGTTCGGCGCGGCCGAGACGCTCGAGTGGTGGCAGGGCGGGCTCGTGCTGCTCGGGATCGCGCTCGTGACGACGGCGATCGGCGGGGCCACGACCTGGCGGAGGGACGTCTCGTAGGTGGACGCCGCCGAGCTCCGATCGCGCCGGCTGTTCGCGCAGGGGCTGCGCGGCGCCATCACGAACGACACGGCCGCGAAGGGCGCGGATGCCACGTGGGCGGCGTCTCCCACGACCCCCGAGGCCGTCGTGGCCCGGGCGCTCGCGGTGCAGGCGCAGGAGTACCTGCCCGCCCAGTGGGGCCTCGCGCAGCGGCTGCCCGGGTCGGCGCGCCCCGATGCCGCGACCGTCGCCGCCCGCATCGACGACGGCGTGATCCTCCGCACGCACGTGCTGCGGCCCACCTGGCACTTCGTGGTGCCCGCCGACGCCCGGTGGCTGCTCGAGCTCTCGGCCCCGCGCGTGCGGCAGCAGATGGCGGGAACCATCCGCAAGGCCGGATGGGACGGCGAGGCCGGGCGCCGCGCCGTCGACGTCGTCGCGCGCGAGCTCGCGGCCGGCCATCGCACCCGCGACCTCCTCGGCGCGGCGCTCGTCGATGCGGGCCTCCCGAAGGAGGGGCTGATGTTCGTGCTGCTCCGCGCCGAGCTCGAGCTCGTCGCGATCTCGGGTGCGAGCGTCGGGAAGCAGCGCAGCTACGCGGCGTTCGACGAGCGGGTGCCCGCCGCCCCGCCGCGCCCCAGGGAGGAGGCGCTCGCCGAGCTCGTCGAACGCGCGCTGCTCACCCGGGGGCCGGCGACGACGCGCGACCTCGCAACCTGGTCGGGGTTCACGCTGCGCGACGTCCGTACCGCGCTCGTCGAGGCATCCGCCCGCACCGACGGCCGGATCGAGCGGCTCGACGACCCCGACGAGACCGAGCTCTGGCACGACGCGGCCGTCGCGGCCGCCTGGTCGTCGCGCGGCGGCGAGCGCGCGGCAGTCGACGACGACCCCGCGCGCGTCGACCTGCTGCAGGGCTACGACGAGTACGTGATGGGCTACGCGATGCCCCGCGCCTACCTGCAGCCGCCGGGGATCGCCGCACCGATCATCCCCGAGTTCCCGCTGCACGCGATGCTCATCGGGGGCACGATGGTCGGGCGTTGGGCACCGATCGTGCAGGGCTCGCGGGCGACCCTCAGGGTGGTGCCGTGGCGTGGGTTCTCGCGCGCCGAGCGCCGCTCGCTCGACGAACGGCTCGCCGAGGTCGACGGGTTCCTCGGGCTCCCCTCGGAGGTCGTCGTCGAGCCCGTCGCCCCGATCTGACCGGGAGTCGGCGGGTCAGCCGAACAGCTCGCCGAGCACCGTCGCGGCGAGCGCGACGAGCCCCCCGACGCTGAGCAGGCACGCTCCGGCGAACACGGCGATGGAGGCGACGGCCGTGCGCCGGGTACGACGCACGACCGAGGGCAGGGTCGCGGTCGTGTCGCGGGTCGGCGGCGGCCCCGCGGCGAACCTCGGCGGTCGCGGCGGCGGGGATGCCTCGGGCGCGCGCGCCTCGTACCGGTCGAGCACTCCGGGGCCGGCGCCGGGCTCGGCGGTCCGCAGCACCTCCTCGGAGACCGGTGCGGGCGCGGGCCGGCGACGGTCGCGTCGGGTCGGCGCGTGCATGACGGGCGCACCCCGGTGGGTGAGCCGGCGCCTCGAGGAGTCGCCCCGGTCGACGACCACCGTCGCCTCGTCGGAAGCGGAGGTGCGCGGGACGACCACGGTCGCCTCGGCCTCGGTGCCGGCGTCGCCGCGGACGACCGTGCGCTCGACGACGACCGTCTCGTCATCGACGCGGGAGACGACCACGGTCGCCTCGTCGTGGAGGTCGTCGTACTCGAGGTCGTCGAGCATCGAACCCGCGTGCTCCTCGCTCATGAACGCCTCCGCACGGGGATCGTCGTCTCGTCGTCGACCTCGGGCGAGCCTGCGCCCTCGGGCGCCATGCGGGGGACGCCGGTCGTGGCATCCGCGTGCTCGTCGAGGCCGCCGGAGAGGACGTCGACGACGACGACCGTGATGTTGTCGTGCCCGCCCGCCTGGCGGGCGCGCTGCACGAGCGCCGCCGCGGCGGACTCGGGCCGGCCGCTCATCGTGAGCGTCGCCCGGATGCCCTCGTCGCTCACCTCGGAGGTCAGGCCGTCGCTGCAGATCAGCAGGCGTTCGCCGTTCACGACGGGCAGCAGCCAGCTGTCGGCCGTGCTGTCGGGGGCCCCGATCGCCCGCGTGATGACGTTGCGACGCTCGAACGTCGCAAGGTCCTCGGCGCGCAGTGCACCGCCGTCGACGAGCTCCTGGCCGAGCGAGTGGTCGACCGTGAGCTGCTCGAGCTCGGTGCCGAGGTGTCGGTAGACGCGCGAGTCGCCGACGTTGAAGACGAGCCAGGCCGGCTCGCCCTCGTCGTCGACGAGCGCCACCCCGGCGACGGTGCTGCCCGCACCCCGATCGGTGCCGGCCGCCACGGCGGCGACCCGCGCGCTCGCGCCGGCGAGGGACTCCCGCACGCCGACGACGGTCGCCATCGGCCGGCCCAGGACGTGCTCGCGGAACGCGTCGACGACGGCCGCGCTGGCACGGTCGCCCGCCTCGTACCCGCCCATGCCGTCGGCGACGAGATAGACCGGCCACTCGGCGAGTGCGGCGTCCTCGTTGGTGCGGCGGACGAGCCCGACGTCGCTTGCGGCGGCGGCGGCGAGCCTCACGCGGTGTTCGGGCATCAGCGCGGGGCCTCCTGCTGCCCGTCCCGCTCGAGCGCGACGGCGAGGGTGCCGAGCACGAGGCGGCCCGCCACCGGCGTGGGCACGCCCGGGTCGATCAGCCGGTCGACGCCGCCCGCGTCGGGCACCATGACGCCGTTCGTCGAGTCGAGGTCGGTGACGCTCCACTGCTCGCCGTCGAGGCGCAGCACCGCGTGCGTCTTCGAGAGCGTGCGGCTGAGGTCGGGCACGACGAGGCGCTGCTCGCCGGTGAGCGCAGCGCGCGGATTGCGGCCGAGCACGACGACGGGGGCGTCGAGCTCGAGCGACGTGCCGTCCTCGAGCGCCAGCCGCCAGCGCACGAGCGGTCGGCGGGCGACCACGACGGTGCGGTCGAACGGGTCGTCGTCGCCCTCGCCGGTGACGATGGTCGGGGCGTCGGCCGGTTCGAACGGGTCGAACATCGAGGCGGCGGAAACCGCAGGGACGGCCGGCGCTGCGGGCGGCTGGGCCCCGAGCGGCGCGGCGAGTGCGGCGTAGGCCGCCGCCGCGCCGCTCGGCTGCGGCGGGACCGCGTCGACGGCCGGTGCCGGGCTCGCCGCGGGCGGTACCGCGGGCGGTGCGGCAGCGGGCTCGGGCGCGGGGGCCTGCGGGATCGGCGGGAGCGGTTCGATCCGCCCGGGGATGCGGGGCGCCACGACGCCGTGCTCGGCGACCGGGGCCACCGGCGGCTGGGAGCTCGGCGGGGCGAAGAGCGAGGAGACGGAGTCGTCGGTCACGACGTGCGGCACGACCGGTGCTGCGGTCGCGCGCGCGGGCGCCTCGGATGCCGGCGCGTCGTTGAGCGGCGAGGCCCAGGCCTGCGCGGCCGCCGACATGTGCGCGGGGGCCGCGGGCGGAGCCGCCGCGACGATCGGCGCGGGGGGCGCAGTGGGTGCGGTCGCCGCAGCCGGCGCCACCGGCGCCGCGGGGACGAACGGTGCGACGAGCGGGGCGGGCTGGGGAGCAGGAGCGAGGTGCGGCGCGGCGGCGAGCGGCCCCCCGGGCACCCCGGGGGCGACGGGCGGGATCTCCCCCGCGCCGGCGCCCCGCAGCGGCATGCGGCCGAGCTCGGGGTCGGGCGAGGGCCCCGTCGCGAGCACGGTCGCCCAGACGGGCGGGAGCAGCACGCCGAGCACCGTGGTGCCGACGCCCCGCCAGCTCTGGGTGCTGATGCGGTGCAGTGCGAACACCTTGAACACGAGGCCGACGACCTGCGCGAGCGGCACGTACATGAGCAGGGCGAGCCAGGGCTGCTGACGGCCGATCTTGAAGAGCTGCATCTCGTTGTACACGGGAACCCACGCCGACCAAGCGGGCTGCCCGAAGCGCGCGAACACCTTCGCGAGCATCGCCGCGTACCAGACGTACAGGCCGATGCCGATCAGAAGCGAGAACCCGACCGCCATGAACGTGGCGGCGACGAGCTGCTGGGAGTCGACTGGGGTCATCGTGCTGGCTCCTCGAGTGATGCGCGAGCGGGGCGGAGGGGGCGGGTCAGGGAGGCGAACGAGAGCTTCGCCGCGAGTCGCGCGCGGGCACGCGCACGGGCGCGCAACGCTGCGCGCTCGGCGTCGACGATCGCCCACGCCGCCTCGGCGTCGGCGTCGCCCGGCGGGTCACCGGCGAACACGGCGCCGTCGACCCTCGCCGCGAGCTCGACGGCGGCGCGCCGACCGGTCGCCCGTGCGGCGGCCGCGCGGTCCGCGGTCGCCGAGACCGGCAGCCCGTGGTCCGCGTACAGGTCGACGAGTTCGTCCCATGCTCCGACGATACGCACTTCGGGCACCGGCTCGTGCCGACGTCGGCGCGAGCGGGCGGCCTTCGCCGCGAGGAGCACGCTGAACGGCAGCAGGAGCAGGAGCACCGCCGCGCCGGCGAGCCCGGCCCACTTGAGGATCGAGAGCAGCGAGACGAGGCCGAGGTCGGTCTCCTCGGGCGACGCCGCCGCGGTCTCGCTCGCCTCGCTCTGGGCGGCGGGCGGGTCGACCGTCGCGGTGTCGGTGCGGTCGGGGGTGGTCGGGTGCTCGGGGAGCTGCTCGCCCTCCTTGATCAGGCTCGGGGCGACCTCGTGCTGGGGAGTCGCGTCGACGGGCGTCCACGCGCCGCCCTCGGCGGTCACCTCGGCCCAGGCCGCCAGCGCTCCGCCGGCGCACACCTCGGTGCATGCGGCCGCACCCGGCACCTCCTCGGCTCCCGCGAGCCGGAACCCGAGCACGACGCGCGACTCGTAGCCGAGTGCGCGCGCGAGCAGCGCGATCGCGGTCGCGAACTGCTCGTCGTCGCCGACGGCGGCGACGAGCGCCGCATCGGACGCGTCAGGTCCGGCCAGCCGCTGCTGGTCGACGAGCTGGGTGAAGAGCGCCTCGATCCGCGCAGCGGAGTGCCCCGAGTAGCTCGGCAGGAACGTGTACCCGGCGTCGAGGCGGGAGATCCACTCGGCGGCGTCGGGGCCGTCGACGGCGGCGTGGCTGAGGTAGCCGCGGCCGCGCAGGCGATCGACGAGCTCGGTGAAGCCGGCGGCGGTCGCGGGCTGCTCCTGCATCTCGACCCACTCGGCGAGCGCGGGATACTCGTCGAGGTCGATCAGCGGGGTCGAGTCGGGCTCGCCGAGCGGCGCGGGCGCGTCGGGGGCCGAGACGAGCGAGTACGCATCGCCTGGCAGCAGGCCGTGCCCGGCGCCCGAGACCGGCGCCGAGGCATCCGGCACCGCGGCGATGTCGATGGAGGTCGCCCCGTCTGCGGCGCGGTGGAAGCCGTCGGCGAGGGCGGCCCGCCGCGCGCCCTCGAACTCGGGGGCGGCGCGCAGCCCGAGCGGGGCGGGGACCCAGACGCCGGCGTAGCCGTCGTCGACCGTGAGCCCGAAGGCGACGTCGCCCGGCATGCGCGCGGCCGCACGCGGCAGCCGGCTGAATCGTGCCGCCGCGTCGTCGCGGGCGGCCGCGACGTGGAAGGTCTCGCCGTCGTAGCTGTCGAGCGTCGCGAGACGGAGGCGCTCGACGCCGCCCGTGTCGCCCTCGATCACCAGCCAGGGCTCGTCGATCCGGTCCGCCCCGAACGCCGCCCGGTAGCTCGCGAGCGGGGTCGCGGTCTGCCGGAGCACGACGGCGGGTTCGATCCGGTCGCGCAGGGCCGAGCGATCGGTCAACTGCGCGGCGGCCGGGGTGACGACGGCTCCCACGACGAGTGCGATCGCGACGAGCACGGAGGCGAGCGCGCGTCGGCGCACCGCCGGCCAGCCCGAGAGGCCCGCGCGCTGCACGGTGCCGGCGGTCGCCCGTCGCAGCGCGACGGCACGGATGGACCGCGAGCGCAGCAGCAGCCACACGAGCGCCGCGGCGAGCCCGCCGATGCCGACGGCGAGCTCGCGCGGTGCGGGCACGACGACCGGACCCACGACGAGCGGCTCGCTCAGCGAGCTCGAGCCGAACGCGAGGCCGAAGCCCGACATCGCGAAGCCGACGACGACCGCGAGCGGCGAGCTGCGCCGGTCGGGTATCACGAGGAGCCCGGCGACCAGCGAGCCGACGAGCATCACGAGGAGGAACGGCACGAGGACGGCCTGGTACTCCCCCAGCGGGAGCGAGAGGGTGAGCAGCTGCTTCCAGCCGACGATCACGCCGACGAAGCCGTCGCGGATGCCGCGCAGCCACGTCGGGGCGTCGCCGACCGCGCCCGGAACGGCGACCGGCACCACGATGAGGGCGTACACGACGGCGGTCGCACCGACGGCGAACAGCGCCGCGAGCGGGCCGTGCAGGCGCAGCGACTGCGCGACGATCGCGACCCCGAGGCCGGCGACGGTGCCGACGGCCGCGACCAGGAGCATGCGCGGGGCGGCGTACACGGGCCACGCCGCGACGGTCGCCAGCACCGCGGCGACGACGACGTAGCCGAGGCCGAGCGCCATGCGCAGCGGGTCGACGCCCGGGGCGGGCGCCTCGGCGCGGCGGCGGGCCGCCGGTGCGCTCATCGCAGGGCCCCTCTCGCGAGGAGCTGGCCGAGGTCGCCGAGCTCGCCGAGGGTGAGCACGGTGAGCTCCTTCGAACGGCGGGCTGCGGGCTCGGCGCCCGGCTCGCAGCGCACCGCGACGACCGCGATGCCGGGCGGCAGCGTGACGGCCGCACGACGGAGGCGCTGCAGCGGCACCAGCGACCCGGTCACGAGGTAGGCGATCGAGAGGTCGCCGAAGGACTGCGCGACGAGGGCGGCCACCGACTCGAGCCGGATCACGCCGGCGCCCGCACCGGCGGCCGAGGCGCCGGAGAGGCCCGACATCCCGTCCAGGAGCACCCGCGACGTCACCGTCGGCAGCGACCGCATCGACTGGACCGCACCGCGGTCGGCGGTGTCGAGCTCGGCGCTCACGCCGACGAGCACGTCGCGTCCTTCGCGCACGCCCTGCACGCCGAGCGAGGCGGCGGCGCTCACCGCCTGCTCGAACTCGTCGTCGCTCGAGTAGCCGTCGAGGTCGAGGTCGAGGAGGACGGCGATGCGCGCGTGTCGCGACTCCTCGTACTGCCGCACCATGAGGCGGCCGGTGCGGGCGGTCGACTTCCAGTGCACGTGCCGCTGCGAGTCGCCCACGACGTACTCGCGCACCGCGTGGAACGAGAGGTCGGCGTCGACGAGCTGGTTCGAGGGTGCGCCCTCGAGGTCGCGGATGAGCCCCGCGCTCGACGGCGGCAATGCCACCGTGACGGGGTGCACGTGCACCCGCTGCACCTCGGGCCAGCTCATCTCGCGACGCAGCACCCGCAGCGGGTCGCCGCGCGAGACCGTCATCGGCCCGACGTCGATGATGCCGCGGCGCTGCGCGGCGATGAGCAGTTCCTCGCGATGGTGCCCGCCGCCGCGAAGCAGCGGGACGTGGGCCTCGACGAGTCCGTCGCCCACGGGGATGTCGACGATCCCGGGCAGCGCGGGCCGGGCGCCGTCGTTCACGAGGTCGAGGGTGCCCCTGATCTCGTACCCGGCGATCACCCGGTCGCGGTCGAGCTCGAGCCGCACGCGGTAGTCGTGGGCGCCGAGCAGGAAGGGCACGCACACGAGCAGGAGCGCGCCCGCCATGGCGGCCACGACCCACCCCTCGAACCAGCCGAACGCGGCCCCGGCGACGACGCCCGCGACCACGAGGCCGACGAGGAGCATCCCCGCCGGGGAGACCGTCTCCCGCACCCAGGCGACCGCGCGCGCGGACGCGCCGCCCACGGCTCGCGCGCCGCGGCGCAGCCGGGCCGCGCCCTCGGCCACCGGGCCGCGGCGCGTGCGAGCGAGCCGCGTGACCGTGGCGCCACGGGTCGAGGTGACCGTGTCGGCGGTCGCGGGCTTGCGGAGGAGATCGGTCGGCTGGGTCACGCCACCCCGTTCTCCCGGGGAGCGGGCACGTCGAGGAGGATCTGGTTGACGATCGCGACCGCCGTGACCCCGTCGAACTCGGCCTCGGGCTCGAGCACGAGGCGGTGGGCGAGCGCCGCGACGGCCAGCTCGCGGACGTCGTCGGGGGTCGCGTAGGTGCGCCCGGCGGCGGCGGCCCAGGTCATCGCGAGGCGCGACAGCGCGATCGCGCCGCGGACGCTCACGCCCAGGCGCACCTCGGTCGCCCTGCGGGTCGCGTCGACGAGCCGCATGACGTAGTCGGAGACGAGCGGGTTCACGTAGACGCCGCGCGACAGCTCGGTCATCGCCACGATCGTGTCGGTGCCGACGATGCCCTCGAGCGTCGGCTTCGGGGCGCCAACGGCCTGCAGGATGCGCATGGTCGAGGCCTCGTCGGGGTAGCCGATCGAGGTCTTCACGGTGAATCGGTCGAGCTGCGCCTCGGGCAGGCGGTACGTGCCGCCCTGCTCGATGGGGTTCTGGGTCGCGATCACGAGGAACGGGTTGCCGACCGGGCGCGTGACGCCGTCGGTGGTGACGTTGCCCTCCTCCATGACCTCGAGCAGCGCCGACTGCGTCTTCGGGCTCGCGCGGTTGATCTCGTCGGCGAGCACGATGTTCGCGAAGACCGGCCCCGCGTGGAACTCGAACCGCCCGGCCTTCTGGTCGAAGACCGTGATGCCGGTGACGTCGCCCGGCAGCAGGTCGGGCGTGAACTGGATGCGCGAGCTCGTGCCGTGGATCGTCTGCGCGATCGCCCGGGCGAGCGCGGTCTTGCCCGTGCCGGGGGCGTCCTCGAGCAGGACGTGCCCGCCCGAGATCGCCGTCGCGAGCACGAGCTCGACGACGTGCCGCTTGCCGAGCACGGCCTGCTCGATGTTGTCGGCGATGAGCGAGAACGTCTCGGCGAACCAGGCGGACTGCTCCGGGGCGATCGTCACTGGGGTTCCTCTCGAAGGGGGCTGGATGTCTCGGGCGGGGGTGCTGGCGGGGTCAGGGGCCGTTCCCGGGCGCGCACGGCGGCCCGGTCCGGGTGATCGGCGTGAGCTTCGCGTACGCGCCGGTGAAGGAGACGGTGAACGAGACGGTCCCGGCGGTGTCGGGCGCGGTCACGTCGGAGAGCACGACGGAGCCGCTCGCAGCCGGCGAGACCACGACCCCGCGCTCGTCCTCGGGCTTCTTGGGCACGACGACGCAGCTGTCGGCGAAGTCGACGTCGACGATCGTGGGCGCACCGGTCGGGGTGATCGGGATGCCCTGCGAGCAGTACCACCCCTCCTCGTCGCTGCACTGGCGCGCCAGGATCGTCGACGGCGCCGACGACGAGGTGAAGCCCGAGGCGAACGCATCGGCCGCGACCGCGGTGCCGTCGAACACGTACTCGACGTGGAAGTTCGGCGAGGCGGTGAGCGAGGGGCCGGCGGTCACGTGGTAGGCGAACGAGTTGCCGCCGCCGCTCGGTGCCGGCCCGACGGTGTACGTCGTCGAGCTCGCCTGCGGTTCGTCGAGCCAGGTCGACACGCGCACCTGGGCGACCCCCGAGGTCGCGACCCCGAAGCCGTTCGACGTGCACGCCATCACGTTGTAGCGGACCTGCTCGAGGCCGCTGATCGTCGGGCCCGTGCTCACGGTCGCGCCGCCGGCGTCGTACGCGAGGGCGCCCGAGCCGTCGGTCCAGCACTCGGGCGATCCTTCGCGCGGACGCCAGGCGAAGTAGACGGTCTCGGCGGCGCGTGCGCTGTGGTTCGCGCTCGGGGTGACGCCGGTCACGATGAGCGAGCTGTTCGACGTCGCAGTCGCCCCGATGTTGTTCGGGTCGAAGTACGGTGCGCCCGCGACGGTCACGGGCGTCGCCGCCGAACCGCCCTCGTTGCCGCCGCGCCCCGTCGGCGGTTCGAAGATGCTGATCGGCACGAGCGTGATCGTCTGCGGTCCGGGCGTGAGGACGAGGTCGGTGCGCGTCTCCTGGCCCCGACGGTCGATGACCTGGCCCGTCTCCACCACCCGGAACGCGCGCGCGTCGGGTTTCGCGGTGACCACGAGCTCGACGACGCCCGCCGAGGGCGAGGTGGTGCCCTGCCGGAAGACGGGGGTGAGCTTGACGCCCCCGATGCTCGGCGACTCGTACGACCACGTCGTCACGCTGCTCGTCGGCGAGGAGCTGCCGACGGGGTTCACCACGCGGGCGGCGTAGTCGTGGCGCTCACCGGGCACGAGCCCGCCGACGGTGCACCACCAGACGCCGGGCGCTCCCGGCGAGCACTCGGCCGGAACGGTGCGCCCGCCCTCGAGGATCTCGACGCCGGTGACGGCGGGGTGGGCCCGCAGGGCCTCGCCGAGCGAGACCTCGAGGGTCACGCTCGTCGCGGTGAAGTCGGCGGTCGAGATGGACGCGGGCGGCTGCGGGAGCCCGAGGAGGTCGACCGTCAGACGCCCCTCGCCCGGGCGGCCCTGCGCGTCGACCACGACGTACGGCACGACGCATTCGCCGCCGAAGGCGTTCTGCCCGCTCGGCCAGGTGACGACGATCGAACGGTCGTCGGCGGCGCGCATCGTTGCGACCTGGCAGGTGTTCGCGCCCGCGCCGAGGCTCTCGAGCTTCAGTCCGGCCCCGGTCTTGCCGGCGAAGGGGTCGTACTCGCCGGGCACTCCGATGACGGTGACGGTGCACGAGGTGCCGCTGCCGACCGAGCACTGCTGGGTGAACACGGCGCCGCGCGGCGAATCGGCCGGAGCCTGCCCCACGACGAGGGTGATGGCCGAGGAGACCCCGCCGAACGCGCTCAGGCTGACCGTCGCGGTCTCGCGCGTGCCCGGGCGGGCGTCGGCGTGCGCCTCGAAGCTCACGCTGCCGCCCGACTGCACGACCGTGAACGCGGTGCCCGAGTACGCGACCGAGTAGTCGAGCTTCGAACGGTCGCCCTCGCGCCCGCCCTCCCAGGTGGTCATCTCGTCGTAGAGCGCGATCTTCTCGGTCGCGCCGGGGGCCACCGTACGGCTCACCGCGGAGAGGATCGCCTGGGGGTCCTTCGGGACGATCGCGACGGGCACCCCGATCCACGACCAGGTCTTCTGCCCGTCGAGCCGCACGGGGATGAGGCAGCGGTCGCTCCACGGGGCATCCGCGCCCGCCGAGTACCGCGCACGGCCGCCCGAGACGGGCGTGCAGCTCGCCGCAGCGCGCTGCACCGTGTAGGGGCCGTCGGCGCCGACCTCGACGCGGTCGCCCTTCGGCAGGTCGAGGAGCTCGCGCACCTCGAACTCGAGCTGCGCCTCCTCCTTCACCTCGATCGGCTCGGCGTCGGCGCGCAGCTGCACCCGGAGGTCGTCGGCCGCAGGGACGACGAGGAACCCGAACGCCTCGGCCTCGCGGCCCGCGCGGTCCTCGCCGTGCAGCCGGAACGGCACGAGCGCCCCGCCGTCGGGCAGCGGGCCCGTGATGCGGTGGCCCTCGACCCGGTAGTCGCCCGACTCGTCGCCCCAGAGCTCGAGGTCGAGCTCGCCGAGTTCTCCCGAGGCCCACACCACGTGGCCGG
Organism: Agromyces sp. NPDC058104; assembly: GCF_042884835.1. NCBI lineage: Bacteria > Bacillati > Actinomycetota > Actinomycetes > Micrococcales > Microbacteriaceae > Agromyces > Agromyces sp. NPDC058104. The sequence continues at coordinate 47,350 of NZ_JBHVTD010000002.1, read as the reverse complement.
CGACCACGTCGATGCCGTCGGTCGGGAGATCGGCCCGCGAGCGCGCCGTCACGACGGTGTCGGTCACCAGCGGCGCGTCGGTCGCCTCGCCCTCGATGACGTTCACGACGACGAGGCCCTCGGCGGTGCTCGAGCTGCGCAGCGACTTCACGGTGTAGCGGTACGAGTTCGCCCCGACCACGTCGCCGGGATGCAGCACCACGCGACCGTCGCCGAAGGAGGTCGCGTCGTCGACGAGCGCCTCGAGACGGCGGTACTCGGCGCTGCCCTCGGGGGCGTTCGGCACGAGCCTCACGAGTTCGAGCTCGCCCTGCGCGGGGTCGAGGTCGTTCCCAGCGGGCTCGACCGTCACCGGCGAGTCGGCGGCCTGCTGCACGCGGACGTAGTCGCTGAAGGTCACCGGCGCCGCGTCGGTGACGGCGGCCGCCAGCACCCCCACGCGGACCTGCGCCGTGCCCGCGGCGCCGGAGGCGTCGCGAACGGTGTACTCGAACGACGGCTGCGCGTCGCCCGTGGCGCTCTCGGGGGCGGTGTAGACGATCGCATCGCCCTCGGCCGAGATCGTCGCGATGCCGAGTCCGGCCTTCGGCTGCGTGACGGACGCGAGCACGGTCCGGTCGCCGTCGGGGTCCATGCCGGTCGCGGCCACGGGGATGCGCACGCTCTGCCCGCTCAGGACGCGGGCGACCAGCGGGTGCGGCTCGGGTGCGCGGTTCGCGCCCTCGGGCAGCACGGTGACGGTGACGGTCGAGTGGTCGAGCCGCTCGGGCGCCTGCTCGAGGCCGACGGCGTAGCCGAGCTCGTAGGTGCCGGGCACGGCCGGTGCGAGGTAGCGCACCTCGTCGCCCGCGGCGAACGCGAGCTCGCCCTCGGCGCCCGAGGAGGTCACTTCGGGGTGCACCACGAGCCGCTCGGCCCGCGGGCTCACGTCGTTGGCCGTCACCGGGATCGAGATGAGCTCGCCCGCGCGCATGGTGACGGTGTCGGGCATCGCGATGGGGCTGAGCCCGGCCGAGGGCGCGACGAGGAAGACGTTGAGGTCGCCGACCGCGGTCGCTCCGGCGCCGTCGGCGATGGTCACCTTCGCGCGGCCGACGAGACCAGGCCGGCCGTCGCGCGTCGTGCCGGTCGCCCGCACCTGGGACTGCGCGACCACGCCGACGCCGAGCTCGGGCGCCATCGCCACCGCGTCGGTGACGACGAGCACGCGCCCGCTCGTGTTCTGCGCGGCGCCGAGCACGTCGACCATCGCGTCCTCGCCGACGCGCACGAAGGCCGTCATCGGGGCGAGGGCGAGCGGCGCGCCCGGAGCGGCGACGGTGACCCGGATCGTCGCCGTCTGCTCGGCACGCGTGACGACGTCCTGCACGGTGAAGGTCGCGAGGTAGGCGCCGGGCTCCGCGGCCGAGAGCTCGACCTCGCCCGCCGCGGCGTTCGGCGCCACCGTGAGGCCGCCGCTCGCCGCGGCCGCCGTCGGCACGGCGTCGAGCAGTCGCACCGACCCGGAACCGCCGCTCACGTGCTCGACGATCTCGACGATGGCCGTCTCGCCCGCGCCGGCGGTGACGGCGACCGGGGTCACGGCGAGCGAGGCGCTCGAGGTCACCCTGAGGTCGAGCGTCGCCTCGGCCTCGGCGCCGTGCACGTCGGCGACGGTGACGCGCACCTGCACCTTCTCGGCGGACGCGTTCGGGTCGGTGTGCCTGACGGCGACCCGGCCGTCGGCCATCGGCACGACCGTGACCGGCGCGCTCGGGTCGACCGGCTGCGCGTCGGCGAGCACGAAGGCGTCGCCCTCGGGGTCGACCCAGCCGGGGAGCACGGGCACGAGCGCGGTGCCGCCGGGCATGAGCTGCGGTTCGGGCCAGCGCTGCGCGCAGTCGGCGACGCCGCACCAGACGGGCGCGCCGTTGACCTCGTCGGGCACGACGGTGAGCGTGACGGTGACCGGCTCGGAGGTCGCGGCGCCGTCGGTCACGGCGTAGCTGAAGGTCGTCGAGCCCGAGGCCGCCCGCACCCGGACGGCGGGGGTCTGGTCGTTGGAGGTGAGGGCCAGCTCGCCGAAGCCGGCGTCGGCGAGGCCGCCCGAGATCGACGCCGGGTCGACCGTGAGCACGTCCTTGGCATTCGGGTCGTGATCGTTCAGCAGCACGGGCAGCTCGACCTGCTGCCCCGCACGCACGCCGAAGCTGTCGGCGACGGCCACGGGCGGCTCCTGGCGGGCGAGGTCCTCGACCTCCCGGGTGCCGACGCGGTCCTCGACCTCGTCGTCGAGCTCCCACTGCTCGATCGGCACCATGCGGCCGTCGGGCACCGTCCAGACGAGCCCCGAGGAGGTCTCGTTGAGCACCGCGCGGTCGCCGCTGCCGCGCAGCACGGGGGTGATCGCCTGCGGCCCCTCGGCCTCGCGCTGCCCGTCGGGCGTCTCGAGCGGAACCGTCTCGCCCGTGCCGCTCGTCCAGGCGGTGCCCCCGTCGACGCCGAGCCAGGCGGCCACGAGCTCGCCGCCCGCGACGATCGGCGCGGCAGGGGTGCCGCTCGCGTCGACGACGCGTTCGGCGTCGCCGCCGTCGAGACGCAGTTCGACGAGCCCGGCGGAGTCGGCGATGCGGACCGATTCCGCGGCCCCCGCCCCCTGCTGGAGGCGCGCGTCGGCCGCGACGTCGACCGGCACGGCGGCGTCGCGACCCGCGACCCACGCCCGGGCGTCGGCGGCGTCGAGCATGACCCAGCGTTCGCCGACGACGGTGACCTCGAGCCGGGCGTCGGGCGCCGGCGGGTCGGCGATCGCCTCCGCCCGCCCGACGAACTCCCCGGTGGCGACGTCGAAGGTCCGCACCGCCTCCTCGCGTGCGGAGTACAGGGCCATCAGCCCGTCGGGCGAGATCCCGACGGCGGCGGCCGCGTAGGTCTTCTCCTCGCCGTCCTCCGTGCGCTCCTCGGCGTACGGGTCGACGGGGAACGCGTCGTCGCCGTCGATGCGCCCCGCGTGCACCGTCCCGGTGTCGGTTCGGTAGGCGATCCACTCGCCCGCGGTCGCGACGTCGCGGGTGCCCACGGGCGTCGGCATCGAGCCGCCGCCGTCCTCGGCGACGAGGTCGACCGGATCGGCGGGATCGATGCGCCACCGCTGGCGGAAGCCCTGGCTGTAGAGCGAGATCTCCGAGCCCGACTGCACGACCCCGCTCGGGTCCTCGACGTCGCGCACGAGGTCGATCTCTGCGAGGTCGGTGTTGACCCGCGCGTATTGCCCGCTGTCGCGCGTCACCCAGACGGCGGTCTCGAGCCGGGGCACCTCCTGCGCCTCGTAGCCGTTGGCCGTGACCGCGAGGGTGACGACCGTCGCGACGGCGGCGAGGCCCGCGACCGAGGCGATGACCGCCCCGCGCCGCCCTCCGCGACGGCGAAGGCCCGCCCGTGCGGCGCGTCGCGCCGCCATCAGATCACTCCCGCGACCACGAGCCCGACCGCGCCGGCGGCGAGCACCGCGACCGCCGAGCCGACGCCGATCAGCACCGGCTTCAGCCACCCGCCGCGCGACCGGGCGGGTGCGAGCCCGCCGTCGTCGACGACGGGGCCGGACGGTCTCGCCGCGGCGACCGCCGCCGCACGGCCCGCACGGCGCGAGTCGGCGTTGACGGTGGTCACGACCGGGCCCCTCGCCGAGGCATCCGCGAAGCCGAGCGGAGCCGCAGCCGCCCACTCGGGCGAGGCGACCTCGAGCCCGGTGGGCGCGATGCCGAGCTCGAACTGCGCCCAGCGGAGCGCCTCGCCGAACTCGGTCATCGAGGTGTAGCGACGCGCGGGGTCGCGCTGCATCGCGGTCGAGAGCACGGTGTCGATGCGCGCGGGCACGCCGCGGGGTGCGAGTGGCGTGTACTTCGCGCCGAGCACGCGGCGCGACAGCTGGTCGACGCTGTTCCGGCTGCGCTCGGCGAGCTCGAACGGGCTGTGGCCGGCGAGCAGCGTGTAGAGCGTGGCACCGAGCCCCCACACCTCGGTGGCGACCGTGCCGGTCGTGCGTTCGCCGAGCACCTCGGGCGCGCTCCACGGGATCGACATCGCGAAGGTGTCCCCCGCGCCGCCCTCGCCGATCGTGCCGGCGATGCCGAAGTCGGCGAGCACGGGCGCACCGAGGGAGTTGACCAGCAGGTTCGAGGGCTTGATGTCGCGGTGCAGCAGGCCCGAGCGGTGCGCCGTCTCGAGGGCGCCGGCCATGCGCACCCCGATGTCGAGCACCTCACCGACCGGCACCGGTCCGCGCTTCGCGCGGGCGCCGAGCGACTCGGGGCAGTACTCCATGACGAGGTAGGGGCGGCCGTCGGCCGAGATCGAGGCCTGGTGGATCGTCACGATCGACGGGTGCGCGCTGAGGCGCGCCATCGCGTCGGCCTCCGCGGTGAACGCCCGTCGCGCCTCGGCGTCGACCACGTCGACGAGCAGCACCTTCACGGCGGTGACCCGTCGCGGCAGGTCCTGCTCGTAGAGGAACACGTCGGCGAAGCCGCCCGTGCCGAGCGGGCGCACGTAGCTGTAGCCGGAGAGCACGGGCGGTGGGGAGGGCAGACGCTTCGCCACGAGCGGGGGCCTCCTGCCGGCTGGTCGGGTCACCGGCGCGCCGGGAGCTGTTCGGGTCGCGGATGCCTCGCCTGCGCCGTCGGGGGACGCAGGGCCCCCGGCGGCGGCGCGGCCGTGCCGCGACATCCGGGGGACATCCTAAACGAGGCGGATGTCGCCGCCGAATCCGCTGTGGAACACTCCGCCGCGCGTCACTCGCCCGCGGGGTCGGACGACTCGTCGAGCGGCGTCAGCCGCAGTCGGTCGATCAGCTCGGCGGCGTGGTTGGTGCTGAGGATGATGCGGGCGAACTCGCCGTCGGCGAGCTCGAGCACGACTGCCTGCCGCTTGCCCTTGACGATGACGAAGTCGCTGCCGCCGTGGTACTTCCAGACGCCGACGGCCACCACCAGGGGCACCTCGGTGCCGCGACGGCGGATGCCCCGGATCCAGATCCACGGGTCGTCGGTGATCGTCGCCGATCGGATGTCGTCGCGCTGCACCACGAGGTCGGCGCCGCGGAGCGCGAGCGACTTCTCGGCCGCGGTGAGGTGGACCTCGACCCGGTCGCTGTGCACTCGGAGCTTCGCCATGCCTCAATACTGCCCCATCCGCCTCCGCACCGAATGCTCCTGAGGACGGCGCGGGCCGGACGGGCGGTTTCTCAGGACGACACGCCGCGCGGGGCCCGGCCACGCGGTGCCTCGTCCTGGGAAACGGCTCCTCCCCGTCGTGGGTGACGAGGTCAGGCGGGGGTCGCGGCGGCGGCGGCCTTCGCCGCGGCGGGCAACGCGTCGACGATCCGCGCGATCGCGGCGTCGTCGTGCGCGGCCGTGACGAACCACGCCTCGAACACCGACGGCGGCAGCGAGACGCCCCGGTCGAGCATCGCGTGGAAGAACGGCGCGTAGCGCCACGACTCCTGCCGCAGCACCGTCGCGTAGTCGCGCACCTCGCTGCCCGCGAGCGCCTCGCCGAAGACGAAGCTGAACAGGTTGCCGGCCCGCTGCACCCGGTGCGCGACCCCCTCGGCGGCGAGCGCCTCCGAGGTCGCCGCGCTGATCGTCGCGGCGGCGGCGTCGAGCCGCTCGTAGACCGCGGCATCCGCGGCCCGAAGGGTCGCGATGCCGGCGGCGACCGCGACCGGGTTCCCCGAGAGGGTGCCGGCCTGGTACACGGGCCCGAGCGGCGCGAGCTGCTGCATGATCTCGGCGCGACCGCCGAGCGCGGCGACGGGCATGCCGCCGCCGATGACCTTGCCGAAGGTCATGAGGTCGGGGGTGTAGGCGGAGGCCTCGTCGCGGGACTCGAGCCCCCACCAGCCCGCCTCCGAGACGCGGAAGCCGGTGAGCACCTCGTCGCTGATGACGAGCGCGCCGTTCGCGTGGGCGAGCTCGACGAGCGCACGGTTGAACCCGGGCGCGGGCGGCACGACGCCCATGTTCGCGGCCGACGCCTCGACGATGACGGCGGCGATGCGGTCGCCGTGCTCGGCGAACACCGCGGCGAGCGCGTCGAGGTCGTTGTAGGGCACCACGAGCGTCAGCGCGGCGATGTCGGCCGGCACGCCGGCGGAGCCCGGCAGGGCGAAGGTCGCGAGGCCCGAGCCGGCCTCGGCGAGCAGGCCGTCGGAGTGGCCGTGATAGTGGCCGGCGAACTTCACGAGCAGGTCGCGGCCGGTGAAGCCGCGGGCGAGCCGGATGGCGCTCATCGTCGCCTCGGTGCCGGTCGACACGAGGCGCAGCTGCTCGACGGGCGCGACACGGCCCTCGACGAGTTCGGCCAGTTCGGTCTCGGCGGGCGTGGACGAACCGAACGAGAGGCCTCGGCTCGCGGCATCCTGCACCGCGTCGACGACGCGCGGGTCGGCGTGACCCAGGATCGCGGGCCCCCACCCGGCGACGAGGTCGACGTACTCGCGACCCTCGGCGTCGGTGACGACCGCGCCCTTCGCCGAGACGAGGAATCGCGGCGTGCCGCCGACCGAGCGGAACGCGCGCACCGGCGAGTTCACCCCGCCGGGGATCGCGGCCTGCGCTCGGGCGAAGAGTTCGGCATTCGTGGCGTTCATGCGGCTTCTCCGTTGCGGATCCATTCGGCCAGCTCGACGGCCCAGTAGGTGAGCACGACGTCGGCGCCGGCCCGCTTGATCGAGCGCACCGACTCGATGACGGCGCGCTTGCGGTCGATCCAGCCGTGCGCGGCGGCGGCCTCGACCATCGCGTACTCGCCCGAGACCTGGTAGGCCCAGACGGGAACCTCGCTCGCGGCGGCGACGTCGGCGAGCACGTCGAGGTAGCCGCCCGCGGGCTTCACCATGACGACGTCGGCGCCCTCGTCGATGTCGATCATGGCCTCGCGGAGGCCCTCGCGGCGGTTGCCGGGGTCGAGCTGGTACGTGCGCCGGTCGCCCTCGAGGGTCGACTCGACGGCGTCCCGGAACGGACCGTAGAACGCGCTCGCGTACTTGGCCGAGTAGGCCAGGAGCGCGACGTCCTGGTGACCGGCGTCGTCGAGCGCCTCGCGCACGGCGGCGACCTGGCCGTCCATCATGCCGCTGAGGCCGAGCAGCTCGGAGCCGGCGCGCGCCTGGGCGAGCGCCATCGCGGTGTACCGCTCGAGGGTCGCGTCGTTGTCGACGCGGCCGCGCTCGTCGAGCACGCCGCAGTGCCCGTGGTCGGTGAACTCGTCGAGGCAGAGGTCGGTCTGCACCACGAGACGGCCGGCGGATGCCTCGGCCGCCACCCGGGTCGCGACGTTGAGGATGCCGTCGGGATCGGTCGCGCCCGAACCGCGGGCGTCGCGCACCGCGGGCACGCCGAAGAGCATCACGCCGCCGACACCGGCCGCGGCGGCCTCCTCGATCGCCCGCGGGAGGCTCTCGAGCGAGTGCTGCACGACGCCGGGCATCGAGGCGATCGGCAGAGGCGCGACGGCGCCCTCGCGCACGAAGATCGGCAGCACGAGATCGGCGGGGTCGAGGCGGGTCTCGGAGACGAGGCGGCGCAGGGCCGGGGTCTCGCGAAGTCGGCGCGGGCGGACGCGGGGCGCAGGCGTGGAACTCACCGAACCAGCCTACGCGCGCCAGGCTGTGCGCCGCCTCCGCTGCTGCTTCTGCAGGAGAAGTGCACTGGCAGGGCAGGATTCGGGCCGCCCACCGCAATTCTCCTGCACAGGCAGCGGGGCGCGGGGCAGCGGGGCAGCGGGGCAGCGGGGCAGTGAAGCGGCTACGCGAGCGCGGTCGCCGCGTCGACGACCGCGTCGATGAGCGACTCGGCCGAGCGCTCGCGCGCCACGACGTCGACGCGGAGGCCCACAGCCCCGGCGTCCTTCTTGGTCTGCGGGCCGATCGCGGCCACGAGCGTCGACTCGGGCAGTGGCCCGAGCTGGTTCTGCACCTGCTCGGCGACGCTGCCCGAGGTGACGAGCACGGCGTTGACGAGGCCCGCCCGCACGTCGGCGGCCACCTTCTCGGCGACCGGCACGCCCACCGTGCGGTAGGCGACGACGGCTTCGACGTGATGGCCCATGCGCTCGAGGCCGATCGAGAGCACCTGCTTCGCGATCGCCGAGCGCAGCGCGAGCACGCGCAGGCCGGCCGCGCCGTCGGTCGCGGCCTCCCACTCCTCGAGCATGCCGCGCGCCGAGTTGTCCTCCGCCGGGACGATGTCGGCGTGGTACCCCGCGGCGACGAGCGCGGCAGCGGTCGTCTCGCCGACCGCTGCGACCTTCGTCGTCTCGGGGATGACGGCGCCGTACGAGGAGAGCACGTCGACCGTCGTCGCGCTGGTGACGGTCAGCCAGTCGAACTCGCCGGCGGCGAGCTTCGCGAGGGCGGCCTCGAGCGCCGGCTGGTCGTCGGCGGGCGCGAAGTTGATGAGGGGCGCGATGATCGGGGATGCTCCGCGCGAACGCAGCGCCGCGGCCACGCCGTCGCCCCAGGGGCCGCCTCGGGGCACGAGCACGCGCCAGCCCGCGAGCGGCTTGGCGGCACCGGCCGATGCGGGCAGCCTGATGGCGCCCGTCATCGGTTCGAATTCAGTCACGGCTGCTCCTCAGGGGGAACGAGGTCTGCGGCGCCGTTGCCGAGGAGTTCGTCGACGGCGCGGTCTGCGACGTCGCGTGCCGCATCCGCCAGATCGGCGGCCGAGCGGCTTTCGGGGGTGGCCGCGTGCGAGCTGGTGAGTCGCCGCGTCCCGTCGGCACTGTACACGCTCGCCGTCAGGAACAGAAGTTCGTCCTCGAGGAAGGCGGTCGCACCGACCGGCGCGGCGCAGCCGGCCTCGAGCCCGGCCAGCACGAGGCGCTCGGCGAGCACGGTCGCCCGCGTGACGGGGTGGTCGATGGATTCGAGCGCGCGTTCGAGGTCGCGGTCGCCGCGCTCGCGCCGCACCTCGATCGCGAGGGCACCCTGGCCCGGTGCGGTCGGCCAGTCGCTGAGCGAGAGGTGGTCGGTCGCGGCATCCAGCCGCCCGAGGCGACCGAGCCCGGCGGCGGCGAGCAGCACCGCGTCGAGCTCGCCCGACTCGACCTTGCCGAGGCGGGTGTCGATGTTGCCGCGGAGGTCGACCGCGACGACGTCGGGGCGCGCGGCGCCGAGCTGCGCGATGCGTCGCGGCGAACCGGTGCCGACGCGGGCGCCCTCGGGCAACGTCGCGAGGGTGAGTCCGTCGCGGGCGCAGAGCACGTCGCGGGCGTCGACCCGCTTCGGCACGGCGCCGAGGCGGAGGCCGGCGTGCTCGGCGGTCGGCAGGTCCTTCAGGGAGTGCACGACGAGGTCGCACTCGCCCGCGAGCAGTGCCTCGCGGAGCGCCGCGGCGAAGACCCCGGTGCCGCCGATCGAGGCGAGCGAGGCGCGCGAGGTGTCGCCCTGCGTCGTGATGGGCACGAGCTCGATCTCGGCCCCGGCGGCCTTCGCGATCCGCTCGGAGATCTGGCGCGTCTGCGCCATCGCGAGAGCGCTGCCGCGAGTGCCGACCCTGATGACGGTCACGGCGCGATCCCCGCGAGGGCCGGGCGGAAGCCGAGGCGCACGTTCTCGCAGCAGCCCGGGCGGCAGACGTCGTACCAGGGGCCGAGCTCGGTGACGGCGGGCCGGTCGGCGACCGGGGTGCCCTCGACGCGTTCGAGCACGAGGTCGACGAGGCCGGCGACGTACGCGGGGTGCGTGCCCGGGGTCGGCACGCGCACGGCGGCGAGCCCGTGCTCGCCGGCGGTCTCGAGCGCCTCGTTGTCGAGGTCCCAGAGCACCTCCATGTGGTCGCTCACGAAGCCGAGCGGCACGATCACGACGGCCGATCGGCCCGCGGCCGGGAGCTCGGCGATCGCGTCGTTGATGTCGGGCTCGAGCCACGGCATCGAGGGCGGGCCGGAGCGCGACTGGTAGACGAGTTGCCACGCCACGTCGTCGGCGCCCGCCTCGCGCATGACGACCTCGGCGACGGCGAGGTGCTGGGCCGCGTACGCGCCGCCCTCGCCGAAGCCCCGCTCGGCCGGGCCCGACTTCGCGGCGTCGGTCGAGGGGATCGAGTGGGTCGCGAACAGGACCTCGATGGCGGATCGCTCGAGGCCGGGGTTCTGCTCGAGCAGGCTCGCGATGCCGTCGCGCACCCCTTCGACGAAGGGCTGCACGAAGCCGGGGTGGTCGAAGAACTGGCGCACCTTGTCGATCTGGATCACGTCGCCGAGCCCGGTGTCGGCGAGCGCGTCGGCGAAGTCCTCGCGGTACTGGCGGCAGCTCGAGTACGAGCTGTAGGCGCTCGTCGCGATGGCGATGAGCTTCGTGCGGCCTGCGGCCTTCGCCTCGGCGAGCGCGTCGTTGAGGTAGGGATCCCAGTTGCGGTTGCCCCAGAGCACGGGCAGGTCGACGCCGCGGCGCGCGAGCTCGGCCTCGAGGGCCGCCTTCAGCTCGCGGTTGTGCTCGTTGATCGGGCTGACGCCGCCGAAGTGGCGGTAGTGGTGCGCGACCTCCTCGAGGCGCTCGTCGGGGATGCCGCGCCCGCTCGTCACGTTGCGGAGGAACGGGATCACGTCGTCCTGGCCCTCGGGGCCGCCGAATCCGGCGAGCAGGATCGCGTCGTAGGCGACCGGCTCGGTGACGTGCTCGGCACCCTGCTGCGCCGCGGGGGTCGCCCCCGGGACGATCGCGCCCTGGGCGCACGGGGCGGAGGCCGCGGGGCCGGGCTTGCGGCCGCGAGGGGCGCCCGCCGCTCCGGTGGATCCGAGGTTCGTCGCGACCATTACTGCAGGACCTCCACGAGTTCGGCGGTCGTGATGCGACGACCGGTGTAGAACGGCACCTCTTCGCGCACGTGCATGCGTGCGTCGGTGGCACGGAGCTCGCGCATCATGTCGACGAGCTCGGTGAGTTCGTCGGACTCGATCGGCAGGAGCCACTCGTAGTCGCCGAGGGCGAAGGCGCTGACGGTGTTCGCGATGGCGCCGCGGAACGAGGCGCCCTTGCGGCCGTGCTCGGCGAGCATCCGGCTGCGCTCGGCCGGGTCGAGCAGGTACCAGTCGTAGCTGCGGACGAAGGGGTAGACGGTCATCCACGCCTTGGGCTCGAGCCCGCGGAGGAACCCGGGCACGTGCGCCTTGTTGAACTCGGCGTCGCGGTGCACGCCCATGGCGTTCCACGTCGGGAGCAGCGCCTTGAGCAGGCGGGCGCGGCGGAGCTCGCGCAGGGCCCACTGCAGGCCCTCGGCGGTGGGGCCGTGCAGCCACAGCATGACGTCGGCGTCGGCGCGCAGGCCCGAGACGTCGTAGATGCCGCGGAGGGTCACGCCCTCGTTCTCGACGAGCGAGATCACGCCGTCGAGCTCCTCGACCACCCGGCGGACGTCGTGCCCGTCGAAGTCGTCGGGGCGAGCGGGGTCGCGACGGAGCACCGCGAAGACCGTGTAGCCCTCGGGCGACTGCTGGCCGTCGGCCCCTGCAGCATCGGAATTGTTCTGGAACGCGTCGGCTGCCGCTTCGGCAGCGGGGGAAGACATGCCTCCAGTCTCCCCCTTTCTCTTCGAACGGCCAAAAGCGAGTGGATGCCTCGCGCCCGCGCCGCTCGCCAGTGCGGCTCGCGGGCCGCCGGCTCGGCATAGGCTGCCTGCCATGCGGATCTGGTCGGTGCATCCCCGTTACCTCGACCGGCAGGGCCTCACCGCCTGCTGGCGCGAGACGCTGCTCGCGCAGGCGGTGCTCGAGGGGGCGACCCGCGGCTACACGAACCACCCGCAGCTCGAGCGGTTCCGTGAGGCGGCCGACCCGCTCGGGGCGATCGGCGACTACCTCGCGGCCGTCGCCGCCGAGGCCGGCGAGCGCGGCTACCGCTTCGACGCGGCCAAGGTGCACCGGCGCAGCGCCCCGCCCGTCGCGATCGAGGTGTCGAGCGGGCAGCTGGCTCTCGAGTGGCGGCATCTCATGGCGAAGCTCGAGGCGCGCAGCCCCGAGCTCGCAGTGCGCTGGGCCGGGGTCGTCGCTCCCGAGGCCCACCCGCTCTTCGCAGTGGTCGACGGGCCCGTCGCGTCATGGGAGCGCGCCCGCCCCGAGGTGTGAGCCCCTGGCTCAGCCGTCGTCGGGGTGCTCGAGGTCGAGCTCGGTCGCGCTGAGCGCGTCGAGGAACCGGATGACGACCTCGCGCTCGTCGGGCGCGAGCGCGGCGGCCGCCGCGAACCGTCGGGCGTGCAGGCGCCCGACGGACTCGCGCGCGACCGCCCGGGTCTCGTCGGTGACGGTGATGGCGAGCGCCCGGCGATCGGTGGGGTGCGGCGACCTGGTGATGTGGTCGCCGCGCTCGAGCCGGTCGAGGAGCTTCGTCGTCGAGGCGCTGGAGATGCCGAGGTACTCGCTCAGGGCGCCGGGCGTCGCGATCTCGCCCTGGTTGCGCGCGGCGATGAGGAATCGCAGGGCCCGCATGTCGGTCTCGTTGAGCTTCATGTAGCGACTCGAGACCTCGCTCATGCGCCGCGCAGCGTCGTGCCAGCCGCGCAGGCTCTGCATGACCCGCACGATCTGGTCGATCTCGGCGTCGTCGAGCCCCGTCCGGTCGACGAGTTCGCCGGCGCCGTCGAAGATCCGCGGGTCGTGCATCCCCGCGCGGACGTCGTGCGGCGACTCCCCCTCTGCTGCCATGAGGTGATTGTAGCCAACTCGGTACTATTCTCGCTAAGCTGTTTACTAGCCAAGGCAGCTAATGATCGAGGCGACAGAACATCGCGGCGACGCGATCCCGAGGGATGGAGCGAGCATGGGAGCCGACGACATCGAAGAGGTCGTGCTGCTGGACGCGTACGACCGCCCGATCGGCCGGGCGCCGAAGTCGAGCGTGCACGGCGCCGACACCGCCAGGCACCTCGCCTTCTCGTGCCACGTCTTCAACGACCGCGGCGAGCTGCTGGTCACGCGGCGCGCCCTCGCGAAGCAGGCCTGGCCCGGCGTGTGGACGAACTCGTTCTGCGGCCACCCCGCGCCCGCGGAGACGCTCGTGCACGCGATCCGGCGGCGCGGCGAGTTCGAGCTCGGACTCGAGCTCGAGCGCATCGAGCCCGTCCTGCCGACTTTCCACTACCGCGCGACCGACGCCTCCGGGGTCGTCGAGAACGAGCTGTGCCCCGTCTACACCGCGACGACGACGTCGACGCCCGAGCCGCACCCGGGCGAGGTGATGGACCACCGGTGGGTCGAGCTCGAACGGCTCTCGCTCGCGATCGAGCACGCGCCGTGGGCCTTCAGCCCGTGGTTCGTCCTCCAGGCGCGACTGCTGCCGTTCCTCGGCGCCGACGCCGCCCCCGAGGCGATCGCCTCATGATCGGCGCGACGCTCGACCGGCCGCTCGCCGACCGGGCGGCGGTCGACGAGTACCTCGACGGCTGGTTCGCCGAGCGCGTCGATCGCGCGACGAGCCACGGCCGCGACTACGTCCTCCTCTGGCAGGCGGCCCGCGACGGCGCGGCCGGCGGCAAGCGCATCCGGCCCGCGCTCGTGCTCGAGGCCCACGCGGCCTTCGCGAGCCCGAACTCCGCCGAGGCGGTGCGGCTCGCCGCCGCCTTCGAGCTGCTGCACACCGCGTTCCTCATGCACGACGACGTCATCGACCACGACCTCGTGCGCCGCGGCGCCCCCAACGTCGCCGGCCGCTTCGCGATCGAGGGACTCGCCCGGGGCCTCTCGAGCGCCCGGGCGAACGAGCTCGGCGAGGCGTCGGCGATCCTCGCGGGCGACCTGCTGCTGAGCGGCGCGCACCGGATCGTCGCGGGCCTCGACGCCCCGGTCGGCGTGCGCGAGCTGCTGCTCGCCATCCTCGACGAATGCGTCTTCCTCGCCGCCGCGGGCGAGCACGCCGACGTGCGCCAGTCGGGCGGCGCGCCCGGCGAGGGCGACATCCTCGCGATGATCGAGCACAAGACGGCCTCGTACTCGTTCAGCGCGCCGCTGCAGGCGGGCGCCGTGCTCGGCGGGGCGCCCGCAGAGTCGGTGCTCGAGCTCGGCGAGATCGGCCGGCACCTGGGCGTCGCGTTCCAGCTGCGCGACGACGTGCTCGGCGTGTTCGGCGCGGTCGACGTCACCGGCAAGTCGGTGGTGGGCGACCTGCGCGAGGGCAAGGAGACGCTGCTGATCGCCTACGCGCGCGAGCACGCGTCGTGGCAGCAGGTCGCGGCCGACTTCGGCTGCGCCGAGCTCGACGAGTCGGGAGCACGACGGCTGCGCGAGGCGATCGAGTCGAGCGGAGCGCGCGAGCGCGTCGAGCGGCTCATCGACGAGCGCTGCGACGACGCGGTCGCCGCCGTCGGGCGGGCGGGGCTCCCCGCCCGGCTGACCGCCTCGCTCACGGCGACGGCCCGGCACTGCGTGGAGCGTGCGCGATGAACGCCGGCGCGCCGACGGGCCTCGCGCTCTACGACCGCACCGCGCGGCAGAGCGCCGCACAGGTGATCTCGCGCTACTCGACGTCCTTCGGCCTCGCGAGCCGGCTGTGCTCCCCCGCGATCCGCACCCACCTCGCCGACCTCTACGCGCTCGTGCGCATCGCCGACGAGATCGTCGACGGCCCCGCCGCCGAGGCCGGGCTCGACGCGAGCGAGCGGCGCGAGCTGCTCGACGCGCTCGAGGCCGAGACCGAGCTCGCGATGGCCAGGGGCTACAGCTCGAACCTCGTCGTCCACGCGTTCGCGCAGTCGGCGCGCGCCACCGGCTTCGGCGCCGAGCTGACCCGCCCGTTCTTCGCCTCCATGCGCCGCGACCTCGACCCGGTGGCGTTCGACGAGGCCGAGCTGCGCGAGTACGTCTACGGCTCGGCCGAGGTGGTCGGGCTGATGTGCCTGCGGGCGTTCAGCGACGGGCTACCCGCCGACGACGAGCGCGATGCGCGCTGGCAGCGCGGCGCACGCCACCTCGGCGCCGCGTTCCAGAAGATCAACTTCCTGCGCGACCTCGCCGACGACGTCGGGTCGCTCGACCGCCGCTACTTCCCCGGAGTCGACCCGCGCGACTTCGGCGAGTCCGACAAGCACCGCCTCCTCGACGACATCGATCGCGACCTCGCGATCGCCGGCGAGGTCGTCGGCGAGCTCCCCGGCGGGTGCCGCCGGGCGGTCGCCGCGGCGCACGCGCTCTTCTCCGCCCTCGCCGAGCGCCTGCGGCGCACCCCGGCGAGCGAGCTGCTCACGGTCCGGGTGAGCGTGCCAGCCGGCCGCAAGCTGCTGCTGCTCGCCCGCGCCGCGGCCTCGCGGCCGCATTCGGTCGCGACGACCGCGCCGGTGGGAGTCCCGGCATGACGCGCATCGCCGTGATCGGGGCGGGCATCGCCGGCCTCGCGACGGCGGCGCTCCTCGCCCGCGACGGGCACGAGGTCACCGTGTACGAGCAGGGCGGCACGATCGGCGGCCGCGCCGGCCGCTGGGATGCCTCGGGCTTCCGCTTCGACACCGGGCCGTCGTGGTACCTGATGCCCGAGGTGTTCGAGCACTTCTACCGGATGATGGGCACGACGACCGCGGCCGAGCTCGAGCTCGTGCGCCTCGACCCCGGGTACCGCGTCTTCTTCGAGGAGCGGCCGGGTCACCTCGACCTCGGCTCGGACCGCGCCCGCTCGGTCGCGGCCTTCGAGTCGATCGAGCCGGGGGCGGGGCAGGCGCTCGAGCGTCACCTCGACTCGGCCGGCGAGACCGCGCGCCTCGCCGTCGAACACTTCCTGTACACCGACTTCTCCTCGCCGGGCGCGCTCCTGTCGGCGCCGCTGCTCCGCCGGCTCGGTCGGCTGAGCCGGCTGCTGCTGCAGCCGCTCGACCGCTTCGTCGCGGCGCGCTTCCGCGACGAGCGGCTCCGCCGGGTGCTCGGCTACCCGGCCGTGTTCCTCGGCACCTCCCCGCAGGCCGCGCCGAGCATGTACCACCTGATGAGCCACTTCGACCTCGACGACGGCGTGCGGTACCCGCTCGGCGGGTTCCGCGAGCTCATCGACGGCGTCGGTCGCCTCGCCCGGCGGGCGGGCGCGCGCATCGTCACGAACGCACGGGTGACCGGCATCGTCGTCGAGTCGGGTGCGGCACGGGGCATCCGGTACCTCGACGCCTCGGGTGCCGAGCGCACGGCCGAGGCCGACCTCGTCGTCTCGGCCGCCGACCTCCATCACACCGAGCAGGCCCTGCTGCCGCCCGGGCTGCGCAGTCGCTCCGACGCCTCGTGGCGCCGCGCCGATCCGGGGCCGGGCGCGGTGCTCGTGATGCTCGGCGTTCGCGGCCGCCTCCCCCGCCTGACGCATCACAACCTGCTCTTCACCGAGGACTGGGAGGGCAACTTCGCGAGCATCTTCGGCCGTTCGCCGTCCGTGCCCGACCCGGCGTCGCTCTACGTCTGCATGCCGAGCGCGAGCGATCCCTCCGTCGCGCCCGCCGGTGACGAGAACCTCTTCGTGCTCGTGCCCGTGCCGGCCGACCCGGGCCTCGGGCGCGGGGGCGTCGACGGGGCCGGCGACCCCGACGTGGAGCGGGTCGCCGACGCCGCGATCGCGCAGATCGCCGCCTGGACGGGCGAGGCCGACCTGGCCGAGCGCGTGGTCGTGCGGCGCACCGTGGGCCCTGCCGACTTCGTCGACGACTTCAACTCGTGGCGCGGCTCGGTGCTCGGGCCCGCCCACGTGCTGCGGCAGAGCGCCTTCTTCCGCGGTCGCACCGCGTCGCCGACGGTCCAGGGCCTGTACTTCGCCGGCGCGACGACGGTGCCCGGCATCGGGCTGCCGATGTGCCTCATCAGCGCGGAACTCGTGCTCAAGGCGATCCGCGGCGAGCGCGGCACCGGCCCGCTGCCCGAGCCGACGGTGCGGAGGGTGCCGGCATGAGCCTCGCGTACCTCGTGATCCTCATGGGCGGCCTCGCCTGCATGGCGCTCCTCGACGCGCGATTCCGGCTCGTGTTCGCCGCACCGGGTCGGGGTGGCCGCGCGGCGATCGTGCTCGGGCTGGGGCTCGCGTTCTTCCTCGGCTGGGATCTCGCGGGCATCGCCCTCGGCATCTTCCACCGGGGTGAGAACCCGGTGAGCACGGGGGTGCTGCTCGCCCCCGAGCTTCCGCTCGAGGAGCTCGTCTTCCTCGCCTTCCTCTGCTATCTGACGCTCGTGCTCTACACGGGAACGCTGCGCATGCTCGCCGCGCGCCGGGAGCGGCGGGCATCCGGGGTACCGGGCGCACCGGGCGCACCGACGACGGCACGCGCACCGGAGGCGCGACGATGACCTACGCCCTGCTCTCCCTCGTCTTCCTCGTCGTCGCCGGCGTGGTCGCCGCCGTCGGATGGCGGCGCGCGCCGCGCGGGCACCTCCGTGCGGTGCTCGTCACCGCGGCGGCCCTCGTGGTGCTGACCGCGGTGTTCGACACGGTGATGATCGCGACCGGCCTGTTCGGCTACAGCGATGCGCACATCTGGGGGGTGCGCATCGGCCTCGCGCCGATCGAGGACTTCGCCTACCCGATCGCGGGCGTGCTCCTGCTGAGCGGCCTCTGGAACCTCCTCGCGCCCCGGGAGCCCGACCGTGCGCACTGACACCCGCCGCGGCGTCGTCGCCGAGCTCGTCACCGCCTCGCGCCCGCTGAGCTGGGTGAACACGGCCTTCCCGTTCGCGGCGGCCTACCTGCTGACGACGCGCGAGGTCGACCTCGCCCTCGTCGTCGGCACGCTCTTCTTCCTCGTGCCGTACAACCTCGCGATGTACGGCATCAACGACGTGTTCGACTACGCCTCCGACGCCGCGAACCCGCGCAAGGGCGGCGTCGAGGGCGCGCTGCTCGAGCCCGGCCGGCACCGCCTCACGATCGTCGCCGCCATCGCGCTGTGCGCGCCGTTCGTCGTCGCGCTCGTGCTCCTCGGCGGTCCCGCCTCCTGGGCGGTGCTCGTCGTGAGCCTCTTCGCCGTCGCCGCATACTCGGTACCCGGGCTCCGCTTCAAGGAGGTGCCGTTCCTCGACTCGCTGACCTCGAGCGTGCACTTCGTGAGCCCGGCGGTCTACGGGCTCGTGCTCGCCGGTGCGACGTTCACGCCGCAACTGCTCGCGCTGCTCGCGGCGTTCCTCGCGTGGGGCATCGCGAGCCACGCCTTCGGCGCCGTGCAGGACATCGTGCCCGACCGCGAGGGCGGCATCGCCTCCATCGCGACCGTGCTCGGCGCCCGTCGCACGGTGCGTTTCGCGATCGCGGCGTGGACGATCGCCGGCCTGCTCATGCTCGCGACCGCCTGGCCGGGGCCGCTCGCGGCACTGCTGGTCACGCCATACCTCGCCGCCGCGGCACCCTTCGCCTCCGTGAGCGACGCCGATTCGGGCGCTGCGAACGCGGGATGGCGGCGCTTCCTCGCGATCAACTACGTCGTCGGGTTCCTCGTGACGATGCTGCTCATCTGGTACGCCGCGATCACCGCGTAGCGCGTTCCGGCCGGCCGGGCCGGGCAAGGCAGGGCAGGCAGGGGGCCCGGCCCCCTCGGCTCAGCTCTCGAGCAGCAGCTCGGTCGAGTGCGCGAGGTGCTCGCGCATGGCCTCGGCCCCGCGCTGCTGCACCGCCTCGAGCAGCTCGCGGTGCTCGGCGATGAGCCCCTCGAGCGTGTAGTGCGGTCGCACGTGCAGCAGGAACAGCAGCAGCTCGCTGCCGAGCGCGTCGTGCGCCTCGATGATGCGCGGGCTCGACGAGGCCGCGACGATCGCGCGGTGCAGGTCGGCGTGCAGCCGCTCGACCTCGAGCCAGTCGATGCCGTCGTCGGCCTCGGAGCCTGAGACGGCCGGCTCAGTGACGGCAGTCGGCCTGGCCCCCGGCGCCGCCGCCGCGATCCGGCCGAGCCGGTCGAGCACCGCGACGGCCGGTGCGAGCACCTCCTCGGGCCACGCGGCCCCGAAGCGTTCGCCGGCGATCCGCACCGCCTCGCCCTCGAGCGCGGCCCGCAACTGCTGCAGCGCGACGATCTCGTCGGGGTCGAAGCTCACGACCCGCACGCCGCGGTACGCCTCCGCCACCGCGAGCCGCTCGGCGACGAGCCGCTGGAACGCCGCGCGCACCGTGTGCCGCGACACCCCGAAGCGTTCGGCGGCCGCCTCCTCGCGCAGCGGCGAGCCGAGGGCGACCGCTCCGCTCAGGATCTCGGCGCGCAGCGCCTCGGCCACCCGTTCGACGACGGTGTCTGCGGTGTGCGGTGGCACCGACGCATCCTCTCGTCTCGTGCCGCTCAGTCGCCGAGCTTCGATCGCACGATGAGCCAGACGAGCCCGCCGACCGCTGCGGCGACGCCGGCCGCGGCCGCGATCGCGACCCCGGGCTGCTCGTCGTAGAAGGCCTTCAACGACGCCTTCGCGCGGTCGACACGGATGCCCACCTGCTTGGGCACGTTGAGCTTGTCCTCCAGGGCGTCGAGCGTGCCGGCGAACTCGGCGCGGGCGCGCGTCGAGGCGGCGCGGGCCTCGACCCGCGTGAGGTTGCGCGCGCGCTGCGCGCTCTCGCGCTTCGAGGGCCGCGGGGCGTCAGTAGCGGCGGTCATAGTCACCCGTTCCCTTCAGTGCGTCGAGGTCGGCCTTCAGGCTCTCGACCGATTCGAGGGGCTCCGAGCCCCGCTTGAAGTTCACGATGCCGATCCACACCAGCACGGCGATGATGATCAGCAGCACGCCCGAGACGACGAGCGCGGCCGCCCACGCCGGCATGACCAGCGCGAGCGCGAAGATCGCGGCGGCGAGCAGGGTGAAGATCAGGAACGGCAGCACGACCAGGGCGACGACGAAGAAGCCCGAGCCGATGCCGAAGTGCTTCACCTTGTAGGTGATCTCGGCCTTGATCTGGTCGATCTCGGCCCGAACGAGGTTCGAGATCGTGTCGGGCAGCTCGCCGATCAGCGTGAAGAGCGAGCGGTCGTCGTTCGTCGGTGCGGCCATCGCGCGGTCACCTCGGTTCTCTGGGTCGGATGCCGCGGGCTAGGCGCCGCGCGACGAGTTGCCCCGCTTCGGGGCGGCCTTGGTCGACTTCGCCGGCTTCGCGGCGCCCGCGGCCGTCGCGGCGGCCGAGTCGATCGCCTCGCTCAACGTGTCGGCCACGTCGTCGACCGCCGACTTCGTCGCGCTCGCGCCCTTCGCGACGCCCTGCCTGGCCTTCGCGGCGGCGTCCGAGACGTCCTGGCGGGTGGCGCCCGATCCGCGGGTCGCGTTGCCGATGAACGACTTCACGCCGTCGAGCACGCTGTCGGAGAGGTCGCCCACCTTGTCGGCGGCGAAGCCCTTGACGGTGTCGACGCCCTGCTGCACGGCCGGGGTGTTCCAGACGCCCTCGGCGGCGCGCTTGATCTGCTCGTAACGTTCGCGACCGGCCCGCGTGCCGAGCACGTACCCGACTCCGAGTCCGACGACGAAGAGGACCTTGCCCTTCATGTGCACCCCCGACTTTCCGCACTGCGGCGCATGCAGCGACCTCTCCAGCGTAGACCCCGCGACGAGCCGCGCAAGGGGGTTGCGACGAAATATTCCGTTTCGGCTATGCAGTGCCGTCGGGTGCGACCCTGCGGTGCCTGACGCGCGCCGCGGCCGCTTTCGCGTGCGGGACCACCGAGGCGAGCCCCGTGCCCGAGACCCACGAACCGGTCACCTCGATGCCGGGTTCGGCGGCGATCGTCTCCTCCAGTGAGCGCACGCGATCGAGCTGGCCGATGGCGGCGTGCGAGACGGCGTCGCGCCAGACGGTGCGGCCCGAGGCACGGAGCATCCCGCGGTCGAGGGGCACGCCGAGCACCGCGCTCGCGTCGGCGAGCGCGAGCTCCGCGACCTCCGCGTCGCTGCGCCCCTCGAGGGGATTCGGCTGGCCGGCGCGGCCGTAGGAGAGGCGTACGACCTGACGCCCGCCCGCGGCCTCGGCGAGCCACGACCACTTCGCGGTCGAGTGCGTGAGCGCCTTGGCGACGATCCCGGGCGCGTCGGCGGCGACGAGCACCCCGGTCCCTCGTGGGGCGGCGTCGAGCGCGGGCGCGTCGAGCACGAGCGTCACGAGCTCGACGGACGCGCCCTGCGGCCAGTCCGCGGTCGACTCCCAGCCCTCGACGGCCGCCTCGAGCAGGCCGAGCGAGGTGCGCCCCGCGGCGGCGAGCACGACGTCGGGCGCGGTGATCTCGAGCGGTGACGCCGCTTCGGGGGCGCCGACGGCGGCCTCCGCGACGGCGTCGTCGGCAGCGGATGCCACGGGCTCGCCCGTGACCGTCCACCCGTCGCCGGCGCGGGCGAGGCCGGTGACCTCGACTCCCGTCAGCACGGTCACGCCGAAGCGCTCGAGCTCGCGGGCGAGCGCGTCGACGAGGGTGTGCATGCCGCCGCGGAGCCCGCGGACCGCCCCGCCCGCCTTGCGCTGCTCGACCAGCTGGCCGACGCCGCCCGAGAGCGAGCCGGTGCGGGTCATCGCCTCGTTGAGCCCGGGCGCGACGACGTCGAGGTCGAGCAGCTCGGGGTCGGCCGAGTACACGCCCGACGAGATCGGGGTCACGAGACGGTCGAGCACGGCCTGGCCCATGCGCGAGCGCACGAGCTCGCCGAGGCTGTGCGCCCGGCCGATGCGGAGGATCGGCTTGATCCGGTCGAGGTAGGCGCGCGTCGCGCCGCTCCAGCCGATGATGCGGCGCACGTCGTCGCCGAGCGGGTTGGCGGGGATGCCGAGCACCCCGGTCTTCGGCAGCGGTGCGGCGTCGAGTCCGTCGCCGGCGCCCCACACCAGCCAGGCGCCCGCGCGGTTCGGATCCACGATCTCGTCGTCGAGGCCGAGGGAGCCGAGGAGCTCGGCGACGCCGTCGCCGCGCGTCGCGAACGACTCGGCACCCGAGTCGAGGGTGAGCCCGTCGAGCTCGATGCGGCCGACGCAGCCGCCCGGCGCGTCGCGGCGCTCGACGATCGTGACGGCGAGGCCGATCTTCGCGCACTCGAGCGCGGCGACCATGCCCGCGACCCCGCCGCCGACGACCACGACGTCGGCCGTCAGCCGCTCCGCCGCCGGCTGTCCGTCGTTCACGCGGCGCCCGCCTCGTGCACGAGCTCGACGACGCGGGTGAGCACGGCCGGGTCGGTCTCGGGCGGCACGCCGTGCCCGAGGTTGAAGACGTGGGCGGGTGCGGCCTCGGCCTGCCGCAGCACCTCGCGCACGGCGGACTCGAGCACGGGCCACGGCGCCGCGAGCAGCGCGGGGTCGAGGTTGCCCTGGAGCGGCACGCCTGCGCCGATACGTGCGGCGGCGACGTCGAGCGGCACGCGGTAGTCGACGCCGACGACGTCGACCCCGACCTCCTTCATGGCGCCGAGCAGCTCACCGGTGCCGACGCCGAAGTGCACGACCGGCACCGGCCGGGCGGGCTGCGCCTGCCCCGCGGCATCCGTGGTCGCGTACTCGAGGTCGTGCACGAAGCTGAGCGCGCGGGCCGAGGCGGGCGCGACATGGGTCTCGTAGTCGGCCAGCGAGAGCGCGCCGGCCCACGAGTCGAAGAGCTGGGCGGCCGAGGCGCCGGCGACGATCTGCGTGCGCAGGAAGCGGCCGGTGAGCTCGGCCGTCCACTCCATGAGCGCCCGCCACGCGCCGGGGTCGGCGTGCATGAGGGTGCGCGCGGCGAGGTGGTCCTTCGAGGGGCCGCCCTCGGTGAGGTACGCCGCGAGGGTGAAGGGGGCGCCGGCGAAGCCGATGAGGGGGGTCGCGGTGCCCGAGCCGTTGTCGGTCGTCGCGAGCTCGGCGATCGTCTGCGCGACCGCCTCGGCGATCGGCCCGGATGCCTCGTCGAGGCGTGCGGGGTCGATCGCCGTCAGCTCGGCGACGGCGGCGGCATCCCCGTAGCCCTTGCCGAACACCGGGCCGCGACCCGGCTGGATCTCGACGTCGACGCCGACGAGCTTCAGCGGCACGACGATGTCGCTGAAGAA
The DNA here is from genome assembly GCF_042884835.1 of Agromyces sp. NPDC058104. Lineage (NCBI taxonomy): Bacteria > Bacillati > Actinomycetota > Actinomycetes > Micrococcales > Microbacteriaceae > Agromyces > Agromyces sp. NPDC058104. The sequence continues at coordinate 24,397 of NZ_JBHVTD010000002.1, read as the reverse complement.
GATGCCCGCGTCGACCTTGTGGCGGCGCACCGGCTGCAGGGTGATCTCGCTCGCCATCGCGGGGTCGAGGCAGGCGTCGAGCATGCGCGTGCCGACGCGCAGCTCGCGATACTCGGGCAGTGACCGGCCCGCCTGCCGCATGAACCAGACGGGCGTCGTGTCGGCGCGCTCCCCGCGATAGGCGCGCACGAGGCGCGAGTCGCTGGTGAGGCCGGCTGAGAGCGGGTGCTGCGGGGAGAGGATCACGCCCGACATTGTCTCGCATCGCGCTGGGAGGAGGCCTCGACGGCGACCGCACCCGGTCGGGAGCGGTCTGTGCCTCGCCACACCGAATTGAAGAACCCTTACCTTCGCGCGGGCGTTCGCGCTAAAGTCGGTCCCGTCGTGCCGTCCCCCCGGGCGCGACGACGTGGCGACGTCGACGTCGCCGCGCCTCCGCCACCCACGGAGAGAAGCGACGTGTCCCGAATCGTCACCGTTCCCCTTGCGCCCATGCCCGCCTGCCTCTGCGGATGCGGGTGCCTCCCGCCCGGCGCCGCCCGGCCCACGAGCGGCGCCGACGCCTCGAGCGGCGCGCGCCGATGAACAGCGCCGAGCGACGCCTGCCCCCCACCGTCCTCGTCGCCGTGCTCACCCTGCTCGTCGTCGGCGCGCTCGTCGCCGGGGCGCCGCAGGTCGAGCAGCTCGTCCCGCGACTGCCCGAGGTGTCGGGCCGCACGGGAACGATCGGCTTCCTCGGCGCCGTCGCCGTGCTGGTGATCGTGGCGACCGCCGTCCGCCTCGTCGTGCTCGCACGATGCCGCGCCCGGCGCCGCGCGCTCGAGCGGAGCTTCGACGGCCCCGTCGAATGCGGCCTGCGCCACCGCGAGCTCGACGCGATGCTGGCCGAGCTGCTGGGCCGCCGGCCCTCGCTCTCGCAGCGCTTCTCGATCGTCGCCGACGACCACGGGCTCTCGTTCTGGAGCGGAGGCCGCCGTCCGCGGCGCACGGCGCAGTTCGCGTGGCACGAGGTCCGCAACATCCGTGCCGACGAGCTGATCGCCGGCAGCCGACCGGTGCCGATCGTCGTCGTGCGGGTGCGCCGTGACGGCGCGAGCATCGCCCTGCCGATCATCCTCGCGACCGAGCGTCCCGGTGCCTTCGCCGTCACCGACGCCCCGTTCTACGCGGTCGTCCGCTCGTGGAAGGCCCTGCATCGGGCCGCCCTCGAGCGGGAGGGGCTCGAGTTGCCGCCGCTCACGGCGCCCATCCCCGTGATCACGCGGGAGATGCTGGCGGCTGCGCGCTGATTCCGTCCCGACGCGGGGGCGCCCCGTCGGCCGCACCCGCCTCATCGGCGCGGCATGACCGCGTGAGTCATCCTCGCCTTCGACGGCGGGTAGAATCTTCGAGTGCTCATCTGCCTGACCGCGAGCCACAAGAACGCCGGGTTCGACACACTCGAGCGTCTGTCGGCGCACGCGGAGTCCGCCGCGCCGCGCATCCTCGACCGTCATGACACGCTCCAGGGTGCGATCGTCGTCGCCACCTGCAACCGCTTCGAGGCCTACCTCGACCTCGACACCCCCGAGGGCGACTCACCCGTCCCCGCGGTGCACGAGGCCATCCGCGCCGTGAGCGATGTCGCGGGCGTGGAGCCCGACGAGCTGCGCGCGACCTTCGGGTTCGTGCACGGCAACGCGGTCGCGGGCCACCTCTTCTCGGTGGCCTCCGGCCTCGAGTCGGTCGTCGTCGGCGAGGGCGAGATCGCCGGGCAGGTGCGCCGTTCGCTCGAGCGGGCCCGTGCCGAGGGCACCACGACCCCCGAGCTCGAGCGGCTGTTCCAGCGCGCCTCGCAGACCTCCCGCCGCGTGAAGAACCAGACCGGCGTCGGCGGCGCGGGCCGCTCGCTCGTGCGCCTCGCCCTCGAGCTCGCGTCGAGCCGCGTCAGCGACTGGTCGGCGGCGCGGGTGCTGCTCGTCGGCACCGGCCAGTACGCGGGCGCGACGCTCGCGGCCCTCCGCGATCGCGGCGCGAACGACGTCCGCGTCTACTCGCCCTCCGGCCGTGCCGCGAAGTTCGCCCGCAGCCACGGCATCACCGCGGTGTCGCACGCGGGCTACGCGGTCGCTGCGGCGGCCGCCGACGTCATCATCACGTGCACGACCGCCGACCATCACGTCGTCGACGGGGTGCTGCTCGAAGGCGGCCGGGCGACGCTCGCCGCCTCGCACTCGCAGCCCGATGCCTCGTCGTCGGCCGTGCTCGCCGAGTTCCGCGCCTGGTGCCCGGTGCCCGAGGCCGCGCACGACGCGCGCCAGCTCGTCATCGACCTCGGCATGCCGCGCAACGTCGCGACCGACGTCGTCGAGGTCGACGGCGTCGAGCTCCTCGACCTCGAGACGATCCGCCGCCACGCCCCGCTCGAAGAGCTCGGCGCGACCGACGACGCCCGCGTCATCGTCGACCGCGCGGCCCGCAACTTCGGCGCGGTCGGCGAAGAGCTCGACCTCGCGCCCTCGGTCGTCGCGCTCCGCTCGCACGTGCAGGGCGTGCTCGACGCCGAGATCGCCCGTGCGCGTTCGCGCAGCACCGGCGATGCCGCGACCGACGAGCGCGTCGAGGCGGCCCTCCGGCACATGGCCGGCGTGCTGCTGCACACCCCGATGGTGCGCTCGCGCGAGTACGCCAGGGCGGGCGACCAGCGCGCCTGGATCGACGGCCTCGAGGCCGTCTTCGGCGTGCGCGCCGACGAACTGCGCTGACCGGCGCGCATACTGTCGCCGCCGCGGCCGCGGCCGCCGACGTTCGTCAGAGCCTCCGGCGGACCTCGTGCATGATCCAGCGGTTCGATCGCGCCGGGTCGACGACGGCTCGCCCGTCGTGTCGAGCCGGCGCGTAGGGCACCGGCCCGAACTCCGCGAGCACGCTGGGACGCCGCCCCTCGTTCCTCATGCGGGCGACGATCCGCTCCCACCACGCGAAGTGACGCTCGACGATCGCCCCGTCGGCGGTCTCGGGCGACGTCACCTGCGGCCCCTGCGGGTGGCCGATGCGCGCGTGGATGTGGTCCGCCCGTTCGATCGCGAGCTCGACGGCGGCCGTCTGGTCGTCGAGCATCGACTCGGCGACCACGATCCAGTGCGAGACGTCGAACGTGACGCGCAGTTCGGGGTGGGCCGTCAGGATCTCGCGCGAGTGGTGCGCCGAGTGCAGGATGCGTCCGCGGTGCAGCTCGACGAGCACGTCGAGGCCGAAGCGCCCGCGCCAGTCGACGACTCGTCGGGCGAGGTCGTGCTGCACGTCGAGCCCCCAGTGGTCGCGCCCGAGATGGAGCGTGAGGTGCTCGACCGCGAGTCCCGACCGGTCGATCTCGGTGAGCTGACGTTCGATCTCGTCGACGTGCTCGTGCGGGTCGCCGGCCGGACTCGTGACGAGCAGCGCGAGGGCGCCGCCGGTCGCGGCGATCGCCTCTCCCAGCCCGTCCTGGTCCCGGCGGTCGGCCGGCCACCAGAGCTCGACCCCGTCGTAGCCGTCCGCCGCGGCGGCCGCGGGGAACGCCGACGGGCCGAGGTCGCTCCCCCAGTCCGACATGAGCACGAGCGGGGGCGGCGGCGTCGCGTCGTGCACTCCGGAGCCCGCCGGCGCGGGATGAGCGCCGGTCACAGCCCGTCGTCCAGGTGCCAGTGGTTCTGCCAGCGCCAGTCGATCGGCTCCGACATCCGCTGGTATCGGATGTCGGTCGACAGGCGCATGCGGCCCTCGGTGTCGACGTTGTCGAGACCGGCGTGCACGATGTGGGCGGAGTGCACCATGACGTCGCCGGCCGCGTAGTCGGCGACGAGCCAGCGCGCGTCGTGCTCGTCGGCGAGGCCGGGCAGGTCGGCCGTGATCGACGCCGCCGGGTGGCGGAGCTCGCCCGCCGCCTCCTGCGCCATGACCCGCCGGTGGCTGCCCTCGAGGTAGGCGAGCCCGCCGCGCTCGAGCGGGATGTCGCCGAGCGGGATCCACATCGAGAGCACCCGGTCGCTGCCCTCTCGGAGGTACACGAGGTCGTAGTGGGCCTGGGTGGCGGTGCCGATGCCGCGCTCGCCCGGCTTCGTGTGCCGGATGATCTTGCGCCGGTGCAGGTGCACGTCGTCGCCGAGGAGCCACGCGAACCATTCGGCGATCCGCGGCGACCGGCAGAGCGCCTCGTACTGGGCACCGGGCACGATCTCGTCGAAGAGGATGCGCCGGTATGCGGCCCGGTCGACGTCGTCGGGCGCGGCGATGCCGTCGACCGGGTCGGAGCCCTCGGCGATGAGCCCGGCGCGGTCGAGCGCGTCGAAGTAGTAGCGGCGGAACTCGAGCACGTCGTCGGGCGCGAGGTGCCCGGTGAGGAAGAGGTAGCCGTCGCGGCGCAGCCGGGCCCACAGCGCCTCGCGGTCGCCGCGCTCCTCCATCGGCACGGGCTCGAGCCCGCCGAGCCGTGATGGAGTTTCTTCGAGCACGTATCCGTTCGACGTCAGCATGAATCCATGATCAGTTCGGGCGGCGCGGAGCGGAATAGACTCCTGACAACACGGAATTGGACTTTCATGACCGATTGGGCGATCTATTCGCAGTCGCACCCGCTGCTCGCGCAACACGGCCTCGCGTGCCTCGGCGCCGGGCAGCACACGGGCCCCTCACCGGGGTTCGGCGGCGGGCGCCGCCTGAGCGACTACGCGATCGTGTTCGTCTCGAGCGGGTCGGGCGTCTACCGCGATCCGTTCGTCGGCACGATCGCGGTCGAGGCGCCGGCGACGATCCAGGTGTTCCCCCAGCGCCCGCACGACTACGCCTCGCCGCGCGGCTGGACCGAGCACTGGGTGCTCTGCTCCGGGGCGACGGTCGCCGCGTTCGAGGGCATGGGCGTGCTCGACCGGCGACGGCCCGTGCAACCGGGTGCACGGCTGCCCGACGAGCTGCCGGGCCGCTTCAGATCGCTGCACGATGCGCTCGGGCGCCCCGGATGGCGGGCCGCCGTCGACGCGTCGATGCTCACTCAGGCGCTGCTCGCCGACTCGGTCGCCGGTCGGGCCTCGTCGACGGCCGGTGAGGCGACGGTCGCGGCAGTCCAGGCCGACGCGGCGCTGCAGCTGGATGTCGCGGCGAGGGCATCGCTCGCGGGCGTCAGCGTGAGCACGCTCCGCGACCACGTCCGCGAGGTCACCGGCGGCACGCCGAACGAGCTCGTCATCGGCACCCGGATCGACCGCGCGTGCGGCCTGCTGGCGTCCACGACGCTGTCGGTGCAGGCCGTGGCGGCGAGCGTCGGCTACGACGACCCCGCCTACTTCTCGCGGCTCTTCACGCAGCGCGTCGGCGTCGGCCCGGCCGAGTTCCGCAAGCGGCACCGCCGCTAGCCGCGCCTCGGGACGCACGGACGCCCCCGCGGTGAGGATCGCGGGGGCGTTCGCACGGCCGGCGCCGGACGGGTGTTCAGCGGCCCGCCCGGCACCGGTGGTTCACTCGACGCCGAAGAACTCCAGCTCGGCGATCGAGGCCCACGGCTGCCCGTTGTGCGAGCTCGTGGCGACGACCTTGACGAAGCCGGCCGTGGCCGGCGCGTCGAACATCACGGGCTGCGGCGCGGTGCCGGTGCCGAGCTCGCCCGTCGCGACGGGCGAACCCCAGTCGGTGCCGTCGGCGCTCACGTACACCTCGTAGCCCTTGATGCGTCCATTGGGCTCGGAGCCCGGACGCTGCTGGATCGAGATGCCGCGCAGCTCCTGCGAGCCGCCGAGGTCGACCGCCACGTGGTGCGGGTAGGCCGGCGAGTCGTTCAGCCACTCGCTGTGCCAGCAGCTGGCCGACTCGCCGTCGATCACGTTCGCGGCGTGGCCGTCCTCGCCCTCGGTCTCCTGCGAGTCGAAGTCGACGACCGTCATCGCGTCCTTCGGCAGGGGCGTGGGCGCAGCCGCACGGGTGCCCCAGACGTTGAGCTCGTTCGCGCCGGCGAAGGCCGCCCCGTTGATCGCGTTGAGGCCGACCAGCTTGACGAACCGCGCGTCACGCGCCTCGAACGACAGGTGCTGCACCTCGGCGGTCGAGGCGAACTCGCCGGTCTTCACCGGCGTGCCCCAGTTCGTGCCGTCGGCGCTGAGGTACAGCTCGTAGGCCTTGATCGAGCCGTTGCCGCGCCGCACCTGGTAGTCGAAGCCGTCGACGGCGTAGCTGTCGCCGAGGTCGAGCGCGATCCAGTGCGGGTAGGGCGTGTCGGGATTCACCTGCGACCACGCGGAGTGCCACATGGTGGCCGCGTTGCCGTCGATGGCGGCGCGGGCGCTGCCGTCGCCGGTGCCCGGCTCCGCGTCGCTCACGCCCGCGATCGCGAGTCGCGACTGCGGGATCAGCCCCGGCGGGAGCGTCGGTACCGAGACGGATGCCTCGACGGTGCGCTCTCCGCCCGCGACCGTGTAGCCGGTCGCCGCCGAGATCTCGTAGCTGCCCTGCTCGATGTCGGCCGGTGCCGACACCCGCCACGTCGTCTTCACGGTGGCGCCGGGCGCGACCGAGGCGAACTCGGCTGCGCCGACCGGCGCGACCTTCCAACCGTCGGGCGCGGCGAGCGTGGTCCCGACGTCGGTCGCGGCCTCGCCCTCGTGGTTCGTGAAGCTCGTGGTGAAGGTGTTCGCCTCACCCGGAACAAGTCCGCTCACCGGCGCCGCGAGGGTGAGGCGGGCGCAGGCGCCCGTGGTCTCGCTCTCGCCGAGGTCGACGATCCGCAGGTCGTCCAGGATCAGGTCCGACCCGGTGCCGCCCACCGCGTTGCGCCGGAGGCCGATGAACGGGTCGCCGCACGCCGGCGCGTCGAACTCGTGCACGAACTCGGTCGTCTCGTGGACGGCCCCGAACTCGGTCGAGGTGAGGTCGACGGCCTTCGAGACGCCGCCCGCGATCTGGTCGACCCCGGTGACGAAGGAGTACGCGCCCGCGACGCCGCTCTGGTAGTCGAACGAGACCCGGTAGCGGTGCCCGGCCTCGAACGGCGCGGTGTACTCGCTGGTGCGGTACACGAGCCCGCGGTTCTCCTCGTGCGCCATGAGCGAGTAGTCGCCGCCGAGCACCATGTCGAACTTCCGGCCGTTCCAGCCCTGCTGGGTGAAGGGCTCGTTGCGCTTCGCGATGTGCGTGCGCGGGTCGGTCGAGCCGCCGGCGTCGCCCTTGAAGAACGGGCCCCAGCCCTGGTCGACCTGCTCGAAGTCCTCGTCGACGAGCACGCGTTCGCCATCGCCGGCGTCGCCCGTGGCCGGGTCGTCGGTCGCGACGACGCGCACGTTGTCGATGCGCACCGGGGCGTCGCCCTCCGCCGCGGCGATCGTGAGCGTCGGCCGCGTCTCCTCGGTCACCGTGACGTAGGTCCGCAGGCGCTGCAGGGTGGTGTCGCGCCACTCATCGGCCGCCATCAGGTTGACGGCGCCCGAGCTGTCGACGCTCGTCGCGGCGTCATCGCCGGCGTCGCCGCGCACGTCGACCGAGAGGGTCGTCGCGCGCGTCTGGCCGGCCGCGATGCCGAGGTCGGCCGACACCGCGTAGGTGCCGGGCTCGAGCTCGCCGAGCCGCTGGCTGATCGACGACTCGCCCGCGCCGAGCACCGCGGCGCGGCGTCCGCGGTCGTCGCGCTCGATGCTCGCCGCACCGACGGGGTTCCACGCGGCGAGGTCCTGCCCGTTGAAGCCGGGGTCCACGACCTGCGTGCCCTGGCCGAACGAGACCTTCTTCGGCAGGGTCGACGCGCCCGTGGCCTTCTTGCCGGCGACCAGCACGTACGGCTGCCCCGCCTCGGCGTCGATCGTCACGGCGCCGTCGACGACCGGGAGGTCGGCGACCTTGGTGCGACCGGCGTCGCCCAGTGCGAACAGCTGCAGCGACGAGGCATCCGCGAAGTCAGCCGTGAGCTGCCACGTCGTCTGGCCGCCCGCCGGGCTGTAGTGATAGAGCTTGTCGGCGTCCTTGCCCGGCTTCGACGACCACGGCAGCAGGTAGGTGCCGCCGCGCAGCACCTCGGCGCCGTCGACCGTGATCGAACGGTCCGCGGCGCTCGTGCCGGTCACGCTCACGCCGTCCTCGAGGTCGATGCGGTCCGCCGTCCAGCGCGTGATCTCGTGGTGCTGCAGGAACTTGGCCGGCACGTTCGCCGTCCACACGTTCGCGAGGAACGCGTCGAAGTCGTTCTGGCCCGTCCAGCCCTCGAACTCGACGATGTGGCTCGTGCCGAGCAGCGGGTGCGGGTTCCAGACGTCGGCCTCGGTGTTGTTCACGAAGCGGAGGATCTGCGAGTTGACGCCCTTGTTGGACGAGCCGCCGTAGTTCTCGTCATTCGCCCAGTGCGACCACGTGTTGTTCTCGGCGAGCTTGTCGGCCCACTCCGAGCCGACGCGGAAGCCGTGCTTCACGAGCGAGTCCTGCAGCGACTGCGCGAGCCATCCGTGCTCGTAGTAGACGTCGATGTACGCGAAGTCGAGGTTGTCGTCGGTCGCATCGGCGAGCTCGCCGATGCGCTGGTCGAGCTCGCCCGAGGCGCGGTCGTAGCGCTGGTCGATGTAGTACGACTGGTCGAGCCAGTTCCAGCCCTTGGCGTTCTCGTTCGCGATCTCGTCGCTGAACGAGTTCGCCTCGGGGTAGATCTCGGTGGCGTTCATGTGCACGCCGAAGCTGGCGTTCCACTTCGCACCGGCCTTGACGGCGGCGTTGAGCTCGGCGAGTCCTCCGGCGCGCTCGTTGAAGTTGTCGCCGTAGTCGGTGTTCGCCGAGTCGTGCCCCTCGCTCGTGTAGCCCTTGAGCATGGCGACCTGGCCCAGTCCGTCGGTGTTGAGCGCGATGCGCTTCACGTCGTCGAGCGTGCGCAGGAACGGGTGCGTCGCCTGCGAGGCGAAGTTGAAGGGGATGTGCGTGATGACGTTCTCGGGCGTCTGCTCGCCCTTGTAGGGGGCGATGCGGATGTCGCGCATCGCGATCGCGCCGTCCTGCCAGTCGACGACGTCGTCGCCGTTGGCGTCGGGGGTGATCGCGACCTTGACCCAGGGCAGTTCCTCGGTGCCGTCCTGGCCCTGCGCGCGATAGAGCCAAGGCCCGCTCGCGATGCCGACCTCGACCCCGCCGTCGCCGGCGACGGCCTGGCGCCAGAAGTTGCCCGCGTCCTTCGAGCTCGGCCCCGACGAGGTGTCGTAGAGCGCGTTCGTCGCGAAGGCGGCGGCCAGCTCGCCCGTGTTGGCGATGATCGTGTTCGATCCCCTGGGTGCCGCGTCGACGGGCGTCGACGCGGTGACGGGCAGGAACACGTCGCCCGACGCACCGCGGTCGACCGACAGGTTCGCCGCGGCGACGGCGGCGCCGGCCTCCGCCGACGAGACCGTGACGAGCCGGTGGTCGGGGATCTGGAGGGTCTTCACGACGCCGTCGGGGTCGACGATCTTCGTCACCTCGATCGTGACGACGTTGCCCTTGACCGAGAGTCGCGCCTCGATCGAGACGCCGGCGAGCGCCGTGGGGGTGAGCACGTAGTCGACCGCGCTCCGGCCGTCGGCCTGCGAGACGACCTCGACCGGCTGCGCCGTGCCGTTGATCGTCACGGCGGCGATCGTGACGTCGTTGCCGTGCATGACGGCGCCCGAGTCGCGGTCGGCGTACGAGATCACCTGGGGGAACGCGGCGTCGGCGGTGACGGCGAGGTCGCTCGTCCGCAGGCCGAACGACGCGCCGGGCGCCGGAGCGGTGAACCCGTCCGGCGCGGCGGTTGCCGCGACGGCGGGCGTCGCCATGAGCGGGACGAGCATTCCGCTCGCGACCGCGCACGCGAGTCCGAGGCGCCAGAGGCGGCCCGGTGGGCGTGATGAAGGCATCTTCGTCTCCATTCCCGCGTCGAGTCGACGCGTCCATATCGACCCGCGCCGACGGCGCAGTTCAGTCGAAGGTCTCGATGTACTCCTGTTCGGGTCCGAGCTCGGCCTGCGGGCGCAGCTCGACGGTGCCGCCGAGGCGCTCGAGCTCGAGCACGGTGATGGTGTTCTCGCCCGCGCGCAGCAGGGGCGCGGGCACGTAATAGGTCAGCTGCGGGCCGATCTCCCAGTAGCGGCCGAGCAGGAACCCGTTCACCCAGACGAAGCCCTTGCCCGAGCCGGGGAACGCGAGGAAGGCGTCGGCCGGCTCGTCCACCTTCAGTACCGCGGTGGCCAGCCCGTCACGGCCATCACCTGTTTCAGGAGAAAGTGCGCTGGTCAGGACGGAATCCGCAGAATCGTCCTGATTCGCGGCCCATTTCCTGAAACCGTGCGATGCAGGCGCGAGCTCGTGCTCGCCCCACTCGTCGAGCGGCAGCGCCCGCGTCGACCAGCGCTGCACGAGCCGACGGTCGAGCTGCACGCCGCCGAGGATGCCCTTGCCCTCGCCGAGCAGCGGGCCGTAGTTGATGCGGCCCTGGTTCTCGACGAGGAGCTCGAGCACGACGGTCCGGCCCTCCCCCGCGATCCGCACCCCCGCGGCCGCCTGATCGGCGTCGAGCACCGCGACGCGCACGCCGTCGACGAAGACGACGGCGCGGTCGCGGAGGCCGCGCACGGTGAGCAGGGCTCCGCCGCGCGGCACGATCGGCTCGGCGCGGTAGAGCGCGAGCCCGGCGTCGAGACCGAGCTCCTCGAAGCTCGGCGGCATCGCGGTGCGCACCTCGCGGCCCGAGCGACGCACGGTCTCGAGGAGGCCGGCAATCGGCCGCAGCGGCAGGGTCGCGGCCGGCAGCACGGCGGGGGTCGGGGATGCCTCGGCCGGCACCCGCCCCGTGGCATCCACGAGCACCTCGCGGATGAGCCGGAACTTCTCGGTGATCGCGCCGTTCTCGGCGACGGGAGCGTGCGAGTCGTAACTCGTCTGCGTCGGCTGCAGGCGCACCCCGTCGTGGTTCGCGCCCGACCAGAGGCCGAAGTTCGTTCCGCCGTGCGCCATGTAGAGGCTCAGCGAACCGCCCTCGGCGAGGATGTCGGCGACGACGCCCGCCGCGCCCGCCGGAGTGCGCACGTGGTGCGGGTCGCCCCAGTGGTCGAACCAGCCGTTCCAGAGCTCGGCGCAGACGAACGGCTCGCCGTCGCGCCGCTCGCGCAGCATCGACGCCGCCTGCGCGGCGCGCGAGCCGAACGTCGCGGTCGCGAGCACGCCGGGCACGCTGCCGCCGTCCTGCATGAGCTCGGTCGGGCCGTCGGCCGTGTAGATCAGCTCGGTGATGCCGCCCGCGACGAGACGGTCGTGGAGCCAGGCGAGGTAGTCGACGTCGTCGGCGTAGCTGCCGTACTCGTTCTCGAGCTGCACGGCGACGATCGGCCCGCCGTGCCATGCCTGCAGCGGCGCGAGGCGCGGCAGCAGTTCGCCGAACCAGGCGTCGACCGCGTCGAGGTAGGCCGGATGACTCGACCGCAACCGCATCCCGGGCGTGCCCGAGAGCCAGGCGGGGAACCCGCCGTTGTCCCATTCGGCGCAGATGTACGGCCCGGGGCGCACGATGACGTCGAGGCCGAGCTCGCCGGCGAGCGCGATGAAGCCCTCGAGGTCGCGCCAGCCGCTCCAGTCGAGCTCGCCGCGGCGGCGCTCGTGGAAGTTCCAGGCCACGTAGGTGTCGACGGTGTTGAGGCCGAGCGCGACGAGGCGCTCGAGGCGGTCGCGCCACTGCGCCGGGTGCACGCGGAAGTAGTGCATCGAGCCCGAGAGGATGCGGTGGGGGCGGCCGTGCCGGAGGAACCCGCCGTCGACGACCGAGAGCGCGCTCGTGCCGACGGTGGCGCCCGCGCTCACTTGACCGCTCCCGCGGTCAGGCCGGCCCGCCAGAAGCGCTGCAGGCCGAGGAACGCGATGATGAGCGGCACGACCGAGAGCAGCGCGGCGACCACGACGGTGCCCGCCGGAACCTGCCCGTTGCTGCCCGCCCAGCCGACGAGGCCGACCGTGACCGGCTGCAGCGAGCTGTCATTCAGCACCATCAACGGCAGCAGGAAGTTGTTCCAGACCTCGACGAACTGGAACAGGAAGATCGTGACGAGGGCGGGCGACATGATCCGCACGCCGATCGAGAAGAAGATGCGGAACTCCCCCGCGCCGTCGATGCGGCCGGCCTCGATGAGCTCGTCGGGCACCGACTGGGCGGCGAACACGCGCGCGAGGTACACGCCGAACGGGCTCACCACGCTCGGCAGCAGCACCGCGAGCGGGTTGTTGAGCAGGCCCACCTGGTTGAAGAGCAGGAAGAGCGGGAGGGTGAACATCACCTTGGGGATGAGCACGGCGGCGAGGATGACCCCGAAGACGACCCCGCGGCCGCGGAACTCGTACTTCGCCAGCGCGTAGCCGGCCATCGCCGAGAGCAGCGTGCCGACGACGGCCGAGACGCCTGCGTAGAAGACGCTGTTGAGCATCCACTGCCCGAAAATGCCGTCGGACTCGGCGAAGACGAGCGCGATGTTGTCGAACAGGCCGAACCCGTCGAACCAGAGGCCGGGCTCAGAGAACTGGTGCCCCGCGGGCTTCGTCGACGCGACGACGAGCCACCAGATGGGCATGATGAAGTAGAACGCCGAGAGACCGAGCAGGGCGAAGACGCCGAGGCGGCTCGCGAGGCTCGCCTCACGGTTCGAGCGGCGGGGGCGCGAGGCATCCGGCCGGTCGTTGCGCGGGGTGCGCGTCGCCGAGGCGAGCGTGGGGGCGGTCATCGTTCGCCTCGATTCGTGAGCTTGAAGAAGGTGAACGACAGCACGCCGACCAGGAGTGCCAGCACGACCGACTGCGCGGCGGCGTACGGGTAGTTCTGGGCGGTGACCTGCGCCTGCGCCGCCATCAGCGGCGTGAAGGTGTTGCTGATCGCGCCGCCCGAGATGGTCTGCAGCACCTTCGGCTCGTTGTAGAGCTGGGCCGAGCCGATGATCGAGAACACGGCGGTGAGCACCAGTGCGGGGCGGACCATCGGGATCTTGATGCTCCACGCGATCCGGGCGGGGCCCGCGCCGTCGAGGCGGGCGGCCTCGATCGTCTCGGCCGGGATCGTCTGCAGCGAGGAGTAGATGATGAGCATGTTGTAGCCCGTCCACCCCCAGGTCACGATGTTCGCGACGGCCCACAGCACGATCTCGGGGGCGAAGAAGGGGATGCCGGTGCCGACGGCCCGCTCGAGGAAGGTGTTGATCGGGCTCGTCACGGGCGAATAGAGGAACGACCACATGACCGCGGCGATAACGCCCGGCACGGCGTAGGGCAGGAACGCGGCGAGGCGGAAGAAGCCCTTGCCGCGCGCCGACTTCGAGTCGAGCAGGAGCGCGAGCAGCAGCGCGAGTCCGAGCATGACCGGCACCTGCACGAGCCCGAAGAGCGCGACGCGGCCGAGCGAGGCGAGGAACTCGGTGTCGCCGAGGAGTCGCTCGTAGTTCGCGAGCGGGGCGAACTCGAGCGTGGGGGCCTCGAGGCCGAGGCCCGAGCGCTGCAGGGTGAACAGGCTCTGCACGAACGCGAACACGATCGGCACGAGGTACATCGCGATGAACAGCACGCCGAAGGGCAGCAGGAAGAGCAGCGGGGTGCGCCAGCGGCCGCCCGAGCGGGCGCGAGCGGTGCCGCCCGGTGCCGGGGCACCCGCGGCGGCACGGCCGATGCCGCGGCGCCCGGTGTCGGCGGCGGTGACCGCCCGAGTCGATGAGGTGTCCATGTCGTCCTGCGTCAGTGCGATGGGTGGGTCGGCCGCGTTTCGGCCGACGTGGTCGAGTGGGATGCCCCGGGGTGGGGCCGGGACGGCGACGTTCGCCGCCCCGGCCGCAGGTCCGGGAGCTACTCCGAGACGGAGAGGCCCTGCGCCTCGAGTGCGTCGAGGGTCTGCTGCTGGGTGTTCGCCAGCGCGTCGGCGAAGGTGCCCTGGCCCGACCAGGCCTTGCCCAGCCCGTCGTCGAGGAAGCCGACGGTCTCGGGCATGTTCGGACCCCAGGTCCAACCGGTCGTCACGTTCGGCGAGGCCTCGGCGAAGACGTCGAAGATGACCTGGTCGCCGAAGTAGGGGTCGGGCTCGGTGAGCGCCGGCAGGTCGAGGAGCTCGGTCGCGGCCGGGTAGAGCGCCGCCGCCTCGATGAGCCCGGTGTAGATGTCGGGATCGGTGCTCATGGCGTGCGCGAAGGCCCACGCGGCCTCGGGGTTCTCGCAGCCCTTCAGCACGGCCGTGGCCGAGCCGCCGACGTTGCCGACCTTGTCGTCGCCGGCCTCCCACTGCGGCATGGGCGCGACGGCCCACTTGCCGGCGCCGTCGGGGGCGCTGCCCTTCAGGATGCCCGCGATCCAGACCGCGCCGACGTGCGTCGCGATCGAGCCGTCGCCGAGACCGGTGTACCAGGACTGGTCCCACATGGGGGCCTGGCTGATGAGACCGGCGTCGGTGAGGCCCTGCCAGTAGTCGGCGACCTTCTGGCCCTCGGGCGAGTCGATCGAGACCTTCCAGCTGTCGCCGTCGACCGAGAACCACGGGGCCTCGGCCTGCCAGTCGAAGCCGGCGTAGTCGTAGTTGAGGTAGCTCGCCGAGAGCGACTTGCCCGCGGCCTTGAGCTTCTCGCCCGCGGCCTGGTACTCGGCCCACGTGGTCGGCACGGCGATGCCGAGCTCGTCGAAGACCGCCTTGTTGTAGAAGAGGGCCATCGGGCCCTGGTCGACGGGCGCGCCGTAGACGGCGTCGCCGATCGACACGGCCGACCAGGTCGCGGGCGTGAACTCGCCCTCGTTCTCGTTCGCGAACTCGGAGACGTCCTCGAGGGCGCCCTGCGCGGCGAAGCTCGTGAGGGTCTCGTAGCCGACCTGGGCGAGGCACGGCGCGTTGCCGGCCGTCACGGCATTGAGCATCTTGTCGTAGCCGCCCTTGGCGCCGGGCGCGACCTCTTCGTACTTCACGACCACGTCGTCCTGCGAGGCGTTGAACGCGTCGACGGCGTCGGCGTAGCCCGGGGCCCAGCCCCAGAACGTGACCTCGCTGGGGCCCGACGAGGCGGGCTCGGCGGCTCCGGAGCATCCGGCGAGCGCCAGGCCGAGGCCCAACGCGCCGGTGATGCCTACCGTGCGCATGACTGTCTTCTTCACTGCTGCCTCTCCTTTGAATGAGCTCGGAATGCGTCGTGCAACGATCCAGGCCGCCACGGTCTCGGGGGACGGTTCCGCAGGGGCGTGCTCCGATGGTGCCACAATTTGTTATCGATAACAAGCCTGAGTTCGATGGTCAGGGGTACTGCTTTATCTTCGCTGATCGCGGTAGCATGTTTCCGCTACCACCGTTGGAGGGCCACCCAGATGACCAACACCAGGCGGCTCGACGCGAGCGGCCGCACGCGTTCGCCGAGCATGGCGGACGTCGCGAACCACGCCGGCGTCTCGGCGCAGACCGTCTCCCGCGTGCTCAGCGGCCACCCCAACGTGCAGGCCGCGACCCGTGAGCGCGTGCTGAGCTCGGTCGACGCGCTGGGCTACCGCATGAACAGCGCAGCGCGCGCGCTGTCGTCGGGCCGCACGCGCACCATCGGCGTCGTGGTGCTGCCCACGGTCGACTACTCCGGCTCCGCCGTCACGCACGGCGTCGAGACCGCCGCACGTCGCGCGGGCTACGCCGTCAACATCTCGACCGCGAGCTCGCTCGACCCCGCCGCCATCGCGTCCGCGATGAGCCGGCTCGACGAGCAGTCGGTCGAGGGAATCGTGCTCGTCGTGCCCGTCCCGACCGGCACCGACGCCGTCGAGGCGATCGCCCGGCGCATCCCGACCGTCACCATCGACGGCTCCCGCACGCTCTCGAGCGAAGTCGTCGCGATCGACCAGTTCGAGGTGGGCCGCCTCGCCACCGAGCACCTGCTCGAGCTCGGCCACCCCACCGTCTGGCACGTCGCCGGCCCCGACGAGTGGCTCGACTCGACCGGTCGCTCAGCGGGCTGGCGCGCCGCGCTCGAGGCGGCGGGCCGAGAGGTGCCGCCGCTGCTCCACGGCGACTGGTCGCCCGAGTCGGGCTACCAGGCCGGCCTGCTGCTCGGCCGCATCCCCGAGGCGTCCGCCGTGTTCGTCGCGAGCGACGAGATGGCCTTCGGCGCGATCCGCGCACTCCACGAGCTCGGTCGGCGCGTGCCCGAGGACGTCTCGGTCGTCGGGGTCGACGACATCGCCCTGGCGGCGTACTGCAGCCCGGCCCTCACGACGGTCGCACAGCCGTTCGGCGTGATCGCAGCCCTCGCGGTCGAGCACCTGCTGCGGCGCATCGACGATCCGAGCGCCCCGCCCACCTCGACCGACGTCGACGCCGCGCTCGTCATCCGAGCGAGCACCGCACCGTTCGCCGGCTGAGCCGGGGCGGTCCCACCGCGCACGTCCGGGCGCCCCGCGCCGCCAGCCGCTAGCGTCGGAGCATGACCGACGAACTCGCCAGCGAAGCCGACGCCGTCGACGCCAGGCGCGCGCCCGCCATGGCGCTCCCCTTCGACGCCGACTCGCTCACCTCCCCGCTCCGCACCGAGCGGATGACGCTGCGCCCGATCGAACCCGACGACAGCGACGACATCTGGGAGTACCAGCGCCTGCCCGAGGTGCTGCGCTACATCCCGTGGCCGCCCCGCAGTCGCGAGGAGGCGCACGTCCACACGCTGAAGCGCGCCGGGATGCGCCGGCTGGCCGAGACCGGCGACGCGTTCCACTTCGCCATGGCGCTGCGCGGCGAGCGCTCGACGGCCCCCGTCGTCGACGACCGCCATCGCGATCGCGTCGTCGGCGACGTCATGCTCCGCCTCTCGAGCACCCAGCACGCGCAGCTCGAGCTCGGCTGGGTGCTCCATCCGGCCTTCCAGGGCCGCGGGCTCGCCGTGGAGGCGGTGCGCGAGGCCGTGCGTTTCGCGTTCGAGGTCGTCGCACCGCATCGGCTGGAGGCGCACGTCGACGTGCGCAACGTCGCGTCCGCCGCGCTCTGCCGTCGGCTCGGGATGCGTCTCGAGGGCACCCTGATCGAGGACGTCTGGTACGACGGCTGGCAGGACAGCGAGATCTACGGCCTGCTCCGCAGCGAATGGGAGGCGGGGCGCGCGACGTCCGCCTGAGTTATCCACAGGCTTCTCCACACCTGTTCGAACTCGCATTCGAATGTAACCGGACATGGCGAGGTCACGGCGCGAGTCCCTCGAGCGCCGCCCGGTCCGTGACCGGCAACGCGCACACGAACTCGCGGCAGCGGTACGCCGCCGTGCGCCCGTCGATCAGCCGGCGGCCCGCGAGGAGGTCGAAGCCGGCGTCGGCGAATGCCGCCGCCTCGCGTTCGGTGACGATCACGACGAGGGATGCCTCCGCCGCCCCCGCCGCACGGATGAGCTCCTCGTCGCCGCGCGGGCGGCCCGGCCCGTCGCGCTCGGGCACCACGACGACCAGCTGCACCACGGGTGCCGCGAACCGCGTCATGAGCTCGAGCGCGGCGCCGAAGGCGATCGGCCGCTCGAGTGCGGCACCCGCGAGCTGTCGCATCGCCCGCTCGGCCGCCTCGCGATAGCGGTCGCCGGCGCCGAGCAGCCAGAGCCGCCAGGCCGCCGTCGCGCACGCGGTGATCCCCGAGGGCGCCACCCCCTCTGCGGGATCGGTGGGCAGGGCGAGCCCGCGCTCCGCGAGCACCGGGTCGGCTCCGCCGGGCACCGCGAACACGGCCGAGGGTTCGGCCGTCGTGACGTCGTCGTCCGTGGTGTCCGGCGCGGCATCGAGCGCCGCGTCGATGAGCGTTCGCGCGACCGCCGCGTGTTCGACCTCACCGGTCGCGAGCGCCAGTTCGATCAGCCCGCCGGCGAGCATCCCGACGTCCTCGAGGGCCGCGTGCGCCGACGAGACGACGCCGTCGCGGGAGGCCCTCCGCACGACGCCGTCGGGCGAGAGGTGTTCGGCGAGGAGGTAGTCGGCGGAGCGGCGGGCCGCGACGAGCGCGCCGGGTGCGTCGAGCACCGAAGCCGCCCGGGCCAGGGCGCCGATCGCGAGTCCGTTCCACCCGGTGAGCACCTTCTCGTCGAGCGCCGGGGGCTCGAGCGTCCGCCGTCGCTCGGCGTCGGCCGTGGCGTAGCCGCCTTCGGTGCGAACGCCGTCGACCAGGCTCTCGGAGTCCTGCGCCGAGGCGAATCCGCCCTCCGGAAGCTGCAGTGTCGTGGTGAGGTAGTCGACGATCCCCCGACCGACCGCGGTGACGGCGACGGGGTCCGCGTCGGCGTCGGCGCCTCGCGCGAGCTCGACCGAGACGTCGAGCAGCAGGGCGTTGTCGGTGAGCATCCGCTCGTAGTGCGGCTCGCTCCAGTCGCTCCGTGTGGCATACCGGAAGAAGCCGCCGTCGATGTCGTCCCGCAGCGGCGACCCCGCCATGGCGAGCAGCGTGCGGCGGGCGAGCTCACGCCCGTTGCCGGCGTTCCGCGCCAGGAAGCCGAGCACCGGAGCGATCGGGAACTTCGGCGCGCCGCCGAAGCCCCCGTGCACGCGGTCCTCGTCGGCTGAGAGCTCGGCCACCGCGGCGCCGAGCTCCTGCTCGCCCGGCAGCGCGCCGGCCGTCGGCGCCAGCGAGGCTGCGGCCAGGGCGGTCGCGACCGCTGCGGCCGTCTCCTCGAGCTGGCCCCGGCGCTCGCGCCACGCCTCGCCGACGGCACCCAGCACCTGTCGGAACGACGGCATTCCACGCTGCGGATGTGGTGGGAAGTAGGTGCCGGCGTAGAACGCGCGGCCGTCGGGCGTCGCGAAGACCGTCAGCGGCCACCCGAGCTCGCGCGTGAACGCGGAGGCCGCGGCGAGGTAGCTCGCGTCGACGTCGGGATGCTCCTCGCGATCGACCTTGACCGCGACGAAGTGCGCGTTGAGCTCGTGCGCCGTCAACGCATCGCCGAAGCTCTCCCTGGCCATCACGTGGCACCAGTGGCAGGTGGCGTAGCCGATCGAGATGAGCAGCGGCACATCCCTCCGGCGAGCCTCCGCGAAGGCGTCGTCTCCCCACGGGAACCAGTCGACAGGGTTCCCCGCGTGAGCCCGCAGGTAGGGGCTCACGGCATCGGCGAGTCGAGCACCCATGTCTTCAGGGTACGTGGTCACGCAGAAAAGCCGCCCAGCTGGCCCATGACGGGTGCTGTGCGGCTCTGGTGGTGTGGTTGTTGAAGTCGAAGAGCCGCCCATGACGGATGCTGCGCGGCTCTGGTGGTGTGGTTGTTGAAGTCGAAGAGCCGCCCATGACGGGTGCTGTGCGGCTCGGGTGTTCGTGGTTGTTAAAGTCGAAGAGCCGCCCACGTGGTGGGCGGCTCTTCGTAATGTTTGTCCGGCGGTGTCCTACTCTCCCACAGGGTCCCCCCTGCAGTACCATCGGCGCTGCGAGTCTTAGCTTCCGGGTTCGGAATGTGTCCGGGCGTTTCCCTCGCGCTATGGCCGCCGAAACTCTAGGACCAACTGGGCCGCACGTGGTGTGCGGGGTTGGTGGTTTCGGTGGACCCCTCACCGTGGTGGGGGTCGTATTGAATTACGTGTGTTTCCGTCTGAAGGGAACCACAGAGTGGACGCGAGACATCTCAGGCCACGCACACGGCCTTTACTTGAATGAGTTCAAATCGTGTGAGTGTAATGATTATCAAGTTATCGGCTTATTAGTACCGGTCAGCTCCGACAGTCGTTAGTCCTGTCTTCCACATCCGGCCTATCAACCCAGTCGTCTGGCTGGGAGCCTCTCCCCCGAAGGGATGGAAATCTCATCTTGAGGCCGGCTTCCCGCTTAGATGCTTTCAGCGGTTATCCATTCCGAACGTAGCTAACCAGCGGTGCTCCTGGCGGAACAACTGGCACACCAGAGGTTCGTCCAACCCGGTCCTCTCGTACTAGGGTCAGATCCTCTCAAATTTCCTGCGCGCGCAGAGGATAGGGACCGAACTGTCTCACGACGTTCTAAACCCAGCTCGCGTACCGCTTTAATGGGCGAACAGCCCAACCCTTGGGACCTACTCCAGCCCCAGGATGCGACGAGCCGACATCGAGGTGCCAAACCATGCCGTCGATATGGACTCTTGGGCAAGATCAGCCTGTTATCCCCGAGGTACCTTTTATCCGTTGAGCGACAGCGCTTCCACAAGCCACTGCCGGATCACTAGTCCCGACTTTCGTCCCTGCTCGACCTGTCAGTCTCACAGTCAAGCTCCCTTGTGCACTTACACTCGCCACCTGATTGCCAACCAGGTTGAGGGAACCTTTGGGCGCCTCCGTTACTTTTTGGGAGGCAACCGCCCCAGTTAAACTACCCACCAGGCACTGTCCCTGAACCGGATCACGGTTCGAAGTTAGATATCCAGAGTGACCAGAGTGGTATTTCAACAATGACTCCACCGACACTAGCGTGCCAGCTTCACAGTCTCCCACCTATCCTACACAAGCCACACCGAACACCAATACCAAGCTGTAGTAAAGGTCACGGGGTCTTTCCGTCCTTCTGCGCGTAACGAGCATCTTTACTCGTAATGCAATTTCGCCGAGTTCGCGGTTGAGACAGCTGGGAAGTCGTTACGCCATTCGTGCAGGTCGGAACTTACCCGACAAGGAATTTCGCTACCTTAGGATGGTTATAGTTACCACCGCCGTTTACTGGGGCTTAAATTCTCAGCTTCGCCTTGCGGCTAACCGGTCCTCTTAACCTTCCAGCACCGGGCAGGCGTCAGTCCGTATACATCGTCTTGCGACTTGGCACGGACCTGTGTTTTTAGTAAACAGTCGCTTCCCACTGGTCTCTGCGGCCTTCAAACGCTTTCGGAGCAAGTCCTAATACGCCTCAGGCCCCCCTTCTCCCGAAGTTACGGGGGCATTTTGCCGAGTTCCTTAACCACGATTCTCTCGATCTCCTTAGTATTCTCTACCTGACCACCTGAGTCGGTTTGGGGTACGGGCGGCTGGAACCTCGCGTCGATGCTTTTCTCGGCAGCATAGGATCACCCACTTTTCATCCGCATCGCGTCTCAGCCTTGATGAGCGACGGATTTGCCTATCGCTCGGCCTACACGCTTGCCCCGGGTCAACCATCGCCCGGGCTGGGCTACCTTCCTGCGTCACACCTGTTAATACGCTCACTCCACCAGATGGGGTCGCATGCCGCCACGCGATCGTCCCCGAAGGGATCCACGCGTCTTGGGATGCTTAGCACTCCTGATTTCATGTGGGCGGTTCTTCGCCGGTACGGGAATATCAACCCGTTGTCCATCGACTACGCCTGTCGGCCTCGCCTTAGGTCCCGACTTACCCAGGGCAGATTAGCTTGACCCTGGAACCCTTGGTCTTCCGGAGGACGGGTTTCTCACCCGTCTTTCGCTACTCATGCCTGCATTCTCACTCGTGTGCCGTCCACGGCTGGTTTCCACCGCCGCTTCACCCGGCACACGACGCTCTCCTACCCATCAACACGGCTGGACCACGAAGGCCTACCACAAATGTCAATGCCACAACTTCGGTGGCGTGCTTGAGCCCCGTTACATTGTCGGCGCGGAATCACTTGACCAGTGAGCTATTACGCACTCTTTCAAGGGTGGCTGCTTCTAAGCCAACCTCCTGGTTGTCTGTGCAACTCCACATCCTTTCCCACTTAGCACGCGCTTAGGGACCTTAGTTGGTGGTCTGGGTTGTTTCCCTCTCGACGATGAAGCTTATCCCCCACCGTCTCACTGCTGCGCTCTCACTTACCGGCATTCGGAGTTTGGCTGACGTCAGTAACCTGTTGAGGCCCATCGGCCATCCAGTAGCTCTACCTCCGGCAAGAAACACGCAACGCTGCACCTAAATGCATTTCGGAGAGAACCAGCTATCACGAAGTTTGATTGGCCTTTCACCCCTATCCACAGCTCATCCCCTCCATTTTCAACTGAAGTGGGTTCGGTCCTCCACGACGTCTTACCGTCGCTTCAACCTGGCCATGGATAGATCACTTCGCTTCGGGTCTAGGACCTGCGACTGAATCGCCCTATTCAGACTCGCTTTCGCTACGGCTGCCCCACACGGGTTAACCTCGCCACAGATCACTAACTCGCAGGCTCATTCTTCAAAAGGCACGCTGTCACCCCAACAAGGAGGCTCCAACGGTTTGTAAGCAAACGGTTTCAGGTACTATTTCACTCCCCTCCCGGGGTACTTTTCACCTTTCCCTCACGGTACTTGTCCGCTATCGGTCATCTGGGAGTATTTAGGCTTATCAGGTGGTCCTGACAGATTCACGCGGGATTTCTCGGGCCCCGCGCTACTTGGGATACCTCTCCGGCCGGCCAGGCATTTCGACTACGGGACTCACACCCACTCCGGTCCGCCTTTCAATGCGGTTCGTCTATACCTGACGCGTCACCGTGACTGCACGGCAGTACAGTCCGAAAGGTCCCACAACCCCGATCATGCAACCCCTGCCGGGTATCACACATGACCGGTTTAGCCTCTTCCGCTTTCGCTCGCCACTACTCACGGAATCACGGTTGTTTTCTCTTCCTGTGGGTACTGAGATGTTTCACTTCCCCACGTTCCCTCTACCCGCCCTATATATTCAGGCGGGAGTCACCAGGTCACCCTAAGGGCCTGGCGGGGTTTCCCCATTCGGAAATCCTCGGATCACAGCTCGTTTATCAGCTCCCCGAGGCTTATCGCAGATTACGACGTCCTTCTTCGGCTCCAGATGCCAAGGCATCCACCGTTTGCTCTTAGAAACTTGAAATCACATGAGTTTGAATCGATCGCGCACCCGAAAGTGCGAGATTGACCAATGATTAGTCAGACACAGCCCCGAAGGACCATGTCATCGAAATCTTTGTGAAACAGCCCCAAAGGGCTGCTTCTAAGATGCTCGCGTCCACTATGTAGTTCTCAACAGACGGCCAGAACCCCCACACCCACCGAATCAGAACCATCGGCTTCGTGAAGGTCTGAAGAGACCATCACCCCAGGCCGAAGCCCAGGAGTTGTCCGGCCCCTCAGGACCCAACAGCGTGCACGTGCCCGACCGGCCGGCCCCCACCGTTCCAACCACCGAAGTGGCGTACTAGGTCTGAACCATTCAGACGAGCACCTATGTCAATGTTCCACCCATGAGCAACCAGCAGACACGTTCGGTCTGATCTGGCGCACTGCGAAAACCCGAAGGCTTCCGAGTTGCTCCTTAGAAAGGAGGTGATCCAGCCGCACCTTCCGGTACGGCTACCTTGTTACGACTTAGTCCTAATCACCGATCCCACCTTCGACGGCTCCCTCCACAAGGGTTAGGCCACCGGCTTCGGGTGTTACCGACTTTCATGACTTGACGGGCGGTGTGTACAAGGCCCGGGAACGTATTCACCGCAGCGTTGCTGATCTGCGATTACTAGCGACTCCGACTTCATGAGGTCGAGTTGCAGACCTCAATCCGAACTGAGACCGGCTTTTTGGGATTCGCTCCGCCTTACGACATCGCAGCCCTTTGTACCGGCCATTGTAGCATGCGTGAAGCCCAAGACATAAGGGGCATGATGATTTGACGTCATCCCCACCTTCCTCCGAGTTGACCCCGGCAGTCTCACATGAGTTCCCACCATTACGTGCTGGCAACATGCGACGAGGGTTGCGCTCGTTGCGGGACTTAACCCAACATCTCACGACACGAGCTGACGACAACCATGCACCACCTGTTCACGAGTGTCCAAAGAGTTGACCATTTCTGGCCCGTTCTCGTGTATGTCAAGCCTTGGTAAGGTTCTTCGCGTTGCATCGAATTAATCCGCATGCTCCGCCGCTTGTGCGGGCCCCCGTCAATTCCTTTGAGTTTTAGCCTTGCGGCCGTACTCCCCAGGCGGGGCGCTTAATGCGTTAGCTACGACACGGAAACCGTGGAAAGGTCCCCACATCTAGCGCCCAACGTTTACGGCGTGGACTACCAGGGTATCTAATCCTGTTCGCTCCCCACGCTTTCGCTCCTCAGCGTCAGTTACGGCCCAGAGAACTGCCTTCGCCATCGGTGTTCCTCCTGATATCTGCGCATTCCACCGCTACACCAGGAATTCCATTCTCCCCTACCGCACTCAAGTCTGCCCGTACCCACTGCAGGCTAGAGGTTGAGCCTCTAGTTTTCACAGCAGACGCGACAAACCGCCTACGAGCTCTTTACGCCCAATAATTCCGGACAACGCTCGGACCCTACGTATTACCGCGGCTGCTGGCACGTAGTTAGCCGGTCCTTTTTCTGCAAGTACCGTCAAGGCCGAAGCCCCTTCTTCCTTACTAAAAGCGGTTTACAACCCGAAGGCCGTCATCCCGCACGCGGCGTTGCTG
Organism: Agromyces sp. NPDC058104; assembly: GCF_042884835.1. Classification (NCBI taxonomy): domain Bacteria; kingdom Bacillati; phylum Actinomycetota; class Actinomycetes; order Micrococcales; family Microbacteriaceae; genus Agromyces; species Agromyces sp. NPDC058104. The sequence continues at coordinate 106 of NZ_JBHVTD010000002.1, read as the reverse complement.
CATCAGGCTTGCGCCCATTGTGCAATATTCCCCACTGCTGCCTCCCGTAGGAGTCTGGGCCGTGTCTCAGTCCCAGTGTGGCCGGTCACCCTCTCAGGCCGGCTAC
>NZ_JBHVTD010000001.1:1101134-1654761 GCF_042884835.1 Agromyces sp. NPDC058104 | reverse complement strand
CGCGCTTCCCGGCCGCCGCGGCGACAAAAGAAAATCTACGTCACCCACACCCCACCCCACAAATCCACCATGCAACCCGGGCGTGTCGCGGCGCCGCCATGAGCCGAGCCGGTCGGCAATCGCCCCGATGAAACGCGAAATCCGGCCGGCATCAGCCGACCGGATCCGCGAGAGGCCGGCTGGGGTCAGTTCACCTCGTCGGGGTGGGCGCTCACGCGCCCCTCGCGCTCGAGCGCGGTGATCGCCTGCATCTCGGCCTCGCCGAGTTCGAAGTCGAAGACGTCGAAGTTCTCGGCCATGCGCGCGTGGCTGCCCGACTTGGGGAAGAGGATGTGCCCGCGCTGCAGGTGCCAGCGGATCACGACCTGCGCCGGCGACTTGCCGTGCGCCTCCGCCGCGTCGGCGACCTCGGGCAGCTCGAAGAGCGGGTACTTGCCCTGGCCGAGCGGGCCCCACGCCTCGATGGCGATGCCGTGCTCCTCGGCGAAGGCGGCGGTCGCCGGCTGCTGGTGCGCGGGGTGCAGCTCGATCTGGTCGACCGCCGGAACCACGTCGCTCTCGTCGAGCAGACGCTCGAGGTGGGGCACGAGGAAGTTCGAGACGCCGATCGAGCGCACCCGGCCCGAGTCGCGCAGCTCCTCGAACGCGTGCCACGTCTCGACGTACCGGTCGCGCGCCGGGCTCGGCCAGTGGATCAGGTAGAGGTCGACGTAGTCGAGCCCGAGACGTTCGAGGCTCGCGTCGAACGCGTCGTGCACCGACTGCGTGCCCTGGTCGTCGTTCCAGAGCTTGGTGGTGACGTAGAGCTGCTCGCGCGGGATGCCCGATGCGGCGATCGCCCGGCCGACCCCCTCCTCGTTGCCGTAGATGCGGGCCGTGTCGAGGTGCCGGTAGCCGACCTCGAGCGCGTCGGCCACGATCCGTTCGGTCTCGGCCGGATCGACCTTGAACACCCCGAAGCCGAGCTGCGGGATCGAGTGGCCGTCATTGAGCTGGATGCGGGGAACCGTCATGCCCGCCATCCCATCACGCGGCCGCTGCCCTGCGACAGGGTGGTTCGCTCCCCGCGAATCGCACGCCCGGGAAGCGACGCGAAGGGGGCGCCGCGGAGTTCGCCGTCCTACGATGGAGGGCTGATGACCTCGCCGATCCCGATCCCTGCGATCACCTACCCCGCCGAACTGCCCGTCTCCGCGCAGCGCGAGGAGATCGCGCGCGCGCTGGAGTCGCACCAGGTCGTCATCGTCGCGGGCGCCACCGGATCGGGCAAGACCACCCAGCTGCCGAAGATCTGCCTCGAGCTCGGGCGCGCCTCGATCGCGCACACGCAGCCCCGGCGCATCGCGGCCCGGACCATCGCCGAGCGCATCTCCGAGGAGCTCGGGGTCGAGCTCGGCGGGCTGGTCGGCTACCAGGTCCGGTTCACCGACCAGGTGAGCGAGGCGACCCGCATCAAGGTCATGACCGACGGCATCCTGCTGAACGAGATCCACCGCGATCGCCAGCTGCGCCGCTACGACACGATCATCATCGACGAGGCGCACGAGCGCAGCCTCAACATCGACTTCCTGCTCGGCTACCTGAAGCGGCTCCTCCCCCGCCGCCCCGACCTCAAGGTGATCGTCACGAGCGCGACGATCGACCCCGAGAGCTTCGCGAGGCACTTCGCGGATGCTTCGGGCACGCCCGCGCCCGTGATCGAGGTCTCGGGGCGCACCTACCCCGTCGAGGTGCGCTACCGCCCCCTCGTCGCCGAGGCGTCGGGCGACACCGGCGAGGACGCCGACGACGAGGGCGCCGCCGCGGAGGACAAGGACGTGCAGCGGGGCATCCTCGACGCCCTCGACGAGCTCGACCGCGAATCCCGCGGCGACGTGCTCGTCTTCCTCTCCGGCGAGGGCGAGATCCGCGACGCCGAGCAGGCGGTGCGCGGGCACTACGCAAGCGCCGGTGCGCGCGGCGGCGAGACCGAGGTGCTGCCGCTCTACGGCCGGTTGTCCTCGGCCGACCAGCACCGGGTGTTCGAGCCGTCGAAGGTCGCCGGGCTCCGGCGACGCGTCGTGCTCGCGACGAACGTGGCCGAGACGAGCCTCACCGTGCCCGGCATCCGCTACGTCGTCGACGCGGGCACCGCCCGTATCAGCCGGTACTCGGTGCGGTCGAAGGTGCAGCGGCTGCCGATCGAGGCGATCTCGCAGGCCTCGGCGAACCAGCGATCGGGTCGCTCGGGCCGCACGAGCGACGGCATCGCCATCCGCCTGTACTCCGAAGACGACTTCGCGCGCCGCCCCGAGTTCACCGACCCCGAGATCCTGCGCACGAACCTCGCCGCGGTCATCCTGCAGATGGCCTCGCTCGGGCTCGGCCCGATCGAGGAGTTCCCGTTCCTCACGCCGCCAGACAGCCGCGGCATCCGCGACGGCGTCGACCTGCTGCGCGAGCTCGGCGCCCTCGAGGGCGGCACCTCGAGCGAGGGTCCGAAGCTCACGAAGGTCGGCCGGCAGCTCTCGCGACTGCCCATCGAGCCGCGGTTCGCACGCATGGTGCTCGAGTCGAAGGCGCAGGACGTCTCGCGCGAGGTGCTCGCGATCGTCGCCGGCCTCACCGTGCAGGATCCGCGCGAGCGTCCGCTCGACCGCCGCGAGCAGGCCGACGGCTTCCACGCGCGGTTCGTCGACCCGACCAGCGATTTCCTGACGCTGCTCAACCTCTGGAACCATCTCGAGCAGAAGCAGCGCGAGCTCTCGGGCAGCGCGTTCCGGCGCATGTGCCGGTCGGAGTTCCTGAACTACCTGCGCGTGCGCGAGTGGCAGGACCTCTACCGCCAGCTCCTGCGCCTCGCGAAGCCGCTCGGCCTCCAGGTCGCACGCGAGGCAGCGGAGCCCAACCCCGACGGGATCCACAAGGCGCTGCTCTCGGGGCTGCTCTCGCAGCTCGGCCTCCGGGACGACTCGAAGACCGGCAGCGGACGCGGCGGCGCGGGCGCCGCCCGTGAGGCCGAGCGCCGAGGCCGCCGCCAGCAGTCCGAGTTCCTCGGTGCGCGCAACACCCGCTTCGTCGTCTTCCCCGGCTCGGCGCTCGCGAAGAAGCCGCCGGCCGCGCTCATGAGCGCCGAGCTCGTCGAGACCAGCCGGCTGTTCGCCCGCACCAACGCGGCGATCGACCCGGCCTGGGCGGAGCCGCTCGCAGGCTCGCTCGTGAAGCGCAGTCACAGCGAGCCGCACTGGGAGAAACGCCAGGGCTCGGCCGTCGCCTACGAGAAGGTCACGCTCTACGGCGTGCCGATCGTCGAGCGCCGGCGCATCCAGCTCGCCCGCATCGACGCGCCCTACGCGCGCGAGCTCTTCATCCGCCACGCGCTCGTCGAGGGCGACTGGCCGAACGAGACCCGGCGCGACCCGCTGTTCGAGTTCGACCGGCGCAACCGCCGCCTGCGCGCCGAGCTCGAAGCGGTCGAGGAGCGCAGCCGCCGGCGCGACATCCTCTTCGACGACGAGGCCGTCTACGACTTCTACGACGCGCGCATCCCGGCCGACGTGACCTCGACGAGGCTCTTCGAGACCTGGTGGCGCGAGGCGAAGAAGCTCGACCAGGGCCTGCTCACGATGACGGCCGAGACGCTCGCGCCCGACGACGCGCCGGCGATCGACGACGAGGCGTTCCCGCCGACGTGGCAGCAGGACGACCAGACGCTGACGCTCCGCTACCGCTTCGAGCCCGGGGCATCCGACGACGGGGTGACCGTGCAGGTGCCGCTCGTGCTGCTCGCGCGCCTCCGCCCCGAGGGCTTCGACCGGCAGGTGCCCGGCCTCCGCACCGAGCTCGTGACCGCGATGATCAAGGCGCTGCCGAAGGTGATCCGGCGCAACGTCGTGCCCGCGGCCGACTGGGCGGCGAAGATCGTCGCCGAGCTCGACGGGCAGGATGCCACGGCGCAGACCTCGTTCGCCGACGAGGTCGCCGGCGTCATCAAGCGGCTGACCCATACGCCCGTCACGGGCGCCGACTTCGCGATGGATCGCATCCCGCCGCACCTGCTGATGTCGTTCCGGGTGGTCGAGGGGCGCGGCAAGCAGCTCGGCGTCGGCAAGGACCTGCGGGCGCTGCAGGCGCAGTTCAGCGACCGGGCGCGCGACGCCGTCGCCGGCACCTTCGCGACGGGCGGCGGCGCGGGCGAGCGGCGACGCGGGCCGCGGGCCGTCGACGTCGGGCAGGGGCCGATCAGCCCGTCGGCGCTGGGCGGCGCCTCGAGCGCCGGCGGCGCAGGCCTCGAACGCAGCGGCCTCACGAAGTGGGACTTCCCCGAGCTCCCGCGCCACGTCGACACCGACGTCGGCGGCAACCGCGTGCGCGCCTATCCGGCACTCGTCGACGACGGCGAGACCGTGAGCATCCGCCTTCTGGCGACCCCCGAAGACCAGGCGGCCGCGATGCCCGGGGGCATCCGACGGTTGCTCATGCTCGCGACGCCGTCGCCGGTGAACTACGTGCAGCAGCACCTCACCGGCAACGAGAAGCTCGTGCTCGCGACGAGCCCCTATCCGAACACCGCGGCGCTGTTCGCCGACTGCCTCGTCGCGTGCGTCGACGACGTGCTGTACCGGGTGAAGGACGACGGCATGCTCTTCACGAAGCTCGAGTTCGACACCGTGCGCGACCGCATCTCGGGCGTCGTGATGAACACCATGTTCGAGACGGTCTCGCTCGTCGCGAGCACCCTTGTGGCGCTCCGCACCGCTGAGAAGGCGGTCAAGTCGGCGACGAGCCTCGCCCTGCTGCCCGCCCTCGGCGACGCGCGCGCGCAGCTCGACGGGCTCGTGTTCCCGGGCTACGTCTCGCGCACCGGCCTCGAGCGGCTGCGGCACCTGCCGCGCTACCTCGAGGGCGTGACGATGCGCGTCGGCAAGCTCGAGCAGAACCCCGGTCGCGACCGCGTCTGGATGAACGAGGTGCAGGCCGCGCTCGGGCGCTTCGCCGACGCCGGCGGGACGATCCCGCTCGCGCCGCGCTCGCCCGCCAACCTCGTCCGGGCGCGCTGGCTCATCGAGGAGCTGCGGATCAGCCTCTTCGCACAGGAGCTGCGGGCCGCCGAGAGCGTGTCGCTGCAGCGCATCACGAAGGTGCTCGCCGCGAAGGGGTGACCCCGACGCGGCTTCCGGGAACGCCGAAGGCGGGCGCCCTCGGGCACCCGCCTTCACGAAGGGTCGCTATGCGCCGATGAGGCGCGCGGCGAGGAAGCCCTCGAGCTCTGCGAGCGGCACGCGCTGCTGCTCCATGGTGTCGCGGTCGCGCACCGTCACGGCGTTGTCGTCGAGCGAGTCGAAATCGACCGTGATGCAGAACGGGGTGCCGATCTCGTCCTGGCGGCGGTAGCGGCGGCCGATCGCGCCGGCGTCGTCGAAGTCGACGTTCCAGTGCTGGCGCAGCGACGCGGCGACCTCGCGGGCGAGCGGCGAGAGCTTCTCGTTGCGGCTGAGCGGCAGCACCGCGGCCTTGACCGGCGACAGGCGCGGGTCGAGCTTCAGCACGGTGCGGGTGTCGACGCCGCCCTTCGCGTTCGGCACCTCCTCGACGTGGTACGCGTCGACGAGGAACGCCATGAGCGAGCGGGTGAGGCCGGCCGCAGGCTCGATCACGTACGGGATCCAGCGCTCGTTCTTGGACTGGTCGAAGTAGCTGAGCTCCTTGCCGGAGTGCTCGGAGTGCGTCGAGAGGTCGAAGTCGGTGCGGTTCGCGACGCCCTCGAGCTCGCCCCACTCGCCGCCGGTGAAGCCGAAGCGGTACTCGATGTCGACGGTGCGCTTCGAGTAGTGCGAGAGCTTCTCTTGAGGGTGCTCGAAGAGGCGCAGGTTCTCGGCGTCGACGCCGAGGTCGATGTACCAGTTCCAGCGGTAGTCGAGCCAGTACTGGAACCACTCGTCATCGGTGCCGGGCTCGACGAAGAACTCGAGCTCCATCTGCTCGAACTCGCGGGTGCGGAAGATGAAGTTGCCCGGCGTGATCTCGTTGCGGAACGACTTGCCGATCTGGCCGATGCCGAACGGGGGCTTCATGCGCGCGGCCTGGAGCACGTTCGCGAAGTTGGTGAAGATGCCCTGCGCCGTCTCGGGGCGGAGGTAGTGCATGCCGCTCTCGTCCTGCACGGGGCCGAGGTAGGTCTGCAGCATCATGTTGAAGTCGCGAGGCGGGGTCCACTGGCCGCGGGTGCCGCAGTTCGGGCAGGCGATGTCGCCCATGCCGTTCTCGGGGGCGCGACCCTTCTTCTCCTCGTACGCCTCGAGCAGGTGGTCCTCGCGGAAGCGCTTGTGGCAGTGGAGGCACTCGACGAGCGGGTCGGTGAAGACGCCGACGTGGCCCGAGGCGACCCAGACCTGCTTGGGCAGGATGACGCTCGAGTCGAGGCCGACGACGTCGTCGCGGCGGGTGACCATGTAGCGCCACCACTGCCGCTTGATGTTCTCCTTCAGCTCGACGCCGAGGGGGCCGTAGTCCCACGCTGAGCGGGATCCGCCGTAGATCTCGCCGGCCTGGAAGACGAAGCCCCGGTGCTGGGCGAGGGCGATGACGGATTCGAGTCGGCTGGGTGCGGCCACGGTGGCTCCAATGGTGCAAGGGGCCAGAGGCCCGAGAGGGGATCGGAGACCATCCTACGAAATCCCGCAGCGGTCCGGGCGCCCCGCCTGGCGCCCGGAGGGCTGGCCGTGCGAGCGGCGGCCGTCAGCCGGCGTCGCGGAGGGAGCCGGGCCCGATCTCCGCGACCGAACGGTGGCCGGCCAGCCCCATCGTGAGATCCAGCTCGGCGACGTGGTTGCGCACGACCTCGCGCACGCCGTCGGTTCCGGCGACCGCGAGCCCGTACGCGTAGGGCCGTCCGATGCCCACGGCGGTCGCTCCCAGCGCGAGCGCCATGAAGGCGTCGGCCCCGCCGCGGACCCCGCTGTCGAGGATCACGGGGACCCGCCCGCCGACCCGCTCGACCACGCCGGGCAGGGCATCGAGGGTCGCGACGGACCGGTCGATCTGGCGACCGCCGTGATTCGACACGACGAGTCCGTCGACGCCGTGGTCGAGCGCCTGCGCCGCGTCGTCGGGGTGCACGACGCCCTTGAGCAGCACCGGCAGCGACGTCCACTCCCGCAGCTTCGCGAGCGACGCCCACGTGAGCGACGGGTCGCTGAACACGTCGAGGAAGGTCTCGACGGCGGCCCGCGGCAACGGCGAGCGCAGCGCCTCCCTCACGCCGCCGTCGACGAGCCTCGTGTGCGCGCCCGAGCGGGCGATCGAGAACGCCGAGACGAGCAGCGTCGGGGTGACCTTCGGGCGGGCGGCCGCACCGCCCGCACCGCCCGCGCGCGCGACCCGCTCGCGCACCAGCTCGGCGAACACCGGGTCGCTCGTGTACTGCGCGATGCCCTGCCCACGGGTGAACGGCAGGAAGGCGGCGTCGAGGTCGCGCGTCCGCCACCCGAGCAGGTGCGTGTCGAGGGTGACGACGATCGCCTCGCAGCCGGCCGCCTCCGCACGGCGCACGAACGACGCGTTGAGCTCATCGGAGGCGCTCCAATACAGCTGGAACCATCGCGACCGCGAGCCCATCGCCGCGGCGACCTCCTCCATCGGGCGAGACGCCTGGTTGGAGAGCACGTAGGGCACGTCGAGCGCCGCCGCCGCACGGCCGACCGCGACGTCGGCGTCGGGGTGGGCCAGCTCGGCGACCCCGATCGGCGAGAGCACGAACGGCGTGGCCCGGCGGCGCCCGAGGAGCTCGATCGACAGGTCGCGGGTCGAAACGTCGCGGAGCACCCGCGGCCAGATCTGCCGTCGTGCGAACGCCGCACGGTTCGCGGCCATCGTGGCCTCGGCGCCGGCCCCGCCCGCGAGGTACGCGAAGGCCTCGGCCGACACGGCCTTGCGCGCGGCGCCTTCGAGCTCGTCGACGTCGACGGGCACCTTCGGCCGGATGCCGGAGAGCCCGGCCCGGTACACCTCGGACTGGGTGGCGCGCCCGTACCCGCGGTCGTCGTCGGCCATCTCGTCGCTCCTTCGCGATCGTCGGTGCTCTGCACGTTCGAGCCAGCGTAGCGGCGGGCCGCCTAGGGTGGGAACGATGCCTCATTCCGACCTCCTCGTCTCGGCCATCGCGCTCGTGCGCGACCGCCGGGTGCTCATGGTGACCGCGCGCGACCGCGAGGTCTACTACATGCCGGGCGGGAAGATCGACCCCGGCGAGACCGCCGCGGAGGCCGCCGCCCGCGAGGCGTTCGAGGAGGTCGCGCTCGAGCTCGACCCCGAGGCCCTCGACGAGCTGTTCGAGGTCGTCACACAGGCGCACGGCGAGCCCGACGGCCGCCTGGTGCGCATGCGCGTCTTCCGGGCCGAGACGGATGCCTCGCCGCAGGCCTCGGCCGAGGTGGGCTCCCTGCACTGGGTGACCACGAGCGAGCTCGACCGCTGCCCGCCCGCCGGCGCCGAAGTGCTGCGCCGCCTCGCGGCATCCGGCGTCATCGACTGAGCCCGCCCTAGACTGCGGTCATGTCGCAGACCCGCGAGTTCCGCCGCGGCGAGGACGTGGTCGTCATCCACGACTCGGGCCGGCCCGACGGGCCGGACTACGTGCTGGTGCACGGGCTCGGCATGGCGCACGACTACTGGTCGGAGCTCGCCGTCGTGCTCGAGGCGGACGGCCGCGTGCACGCCCTCGACCTGCCGGGCTTCGGCGACGCCCCCGAGCCGAGCGAACCGCTGAGCATGCCCGCGGCGGGCGAGCTCCTCGCCGATCTGCTCGTGGCCGAGGGCCTCGCCGGTGCGGTGCTCGTCGGCCACTCGACGGGCGCGCAGGTCGTCTCGGAGACGGCGGCGAAGCATCCCGAGCTGGTCGGCCGCCTCGTGCTCATCGCGCCGACCGTCAATCCCCGCGAGCGCACGCTCGCGAAGCAGACGATGCGGTTCCTGCAGGACATCGCGCTCGTCCACCCGAAGGCCCTCTGGTACGGCGTCTCGCTCTACGCGAAGGCGGGCCCCGCCTGGTACGCGGCGAACCTGCGGCCGATGCTCGACCACCGCATCGAGCTCGTGCTCCCCGGGATCACGGCGCCGACGCTCGTCATCAGGGGCGAGCACGATCGCGTCGTGCCGCGCGACTGGGCCGAGGAGGTCGCCCGGCTCGTGCCCGACGGTCGCTACGCCGAGGTACCGGGGCGCGGGCACGAGACCATGATCAGGGCCGGTCGCCGCGTCGGCGAGCTGATCGTGCGGCATGCGCAGGCACTTCCCGCGGGCCGCCCGGTGACGCTCGTCGAACCGCCGCCCGAGGGCCGGCCGCTCGGGGTGCCTGCCGCGCTCGGCGCGATGGCGCGCGACTACGCCTACGCCGGGGTGCGCCAGCTCGCCTGGCTCGGCGCCAGGCACGAGCCTCGCGCCTGGCGCACGGGCGAGCCTGGCAAGCCACAGGTCGTGCTGCTGCCGGGCGTGTACGAGCACTGGTCGTTCATGCGGCCGCTCGGCGACGCGCTCAACGCCGAGGGTCATCGCGTCGTCGTGGTGCACGGCATGCGTGCGAACCGGCGCCCGATCGCCGAGACCGCCGCCCGCGTCGCGAAGGCCCTCGCTCGCTCGGCTCCTCCGCCGGCCGGTCGCGTGATCGTGGCGCACAGCAAGGGCGGGCTCATCGGCAAGCACGTGCTCATCGACGACGAGGGCGAGCTGCTCGGCATCCGCGGGGTCGTGGCGATCTGCACCCCGTTCGCCGGCGCACGCCGGGCGCGGCTGTTCGGCGACCCGAGCATCAGGGCGCTCCTGCCGAGCGACGCGACGATCGTGATGCTCGAGGACGCGGCCTCCGTGAACGCGCGCATCGTGTCGATCTTCGGCACCTTCGACCCGCACGTGCCCGACGGCAGCGCGCTCGAGGGCGCGACGAACCTGCAGGTACCCGTCGCGGGTCACTTCCGGGTGCTCGCGGCGCCCGAGACCTCGGCGGCGGTGCTCGCGGGCATCGGCCTGCTCACGACGGCGGGCTGAGCACTCGGCGGCGCGCCGGCGCAGCACGCCCCGGTCGCGTCCAGGCCGGCCGGCCACGACTTCGGCGATCGCCACGGTCTCGGCTCGATCGGGCCGAATCGGCCCGACGCAGTGGCGATCTCCGAAGATGCGGTGGGCTACAGCTCGTCGAAGGGCGCGGCGTAGCGGAATGCGCCGGCGGACGACGAACCTCCGAGCCGGATCGCCTGGAAGTACGCACCCCACGTGGGCTCGGGCGGCGCGACCCCGAGCTCGGTGCTCGTCACAAAGCCGAACCGGCCGTAGTAGGCCGGGTCGCCGAGCAGCGCGACGAGCCCCTCGCCCCGCGCCTCGGCCAGCCGCAGGGTCTCGCGCACGAGCGCCGAGCCGATGCCGCCGCGCTGAACGCCGGGGTCGACCCCGATCGGGCCGAGACCGAGCGCCGGCTCGTCACCGAGCCATCCGCGGGTCGTGATGCAGTAGCCCACGACGGCGGCGTCGCGCTCGGCCACGAGCGCGAGCTCGGGGATGAACTCGGCTGAGCCGAGCAGCGCCGTGTTCAGCACCACCTCCACCGGCGGCGAGGCGGCGGGCGAGCCGTCGGGCTGCGGCCCGGAGAACGCCGCCGCGAGCAGCCGATCGACGACCGCGCAGTCGTCGTCGCGCAGCGGCCTGATGCGCACGGCGGGCTCCGTCACGCTCAGTGCACGAACTCGAGCAGGTCGAGGCCGACCTGGCGCATGCCGTCGAGCACCGCGAGCCGCGACGAGAGCATCGTGTCGGCGTAGTACATCGACACCGCGTAGGCGACGCTCGCACGGGGGCCGCGCAGCACCCCGACCTCGCTGCGCACGCCGCCGTCGGTGCCGGTCTTGTTCATGAGCAGCAGGCCGTGATCGGGCGAGCGGTGCGCGAGCGGGTCGAGGCCGAAGGCCGACGCCACCATCGAGAAGTCGGCGTTCAGCGAGAGCCAGCCGACCACGCGCTGCGACACCTCGGGCGAGACGATCTCGCCGCGGGCGAGCGAGGCGAAGAGCCAGGTCAGCTCCTTCGCCGAGCCGATCGAGAGCTGCGGGGCGTCGTCGGGGCCGCGGTGGTCGCGCACGAGGTCGAGGAGCGCGGTGCGGGTGAGCCCGAGCGTCTCGGTGCGGGCGCGCACCGCCTCGAGGCCGATGTGGCGGATCAGCACGTTCGTCGCGAGGTTGTCGCTCGTCGCCCCGATGAGCGCGGCCAGGTCGGCGATCGGCAGGGACGGCGACTGGAGGTGCTGCCAGATGCCCGAGTCGCCGACGGCGTCGCGCGGGGCCCGGTCGAGCACGGTGAACGACTCGGCGCTCGCGCCGACGAGCCGCGAGGCGACCTCGACGAGCAGCAGCACCTTGCCGATCGACGCCGTCGGCATCACGACGTGGTCGTCGACGGAGAAGAGCACCTTGCCGGTCGCGAGGTCGGTCGCACGGGCCGACACCTGCACCCCGGCGAGCGCGAGCTCCCCGAGGGCGGCGAAGCCGCGTGCGAAGTTCTCGTTGGGCTCCTCCGTGCGGTGCTTGCCCTTGCGCAGATCGGCATGACGTGCACGTCGCTCGGATCCCTGCGACGACGTCACCACGGTGCTTGCACGCTCTTCCTCAGACGGTCGGCGCTCCCCCACCGCGGGCTGCGGCGCGCACGAGTTGTTCGGATACTCGGACTTCGGATCGGTGATTACCAGATCGTCACCCGCTCGGCAGGGTCGAGCCAGAGGGCGTCGTCGGCAGTCACTCCGAAGCCAGTGTAGAACTCATCGATGTTGCGGACGATCTGGTTGCACCGGAACTCGTTCGGCGAGTGCGGGTCGATCGCGAGCAGGCGCACCACCTCTTCGTCGCGGCCCTTCATCTGCCAGGCCTGCGCCCACGACAGGAAGAAGCGCTGCGCCGGCGTCAGCCCGTCGATCACGGGCGACTGCGCGACGCTCCCGCCCTGCGACACCACGTACGCCTTCCACGCGATGGCGAGCCCGCCGAGGTCGCCGATGTTCTCGCCGATCGTGAGGGCGCCGTTGACGTGCGGCTCGTCGTCGGAGGCATCCGCCGTCTGCAACTGCGCCGGGACGAGCGCGTCGTACTGCGCGATGAGCGCCTTCGTGCGCTCCTCGAACGCCGCGCGGTCGTCGGCCGTCCACCAGTCGGTGAGGCGCCCGTCGCCGTCGTACTTCGAGCCCTGGTCGTCGAAGCCGTGCCCGATCTCGTGCCCGATGACGGCCCCGATCGCCCCGTAGTTGGCGGCGGCGTCACGGCCGGCGTCGAAGAACGGGTACTGCAGGATCGCCGCGGGGAACACGATCTCGTTGAATCCCGGGTTGTAGTACGCGTTGATCGTCTGCGGCGTCATGAACCACTCGTCGCGGTCGATCGGCTTGCCGATCTTGCCGAGCTCGCGGTTGAACTCGAACTCGGCGGTCGCGCGCACGTTGGCGACGAGGTCGTCGGCCGAGATCTCGAGTGCCGAGTAGTCGCGCCACTTCACGGGGTAGCCGATCTTCGGCGTGAACTTCTCGAGCTTGTCGAGGGCCTTCGCCTTCGTCTCCTCGCCCATCCACTCGAGCGCCTCGATCGACTCGCGGTAGGCGAGCACGAGGTTCGCGACGAGCTCGTCCATCGCCTCCTTCGCGGCGGGCGGGAAGTGCCGCTCGACGTAGATGCGACCGACCGCCTCGCCCATCGCGCCCTCGACGAGCGAGACGCCGCGCTTCCACCGCTCGCGCATCTGCGGGGTGCCGGTGAGGGTGCGGCCGTAGAAGTCGAAGTTCGCCTCGACGAGGTCGCTCGAGAGGTAGGCGGCGTTCGACCGCACGACCTGCCACGCGAGCCAGTCGCGCCATGCCGGGATGCGCTCATCGGTGAGGAGCGCGCCCAGCCCGGCGAGGAACGAGGGCTGGCGCACCACGAGCTCGTCGAACGCTCCGGCGGGCACGCCCATCGCGTCGCGCCAGATCTCGAGGTCGACGGATGCCTCGTCGACGACGCCCTGCCAGGGCTTCAGGTTGTAGGTCTTCTCGCTGTCGCGGGACTCGACGTTGTTCCAGTGCACGGCCGCGATGGCCGACTCGAGCTCGAAGACGCGGGCCGCCCGCTCGGCCGGCTCGTCGAGCTGCGCGAGCCGCAGCATCCGCTCGAGGTGCGAGCGATACGCCTCGCGAACGCTCTCGAAGCGCTCCTCGCGGAAGTAGCTCTCGTCGGGCAGGCCGATGCCGCCCTGCTCGACGAAGACGAGGTAGCGCTCGGGGTCGCCCGGGTCGTTGTCGACGTAGAGCTGGGCGAAGCCCGCGACGCCCTGGCGCTCGAGGCGGCCGAGCGTCTCGAGGAGGCTCGGCACCGAGCTCACGAGCGAGACGTCGACGAGCTGGCCGGCGATGGGCGTGACGCCCAGGAGCTCGGCGCGCTCCTCGTTCATGAAGCTCGAGAAGAGGTCGCCGACCTTGCGCGCCTCGGTGCCCGGCTCGGCCTCCTGCGACTCGTGGATGATGTCGCGCACCGCCTGCTCGGCCTCTTCGTGCAGCTCGATGAACGAGCCGAAGCGCGCCTTGTCGGCCGGGATCTCGGTGCGCTCGATCCATGCGCCGTTCACGTGGCGGAAGAGGTCGTCCTGCGGACGCACCGCCGCATCGAGTTCGTCCTGCTTGATACCGGAGGGGAGCGCGACGTCGGTCATCCCCCCAGCCTAAGCCGGGTGGAACGTGCTTGGATGTTCCCGACATGAACACGCTGCTCAACATCATCTGGCTCGTGCTCTCGGGGATCTGGCTCTTCCTCGGCTACGTGGTCGCCGGCGTCGTGATGTGCGTCCTCATCGTGACGATCCCCTGGGGCATCGCCTCGTTCCGCATCGCGGGGTACGCGCTCTGGCCGTTCGGGCGCACCGTCGTGCAGAAGCCGACCTCGGGCGCCTGGTCGTTCATCGGCAACGTGATCTGGGTGATCCTCGCCGGCTGGTGGCTCGCGCTCGAGCACCTCGTCGCCGGGGTCCTCCTCTGCATCACGATCATCGGCATCCCCCTCGGCATCGCCAACTTCAAGCTCGTGCCCGTCTCGCTCGCGCCGCTCGGCAAGGAGATCGTCGACGCCTGACGGCTCGCTGCGCCTCCGCATCGCGCCGCCGCATCGCGACCTGGGTCCATACCGTTCCGACGCCCGCTCCGCCAGAATGAGCTGAACGGCGTCCCGGGCGGTCGGCGACGCCGGCGCGCGAGAGCGAGGCCGTATGGCACCCGACTGGTCGGCACCGCCGCTCGCGCGCTCGCTCGGCGCCGCCCTCACCGTCATGTTCGTCATCGGCGTGCTGTTCGTCGCGCTCGAGCTCGCGCTGCTCATGCCGATCGCGCCTGAGTTCTGGGTGATCGCGCTCTTCCCGGCCGTCGCGCTCGTCTGGTTCGTCGCGGGCACGATCGCCTGGCGCCGTCGTCCGAGCAGCCGCACCGGGCTCCTCATCTGGGTCGGCGGCGTCACGATCCTCGCGGCGGGCCTGCTCAACACCGGGCTGCCGTTCGGCGTGATCGTCGGCTCCGTCTTCTCCACCGCGATGCTCGCGGTCACGATCCACCTGCTGCTCGCCTTCCCGAGCGGGCGTCTGCCCGACGCCCCGTCACGCGTGATCGTCGTCGCCGCCTACGTCGTCGCCCTCGTGCTGCAGGTGCCGAACTACGTCTTCGGCGCCGGCGTGTTCGCGCCGGGCGTCTCCGCCGACCCCGCCCTGGCGACCGTCGGGGCGGAGGTGCAGCGCTGGACCGGGTTCGCGGTCGTCGCCGCGGCGGCCGCCGTGCTCGCCGGCCGACTGCGCGCCGCCTCGCCCGCCCGCCGCCGCGTGCTCTTCCCGCTCTACGGGTACGGCATCGCCTCGGTCGTGCTCATCCCCCTGATCCCGACCATCCTCAGCGCGGCCCCCATTACGGTGACCGCCGGCGTGCAGCTCGCGCTCATCGCCGGCGTCGCCGTCGCCTTCACGGTGGGCGTGCTCGTCGGCGGCTTCGAACGCACCGCCGAGCTCGAGGAGCTCGCGGCGTGGCTCGGCACCGAGTCGGGCCGCGAGCCGCTGCGCTCGGCCGTCGCGAGGGCACTCGGCGACCCCAGCGTCGAGCTCGTGTACTGGCTGCCCGTGCGCGACGGCTTCGTCGATGAGCGCGGCGTCGGCGTCGACCGGCCCGATCCCGGCGAGCGCGGCTTCGAGGTCATCGAGTCGGCGGGCTCCCCGATCGGCGCGATCGTCTACGACGCCCGCCTCGTGGGCGACCCCTGGCGCGTCCGCGCCGTCGGCCGGGTCGCGGCGATCGCGCTCGCGCGCGAGCGACTGACCACCGAGCTGCGGGCGAGCCAGACGGCGCTGCGGCACTCGCGGGTGCGGCTCGTGGAGGCCGCGGATCGCGAGCGCACGCGCATCGCGAAGGACCTGCACGACGGGCTCCAGGTGCAGCTCGTGCTGCTCGCCCTGGAGGCGGGCGGTCTCGAGGAGGCGGCCCGCGACGACGGCGAGCGCGATCGGGCGATGCGCCTGCGCCGCGGCATCGAGGAGGCGGCCGACGAGCTCCGCCGGCTCGTGCACGACGTCATGCCCTCGGCACTCGTCGAGCGCGGGCTCGTGCTCGCCGCGGAGGACCTCGTCGACCGGATGCCGATTCCGACGACGCTGCACGCCGAAGGGCTCGACGCCGAGCTCGCGCCGACCGTCGCGAACGTGGCCTACTTCGTCGTCGCCGAAGGGCTCGCGAACACCGTCAAGCACGCCCGCGCGGGTTCAGCCTCGGTGCGCCTGGCGCGAGCGGGCGGGGTGCTCACGATCGAGATCGCCGACGACGGCGTCGGCGGCGTCGTGCCGCGAGGCGGCCGCGGCCTCTCCGGTCTCGCCGACCGCATCGACGCGATCGGGGGGCGGATGTCCCTGGAGAGCACGTCGGCCGGGGGCACCCGACTCAGCGCGGAGCTGCCGTGCGGGTCGTGATCGCGGAGGACGAGACCCTGCTCCGGCAGGGCCTCCGACTGCTGCTCGAAGCCGGCGGCTTCGAGGTCGTCGCCGCAGTGCCAGATGCGGAGCTGCTGCTGGAGGCCGTCGAGGAGCACCGCCCCGACCTCGTCATCACCGACATCCGGATGCCGCCGCTCCACCGCGACGAGGGACTTCGCGCGGCCCTCCGGATCCGCCACGAGCACCCCGACATCGCCATCGTCGTGCTCTCGCAGTACGTGCAGCGGCGGTACGCCATCGAGCTGCTGGGCGGCAGAGCGGCGAGCGTCGGCTACCTGCTGAAGCAGCGCATCGCGGACGTCGGCGCGTTCCGAGCCGACCTGCGGCGGGTCTCCGAGGGCGGCACGGCC
Organism: Agromyces sp. NPDC058104; assembly: GCF_042884835.1. Classification (NCBI taxonomy): domain Bacteria; kingdom Bacillati; phylum Actinomycetota; class Actinomycetes; order Micrococcales; family Microbacteriaceae; genus Agromyces; species Agromyces sp. NPDC058104. The sequence goes on along the minus strand of NZ_JBHVTD010000001.1, from coordinate 1,638,415 downwards.
CTCGACCCCGAAGTGGTGGCGGTGCTGATCTCGCGCGCCGGCCGGGGCGACGGAGTAGTGCGCGGGCTCACCCGCCGGCAGCAGGAGGTGCTCGCCTACATGGCCGAGGGGCGCAGCAACGCCTGGATCGGCCAGCGGCTCGTGCTCACCGAGAAGGCGATCGTGCAGCACACCTCCGGCATCTACGACGCCCTCGGCCTGCCGGTCACCCCCGACGACCACCGCCGGGTGCTCGCGGTGATCCGCTACCTCGACGGAGCCGCGGACTGACCCCCGTTCTGGGTCCCGTGCGTCGCCCGATGGGCGACATGGGTCCATGTCGGTCTCCGGCGGTCGCGGCCAGAGTGAGGAGCATCCCGACCAGCACGACCGGAAGGACACCCCCATGGCTCTGTCGACCTCCGTGCGGATGCGGCACACCGCCGTCGGCGCGGTGCATGCCGCCGACCGCCTCTCCCCCGCGCTCGCGGCGAGCCTCGCCGCGCCGATCTTCGAACGCACGCGCCCGAGCCGCCCGGTGCAGGAGGGCGAGCGGGCGGTGCATCTCGCGGCCTCGCGGCAGCGCCTGCCCCTGCCGCACGGCGACGGCGTGCTCTACGAGTGGGGCTCGGGCGCCCGCACCGTGCTCCTCGTGCACGGATGGCGCGGCCGCGCCTCGCAGTTCGCGCCGATCATCCGCGAGCTGCGCGCCGCCGGATGCCACCTCGTCGCGTTCGACGCGCCCGCCCACGGCGACGCGTCCGGCCGTCGCACCGACATCCGCTCGTGGACCGAGGCCATCAACCGGCTGCACCTGAAGTACGGCCGCTTCGAGGCGATCGTCGGGCACTCGCTCGGCTCGCTCGCGGCGATGGCCGCCGTGCGCGACGGCGTCTCGACCCGAGGCGTCGTCGGGATCGCGCCGATGGCCTCGGGCCGCTACCTCTTCGACGCCTTCGCCGACGGGATGGGCCTCAGTGCCGCCGCGGCCGCCGCGCAGCGCGACCACTACACCCGCCGCGTCTACCCGCACGCGATCGACCCGTGGCAGCGTTTCGACTCGATCGCCGCGCCGCTGCCGCGCGACGTCGGGCTGCTGCTGCTGCACGACCGCGACGACCGCGAGATCGATGCGGCGCAGAGCGAACTGCTGCACGCCGCCCACGGCGACCGGTCGCGGCTGCTGCTCTCGAACGGCTCGGGCCACTCGCGGCTGCTCGCCGCCGACCGCACGCTCGACGCGGTCTCTGCGTTCGTCGACGGCGGCGTCGAGGGCGTCGACCGGCTCGGACACGGCGAGGAGCGCACCGTCACTGCCGCCGCTTGAGCCGGGGCGGGCGGTCGGCGGCCGCGCCTAGGCTTCAAGTGACATGAGCAGCACCGAGACGCCATCGCCCCGCACCGTCGACCGAGACATCCTGCGCCTCGCCGTGCCCGCGCTCGGCGCGCTCATCGCCGAACCGCTGTTCCTGCTCGCCGACACCGCGATGGTCGGCCACCTCGGTGCGACTCCGCTCGCCGGCCTGGGCATCGCGAGCGCGGTGCTGCAGACGATCATCGGGCTCATGGTGTTCCTCGCCTACGCGACGACCCCCGCGGTCGCCCGCAGGGTGGGCACGGGCGACCTCCGCGGCGCGGTCGCCGCGGGCATCGACGGGCTCTGGCTCGCGCTCGGCATCGGCGCGGTGCTCGCGGTCGCGGGCTGGTTCGCGGCGCCCTGGCTGGTCTCGCTCTTCGGGGCGACGAGCGAGGTCGCGGCCGAGGCATCCGTGTACCTCTCGATCTCGATGGCCGGGCTGCCGGCGATGCTCGTCGTGTTCGCCGCGACCGGCCTGCTGCGCGGACTGCAGGATACGCGCACGCCGCTCTGGGTCGCCGGCATCGGCTTCGCCGTCAACATCGTGCTGAACTACCTGTTCATCTACGTCGCCGGGTGGGGCATCGCGGGCTCGGCCGTCGGCACCGTCGTGGCCCAGTGGGGCATGGTCGCGGTCTACCTCGTCGTCGTCGCCCGGCACGCGGCGCGCGCCGGTGCGAGCCCTTGGCCGCACCACGCCGGCGTACTGCGGGGCGCGGTGTCGGGCGGCTGGCTGCTGCTGCGCACGGCGAGCCTGCGCGTCGCCCTGCTGCTCGCGACGTGGGCGGCGACCTCGCTCGGCTCGAACGAACTGGCGGCGTTCCAGGTCGCGATGACGATCTACTTCACCCTCGGTTTCGCCCTCGACGCGCTCGCGATCGCCGCGCAGGCGCTCATCGGCCGCGGGCTCGGCGTGGGCGACGTCGTCGTCGTGCGGCGCATCCTGCGGCGCTGCGTCGAGTGGGGCATCGGCGCCGGCGCGGCGCTCGGGGCGATCCTCGTCGCGACGGCGTGGGTGCTGCCCGGCCTCTTCACGAGCTCCGCCGAGGTAGCCGCCCTGCTGCCGCCCGCGCTCGTGGTGCTGGGCCTCTCGGCGCCGCTCGGCGGCCTCGTCTTCGTGCTCGACGGCGTGCTCATCGGCGCCGGCGACGCCCGGTACCTCGCGTGGACCGGGCTCGTGAACCTCGCCGTCTTCGTGCCGCTCGCGCTCGGCGTCGTCGCGATCGCCCCGCCGGGGGCGGCGGGGCCGGCCTGGCTCATGGCGGCGTTCGCGATCGGCTACCTCGCCGCGCGCGCCGTGACCCTCGGGCTGCGGGCGCGCGGCGACCGCTGGATGATCACCGGCGCGCCCGACTGAGCGGCCGGCCCGTCGGGTCGATTCGACTGCGACGGGCGAGGAGGCCGCGCCGGCTGCGGCTGCTGCTGCGGCTGCTGCTGCTGCGGCTCCGGCTCAGGCCGCGCCGCCTCCGAGCCACTCGCGTGCGGCGCCGACGAGCGCCGCCACCCCGGCGTCGAGCGTGGGGTCGATCACGGGCGCGAAGTACGGCGAGTGGTTCGACGGCAGGTCGTCGGGAAGCCGGCCTGCGGCGAGCGCGACGGGGTCGAAGCGCGCCGGATCGAAGCCTCCGAGGAGCCAGTAGACGAGCGGCGCGCCCGCCGCCGTGGCGAGCACCCCGATATCCTCGCTGCCCGAGACGACGCCCGGGTCGAACACGCGGTCGTCGCCGAGCGCCCCGCGGAGCGCGGCGGCCGTGCGCGCGGAGGCCGCCGGCTCGTTGACCGTGAGCGGGAAACGCTCCTCGAACACGAGCTCGGGCTCGCGCGGTGCGCCCGACGCGGCCGCCTCGCCCTTCGCGATGCGCTCGATCGCGGCGACCACCTTCTCGCGCACCGACTCGTCGAAGGTGCGCACGCTGAGGCCGAGCTTCGCCTCCGCCGGGATGATGTTGTTCTTCGTGCCTGCGTGCAACTGCCCGACGGTCACGACGGCCGAGTCGGTCGCGGCGATCTCGCGCGCGACGATGCCCTGGAGGCGCACGGTGATCGCCGCGGCGAGGAGCACGGGGTCGACGGTCGCCTCGGGCCGCGAACCGTGCCCGCCCGTGCCGTGCACGAGCACCGAGAGCGAGTCGGCCGCGGCCATCGCGGGGCCGGGGCGCAGGCCGACGAAGCCGGCGGGCAGCGGGGCGACGTGCTGGCCGAGCACGACGTCGGGCTTCGGGACGCGGTCGAAGAGCCCGTCGGCGACCATCGCCTCGGCGCCGCCGCCCTGCTCCTCGGCGGGCTGGAAGACCACGACGAGCGTGCCCGACCACTCCGCGCGGCCGGCCGCGAGGCGTTCGGCAGCCCCGAGCAGGCACGTCACGTGCACGTCGTGCCCGCACGCGTGCATCACGGGCACGTCGTTGCCCTCGAGGTCGGTCGATCGCACCGTGCTCGCGTACGGCAGCCCGGTCGCCTCGAGCACCGGCAGTCCGTCCATGTCGGCGCGGAGCAGTACCGTCGGCCCATCGCCGTTCGCCAGGACCCCGGCCACTCCGGTTCCGCCGATGCCCGTCGTGACCTCGTAGCCGAGCGGGCCCAGCGCCTCGGCGACGATGCCGGCGGTGCGATGCTCCTGGAACGAGAGCTCGGGATTGGCGTGCAGGTCGCGGTAGACGGCGGCGAGGTCGAGTGACATGCCGCCAGCCTAGGTCGGCGATGCCGGTTCGCCGCGGAGCACCCGGCCTCAGCGCGCGGGTGCGGCCGTCGTGTCGCCGACGTGGAGCGTGCTCGTGAAGCACACCGACTCGGGCTCCTCGCCCGCGAGCAGCCGCACGACCGCCTCGCCGGCAGCCCGCCCCTTCGCGACGGAGGGCTGCGCGAGCGTGGTCAGGTCGTGCTGGAGGCCGTCGACCCGGATCCCGTCGAAGCCGAGCACGCTGAGCTCCGCGGGCACCGCGATGCCGTACTCCTCCGCGGCGCGGATGACGCCGGCCGCGAGCAGGTCGCTCTGCGCGATGACCGCGGTCGGCCGGGTGGCGGGGTCGGCGAGCACGGCGCGGCCGGCCTCGAGTCCCTCCTCGATCGAGCTCGCTCCGGCGACCTGCACGGGCGCATCGGGGAACACCTCGCGGGCGCCGGCGAGCCGCTCGCGCGTCGTCGCCGCCGTGCCCGCGCGCTCGAGCTCGGGGGTGAGCGCGCCGCGCGTGCGGGGCGCGTCGAAGGGCAGGGTGACGATCGCGACGCGGGTGTGGCCGAGCTCGCGCAAGTACTCGGCGCCCCGTCGGGTCGCCTGCCGGTTGTCGATCGAGATCTCGGGGATGCCGTCGCCGGTCGCCCCCTCGATCGCGACGGCCGGGATGCCCCGTCGTCGGAGCGCATCGACCGACTCGGCCAGGCGCGGGCTGCACCCGATGAGCACGACGGCGTCGACGGGCGCGCTCTCGATGCTCACCGCGTTGTCGCCGGGCTCGCCGGTGTCGGTGAGCAGGAGGAGGCCGGCGCCGAGCGGCGCGATGCCCTCCGTGATGCCGTCGAGCATCTGGATCTTCACCGGATCGAGGAAGGCCGCGCGCACGCGCTCCTCGAGGACGACCCCGACGATGCCCGAGCGGCCGCGGCGCAGCGACCGGGCGCGCGGGTCGGGGCCGCCGTAGCCGAGCTCGGCGGCGGCGTCGAGCACGCGCTGCTTCGTGGCGTCCGACACCGGACCGGAGCCGCTGAACGCGAGCGACGCCGTCGATGCCGAGACGCCGGCGTGCGCGGCGACGTCGGCGAGCGTCGGGCGGGAGACTGCATCGGGCTGCATGCGCCCGATTCTAGGCCGAATCGATTCGAGATCGTCCGTCCCCGTGCGGGTCACGCCCGCTCGGCGATCTCCTTCACCGTCGCGACGAGCGAGTCCCACATGCCCGTCGAGTGCTCGGCCGCCTCGGCGGTCGCGTTGTTGTCCTGGGTGAGCGTGAGCACGGTGGCCCGGCCGTCCTCCTCGAGCGTCCAGGTCAGGGTGTGGTGGTGCTCGGGCACGTCGGCCTCGCCGCTGAGCGGGCTGAAGTGCGTGTGGACGAGCCGCCGCGGGGCGTCCAGCTCGAGCAGGGTGCCATGATCCTCGTACGGCTCGCCCTTCCACACGCCTCGCCAGCGGATCGGCCCGCCGACCGACCACTCGGTCACGAGCTCGGTGCCGAACATGAACTCCCGCGCCGCCTCGGGGTCGGTGATGACCGCCCAGACGCGCTCGCGCGGTGCGTCGATCACGACGCTCGAGGTCGCCTCGTATCCCGTGCCCATGGCTCAGTCCCCTCACTGCGCGTCGCCGTCGGCGCGCGTCCACGGTCTCGCCTCAGGCTACGCCTCAGGCCGTGGCGACCGCCTCGCGTGCCTCGGCGAACGCGGCGACGCAGCGGCGGATCTCGTCCTCGGTGTGCGCGGCCGAGAGCTGCACGCGGATGCGGGCGGCGCCCTTCGGCACCACCGGGTACGAGAACGCCGTGACGAACACGCCGCGCTGCTGGAGCGCGTCGGCGATGCGCGCGGTGAGCGCGGCGTCGCCGAACATGACCGGCACGATCGCGTGCTCGCCGGGCAGCAGCTCGAAGCCCGCGGCATCCATCAGTTCGCGGAACAGCGCCGCGTTCGCGTTCAGGCGGGTGCGCAGCTCGCCCGAGGAGGCGAGGAGCGACAGCGCCTCGATCGTGCCCGCGACGATCGCGGGGGCGAGCGTGTTCGAGAAGAGGTAGGGGCGCGCACGCTGGCGCAGCAGGTCGACGATCTCCTGTCGGGCGGCGACGTACCCGCCGGATGCCCCGCCGAGCGCCTTGCCGAAGGTGCCGGTCGTGATGTCGACCCGGCCCTCGACGCCGCAGTACTCGGGGGTGCCGCGCCCGTGCTCGCCGACGAAGCCGACGGCGTGCGAGTCGTCGACGAAGACGAGCGCGTCGTAGCGCTCGGCGAGGTCGCAGATCTCCTGCAGCGGCGCGATGTAGCCGTCCATCGAGAACACGCCGTCGGTGACGATGACCTTGCGGCGGGCGCCCGCAGCCTCGACGAGACGAGCCTCGAGGTCGGCCATGTCGCGGTTCTTGTAGCGGAACCGCCGCGCCTTCGAGAGGCGGATGCCGTCGATGATCGAGGCGTGGTTGAGCTCGTCGGAGATGATCGCGTCGTCGGGCCCGAACAGGGTCTCGAAGACGCCGCCGTTCGCGTCGAAGCACGACGAGAAGAGGATCGTGTCGTCGTAGCCGAGGAACTCGGACACCCGACGCTCGAGTTCGAGGTGCAGCTCCTGCGTGCCGCAGATGAACCGCACGCTCGCGAGGCCGTACCCCCACTCGTCGAGCCCGCGGTGCGCGGCCGCGACGATGCGCGGGTCGTTCGCGAGGCCGAGGTAGTTGTTGGCGCAGAAGTTCAGCACCTCGCGACCGGCGACCTCGATCTCCGAGGACTGCGGGCCGTGGATGCCGCGCTCGCGCTTGGTGAGGCCCGCGGCCTCGATCTCGTCGAGCTCGGCGCGCAGCTGCGCCTTCACGTCTCCGAACATGTTCAGACCTCCGTCCAGTCGAGGATGACCTTGCCGACGCTTCCCGAGGCGGCCACGTCGAACGCCTCGCGCCAGTCGCGCGCCGCGTAGCGGTCGCTGATGATGGATGCCACGCGCTCCCGCAGCTCCGAGCTGGTCTGCAGCATCGCGCTCATCGAGTTCCACGTCTCGAACATCTCGCGGCCGTAGATGCCCTTGAGCGTCAGCATGTGCGTGACGACCTTGCCCCAGTCGATGGGGAACTCCTGCGCGGGCAGGCCGAGCATCGCGATGCGGCCGCCGTGGTTCATGTTCTCGATCATCTCGGGAAGCGCTTTCGGCGCTCCGCTCATCTCGAACCCGACGTCGAAGCCCTCGCGCATCCCGAGCCGGCCCTGCGCCTCGCGCACCCGCTCCTTCGAGACATCCACGACGTCGTCGGCGCCCATCTGCCGGGCGAGCTCGAGGCGCGCGGGCGAGACGTCCGAGGCGACGATGAAGCGGGCGCCGACGTGACGCGCGACCGCGATCGACATCAGGCCGATCGGGCCGCAGCCGGTGACGAGCACGTCCTCGCCGACGACCGAGAACGCGAGGGCCGTGTGCACGGCGTTGCCGAACGGGTCGAAGATCGCGCCGACCTCGGGGTCGACGGGCGAGTGGTGCACCCACACGTTCTCACCCGGGATGACGATGTACTCGGCGAACGCACCGTCGCGGTGCAGGCCCACGCCGAGCGTACGGATGCACATCTGGCGACGGCCGGCGCGGCAGTTGCGGCACATGCCGCAGACGATGTGGCCCTCGCCCGACACCTTGTCGCCGACCGACACGTCGTGCACCAGCGGGCCGACCTCGACGACCTCGCCGTAGAACTCGTGGCCCGCGATGAGCGGCGTCGCGATCGTCGACGCGGCCCAGTCGTCCCACTTCTCGATGTGCAGGTCGGTGCCGCAGATGCCGGTGCGGAGCACCCGGATCTTCACGTCTGCGGGGCCGGGCTCGGGCTCGGGCCGTTCGACGAACTCGAAACCGGCGCCGGGAGCGGACTTGTACAGGGCCTTCATCGCAGGGTGACTCCATTGTTCGGCGCACGAACCGCTGGGTGCGGCGGCTCATGCGAGAGGTCCGGTGGGTGCGCCGGATGACTCAGCCATCGTACCGGCGCGAAGGGGTGTGCTTCGGGGTGCGGGGCGCGCTCGGGCGAGCCCGGCGAGTCAGGCGACGACGGGCTCGACCTGGCCGGCCTCGAAGTACGCCACGAGGCCGTCGTCGAGCTGCGGCACCTCGAGCGTGCCGGTCTCGCCGCGCAGCGACTCGGTCGCCCTGATCCCGACGGCGACGGCCTCGCGCGCCGCGACGGGCGAGGTCTCCGTGAGCCCGCCGTCCCGCACGAAGCGCAGGAACTCCGCCACGAGCAGCGCGTCGGCCCCGTCGTGGCCGACGTCCTCGGGCGACTCGGGCACGATGAAGGTCTCGTCCGCCGGGGCGGCCCCGTGGTGGCGGCGGTTCCAGAGCCCGACCTCGGAGCCCGAGACGTCCCCGAAGTTCTCGATGCGGCCCTCGGTGCCGATGACCGTGTAGTTGCGCCAGTAGTCGGGCGTGAAGTGGCACTGCTGGTAGCTCGCGAGCACGCCGTTTCCGAGGCGCATGTTCACCATCGAGATGTCCTCGACGTCGATCACCGGGTTGAGGCCGGTCTGCGCCGTCGGCGGCCAGTTGTCGAGGCTGAACCAGTCGCGCATGCGTTCGCCCGAGCGGTCGCGGCGGTCGTCGATGTCGCCGTAGACGCTGAGCGAGCCCATCGCCTGCACCTCGGTCGTGTAGGCGCCCGCGAGCCAGTGGATGACGTCGAGGTCGTGCGCGCCCTTCTGCAGCAGCAGGCCGGTCGTCTTCTCGCGCTCGGCGTGCCAGTCCTTGAAGTAGTAGTCGCCGCCGTTGCCGACGAAGTGACGGCACCAGACCGCCTTGACCTCGCCGATGCGCCCCTCGAGGATGAGCCGGCGCATGAGCAGCACCACCGACATGTGGCGCATGTTGTGGCCGACGTAGAGGCGGGTGCCGGTGCGGCGGGCCGTCTCGAGGATCGCGTCGGCGTCCTCCACGGTCACGGCGAGCGGCTTCTCGCAGAAGACGGGCACGCCCGCCTCGAGCGCCGCGATCGCGACGGGTGCGTGCTGGTGGTCGGGCGTGAGCACCATGACGGCGTCGATTCCGCTCGCGAGCAGTTCGTCGAGCGAGTCGGTGACGGATGCCTCGGGCAGCGCCGCGCGCGCCTCGGCGCGCGAGCGCTCGGAGAGGTCGCAGACGGCCGTCACGCGCGAGCCGCGGCCGGGGCGATGCGCCTCGTTCGCGAGGGTCGAGCGCGCGCCGAAGCCGACGATGCCGATGTTCAGATCCACGGGGTGGTGCTCCTTCAGGTGTTCCGCGTGCGCGGGGTCACGGTGTGCGCGCCGCGCGCGGCGGGGCGTCGAGATCAGTGGAACCGCCGGGCACGAGCGACCAGGCGAACTCGTGCAGCCGGAACTCGTCGTCGGGCTCGAGTGCCCGCGAGACGATGATCTCGGCCTGTCGGCGGTAGAAGTCGGTCGGGCCGACGGTGGTCAGGGTGGGTGCCACGGCCTGGGCGTCGGGGGTGTTGCCGACGCCGATGACGGCGACATCGTGCGGCACCCGCAGCCCGAGCATGTGCGCGGCGTTGATCGCCGCGATCGCCGCGAAGTCGGTCGTCGCGTAGATCGCGGTCGGGCGGTCGTCGCGCGAGAGCAGTGCGGCCGCGGCGGTGAACGCGCTCGCCTGCGTGTTCGCGTACGTCGCGGTGTGCTCGGGCACGACCTCGAGCCCGTGCTCGCGCATGCGCTCGAGGTAGGGGGTGTACCGCGATCCCTCGCCGGCGTGCACGGCGTCCTCGGCCACGAGGCATCCGATCGCGGTGTGCCGTTCGAGGAGGTGGTCCATCGCGAGGTAGCAGCCCGGGATCGCGTCCGAGCGGATCACGTCGTAGCCGTTCGGCTCGAGCGTCTCGCTGAAGACCACGAGGCGCTGCCCGCGCTCGGCGAGGGCCTGCACCTTGCGCTCCGCGTCATCGGTGCCGATCGCGCCGTCGAGGTAGGCGACGTCGCTCTCGACCCGGTCGAGGGCGGCGTACCAGTCGCCGTCGGCGAGGATGAGCGTCGTGAGCCCGTGCCGGTTCGCCTCCTCGTTGACGGCGGCGGCGACGGCCAGCGACCACGGGTCGCTCAGCATGTGCAGCGAGAGCTGCACCGTGTCGCTGCGACCCGTGCGGATCGTGCGGGCGGCGCGGTTCGGCCGGTAGTTCAGCTGTTCGGCCGCATCGAGCACGCGCTTCGCGGTCGCCTCGGCGACCCCCGAGCCGCCGCCGCTGCGACCCGAGAACACGTAGGACACGGTCGCCGTCGACACGCCGGCGAGCTCGGCGACCATGCGCAGCGTCGGGCGCCGTCGGGCGGCGGCGCTGCTGCCCCCGCCGTGACCGGCGTGGCCGTTGCCGTTGCCGTTGCCGAGGTGGCCGTTGCCACCGTTCGCCGCCGAGCCGTCCGTGTTCGTCCGCGCCATCACGTCACCCCTTCGTTCCCGAGAAGGCGATGCCCTGGATGAACTGCTTCTGCAGGATCATGAACGTGATCAGCATGGGCAGCGTCGCCAGCAGTGCGCCCGCCATCAGCACAGGGTAGTCAGTGCCGTGGAGGCCGACGAGCTGCGACAGGCCCACCGAGAGCGGCATCTTCTCGGGGTCGGTCGTGACGACGAGCGGCCACAGCAGGTCGTTCCACGACCACAGCACCGTGAAGACCGTGAGCGCGACGATGCCCGGCTTCGCGAGCGGCACCATGACGCGCCAGAACGTCTGCCACGGGTTGGCGCCGTCGATGCGGGCGGCCTCCTCGAGCTCGGCCGGCATCGACATGAAGAACTGCCGCATGAGGAAGGTGCCGAAGGCGCTGAAGATGCCGGGCACGATGAGCGCCTGCAGCGTGTTCAGCCAGCCGAGGTTCTGGATGATCTCGTACTGCGGCAGCAGGTAGAGCTGCGAGGGCACCATGAGCACCGAGAGGAACAGCACGAAGACCACGTTCCGGCCGCGGAACGGGATGCGCGCGAAGGCGTAGCCCGCCATCGTGCAGAGCACCACCTGGCCGACGGTGCGGCCGACGGTGAGCAGCACCGAGTTGAGGAACATCTGCCCGAACGGCATCGAGTCGAAGACCTCGGCGAAGTTCGTGAACACCCACGGGTCGGGGATGACGACGGGCGGCACCTGCACGGAGTCCTGGAACGTCTTGAAGGCGGTGAGGGCCTGCCAGACGAACGGGAAGACCATCAGGATCGCCCCGCCGGCGAGCAGGAGGTGGACGAGCCAGTGGCTCCGCTTGCGCGAGCCACGGGCGGCGGATGCCCCGCGCCCGGGTTCGCTCGCGGCATCCGCGCCGGTCATCGCCCTGGTGTCGAGGGAGAGGTCACTCATAGTGCACCCACTTCTTCTGCAGGCGGAACTGCACGACCGTCAGGATGAGGATGATGATGAGGAGCAGGAACGCGATCGCCGCCGCGTAGCCCTTCTCGTTGTCGATGAACCCCGCCTGGTAGAAGAGATAGACGATCGTGCGGGTGTTCGGCATCGCCGGGTTCGACTGGCCGAGCATCATGTAGATGAGGTCGAACACCTGCAGCGCGCCGATGACGCTGATCACGCTGACGAAGAAGATGCTCGGGCTCAGCAGCGGGATGGTGATCGAGAAGAACTTGCGGACCGGGCCGGCGCCGTCGAGGTCGGCGGCCTCCATGACCGTGTCGGGGATCCCCTGGAGGCCCGCGAGGAAGATGACGATGTTCGTGCCGAGGCCCGCCCAGATGCCGACCACGGCGATGGCGACGAGCGCGGTGCTCGGGTCGGTGAGCCAGCTCTTGCCCTCGATGCCGAAGACCCCGAGCACCTCGTTGAGCACGCCGTAGTCGCCGTTGTAGATCATGCGCCAGACGAGCGCGATCGCGGCCGGCATCGTGACGACCGGGATGAAGTAGAGGGTGCGGTAGACACCGCGGCCGCGGAGGCCGGTCGTGTTCAGCAGCGCCGCGATGGCGACCGCGAGCGGGATGCCGACGAGTGCGATGACGGTGTACAGCGCGGTGTTGCGGAGGGCCCCGAGCAGCTCGGGGTCCTGGAAGAGGCGCACGTAGTTGTCGAGGCCGACGAACTCGGAGCCCCCGAAGGGGCCCGACTCGGTGAACGACATGAAGAAGGTGCGCACGGTCGGCCACAGGTAGAAGGCGAGCAGGCCCGCGGCCGTCGGGCCGATGAACAGCAGCGCCCACCAGGGCGACTGGCCGGGCCCGCGCCCGCGCCGCCGCCCCCGCCCGGGGGCGGCGGCGAGCCGCCCCCGGTCGAGTTCGGAGATCGGCGCGCTCGCGCGCTGCGCGATCAGGTCGGTCATGGCGTTACTCCGACTCCGCGTCGAGCGCCGCCTGCATCTCGGTGGCGAGCTGCTGGAGTCCGTCCTTCGGCGAGACGGATCCGGCCCAGATCTGCGAGAGGATCTCGCTCTCGATCGAGTTCCACGCGGCGGTGTTCTTCGAGACGGGGTAGGCGACCGCCGTGTCGAGCGCGTCGATGTAGACCTGGAGGTCGTACTGCGGGAGCGCGTCGACCCAGGCCTGCTGCTTGCCCTCGAACGCCGGGATGACGGTGCCCGAGTCGGCCATGATGTCGGACGCGGCCTCGCCGCTCGCGAAGGCGGCGAACTCCTTGGCGAGGTCGACGTGCTCGCTCTTCGCGTTCACGACGTTCGCGAGGCCGTGGATGACGCTCTGGTTGCCCTCGGCACCGGCGGCGAGCGGGGCGACGTTCACCTTGTCGGCGATGTCGGGGTTGTCGGCGTAGGCGCCGGCGGCCCACGAGCCGTTCTGGAACATCGCCACCTTGCCCGAGAAGAAGAGGTCCTCGGGATTGGTGTCGGTCATCTGCTGCGCGGTGGGCGACGAGCCCGCGGCGATGAGGTCGGTCCAGAGCTCGATGCCCGCGAGCGCCTCGGGGCTGCCGTAGCCCGACTCGGTGCCGTCGGCGCTGATGACCTCGCCGCCGGCCTGCGCGATCGAGTTGTAGTAGTTCTCCTGGCCGAACTGCGAGGCGGCGATGCCGTACTGCCCCTTCGCGGGGTCGGTGAGCTTCGCGGCGGTCGCCTCGAGGTCCTCCCACGTCCAGCCGGCCTCGGGGTAGGCCACGCCGGCGGCGTCGAAGAGCTCCTTGTTGTACCAGAGGCCGACGGTGTCGAAGTCCTTCGGGGCGCCGTAGAGCGCGCCGTCGTAGGTGTAGAGGTCGACGAGGCCCTGCGGGTAGTCGGCGGGGTCGATGCCCTGGTCGTCGAGCGGGGCGAGCACGCCGTTCGAGGCGTAGAGCTGGAAGTTCGGGCCGTTCATCCAGAAGACATCGGGGGCCGAGCCGCCCGAGACCGAGGTCTGGAGCTTCGTGAAGTACTCCTTGTACGGCGTGGTGACGAGCTTGACGGTGACCTCGGGGTGCTCCTCCGTGAATGCGGCGGCGATCTCCTTCATCGCGGCCTCCTGCTTCTGGTCCCAGACGCCGTACTCGAGCGTGACGGCCTCGCCGTCGCCCGAGGCCGAACCCGAGTCGCTGCAGGCGCTGAGCGCGAGTGCGGCCGTGGCGGCGAGCGCCACCGCGGCGGCCCCGCGACGGGTGATTGCACTTCGAAGCATCCGATCCTCCTTTGGATCTGTCTCTTGGTGGGGGTCGGCGGTGCTGCGCCCGCCGGAATGTTAATCGTTTAGCTAAACGATTAACACGTGACTGTAGCCGGGGAGCCCCGGCGACGCAAGCGTCAGCCCGAAAGCGCGGACGAACGGTCCATCTCGTCGCGCCACCGCCGGCGGGCCAAGGTCAGCTCGTCGACGACTGCAGGGTGCTCGTCGCGCACGTCGCGCTGCTCCGCCGGGTCGGCGAGGAGGTCGACGAGGCGCAGTCCGTCGCCGGGCTCGGTGTGCTCGACGCGGCGGATCTCCTCCGCGTGCGACGAGCCCGGCTCGACCCAGCTGAGCTTCCAGCGCCCCTGGCGCACCGACCACTGCCAGCGGCAGTCCCAGTGCAGCTCGTCGCGGACGGGACCGTCGTCCCCGCGCAGATAGGCGCGGAGGTCGCGGCCATCGAGGCCGTCGACGTCGCCACCCGCCGCGGCGAGCGCGGTCGCCGCGATGTCCATCGAGCTGACGAGGCCGTCCCGGAGGGCTCCGCCGGGAAGCTCGGCCGGCCAGCGGACGAGGAACGGCACCCTGATGCCGCCCTCGTAGAGCGTGTACTTCGACCCGCGGAGCGGCGCGTTCACGCCGTAGTTGCACTGGGAGCCGCCGTTGTCGGTCGTGTAGACGACGATCGTGTCGTCGCCGACGCCCCGTTCGTCGAGCAGTGCGAGCAGGCGACCGATCTGCCGGTCCATCAGCTCGAGCTGGGCGAGGTAGTACGCCCGCCCGTTCGGCAGGTTCGGGCTGATCGCCCCGTCGTACCAGTCGAGGTACTCCGAGGCCCCGGGGTACCAGTCGTCGAACTTCGGCAGCCCGCGCGCCTCGAGCTCCTCGTCGGGCAGCTGCCAGCAGAAGTTGTGCACCGCGTTGAAGGCGACCATCGCGAAGAACGGCCGCTCGTCGTCGTCCGCGATGAAGGCCGCGGCGCGATCGGCGATCTCGTCGGTGAGGAACCGCTCGACCTCGACCGGCTCGCCGCCCGCCGACAGCGGCTGCACGGCCATGGCCTTCGCGGCATCGCCGTAGTCGGCGACCGCGTCACCGGAGTGGCGAAGGTAGTTCAGGCGGCCCATCGACAGCCCGGCGAGTCCGTAGAAGCTGTCGTCGAAGCCGTGCATCGGCGGCGTGCCGCGATCACCCTCGCGCTCTGCGCCGTAGTGCACCTTGCCGTAGTAGCCGGTGCGGTAGCCGACGTCGCGCAGGCGTTCGGCGAGCGAGGGATGCTCGGGGCCCGCCATCGAGGAGTCGTCGAACCAGTGGGCGCCCCAGCGCTGCTGGTACGCCCCGGCGATGAGCCCCGCACGCGAGGGCGAGCACACGGGAGCGGTGACATACGCCTCCTCGCAGCCGACCCCCTCGGCGGCGAGCCGGTCGAGCGCGGGGGTGCGCACCTGGGGATCGATGCCGAGCGCCGACCGGTCGGCGTAACCGTGGTCGTCGGACACGATGAGGAGGATGTTGGGCCGTCGCCGCGCCGCTCCCCCGCCGTCGTGACCCGCCTCGCTGCCCACCGCTGCCATCGCACTCTCCCTCGAGTCACCTTGTTAATCGATTAGCAATCGACGATAGCCGCCGCCCGCCCACGCGGCAAGCGCGATGCCGGATGCGGATCCGCGCGAGCTCGGCTACAGTGATCGAATCGATTCGACTCCCGGATCGGGACCACTGGACATCGCACGAGGACGACATGGCAGAACAGACCGACGGCGGGCGCTCCACGCGCGGCACCGCCGCCCGCCCCACGCGCGAGCTCGTCGCCTGGCGCAACGCCGTCTTCGCGATCTTCTTCCTCTCGGGGCTCGGCATGGCGAGCTGGGTCGCGCGCATCCCCGCGATCCGCGACGACACCGGGCTCAGCACGCAGGGGGTCGGCCTCGTCATCCTCGCCTCCTCGGCCGGCGCCGTGCTCGGACTCGTCGCCGCACCTTGGCTGCTCGCCCGGCTCGGCGCGCGCCTCGGCATGATCGGCGCGCTCGTGACCGTCTCGGTCGGGCTCGTGTTCACCGGCATCGGCGGCTCCGCGCTCCTCCCCTCGGTGCCGCTCGTGGTCATCGGCCTCGCGCTCTTCGGCTTCGGCAACGGCGCGGTCGACGTGATGATGAACGTCGAGGGCGCCGAGGCCGAGCGCGAGATCGGCCGCACCGTCATGCCGCTCATGCACGCCTTCTTCTCGTTCGGCACGGTCGCCGGAGCGGGCGTCGCCGCGGCGGCCTCCGCGGCCGCCGTGCCGGTGTCGATCCACCTCCTGGGCATCGCACTCGGCATCGCCGTCGCCATCTTCGTGGCCGTGCGCTACGTTCCCCTGCGAGCCGAGGTCGGCGACGACACCCATGCCGACGCGCCCCGCCCGCCGTTCGCCGAGCGCCTCAGGGCGAACCTGGCGGTCTGGGGCGATGTGCGCCTGCTGCTCATCGGGGTCATCATGCTCGGGATGTCGTTCGCCGAGGGCTCGGCCAACGACTGGCTCGCCCTCGCCGTCGTCGACGGCCACGGCTTCGACCCCACCTTCGGCGCGATCATGTTCGGCGTGTTCACGGTCTCGATCACGGCCGCCCGCGTCGTCGGCGGGCCGGTCCTCGACCGGTACGGACGAGTGCCCGTGCTGCGCGTGCTCGCGGTCGTCGGCATCATCGGACTCTCGCTCTTCATCTTCGGCACCGAGACCTGGATGCTCGTGATCGGCACCGTGCTCTGGGGCGTCGGCTCCTCGCTCGGGTTCCCCGTGGGCATGTCGGCCGCCGCCGACCACCCGACCGACTCGGCGGCGCGCGTCAGCGCGGTGGCGATCATCGGCTACTGCGCCTTCCTCACGGGCCCGCCGCTGCTCGGGTTCATCGGCCAGCAGTTCGGCATCCTGAATGCGCTGCTCGTCATCCTCGTGCTGCTCGTGCTCTCGTTCCTCGCGGCCCCGGCCGCGCGCGAGCGCAGCCGCACCTCGGTCGCGGGCGACGGCCACGGCCACGGCCACGGCCACGAGGCATCCGACCGCACGTAGACTCGACGGGTGCGTCTCGTCATCGCCCGCTGCTCCGTCGACTACGCGGGGCGGCTCCAAGCCCACCTCCCGCTCGCCACCCGCCTGCTCATGGTGAAGGGCGACGGCAGCTTGCTGGTGCACTCCGACGGCGGCAGCTACAAGCCCCTCAACTGGATGAGCCCGCCCTGCACGCTCGCGACGGCCGAGCCCGACGACGAGCAGCGCGAGGCCGGCATCGTCGAGCTCTGGACGGTGACGCACAAGAAGACCGCCGACCGGCTCATCGTCTCGATCCACGAGGTGCTGCACGACTCGGCGCACGAGCTCGGCATCGACCCGGGCCTCCAGAAGGACGGCGTGGAGGCGCACCTCCAGAAGCTGCTCGCCGAGCAGATCGAACTGCTCGGCGACGGGCACCGGCTGGTGCGTCGCGAGTACATGACGGCGATCGGCCCGGTCGACATCCTCGCGACGGATGCCTCGGGCGCGAGCGTCGCCGTCGAGCTGAAGCGGCGCGGCGACATCGACGGCGTCGAGCAGCTGACCCGGTACCTCGAGCTCATGAACCGCGACCCGTTGCTCGCGCCGGTCACGGGCGTCTTCGCCGCGCAGGAGATCAAGCCGCAGGCGCGCACGCTCGCCGAAGACCGGGGCATCCGCTGCCTCGTGCTCGACTACGACGCGATGCGCGGCGTCGACGACGACCACTCGCGGCTGTTCTAGGCAGGGGCCCCGCGGTCGGCGCTCGACCCGGCGCGCAGCGACTGGATGCCCGCTGCGGGTTCGCTGAGCCCTGCCGTAATTCGAGCATCGCTCGCATTCTCGCCCCCTAGGATGTCACGGTGACTTCCCCGACGCTCTCCCCCACGCGTACGTGGTCGGCCGTGCTGTTCGACCTCGACGGCACCATCATCGACTCCGCGACCGACATCACGGGCTCGCTCGCGCACATGTTCACCGAGATGGGCCTGCCCGTGCCGTCCGACGAGACGCTGCGCGCCTATGTCGGGCCGCCACTGCTCGACAGCCTCCGCATGACCGCCGGCTTCTCCGACGCCGAGGCCTGGGAGGCGCTCAACGTCTACCGCGACCACTACGGCCAGCACGTGCTGCGCTCGCCCGTCTTCCCCGGCGTCGCCGGGGTGCTCGAGCGGCTGCACGCCGCCGGCGTGCCGGTCGCCCTCGCCACCTCGAAGCCCGAGCGCATGGCGCGCGAGGTGCTCGACCACGCCGGCCTCAGCCGGTACTTCACCGTCATCACCGGGGCGAGCGACGACGAGTCGCGCAGCACCAAGGCCGACGTCGTCGCCGAGGCGCTCCGCCGCCTGCAGTCGCAGGGCATCGACACCGCGAACTCCGTCATGGTCGGCGACCGCGGCTACGACACGCTCGGCGCCCTCGCCAACGGCGTGCCGACGATCCTCGTCGAATGGGGCTACGGCTCGCCGGCCGAGGCGGGCGACGCGATGGCCGTCGTGCACTCGGCCGACCAGCTCCGGTCGATGCTGCTCGGCTGATCGCTCGGCGGCGGCCCGCAGACCGGGCCGCCGGCCGAATCGGGCGCGTCGTTCAGGCGGCGCCGGGCACGAACAGCCGCCGGATCACGCGGCCGTCGGCGAGCGCGTCGAGGCTCTCGTTGATCTCGTCGAGCGGCACCGTGTCGGTGTGCAGCAGCTCCATCGGCAGGCGCCCGGCGCGCCACAGCTCGACGTAGCGGGCGATGTCGCGCGCGGGCGAGGCGTCGCCCATGTACGAGCCGAGCAGCCGCTTGCCCGCGCCGGCGAACTGGAGCGCGGGCACCGCGAGCTCCTGCTCGGGGTGCGGCAGCCCGACCGAGACGAGCGCGCCGCCGCGGGCGAGCAGCTCGAGGCACGCGGCCATGACGCGGGCGCTGCCGACGGCCTCGATCGCGACGTCGACCCCGCCGTCGGTGAGGCCCTCGACGAGCTCCGCGGCGCCGTCGGGCGTCGCGACCGCGTCCGCACCCGCCCGGAGCGCGAGCTCGTGCTTGTCGGTGTTCGGGTCGACGGCGATGACGGTCACGTCGTCGACCTGCGCAGCAGCCATCACGGCGGCGAGGCCGACGGCGCCGAGACCGAAGACGATCACCGACTGCCCGGGCCGCACCTCCGCGGTGTTGAAGACGGCACCCATGCCGGTGAGCGCGGCGCAGCCGAACATCGCCGCGATGTCGAACGGCACGTCGCGATCGATGACGACGAGCGACTCCGCCGCGACGACGGCGCGCTCGGCGAATGCCGACACTCCGAGGTGATGGTGCACCGGGTCGCCGGCCGCATCGGCGAGCACGGACGGCCCGTGCAGCAGCTCGCCCGAACCGTTGGCCTCGGCCGCGCGCGAGCACAGCGCCGGCCGTGCGGAGCGGCACTCTCGGCAGGCCCCGCAGCTCGGCACGAAGACCAGCACGACGTGATCGCCGACCGCGACGCCATCGACTCCGTCGCCGACCGCCTCGACGACGCCCGCGGCTTCGTGGCCGAGCGCCATCGGGAGCGGGCGGGGTCGTGAGCCGTTCACGACGGAGAGGTCGGAGTGGCAGAGACTCGCGCGCTCGATCCGCACGCCGACCTCGCCGGCGCGGGGCGCAGCGAGGGCGAGCGGCTCGATGCCGAGAGGGCGGCTCGCCGCGTAGGGCCGTGCCGCGCCCTGCTCCCTGAGGACCGCGCTACGCATCCGCGGCCTCGCGGTACCGCTCGATCACCCGGTCGGCGAGCAGCGGGATGATCCGGCCGACGCCGATGCGCTGGAAGTGCTCGGACTCGCGGTGCGCCGCGAACCCCGCCTCGTCGTCGTAGCGCTCGAGGATGACGATCTCGTCGGGGTTCGCCACCCCCCGGTAGTAGTCGTAGGCGCGGTTCGCCGGCTCGGTGCGGCTCGCCTCTGCAAGCTCGCCGAGCAGTGCGAGCACGGCGTCGGTCTCACCGGGCAGCGGGAAGTAGCGGGCGATGACCTGGAACTGGGGTGAGGACACGTGGGTCTCCTGTCGAGTGGGAGCAGCAGGGTTGCGGGAGCGACGGAGCCCCGTGGCCGAGCAGCGGCCACGGGGCATCCGGTCAGCGCCTGGTGATCGACCAAAGCTCGACGTCGCTCGTCGAGACGGCCTTCGCCCCGCCCTTGAGCGCGGCGACCACGTCGTCGCGGCTCTGCACGAAGCCGGCTGCGACGTACGGCGTGAGTTCGGCGAGCTCCTGCTGCTTGATGTAGGGGATGACCGGCCACGGCATGAGCTGCACGAGGTGCGGCCGGTTCTGCCGCACCGCGTTGGTGCTGCGCGGCAGCGTCGACCGGTCGGTGATGAAGACCTTCTGCATGGTCACCATGCCGAGCTGGTTCGCCTTCTGGATGAGCATCGTGCGCGTGGTGATGAGCCCCGGCGTGCCGATCTTGCGCAAGTACTCGACGCCGCCGCGGTCCTGTGCGAGACCGTCGCTGTTGTCGATGTTCACGAAGACGAACTTGCCCGCAGACGAGAGCGTCGACACGATGCCCTCGAGGTCGGGGAGCGCCACGTTCGCGGCGATCGCGACCTGGCATGGGCCGGCGAGGAACGCCTCGACCGACTCCGTGCCGTAGAGCGAGGCGACGACGGGATTCCGATAGAGACGCTCGTCGAGCGAGCGCGGAAACTCCAGCACGTTCACCGCATTCCTGCCCTCGTCTGCGGACTCGTTCATCGCAGGCTCAGGCGTCGAGCCCGAGCTTACCCGGGTTCAGCAGGTTCTTCGGGTCGAGCGCCGCCTTCACCGCGCGCAGCACCTCGAAGCCGGCGCCGAGCGACTCCGCCATGTACGGAGCGCGCAGGAGGCCGACTCCGTGGTGGTGGCTGAGGGTCGCGCCGTGCTTCAGGATGACGGCGTTCGCGGCATCCCAAGCTGCCCGGTACCACTCGGCACGCCGGTCGACCTCGACGTCTCCGCGGAGCGAGAAGTAGAGGCAGGCGCCGTCGACGTAGGCGTGCGACTGGTGGGCCGAGCCGGCGAGCGTGCCCGGAACGGCGTCGATGGCGGCGACGACCTCGTCGTAGATCGCGGGCAGGTCGCGCCAGCGGCCGATCATCTCCAGGGTGTCGGCCACGAAGCCGGGGCTGCGCGTGAACCCCTCGGCGCTCTTGCCGGTGAGGTAGCGGGTGTCGAGCCAGCGCTCGAAGATCGCCTCGTGGTCGAGCTCGACGCCCGTCTCGGCGCAGATGCGCTCGCTGACGGCGAGGCCGGCTTCGACGAGCTCCTGCGTGCCCTCGTCGGCGACGAGCAGCACGTTCTGCTCGGGCAGGTCGAACTGCACCCCGCTCTCGAGCTCGTCGTAGAGGCGGAGCGCCGCGGGGTTCGCGCCCTGCTGCATGATCTGGCGGCAGGCCTCGAGCCCGGCGGCGAAGGTCGGGAAGCCGTAGGCGATCGCGCGCCCGTACGCCGGCAGCCGGTGCAGCTTGAAGCGGATCGTCGTGATGACGCCGAGGGTGCCCTCCGAGCCGATCACGAGCTGCAGCAGGTCGGGCCCGACGGCCGCGCGAGCGCTCTCCCCCACCGTGATGAGCGAGCCGTCGGCCAGCACGACATCCATGCCGTAGACCATGTCCTCGATCTTCCCGTAGCGCGTCGACAGCTGGCCGGCACCGCGGCACGCGACCCAGCCGCCCACGGTCGAGATGCCGTACGACGAGGGCCAGTGCCCCATCGTCATGCCGAACCGCGACTGGATGAGCTCCTCGAAGACGTCGCCGAACATGCCGGCCTCGACCTCGACGATCTGGCTCTCCTCGTCGAAGCCCACGAAGCGGTTGAGCTCGCACACGTCGAGCACGATGCCGCCGCGCACCGGCAGCGCCGCGCCGGTGACGTTGCTGCGCCCGGCGGAGACGGTGACGGGCAGGTCGTTCGCATCGGCGATGCGCATGACGGCCTGCACCTGCTCGGTCGTCGAGACCTTCGCGATCACGGCGTTCGGCGTCGCGGGCCGGCCCGCGGTCTCGCCGATCATGCTGCCGGCCCACCAGTCGCGGGTCCCCTCGACGACGGATGCCACGTCGGTGACCACCTCGTCGGCCGCCGCCTCGAGCTCGTCGACCACGGCCGCCGGCACGGCGACGACGTCCTCCTGGAAGTACGCCTCCTCGCCGATCGTCTCGATGCTCGCGGCGTAGTGCGGCTGGGTGGGGGCGCCCACCACGTAGTTGCCGCGGTTGTAACCGCGCTTGACGGCTTCCTTGCTGATCATTCGGACTCTCCCATCAGGATGGCGCGTTCGTGCGCCGTTGCGGTCTGGTAGGCGGCCACCTGGGCGGCGACCGCGGCGTCGCTGAGGCCGAGCTCGGCCCGCAGCAGCTCGCCGACGCGCGGCGCGGCGGCCGCGGAGGCGTCGCGCGCCATGAGGCGAGCGCGGGTGCGACGGCTCAGCACGTCGTCGACGCTGCGCGCCATCTCGTGCCGCGCCGAGTAGACGACCTCGGCCTCGAGGTACGGCAGGCCTTCGACGATCGGCTTCGCGAGCGACGGGTCGTCGCCGAGGATGTCGGTGACGAACGGCGCCTCGTTGCCGTAGCGCTCGCCGAGGTGGGCCGCGAGGCCGCCGGACGCGGTGACGGCCTCGGGGTCGTAGCCTGCCGAGCCGAGCAGGTAGGCGTCCTTCGTGGCGCAGCGCCGGCGTTCGCCGAGCACCTTCTGCGCGGCGTCGATCGTCTGCTGGGCCATGTGGCGCGACGTCGTGAGCTTGCCCCCCACGACCGTCACGAGGCCGTCGCGGTCGGTGCGGATCTCGTGCTTGCGCTTGACGTCGATGGTCTTTCCGCCCGGCGGGGCGACGAGCGGCCGGCAGCCGCCGATGCTGCCGACGACGTCGGAGGCCTCGAGGTCGGTGTTCAACGCGGTGCGGGCGCCCGAGATCAGGAACTCCATCTCCTCACGCGTGCAGTTCACGTCGTCGAGGTCGCCCGTGTAGTCCTCGTCGGTCGTGCCGAGGTAGGCGGTGTCGCCCCATCGGGTGATGGTCGCGCGGCGGTTGCGACCGGGGATCGGGATCGTGACCGTGCAGTCGTTGCGGATCTTCGACCACGGCACCGCGATGTGCACGCCCTTGGCCGGGCGGATGTTCGGGGCGTCCGCATCGGCGCCCGCGCCGTTCCAGTCGCGGAGCCACGCCCCCGTCGCGATGACGACGACGCCCGCGAGGGCGGAGATCTCGCGTCCGTCGACCTCGGCGACGACGCCGTTGACCTTGCCGCGGCTGCGCGTGATCCCGGTGACCTTCGCACCGTTCAGGATCGCCGCCCCGTGATGCGCCGCGGTGCGGGCGAGCGTGAGCGTGAGGCGCGCGTCGTCGGCGCGCGCGTCGTAGTACATGAAGCCGCCGTCGAGGTTCTCGGCCTTGAAGGTCGAGCAGTGCGCGAGCACCTCGTTCTTCGAGAGCTTCTGGTGCAGCACGCCCTCGCGCCATCCGCCCGCGAGGTCGTAGGTCCAGAGCAGGCTCTCGAAGCCGGCGGCGAGGCGGCGGTCGAAGACACCGTCGTGCGAGAGCACGGGGAAGAGGAACGGCAGCCGCTGCACGAGGTGCCTGGCGTTCTTCCGCAGCCGCTGGCGCTCGAGCAGCGAGTGGCGCACGAGCGGCAGGTTGCCCTGCTCGATGTAGCGGAGCCCGCCGTGGATCATCTTCGACGACTTCGAGGAGGTGCCCGACGCGAAGTCGTCCTTCTCGAGCAGCGCGACGCGGTAGCCGCGAAGCGCGGCATCCATCGCGGCGTACGCGCCGGTCACGCCGCCGCCGACGATGATCATGTCGAAGCGACCGCCCTCG
This sequence comes from Agromyces sp. NPDC058104, assembly GCF_042884835.1. NCBI lineage: Bacteria > Bacillati > Actinomycetota > Actinomycetes > Micrococcales > Microbacteriaceae > Agromyces > Agromyces sp. NPDC058104. The sequence goes on along the minus strand of NZ_JBHVTD010000001.1, from coordinate 1,615,027 downwards.
ACGTTCGCGACCTGTTCGGCTCGGCTGAGCCGGAGGGGCTCCACCCGGGTCATGCGCTCGCGCGCGGTGTCGGTCTTGCGGGCTGGCAGTCCTACCATCGTGTGGTTCTCTCCTACTTCCGTGGTGCACGGCTCTGCGTGAGCCGGAGTTCGTTGTCGATGCGTTCGTTCCACGCCGCTCGGCGCTCGGCGCGCTCGTCGTCCCCGATCAGGGGCTCGAAGACGTCGCCGTCGCCCATCGACGCCGCGGCCTCCTCGAGCGAGTTCCAGAGCAGGCCGTCGGAGCCGGCGAGGAACGCCGCGCCCCGGAGGCTCGCCCCCTCCGAGGCGGGCAGGCGGCGCATCGGCACGCCGACGAGGTCGGCCTGCATCTGGATCAGCGGGTCGCTCGCGGACATCCCGCCGCCGACGACGATCTCGGTGATCGCGGTGCCCGCCACCTGCTCGTCGGCCTCGGCGCTCGAGGCGACCGAGTGGGCGATGCCCTCGAGCACGGCGTAGGCGATCTCGGGCAGGGTCGTCGACATCGAGAAGCCCGTCAGCGAGGCCTTCGCCCTGGGCTCCATGACGGGCATCCGGAGGCCAGTGAGCGCCGGGACGAACATGACGCCCTTCGCCGACGACACGGTCCCGGCCAGCTCGCTGATGCGCTGCGACGACTCGAACCAGCCGAGCGTGTCGCACACCCAGTCGAGCGCCGAGCCGGTCGTCGCCGTGAACGTCTCGATGGCGAAGACGGATGCCCCGTTCCTCCGCCAGGCCGTGAGGGTGAGCGCGCCGTCGTAGAGGCCCGGGTTCGCTGGCGCCTCGTTGCCGATGACGAGGTCGACGAAGCTCCCGGTGCCGTGCACGCACATCGCCTGGCCCTTGCGGAGGCAGCCGAGGCCGACGGTGCCGGCGTGCTGGTCGCCGACCGCGGACAGGATCGGCACCTCGATGCCGAGGACCGAGGCGTCGGTCACCCCGAAGTCGTCGGCGTCCTGGCGCAGCTCGGGCAGCAGTTCGCCCGGGAAGCCGAGCGTGTCGATCCACTCGCGCTCGTACTCGTGGCGGGCCAGCACATAGGCGCCCGCCGAGGTCGCGTTCGTCGAGGTCGCGGCGTAGGTGCGATCTCGGGAGAGGCTCCACAGGAGCCAGGTCTCGATCGTGCCGAAGCCGAGCCGGCCGGCCCGGTGCGCCTCGGCCACCTCCGACGTCTCGCGGAGGTGGTGCGCGGCCCAGAGGTAGGGCGAGCGCACCCCCGTCGGGCGGCCGACGCTGCGGATCAGTCGCTCGTTCCACCCGGGCCCGAGGGCCGCGAGCTCGTCGGCGTAGCGGCTGTCCTGCCACACCATCGCGGGCACGAGGGCCCGCCCGGTGGAGGTGTCCCAGAGCACGGTGGTCGCGCGCTGGGTGGCGATCGCGAGCCCGACGAGAGCGACCCCGTCGCCTGCCGCGCGGGCGATGACTGCGCGGCAGGCGTCGATGGTCTTGTCGAGTATCGCGTTCGCATCCTGTTCGACCACGCCCGCGACGGGTGTGCTGACACGGAGCGGTCGGTACTCGAGCGCGTGCACGAGGCCGTCGGCCGTGACCCACGCCGCACGGGTGCCGGTCGTTCCTTCGTCGATCGCCAGGATCGCGGGTGTCGTCATGTCGGATGCCGCTTCCGCGTTACTTGGCGGCCAGAGCGGATGCCTCGGCGGCAGCGGCCTGCGCCGACGCGTCGCTCCGGAACTGCGGGGCGTCCTGCTCCTCGTCGGGGCTGATCGAGGTGCGGGTCGGGTCCCACTTGATGATCGAGCAGACGATGAACGCGGCCAGCGGCACGATCGAGAGGATGAGGAACGTCGGGCCGAGGCCGATGCCCTCCTTCAGCAGGGGGAAGACGAGCAGGCCGAGCGCCGCGCCCGCACTGCCGATCGCCCCGATGATGCCGTTGGCGCCCGCGCGCAGTTCGCTGCGGAAGGAGAGCGTCGACAGGCTCTTGCCGTTGGCGCCGGGGCCGCCCGAGTGGAACAGGATGAACAGCGACGGCACGACGAAGGCGAGCCAGAGCGGCATCGACTCGTAGAAGAAGCCGAGCACGACCAGCATCAGGAACACCGCGCCGAAGCCGATCGCCGAGGCCCGGCGCAGGCCGAAGCGCTTGCCGATGACCGGCGACATGAAGCCGCCGACGATGCCGAACACGTTGAACACGAGCGCGCCGATGGTCGCGACGACGAAGTCCTCGCCGAACAGCGCGATGCTGATGATCGGCAGGTACCAGCCGACCGCGAAGTACTGGATGGACTGGGCCATCTGCACGGTCGCCGCGAGCACCGTGCGGGGCAGGTAGATACCGCGGAAGATGAGTGCGACGTTCGCGAAGCCCTTGGTGGCCTGATTCGTGACCGGGATGCGGTCCTCGACGGGCGCTGCGGTGAAGGTCTCGCCGTAGATCCTCGTCATCGAGGCGGCGGCACGGCCGAGCTTCTCCTTGCGCGCGAGCCAGGTCGGGCTCTCGACCATGAAGGTCGCCTGGAGCACGAAGAGCACGAGCGCCACGAGGCCGGCGGTGCCGACCGAGTAGCGCCAGATCGAGTCGCCGACGTTCATGTTGTAGAAGAGGATCGCGAGGACGAGGTTCGAGCAGACCGCGACGTACCAGATGCCCTGCCAGGTGTTGAGGCGCGCCTTGAACCGCGCGGGGGTGAACTCGGCGAGCAGCGCCATCGCGATTGCGAAGTCGATGCCGTACGCGGCGCCCACGAAGAAGCGGCCGGCGAGCACCATCTCGAAGCTCGGGGCGAACGCCGCGAGCATCGCACCGGCGAGCGCGAGCACCTTCGCGATGAGCAGCGGCGGGATGCGGCCCCACTTGTCGGCGAGCCAGCCACCGATCGGGTTGAATGCGATCGCGACCCACGACGCCATCGAGGTGAGGACGGCGACCTGCGTCGCGCTGAGCTCCATGTCCCTGGTCATCGGCCCGAGGCCGGCCGAGAGCGCCGAGTTCGAGAAGGCGTCGAGGAACAGTCCGCTGAGCGCGAGCCACCAGATCACCCCGGCTCGCCCACCGATGCGCGACCGTGCATCGATAAAGGAGATGACGTCGCCGACGCCTCTCAGAACATGTTGTGCCACGTGTCCGACCTCTCTGTCGGGAAACCCTGTCAGAGACGCGCACAAACCAAAAAAGGGCAGACGAAAACCTCCAACAGGAGGTCTCCATTCTTACCCTATTGCCGCCGACGTTAGCCGAACTCCCGGCCACAGTCAAACCACCCGCGTGGACCGTCCTCGGGCGCAACGACGGCCGGACGTGTGCACGCTCGGGCATGGCGTAATCCCGCCAGCTGGCGGAATCACGACAGGCCCAGCCCGCTCCTCCCCGTCGATCCGCGCCGTTCCGCGCAACGGTCGTGCGAAGTTCTCCACAGATTCCACACAGGCCTTCCATATATGCGGCGCCGCACGGCAGGATGCCGATTACGTCCGTCCACCGACGGGCGCCGTGCGTGTCTCGACGGTCACCTCCGCCGAGTCACTCGAAGGGAGAAGCATGTCTGGATTCACCAGCCGCGCGCGCAAGCGCGCGGTCGCGGTCGTTCCGGTGCTCGCACTCGCCGCCACCGGAATGGTGTCGTTCGGAGTGAGCACCGCAGCCGCGGCTGAATCACCGGTATCGCCAGCGGTGATCAGCGACTCGGAGTACTACATGAACTACGTCGCCCCCCGTGCGGAGGCGATCGTGGGCGCCGACGACGAAGCCGTCTTCGACATCGAGGGCAACAAGGTCGTCACCCCCAAGGCCGAGGACGCGCTCGCGACGGCAATGGAGATCGACGCGAAGTTCGCCGCGGGCAACCCGCAGGCCGCCGGCGGCCTGGCCAAGCTCGAGAACAAGTCGAACGAGACCGGCAAGAGCCCGAAGCAGCTCAAGCAGGAGCAGCTCAAGGCGAACAAGAACGCCAAGAAGCCGAAGAAGTCCCCCAACTACAAGCAGGCCGACGTCACCCAGGAGGCCAAGCTCCTCACGATCCTCGTCGAGTTCAACGACCAGGCGAACGACGACTTCACCGACAGCTACGTGCCGACCGAGTTCGGCGCGACCACGTGCAAGCCCGGCAACGTCCAGAACGGGCCCCTTCACAACGGCATCCCCAACCCCGCCGACTACGAGCTCGAGGACAACAACTCGATGTGGGTGCCCGACTTCTCGTCGGAGCACTTCAACAAGATGCTCTTCACCGACGAAGGCATCACCGAGCGCGTCCGCACCGACCTCACCGGCCCCGACGGCAAGCCCGGCTTCGACATCTCGGGCTACACGATGAAGTCGATGTACGAAGAGATGTCGCGCGGCGCCTACACCGTCACCGGTGAGGCGACCCCGTGGATCACGGTGCCCCACTCCGAGGCGTACTACGGCGCCACGGTGTGCCACCAGAACTCCGAGGGCGTCTACGTGGCCGGTCCCATGCAGGACCAGCAGGGCCACCCCTCCAACCCGAAGGGCCCCGGCCAGCTGCCGATCGACGCGGTCGCAGCACTCGCCGAGGCGCAGCCCGACTTCCCCTGGGCCGACTACGACATCGAGGACCAGGGCGACCGCGACGGCGACGGCAACGTCAACGAGCCCGACGGCGTGATCGACCACGTCGTGCTCGTGCACGCCGGTGAGGACAAGTCCGGCGGCGGCGGCGCGCAGGGCACGTACGCCCTGTGGGCGCACTCCTCCGCCGTCCTCGGCGGCGCGACGATCCCCGGCACCGACCTCAAGCTGTCGAACTACATCGTGCAGCCCGAGGACTCGGGCGTCGGCGTGTTCGCGCACGAGTACGGTCACGACCTCGGTCTTCCCGACCTCTACGACACCTCGAACGCCGGCAGCAGCGACATCGACTTCTGGGACCTCATGAGCTCCGGCTCGCACGCGGGCCCCATCTTCCAGTCGATGCCGACCCACATGGGCCTCTGGGACAAGTGGGTGCTCGGCTGGGCCGAGCCGCTCGTCGTGAACCCCGGTGACGACGAGACGACCGTCAAGGTCGGCCAGAACTCGCGCCCCCTCAAGGGCAGCGAAGACGGTGTGAAGGTGAACCTGCCCGACAAGACCATCAACCTCGCCGACCCGCACAGCGGCGAGAACATGTGGTACACGGGCGCCGACCAGGACTGGGGCGACATCCGCATCGAGCGCAAGCTCGACGTGGCAGCCGACGCCAAGTTCTGGATGTGGAACAACTTCGTCATCGAGTCCGACTGGGACTTCGGCTTCGTCGAGATCTCGACCGACGGCGGCACGACCTGGACCGACCAGAAGGTGTACAACACCGACGGCACCGAGGCCACGACGCCCGACGGCTACCCCGACCCCAACGGCAACCTGCACGGCTTCGGCGACCGCAAGTACGGCCTGACGGGCGACTCGCACGGCTGGCAGCACCAGTACGTCGACCTCTCGGCCTACGCCGGGCAGTCGATCGACCTGCGCCTCCGCATGGCGACCGACGCCGCCTTCCAGGAGCGCGGCTGGTTCGCCGACGACTTCTCGCTCACGAGCGGTGACACCACCACGTGGAGCGACGACGTCGAGTCGGGCGAGAACGGCTGGACGCCCAAGGTCGGCACCTTCGCCGACACGACCGGCCCCGGCTGGCGCATCGACACCGGCACCTCGATCAAGGCGCAGTACTACCTGGTCGAGTGGCGCAACTTCGACGGCTTCGACGAGGGCCTGAAGTACGGCTACAACTCCGTCTACAGCGACGGCGCCTGGAAGGTCGAGAAGCTCGCGTACAACGCGCCGGGCGCTCTGGTCTGGTACCGCGACACCACGTACGGCAACTCGAACCAGATCCTCACCAACGAGGCGGCGCTGCCGAGCTACGGTGCGAAGGGCGGGCTGCTGCTCGTCGACAGCCACTTCAACCCGCTGCAGCGCACCGGTGCCGCGGCCGACGCCGACCCGACGACGCTGAACGTGATGCCCTCGCGTGCCCAGTCGTCGAACGTGGCGTTCGGTCTCACGAAGACGTACCCGTTCACCGAGTGCTTCATCGGCGCGACCGGCGACGAGTACTGCACCGACGTCGCGGCGCAGGACGCGGTGAGCACCTTCACCGACGACCGTGGCTGGGTGCCCGGCTTCGCCCTGCGCGAGTCCGACGGCGCGCTCTTCTACCGCGACCGTGACGCGTCGACCGTGGTTCCCTCGGTCGGCAACGCCGAGTACAGCACCCCGCTGTACGACCTCGCCGGCAACCGCCTGCCCGCCTACGACGGGGTCGATGTCGGCCTCGGCGTGTTCGGATCGGGCAACCCGGCCGACGCGGGCGTGGGCTACGGCACCGTCATCTCGGTGAAGAAGGCCTTCAAGGGCAACACCGCGGCGCTCATCAGCATCACGCCCCCTGCGGCGGGCTGAGCGGCGACGCGCTGACGCAACACCGACGAGGCGTCGGCCCCCTCCGGGGGTCGGCGCCTCGTCGCGTCGGGGAGGCGCCTTCGGGCGGATGCACGGTGGTCCGAGTCGCGAGCAGGCGACGGCGTCGCTGAACCGGCGAAGACCCCGGTGTGCGCACGCCTGCGCGGTGCGAGACTACGCCCCGACGAACCCGTCGATCACACGACCCAGCATCGTCGCGAACTCGGCGTCGCCGCCGTCGTCGAGCGCAAGACCGGCGGTCTCCTCGACGAGCGGGTGCCGCGAGTCGGACCAGAGCGGCTGCGCCGCCGACACCTCGACGGGCGCCGTACGGCGGGCCGCCTCGAGCGCCGACTGGCCGACGACGACGGCGCGCACGGCATGACCGGCGCGAGCGGCGTCGTCGACCGACAGTCCCGCCTCGACGAAGCTCTCGATGAGGCGTTCGGCGAGCGAGAGCGCGTTGGGGCCGTCGAGCGGCCCGCTCGTGACGAGCACGATCGAGCCCGAGTGCTCGGCGAGCTTCGCTCGCAGCGCGAGCGCGACCGCGACGACGCGATCGCGCCACTCGGTCGCCGGGGCATCCGCGACGCCGGTGAGCAGCTGCTCGACCATGGCCTGAAGCAGTGCGTTCTTCGACGCGAAGTAGGTGTACATGGCGGTCGGCGTGAGGCCGAGCGCACCGGCGACGCCCCGAACCGAGACCGCCGCGACGCCCTTCTCCTCGAGGATCTCGAAGGCGGCGTCGACGATGTCGGACTGGCTGACGCTGCGCCTGGGGCCGGGCTTCATGTGCGGTGCTGCTCCTCTGGGTCGACGATCAACGGTACTCGACGGCGGGCGAGCGCGCGGCGAGCGCGGCGCCCGTGCGCAGGACGGCCCGGCGAGGGCACGAGCGGCACTCCGGCTCGAGGAGGAGCCGGGTGAACGAGCCTGCCCTCACCCACCACGACGCGCTCCTTGGCGCTCCCGCGAGCACCGCAATACAGTGAAGACGAGCGGATGCCCCGACCGGGGCGGTTCCCAGGCGGTGCCGATGCGAGGGGGACGCATGACCGCCGCGTCGCAGATCGGGCCCCCGAAGGAGGCGCGCGTGATCCGCGACCGGTCCGCACTCATCCCCGACGCGCTCACGCCGATACCCTCACTCGCCCGGGCGGGCGGGTGAACACCTCGTCGCAGGCCGACGCGCCCCGGTTGCGGGCGCGCGTCGCGGTCATCGGCGACGCCCGGGTGGAGGTGCACCGCGACGAACGCGGTTCGCGCGAGCTCGTGGGCGGCCGCGGCCTCGACGCCGCGATCGGGCTCTCGCTCCTCGGCGACGAGCCGACGCTCGTCGCCGAGCTCGGCGACGACACGCACGGCGATCGACTCCGCACCGTGCTTCGGGACTACGGCGTACGTCTCGTCGACGGTGCGTCTGCACGCAGGGCGGTCGCCGAAGCCGACCTCGTCGTGGTGAGCGGGTTCCCCTTCGAGGACGGCGCTCGGATCGACGCGCTCACGGCCGCACTCGAACGCCCCGAGCTCCGGTTCGTCGTCGACGGCGAGAGACCGGCGGGGATGCCCCATGCTCGCCAGGTGCACTCCGCCGATCTCGCGCGCCCCTCGGAGCAGGCGGGCGAGGGCACCGCCCCGCTCCCCGGCGGCAACATCGCCGCCGTCGCGCACCTCCTCGTGCACGGTGTGGCTCCAGCACCGCGAGCGGCCTGGGACGGGGCACTCGAGGCGGCCCTGGCGCGCCTCGCGGCGGCGGCACTGCCCGGACGAGCCGACCCGCGTGCTCGGCCTGCCCCCGACGATCGAGGCAGCTGAGTCAGCGCACGAGGCGGACGATCATGATGCGCCATGGCTCGAACGGCACCTCGGTGGCGTCGGGCTCGAAGCCGTTCTTGCGATAGAACGCCCGAGCCCTCGTCTCGCCGGCCATCGCCCAGAGGAAGGCCGGCCGGGTGCCGATCGCCGCGTCGAGCAGAGCCTGGCCGAGGCCCGATCCCTGGTAGGCGTCGAGCAGGTAGAGCCCCTTGAGCTCGAGGTCGCGCGGGGCATCGGGCTCGGCGACGAGGTCGACCCCCTTGGCGTCGGCGAAGCCGACGATCCGGTCGCCGTCGACGGCGACCACGACGATCCGCTCGGGGCCGTCGACGTCGGCGAGCACCTGACGCCATCCCTCGAGGCGCTGTTCGAGCGTCCACGCCTCGATGCGTTCGCGTGCGACCGCCCCCGAGTCGATGTAGGTCGTCTGGTGGCTCGCCCAGTGCATGCGCGCGATGCCCGCGGCGTCGTCGTGGCGCGCTGCGCGGATGACCGGTGCGGCGGGAGGGCCCGCGGGTTCGTCGGCGTGCGTCATGGCTCCGTGACGTGCCGGTTCAGCGCAGCGCACCGGCGCGGTAGGCGGCTTCGGTGCGGGTCGCCGCACCGAGCTTCCGCAGGATGGCGGAGACGTGCACCGAGGCCGTCTTGCCGCTGATGAACAGTCGCTCGCCGATCTGCCGGTTGCTGAGGCCCTCGGCGATGAGTTCGAGCACCTGGCGTTCGCGGGCGGTGAGCTCGGCGGTCGCGGCGGCGTCGGCATCGGATGCCGCGGCGCCGGCGATGCCCGCGACCTCGCCGCCGACCGGGCGATGGGCTCCGTCGAGCACGATCGCGGCGGTCGCCGCGACGCGTTCGACCCGCTCGCGCACGGCGGTGACCCCGCCGCCCTCGGCGCGATCCAGCGCGAGTTGCAGTGTCGCCCGGGCGGCGGTGCGGTCGGCCGCCGCCAGTTCGGCCTCGCCGAGCCGCAGCAGGGCGTAGGGATGCAGGTAGCCCGGCACGCCGTCGCGCTCGGTGGCGTCGACGGCCCGTCGCCAGGCCGGCACGTCGGTGCCCGGCACCTGGGCGCCGGCACCCTCGGATGCCTCGGTGAGTTCGGCCTCGACCATCGCGGCCCAGCTGTCGTGGTGCGGCCAGAACGACGCCGCCTCGAGGAGGCGGTCGAGCTCGCCGATCGAGGCGCGGACCTCGTCGACGACCCCCTCGGGCACCGCGTGCGGCCGGGCCGTGATCGCGGCCGCGACGCGGGCGGCGACCCAGAAGCCGGGGTGGGCGTAGCCCGGATGGAGCGCGCGCTCCTCGTGGAAGATGCCGCGGATCTCGGCCCACGCGCCCGCGAGGTCGTCGTTCGCGAGCGCGACCTCCGCGGCCATCTGGCCCACCGCGAGCCGGGTCTGCATCTCGACCGCCTGCACCCCGGCCATCATCGTGCGGACGCGGCGCAGCGCCTCGGCCGCGCCGGCGGGGTCGCCCCGCCAGAGCATCGACCAGATGCGGGCGCGCTGCAGGTAGACCGTGAACGGCACCGGCGGGTCGAGCGACAACGCGCGATCGATGATCTCGCCGCCGCGCTCCCACTCGCCGAGGGCGAAGAGCGGGTCGACCGCGTTCGAGGCGAGCAGCACGCCGGTGCTGCGCTCGACGCCCTGCGCCCGGGCGCGCCCCAGGCCGTCTTCGGCGAGGCGCACGGCCTCGGCGTAGTCGCCGACGAGGTAGGCGATGTCTGAGGAGTTGACCCAGTAGCGCAGCAGCGCGGCGCCGTCGCCCTCGGCCAGCTCACGGGCCTCGGCGAGCATCTCGATGCCGCGTTCGACCTCGCCGCGCACCGCCCGGCTCACGGCCGCGATGTTCTTCGAGATCGAGGCCGAGCGCGGCAGGTCGTACTCGAGCGCGACCGCGAGCCCGCGCTCGGCCGTCTCGATCGCCTCGCCCGTGCGGCCCTCGATCATGAGCCGGCCGGCGAGCGTCGCGAGGCAGCCCGCCTTGATCTCGGGGTCGCCGTCGTCGCCGAGCACCTCGAGCGCCTCTTCGAGGATCTCGATCGAGCCGGGCCTGCCGATGGCCGCGAGATAGAGGGCCTTGTCGCGCAGGAATCGGGGGTACTGCGGCTCGTCGCGCGGGCACTCGGCGAGCGCGGCCTTGACGAGCGCGAGCCCGCGCTCGACCTCGCCCGCGTTGCGCAGGTGCGAGGCCGTGCGGCCCATGAGCTCGAGCTTGCCCATGCCGGCGGCGGCCTCGGGGTCGGGCACGACGTCCCACAGCTCGAGGGCGCGCTCACCGAGCTGGGCCGCGGTGGCGTACGCCGCAGCGGCGCGCGCCTCGCGCATGGCCTGGAGGGTCGACGGGAACGCGCGGACCGCGTTGTGGGCACCCAGCCAGTGGTAGGAGATCTCGGCGGCCAGCCGGCGCGAACCAGCCGCGGCCGCCGCCTCGTACGCCTCGGCGTAACGCGCGTGGAACCGGGCGCGCTCGCCCGGCAGCAGGTCGTCGAGGATCGCCTCGCGCACGAGCGCGTGCCGGAACGAGTAGTCGTCGCCGTCGATCGTGATGACGCCGTAGAGCACGCACTGGCGCGCGGCGGCGTCGAGCTCGGCGTCGTCGCCGTGGAAGACCTCGGCGAGCAGGGCGTGCGACACCCGCACCCCGCCGGTCGAGATGAGCCGCAGCAGCTCTTGGGCCGACTCGGGCAGCCGCTCGTAGCGGGCGAGCAGCAGCTCGCGCAGGGTGTCGGGCACGAAGCCCTCGTCGCGGCACCCGTCGATGCCGACGAGCTCCTCGACGAAGAAGGGGATGCCGTCGCTGCGGCGGAACACCGTCTCGAGCACCTGCTCGTTCGGCGCCTCGTCGACGACGAGCGACTTCACGAGCCGCTTCACCTGCGCCTTCGACAGCCGACCGAGCTCGAGCCGCTCGACCCAGCGGTCGCGCTCGGCCTCGGAGAGGAAGGAGCGCAGCGGGTGGCCCCTCGTGACGTCTTCGGTGCGGTAGCTGAGCACGGTGAGCACGCGGCTCGAGCCGAGGGCGCGCAGCAGGAAGCGCAGCAGGGCGAGGCTCGCCGCGTCGATCCAGTGGAGGTCTTCGATCACGAACACGATCGGGCGCTCGCGCGAGAAGGTCTCGAGGAGCACCGCGATGCCCTCGTGCAGCTGCCCCGCGGCGATGCCGGCCCCGGGCGCGCCCACCTCGCCCGACTCGGCGGCGAGCTCGGGCAGCAGGGCGACGAGCGCCGCCCGACCCGGGCCGACCGCCTCGAGCACCGGCGACGCGCCGACGTCGGCGACGAGCGCCCGGAGGGCGGTCTTGACCGGAGCGTAGGGCGCGGCCACGCTGCCCAGGTCGACGCACTGGCCGGCGAGCAGCCGAACGTCGTTCGGCAGGTGCTGCTGGAACTCGCGGATGAGCCGGGTCTTGCCGATGCCGGCCTCGCCGCCCACGATCACGGTGAACGGCGCGCCGGCGCGCACCTCGTCAAGGCGCTCGTCGAGCCGCGAGAGGTCGGCGCCGCGGCCGATCATGGCCGCTGCTGACATGGTCACGATCTCATCGTGCCACGGCCCGCCGACATGCGCGGTGCGAGGTGAGGCGCTCGTGGCGGGCGGTACCGCGGCGGGCGCCGCCGCCGGCGCGCTCACCGGAGGGCGAGGCGCAGGCCGCGGCGACCGAACGCGCGCTGGCGGGCGAACGGCTCGGCCTGGTCAGCCCGCTCGCTCGCGCGCTCCTCCGCTGCGAGGCGGTGGGCGATGCGTCGCTCGGCCTGCAGCAGGTTCGCCTCGTGGGTGTGCACGGCGAGCAGTTCTGCTGAGTACTGCATGGTCATTCCTTCGTCTCGGTCGATCGTGCGATCGGATGCTTCGATGGTGCTCGCTAAGGCACCCCGGTCCCATCGGACGATCGCCCTATTTCCTGTCGGGGCACCTCAGACGGCGCACCCGGGCCGCCCTCAGCGGTGCATCGTCGGCAGACGGTGCAGACCGTCGCGGCGGAACTGCACGAGCGCGGCGCCGAGCGCCGCTGCGCCGATCAGCCCCAGCATGAGCATGGTTGCGAGCATGGTGAACCCCCTTTCCGTCACGAAATACTGCGGGAGCGGCGAGCGCGCGTCGTCAGCGCACGCACCGATTCGGGCAGGGGCGTACCCGCCGGGGTCAGCCCGGAGGGCTGCGGCTCGCCCCACACGCGTTCGAGCGGCACGACGCCCGCCCACTGCGAGTGGTCCTCACCGTCGTCGAGCGCCTCGGATGCCCCGTGCGCACGCGCCTTCATGACGACGTCGTCCAGGGCGAGCCGGAGCACGCGGGTCGCCGCGACCTCCTTCCGCCGCATCGCGCGCACCTCGGCGGAGCGCCCCGGCATGAGCCGTTCGGAGAGCGCCAGCAGCGCGGCATCCGCCTCGTCGCGACCGACCTCCTCGAGCACGCCGTAGACGACTGCGCTGCGGTAGTTCATGGAGCTGTCGAAGAGCGAGCGCGCGTACACGAGGCCGTCGAGCGCGGTGACCGAGAAGGCGACCGTGGCGCGCTCGGCGGCCGCGCGGAGGGCGAAGCCCCCGCCGGTCGAGCCGTGCACGTAGACGGCCTCGCCGATGCGCGCGTAGCCCATCGGCACGACGATCGGCACGCCGTCGGCGACGGCGGCGAGGTGGCCGACGAGTTCGCCGTCGAGCAGCTCGGCGAGCGCCTCGCGGTCGGTGGTCTGGCGTTCGGCGAGGCGGCGGATGCGGCGGGCGGGGAGTTCGGCGGGGGCGTCGATCGTGGTCATGGCTCGAGTCTCGGACGTAGACTGGCCTCACCAGCAGTCCAGTTGCTGCGATTCCGACCAGTCCAGTGAGGAGCCTCCGTGGACGGCCCCCTGCTCGTGCTCGACCCCCTCGACGACGCGCCGCTCGGCGCACGGCTCGTCGACGGGGTGCGCCGGGGTATCCTCGGCGGGCTCCTCGCGCCCGGCGACCCCGTCCCCTCCACGCGGGCGCTCGCGGCCGAGCTCGGCGTCTCGCGCAGCTCGGTGGTCGCCGCGTACGAGCAGCTCGCCGGCGAGGGCTACCTCGAGCTGCGCCAGGGCGCGCCGACGCGGGTGGCCCGACTCGTCGTCGAGCCCGAGGCATCCGCCCCCTCGCCGCGGCCCTCGACGAGCCGGACGGCGGCCACCACACCCCCGAGCACCGAGCGCGCCGAGCACCGCATCGACCTGCTGCCCGGCAGCCCGTCGACCTCGCGCATCGACGAGCGCGCCTGGCGCTCGGCCTGGCGACGGGCCGCCGCCGCGCCGATCCCCCGGCTGTCGCCACCGCCCACGGGCCTCGCCGGGCTGCGCGAGGAGATCGCCGACCACCTCAGGCAGGCCCGCGGAGTGAGCTGCTCGAGCGACGACGTCGTGGTCACCGCCGGCACGAGCGAGGCCCTGGCGCTGCTCGGCGGGGCGCTGCTCGAGCTCGCGCGCGAACGACGCGAGCTCGACCGGCGCAGCACGCCGACGGTCGCCGTCGAGCACCCCGGCTACCCTTCGGCCCGCCGGCTGCTCGAGCGACGCGGGCTCGCGATCGCGCCGCTGCCCGTCGACGCCGACGGGCTCGACCTCGACGCACTGCGGCGGATGCCCCGTCCGCCGGAGGCCGTCATGGTCACCCCGAGCCACCAGTACCCGCTGGGCGGCCGCCTGCCCGTGGCATCCCGGCTCGAGCTCATCGACTGGGCGCGCGCGCACGGAACGCTGATCATCGAGGACGACTACGACAGCGAGTTCCGTCATCTCGGGGCGCCGCTGCCCGCGCTCGCCTCGCTCGACCGCCTCGGCGCGGCGAGCGGCCTGAGCGGCGATGAGCGCAGCGCCGAGCGCACCGTGCTCGTCGGCAGCTTCTCGAAGGTGCTCACCCCCTGGCTGCGTCTCGGCTACCTCGTGCTGCCGGGCGACCCGGCACTCCGCGCCGCCGTGCTCCGGATCCGGGCCGACGAGCCGTGCCCCGTTCCGGGCCCCGCGCAGGAGGCGATGCGCGCGTTCCTCGCCTCCGGCGCCCTGCGCCGCCACATCGCCGCCACCCGGCGCGACTACGCGCACCGGCGGCGCATGGTGCAGGCCGTGCTCGGCGACCTGCCGGGCGCTCCCCTCAGCGGGCTCGACGGCGGACTGCACGCGGTCATCCGATTCGACGACACCGAGGCCTCCGCCGCGATCGTCGCCCGTCTCGCCGACGAGGGGGTGGGCGTGGCCCCGCTCGCCGACTACTCCGCGGTGCCCGACGAGCTGCCCGGAGGGATCGTCTTCGGCTACGCCGGCGTCGGCGACGCTCAGCTCGGCGAGGGACTCGAGCGCATCCGCTCCGTCCTCCTCGACGCTCTCGACCCGACGGCGGCCGGCGGCTAGGGTAGGGCCGATCGGCGCCGTGTGCGCCACCCTACGATCGGAGGCGCCTGATGCGTCGATCCCCGGTGACCGCCGTGTGCACGGCCGCTGCCCTCGCCGTGGTCCTCAGCGCGTGCACCCCGTCCGAGACGGCGGCGGCGCCGACCGTCACGGTCACGGCGACCGTCACGGTCACGCCGACGCCCCCACCCGAGCCGACGCCCACGACGCCGCCGCCCGCGGCAGCACCCGCACCCGAGCCCGTGCCGAACGCCGCGGCACCGGTCGTCGAGCCGGGGCCCGCCAACGACCTCGGCGCCCGCGACGGCGCGAACGGCACCCCGGTGCTCGACGACAGCGGCATGCCCGTGAGCTACACCGTCGTCGCCGGCGACAGCTTCTTCGACATCGCCCAGCGCTTCGACCTGCCTCAGCAGCAGTTGCTGCGGATGAACCCGCAGGTGCATGATTTCGGTGAGACCGTCTACATCGGCAACGTCATCAACCTGGATTGGACGAAGACGGGCTGAGCTCGAGGCATCCTCCTGTGAACGAGATCGTCACCATCGCACCGTGGAACCCGTGGCCGCTCGCGATCCCCATCGTGATCGCCGTGGCGGGCATCGTCGTGTCGAGTCTCGGCACCCGGCGCCGGTCGAAGCCGATCCGCGAACTCGGATCGGGCGTGTTCCTGATCGCCGTCGTCGCCTTCGCGGCGATGTTCGGCGTCATGCCGGGCTCGTGGGACCAGGGCGAGCGGGCGAAGGCGCTCGTCGCGGTCGGCTACGTCACGCCGACCTTCTCGGCCGAGCAGGTCGTCGGCCCGGGCGAGGCCGCGGCCGTGGCGTTCCAGGCCGAGCGCGACGGCGAACGCGTGCGCGGCGTGCTCAGGCACCAGGGCGGCTCGGAGTGGCAGATCGCCGAGATCGAGGCCGACGACTGAAGGAGTGGAACGCCGCGCGGCGCCGCACGGTGCCGCGGCGCGCTCGACGCCCGGCCGCTCAGCGCACGACGTCGTAGCGGGCGGCGACCCAGTCGCGGGGCTGCAGCCGCTTCTCGGTGTCGCGCGGCAGCACGTGCCGCGCGATCGCCTCGCGGACGGCGGCTGCGTACGCCTCGGCGAGCTCGGCCCGCAGCTCGGGCGACAGCACCGACAGCACCGACTCGGCCCACTCGCGCGCATCGCCGGAGGCGTCGATCGCCTCGTCGCGCAGGGCCGCGGGGCCCCCGCCGCGGGCGCGATGCCGCAGCTTTCCGCCGGCCGCGCTCGCCCGCGCGACGCGATTCGCGTCGAGTGCGAGCACCGTACAGGCGATGAGCCCGGCGACCGACATCGCCGAGGCCAGAACGGCGATGGGGAAGAACTCGTCGCTCGCGTATCGCACGGCCATCGCGATGACGGCCATCGCCGAGAAGACCGCGCCCACCCAGAGGAACGCGGAGCGGGTCACCGCGGCGGAGTCGTCGCGCTGCATGAGCAGCACCTCGCGCTCGCGCCGGGCGACGACCGCACCGATCGCGATCGCGGCGAAGGCGACCGTGAGGAAGCCGACCATCGTCGGCGCCGTGACCTCGAGGCTGTCGAGCGCCGGCGTGCTGCGCGCGCCCGCCGCGGCAGCCATGCCCATCGCGCCGCCGACCGCGAACATGCCGACCAGGTCGGGCCAGGGGGTCACGAGCCGGGGCCTCCACGGCGCCGTGCGCGAGCCGGTCTCCCAGCCGTCGACCCAGACCGCGAACGAGCGATCGACCAGCTCGAGGCGTTCGCGCACCGATGCGTCGGCGGCGCCGATCGCCGCGAGCAGCGGTTCCTGCAGGGCGCGCGCGACGGAACGGGCCGATCCCGGCCCCAGCTCGGCCGATCGCGCGTGCGCGACCGCCGTCTCCTTCGTGCTCACCCTGCGTCCCGCCGTGGGGCGGCGGGCGCGGCCGTTGCCGCGCCCGCCGGAATGCCGAGGACTAGTTGCCGGCGAGCGCCTGGTCGGTGTCCTTGATCGCCTGCATCATCTTGCGCAGCGACTCGCCCATGTCGGAGATGCCCTCGATCGCCTTCTCCAGACCGGTCGTCAGCTCGGTGTAGCCCTCGCCGAACTTGCCCGACGCGTGCTGCGTCTTGAAGTCGTCACCCAGGAGACGGTCCACATCGTCCTTCAGGCGACGCAGCACGTCGCCGATCTCCTCACGGCCCGAGTCGAGACGACCGGCCATCGACTCCATCTCACCGTACGACGCCTTGAAATCAGCCATCATCAACCCCATCCATCAGAATTCTCCGCCACCCGGACGGGCGACCTCCATGAGACTAACCGCACCCCCCGAACCACGAGAATGGGCAGCACTCCCCATCCCGAGCACCCCGCCCGAACCCGCGCACGCTATCGTCGGAGCACGCGTCGAGGCAGGGAGGCCCGATGACCGAGGTCGTCACCATCGCGGCATGGAACCCGTGGCCGCTCGTGCTTCCCCTGCTCGTGCTCGCCGGCGGCGCCGCCGTGATCGCCACGGGCGTGCGGCGCAAGCGGCCGCGCGTGGTCGAGCTCGGCGTCTTCGTCGGCGTCGCCGCGTTCGTCGCAGGGGCACTGATGACGTGGGGGCTGTCGACCGCCTGGGACGCCGACGCGCGACGCCTCGTGCTCGCCGAGGCGGGCTACACCGAGACCGAGGTCACGACCGTGCACGACGAGCGTTCGGGCGGACGGCCCGTGCTCGAGTTCACGGGCGTGCTCGACGGCCAGCACGGCGAGCGCGGCCGGCTCCGGCACCTCTCCGGCGACCGGTGGGAGGTCGTCGAGTTCTGAGCGCCGCCCCCGCCCGTTCCCGAAACGGGTGCGACGACGTAGCGTTGGGAGGGTGCTGACTCCTCCCGTGCCGAAGAAGCGACCGACCGAACGCGAGCACCACGGCGACGTCGTGGTCGACGACTACGAATGGCTGCGCGACAAGGACGACCCCGAGGTGCTCGCCCACCTCCACGAGGAGAACGCGTTCACCAAGGCGCGCACCGAGCACCTCGCCATCCTGCAGGAGCAGATCTTCGAGGAGATCAAGCACCGCACGAAGGAGACCGACCTCTCGGTACCCGCTCGCGAGGGCGACTGGTGGTACTACAGCCGCACCGTCGAGGGGCAGCAGTACGGCATCCACTGCCGGGTGCCCGCGGCGGGCCCCGACGACTGGGAGCCGCCGGTCACCGCCGAATCGGGTGCGCCGCTCCCCGGCGAGCAGATCCTGCTCGACGACAACGTCGAAGCCGAGGGCCACGAGTTCTACGCGCTCGGCAGCTTCGACCTCACCGCCGACGGCTCGACCCTGCTCTACGCGACCGACGTCGAGGGCGACGAGCGGTACACGATCAGGCTCCGCGCGGTGGATGACTCGGGGCGCGAGTACTCCGACGTCATCGAGGGCACCGCGGCCGGCGCCGTCTTCGACCCGAGCGGCCGCTACCTCTACTACGCGACGGTCGACGAGGCCTGGCGCCCCGACACCATCTGGCGGCACGAGGTCGGCACCGAGGCATCCGCCGACGTCGAGATCTTCAGCGAGCCCGACGAGCGCTTCTGGCTCGGCGTCGGGCTCACCCGCAGCCGCAAGTACCTCGTCATCGAGGCCGGCTCGAACATCACGAGCGAGACCTGGCTGCTGGATGCCTCGGACCCGACCGGTTCGTTCGCCGTCGTCTGGCCGCGGAAGGACGGGGTCGAGTACGACGTCGAGCACGTCGTCGCCGGCGGCAGGGACCGGCTGCTCATCACGCACAACGACGGGGCGGTGAACTTCGAGCTCGTCTCGGTGTCCGCCGACGACCCGCAGGGGCCGCGGCGCATGCTGCTGCCGCACAACCCCGAGGTGCGCATCGAGGGCGTCGACGGCTTCCGCGACTTCGTCGCGCTCGAGTACCGCCGCGACGGGCTGCCCCGGGTCGCGGTCGCGAAGGTGCCGGCGAACGGGCTGCCGGCCGGGGCGACCGTCGACGACACCCTGCACGAGCTCGCCTTCGACGAGGAGCTCTTCTCGGTCGGCCTCGCGGGCAACCCCGACTGGGCTCAGCCCACCCTGCGCCTCGGCTACACGAGCTTCGTCACCCCCTCGACCGTGCTCGACCTGGTCGTCGCGACGGGCGAGCGCAAGCTGCGGAAGCGCCAGGCCGTGCTCGGCGACTACGACGCCACGCGGTACGCGCAGCGCCGCGAGTGGGCGACGGCCGACGACGGCACGCGCATCCCGATCTCGCTCGTCTACCGGCACGACCTCGTCGACCTCGGCGTTCCCGCACCGACCCTGCTGTACGGGTACGGCGCCTACGAGCACTCGATCGACCCCGGCTTCGGCATCCCCCGGCTGTCCCTGCTCGACCGCGGCATGGTCTTCGCCGTCGCCCACGTGCGCGGCGGCGGCGAGATGGGGCGGCTCTGGTACGAGCACGGCAAGAAGCTCGAGAAGCGCAACACCTTCACCGACTTCGCGGCCGCGGCGCGCCACCTCATCGACGAGGACATCACGGCGCCCGACCGGCTCGTGGCGCAGGGCGGCAGCGCGGGCGGACTGCTCATCGGCGCCGTGGCGAACCTCGCCCCGAAGTACTTCTCGGGGTTCCTCGCCGAGGTGCCGTTCGTCGACCCGCTGACCTCGATCCTCGACCCCTCGCTGCCGCTCACGGTCATCGAGTGGGACGAGTGGGGCAACCCGCTCGACGACGAGGAGGTGTACGCGTACATGAAGTCGTACTCCCCCCTCGAGAACGTGCACGACGGCGCCCACGGCGGCCGGCACTACCCGCCGATCCTCGCCGTCACCTCGCTCAACGACACCCGGGTGCTCTACGTCGAGCCGGCGAAATGGGTCGCCCGGCTCCGCGAGGTCGGCGCCGACGCGCTGCTGAAGATCGAGATGGCTGCCGGGCACGGCGGCGTCTCGGGTCGCTACGCGGCCTGGCGCGAGCGCGCGTTCGCGTACGCGTGGCTCATCGACGCGGCGAAGGCGCACCCGAGCGGAGAGTAGCGGCGGCCGGGCGCGAGGGGCGGCCCGGCGGCGGGCGGTCGGCCGGTCGGCAATCCGACGATCAGGCGTCCCGGCCGGCCCGCGGCACGTCGTACGTGATGTGCGTCACGAGGTCGGTCTGCAGCACGTCGACGGGCGTGAGATCGAGGTCGAGGCCCTCGAACAGGCGCTCGCCGGAGCCGAGCGTGATCGGCGAGATGCTCACGATGATGCGGTCGACGAGCCCGGCGGCGAGGTACTGGCGCACGGTGCTCGCGCCGCCCGCGACCGAGATGCGCCCCGTCTCGCCGACGGCGGCTCGCGCCTGCGCGAGCGCGTGCTGGATGCCGGTCGTCACGAAGTGGAAGGTCGTGCCGCCCTCCATCTCGACGGGCTCGCGCGGGTGGTGGGTGAGCACGAAGACCGGGCCGTGGTACGGCGGTTCGGCGCCCCACCAGCCCTTCCACTCGTCGTCGGGCCACTCGCCGCGGACGGGGCCGAACATGTTGCGCCCCATGATGTACGCACGCGGCGCGAGGATCTGGTCGACGATGGGCTGCGCCTCGTCGGGCTGCTCGAACATCCACCGGTGGAGCGGCTCGCCGCCCTCGCCGAGCGGGTTCTCGAGGGATTGGTTCGGGCCCGCGACGAAGCCGTCGAGGGAGACCGTGATGTTGGCCGTCACGAGGCCGTCGTCGAAGCTCATGCCGTGCACCCTACGCCGCGGCGCCGACACCCGCAGCCGCGCCGCCCGATCGGGCGGACCGCCCCGCGACCGCCCCATGCGAGCGCATCGATTCCGCGCTGAGCGAGCACTGTTCCGGATGCCGCGGGCCGCTGCGAGACTGACGCAATGTCTCTTCTCACCGAACTGAGCGAGCAACTCCCAGGCCGGGCCTTCGGTCCCGGCGCATCCGAATACGACACCGGTCGCACTGTCTTCGCCGGCGCGGGCGACCCCGAGATCGTGGTCCGCCCGCACACTGTCGACGAGGTGGCCACGGCGGTGGCCGCGGCCGCCGCAGCCGGCCTCTCGATCGCCGTGCGCAGCGGCGGCCACGGCCTCCTCCCGGTCGACGACGGGCTCGTCATCGACCTGGCCGAGTTCGACGCGATCGACGTCGACGACGCCGGCCTCGTCACCCTCGGCCCCGCCGCCCACTGGGGCGATGTCGCCGCCGCACTCGCACCGCGCGGCCTCGGCATCAGCTCGGGCGACACCCGGCAGGTGGGCGTCGGCGGGCTGCTGCTCGGCGGCGGCATCGGCTGGCTCGTGCGCACCCACGGCCTCACGATCGACGCGCTGCGCGAGGTCGAGCTCGTGACGGCCGCGGGCGAGGTGCTCACCGTCAACGCCGAGTCGCACCCCGAGCTCTTCTGGGCGCTCAGGGGCGGCGGCGGCAACTTCGGGGTGGTCACGCGCTTCACCGTGCAGGCGAGCCCCGTCGACGGGCTCGCCGGGGGATCGATCCACTTCGACCGCTCCGACGTGCCGACCGTGCTGCGCGCCTGGCGAGAGGTCATGCGGGCCGGAGGCGACGACCTCAACTCGTCGATCATGCTCATGCCCCCGATGGGGCCCGAGATGCCCGGCGGGCCTCAGGTCGGCATCGCCCTCCACGGCACCGAGGCCGAGCTGCGCGAGCTGCTCGCACCGCTGCTCGCCCTCCCGTCGGTCACGAAGGTCGACCTCGCGCCGATCGCCTACGGCGAGCTGCTCGAGGACGCCCCGCCCGGCCGCCCGCCGTTCCAGTTCGTCGGCGGCAACGGCTTCGTCCCTGACGTCTCCGACGAGCTGCTCGAGGCGGTCTCGGCCGCGTACGCCCGCGACGTGCCGACCATGGTGCTGCTGCGCGCGCTCGGCGGCGCCTTCTCACGGGTCGACGCCGACGCGACCGCGATCGCCCATCGCGACGCCGAGGCGCTGGTCGTCGTCAACGGCGTGCTCCCGGCCGACGCCGAGCCCGAGCTCGTCGCAGCCGTCAAGGCCGGCAGCGACGCGGCGCTCGCGTTCACGACGGGCTCGTACGGCGGATTCGAGGCGAACCGCAGCGACGCGATCACGGCGTCGATGTACCCGCCGGCGACCCTCGAGCGGCTGCGGCGCGTGAAGGCCGAGGTCGACCCGGGCAACTCGTTCCGGCGCAACCACAACATCACGCCGGCGTGAGTCGTCGGGGCTCGGCCGGAAGCGCCGGTCGAGCCCCGAACAGGCGAGCACCCGACCCCGCCGTATCGATCCGCCGAGACGGCGGATCATCGCGACGGCGGGCGGCTCGGCAGCGGGCAGCCACGCGAGCAGCGTGATCGCGCCTCGTGCGCCGTGCGCTCAGCCGAGGACGGTCGTGCGAGCGCCGGCGGGCGCCTCAGCGGGCTCGATCGAGAACACCGTCAGCCGGCTCGCAGCCCAGACGAGCACGCCCGCGGCGAGCAGCGCGGCCAGCAGACCGATGACGTGCACGAGGAGCGAGGGCAGCCCGCGCTCTGGCAGCAGGAATCCGTACGGCACCCAGCCGTCGGTCATGCCGCGCGCGAGGACGACGACGAGCCAGGCGACCGGGTACGGCAGCACGAGCCAGATGCGACCCCACGGCACCGCCGGCCGGTCGGCGACGAAGGTCCAGTCGAGCACGACGGCGATCGGGAACACGATGTGCAGCACCGCGCTCACCCATGGCGGCGCCGACCCGGTTCCGGGCACGAGCACGTTGTAGACGAGGGCGACGACGACGAGGCAGGCGACCCCGATGCCCCGCACGGTCGAGAGCCAGCGCGGCACCGCTCGCCGGGCGAGCACGACCGCGCCCGTTGCGATGAGCACGAGACCCATGAGCAGGCTCGTCTGGTTGGTGAAGTACCCGAAGAAGTCGAAGACGCCTCCGTCTCCCGCCACCACACGCAGTCCCCAGGCGTAGCCGAGCACCGCGATGCACGACGCTCCCGCCGCGATCCTCGCCCAGGCGATCGCGCGCACGGACTCTGGCCGCCGTCGCCGCGGACTCACGCGCGACGGCCCGATGAAGACGCCCGCCCGCAACGGCGGTTCAGGCGCATCGATCGGTCAGCTCGAAGGAGACGCCGCCCGTCGAGGCGAACTCGACGCCGGCGACCTCGTACACGATCTCGATCGCGTCGGCGCGACCCGGGGCGTCGCCCCGTTCGACCACGACGGCGACCGACAGCGGCTCGCCGGCCGCTGCCGTCGTGCCCGCGGCCGGGATGCGCACGTCCCATTCCGGAAGGGTCGGCGGGTACTCTGCCGAGCCGATGGCGTCGCCCGACCCGTCGAGGAGATACGCCTCGCGCATGGTCAGGCCGTCGGCATGGACGAGCCGGACCTCGCGCACGGTGATGTCGGTGCCCGGTGCCGGGAGCACGTCGCCGATGACGACGCGCTCGTCGCTCGCGAGCGGGGTGCATTGCCAGGCGCCGCCGTTGCGCCCGAAGCTCGATGGGATGACGCCCCCTTCGTCAGCAGCGCATCCGGTCACGACCGCCGCGACCGAGGCCAGCACGAGCACCGCGCCCAACCGTTTCATGCACCGTTCTCCAGTCTCGTCGAGCGTCTTGGTGCTGAAACGCTAGCGCCCGCCGTCGCGCACTGGCCAGCGAAAGAATCCTCATCAATCAGGGGCCGCAGCAGCACCCGTCGCGTCGACCCCGGCAGCCGACGGCCTCAGGCGAGCGGCGGGTCCTCGTGCAGGTCGACATCGCCGTCGGTGAGCGCCCACCGGGTGAATCGCACGGTCAGGTCGGCCCGCAGCGGCGCGCAGACCATCGGCCCGGCTTGGGCTACGCCGGCGGTGAAGGGGGCGACGCGCAGCGTGCGCCAGCCGCTCGTCTCGGTGCGGGCGCGCAGCGTGACGGCGTCTCCGGCGACGCCGCCGCGGCTCGCGCGGATGGTGACGATCTCGCCCGCCCACTCGGGCACGGGCGCCATCGACCAGTCGCTGACGCCGTTCGTGACGACCGCCCCGAGGTGCAGCACGCCGTCGGAGACCTCGAGACCCGCCTTCACCCACTGCTCCTCGCCCGCGAAGAGCAGGATGCCCGCCTGGTCGTAGAGCCCGGTGAGCGCCGACGCGTCGAAGCTCACTTCGTACGCACTGCCGGCCGGCCAGTCGGCGAGCAGCCCGTGACCGTCGTCGTGCACGAAGCCGTAGTGGGTGGTGCGCCAGTAGTCGCTGGCCTCGACGGCGGTGACGACGAGCTCGTCGCCCTCGGGTCGGATCGACGCGGGCTCCCGCGTCCAACGGCCGTCGTTCCACTCCATCGCGCGCGCAGACATGGGCTTCACGTTAGCGCGGATGCTCCGGCGAGCCCGGCCACCGCCGCCGTGAGGAACACCCAGTCGTTGAGGATGTGCGCTCCGGCCGCGACCCACAGGTTCTTCGTGCGGATGAACGCGAGCGTGAACGCGATGCGGGCCGACCCGATGATGAGGAACGACTGGGCCACGTTCCAGCCGTAGGTCGGCAGGTGCGCGGCCCCGAACCACAGCGCGGAGGCGATCCAGGCCAGCACGATCGCGGTCCTGCGCGAGAGACCGGCCTTCGCGAAGAGCAGGTAGAGCACCGCGAGGAACGGCAGCAGGGTGAACACCTCCTCGCCGACGAGCTGGATGCCGCTGCCGACGTAGAGGGCGACGGCATCGACTTCCCCGGCGTCGCCCGCCGCGGCGATCGTCGTGTTGGGGCTCACCCGGAAGAGCGTCGAGACGAGCGTGCCGACCGAGAAGGTGATGGCGATGTTCAGCACGGCGAAGAACGCCATCGCGAGCAGGTCCCGCCAGCCGACCCGACGGAAGACCGCCGTCCAGTGGCGGCCCGCCACGAGTGCGAGCGCGGCGAGGGGAATCGCGACGAAGAGGGTGCGCGGCACGATCGCGACGACGTTGCCCGGCTGCGGGAAGAAGGTGAGCACGAGGAATCCCACGACGCACGCCGCCCAGACCACGCCCCAGCGCCAGGGAGCGAGCTCGACCGGTGCGCCGTCGTAGAAGGGGAAGTCGGCCCCGTCTCGGCGCTCGATCGCGCGCCCGAAGCGGTCGCGGTCGGTGAGCGGGCGAAGCCGCCCCCGCTCGCTGAACACCTCGCTCGTCATACGGCCCCCCGGACGTCGATGAGGCCATCATCCCAGCCGGATCGACCACGGTGGAAGGGCGTGGCACGACCCTCGGCGGCGCTCAGCCCACGAATCCCCGGAAGGGGTCGTTCTCCTCGGCGCGCCGCTCGCGCTCGCGCTCGGCGGCGCGCAGCTCGTCGTCGAGGTCGAGCAGCAGCCCGGCCAGCCGGGTCTCGCGCTCGGCCTCGTACTGCTCGTCGACCTCGATCTCGGGCCAGCCGCCGCCCCACTCGCGGGCGAGGCGGGCGTCGATCGCCCCGGCCACGTCGTCCCACGCCTCGGCGCGGGCGCGCTCGGCGAAGGCGGCGAGGTACTCGGGGTCGCTCCGCTTCGTCCAGAGCTCTTTCGCCACGGCGGCGTAGACCTGTTCGCGACGGCGGAGGTTCGCGGCATCCGCCCGCCGGTAGTCGTGCTCGTTCGACGCGCGACCCTCGCGCTTCGCGGCGACCGTGCGGTCGTCGGCGGTGCGCTCGGCGACCTCGTCGGCCTCTTGCACGAGCTCGTAGAGCACCTCGCGGGCGGCGGCCGCGGCGCGTTCGGTGTCGAACGGCTCGTCGCTGCGCAGGGCGTGCATGACGAAGCGATTGCGCAGCGCCATGCGACCGGCGGCCTCGGCGACGAGGATGCCTTCGGCGAGCATCTCGTCGAAGGTGGGCGGGGTGACCTCGGGCAGGGCGCTGCGGTCGAACGGCTTGAAGCGCTTCGCCCGCTTCCTGCGCCAGAACGGCATGCCACACCCCCGTGAACGTCGATGTCCGACGCCGATCGGCGTCGGAGAACGAGCCTATCGCGGGCTGCTGACGCGACGCCGGGGCGGGGTCGACCGGTGTCGCCGGTCGGGCGTAGCCTGCCGGAATGACGGGAGCGGAGGGCGTCGCGCGCGGGTCGACCGACGGCACGCACGGCGCGCACGGCGCGCACGGCGAACGCGACGCACGCCGCTGCGGGCTCGTCGACGACGACGGCCGTCCATGCCCCAATCCGGCGCAGCCTGCCGCGCCCCTGCCGCTCTGCGCCGGGCACCTGCTCGTCGCCCACGACTGGGTCGAGCGCGAGGTCGGCGCGACCGACCTGCTGCCCGGGCCGTGCCCGGCCTGCGGGTCGCGGGTCGGCGTGCGCTACCCGAGCGGGTGGATCTGCGCCGAGTGCGAGTGGCGCTACGGCGAGCTGCCCGATCGCACCCTCGACGACGACCCGGTCGAGGTCGTCTACTACCTGCGCTATCGCGACCAGGTGAAGATCGGCACCTCCGCGAACCCGCGGCGCCGGGTCGCGAGCCTGCCGCACGACGAGGTGCTCGCGTTCGAACAGGGCGGCCGCCTGCTCGAGCGCGCCCGGCACGAGCAGTTCGCCGCGTTCCGCGGTGCCGGCACCGAATGGTTCGAGGTGCACGACGCACTGCTCGAGCACATCGCGGCGCTCTCGGCGGGAGTCGACGACCCGTGGTCGCAGTACGCCCGCTGGGTGAGCCGCCGCCTCGGTCGTCCGGCACACGGCTGAGGCCCGTGC
The DNA here is from genome assembly GCF_042884835.1 of Agromyces sp. NPDC058104. Classification (NCBI taxonomy): domain Bacteria; kingdom Bacillati; phylum Actinomycetota; class Actinomycetes; order Micrococcales; family Microbacteriaceae; genus Agromyces; species Agromyces sp. NPDC058104. The sequence goes on along the minus strand of NZ_JBHVTD010000001.1, from coordinate 1,588,870 downwards.
ACGGGCTTCACAGCCGCGGCCCCGTAGCGTCGATGGCATGGCAGGCGAGACCGAGGGCATGAATGCGATCGCGCAGTGGGCGGTCTCGCTCATGGAATGGCTCGGGGCGCCCGGCGCCGGCCTCGCCATCGCCGCCGAGAACCTCTTCCCGCCGCTGCCGAGCGAGCTCATCCTGCCGATGGCGGGCTTCACGGCGAGCCGCGGCAGCTTCGGCCTCGTCGAGGTGCTGCTCTGGACGACGCTGGGTTCGGTGATCGGCGCGCTCGCGCTGTACGGTCTCGGTGCCTGGCTCGGCCGCGACCGGCTGATCCGCATCGTCGACCGCATGCCGCTCGTGAACGTCTCCGACGTCGAGCGAGCCGAGGCCTGGTTCGAGCGTCACGGCGGCAAGGCCGTCTTCTTCGGGCGCATGATCCCGCTGTTCCGCAGCCTCATCTCGGTTCCGGCGGGCGTCGAGCGGATGCCGCTGCTGCGCTTCACCCTGCTCACGACCGCCGGCAGCGCGATCTGGAACACGGTCTTCGTCGTCGCCGGGTTCGCCCTCGGCGAGAACTGGCACGTGGTCGAACAGTACGCCGACGTGTTCAAGTGGGTCGTCGTCGTGCTCGGCGCCGGCGCCGTCGGCACCTTCCTCGTCGTGCGGCTGCGGCAGCTCGCCCGGCGCGGCAGCGTCGCATCCTGATCGCGCCGCGAGCCCGCGAACCCGCCAACCCGCGAACCCTCGACGTCGCCCGGTCGCCATGCCATAATCGTTAGGGCACTAACAAATCGCCTGCACACCCTGGAGCCCCATGACCGCGCACCGAGCTCCCGCCGCACCCGCCGGCACCGAGGCATCCGCCCCCATCGCCGGCGATGACGCCGTCGACCTGCTCGCACTCGAGAACCAGGTCTGCTTCGCCCTCGCGGTCGCCGCTCGCGGCGTGATCGGCATCTACCGGCCGATCCTCGAGCCCCTGGGGCTCACCCACCCCCAGTACCTCGTGATGCTCGCCCTCTGGCAGCGCAGCCCGCGCACCGTGCGCGACCTCGGCGAGGCGCTGCAGCTCGAACCCGCCACCCTCTCGCCCCTGCTCAAGCGGCTCGAGGCGCAGGGCTACCTCACCCGCGAGCGCAACGCGCGCGACGAACGGGCGCTCGACGTCGCCCTCACCGAGACGGGCCGGGCGCTCCGCGAGCAGGCGCTGTCGATCCCGCCGCAGGTCGTCGACCGCCTCGGCATGGACCTCGCCGAGCTCGGCGCCCTGCGCGACCGCCTCACCGAGGTCATCGCGGCCGTGCAGCACGGCTGAGTCGCACGGCGAACGCGGTCACCCCGTCGACGCGTCGAACCCCGGCACTCCGCCGTCGGCGGTCGCGAACTTCGCGATGAGGCTGCAGTCCTTGCCGCCGTAGCCCTCGTCGATCAGGCGGTCGAACTGCTCGAGCGCGATTCGCGCCGCCGGCATCGGCAGCTCGGCGGCCGTGCCCGCGTCGACGGCGAACGCCAGGTCCTTCTGGGCGAGCGTCGTCGCGAAGGTCGCGTCGAAGTTGCGGTCGGCCGGGCTCGTGGGCACGACCCCGGGCGCCGGGTACCAGGTGCGCAGCGGCCACGACTCCCCCGACGAGACGGAGGCCACCTCGAAGAACTTCTTCGGATCGAGCCCGAGCGACCCGGCGAGCGCGGCCCCCTCGGAGACGCCGAGCAGCGAGACGAACAGCATGAGGTTGTTGGCGAGCTTCGCCGCGATGCCGAGGGTCGGGCCGCCGAGGTCGAAGACGTGCCCCGCCATCGGCTCGACGAGCGCCCGGGCGCGCGCCACCTCGTCGGCGCCCCCGCCGAGCATGAAGGTCAGCGTGCCCGCGTCGGCGCCGGCGATGCCGCCCGAGACCGGCGAGTCGACGAAGCCGAAGCCGCGTGCGGCGGAGGTCTCGTGGCAGAACGCCGAGGTCGTGACATCCACCGTCGAGGTGTCGAGCAGCAGCGCGCTCGTCGGGGCGCTCGCCCAGACGCCGCCGTCGCCGCCGTAGACCTCGCGCACGTGCTCGCTGCGCGGCAGGCTCGTGAACACCGCGTCGGCGCCGTCGACGGCCTCGGCGATGGAGCCGGCCACACTCACGCCGCGCGAGGCGGCGGCCGCGCGCGCCTCGGGCACCGGGTCGACCCCGCGCACCTCGTGGCCCGCGGCGACGAGCCGCGCCGCCATCGGGGCGCCCATGTGCCCCAGTCCGATCCACGCGATGTCCGCCATGCTCATCGCCCTCCCGACCTCGTCGACGTGAAGTGCTCGTGCTCGCCCCTCACGATACGCCGGGCGCGCGCACCGGCGTCAGCCCGGAAGCAGCACGTCGCCCGTCGTCTCGAGCCGTCGCCACCCCGCGGCCGCGACCGTCGGCGGCAGCACGTCGGCCGAGACGAGCTCGGGCATGTCGAGGGAGGCGAGCTCGGCGACCGCCGACACCGGCACCTGGAAGGCGCGGAACGGTCCGAGCGGCGGCCCCGCGGCCTCACCCGCCGCGCGCTCGCGCAGCTGGCCCGTGTCGACGAGCGGCGACTGGTCGAGCACGAACCCGGTGGCGGCGAGCGCGGCCCCGGTGTTCCAGGCGACGACCTTCCAGAACTGCAGCGGCACCCGGATGCCGCGGTACTCGGGATCGGCGGAGCCGAGCACCGGCGCCGTGAAGACGCTCAGCCGCTGCGCCGTCGTCTCGGCGTAGGCGAGCACGTGGTCTTCGAGGCCGAGCCACAGCTCCTTCGACTGGTTGAAGCCGGCGGCCTGCGGCGCCGCGTTCGTGTAGTGGAAGGTGTCGGCGTTCGCCCGGGCGGCGACGGCCGGCTCGCCCCAGACCGGGTCGCGGCGCCGCACGAGGTGGCCCCGGTCGAGGTCGTTCGCGGCGTAGACGGCCGGGCCCGCCTGCCAGTCGGCGGGCACCCGCTCGTCGAGCCGCCACTCGTCGCCGCCCCGCGCCAGGTCGAGGAGCGCGGCCCCGTCGACGTTCACCCCGGTGACCCGGGCGAAGCGACGCACGGGGTCGAGCAGGACCGAGAAGTGCACGTACGCGAGATCGACGCATTCGGAGGCCTCGGGTCCCGGCACCGGCCGGGGCATCGGTGCGGTCACTCCCAGGAACTGCGCGTCGAAACCCATGCGGCCAGCACACCACACCGAACCGACATCGCCGGTCCGGGGACCCGTCCCCGCCGGTCGTGCGCTGCTCGATCATCTCTTGTGGGGCCAGAATGGGCGAATGGACCTGCTGCTGGCCGGAGTGCTCGCGCTCCTCGCCATCGCCGCCGCGACCGCGATCGGACCGAAGCTCGGCGTCGCGGCGCCGCTGCTGCTCGTCGTCGCCGGACTCCTCGTGAGCCTGCTGCCGGCGATCCCACCGATCGAGATCGACCCCGAGTGGATCATCGCGGGCGTGCTGCCGCCGTTGCTCTACTCGGCTGCGGTGTCGATGCCCGCGATGGAGTTCCGACGCGACTTCGGCACGATCGGCGGGCTCTCGGTCGTGCTCGTCGTCCTGAGCTCCGTGCTCCTCGGGCTCCTGTTCCACTGGATCATCCCCGGCATCGACCTCGCGATCGGCATCGCCCTCGGGGCCATCGTCAGCCCGACCGACGCGGTCGCGACCTCGATCGTGAAGCGCCTCGGCGTCTCGCCGCGGGTCGTCGCGATGCTCGAGGGCGAGAGCCTGCTCAACGACGCGACCGCGCTCGTGCTCCTGCGTTCCGCGATCGCCGCGGCCGCGGCATCCGTCTCGATCTGGGGCGTGGTGGGCAGCTTCGCGTACTCGGTCGCCGTGGCGACCGTGATCGGCGCCGTCGTCGGCTGGGTGAGCCTGCGGGTGCGCGCCCGCGTGCAGAACCCGACGGTCAACACCGTGATCTCGTTCACGATGCCGTTCCTCGCGTCGATCCCCGCCGAGCTGCTCGGGGCCTCCGGGCTCGTCGCGGCGGTCGTCGCCGGTCTCATCACCGGTCGCGGGGCCGCAAAGTACCTGAGCCCTCGGCATCGGCTCTCCGACGTGCAGAACTGGCGCACGGTCGAGCTCGTGCTCGAGGGCGCGGTGTTCCTCCTCATGGGGCTCGAGCTGACGGCGCTCGTCGACGACCTCGAACAGGGCGGTTCCGGCACGTGGCACGCGGTCGGCATCGCGGCGATCGCGCTCGTCGCGGTCACGCTCGTGCGCGCGGCGTACGTCGCGCCGCTGATCGGCGCACTCGGGCGGCGCGCGCAGCGCGGCGCCCGCGTGAAGGAGAAGCTGCAGTCCCTTCCGGCCGACACCGCGGCGCTCGCGATCCGGGCGGGCCGCGAGCCCGACCACGCGAGGTCGGCGCGGTTCCGCTCGATGCTGCGACGACGGGTCGCCGACATCGACTACTTCGTCGACGAGTCGCTCGACTGGCGCGACGGCACGGTCATCGTGTGGGCGGGCATGCGCGGCGTCGTGACGCTCGTCGCCGCGCAGACCCTGCCGGCCGACACCCCGAACCGCTCGATGCTCGTCTTCATCGCGTTCCTCGTCGCGGTGGCGTCGCTCCTCGTGCAGGGCAGCACGCTGCCCTGGCTCGTGCGATGGCTCATCCCGGCGCGCGACCCCGGCGCGGGGGCCGCCGAGCGGCGCGAGCTGCGCGAGCTGCTGCGCACGGCCGCGATGCGCGAGCTCGCCGAGTCGGGCGACCCGCAGTCGCGCATGATGGCCGAGCGCATGCGCGCGGCCTGGCAGGTCTCCAACGACGAGGGGGCGGGCGAGACGGATGCCACGGACGAGGCCGAAGCCGAAGCGGCGGGTGTCGGCGAGCGCGACGATCGCACAGCTGACAGCGTCGCCGGTGCCGGCACCGGCGGTGTCGGCACCGGCGATGTCGGCACCGGCGATGTCGGCACCGGCGATGTCGACGGCCCGGCGAAGCGCGTCGGGCCCGAGGCATCCCGCCCCCGTGTCGACCCCGAGCAGGTGCGCCGCCTGCGCCTGCGCATGATCGAGGCCGAGCGCGACGCGCTGCTCGATGCCCGCGACGAGGGGCGGTTCAGCGCCGCCGCGCTGAGCGCCGCCCTCGAAGACCTCGACGCCGAGCAGATCAGCGTCGAGCTGAAGGGCGTCGACGGGGCCTGAAGACGGGTGGTCGCCCGCAGTTCTCAGGATCAGCGAAACTCCCGCACGACCCGCGTCATGATCCGGGCCCGCGCGCATCTCTCAAGCAGAGCCATCTGTTCTGCGTCGGGAAGGGGAAGCGCCATGGCCCACCACATCGAGTTCGTGTACGGACCGCTCGGCGAGGAGACCCGCCTGGCGTGCGCCTGCCCGCGCGAGGGCAGCCACCTGCGGCCGAACTCCGAGACCCGCGTCGCCGACGAGTTCGACGACGCGCTCATCTCGGCCGCACTCCCCCTGCGCCGGGCCGAGCGGCTGCGCCCGCGCGCCCGCGCCGGGCGCTCGGCGCAGCATCGCGCCCGGTTCACCTTCGTGCCGGCGGCCGGCTCGCGGGTGCGGCGCGCGGCCTGACGCTGCCGCCCGCTCGTCACGGACCCGCCGCATCCGGGCACCCCGAGGCATCCCCGCCGCTCCCGACGAACCCGAGAAACCCTCGCGCTCGAAAGCGCCGCGAGCGTATCGTGTGACCAAGCCGGAGGTCGCGCACGTGACGTTCCCGTCATCGTGACCGCCCTGGGTGGAGGGGGAGCACGATGACGACGCAGCACACGCCCGACCACATTCCCGAGCACGACCCGGCCGACGACTTCGAGAACTACAGCGAGCGCGTCGGCGACGAGATGCTCGCCGTGCAGGACTTCTCGAACGAGGAGCACGGCTACCACAAGACGCTCAAGGCGCGGCAGATCCAGATGATCGCGATCGGCGGCGCGATCGGCACGGGCCTGTTCATGGGCGCGGGCGGGCGGCTCAACAGCTCGGGGCCGGCGCTCCTCATCGTCTACGCGGTGTGCGGGTTCTTCGCCTTCCTCATCCTGCGGGCGCTCGGCGAGCTCGTGCTGCACCGCCCGAGTTCGGGATCGTTCGTCTCGTACGCGCGCGAGTTCTACGGCGAGAAGATGGCGTACACGGCGGGTTGGCTGTACTTCCTGAACTGGGCGTTCACCTCCATCGTGGATGTCACGGCCGCCGCCCTGTACGTGAAGTTCTGGGCCCAGTACTGGCCGCCGCTGCAGGAGATCCCGCAGTGGGTGATCGCGCTCATCGCCCTCGTCGTGGTGCTCTCGCTGAACCTCGTCTCGGTGAAGATGTTCGGCGAGATGGAGTTCTGGTTCGCGCTCGTCAAGGTGGCGGCGCTGCTCGTCTTCCTCGTGTTCGGCATCATCTTCATCGTGTTCGGCGGCCAGACCGACGTCGGGCCGACCGGCTTCTCGATCATCGCCGACAACGGCGGCTGGTTCCCGACGGGCGCGATCCCGCCCATCCTCGCGATCTCGGGCGTCGTGTTCGCGTACGCCGCGATCGAGCTCGTCGGCACCGCGGCCGGTGAGACCGCGGAGCCGCGCAAGATCATGCCGAAGGCGGTCAACACCGTCGTGCTGCGCATCGCGGTCTTCTACCTCGGCTCGGTGCTGCTGCTCTCGCTGCTGCTGCCGTACACGGCGTACGAGGCGGGCGAGTCGCCGTTCGTCACGTTCTTCTCGCACCTCGGCTCGGAGGAGGCGGCCGCGGTCTCGGCGTCGGTCATGAACTTCGTGGTGCTGACGGCCGCGCTCTCGTCGCTGAACGCCGGCCTGTACTCGACCGGGCGCATCCTGCGCTCGATGGCGGTCAACGGCTCGGCGCCGCGCTTCACCGAGCGGATGAGCGGCAGCGGCGTGCCCTACGGCGGCATCCTGCTGACCGCGGTCATCACCCTGCTCGGCGTCGGGCTCAACGCGATCGTGCCGTCGCAGGCGTTCGAGATCGTGCTCGAGGTCGCCGCGATCGGAATCATCGGCGGCTGGGCGACGATCATCCTCTGCCAGATGCAGCTCGCGAGGTGGGCGAAGCAGGGCCGGCTCGAACGGCCGACGTTCCGGCTGTGGGGCGCTCCGTACACGGGATACCTCACGCTCGCCTTCCTCGCGTTCGTGATCGTCACCATGGCGTTCTCGGAGACGGGCCGCTGGGTGCTGCTCTGCAGCCTCGCGCTCATCCCGCTGCTCATCATCGGGTGGTTCGCCTTCCGCGGGCGCATCGCCGCGGCGGCGAAGGAGCGCGAGGGGCACACGGGGGCGTTCCCCGTCGTCGCCGAGCGGCCGGCGGTCGACAACCCGCCGCGCTTCGGCGGGGGCGACGACGAGTAGGGCGAGGCGGCGAGCGCGGCGGCTCAGCCGTGGGCCGCGGGCGCGGCGAAGAGGTTCAGCACGATCACCCCGGCGATGATGAGCCCGATGCCGAACAGCTTCGGCACGGTGAGGCTCTCGCCGAGGAACATCACGCCGATCGCGACGATCGCCGCGGTGCCGACCCCCGACCAGATCGCGTAGACCATGCCGATCTCGAGCTCGCGCACCGCCTGGGCGAGCATCGCGAACGAGACGCCGTAGAGGCCGAGGACCCCGACCGTCCACCAGAGCTTCGTGAAGCCCTCGGTCTTGCCGATGAGACTGGTCGCCGCGACTTCGAAGGCGATCGCGAGCGTGAGGAAGAGCCAGGCCATGCAGGAGAGTCTTGCAGGCGCGCGGGCGGGTCTCGAGACGCCCGCTGCGCTCGCTACTCGACCGAGGCGGGCGGCGTGCGCAGCGTCGCGAGGATGCCGGCGGCGACCTCGTCGGGCGAGCGCTCGGGCTCGAAGACGAGCCATTCGAGCCCGGCCAGCAGCACCGCCCCGAACACGCTCGACGCCATGATGCCCGCACGTCCCTCCGGGACATCCGTCTCGTCGATCGCCTCTTCGAACACGGCGAGCGCTTCGTGCCGCAGCGCGAACAGCGTCTCCTGCCAGGCGCGGTCGGTGCGGAAGATCTCGGACGCCATGAGCTTCGCGAGCGGGGCGTTCGCCGCGATCCGGTCGAGCAGCTGGCGCACGAGCGCCTCGATCGCCGGCCAGCCGCGCAACTCGCCCTTCGCCGCCCGGAGGGAGTCGGCGAGCGCGCCGACCCCCTCCTGCAGCATGGCCTCGAACAGCTGGTCCTTCGAGCTGAAGTTGTAGTACAGGCTGCCCTTCGCGACCCCGGCGAGCTCGGCGACCTCGTCCATGGTCGTGCCGGTGATGCCCTTCGTCGCCGCCAGCTCGAGCGCGGCGTCGAGGATGGCGCGCTTGGTGGTGTTCGCGCGGGCCATGATCGTTCCTCCGGTCAGATCGCGAGCTCGGGGTGCAGGCGGCTGACGCTCCACATCCGCTGCTTGCCGGCGCTCCACGCGCTGATCGCGAGCGAGCCGACGAGGATGCCGGCCATCACGAGCACCGAGAGCCACAGTCTAGAGTCCACGCCGCCGGTGATGAGCTCGCGCAGGCCGGTCACCACGTAGGTGGCGGGCATGAACGGGTGCAGCACCTGGAAGAACTCGGGCGTCGTCTCGACGGGGTAGGTGCCGCCCGAGGAGCTCAGCTGCAGCATGAGCAGCACGAGGCTGACGACGCGGCCGGCGGCTGTGCCGAGCACGATGATAAACATCTGCTGGAGCGCGAGGAACGCGAGCGTCACGAGGTAGATGAACGCGCTCGTCGCGAGCCAGTACTCGGGCTCGAGTCCGATGCCGTAGACGAGGACCAGCACCATGATCACGACCTGGCCGAGGCCGATCGCCATCGCGGGGAGGAACCCGGTCATCACGGCGCGGAGGCCGCTCGCCGAGGCGGCGAGCGCGCGCGTCGGCAGTGCACGCAGGATGAGCCACATGATCAGGCCGCCGACGAAGGTCGCGAGCGCGATGAAGAAGGGAGCGAACCCTTCGCCGAAGCTCGACGCCTCGTTCTGGGAGCTCTCGTCGAGCTGCACGGGCGCGGCCATCACGTCGGCCCGCGCCTCGATGTCGGCGGCGCTCATCGAGGGCGCCCGGTCGGCGCCCTCACCGAGCTTGTCGGCGAGCGTGCGGCTTCCGTCGGCGAGCTTCCCGGCGCCGGAGGCGAGGGTCGAGCCGCCGTCGGCGAGCTGCTGCGCGCCGTCGGCGAGATCGCCCGTGCCGGCGCTGAGCTGCGCGGCGCCGTCGGCGAGGGTGTGCCCGCCCGAGGCGGCGTCGCCCGACTTGCCGGCGAGCGTCGACGCGCCGTTCGCGAGAGTTGCGGCACCGGATGCCGCGTCGCCCGACTTGCCCGCGAGGGTCGAGGCTCCGCTCGCGAGCCCGTGCGCACCGGATGCCGCCGCGCCCGACTTCTGGGCGAGGGTCGATGCCCCGTCGCGCACCTGCGCCGCGCCGGCGGCGAGCTCGGCCGCCTTCGGCGCGCCGGCGTTCAGGCCCGCCGAGAGCTGGTCGACCTTGCCGGCGAACGCCGTCGAACTCGCGGCGTAGCCCTGCACCTGCGGCACCGCGGCTTGCGCGCCGGCGTCGAGGGTCGCTGCACCGTCGGCCGCCTGCTGGAGCGCGTCGAGGTAGGCGGAGGCGGGCACGTCGGGGTTCGCCTGCATCGCGGCGAGGAGCTGGGCGAGCGAGTCGGAGAGCTGTGCGCTGCCGCCGGCGAGCTTCGCGGTCTGCGCCGAGATCTCGCCCGCCCCGTCGGCGAGCTGGTGCGAGCCGGTCGCGAGCTGGCCCGCGCCGGCGGCCGCCTGGCCGAGCTGCGTCGAGAGCGCGGCCGCGCCGTCGGCGACCGTGGTCGCGCCCGTCGAGAGGGTGCCCGCGCCCGCCGCCAGCTGGTCGAGACCGCCCGCGAGGGTCGAGGTGCCGCTCGAGAGCGAGCCCGCACCGTCGGCGAGCTGGCCGAGACCGCCCGCGAGGGTCGAGGTGCCGTTCGAGAGGCTGCCCGCACCGTCGGCGAGCTGGTCGAGACCGTCGGCGAGGGTGCCCGAACCGTCGGCGAGGCGGATCGCCCCGGCGTCGAGCGCCCCGGCGCCGTTCGTGAGGTCGCCGAGGCCGACGACGAGACGGCCTGCCCCGGCGTTCGCGGTCGCGACCCCGTCGGCGAGGGTCTCCGCGCCATCCGCTGCCGACCGGATGCCGTCACCGGCGTCGTTGAGGCCGACGAGCATGGTGTCGGCGGTCTGCTTGCTCACCTGCTCGGCGACGGTGTCGCGCAGCTGGACCATGGCCTGCTTGCCCATGGTGGAGGCGAGGAAGCTGTTGGCGTCGTTGTAGTCGACCTCGACCATCGCGGGCTGCGGGTCGTCGGTGCCGACCGAGACGGCGTTCGTCGAGAAGTCGCTCGGGATCGTGACGGCGAAGTAGTAGTCGCCGTCGGTGACGCCGGCAGTGGCATCCGCGGCGTCCGTCACCTGCCAGTCGAGGTCGTTGCGGCTCGTGAGCTCGTCGACGAGGTCGTCACCTGCGGTGATATCCTCGCCGCCCGAACTGGCCCCCGTGTCCTCGTTGACGATGGCGACGGGAAGGTTCTTCATCTCGTCGTTGGGCGCCCAGAACGCCCACAGATAGAGGGCGCCGTAGATGAGCGGGATGAACAGCAGCACGACGAGCGCGATCTTGGGCAGCACTCCCTTGCGGAAGCGCCGCAGCTCGGTGCCGGAGGAGAGGAAGGCGAACATCAGGCGTGCTCCAGGATGAGATCGGTGAGGTCGGATGCGTCGTCGCGGGGTGCGGCGGATGCCTCGCCCTGCGGCGCGGCGAGGTCGACGACGTGCGGGGTGAGGCCGAGCTCGGCCCAGAGCTCGAGCTCGGGTGCCGCCGCCGAGGCGACGACCGCGGTGCCCGCCCGGCTGATCGCGTCGAGACGGTGCCAGAGGACCAGCCGGGCCTCGGGTGCCTGGAGCTGCTCGATCTGGTCGAAGAAGAGCACGTCGGGTTCGCTCATCATCGCCAGTGCGATGCGCAGCAGCACGGCCTGCACCTCGTCGAGGTCCCAGATGAGGGTGTCGACGCCGGGCAGCGCCACCTCGCCGAAGACCGGGGCGAGTACCCGGCGGAGCTCGGCCTCGTCGGTGCGGCGGACGAACGCCCACCACGGCGAGAGCCACGCGGCACGCTCGCGGATGGCGGCGCCGACGGTGACCGACTCCTCGAGGGTGTCGATGCCCTGGAACCCGGCGATGGCCGTCGCGACCTGGACCGGTCGGGCGCGGCGGGGCAGCTCGTAGCCGAGGGTCTCGAGGTGGCCGCCCGAGGGCTTCATGCGCCCGGCGAGCGTGAGCAGGAGGCTCGTGCGACCGCTGCCCGCGGGGCCGGTGAGCACGGTCAGGCCGGAGTCGGCGAGGAACGAGACGGGGCCGTAGACGGGGCCGCGCTTGGAGTGGAGGGCGAGTTCATGCGCCCGCACGATGATCGGCACGATGCATCCTTCGTTTTTGTACTGACTAGTCAGTCTAAGCACATCGGGATGCCGAACGCAAACGCCGCCCGCACCGACGGTCGTCGATGCGGGCGGCGGCGGCGCGATCACCCGCGCCCTGATGACAATCAGCCCAGCGGTGCCGTGCTCGCCTCGCGATACGGTGGGCGAGCTCGCTGCTCCGTCAGGAGGCGCTCGCGCACGGCGTCGTCCGTGACGGCCGAGACCGCCGCGAACGCGAGACCGAGCGCCCCGTCGATCGCCGCCGTGTCGCCCGCCGGCGCGACCGCCGCGGCGGCGAAGCTCTGGTGGTGCGGCACGGCCTCGACGCCGATCAGCGCGATCATCGGGTGGATCGCCGGGAGGTACTGCGACACGTTGCCCATGTCGGTCGAGCCGCCGGCCGAACCCGCGGGCATCGGCGCGAGCTCGTAGCCGAGCCCGTCGACCATCGCCTCGTCGAACAGACGGGCCAGGTCGGCATCGCTCCGCAGGGGCTCGTACGGCAGCTCGGGCTGCGTGACCTCGAGCGCACAGCCCGCGGCGAGCGCGGCCCCTTCGAGCACGGCGCGCACCCTCCGGCGGGCGTCGTTCCACTCTTCCTCGGTGTTTCCGCGGATCTCCACCTCCATGACCCCGTGCTCCGGGATGACGTTGGTCGCGCCGCCGGCCTCGACGACGAACGAGCCCACGACGACGGTCTTGCGCAGCTGCTGGCGCAGCAGGCCGAACCCGACCTGGGCCAGCGTCACCGCGTCGCCGGCGTTGACGCCCTCGTGCGGCATCGCCGCAGCATGCGCGGCCCGCCCGGTGAACTCGGCGCGGATGCGCTCGTACGCCTGGCTCGCGAATCCCGCGGTCGCGATCTGCGCGAACGGCCCTCCGTGCACCATGAGCGAGAAGGTGGCGTCGTCCCACGCACCCCGCTGGAGCATGAGGATCTTGCCGCCGCCGAGCTCTTCCGCCGGTGTGCCGAGGAATTTCACGCGGAAGCCGAGTTCGTCGGCGACCGCCTTGAGCCCGAGTGCCGCCCCCACGCCGGCCGCGGCGATGATGTTGTGGCCGCAGGCATGGCCCACACCGGGAAGCGCGTCGTACTCCCCGACCACGGCGACGGTCACCTCGCCGTCGCCGTAGACCGCCTCGACGGCGGTCTCGAGTCCGTACGCCCCGACCTCCACCGCGAACCCGGCAGCCTCGAGGACCTCGGCGACGCGGGCGGCGGCCCGGTGCTCCTCGAAGGCGAGCTCGGGGTCGGCGCCGATGGCGTGGCTGAGGGCGACGATGCGTTCACGCTCGGCCTCGATCACCGCGCGGACGCGATCCACGGGGGCGGCGACGCCGGCGGCGGCCGGTCGTTCGTTCGTGAGGGTCATGATGCGGCTCCGATCTGGATGGACTCGTCGATGGCGACCGGCGCCGGGGTGCGGCGCGACGGCGTGAGGAAGAGCGCGAGGACCGCCGCGACGAGCAGCAGGGCCGCGAAGACGCCCCAGACGACCTGGAACGCGGCGAACGGTGTGGCGGCGGTCGCCTCGGCGCCGCCGCCCGCGAGCGCGAAGGCGGTCATGACGGAGGCCACGAAGGCGCCCGCGAGCGATCCGCCGAGCGTGCGGCCCGAGTTGTAGAGGCCCGACACCGAGGCGGACGCGCTCTCGGGGGCTCGCTCGATCACCACCCCGGGCAGTACCGCGAGCACGACGCCCGTGCCGAGCGAGGTCACGGCGAACACGCCGATCACGAGGAGGAGCTGCGACGGCGCCGTCATGAGGACGACCTGGCCCGCCCCGATCACGAGGCAGGAGACCGCGACGGCCAGGCGGACCCCGATCGCGCGCGTCACGAGCGGAGCGACGAACGAACCGATCGTGGCGAACAGCGTGGTGACGGCGAGCACGATGCCGGTCATCGACGTCGAGACGCCCACGCCGTAGCCGGCGGTCGCCGGGTCGGCGCCGAGGTAGAGCACGGTCGGCGTCTGCGAGCCGAAGAGGGTCATCGCGATGAAGACGCCGAGCAGCAGCGGCACGCCGAGCCTGGCCCGGCGGATCATCTTCACGTCGAAGAGCGGCGTCGTCGCACGCGACTCCGCGATGACGAAGCCGACGAGCGCGACGACGCCGAGCGCGAGCGAGCCGAGCGTGATCGGCGAGAGCCATCCCGCGTTCGATCCCTCGGAGAGGCCGTACATGAGACCGACGAGCGCGAGGCCGAGCGTTGTGGCCCCGGCCCAGTCGACGACGCGACCGGAGTCGCCCGCGACGCGAGGCACGACGAAGCCGACGATGATCGCGAGCACCACGAGCGGCGCCGCACCGATGAGCTGGGTCACGACGAGGTCGCCGACGGCGTCCATCACGAGGCCCGCTCCGAGCGAGCCGAGCGCGACGCCGAAGGTCAGCGTGCCGACCAGCACGCCGATGATCTTCGTCGCCGACGTCGGTCGCAGGTGCTTGAGCAACGACATCTCGATCGGCAGCATTGCCGCGACCGGGCCCTGCACGATCGAGCCGATGATGATGACGGCGAAGCTCGGCGCGATCGCGATCAGCGTCGACCCGATCGCGCTGAGCGCGACGGCGATCACGAGCAGCCTGCGCCCGCCGAAGCGGTCGGCGAGCATCGTCATGAGCGGCACCGAGACGGCGGACGACAGCAGGCCCACGGTGAGGATCCAGCTGAGGGCGCCGCCCGGCACCTGGTACTGCGTGCCGATGACCCCGAGCAGCGGGGTGATCCAGCCCTGGATCAGGCCGCCGAAGAGCTCGAGTGCGATGAATGTCGGCACCAGGGCGGCGCCCGCTGCGTTGCGGGTCCGACCGGGTGCGAGGTCGGGAGTGTCCATTGAAGTCCTGTTCGAGGAGTCGGGGATGCACATCGGTGTGCGGCGTCCACTCTCATCGATCCGCGGAGATTACGTAGGATTCGAAAGAAACTCGCGGAAGGGACTGAGTCGTTGCAGGATATCTCGCTCGACGACCTCGATCTTCACCTGATTCACGCGCTTCAGCTCGAACCCCGCGTGGCGTGGACCTCGTTGGCGAGCGTGCTCGGCAGCGACCCGGTGACCCTGTCGCGCCGCTGGGAGCGCATCAGCGCCGCCGGTCTCGCGTGGACCTCGACGATTCCCGGCGCGGTCGGCCGATCTGCGGAGACGGCCGGCGCGCTCGTCGAGTTCGTCTGCGAGCCCGGTCGCGTGCTGGCGACGGCGGACGTCGCTGCCGCCGACCCCGCGATCTACTCGATCGACCTGACGGCCGGCCAGCGCGATGTGCTCGCGACGCTCGTCACGGCCGACGACCGCGAGCTCGCGGAGTACGCCCTCGACCGCCTCGGAGCGATTCCGGGCGTGCGCAGCATTCGCACGCATGTCGTCCACGAGGTGCTCCGCCTGGGCTCCGACTGGTCGGTCCAGTCGCTCACGCCCTCGCAGCAGGCACGGATCCCTGCACCTCGACCGCCGCGCCGCGGATCGGCGAAGCGCGTGGACCCCGAGCTGGCGCGCGCACTCCGCCGACGACTGGGCTTCGATGCGCGCGCCTCGTTCACCGATCTGGGTCGCGACCTCGGCTACAGCGCGCAGCGGGTCGCCGATGCCGTCGCGCGCCTGCGCGCCGAGGGCGATCTCATCTTCCGCACGGACGTCGCGGCGCCCTACTCCAATTGGCCGCTGGCGGCCTGGTTCTTCATCCAGGCGCCGGCCTCGACGCTCGACGCCGCCCGGGAGTCGCTCTCGACGATGGCCTCGCTCCAGTACGCCGCGATCACCTCGGGTCCGGCGAACCTCATCGTCGCGGCTGGCGCACGGGCGAAGCCCGAGGTCCTGCAGATCGAGGCCGAGCTCGAGCAGCGCCTGCCGCGCTCGCGCATCGCGGACCGCTCGATGGTGCTGCGCGTCCACAAGCATCTGGGCCGGCTGCTCGACTCCCGGGGGCTCGCCGGCGATCGCGTGGTCCCGCTGCCGTGATGCACGAAGGTCAGCATTCTTGCATCTCGAGCAGCTGAGTGCAGATATCCTGCGTCTTCGCTCGAAACTGTGCCGATAGTTTGCGTTCGCGGGCGCGGATGTTCACACTTGTGTCGCCACCACCTGACCCGCCGGAGACACCAGTGACCATCGACCACGACCTCGCCCCCGAGAGCGACGCCGCAGCGGAGCGGCGCCGGCCCGAGGCATCCATCGACCCCACCCGCATGCACGCCGTGACCGGCGAGACCGAGTCGATCGTCGACCTCGTCCTCGACTACTCGCGCCGACGGCTGCTCTCGACCGACACCCCGCTCGACAAGCCCGAGACCGAGGCCGAACTCACACGTCTCGCGGGCCGCACGATCGACGAGCGCGGCATCGGCGCGACCCGAGCGCTCTCGATCTTCGAGCACGTGCTCGCTCCGGCCTGCATCACGATCGACCACCCGCAGTACCTCTCGTTCATCCCCGCGGCCCCGACGAAGGCGGCGATGGCGTTCGACCTCGTCGTCTCGGCGTCGAGCCTCTACGGCGGCAGCTGGATGGAGGGCTCCGGCGCGGTGCACGCCGAGAACGAGGTGCTCACGTGGCTGGCCCACGAGTTCGGGCTGCCCACCGGCGCCGGCGGCGTCTTCGTGCAGGGCGGCACGATCGGCAACCTCTCGGCGCTCGTCGCCGCGCGCGAGGTGGCGCGCGAGAAGCGCGCCGCCGCGGGCGAGGCCATGCCCGCGCGGTGGAAGCTCGTCTGCTCGACCGAGGCGCACTCCTCGAACAAGTCGGCCGCGAAGGTCATGGACGTCGACGTCGTGCTCGTCCCGGCGGGCGACGACGGGATGCTCCGCGGCGACGCCGTGCGCGCGGCGCTCGAGGAGCACGGCGACGACGTGTTCGCCGTCATCGCGACCACCGGCTCGACGAACTTCGGCATCGTCGACGACATCGCCTCCATCGCGGCGCTCAAGGACGAGTTCGACTTCTGGCTGCACATCGACGGCGCCTACGGCCTGACCGGCATGCTCTCGCCGCTCGCCCGCGAGCGCTACGCGGGCGTCGAGCGCGCCGACTCCGTCATCGTCGACCCGCACAAGTGGCTCTTCGCCCCCTTCGACGCGTGCGCGCTCATCTACCTCGACCCCGAGATCGGCCGACGGGCCCACACCCAGCACGCCGAGTACCTCGACACCCTCACGGGCAAGCCCGAGTGGAGCCCGTCGGACTATGCGGTGCAGCTCACCCGGCGACCGCGGGGCCTGCCGTTCTGGTTCTCGCTCGCGACGTACGGCGCCGCCGCGTACCGCGCGGCGATCACGAACTCGCTCGAGCTCGCGCAGCGCATCGCGGACGAGATCCGCACGCGCCCCGAGCTGAAGCTCGTCCGCGACCCCCAGCTGTCGATCGTCGTCTTCGAGCGCGAGGGCTGGACGATGGACGACTACGAGCGCTGGTCGGCGAGACTCCTCGACGAGCAGCGCGCGTTCGTGACGCCGAGCTCGCACGCGGGCCGGCCCAACACCCGGTTCGCGATCGTGAACCCGATGACGACGTTCGAGCAGCTGGTGGGGATCCTCGACAGCATGCGATGACCGCGGTCCGCGCTCATAGGCTGTACCCGAGCGCCGTCGCGCGGCGCCGGGGGGAGGCGGGATGAGCGAGCCGGTTCGACGACCGCGCATGCCGAAGCGGATGATCGCCATCGTGGTGCTCGCCTACCTCTCGGGCATCCTCGACATCCTCGCCGGT
Organism: Agromyces sp. NPDC058104; assembly: GCF_042884835.1. Taxonomy (NCBI): domain Bacteria; kingdom Bacillati; phylum Actinomycetota; class Actinomycetes; order Micrococcales; family Microbacteriaceae; genus Agromyces; species Agromyces sp. NPDC058104. The sequence goes on along the minus strand of NZ_JBHVTD010000001.1, from coordinate 1,571,819 downwards.
CTCGTGCTGATCCTGCTGCGCTACGACGACGAGGTGCGTCGCGCGGGCGACGCCTTCGCCGTCACGCTCTGGGGCGCGCTGATGATCCTCATCGGCTTGCTGACCATCGCCATGGGGTCGGGGCTCACGCGCGGCCGCAACTCCGCCCGCATCTTCGTGACGGCGCTCGTGTCGCTCTCGGTGATCGTCTCCGGAGTCGACCTGGCGCTTCATCCCACCGATGCCTCGTCGCTGTGGACCTTCGTGGTCGGCACGGCGGTGGCCGGCCTCATCGTCCTCGCCATGTGGGCGGGACGCGGCGCGGCGTTCTTCCGCCATGCGCGACGGGCGACGCCGTCCTCCTGAGTCGCCCGAGTCGCCCGAGTCGCCGAGCGCCGGATCACGCAGCCGTGCGACGGTGCACGAACCTGACCACCTCGATGCCGGCGATCGCGAGCACCGACGCCCCGATCACGAGCAGCGCGGTCGTCAGCGAGAGGTCGACGAACTCGAGGAAGTCGGCGACGAGCGGGATCGCGTAGATCAGCACGAGGCCGATCATCATCGCGCCGATGATGACGATCTTCAGCCCGTCGATCGGTCGGGAGAGCACGATGAGCACCCACAGCCCGACGATGCCGAGGATGAGGGTCGACCCCGAGCGCAGCTCGGCCTGCGAGATGCCCGCATCGAGCGCCATCCGGCTGTAGAGCGCGAGCACGAGCGCGATGACGATGCCCGCGGGGATCGCGAAGCTCAGCGATCGGCGCAGGAACCCCGGCCGGTAGCGCTGCCGGTTGGGCATGAGCGCGAGGAAGAACGCGGGGATGCCGATGGTGAGCCCGTCGGTGACCGAGAGCTGGCGGGGCAGGAACGGGAACTCGAGGAGCATCACGCCGAAGATCACGGCGAGGCCCGTCGCGTACGCCGTCTTCGTGAGGAACAGCATCGAGACGCGCTCGATGTTCGCGATGACCTGACGACCCTCGGCGACGACGCCGGGCAGCCGCGAGAACCGCCCGTCGAGCAGGATGATCCGCGCCACGGCCTTCGTCGCCGCCGACCCCGAGTCCATCGCGATGCCGATGTCGGCCTGCTTGATGGCGAGGGCGTCGTTCACGCCGTCGCCGGTCATCGCGACGGTGTGGCCGCGCCGCTGCAGCGCGGTGACGATGTCCTTCTTCTGCGACGGCGTGACCCGGCCGAACACGAGGTGCTCCTCGAGCACCTCGCCGAGCTCGTCGGGATCGGTCGGGAGCTCGCGGGCGTCGAAGCCCTCGGCGGCCTCGACGCCGACCTCGCGCGCGATCGCGGCGACGGTCTGCGGGTTGTCGCCCGAGATGATGCGCACCGCCACGCCCTGCTCGGCGAAGAACTCGAGCGTCTCGGCCGCATCCGACCGAACGCTCTCGCGGAAGGTCAGGAGCGTCACGGGGGTGAGCCCGCCGGGCAGACGCTCGGCCTCCGCCCGCTCGGTGGTGAGCTCCTCGGGGCTGTGCGCGAGCACGAGCGTGCGGCGACCGGTGGCGGCGAGCGCGGCGGCCCGTCGGCGCAGCTCGGCGTGCGACCCGTCGTCGGGTGCGGCCTCGCTCGACGCCCCAACGCCGGGCGACGCGCCGAAGGGCGCCGCGAAGACCATCTCGGGCCCGCCCAGCACCCAGGTGCCGGCGCCGGGGAACCCGACGGCGCTCCACTTGCGCGCCGAGGAGAACGCGATGCGCGCCTCGGGTTCGAGCACGCGCCGCACGGGGTAGGGCTCGACGAGGCATCGCGCCGTCGCGTTCGCCTCGGGCTCGGCGCCGTACCAGGCGAGCACGTCCTTCCAGTCGGCGGGGGGCGCGACCGAGAGCGGGTGCGCCGCGTCGAAGACGATGTCGCCCTCGGTCAGCGTGCCGGTCTTGTCGAGGCAGATGAGGTCGACCCGGGCGAGCCCCTCGACGGCCGGAAGCTCCTGCACGAGCACCTTCCGGTTCGCGAGCCTCACCGCGCCGACGGCGAAGGCGATGCTCGTCATGAGCACGAGCCCGAGCGGGATCATCGCGACGATCGCCGCGATCGCCGCGACCGCCGCGTCCTGCCACGCCCCGCTCTCGATCGCCTCGGCCCAGCCTCCCCGCGACACCATCTGCGCGTTCAGCACGAGCAGGCTCACCGGCCCGATGATCCAGGCGACCCAGCCGAGCACCCGGTCGATCGAGCTGCGCAGCTCGGACGCGACGAGCGAGAACTGCTTCGCCTCGCTCGAGAGCGTGTTGGCGAAGGAGTCGGCGCCGACCTTGTCGACGATCGCGGTGCCGCCGCCGCCGATCACGATCGACCCCGAGAGCACGGCGTCTCCGATCCCCTTGTCGACCGGGTCGGACTCCCCTGTCAGCATCGACTCGTCGAGCTGCAGGCGCTCGGATGCCTCCACCCGCGCGTCGGCGGCGACCTGGTCGCCCGCCCTGAGCACGAGCAGGTCGCCGAGCACGACCTCGGCGAGCGCGACCTCCTGCTCGGCACCGTCGCGCACGACCCGCGCGTGCGGCGCATGCAGCAGGGCGAGCCGGTCGAGCGCACGCTTCGCGCGGAACTCCTGCACCGAGCCGATGATCGTGTTCGCGAGCGCGCTGAACCCGAACAGTGCGTCCTGCCAGCGGCCGATCAGCAGCAGCACGAGGAAACAGGCGAGGATGATGCCGTTGAAGAGCGTGAACACGTTCGCGCGCACGATGCTCCACGCGCTGCGGCTCGTGGGGCTCTCGAACGCGTTCGTCTCACCCCGGGCCGCCCGCGCGGCGACCTCGGCCGCGGTGAGTCCGGTGCTCGTCGCCGTCACGGGTTCCACGTGGCCATCCCACCACACGCGGCCGGTCGCCCGGGGGCGGCGCGCTCCCGTGCCGCTCGTGCGACCGCGCTAGTCCGCCGACCCCGAGACGCCGGCCGCGCCGTCGCGCAGCAGCGCGAAGAGGTCGCCGACCGGACCGAGGTGCCCGAGCTTGTCGGGGTTCAGCTGGTTCGTGAGCGAGCGCACGCTGCCGCCGTCGACGTGGAGCGTGAGCACCGACAGCACGGCGCCGTCGCGACCGCGGAAGAGCAGCGTCCGCTCCCCGTTCGCGACCGTCTCCTCGGCCTCGACGCCGAGCGCATCGCCGCGGCGCATGAGCCCGACGAGGAACCTCGCGACCGCGACGTCGCCCGACATCGGGTGCTGGATCGCGGGCGCCCTGCCGCCGCCGTCGGCGGTCAGCACGACGTCGGGGGCGAGCAGCCTGACGATGCCGTCGACATCGCCCTCGCGCAGCGCGGCGAGGAACTCGCTCGCGAGCCGGGTCGCCTCCGAGGCATCCACCTCGAATCTCGCGCCTCCGGCCGCCAACCGCTGCCGCGCCCGATGCATGACCTGCCGGCAGGCCGCCGGCTCGCGGTCGACGATCTCGCCGATCTCGCCGTAGTCGTAGCCGAGGGCCTCGTGCAGCACGAACACGGCGCGCTCGACGGGGCCGAGCCGCTCGAGCATCGTGAGCACGCCCATCGAGAGCGTCTCGTCGTGCTCGATGCGGTGGGCGGGGTCGGCGTTGTCGGCGAGCAGCGGCTCGGGCAGCCACGGGCCGACGTACACCTCGCGCGTGCGGCGGGCCGAGCGCAGCACGTCGATCGACAGCCTCGTCGCGACGGTCGACGCGAACGCGTCGGGACGCTCGATGTCCTCGCCGCCCAGCACCCGCTCGTGCATGCGCAGGAGGCCCGCCTGCACCACGTCCTCGGCCTCGCTCACGCTGCCGAGCATGCGGTACGAGATCGAGAACATGAGCGGCCGCAGGCGCGGCGCCTCGACGGCGAGATCGACCATCGCCCCAGCCTGTCACACGCCGATCCCGCGCATGCTGTCACACCACGGCGGGGTCGCCCGTCGGAGGGGGTGAGAGAGAGGACGCATCATGGAGATCTTCATCGCTGGGGGTTCGGGAGCGATCGGTTCGCGGCTCCTGCCCCGGCTCGTCGCAGCCGGGCACCGGGTCACGGGCACTGCGCGCACCGAGGCGGGGCTCGCACGGATCCGTGCGGCCGGCGGCCGCGGCGTCGTCATGGACGGCACCGACGAGGCCTCGATCCGCCGCGCGGTGCTCGACGCCGCGCCCGAGGTGCTCGTGCACCAGCTCACGTCGCTGTCGGGCAGGTTCGACTTCAAGCGCTTCGACGAGACGTTCGCCGTCACCAATGCGATGCGCACGCGCGGCACCGACGCGCTCATCGCCGCGGCTGCGGAGGCCGGCACGGGCCGCATCGTCGTGCAGAGCTACACCGGCTGGACGAACGAGCACGCCGGTTCGCGCGTGAAGACCGAGGCCGACCCGCTCGACCCGCACCCGGTGTCGTCGGCGCGCACGGCTCTGGCGGCGATCGCCCACGCCGAGCAGGCGACGGTCGCCGCGGGCGGACTCGCGCTGCGGTTCGGCAACTTCTACGGCCCCGGCCAGTCACTCGGCGAGGGCGGCCAGATGTTCGAGTCCGTGCGCAAGCGGCAGGTGCCGATCGTCGGCGACGGGGCGGGCGTGTGGTCGTTCTGCCACATCGACGACGCCGCGGCGGCGACGGTCGCCGCGGTCGGCCGCGGAGCCGCGGGCATCTACAACATCGTCGACGACGAGCCCGCCGCGGTCGCCGAGTGGCTGCCCGAGCTCGCCCGCGCGATCGGGGCGAAGCCGCCGATGCGCGTGCCCGCCTGGGTCGCGCGCACGATGATCGGGGAGTTCGGCGTCTCGTGGATGACGACCGCACGCGGCTCGTCGAACGCGAAGGCGAAGGCCGAGCTGGGCTGGCGGCCTCGGTACGCGAGCTGGCGCGAGGGATTCCGTGAAGGGCTCGGCGCCGGGCTCGGAGCCGCCTGAGCCTGGACGCGCGCCGCCGCATCATCGACGCGCCGTGCTCGCCGCTCAGCCGACGGGGATCGGCGTCGCGAGCTCGTCGATGATCCGGTCGATCTCGGCGAGCGCGTACCCGGCGAGCTGCCGTTGGGCCGCGTCGGCCGCGGCATCCTGCTCTTCGAGATCGCCGATGACGATGATGTTCTCGTCGTTGATCGTGTTCGCGGGCTCGGTGTAGTTGAAGCTGCCGACGATGAGCAGCCGCTCGTCGATGACCATGAGCTTGTGGTGGAGCTTGCGCACGCCGGTGCCGCGCTTGTTGGCGAACAGCTGCACGTCGCCGTGCCCGAGGTCGCTCGTCGCCGCCCACTTCGCGGCGCCCTGATCGCGGTCGAGCACGCCGCGGATCCGTTGCACGAGCGGCCGCAGGCGGATCATGGCGTCGTCGATCCCCGACGACTGCGAGAAGGTGAACATCGCGAAGTCGATCGACTGCGTCGCCTTGAGCATCTGCTTCATGATCTCCATCTCGGGCCCGTGACGCGGTGCGAAGAGCGGTTTCACGCGCACCGCTGGCAGCCCGAACTCCTTCGGCTTCGGCTCGACGCGCTCGTGCAGCTCGCCGAAGGTGCCCGACCGCATCCGCTCGAACTCGCGCAGGTACTCGGTCGCGGCGCGCTGCCCGTGCAGCACGATCACGTGGTTGAGATTCTGCCCCGAACCTCGGCCGGAGGTCGCGTTCGTCCCCGTGTCGGTGTGGGTGAAGTTCGTCGACCCGGTGAGCACGGCGGCCTTGGACTTGCCGGAGTCGCGCACGATGAACTTCTGGTGGAAGATCCCCGGGTTGAGGTCGCTGATGACGTCGACCCGTGCCTTCAGCAGGGCCCCGTGGATGGTGCGGTTCTCCTCATGGGCGCCGAGGCTGTTCCACGGGTCGGCGAGCGCCTTCTCCTCCGTGAGGTAGTCGCCCTCGAGGATGACGCGCACGCGCACCCCGCGGCGCTTGGCATCGAGGATGGCCTGGGCGATGGGGCGCGAGTCGATCTCCTGCACGGCGATCGCGAGGCTGTGCTTGGCGCCGCCGATGAACTCGCGGATCGCGAGATCGAGGTCGTCGGGGCCGCCGACCGAGTCGGGTCCCATGTGCAGCTCGACGCCGCCGATGCGCACGGACATGATGCACCCCTTTCACTGAGGTTCACTCAGGATCGGGTGTACTCCTCGCCCCGGCGCACCGGATCAGTGGTGCCCCGGAGCCGGACGCGCCGGCCCACCACGGCGCCCCACGGCGCAACCACCTGGCCTCAGCCCGCGAGCACCGCCGCCAGCCATGCGGCCTGCCGCTGCCATTGCGCGCCCTGGCCGCCCTCGTGCTCGTTGAACGGGTACTCGACGATCTCGGCCTCGGCGCCCCAGTGGTTGCGCGCGGCGTAGACCGTCGACGGCGGGCAGACCGGATCCATGAGGGCGACCGAGAACAGGGCGGGCACTCGTGCGCGCGTCGCGAAGTTCGCGCCGTCGAAGTACGAGAGCGTCTCGAACACGCGCTCGGCCGCACCGCGGTGCACCGCGAGGTAGCGCACGATCTCCTGGTACGGGTCGCGGTCGGTGAGCCCGACCGCGCGCTCGAAGTGGCAGAGGAACGGCACGTCGGGCATGGCGCCGACGAGCCCCTCGGCGAGCGCGGCCGCCGCGATCGAGATGCCGCCGCCCTGGCTGGCCCCGGTCACGGCGACGCGCTCGGGGTCGACCCGGTCGAGGCCGCGCACGGCGTCGACCGCGAGCACCGCGTCGGTGAACACACGACGGTAGTAGTACGCGGCCGGGTCGTCGATGCCGCGCGTCATGAAGCCCGGCGCCGCCGGCGCGCTGCCGTGCGGGTCGGGCGTCGCGCCGCCGGTGCCCCACGACGAACCCTGGCCGCGGGTGTCCATGAGTAGGTACGCGTAGCCGGATGCCGCCCACCCGAGCCGCTCGTGCGGCAGGCCCCGCCCGCCGCCGTATCCGAGGTACTCGACGACCGCGGGCAGTCGCCCCCCGGTGCCGGCGGGCACGAGGAACCACCCGTGCACCGGGTCGCCCGCGTAGCCGCTGAACTCGAGGTCGTACACCTCGACCGCGGTGAGCGGCGACGCCACCCGGTCGAGCCGCGGCGGCCGAGCGAGGGCCCGCGACTCCGCGATCGTCGCCGCCCAGAACGCATCGAAGTCGGCCGGCTCGACGACCGCGGGGCGGTAGTCGCGCAACTCGTCGATCGGGGCATCAAGTCGGGGCACGGGGCATCCTTCGCTCGGCGGAGAGTTCAGCGTATCGAAGCCGCGACCCGCCAGAATGGGCGGGTGAGCGAACACGTCTTCATCTCCGGGCCGGCCTCGTGGAACCGCATCGTCGTGCTCGACCGCCTGCCCGAGCCGGTGCCGCACATGCAGTTCGCCCTCGAGGAGTACGAGACCGTCGGCGCGACCTCGGCGGGCAAGGCCCTCGGCCTCGTCGGCCTCGGCCGGCACGTGCGCCTGCACGCGTTGTTCGGCGCCGACGCCGACGGCGCGCGCGTGAAGCGACTCCTCATGCAGGCGGGCGTCGCGCTCATCGCGGCCGACGGAGGCGTCACCGAGCGCCACGTCAACCTCATGACCCGCGCGGGCGAGCGGGTCTCGCTGTACCTCTCGACGCCGAGCGACCCGGGCGACGGCCGCGACCCCGAGCTCGACGCCGAGCTGCGACAGGCGATGGCGGATGCCTCGGCGATCGTCCTCGACCTCTCGGAGCTCTCGCGCCGCCTCATCCCGACGGCGAAGGCGAGCGGGCGGCCCGTCTGGACCGACATCCACGACTACGACGGCGAGAGCGGGTTCCACCGCCCGTTCATCGAGGCGGCCGACGCGATCTTCATGAACGCCGACCGGATCGGCGACGACCCGCTGCCGTTCATGCGCTCGTGCATCGAGGGCGGCGCCTCGCTCGTCGTCTGCACCCTCGGCGCCGACGGGGCCGTGGCGCTCGACGAGCGGATGACCCGACACGACGTCGCGGCCGTGCCGACCGCCGTGCGCGACACGAACGGGGCGGGCGACGCGTTCATGGCGGGCGTGCTCGACGCGCGCCTCGCCGGCGCCGAGCTCGACGAGGCGCTCGAGGCCGGCGCCCGCCACGCGGCATCCGTGCTCGTCACCCGTCACCTGCACCCGAGCCTCGACGCGTTGCTGGGGGCGTGACGACGGGCGCTACTCCCCCGCGGTCGCCGGCGCAGCCGGCGCGATGTTCGCGTTGTCGCGGAACAGGTTGCCCGGGTCGACCTCGGCCTTGAGCGCTCGCAGCCGTGCGAGCGTCGCGGGCGGGAACGCCGCCGCGACCGTCGCGTCGCCCTGCGTCGTCTCGAAGCTGAGGTACGCCCCGTCGGTGTGCGGGGCGATGAGCGCGTCCCACCGCTCGCTCGTGCGCATGGCCGCGGTGCCGAAGGCGACGACCGAGAACTCCGAGGCGCGGTGCGCGAAGGCGGTCGCGTCGGCGGGCACGTCGTGCACCGCACCGCCCACGGCGCGGAGCTGGAAGAAGTAGCTCGACCCCTCGTCGAGGTAGCGGGCCGCGTCGCGCGCGAACTCGGGCGTGATCGGGCCGATGAGGCCCGAGCGCGAGGTCGGCTCGCCCTCGGCGCCGTGGCTCTCGTCGCCCGCGTTCGCCATGACCGCGTCGTAGGTGGAGAGGCGCACGTCCTGCCCGACGAGCGGGGCGGCGTCGGCGAGCGGCTGGAGACGCGCGAGCACGGTGTCGGGGTCGTCGGAGTCGACCATCGTCATCACGGTCGCGACCGGCGGCTGGCCGGGCCGCGACCCGCCCATGATGAGGAAGCTCGTCACGTCGCGCGGCGACTCGACGACCCAGCGACCCCACGCCTCGAGGAAGCCGGCGCGGTCGCTCGCGTCGAAGGCGAGCTGCGCGAACCCCACGACGCCGACCTCGTCGACCTCGAACTCGAACGCCGTCGCGATGCCGAAGTTCGCGCCGGCCCCCCGCACCGCCCAGAAGAGCTCGGGATGCTCCGCGGCGTCGGCCCGCACGACCCGGCCGTCGGCCAGCACGAGCTCGACGGCGCGCAGGTGGTCGATCGTGAGTCCGTGCTCGCGGGCGAGGTAGCCGATGCCGCCGGCCGTCGCGAGGCCGCCGACCCCGACCCCGCCGTAGTCGCCCGAACTCAGCGCCCAGCCATGGGGGGCGAGGAAGGCGGCGACGTCCTTCCAGCGGGCGCCGGCCTCGATGCGCACGAGCCGGCTCGCCTCATCGAGCACGGTCATGGCGTTCAGCTTCGAGAGGTCGACCACGATGCCGCCGTCGTTCGTCGACCGGCCGCTGATGCCGTGGCCGCCGCTGCGCACGCCGAACGGCACCCCGGGGTGCGCCGCGGCGAAGCGCACGGCGTCGGCGACCTCGGCCGCGGTGGCCGGCTGCAGCACCAGGCCGGGCGCGCCGCCCCGGAGGTAGGTCGACTTCACCCGGGCGTAGCCCGCGTCGCCAGGCTCGATCGCCCGGGCGGCGAGCGAGGCCGGCAGCGCGTCGTAGTCGATGCCGTCGCGCCGCTTGGCGCGCACGGCGGTGCTTCGGCTCGGTGCGGAGAGGGCGGCCGCAGCGACGCCGGTATTCGAGCCGGGCGCCGAGGCATCCGATGCACCGGTGCCGCGCGCGCCCAGCTCGCGTGCGACCGCCTCGCGGAGCCCGGGCGCGACCTCGGCCGCGAAGTGCCTGATGGTGCCGGGGTCGTCGCTCGCGAGGATGAAGGTGCCGATGCCCTCGTCGACGACGAGCTGCAGCAGCTGCTCGACCCACTGCTCGGCGGGCCCGTCGAGCATGCCGCCCCGGCCGCCGGCCGAGAAGCGGCCGCCGATGTTGAGCATGCGACGGATCTCGCGGGGGTCGCGGCCGGCGGCGGTCGCCGCGTCATCGATCGTCGTGTTCGCCCGGGCGAGGTCGCCGGGTTGGAGGTAGGCGAGCGAGGGCAGCCAGCCGTCGCCCTTGCGGCCGATGAGCCGGAGCATGCGCGGCTTCAGCGCGCCGATCCAGATGGGGATGTTGTGCGCCGGGGCGGGACCTCGCTTGGCGCCGTCGATGCGGTAGTAGTCGCCGTCGAGCTGGAACCTGGCGCGCTCGCCCTGGTCCCACACGCCGCGGATCACGTCGATCGCCTCGGAGAGCGCATCGACCGCCTGCCCCGGCGTGAGGCGGCGGCCGCCCATGGCCTCGATCGCGTCCCAGAAGCCGCCGGCGCCGAGCGCGAGCTCGAAGCGGCCGTCGGAGAGCAGGTCGATGCTCGCCGCCGAGCGCGCGAGCACGGCGGGCGGGCGCAGCGGCACGTTCGCGACGTTGGCCGCGAGGCGGATGCGCTCGGTTCGGGCGGCGACCCAGGTCAGGAGCGTCTGCGTGTCGTGGAAGCGCGGCTGGTACGGGTGGTCCTGGAAGGTGACGAGGTCGTAGCCCGCCGCCTCGCTGAGCTCGGCGAGGCGCACCGGCGCCTGCGGGGGGTCGTTCGTCGGGGTGATGAAGGTGCCGAACTCGAGTTCATGGCCGTAGTGCATCGTGCGCGTCCCTTTCCACGTCTCCCCCAGCATGCGGCATGGATGCTCCAACCGCTCGTCTCGGGTAAGCTGCTTACTCATGGTAAGCATCGACGAGCAGGCCGGCATTCCCGCCCGCGGTACGGGCGACGAACTCGCCGCGCATCGTGCGCGGCTTGAAGGGCTCGGGCACATCGACGACGAGGCGTGCCGTCGCTTCCAGTCGACGATCGAGTTCGCCGGCCGCAAGTGGAACGGCGCGATCCTGCTCGCGGGCGTGCGCGGCGCGCGGCGATTCTCCGAGTACCGGGCGGCGGTGACGGGCATCTCCGACCGACTGCTCGCGGCCCGGCTGCGCGAGCTCGAGGCCGAGGGCATGATCGAGCGGCACGTCAAGGCGACGACGCCCGTCACGATCGCCTACACGCCGAGCGCGACGGGCCTCAGGCTCATCGAGCTGCTGCAGCCGCTCGTCGAGTGGGGCCTCGAGCACGACGGCGAGACGACCGGAGACACGACGGCCGGGCGCTCGATCGAGCGCCCGGCCGGCTGAAACCCGTCCTTCGGGTTACTTCGAGTCGGTGGCCTCGGGCTTGGCCGGCGCAGCCTCGGCGGGCTCGGCCTCGGCGGGCTCGGCCTCGGCGGGCTCGGTCTCGGCGACGGTCGCCGCGGCGGCAGGCGCCTCAGCGGCCGGAACGACGATGGCGACGGGCTCGTCGTCGAACGAGTCGTCCTCGTCGAACCCGGCCGGCGCCGCGACCTCGGCCTGCGTCGCGCGGCGGGCGATCGACCAGGCGACCGCCTGCGTCGCGGCGGCGATGACGATCGCGAGCGCGCCGACCGCGATCAGCAGGCCGCCGACGGTCGTGCCGGTCTGGGCGCCGAGGTAGGCCGCGTAGTCCTGCGACTGCGCCGTGTAGAGCTCGACCTGCGACGCGTTCGACGTGTTGAGCAGCCAGAGGCCGACGCCGAGCAGGGCGAGGGCGGCGACCCAGGTGCCGATGAGCGGCAGGTTGGGCAGGGCGCGGGTCGGGGTGTTCGAGGTCACGGTCGTCCTTCGGGTCGGGGGTGCGGCGCGGCTCGCCGCCCACACGACCGTAGGCGACGAAGGTATGCGTTGGCTATGCCTCTTCCGTGAGGGGCGTCACAGATGGGCCCGCTCCCGCGGGCGGGCGTAGCGTGAGAGGCATCCGAAGAGAAGGGCGCACGATGGACGCCGAAGCCTCAGACCACCTCGTGATCGAGCCGAACATCCTCTACGTCGGCACACCGGTCTACCTCGTCGCCACCGAGAACGCCGACGGCACGGCGAACCTCGCTCCCGCCTCCTCGCACTGGGCGCTCGGACGCATGCTCGTGCTCGGACTGGAGGCCGACGGGCAGACCGCGGCCAACCTCGCCGATCGGCCGCAGCTGACCGTGAACTTCCCGGCAGCGCGGCAGTGGCGCAGGGTCGAGCGGCTCTCGTCGGTGACGGGCCGCGACCCCGTGCCCGCGGCGAAGGCCGGGCAGTACCGCTTCGAACCGCGCAAGTTCGAGCTCGCGGGCTTCACGACGACGCCCTCCGAACTGGTGTCGCCGCCGCGCGTGCGCGAAGCACCGCTGCAGTTCGAGGGCGAGGTGCGCCGCATGACCCCCGGCGTCGACCCCGGGTACTTCATGGTCGAGGTCGAGGTGGTGCGCGTGCACGCCCTGCCCGAGCTCGTCGTGCCCGGAACGAACCACATCGACCCGCACGCCTGGCATCCGCTCATCTACAGCTTCCGCCACTTCTACGACCGCGGCGACCACGTCGGCTGGACCAGAAAGTCGCCGATCGCGCCCGGCCCGCCCGACACGAGCGAGCCCGAGGATGCCTCCCCTCCCCTCGAAGCTCCCGCTGCCGGCGCTCCCTCGCCCCTCGCCGAGCTCGACCGTTGGGAGGGCTTCGGCGGCACCTGGGCGCTCCGCCGCCTGGACGCCGACGGGGCGATCGTGAGCCTCTGCCGCTGCGACGGCGGCGAAGAAGTCTCGCGCATCGTCTCCGCCGAGCCCGCCTTCGTCGAATGGGCCGCCCGGCAGGAGCTGCAGCCGTGAGCCCGCAAGGAGCGACTCGCCCCGCGGCCGACGCGAGGCCCGTGCTCTCGACCCCGTGGTCGGCCTCGCTCGGGCTCACGACGCCGATCGTGAGCGCCCCGATGGGCGGTGTCGCCGGCGGCCGCTTCGCGAGCGCCGTCTCGCGGGCCGGAGCGCTCGGCATGATCGGCATGGGCAGCGCCGGCTCGGCGGCGAAGCTCGAGGCGCAGCTCGCCCGCGTCGAACTCGACGGCGAGCCGTTCGGCATCGGCGTCGTGCACTGGGGCGTCGTACGCGAACCCGCCCTGCTCGACGTCGCACTCGGGGCGCACCCCGCGCTCGTCTCGGTGAGCTTCGCCGACCGCTTCGAGTGGGTCGCGCGCGTGCACGACGCGGATGCCCTCGCGGCGACGCAGGTCTACACCGCCGCGGAGGCCCTGGTCGCCGCCGACGCGGGCGTCGACATCGTCGTCGCCCGCGGATCCGAGGGCGGCGGACACGGCGACCCGCGCATGGGCACGCTCGCCCTCCTCGATGCGGTGCTCGACGCCGTCGAGTCGCGCGGTTCCACGACGTCGGACGGCCCGGCGGTGCTCGCGGCCGGCGGCATCGGCTCGGGTCGCGCGCTCGCCGCCGTGCTCGCGGCGGGCGCCGCGGGGGCGTGGATCGGCACCGCCCTCTCGGCGTCGACCGAGACCCTCTCGTCGCCCGCGGCGATCGACGTGCTGCTCGCCGCGACCGGCGACGACACCGTCAACACGACGGCGATCGACGCCGCGCTCGGACTCCCGTGGCCCGAGCGGTTCCCCGAGCGCGTCATCCGCAACGCGCTCGTCGACGAGTGGCTCGACCGCGTCGAGGAGCTGCGCACGGCGACCGTCTCGGCCGATGGCACCGATGTCGTCGCCCTGCGCGCCGCGATCACGGCGGCGAACCGCGTCGGCGACCACGCGCTCGTCCCCGTCGACGCCGGCCAGGGCGTGGGCCTGCTGCGACGATCGCGGCCGGTCGCCGAGGTGCTCGACGAGTTCACCCGCACCGCCGCCGCGCTGCTGCGCCGCCCGCGAGCGACGTCGAGCCCCACCCTGCCCGACCGCTGAGGGAGGTGGGCCCGCCCCGTCGATTCCGCCCTCGGCCCCGGTATCCCGGACCCTTCCTCCCGCGCGCAACCGGTACCGAAGTACCGAGGGCGGCAGGAAGGTGAGCCCGCCGGGCAGGCGAACGGACCGGCCGCCGACCGAGTCGAGCGGCGAGCCGCGAGCGGCGCGCGGCGAGTCCCGACGGGACGCTCAGATGCTCCGGTGGTCGACGAACGGCATCCGCGGCCCGCGCCGCGGACGCCCGCGAACCCCGGCCGCACCGAGCAGGCGCACCACCCGGTAGCGATGCCCCGCCCACGGCGCGAGGGCCTCGAGCATCTCCTCGTCGCTCATGTCGCGCCCTGCGAGCGCATGGCCGACGTAGTTCGAGAGATGGTAGTCGCCGACCGAGACGGCGTCCGCGTCGCCGAGCGCGCGCTGCGCGACCTCCGCCGCCGTCCACGGTCCGACGCCGTGCATCAGGGTGAGGCGCGTCGTGGCATCCGCCGGGCTCATGCCGACCGCCTCGTCGAGGCGGCGCGCAAACCGCGCCGCGTTCTGCACCGTCGCGGCGCGACGCGGGTCGACGCCGGCCTTGTGCCACTCCCAGCTCGGGATCCCCCGCCACACCTCGGCACTCGGCACGACGCGCATGGGCCGCGGCGTCGGCCCGGGCGCGACCGTGCCGAAGCGGGTGACGAGTCGGCGCCACGAGTCGTGCGCCTGCAGCGTGATGACCTTCTGCTCGAGGATCGACGCCGCAAGCGCCTCGAACACCTGTGCCGTGCGCGGCACCCGCAGGCCGGGGTTGCGGCGATGGGCGTCGTCGAGCAGCGGAAGGAGGGGGACGAAACCGGTCGGGTCGTCACGCTCGCCGAGCAGCTCGGGCGCCTGTTCGACCGCGGCCGCCGCCCCGGGCCCCCACCCCTCGCAGCGCAGCAGGCCGCCCGGCAGCTGCCGCAGGCGAACCGTGGCGTCTCCGTGGTCGGTGCGCACGGCACGCCACACGGAGCCCGCCTGGTCGACGTGGAACGAAGGGTCGCCGATGCCGCGGCGAAGGCTTCCGAGGGTCTGTCTGAGATCGGTCGGATGCCGCGGCCGCCACTCGAGGGCATGGTCGGCGATCACCGCACCAGTGTGCCGCACGCGGCTGACAGCGACGTCGGCGGGTGTCCGGGCGAGGCAGCGGCGTGCGACGATGATCGCGTGCACCTCAGACTCGCCGATGCCGCCGACGTCCCCTCGATCGCCGCGACGCTCGCCCTCGCCTTCGCCGACGACCCCGTCTGGGGCCCGGTCCTGCGTCGACCCGACGGCGACACGAGCCACCTCGAACCGTTCTGGAGCCGCTTCGTCGAGGGCGCGCTGCCCTACGAGACCGTCTGGGTCGCCGACGACGGCGCTGCGGTCGCGGTGTGGCTGCCGTCGGGCGCGCCCGAGATGACCGACGACCAGTTCGCCGCAGTCGAGGCGATCGTCGACGACCGGCTCGACGCCGAACAGCGGCGTGCCTTCGACGGGCTCATGGAGGCGTTCGAGTCGAACCACCCCCACGGGCAGCCGCACATGTACCTGAGCCTGCTCGCGTCGAACCCGGCCCGCCGCGGCGAGGGGCTCGGGCAACGAATGCTCGCCGAGAACCTGCGGGCCTTCGCGTCCGAGGGCCTCCCCGCCTACCTCGAGTCGACGAACCCGGCGAACGACCGCCGCTACGAGCGTGCCGGGTTTCGCCGGGTCGGCGGCTTCACCTCGCCCCTCGACGGCGCCCCCGTCACCACGATGTGGCGCGCCGTCGACGCCTGACGCGACCGTGGCCATCGTGGGGGCGTCCGCCGTACCCTGAGACGACCATGCGCTTCGGAACCCTCGAATTCAGCCCTGCCCTCGACCGCCCCGAGCTGCTCGCTGCGCCGACCGCGGCCGCCCTCGCGGGCGCCGACCCGAACGACGCGCTCGTCGCGGCGATCGACCCGGGCCTCGCCGACACCGCCGCCTTCTGCGCCCACTACGAGATCTCGCCGGCCGACGGGGCGAACTGCGTCATCGTGCAGGCGCGCCGCGGCGCGCGCACCTGGTACGCGGCGTGCCTCGTGCGCGGCGCCGACCGCCTCGACGTCAACGGCGCCGTGCGCCGGCACCTCGACGCGCGCAAGCTGTCGTTCGCCCCGATGGAGCTGGCGGTCGAGCTCACCGGCATGCAGGTGGGCGGCATCACGCCGGTCGGCCTGCCGGGCGACTGGCCCGTGCTCGTCGACGAATCGGTCGCCCGCCATGAGCGGTTGATCATCGGCAGCGGCACGCGCGATGCGAAGCTGCTGGTCGGCGGGGCGTTCCTCGCCTCGTCGCCGGACGCCGAGGTGCTGCCGATCGCACTCGCCGGCTGAGCCCGCTACGCCGCCGAGCCGGCGACCGGCGCTGCGGCCTTCGCCGCCGCGGTCGTGACGATCCGGCGGCGCAGCGCGAGGAAGAGCAGCACCATGCCGGCCGTCACGAGGATGTGGCCGAGACCCGCGATGCCCGCGATCGCGGCCGTCGACTCCTCGCCGAGCACCGTGAGGGTGCCGTGCCAGACGAGCATCGCCGAGGTCAGCACGACGCCGGCGTTGTAGACCCAGAAGAACCAGCCGAACAACCGGCTCTGCGACAGCTCGAACACCTTCTCGAGCACGAGCACGATGAGCAGCACGATGACGCCGAGGGTCAGCAGGTGCGTGTGCGCGAGCCCCAGCTGCGTGAACTCCCCCTCGGGGAACCCCTGCGACTTCGTGAGCTCGCGGTAGTACAGCCCCGAGGCGACCCCCACGATCATGTAGGCGAACGCGGCGGTGAACAGCTTGAGCATGACGATCCCTTCCGGCGGTCCTTCCAGCATCGCGGGATGCCGCGACCGCCGCATCGATCGAAGGATTGAGGCCGATCCGGCTACGCCGTCATCAGCACGATGCCCGCGACCACCACCGCCGAGGCCGCGATGCGCGCACCCGCACGACCCTCCCGCAGCACGAGCGCGCCGAACACGCTCACGAGGACCACGCTGATCTCGCGCAACGGCGCGACGAGCGCGACGGGGGCCATCGTGATCGCGGCGAGCACCAGGATGTACGCGAGCGGCGAGAGCACGCCGAACGCCGCGATCCTCCCCCAGTGGTTCCGCGCCACCGCACCGAGCTCGCGCCACCTGCCGCCGAGCCCGGCGCTGAACAGCACGATCTCGCCGACGGTGCAGCCCACCATGAAGGCGACCGGAGCCACCGCCCACTCGCGCACGGCGTGCGCGTCCCACACGGTGTACGCGGCGATCGCGACCCCGGTGAGCAGGCCCCAGCCGATGCCGGGGTCGAGCCGCCGGCGCCCGTGAGGGCCCGGGGCTCGGGGGCCCGGGGCATCCGCACCGCTCGGCCGATCGATGACGCCCATCGCGACGACCGCGACGATGATCGCCGCGATGCCGACGAGTGCCGCGGGCGACGGGCGTTCACCGAGCAGGGTCACGGCCACGAGCACCGTGATCGTCGGGCCGGTGCCGCGGGCGACGGCGTAGACGGTCGAGAGGCGACCGGTCGCGTAGCCGCGCTGGAGCACGAGCATGTAGGCGCAGTGCAGCACCGCCGAGACCGCGGCCGCCAGCGCGAACTCGGCGGCCGAGGCACCGCCGAGCCCGCCGGTCAGCGGCACCGCGGGCAGCCAGACGACCGTCGACGCGACCGCGCCCCACCAGAGGAAGGGCATGCCGATCCGGCTGACGCCGTGGGCGACGATGTTCCATGCCGCATGGCAGACCGCTGCGGCGAGGACGAGGACGAGAGCCGTGGACGACATTGCGAGGACCTTCCGTCCGCCGCGGGCGCGACGAACACGGTCCTCCGGGCTTTTGTCCTGTCAGATGACGGTCGTCGGCGACGGCCGTGGCGCCGCTCGGACCAGTCGGGCGCGCGGCCCCGGAACCCTAGGCGCTATCGCGAACGACGCTAGCACGGGCGGGTGAACCGCCGGGTGAACGGCGAGGGCCCGGCCGACGACGATCGGGGGCCGGGCGATCAGCGGAGATCACCCGGCCCGGTTCGGTCGTCGTCGCGACGGTCAGGCGGTCGTCGTGGAGTCGAACCGACGCCCTGCCGGGCTCGAGCGCCGCAACCCGATGAAGATCACGACGAACCCGCCGAGGAGCGGGACCAGGGTGAGCAGGGCGATCGGCCCAGGATGGTCCGCATCGTGCAGTCTCCTCCAGAAGAGGGCGAGGGTCGGGACGACGAGTGCGAGGATTCCGACCGCGAGCAGCAGGGCCAGCACGCTCGCGAGCGTGAGCGACGTCAGGTACTCCTGAGCGTCGACCGCGCGGGCCGACGCCGCGAGGAGCGACTCGACCGCGATGGCGGTGCCGAGTCGCGCCGTCTCGACGACGAGCACCACCCACCAGAACTCCGAACGGCTCGCACGTCCGGTGAAGCGCGCGTAGCCCCTGAAGTACCGCGCGAGCGCGGTCGAAAGGTTCGCACCGGGAACGGGTCGATCCGCGGCGACCTCGGGCTTCGACCCGACCGCGGAGCCGAGCTCGGTCGTCGACACGTCAGCGCACGTCGTCGGCGGTGGAGGCGAGCTGTTCGTCCACGAGCGGCGCGTCCAGGCGATCGGCGACCGGCCCGACCGCAGCAGCGAGCTGCGCACCCGCCGAGGCGACCGCAGCGCCGATGGCCGCGCCGTCGTGCTCGGAGGCGCGAGCGGCCGCACCGCCTGCGGCGGCGCCGCCGATGATCGAGCCGAGCAGCTCGCGCAGGCCGACGCCCATGGTCGAGCTCAGCATCGCGTCGACCTCGGTGATGCCCGAGACGGCGTTCTTCGCGAGCTGCGAGGCGCCGTCGGTCGAGACGACGGTGAGCTGGTCGATGTTCGACATCGGCGCGGCGAGCTCGCGCGCGATGAGCGGCAGCGCGTCGATGACCCGCATCTGCAGCAGGGCCTCGGACTGCTGGGCGACGGCCTCGGCCGCGGCCTTCGTCGCGGCCGCCTCGGCGGCACCCTTGGCCTGGATCGCGTCGGCCTCGGCGAGGCCCTCGGCCTTGAGCGCCTCCGCCGACGCGGTACGGGCGATGCGGTCGGCCTCGGCGGCGATGCGCACGGCCTCGGCGGCGGCCTCGGCCTCGACCTTGACCTTGTAGGCCTGCGCGTCGGCGACGGCCTTGACCTCGGAGTCGAGCTCGGCGGCGCGGAGCGCGGCCTTCTTCTGCGCCGTGATCTCCTGCTGGGCGACGACCTCCTGCTGCGAGAGCGCCTCGGCGAGCGGGCGAGCCGCGGCGGCCTCGGCGGTGGCCTTGTCGGTCTCGCGCTGCAGGGCGGCCTTGCGCTGGGCGAGCTCGGCCTCGCGCTCGGCGACGGTCTGCTCGGCGGCGATCACGGCCTCGCGGGCCTCGCGCTGCGCCACGGCCTCGGCGATCTCGGCCTGCTTGCGCACCTTCGCCTGCTCGGCGCGGCCGAGGTCGTCGATGTAGCCGTTGTTGTCGGAGATGCCCTTGATCTCGAACGAGTCGACGTCGAGGCCCTGGCTGAGCAGCGACTCCCGGGCGACGCCGAGCACCGCGGCCGAGAGCTCGTCGCGGCGGTTGATGATGGTGAGCACATCGGTCGCACCGATCGAGGCGCGCAGCGAACCCGACAGCACCTCCTGGGCGAAGATGTCGATGTTCTTGTCCTGCCCGAGGAACCGCTGGGCGGCCGCACGGATCGCGGAGGCGCTGTCGCCGACCTTGACGATCGCGACGGCGTCGACGTGCACGGTGATGCCGTTGTTCGTCTGCGCCTCGGCGCGGATCTCGATCGCGCGCGAACGCAGCGAGATCTTGTGCGCCTTCTGGAAGAAGGGCATGATCCACACGCCTTGGCCGTGCACGACGCGCTGGCCCGACTCCTCGGTGTCGACGCCGTCGACGACGCGGCGCTTCGAGCGCTTGCCGGTGACGACGATCGCCTCGTCGGGTGAGACGTTGCGATACAGCACCTTCGCCCAGATCCAGAGGATGACGGCGGCGATGACGACGAGGGCGATGATGCCGATGATCGGGGCAGCGGCGAAGAACTCGAGCACGGGGTTCCTTCGTTCGGGTGGTCGGGCAGGGCTCCGCTCAAGGATGTCGGGCCGAGCGCCCCTGCGCAATCGTTCCGGGGTACTGGATGCCGCGTGCCGCTGCGGACCCGCTCAGAGCGCCCTGCTCGTCACGGCCTGGAGCTCGACGCCGAGCTTCGCGTTCCAGTCGCGGATCGCCTGCTGCTGTGCCGCGTCGCAGGCCTTCCCGTAGCCGATGTTCACGTCCCAGTACTCGACGTCGCTGGTCCAGATCCGGTGGTCGAGCTTCCATCCGTCGAGGAAGGTGAGCGCGTAGCAATCGGCCATGACCTCGTCGTCGCCGTCGAACGCGACGAGCGCCTCGCGGGTGGCGGTGGGGTTCGTGATCTGCAGCACGTGCGCGAACTCGTGGTACGCGATGCCGGCGCGCAGTTCGTCGTTCATGTAGGGCACGGCGTTGGCCGCGGCGTCGAAGTGCACCAGGTACGGATCGTCGTGGACGACGCACGCGAGCAGTTCGCCGTCGGCCGCGTCGTCGCCGTCGTCGCAGATCGACTTGGCGTCGTCGATGACCGAGTCCACGAATCCGCCGGAGAGGCGGTCGATGACCGCCTCGTAGCCCGAACCGCTCGCGTTCGACCGCGCCGCCTGCTGCGCCTCGTTCCAGCGGGCGTCGAGATCGGCGGTCGCCTGCTCGACGGCCCGCGTGTCGGCGGCGACCGCCTCGGCGTCCCAGCGATGCGCCCACGCCTGCACGGCGTAGCGGCGGTAGTCCTCCCACGGCACGACCGAGGCGGTCGGCACGCCGTCGAACTTGACGGTCGAGTCGAGCAGGGCGTTCATCGCCGCGCCGAAGGTCTCCTTCTCGTCGATGAGCTCGCGCTGCTGCTCGAGCTCCTGCTCCTGCTCGGAGATCCGCTCCTGCGCGGCGTCGAGCTGGAGGAAGAACCAGACGCACCCTGCGACCGCACCGGCGAGGGCGACGCCCAGCAGTGAGATCGTGACGATCGCGCCCCACGGCCGGCGTCGCGCGGGCGGTGCTTCGACGGCGCTGGCGTCGCCGGCGCTGGCGTCGCCGGCGCTGACGTCGCCGGCGCTGACGTCGCCGGCGCTGACGTCGCCGGCGCTGACGTCGCCGGCGCTGACGTCGCCGACGGCGGACTCGCCGGTCGGAGGCCGGGACTCGGTCGGAGCCTCGTCGACGGAATCGGCGCTCGGGACGCGAACGCCGTACTTCGGGGGTGCAGGGTCGGTCACTCATCACCTCGGGCGGGGTCGGTGCGCCTTCGGGGGCCACCGGAGAAGTTCGGGCGGTCCATCCAAACACCCCGCGCATCGATGCGACCGCAGTCGATCCCGAATCGTGATCGACTTTCGGCGAGAACCGCCCTCAGACGGCCGCCTTCGCATAGTGCCGACGGGCCTTCTCCCGGTTGCCGCACGTCTCCATCGAGTGCCAGCGACGCGCGTTCGCGCGGCTCGTGTCGATGAAGAAGTGCTGGCAGTCGGGTGCGGCGCACGGCCGGATGCGCGAGCCCGAGGGCGACTGCAGCTCCGCCCACTCGCGGATGGCCGCCCCGCCGACCCTGCGGCCGTCGCCGTCGCGATCGCGCCAGACGAGCCCGCCCTCGGCTGCCAGCTCGGGCCGGCGGGCCATCTCGTCGAGCCAGGGCCCGAGCGCGTCCGGCGAGCGCGTTCCCCGCAGCACGGCGACGAGCGCGTCGCGCACCTCGCGGGCGTCGGCGAGGTCGGATGCCTCGGCCGGTGCCCCGTGCGCGCGCAGCCAGGCCGCGCCGCGCTCGTCGTCGAGCTCGTCGTCGACCCGGTCGCCGTAGACGAGTCGCGAGTTCACCAGGTCGAGCAGTAGCCCCGCTGCCGCGGTCGTCTCACTCATCGGGTCTCCTCGGGTTCATCCGGTCTTTCCTCGATTCTAACTTGCATGGAATAGCAATGGGGTTATAGCGTTGCACTCACCAGAACTAACCGGATCGAATCCGCATTCCAGTTAGAGATGAATCCAAGCCAGGAGGGCGCCATGTCGTACATCACCGTCGGAACCGAGAACTCCCAGAACATCGACCTCTACTACGAGGACCACGGCTCCGGTCAGCCCGTCGTGCTGATCCACGGCTACCCGCTCAGCGGCGCCTCGTGGGAGAAGCAGTCGGCCGCCCTCCTCCAGGCCGGCTACCGGGTGATCACCTACGACCGCCGCGGCTTCGGCAAGTCGAGCCAGCCCACGACCGGCTACGACTACGACACCTTCGCCCACGACCTGAAGGTGGTGCTCGAGACCCTCGACCTGCGCGACGTCGTGCTCGTCGGCTTCTCGATGGGCACCGGCGAACTCGGCCGCTACCTCGGCGCCTACGGCGGCGAGCGCATCGCGAAGGCCGCCTTCCTCGCCTCGCTCGAGCCGTTCCTGCTGCAGACCGACGACAACCCGACCGGCGTTCCGGCCGACGTCTTCTCGGGCATCGAGCAGGCGGCGAAGGCCGACCGCTACGCCTGGTTCGACGACTTCTTCCAGAACTTCTACAACCTCGACGAGACCCTCGGCAGCCGCATCAGCGAGGCCGCCGTCCGCGCGAGCTGGAACACGGCGGCGAGCGCCTCGTGGTTCGCGTCCTCGGCGGTCGTGCAGTCCTGGCTCACCGACTTCCGCGACGACATCGCGAAGGTCGAGGTGCCGAGCCTGATCCTGCACGGCACCGCCGACCGCATCCTCCCGATCGACGCGACCGCCCGCGAGTTCGTCAAGCGACTCCCGTCGGCCGACTACGTCGAGATCGAGGGCGCCCCGCACGGACTGCTGTGGACCCACGGCGACGAGGTCACCGAGGCGCTGCTCGCCTTCCTGGCGAAGTAGCCCCGGCCGACGGCCCGCCCGAACGACGAAGAGCCCCCGCGACCGCGGGGGCTCTTCCTGTTGTGTTGTGCGCGAGGGGGGACTTGAACCCCCACACCCTTGCGAGTACTGGCACCTGAAGCCAGCGCGTCTGCCAATTCCGCCACTCGCGCAAATGTGGTCGCACCGAAGTGCGTCCAGCCACGAGAGCCTAACATCTCGCGAGCCACAACTCCATTCGAGGCCACGGGGCCTCCCGCCGGCAGCCGCTGCCTGGCGATTCGCAGGACGACTCGCACGCCGCGCCGCCGTACCGGGCGCGTCCGCCGGATCGTCCTGCGACCCGTCAGCGACGGGTGCGAACCGGCCGCCCCGACCCTTGGCAAACGCTCCGAGTCGGGCCTGCACCTCGCGCCGGCCCGCGGCCCGGGAATAGCATCGAAACCCGGGTACCGGCGCCCATGACCGATGCGACGAAAGGAGCGCCCACGTGACCCACTCCCCCGACGGGCGACTCGATCTCCGCGGCATCCGCGGCTGGCTCTTCGACCTCGACGGCGTGCTCACGCCCACCGCGACCGTGCACATGCACGCCTGGGCGCGCCTCTTCACGCCCTACCTCGTGCAGCACGGCGCGGCCCCGTACACCGAGGCCGACTACTTCGCCCACATCGACGGCAAGCCCCGGTACGACGGGGTCCGCAGCCTGCTCGCGAGTCGCGGCATCCGCGTCGCCGAGGGCGAGGTGACCGACGCCCCCGAGCTCGACACGGTGCACGGCCTCGGCAACCGCAAGAACGCCGCGTTCAACGAGACCCTCGCCGAGGAGGGCGTCGCCGCGTACCCCGCGAGCGTCGCGTTCCTCGACGCGGTGCAGGCGGCCGGATGCCACGTGGCCGTCGTCTCGAGCTCGAAGAACGCGCCGGCCGTGCTCGCCGCCGCAGGCCTCGCCGACCGCTTCGAGGTCGTCGTCGACGGCGGCTACGCCGCGGCCGAGCACCTGCCCGGCAAGCCGGCGCCCGACACCTTCGAGCGCGCCGCCGAGCTGCTCGGCCTGCCGACCACCGCGTGTGCCGTCGTCGAGGACGCCGAGTCGGGCGTGCAGGCCGGGGCCGCCGGTGAGTTCGGGCTCGTGGTCGGCGTCGACCGGGGCAGCGGTCGGGCGGTGCTCGAGCGCCT
Source organism: Agromyces sp. NPDC058104 (assembly GCF_042884835.1). Taxonomy (NCBI): domain Bacteria; kingdom Bacillati; phylum Actinomycetota; class Actinomycetes; order Micrococcales; family Microbacteriaceae; genus Agromyces; species Agromyces sp. NPDC058104. The sequence goes on along the minus strand of NZ_JBHVTD010000001.1, from coordinate 1,548,228 downwards.
CGGCGCCGATCTCGTCGTCGACGAGCTCGACGAGCTGATCCCCCGTCTCCCGCCGACCCGGAAGGACTCCGAATGAGGTTCGCCGACACCGACCCGCTGAACCGCAGCCGCTTCCCGGTCGACCCGTGGGCGCTGGTCGAGACCGAGTTCGGCGACGCCGACATGGGCCGCACCGAGACGCTCTTCGGCGTCGGCAACGGCTACCTCGGCCTCCGCGGCAACGTCGAGGAGGGCCGCGACGGCCACATGCACGGCACCTTCGTGAACGGGTTCCACGAGACGTGGCCGATCCGTCACGCCGAGGAGGCGTTCGGCTTCGCCCGGGTCGGCCAGACGATCGTCAACGCACCGGATGCCAAGATCATCCGCCTGTACGTCGACGACGAGCCGCTCGTGCTCACCGAGGCCGAGCTGCGGTCGTACGAGCGCCGGCTCGACTTCCGGCTGGGCGCGCTCAGCCGGTCGATCGAGTGGCGCACGCCCGCCGGCAAGCGGGTGCTCATCACGAGCCGCCGCATGACGAGCTTCACCGATCGCCACCTCGCGGTGATCGACTACGAGGTCGAGCTGCTCGACGCCGATGCGGCGGTGACGATCTCGAGCCAGATCCTCAACCGCCAGGACGGCCGCGACGAGTACCGCAGCGGGGTGACCCAGGAGGCGCCCGGCGCGTTCGACCCCCGGCGCGCCGAGCAGTTCACCGAGCGGGTGCTCCAGCCGCGCATGAAGCGCTCGGAGGGCGGCCGCTACCTGCTCGGCTACCAGTGCACGAACTCGGGCATGACGCTCGCGGTCGGCGCCGAGCACCAGATCACGACCGACAACCCGTTCACCGAGACCGGCACGATCGGCGACGACCTGGCGAAGCACGTGTACCGGGTGCAGGCGAAGCAGGGCATGCCGATCCGCATCACGAAGACGGTGAGCTACCACACGGCCCGCAAGGTGCCGGCGCGCGAGCTCGTCGACCGCTGCGACCGCACCCTCGATCGCGCGGCCGAGCTCGGCACGGGCGAGCTGTTCGCCCAGCAGCGCTCCTGGCTCGACGACTACTGGGCTCGGTCCGACGTGCAGATCGAGGGCGAGCCGGTGCTGCAGCAGGCGACCAGGTGGAACCTCTTCCAGCTCGCCCAGTCGACCGCCCGCACCGACGGCGGCGGCGTCGCCGCGAAAGGCGTGAGCGGCTCGGGCTACGGCGGTCACTACTTCTGGGACAGCGAGGTGTACGTCCTCCCGTTCCTGAGCTACACCGCCCCGATCGTCGCCCGCAACGTGCTGCGCTTCCGCCAGCGCATGCTCGACGCCGCGCGCTCGCGCGCCCTCGAGCTGAACCAGCGCGGCGCGCTCTTCCCGTGGCGCACGATCAACGGCCAGGAGTCGAGCGCGTACTACGCGGCCGGCACGGCCCAGTACCACATCGACGCCGACGTCTCCTATGCGCTCTGCCAGTACGTGGCCGCCACCGGCGACGAGGAGTTCCTCGCCCGCGGCGCGATCGACATCCTCGTCGAGACCGCCCGCATGTGGGAGGACCTCGGCTTCTGGCGCTCGAACGCCGACGACGTGTTCCACATCCACGGCGTCACCGGCCCCGACGAGTACACGACCGTCGTGAACGACAACCTGTACACGAACGTGATGGCGCGGGCGAACCTCGCCGCCGCGGCCGCCGCGATCGACACCCTCCAGGTGAACGACGCCCCGGCGTACCACCGGCTCGTCGAGCGTCTCGGCGTGACGCCGTCCGAGGTCGCGAGCTGGCGGCGCGCCGCCGCCCACATGCACATCCCCTTCGACGAGCAGCTGGGCATCCACCCGCAGGACTCCGCGTTCCTCCAGAAGGAGCTGTGGGACCTCGAGAACACGCCCGACGACCGCCGGCCGCTGCTGCTGCACTACCACCCGCTCGTCATCTACCGCTTCCAGGTGCTGAAGCAGGCCGACGTCGTGCTCGCGCTGTACCTGCAGGGCGACCGCTTCTCGGCGGAGGCGAAGCGGGCCAACTTCGAGTACTACGACCCGCTGACCACGGGCGACTCGACCCTGTCGGCGGTCGTGCAGTCGATCATCGCCGCCGAGGTCGGCTACCACGAGCTCGCGATGCGCTACTTCCGCTCGGCCCTGTTCGTCGACCTCGCCGACCTGCACCACAACGCGGCCGACGGCGTGCACGTGGCCTCCACCGGCGGCGTCTGGAGCGCCCTCGTCTCGGGCTTCGGCGGCTTCCGCGACCACGGCGGGCGCTTCACCTTCGATCCGCGCCTGCCCGACGGCTGGACCCGGCTCACCTTCCGCCTCACGCTCCGCGGCACCCGGCTGCGGGTCGAGCTCGAGCCGGGGGCCATCACCTTCACGGTCGAGGAGGGCACCGGCGCGACGGTCTCGGTGCGCGGCACCGAGGTCACGATCGAGGCGGATGCCCCGGTGACCGTGCCGCTCGACGGGCAGGGCCCGCGCAGGCACGGCTCGCCGACGATGCAGGATGTCACGGGCACCCGACGGGCGGACGGTACCCTGCTGACGGCGTCGATCCCGACCCTGTCGCTCGACGCGGACGACATGGAATCGGTCATCCCGATCGATTGATCAGGGGTGTTGCCAGCCGCTCGCGCTAACATGACGCGAAGTCAGACACCGGAATCGGGAGACCTGTGGGCCTACTGGACAACTTCGAGAAAGGTCTCGAGCGCGCCGTCAACGGCGCGTTCGCGAAGACCTTCCGCTCGGGGCTGCAACCGGTCGAGATCACCTCGGCGCTGAAGCGAGAGATCGACACCAAGGCGGCCGTCGTGTCGCGCGACCGGGTGCTCGTGCCGAACAACTTCACCGTGCGCATGTCGCCGGCCGACCACGACCGCATGGCGTCGCTCGGGCCGGCGCTCATCGACGAGCTCGTCGACCTCGTGCAGCGCCACGCGGCGAGCCAGCACTTCCAGTTCGCGGGCGGCATCACGATCGGGCTCCGCCCCGACGAGAGCCTCAGCGTGGGCATGGTGCAGGTCGACTCCCAGAACGTGAAGGGCCAGGTCGCCTGGACCCCGGTGCTCGACGTCGACGGCAAGCGATACCCGATCCTCAAGGGCCGCACGGTCATCGGCCGCGGCAGCGAGGCCGACGTCACCCTCGACGACTCCGGCGCCTCGCGCCGCCACGCCGAGGTGCAATGGGACGGCTCGCGCGCCCGGGTGCGCGACCTCGGCTCGACGAACGGCACCCAGCTGAACGGCGCCGTCGTGAAGGAGTCGATCCTCGAGCCCGACTCGGTGATCACCATCGGGCGCTCGCGTATCGTATTCCGGGTGCTCGCGCAGGCCGCGGGCGGCGCAGGCGAGCCCCGCCGCGCGGCACCGGCGACGCAGCGCCACGACATGGGCGGATTCTGGGGAGCGGGCGAATGAGCGAACTGACCCTGGTCGTCCTCCAGCTGGGCTTCCTGATCCTGCTCTGGGTCTTCATCTTCGCGATCGTCTACGCGCTCCGCAGCGACCTGTTCGGCCAGCGCGTGCGCAAGCTGCAGCCCGAGAGCGCGTCGGGCGCGCCCGCAGCGGCGTCGGCCTTCCCGAGCTCGCCCGTCCCGTCCGCCGCGGCCACCGCGCCGGTGTCGACGCCCGCCGCCTCCGGCGGCGACGAGGTGGCATCGAGCAGCAACGCCTCCCGCCTCGTGATCACGAGCGGCGCGAAGTCCGGCGTCGAGTTCCCGCTCGGCCGCGACGAGATCACGATCGGCCGGTCGAGCGACTCGGCGATCATCATCCGCGACGACTACACCTCGACCCACCACGCCCGGCTCATGCTGTGGAACGACCGGTGGATGATCCAGGACCTCGACTCGACGAACGGCACCTTCCTCAACGGCTCCCGAGTGACCGTGCCCACCCCGATCCCGCTCGGAGCCACCGTGAAGGTCGGAGCGACGACGTTCGAGCTGCGGCGGTAGCCCATGCCGACGGTGAAGGCGAGCGCAGCGGTCTCGCACGTCGGGCGGGTCCGCTCGAACAATCAGGACTCCGGCTACGCCGGGCGCCGGTTGTTCCTCGTCGCCGACGGCATGGGCGGCCACGCCGGCGGTGACGTCGCGAGCGCGATCGCGACGCGTCGCATCGCCGAGGCCGACGTCGACTACGACAGCGCACCCGAGGCGGCCGCCGCCCTCGAGGGCGCGCTCATCGCCGCCAACCGGCGCCTCGCCGAGACGGTGGCCGAGCACTCCGAACTGACCGGCATGGGCACGACGGTCAGCTCGATGCTGTACCTCGGCGACCGGGTCGTGATCTCGCACATCGGCGACTCGCGCATCTACCTGCTGCGCTCGGGCGAGCTCAGCCAGATCTCGACCGACCACACCTTCGTCCAGCGCCTCGTCGACGCCGGCCGCATCACGGCCGAGGAGGCCATGGTGCACCCGCGCCGCTCGGTGCTCATGCGCGTGCTCGGCGACGTCGAGGCCTCGCCCGAGATCGACCAGATGGTGCTCGACACTCGCGACGGCGACCGGTGGATGCTCTGCTCCGACGGGCTCTCGGGCGTCGTCTCCTTCGACGAGATCCACGAGTTCATGTCGGCCGACGTCGGCGCGAAGCAGGTCGCCGACCGCCTCGTGAAGGCGTCGCTCGACGGCGGCGCCCCCGACAACGTCACGGTCGTGCTCGTCGACATCGGCGAGCCCGCCGCCCCGGCGACGCCGCCGCTCATCGTCGGGTCGGCGGCAGCCCCGCTCGCCTTCGGCGCCGCGTCCGAGCCGGTGCGACCACGAGGCATCCGACTGACGCCGTTCAGGCCGCACCCCGTGCAGGAGACGCACTTCGAGCCCGACTCCGCCGACTACTTCGACGAGCTGATCGAGGAGGACGCGCGCCGCCGGCGGCGCCGCCGCTGGGTGTGGGGCTTCTGGATCGTGCTGTTCGTCGCGGCGATCGTGCTGGCGATCGTGTTCAGCTACCAGTGGACGCAGACCCGCTACTACGTGGGCGAGTCGAACGGGCGGGTCGCCATCTACCAGGGCATCCAGCAGAACCTCGGCCCCATCTCGCTGCACGAGCTGCACACCGAGACCGACATCGACATCGCCGAGCTGCGCACCTACGACCAGCAGCGCGTCGAGCAGACGATCAGCGCGGGGTCCTTCACCGAGGCATTCCAGATCGTGCAGCGCTTGGAGGAGTCCCTTGACTGACCACGCCGCGACCGGTCGCGTGACCACCGCCGGCGACGGCGGCACCCCGTCGCGCCCGGCGACGCCGCCGAGCGGGATCCGCCGCATCCGGATGCCGCAGAAGCTCCGCAACCTCGAGTTCTGGCTGCTCATCGTCGCCTGCTTCATCAACGCCTCGGCGATCGTGCTCGTGCAGCTCGGGGCGCTCGGCCGCATCGACACGCAGCTGGTGCTGCTCGGCGCCGGCCTCTCGTTCCTGGTGTTCGGCCTGCACATCGCGATGCGCTTCGTGGCACGCGACGCCGACCCGTTCCTGCTGCCGATCGCGACCGTGCTGAACGGCCTCGGCATCGCGATGATCTACCGGATCGACATCGCCGAGGGCGACGCCGGCTGGGAGAGCGCCGCGGTGCGCCAGATCGCGTGGAGCGCGATCGCCCTCATCTGCGCGATCGCGACCATCATCGTCATCCGCAACCACCGGGTGCTCTTCCGCTACACCTACCTCGCGGGCCTCGTCGCCATCATCCTGCTGATCCTGCCGCTCGTGCCCGGTCTCGGGCAGTCCCGCGGCGGCGCCCAGGTCTGGATCGGCTTCGGCGACATCGCCACCTTCCAGCCCGGTGAGATCGCGAAGATCGCCCTCGCGGTCTTCTTCGCGGGCTACCTCGTGCGCAACCGCGACTCGCTGTCGATGGTGGGCACGAAGTTCCTCGGCATGAAGTTTCCCCGCGCACGCGACCTCGGCCCGCTGCTCGTGGTCTGGGCGCTCTCGATGGCGGTCATCGTGTTCCAGCGCGACCTCGGCACCGCCCTGCTCTACTTCGGCCTGTTCCTCGTCATGCTCTACGTCGCGACGAGCCGGCTGTCATGGGTCGTGCTCGGCCTCTCGCTGTTCCTCGCGGGCGCGATCATCGCGAGCCAGACGCTCGACTACGTCGGCAACCGCTTCGCCAACTGGCTGACCCCGTTCAGCGACGAGCGGTTCAACGCCGACCCGGGCGGCAGCTATCAGCTGGTGCAGGGCCTCTTCGGACTCGCCAACGGCGGGCTCATCGGCACCGGATGGGGGCAGGGCCGGCCCGACCTCACCCCGGTGCCCCAGAGCGACTACATCATCGCGAGCCTCGGTGAGGAGCTCGGCCTCGCCGGCATCTTCGCCATCCTCGCGCTCTACCTGCTGTTCGTGGCGCGCGGGTTCCGCATCGGCTTCGCCGGCCAGGACGACTTCGGCAAGCTGCTCGGCGTCGGCCTCGCCTTCGTGGTGGCGCTCCAGGTGTTCATCGTCGTCGGGGGCGTGACGCGGGTCATCCCGCTCACCGGCCTCACGACGCCGTTCCTCGCGGCGGGCGGCTCGTCGCTCGTGGCCAACTGGATCATCGTCGCGCTGCTGCTCCGGCTCTCCGACACCGTCCGCAACCATCCGAGGCTGGTGATCGACGGATGAACAGAGAGCTCAAGCGCGTCTCCATCGTCGCCCTGATCATGTTCGTGACGCTCCTCGTGTCGTCGACCCTGATCCAGTTCGTGCAGGCCGACAGCCTCGCGGCCGACCCCCGCAACTCACGCACGCTCTACGAGAGCTACTCGGTCGAGCGCGGGCCGATCCTCGTCGGCGGCGACCCCATCGCCTACTCGACGGCGACCGACGACTTCTACCGCTTCCAGCGCACGTACTCGAACGGGCCGCTCTACGCGCCGGTGACCGGCTACATCCCGGTGAACGGCGAGGCGACCGGCCTCGAGCGCTCGCTCAACGACTACCTCAGCGGGCAGTCGTCCAGCCAGTTCTTCGACCAGCTCAACCGCCTCATCTCCGGACAGGACCCGGTCGGCGCCTCGGTCGAGGTCGCGATCGATCCCGTGGCGCAGCAGGCCGCGTGGGACGCGCTCGGCGACTACACCGGCGCCGTCGTCGTCACGGAGCCCGAGACCGGGCGCATCCTCGCGATGGTCACCAAGCCCACCTTCGACCCGAACTCGCTGACGGTGCACGACGGCGAGCAGGTGCAGGCGACCTACGAGGGCCTCCTCGCCGACCCCGGCGACCCGCTGTTCAACCGTGCGACGGGCGGCGACATGAACCCGCCCGGCTCGGTGTTCAAGCTCGTCGTCACCGCCGCAGCCCTCGAGTCGGGCCGGTACACCCCCGATTCGACGTTCCCGAACCCCGGCGAGTTCACGCTGCCGGGCTCGAGCTCGGTCGTGCGCAACTCCGGCGGCGGCACCTGCGGCGAGGGCGCCACCGTCACCCTCGCCGATGCGCTCCGCCTCTCGTGCAACATCCCCTTCGCCGAGCTCGGCATCGAACTCGGCGACAACGCGATCCGCGACCAGGCCGAGAAGTTCGGCTTCGACCACGAGTTCCTGATCCCGACCGGCACCGAGCCGAGCACGTACCCGCAGGGACTCGACGACGCCCAGACCGCGCTCTCGGCATTCGGCCAGGGCGAGGTGCGCGCGACGCCGCTGCAGATGGCGCTCGTGTCGGCCGCGATCGCCAACGACGGCATCGTGATGAACCCGAATCTCGTCGACCAGATCACCGCCCCCGACCTCCGCCCGCTGCAGGAGTTCGAGGCGAGCGAGTTCGGCCGCGCGATCAGCGAGTCGACGGCCGACACCATGGTGCAGATGATGGTCAACGGCGTCGAGAACGGGGCCGCGAGTAATGCAAGAATAGACGGCGTCAGCGTGGCCGGGAAGACCGGAACAGCGGAGAACGGCGAGGATGACCCGTATACCTTGTGGTTCACCGGATTCGCCCCCGCCGACGACCCTCAGTATGCAATCACGGTGCTCGTGGAGGATGGCGGGGGACTTGGTCAGGAGGGGTACGGCAATCTCATAGCCGCACCCATCGCAAAGCAGGTACTAGAGGCGGTGCTGAACAAATGAGACCGAGCGCAGGGCTCACCTTCGGAGGGCGCTACGAGCTGCAATCCCGCATCGCGATCGGGGGGATGGGCGAGGTGTGGCAGGCCACCGACCTCGTCATCGGCCGTCAGGTCGCGATCAAGATCCTCAAGGACGAGTACCTCGGCGACCCGGGCTTCCTCGAGCGCTTCCGCGCCGAGGCCCGCCACGCCGCGCTCGTCAACCACGAGGGCATCGCGAACGTCTTCGACTACGGCGAGGAGGAGGGCAGCGCCTACCTCGTCATGGAGCTCGTCCCCGGCGAGGCGCTCTCGACCATCCTCGAGCGCGAGCACGTGCTCTCGACCGACAAGGTGCTCGACATCGTCGCGCAGACCGCGGCGGCCCTGCAGGCCGCGCACGCGGCCGGCCTCGTGCACCGCGACATCAAGCCCGGCAACCTGCTGATCACGCCCGACGGGCGGGTCAAGATCACCGACTTCGGCATCGCGCGCATCGCCGACCAGGTGCCGCTGACCGCCACCGGCCAGGTCATGGGCACGGTGCAGTACCTCTCCCCCGAGCAGGCCTCGGGGCACCCGGCGTCGCCGACGACCGACATCTACTCGCTCGGCATCGTCGCCTACGAGGCGCTCGCGGGCCGTCGCCCGTTCACGGGCGAGTCGCAGGTGGCCATCGCCATGGCGCAGATCAACGAGACGCCGCCCGACCTGCCGGTGACGGTGTCCGAGCCGGTGCGCAACCTCGTCTACTCGTGCATCGCGAAGAACCCGGCCGATCGGCCGCAGACCGCGGCGCACCTCGCCCGTGCGGCCACCGCGCTGCGCCGCGGCGACGTGCAGGCCGCGTCGGCCGCGGTTCCGGCCGTGCTCGGCGCCGCGGGCCTCACCGCTGCGACGATGCTGATGCCGCAGGCCGGGGCGACCGCCGCGACGACGATCCTCCCGACGGCCGCCGACGGCGAGGAGCTCGGCGAGGACGGCGAGCCCGAGAAGAAGAAGCGCAGCCCGTGGACGTGGCCGCTGATCGTGCTCATCGCGCTGCTCGCGATCGTGCTCATCGGCACGATCATCGCGCTCGCCTTGAACTCCGGCGAGAAGGACCCGGTGAAGTCGTCGACCCCGTCGACGCCGCCGACCACCGCGACGCAGACCTCCGCACCTCCGACGAGCGAGGCGCCGACGACGGAGCAGATCAATCCCGACGACTTCATCGGTCTCTCCTCCGACGAGGCGAGCGCCAAGCTGCGCGACCTCGGGATGGTCGCCAACGCCGTCCCGGGCAACGCCGCCGTCGACCCTGCGCAGGAGGGCATCGTCTACGAGGTGAACCCCACGGGCCCGGTCCCGATCGGAAGTGAGGTGACCATCACCTACTACGGCTCGCCTGAGCAGCCGTCGGCGCCGGGTTCGGCACCGACGGTCGATCCCGCAACGGTCGAACCGGGCGGCACGTTCACCGTCTCGTGGCCCACCGCGCAGTGCCCGGCAGGCCAGACGCTCACCGGGTACACGATCAACGTCAGCGGACCCGCGACCGGACCCAACGCGGCGAGCCCCGGCGAGACGAGCAAGCAGTACACCGTGAGCGGAAGCGCGGTCGAAGGCGACACCGTGAAGGTGACCTACCTGTACTACTGCGGCAAGCTGAGCTCCCCCGAATCTCCCGCCGGCTCCGTGCAGGTGCAGCCGGCGGGCGCTGAGGGCCCCGACACGAACGGCTAGACGAGTCCCGAGCATCCCGCCGATCAACTCACCCCCCCCCCCGACCGACTGAAAGGACCCGCCCACCGTGAGCGATGAAGGACGCGTGCTCGCCGGCCGCTACCGCGTGGGCACCCTCATCGGCCGCGGAGGCATGTCCGACGTGCACGTCGGCACCGACACCCGGCTCGGCCGCCAGGTCGCGATCAAGCTGCTGAAGCCGCAGCTCGCGACCGACCCGGCGTTCCGCATGCGGTTCCGCCAGGAGGCGCAGTCCGCGGCGCGCATGGCGCACCCGACCATCGTCCGCGTCTTCGACGCCGGCGAGGAGACCGTGGTCGACGCTGCCGGGCAGGAGGTGCAGCTGCCCTTCATCGTCATGGAGTTCGTCGAGGGGCGACTGCTCAAGGACATCATCCACGACGGGCCGCTCGAGCCCGCCGCGGCGGTCCGGGTCATCGACGGGGTGCTGACCGCGCTCGAGTACTCGCACCGCGCCGGCGTCGTGCACCGCGACATCAAGCCGGGCAACATCATGATCACCACCGCCGGCCAGGTGAAGGTGATGGACTTCGGCATCGCGCGCGCGGTGTCCGACTCGGCGACGACGGTCGCCCAGACGACCGCGATCCTCGGCACAGCCTCGTACTTCTCGCCCGAGCAGGCCAAGGGCGAGACGGTCGACGCGCGCACCGACCTCTACTCGACGGGCGTCGTGCTCTTCGAGATGCTCACCGGGCGCCCGCCGTTCCGCGGCGACACCCCGGTGGCGGTCGCCTACCAGCACGTCAGCGAGCGACCGGTCAAGCCGAGCATCATCAACCCCAAGGTGTCTCCGGCGCTCGACGCCGTCGTGCTGCACGCGCTCGCGAAGAACCGCGACGAGCGCTACCAGACGGCCGTCGAGTTCCGGGCCGACGTCGACACCGCGGCAGCCGGCCGCGTGCCCGTGCATCGCGAACCCGACCAGGCGACGATGCTCTTCGGGGCGCCGACCGCGTCGCTCTCGAGCTCGGAGCTCGCACTGCGCCAGCTCACCGAGGACGAGACGATGTCCCGCACCCAGCGGCGCCCTCCGGCGATCTGGATCTGGGCGGGCATCGTCGCCGTCGTCGTGATCGTGATCGCGGTGATGTACTGGGCATTCAACCTCCAGCCGAAGGACGACCTGCCGTCGAACGCCCGCGAGGTGCCGGCACTCACCGGCATGACGTACGAGCAGGCCGTCGAGGAGCTGCAGTCGTTGGGGCTTCCGGCCACGCGGCTCGAGGAGCCGAGCGAGACCGTCCCCGCCGACCAGGTCGTGCGCACCGATCCCGCCGCCGGTGAGATCGTCGACGCGGGCACCGCGGTCTCCGTCTACATCTCGACCGGTCGCGAGGCGGTCGCGGTGCCCGACACCGTCAACATGCCGCTGGCCGATGCGAAGGCCGCGCTCGAGGCCGCCGGTCTCGTGCCCGGCAAGGAGACGCGCCAGAACTCCCCGACCGTCGCCGCCGACATCGTCATGCAGACCTCGCCCGAGGCCGGCGCCTCGGTCGAGAAGGGTTCGACCGTCGAGTTCGTGCTGTCGAACGGTCAGGTCACGCTGCCCGACCTGACCGGCCAGACGTTGTCCGCGGCATCCGACTTCCTGACGAGCGACGAGCTGCAGCTCAACCCGATCCCGAAGCCCGACGCCTCGTGCCCGTCGGCGCCCGGATCGCCCGTCACGCAGCAGTCCCTGCCGCCGGGCGGCGTTCCGCAGCGCTCCGACGTCGAGCTGACGTACTGCGCGGGCTGACCCTCGAGCCGGCCGCGCCGGCCCCGGGTGCACCGGGTCAGGCGCTGGCGCGCACCAGCGGGCTCAGGTGCTCGGCGCGCTCGCGCGCCTCGGGCAGTCCCGCGACGGCCAGCCAGTTGCCGAGCATGCGGTAGCCGCCCTCGGTCAGCACCGACTCGGGGTGGAACTGCACGCCGAAGATCGGCGCGGTGACGTGGCGGAGCCCCATGATCACGCCGCCGTTCGTGCGGCTGGTCACGACGAGCGACGGCGGCACCGTGTCGTCGACCACGGCCAGCGAGTGGTACCTGGTCGCCGTGAACGGCTGGGGGACGCCCTCGTAGAACGCACTGTCGTCGTGCTCGATGCGCGAGGTCTTCCCGTGCATGAGCTCTTCCGCGTTGGTGACGACGGCGCCGAACGCCTCGGCGATGGCCTGGTGGCCGAGGCAGACGCCGAGGATCGGCTGACCGCTCGCGAGCGCCGCCTCGACGACGGGGATGGAGATGCCCGCGTCGGAGGGCTTGCCCGGTCCGGGCGAGATGAGCACGGCGTCGTACTGGGCGATGCGCTCGGCGACCTCGTCGAGCGGGATGTCGTCGTTGCGCACCACGTCGGTCTCCGCACCGAGCTCGCGCAGGTAGCCGTTCAGCGTGTAGACGAAGCTGTCGTAATTGTCGATGACGAGGATGCGGGTCATTCTTCCACCGTGACGTTGATCGGATTGAGCTGCGCGTCGACCCAGGGGAACACCCAGGTGAAGAGCGCGAAGACGACTGCGGCGACGAGGACGAGCATCAGGATGATGCGGAGCCACACCGGTCCGGGAAGGACGCGCCAGAGTGCGCCGTACATCAGTCACCCCATTCTGCGACGACCGAGGCGATCTCGGCCGGCGGGTTGGCGGCCCCGGGCTGCCACGACTCGAGCACGCCGTACGCGATGATGCGTTCGTCGGTCGAGTAGAGCGGGTTGCAGCTCGTGAGCGTGATGATGCGGTCGGTCGGCTGGAGCTCGGGGTGGTGGGGCACGGGCGAGAGCACAGCGGTCGTCGCCGGAGTCACGTACTCGAAGTCGCGGAATCGGTAGGTGTACCAACCGTCCTTCGTCTGGATGTAGATCGCGTCGCCGAGCTGGAGCTGCTCGATCTCGTGCATGCCGCCGCCGTACGCGCTGCGGTGGGCGGCGATCGCGAAGTTGCCGACCTCGCCGGGCATCTGCGTGCCCGGGTAGTGGCCGACGCCGAGGTCGAAGCTGTTGAGCACGTCGAGGCCGTAGCCCTCGGCGACGTTCCTCGCGGAGTCGTGCGTTCCCTCGCTGTCGAAGCGCGGCACGTACATGACCGCGAAGGGCTCGGCGTTCGCGTACTCGGTGGTGTCGACGACGGGCTCGCCGACGTCTTCGGGAGCGGGTGGCGGAGCGTCGCCCCGGTCCGCGCGATCCTGCTCGGCCCACTTGTCGCTGAGCTCGGAGGCCGCCTGCGACTGCTGCCCCGCCATGATCGCGTCGTTCCACCACAGCTGCCAGCCGAGGAACAGCAGGATCAGCACCCCCGCGGTCAGCAGCAGCTCGCCGAGGACGCCGACGACGCTCACCCGTGGTTTCGGACGCGCGGTCGGGCTCGCGGCGCGGCGCGCGCGCCGGCCGTCGGGCAGCGACTCGGACATAGGGGCGATTCTATTCCGCCGAAACGACTTCTCGCTGTGAGTGCTCGGCGGGCTCGGCTAGAATTGCGGGCATGGCACGTACGAAATCATCGAAGCCGGCGCGCGCTGAAGTCGCAGCGAGCGGCGAGGAGGCCCCGAACCCGGTGTGGTTCAAGCCCGTCATGTTCGGCTTCATGCTGCTCGGACTCGCGTGGATCCTGGTCTTCTACATCAGTCAGGGCCGTTACCCCATCGCCGACCTCGGCTCGTGGAACATCCTGATCGGCTTCGGCATCGCCTTCGTCGGCTTCCTCATGACCACCCGCTGGCGCTGACGCCGGCTCTCGACACGCGAAAGGGCGGATGCTTCGGCATCCGCCCTTTTCGCATGCCCGACTGCGGTTCCACAGGCTTTTCCACAGTTCTCCACAGTTGTGCACAAGTGAGGATCCGCGTGATCACTGGGATCTCGGCAATTACACCGGTGTAACTCTCAACAGCTGTGGAGAGCACTGTGGATAAGTGTGCGGCTCGACAGCGGCGCCGGCCGACCTAGAAGATCGGGAAGAAGAAGTACCGCAGGCCGAGCACGAGCAGCACGGCGACCACGCCGACCAGAAGCCAGACCTGCAGCGCCTGCTGCGACCGCTTGCGCGTCTCGACGAAGATGAAGCCCACGAGCGCACCGGTGACGAGGCCGCCGAGGTGCGCCTGCCAGGCGACGTTGAACCCGGGCACGAAACCGATCACGAGGTTGATGCCCAGCAGCACGAACAGCTGGGTCGTCTGACCGCCCAGCCGTCGCTGGATCACGAGGAACGCGCCCATCAGTCCGAAGATCGCTCCGGATGCCCCGACCACGCCCACGCGCGGATCGGAGAGCCAGAGCACGCCGACCGAGCCGCCGAGACCCGAGATCAGGTACAGCGACAGGAACCGCCAGCGGCCGAGCAGCCCCTCGAGCAGCTGCCCGAAGATCCACAGGGTGTACATGTTGAGCAGCACGTGGAAGATGAGCGAGGTCGAGTGCACGAAGACCGAGGTGACCATGCGCCACGGCTCGAGATTGCCCGGGATCGAGTACACGCCGGCGTAGAGCAGGCGGTCGGTGATCGCGAGCCCCGGGATCAGCTGCAGCACGAAGACCGCGAGCGTGATGCCGATCAGGGAATACGTCACGACCGGCGCTCCGCGCCCCGCCGCCGAGCGCACGCGCGTGAGCACGGCCGGCTTCGTGCGGGGCGCGCTCGCGCGCTGCTCGCGCATGCACTCGGGGCAGACCACGCCGACCGCGGCCTGCGTCATGCACTCGGGGCAGATGGTGCGACCGCAGCGCTGGCACAGCACGAAACTCTGCCGATCGGGGTGCCGATAGCAGAAGTTCGACCGATCGGTCGCCGGGTCGCTCACCTTCCGGTCAGACCTGCTCGACGGTGATGCTCTCGATGACGATGTCCTCGAGGGGCTTGTCGCGACCGTCGGTCGCCACGGCGGCGAGCTTGTCGACGACGGCCTGGCTCGCCGGGTCGGTCACCTTGCCGAAGATGGAGTGCTTGCCCTGCAGCCACGTGGTGGGGCCGACCGTGATGAAGAACTGCGAGCCGTTGGTGCCACGGCCCATCTGGATGCCGGCGTTGGCCATGGCGAGCACGTAGGGCTCGGTGAAGTCGAGCTCGGGGTTGATCTCGTCGTCGAACTGGTAGCCGGGGCCGCCGATGCCTTGGCCGAGCGGGTCGCCGCCCTGGATCATGAAACCGGGGATGATGCGGTGGAAGATGACGCCGTCGTACAGCGGATCGGTGGTCTTCTGGCCGGTGGCGGGGTGCGTCCACTCGATCTCGCCCGTGGCGAGGCCGACGAAGTTCTTGACCGTCTTCGGTGCGTGATCGCCGTAGAGGTCGACCTTGATGGGGCCGTGGTTGGTGTTGAGCGTCGCGACTGCGGTGTGAATCGGCATCCTCATATTCTGTCATGCACGGATTCGCAAGGCGGCATGCCGGAATGAGACTCTCACCGCGTTTCCAGCCGGTTCGGTGGCAAGATGGAGGAGTTCGCTGCACAACGATGGAGGTCGAGATGAGCCTGTCACGCAAGCGTCGGAAGGAACTCAAGCGACTGCAGAGCAGCGCGGAGGACCTCTGGGGGAACCAGCAGATCGTGCTCGAGCACGCGAATGCCGTCGCACGGGAGGCCAGCCGCCAGTTGGGTCACCTCACGCGTGAAGAGGTCGTGCCGAGAGTGCGCACGGGCTACGAGAGCTACGTCCGGCCGACCGTCGCTCGCGCCGGCCAGGTCGCGAAGGCCGCGGGCGACAACGTCGAGCAGGGCCTCGGCAACGTGCTCGGGTCGATCCTCTCGATCGGCGACATCGCCAACGACGCACGCGTGCGCCGCGCCGTCGAGCGCGTCTCGCCGCGCGCGGTCGCGGTCGTCGAGAAGAAGCAGGGCCGCGGAGTCGGCACGTACCTCGCGATCGGTGCCGGCATCGTCGCGGCGGCCGGCGTCGCGTACGCCGTCTGGCAGACCTTCCGCGCCGACGACGAGCTGTGGGTCGCCGACGACGAGCCGAACGGCACGACGAGCGTCTGAGCCGCTGAGACGACGGAACGGCCCCGCATGCGCGGGGCCGTTCCGTGTTTCGGGCTCAGTCGGCGTCGTGAGACCGCGGAATGCCGGTCAGGCTGACTTCCGCACGATGGGCTCCGGACCGCGCGCCGGTCGCGGCACCGAATCGATGAGCAGCTGCGTGTAGGGATGCTCCGGCGCGGCCAGCAGCTCGGCCGTACGCCCGCGCTCGACGATCCGGCCGCGGCGCATCACGACCGTCTCCTCGCACACGCGCCGCACGACGGCGAGGTCGTGGCTGATGAAGAGCACCGTCAGCCCGCGCTCCCGGCGGATCTCGGCGAGCACCTCGAGCACCTGGGCCTGCACCGAGACGTCCAGCGCACTGGTGGCCTCGTCCATGACGAGCACGTCTGGATCGATGGCGAGCGCCCTGGCGATCGCGACGCGCTGACGCTGCCCGCCCGAGAGCGTCCGCGGGCGCGCCTGGGCGTGCTTCTCGCCGAGGCCGACCTGCTCGAGGAGGGCGAGGACGCGGGCGCGGGCGTCCGTCGTCGAGAGCCTCGCGTGCAGCCGCAGTGCGTCCTCGATCGACCGACCCGCCGTGATGCGGGGATCGAGCGACAGGTACGGGTCCTGGAAGACCATCTGGACGCTGCGGGCGTGCGCGAGACGGGCCTGCCTGCCGTGCGGGACGGCGGTCCGCTCGCGTCCGGCGATGCGGATGTCGCCGCTGTCGGCCTGCTCGAGGCCGACGATCATGCGTGCGAGCGTCGACTTGCCCGAGCCCGACTCGCCGACGACGCCGAGGGCGCCGCCGCGAGGGATCGAGATCGACGCGTCGACGACGGCGTTCACTTCGGTCTTGCCGCGCAGGTGGTAGGTCTTCGAGATGCCGTCCGCCGCGAGCATCGGCTCGACGGCGCCGGATGTCTCGGGCCGCGTCTCGCGCCCGACGGCGCCGGCTGACCCGCGAGCCCCGCCGGCCTCGTCGGTCGACCGCTCGGCGGACGGCGCCTCGATCGTCGGCGTCGCCGCCACGAGGCGCTTCGTGTACTCGGCGACGGGAGCGCTGAACACGCGCCGCGCGTCACCCGTCTCCTCGACGCGCCCGGCGCTCATCACGACCACGCGATCGCAGATCGACGCCGCCAGGTTCAGGTCGTGCGTGATGAAGAGCATGCCCATGCCCCGGCTCGAACGCTGCTCGATGAGCACGCGGATGATCTCGGCCTGGGTGGTGACGTCGAGCGCGGTGGTGGGCTCGTCGCAGATGAGCAGCTTCGGCGAGCTACTCAGGGCGCCGGCGATCATCACGCGCTGGAGCATTCCGCCCGAGAATTCGTGGGGGTACTGCTTCAGGTGCTCCTCGGGGCGCGGCAGCTGCACCGAGGCGAGGAGCTCGACGGCGCGCGCCGTCGCGTCGGCCTTCGAGCGGCCCTCGCAGAGGCGCAGCGTCTCGGTCATGTGGTCGCCGAGCGTGCGCATCGGGTTGATGCCCGCCCTCGGGTCCTGGAAGATCATGGATGCCGCGTGCCGCCGCAGATCGAGGATCCCGGCCGCGCTCGCACCGATCACCTCGCGTCCGTCGAGCACGACGCGGCCCCCGAGTCGCGCGCGATCGGGGGTGAGGCCGAGCACCGTGCGCGCGGTGAGCGACTTGCCCGAGCCGGACTCGCCGACGAGACCGACGGTCTCGCCCGCCCCCACGGTGAGCGAGATGCCGTCGAGCAGGCGCGTGCCGTTCGGCAGGTCGAGCGTGAGCTCCGAGATGTCGAGCAGGCTCATGCGGGGATCTCCCCTCCGATGCGTTCGGAGAGCTCTTCCCCGATGATGTTGACGGCGACGACGACGAGCACGACGGCCACGGCGGGCACGATGGCCGGCAGGAAGTACCCGCCGACGATGCCGGGCTGCGCCTCGTTGATCATGGCGCCCCAGTCGGGCGTCGGCGGTTGCACGCCGAGTCCGAGGAAGGAGAGGCCGGCGAGCTCGGCGAGGACGTACCCGAAGTTGAGCGTCGACTGCGCGCCGACGATCGGGGTGACGTTCGGCAGCACGCGCCGGAGGGCGATCCACGGACCGCTGAAGCCCTGCACCCGGTAGGCCGCGACGTACGGCCTGGTGCGCTCGGCCTTCACGAGCGCGCGGGTGAGGCGCGCGACGAACGGCGCGTACGCGATGCTCATGGCGATGACGGGCGCGATGAGCCCCTTGCCGAACAGCGCGACGGCCATGATCGCGAGCAGCAGCGAGGGGAAGGCGAACAGCACGTCGAACACGCGCCCGAGCACCGAGTCGATCCATCCGCCGCGCCAGCCGGCGAGGAGGCCGAGCAGCATGCCGATGATCGTCGAGCCGATGACGACGAGCAGCGGCCCGAGCAGCGCCGTGCGGGCGCCGTAGATGAGGCGCGAGAGCAGGTCGCGCCCGAGGCTGTCGGTGCCGAGCCAGTGCGCCGCGCTGGGGCCGGCGTTCACCGCCGCGAAGTCGAGCTGGTCGGGCGGGTAGGGCGCGATGAACGGGGCGAAGATCGCCGCGAGCGTCATCGCCGAGACGATGCCGATCGCGATGCCGAAGGTGATGCCCGCAGGCCGCAGGCGCGGCGCGCGCATGACCTCGACGGCGAGGGTGGGGGTCGGAGTGGTCATCGGGCAGCAGCTCCTGCGGCGGACCGGGGGTCGATCCAGGGTTCGGCGATGTCGATGATCGCGTTGACGACGACGAAGGCGGTGACCACGAACATGACGATCGCCTGCACCACCGGGAAGTCGAGGCGGTCGACCGACTGCACGAGCAGCGAGCCCATGCCCGCGAGGCCGAAGGCGGCCTCGACGATGGTCGACGCGACGAGGAGGCCCGCGACGAGGATGCCGCTGACGGTGAGGATGGGGCCCAGCGCGTTCCGGAAGACGTGACGACGGATCACCGTGCCCCGCTTGAGGCCGCGGCTCAACGCCACCTCGACGTGCTCGCGGTCGAGCTGCTCGACCATCGACGAGCGGGTCACCTTGCCGACGAGCACGACGAAGACGATCGCGAGCGCGATCGACGGCAGGACGAGGTGGTAGACCGTGTCGGCGAAGCCCTCCCCCGAGCCGAAGGTCGGAAACCAGCCGAGCTGCACCGCGAAGATCGCGATGAGCACGATCGAGCCGACGAACGACGGGATGGCGCTGAGCATCGTGAGCCCGATGAGGGTGAGCCGGTCGAGCGCCCTGCCCCGGTTGAGCGCGGCGACGATGCCCGCGGCGAGGCCGACGATCGCGATGAGGATGCCGGCCATCAGGACGAGCATCAGGGTGACCGGCAACCGGTCACCGAGCACCGTGGAGACATCCTGCCGGTACTGCAGCGAACGCCCGAAGTCGCCCTGCAGCGCGCCGAGCAGCCAGTTCACGTACTGCTGCCACGGGGGCAGGTCGAGGCCGTACTGCGCCGTGACCTGGGCGATCGCCTCGGGGCTCGGCTTGCGGCCGCGCAGGAGGAAGGTCACCGGGTCGCCCGGAACGAGGAACCGCGAGAAGAAGACGAGCAGCGAGGCCAGGAAGAGCGTCAGCACGAGGCTGCCGAGCTTTCCGGCGACCCGCCGGAGGCCGGCGGCCGTGAACCGGCCGCCGGTCCGGGGGTTCGCGGCCGCCGCGTCCTGAGCGGCGAACGCGACGGTGTCGGTCGCTGCTCCCGTGGAACTATCGAGCGCCAATGGTGGCCGCCCACGGGTAGTAGAGGTAGTTGATCGACGGGGCCACCCCGGTGATGCGCTCCCCGAGGTAGAGCGAGGTCGGCCCGGTGAAGAGCGGCAGCCAGGGCAGCTCCTCGTTCGCGATCTTCTGGAGCTCCGCCGACTTCTGCCCGCGCTCGTCGGGATCGGAGATGCCGACGGCCTCGTTCGCGATCGCGTCGTACTCGGGGTTCGACCAGCCTCCGTAGTTGCTGAACTCGCCGGTGCGGAGCACGCCGTACATCTCGAGCGGATCGGGGCTCGACAGGTACCAGACCGTGTAGAAGAGGTCGACGCCCTCGCGAGCGGTCGGGTCGCTGAACAGCGCCGTGTACGCGCTCGGCGTCACCGTCTCGATCTCGGCCTCGAGGCCGATCGACTGAGCGGCCGCGACCGTGGCCTGCGAGATCACGGCGAAGTCGTTGCCGATCGGCGCGGTCTTGATCACGATCTTCTCGCCGGTCGCGCCGGCCTCCTCGACGAGCGCCTTCGCGGCCTCGACGTCGTAGGGGTAGTCCTCGAGACCGCCGAACGCGTCGTCGCGGGTGGCGTCGGAGGACGCTCCCCACACCGACTCGGTGGTGAGCGCGTTCGTCACCTCGCCGTAGCCCTTGGCGGCCGCCTCGAGGATGCCCTCGCGGTCGAGCGCCATGAGCAGCGCCTTGCGCACCCGCACGTCGCCGAGCGGGCCCTCGAGGTTCGAGACGATGAGGCTCGAGACCGCGGTGCTGAGGCCGAAGTACACGTCACCGCTCGTCTCGCGGAGCTGCGCGATGCCGTCGACCGGGAGCATCCAGCCGCCGTCGACGTCGCCCGACTTGAGCGCGTTCACGCGCGCCGTCGAGTCGCCCATGAAGACGAACTCGACCTCGCCCGACTTCGCGGCGAGCTCCTCGTCCCAGTAGTCGTCGTAGCGCGTGAGCGTGACCGACTCGCCCGACTTCCACGCGGTGAGCTCGAACGGGCCGGTGCAGTTCACGAGCCCGCTCGAGTTGCCGTAGTCGGCGCCCTTCTCGGCGAGGGTGGCGGCCGATTCGATGACACCGGCGGAGCCGCCCATGCCCTGGTTGAACTGCGAGTCGGGGATCGTGGTGGTGACGGTGACCTCGAGGTCGCCCGTCTGCTCGATCGACGCGACGTTCTGGTAGACCGAGTACCACGACGAGCCGACGGCCGGGTCGAGGTGACGGCTCATCGAGGCCACCGCGTCGGCCGCGGTCAGCGGGGTTCCGTCGTGGAAGGTCACGCCGTCGCGGAGCGTGTAGACCCAGGTCGTCGGGCTCGTCTGCTCGTACGACTCGGCGAGGCCGGGGCTCAGCGTGTAGTCCGGGTTCAGCCGGAGGAGCGACTCGCAGACGTTCGCGAGCACCTGGTTGTCGGCGTAGTCGAAGGCGTAGGCGTAGTCGAGCGAGTACGGCTCGGCGTAGCTCACCCAGCTGTACGAGTCGATGTCGCCGGACGGCGCGGGGGTCTCGGTCGAGAGCTCCCAGTCGGCGCCGCTCGGCTCTGCTGCGGGGTCGGACGTGCAGCCGGTGAGCGCGAGCAGCGCGGCGACGCCTCCGGCGACGAGCGCGACGTTGCGCCGGCCGGCGGGGGTGCGGAGGGTGGACATGCGGTGGTCTCCTCAGGGGTCAGGCGGTGACGGGGACGGTGCTGGGCAGGGTGTCGCGGCGGTAGGCCGTCTCGCCCTCGATCCAGGTCGAGGCCACCGTCGTGCGGTGGATGTCCTCGGCGGGAACGGTGAAGGGGTCGGGCTCGAGCACGACGAGGTTCGCGAGGTACCCCTCGCGGATGTGGCCGGTGTCGTGGTCGCGGTGATTCACGTACGCGCTGCCCGAGGTGTAGGCGGCCAGCGCGGTCGCGAGGTCGAGGCGTTGGCCGGCGCCGCCGAGCGGTCCGGCGTCGATGCCGGGCGCGACGCGCGTCACCGCGATGTGGATCGCGGCGATCGGGTCGGCGGTCGAGACGGGCCAGTCGCTGCCGGCCGCGAGACGCGCACCGCGCTCGGCCAGCTCGCCGAACGGGTACTGGCGCGCCTCCTGGCCGTCCTGCAGGAACGGCAGGGTGAGCTCGTCGATCTGGTCCTCGTGCGTCGCCCACAGCATCTGCAGGTTCGCGACCGCGTCGAGCTCCGCGAAGCGGGAGGTCTCGGCCTCGGCGACGATCTGGAGGTGGGCGAGGTGGTGGCGTGCGTCGCTCGGACCGTTCGCCGCGCGTGCGGCGGCGACGGCGTCGAGCGCCTCGCGCACGGCCCGGTCGCCGAGCGCGTGCATGTGCACCTGCTGTCCCGCGGCATCGAGGGCGACGACGGCCTCGGCGAGCAGCTCGGGGTCGACGAACGAGAGGCCGTGGTTGTGGGTGTCGTGCCCGTGCGCGTCCCGGTAGGGCGTCAGCATCGCGGCGGTCTGGTTCTCGGCGACGCCGTCGACCATGATCTTCGTCGTGCCGAGGCTGAACCGGTCCCCGTACCCGAGGGCCGTGATCTCGTCGCGCCGCCGCACCATCTCGGCGACCTGCTCCAGCCCGCCCGAGCGCTCCCACCACTGGGCGCCGACGACGTGCACCTCGAGCGTGCCCTCCTCGACTGCCCGCAGGTAGGCCGCGAGTGCATCGGGCACGCCGGCGGCGTTGCCGATGAGCGCGTCCTGCCATCCGGTGATGCCGAGCGCGATGAGCTCGTCCTGCGCGCGCAGCAGTCCGTCGTAGGCGAGCTGGGGGTCGATGGCGGGACGCACGGCGAAGAACAGCTCGGCGGCACCTTCGTGGAAGGTGCCTGCAGGGTGCCCGTCGTTCTCGCGTTCGATCCGCCCGTCGTCGGGGTCGCTCGTTCCGGCGTCGATCCCGGCCCGGCGCATCGCCTCGGTGTTCGCCCAGGCGCTGTGGTGGTCGCGGCTGACGAGCAGCACCGGCCGGTCGGGCACGATCGCGTCGAGGAGCCCGCGCACCGGCGCACCGCCCGGGAAGTGGTCCATCGACCAGCCGCCGCCGAGGATCCACTCCTCGTCGGGGTTCGCGGCGGCGTAGGCGGCGATCGTGGCGACCGCCTCCTCCGCGTCGCCGGCCTCCGTGAGGTTGCACTGCAGGAGTTCGACGCCGCCGCCGACGGGGTGGATGTGCGCGTCCTGGAAGCCGGGGCTGAGCAGCGCACCCGCGAGGTCGACCACGCGGGTCTGCTCGTCGATGTGGGCGGATGCCTCGGAGTCGGCGACGATCGCGGTGATGCGGCCGCCCGTCACCACCACGGCACGCCCCTGGAGGGGCTGCCCCGACCCCGTGAAGACGGACCCCCCGGTGAACACCACATCTGCTGGCACGTCGGCCCCTCGTTTCCTCATCGAAATGCGTCGGACGAGGTGACGATAGCCCGGCCCCATGCACGATGTCAACGCCGTTGACATCGCCCTTGACCCGATTGTTATGCTGATCCGGCTGCCGCGCCCGCGAGGTCATCGCGACACAGGGGTCGCGGGCGTGGCAGCATGAAGAGGCACTGCAGCCGATGAGGAGGGGCGAATGCCCACGACGAGCACCCCACGACGCCGCACGACCGGCGGGCGGGGAAAGGCCCGGCTCGATCGCGAGTCGATCGTGGCCGCCGGTATCGAGCTCGCGGCGAACGCCCCCTCGTCGTCGCTCTCGGTGCGCGAGCTCGGGTCGCACCTCGGTGCCGATCCGACGGCGATCTACCGTCACTTCCGCAACAAGGAGCAGCTCATGGAGGCGCTCCTCGACGAGCTGACCCTCCGCGGCCTGGAATCGGTCACGGCCCCCGAGGAAGCCTGGCGCGACCGGCTCCGCCAGCTCGCGGTGGCGACCCTCGACCTCTTCGCGACGCATCCGGCCATCGGCGTCGAGGCGACCGTGCTCACCACCCACGGCCCGGGCGAGCTCGGCGCCGTCGAGCTCATGCTCGACGCCTTCTCCCGCGCCGGCCTCGACGACGACGACCTGGTGCGCCACTACGCGCTGTTCGCCGCTCACGTACTGTCGAGCGCCGCGGGCATCGCCCGCGCGCGCGGCGAGCGGCGGGAGCGCGGCGGCGTCGACGACGAGTTCGCGCCGAGCCCCTGGTTCGAGGGCCCCATCCTCGCCGACCCGCGTCGCTACCCGCTGATCGCCTCGATCAACTCGCGCCTGGTCGACCTCGAGGACCGCGAGCTCTTCCTGCTCGGCGTCGAGGCCGTCATCCAGTCGGCGGAGCGCGTCGCAGAGGCGAGCCGAGACGCTCGGAACTCCCCCGATTCCGAAGGCTGAGGCCCGCCGGATCTCAGTGCTCGCACTGATTTCTCACGAATCTGGAGAAATGCCTTGCGGTGGGTGTGAATCTCCCGCTAGTGTCAGTGACCGGTGCGAACGCGCCCGAGCCACAGAGAGGAGTTGATCCCAATGATGAAGTACATCTTCACCCCGGCATTTACCGCCGGCCGCACGGTGATCCTCCTCGCCGCTCCGGCCTGCTAGTTCTCCGCCCCGGCTTCGCGCCTCAAGTGCGCGAACGCCATTCCGCCCTCGTGGCATGAGCAGCGACTCTCCCGTGGCATCCGCCATCGCCTGATCAGATCGGGCAAGCGGACCACCGGATCCATCCGCTGCCCACCCAGGGCCAGCGGCTCCGCCGCGCTCCCCCGGATGCCGGCCCGCGACGATCGCGGACCCGCGCCGATCTCACCACCTCCAGACGACCCTCGACCGACCGGTCGACGGGCGCCCCGCACCGACCGGTGCACCACACCACCCAACGAAGGACACGACGTGAACACCAGTTCTCTCGCCCTCGGTCAGTCCGGCACCGGACAGACCACCGCCATGCGTGCCCAGGCACGCCGACTCAACGAGCGGATCGCCTTGCGCGCCGGCCTCGCACTCATCGCGTGGAGCCGTCGACAGAGCGAGCGCGTCTCGCACGAGGCCGTGATGCTGCGCCAGCAGAACACCGCGCTCGCGCACCGGGTCCGTGCCGGCGATCTCCAGCGGATCGCCCTCATCGGCCCCAACTTCTGAGTCGTGATCGCATGAACGCCATCACGACCACCCCAGCACCGGACGGCGCCGTCGCCCTCGCGGCGGCGCCGTTCGCGCCCCAGCGCACCACCCTCGACCCCGTCGCCGACGGTTCGACCGCCACCGCGGCCGGAACGCCGACGTCGGGGTCGAGTGCTGCGCGCGGCTACGCCCTCGGCGGCACCCCGTCGGCCGGCTCGGCCGCATTCAGTCGAAGCGCGATGTCGAGCAGGCTCACGCGGTGCAGGCTCGAGACCTCGGACAGGGGCACCCATCGCGCCTCGTCGCTCGAGCCGTCGACCTCATCGCGCAGCTCGCCGCCGATGACCGACGCCCGGTAGATCACGCGCATCGCGTAGAGCGGTTCGGTGCCCGTCCGACGCTTCGAGGCCGGGATCACCATCGTGTCGATGCCGAGCAGACGATCGATGGATGCCTCGTAGCCGGTCTCCTCCGCGATCTCGCGCCGAGCCGCCTGGAGCGGATGCTCGCTGCCCTCCACACCGCCCCCGGGCAGCGTCCAGCCCGAGCGACCGTGCTCGTTCCAGTGGGCGAGCAGGATGTGCTCGTCGCGGATGATCACGCCATACGCCGCGATGCGGATGTCCATCCCGTCACCCTACCCGCGAGGGCGGGGTGGACGTCGAGCTCACCGGGTGCCGCTCACCCCTCGCGCATCGAATCCCGCTGCACGGCGTCGAACTGGGCACCGCTGATCGTCGGGTCGCCACCGAGGCCCTGCGCCCGGGCGACCTCGTCGTTCGGGTTGACCTGCGACACGTCGCCGTGATCGTCGACGTACTCGTGATAGACGCCGCGCCGGGCGTTCTCGCGCTCGGCGAAGCCGTGACCGCGGGCGATCAGGTACACCAGCACGGTGATGAACGGCACGAAGATGAGGAAGAGCAGCCAGACTGCCTTGCCCCACCCCGAGAGCTTCGTGTCGCGGAAGAGGTCGGCGATGACCGAGAAGAGCGCCACGAGATAGGCGACGAACACGAAGAAGCCGAACAGACCGCTGAAGACATCCCAGAAGTTGGTGTCGAATGCCATGGCCGAACCCCCTGAAAGCGAATACCACGGCGAGATCACCGGGTTGAGCCAACAGTAGCGAATGCCGAGGCGGCGATGGGGGGTGATTTTCTCGCCGCACGCGGGAACCGCGACTGAGGCGCTGAATGCCCCCGGCCGACGCCTCCTCGACGCGGAAACGAGAAGAACCCCAGTCGGATGGCTGAGGTTCTCGATCGAGTGGAGCCTAGGAGATTCGAACTCCTGACATCCTGCTTGCAAAGCAGGCGCTCTACCAACTGAGCTAAGGCCCCGAGCGGATGCGATGCACCCGATGTGTTGTGGAATTTTCAGAGTGGGGATACGAGGACTTGAACCTCGGACCTCTTCGTTATCAGCGAAGCGCTCTAACCGCCTGAGCTATATCCCCGTGTTTCGGCCGAAGGAAAGACTACCTGAGACTTCAGGAATATCCGAATCGAGCCGAACTCGGCCGCCGGCGGGGCGCGAAGCGCCCCGCATCCGGCGCGCCTAGTTGTTCGTGAACCCGACCAGGATGCCGCCGGTGATCTTCACGCTGAGGTTGTAGAGCACCGCGATGATCGCCCCAAGGGCGGTCGTCACGACCAGGTTGAGCAGCGCGGCGACGACCGAGAAGCCCATGACGTTGCCGAGCGACAGGATCGACGACAGGTCGCCGCCCGTGCCGGCGACGTCCTTCACGAGCTCGTTGAGCTTCGAGAACACGTCGGTCGAGTTGAGCACCGTCCAGATGAGGAACGTCGCGACGATCGACACGACGGCGAGGCACACCGCCACGAGGAAGGACAGCTTCACCGCCGACCAGAAGTCGACATAGACGAGCCGCAGGCGCACCTGCTTGGCCGGGGCGCGCTTGCTCGACTTGCGGGCCAGCTTCTCGGCGACGCTACTCATTGACGGTTACTCCCTCTCCGGCGGGCTCGACCGCGTCGGACTCTGCGGCCTCTTCCACCAGATTCCGTTCGGAATTCTTCGCGATGGCGATGATGCGGTCGTCTGCCGCGAACTTCGCGAAGACGACGCCCATCGTATCCCTGCCCTTGGCAGGAACCTCGGCGACATCGGAGCGTACCACCTTGCCGCTGGCAAGAACCACCAGCACCTCGTCGTCGGATCCGACGATGAGGGCACCGGCGAGATCGCCGCGATCCTCGTTGAGCTTGGCCACCTTGATGCCCAGCCCGCCGCGGTTCTGGAGGCGGTACTGGTCGACCGCGGTGCGCTTGGCGTAGCCCCCCTCGGTGACGACGAACACGTACTGCGCGCCGTCGGCCTCCTCGGAGACATCCGGCTCATTCTCAGGGATCTCACCGGCGGCACCCGAGCCCGGGACCACGGAGGCCTCGAGCAGCGCGTCGCCGTCGCGGAAGCTCATGCCCTTGACGCCGGAGGTCGAGCGGCCCATCGGTCGCAGCGCCTCGTCGGTCGCCTCGAAGCGGAGCGACATGCCCTTCTTCGAGACGAGCAGGATCTCGTCGTGCTCGTCGGCGAGCATCGCCGAGACGAGCTCGTCGCCCTCGCGGAGCTTGATCGCGATGACGCCGCGCGAGCGGTTGGTGTCGTACTCCTCGAGCGCGGTCTTCTTCACGAGACCGTCGTGCGTCGCGAGCACGAGGTACTTCGCCACCCCGTAGTCCCGGATGTCGAGGATCTCGGCGATCTCCTCGTCGGGCTGCATCTCGAGCAGGTTCGCGACGTGCTGGCCCTTCGCGTCGCGGCCGGCCTCCTGGATCTCGTACGCCTTCGCCCGGTACACCCGGCCCATGTTCGTGAAGAACAGCAGCCAGTGGTGGGTGGTCGTCACGAAGAAGTGCTCGACGACGTCGTCGGCGCGCAGCTGCGCGCCCTTCACGCCCTTGCCGCCGCGGTGCTGCGAGCGGTAGTTGTCGCTGCGCGTGCGCTTCACGTACCCGCCGCGCGTGACCGTGACCACCATCTCCTCTTCGGGGATCAGGTCTTCGACCGACATGTCGCCGTCGAAGCCGGGCATGATGTGCGTGCGGCGCTCGTCGCCGTACTTGTCGACGATCTCGGCCAGCTCTTCGGAGACGATCGTGCGCTGGCGCTCGGGCCGCGCGAGGATGTCCTTGAAGTCGGTGATCTCGGCTTCGAGCGCCTCGGCCTCGTCCATGATCTTCTGACGCTCGAGCGCCGCGAGGCGGCGCAGCTGCATCGCGAGGATCGCATCGGCCTGGAGGTCGTCGATGTCGAGCAGGTCCTTCAGGCCGGCACGCGCGTCGTCGACCGTGGCCGAGGCGCGGATCAGCGCGATGACCTCGTCGAGCGCGTCGAGCGCCTTGAGGTAGCCGCGGAGGATGTGCATGCGCTCCTCCGCCTTGCGGAGGCGGAACTGCGTGCGACGCACGATGACGTCGATCTGGTGGTCGACCCAGTGGGCGATGAACCCGTCGATCGAGAGCGTGCGGGGCACGCCGTCGACGATCGCGAGCATGTTCGCGCCGAAGTTCTCCTGCAGCTGGGTGTGCTTGTACAGGTTGTTGAGCACGACCTTGGCGACCGCGTCGCGCTTCAGCACGATCACGAGGCGCTGGCCGGTGCGGCCCGAGGTCTCGTCGCGGATGTCGGCGATGCCGCCGATCTTGCCGTCCTTCACGAGGTCGGCGATCTTGATCGCGAGGTTGTCGGGGTTCACCTGGTACGGCAGCTCGGTGACGACGAGGCAGGTGCGACCCTGCAGCTCCTCGACGCTCACGACGGCCCGCATGGTGATCGAGCCGCGGCCCGTGCGGTAGGCGTCGGTGATGCCCTTCACGCCGAGGATCTGCGCCCCGGTCGGGAAGTCCGGTCCCTTGATGCGCTGCAGCAGCGCCTCCTGCAACTCCTCACGGGATGCCTCGGGGTGCTCGAGGTACCACTGGGCGCCCGAGGCGACCTCGCGGAGGTTGTGCGGCGGGATGTTCGTCGCCATGCCGACCGCGATGCCGACCGAGCCGTTGACGAGCAGGTTCGGGAAGCGCGCGGGCAGGATCGACGGCTCCTGGGTGCGGCCGTCGTAGTTGTCCTGGAAGTCGACGGTCTCCTCGTCGATGTCGCGCACCATCTCGAGCGCGAGCGGAGCCATCTTCGTCTCGGTGTACCGGGGGGCGGCCGCGCCGTCGTTGCCGGGCGAGCCGAAGTTGCCCTGGCCGAGCGCGAGCGGGTAGCGGAGGCTCCACGGCTGCACGAGTCGCACGAGCGCGTCGTAGATCGCGGTGTCGCCGTGCGGGTGGAACTGGCCCATGACGTCGCCGACGACGCGGGCGCACTTCGAGAACGCCTTGTCGGGGCGGTAGCCGCCGTCGTACATCGCGTAGATGACGCGGCGGTGCACGGGCTTCAGTCCGTCGCGCACCTCGGGCAGGGCGCGACCCACGATCACGCTCATCGCGTAGTCGAGGTAGGAGCGCTGCATCTCGAGCTGCAGGTCGACCTGGTCGATCTTGCCGTGGATGCCGGGGCCGTTCTCCTCGGCGGCGAACTCGCCGCCCGCGCCGGGCTCGATCACATCAGATGTCAAGGAAACGCACGTCCTTCGCGTTCTTCTGGATGAAGTTGCGGCGGCTCTCGACGTCCTCGCCCATCAGGGTCGAGAAGATCTCGTCGGCGGCGGCCGCGTCGTCCATGGTGACCTGCAGCAACGTGCGGGTCTCGGGGTTCATCGTGGTCTCCCACAGTTCCTGGTGGTTCATCTCGCCGAGACCCTTGTAGCGCTGCACGCCGTTGTCCTTCGGGATGCGCTTGCCTGCTGCGAGCCCCGCGGTGAGGAGCGCGTCGCGCTCCTTGTCGGAGTACACGTACTCGTGGTCCGCGTTCGTCCACTTCAGGCGGTAGAGCGGCGGCTGGGCGAGGTAGACGTAGCCGAGCTCGATGAGCGGCCGCATGTAGCGGAACAGCAGCGTGAGCAGCAGCGTGGTGATGTGCTGGCCGTCGACGTCGGCGTCGGCCATGAGCACGATCTTGTGGTACCGGGCCTTCTCGGTGTTGAAGTCCTCGCCGATGCCGGCGCCGAACGCCGTGATCATCGCCTGCACCTCGTTGTTCGCGAGGGCTCGGTCGAGGCGGGCCTTCTCGACGTTCAGGATCTTGCCGCGCAGCGGAAGGATCGCCTGCGTCTCGGGGTTGCGGCCCTGCACGGCGGAGCCGCCGGCCGAGTCGCCCTCGACGATGAAGATCTCGGAGACCGACGGATCCTTCGAGGAGCAGTCCTTCAGCTTTCCGGGCATGCCGCCCGACTCGAGGAGGCCCTTGCGACGGGTCGCCTCTCGCGCCTTGCGGGCGGCGATGCGGGCGGTCGCCGCCTGGATCGCCTTGCGGATGATGTCGCGAGCCTGCGTGGGGTTGCGCTCGAACCAGTCGCCGAGCTGGTCGGCCGTGACCTTCTGCACGAACGACTTCGCCTCGGTGTTGCCGAGCTTCGTCTTCGTCTGGCCCTCGAACTGCGGTTCGGACAGCTTGACCGAGATGACCGCGGTCAGGCCCTCGCGCACGTCGTCGCCGGAGAGGTTGTCGTCCTTCTCCTTGAGGATGCTCTTCTCTCGCGCGTAGCGGTTCACGAGCGTCGTGAGCGCGGCACGGAAGCCCTCTTCGTGGGTGCCGCCCTCGTGCGTGTTGATCGTGTTCGCGTAGGTGTGCACGGACTCGGTGTACGCGGTCGTCCACTGCATCGCGACCTCGAGGGCGATGTTGCGCTCGGTGTCCTCCGCCTCGAAGGAGATGATCTCCTCGTTGACGAGCTCGGCGCGCTTCGACTTGTTGAGGTACTCGACGTAGTCGCTGAGACCGCGCTCGTAGAGGAAGGTGTCGGTGCGCGGGCCCGACGACGCGGACTCCGCCTCGGCCTCGGCGGTGTCGTCGGGGTCGACGACGTCGTGGCCGGCGCGCAGGTCGGTCAGCGTGATGCGCAGGCCCTTGTTGAGGAAGGCCATCTGCTGGAACCGGGTGCGCAGCGTCTCGTACTCGTACTCGACGGTCTCGAAGATGTCGGGGCTCGCCCAGAAGGTGGTCGTCGTGCCGGTCTCGTCGCTCGCCTCGTCCTGCGAGAGCGGTGCGAGCGGAACGCCGATCTCGTACGCTTGGCGCCAGACGTGGCCCTGCCGTCGCACCTCGACCTCGAACCGGGTCGAGAGCGCGTTCACGACGGAGGCGCCGACGCCGTGCAGGCCGCCGGAGACCGCGTAGCCGCCACCGCCGAACTTGCCGCCGGCGTGCAGCACGGTGTGCACGACCTCGACGGTCGACCTGCCCTCGGTCTTGTGGACGTCCACCGGGATGCCGCGCCCGTTGTCGACGACGCGGACCGCGCCGTCGGCGAGGATCGTGACGTCGATCAGGTCGGCGTAGCCCGCGAGCGCCTCATCGACCGAGTTGTCGACGATCTCGTACACCAAGTGGTGCAGGCCACGCGGGCCGGTCGAGCCGATGTACATGCCGGGACGCTTGCGGACCGCTTCGAGGCCCTCGAGTACCTGAATCGCGTCTGCGCCGTATTCGGGCGCGCCCTGGGCCTTCGTCGGTTCCGCTGTCATGGGTGAATCGGGCTCCAAACCGTCGTTCTGGCGACTCTCGATCCTATCAAAGAGGCGGTGGCGCAGGGCCGTGAAAGGCCGCTCTCGCGCAACGAATCAGGTTCAGTGACCGTTTTGGCCTTCTCAGCCGTAGGTATCGCGCGGACCGCGCCCTGGAACCGATCTGGGACCCTTTTTCCAGGTGGGGGCGTCTGGCCCTTGGAAGCGGATGGTCTCGACACCCGCTCCGGGGTACCTCGAGACGATCTCGGTGACGAGCTGCGTGCGCATCATCCGGAGCTGGGTCGCCCACGCCGTCGACTCGCAGCGGACCTGCAGCACCCCGCCCTCGATCGCGATGGCCTCGGAGTGCCTCGCAGTGTCTTCGCCGACGATCTCGGCCCACGAGGCGAGCACGTCGTGCTGCGACAGCGGACCAGTCCAGCCGAGCTGCGCGCTCAGGCCGTCGAGCGTCGCGCCGAGCGCCTTCGGGTCGCGCCCAGGGGTGAACGGCTGGTTGTCGCTGTCGTCGCGCGTGCGGACGCGGGTCGCTCGCCCGGCCCGCAGCCGGGGCTCGCCGCCGAAGATCTCGCGGAAGTGCCGGTACACCCGCGCCGCCTCGGATGCCTCAGCCATCGGCCTGATCGCTCTCTCGCTCGGATGCCTCGGCGCCCGACTCGGCGCCGGGCTCAGTGCCGTCGTCGTCGGAGGTGCCCACGATGCGCCCCGACTCGATGTGCACGATACGCGCGATGAGCGGTGCCGGCACGTCTTCGAGGACGGCCGCGGTGACGAGCACCTGCTCGAACCCGGCGATCGCGCCGGCGAGCCGTTCACGGCGGAGGCGGTCGAGCTCGGCGAACACGTCGTCGAGCACGAGCACAGGATCGCCGGTGCTCGAGTCGCGGCGGAGCAGCTCTGCCGAGGCGAGTCGCAGGGCGAGGGCGAACGACCACGACTCGCCGTGGCTGGCGTAGCCCTTCGCCGGCAGGCCGTTGAGGAGGAGGAGGACGTCGTCGCGGTGCGGGCCGACGAGCGTGACGCCGCGCTCGAGCTCCTTCGCGCGCAGCACTGCGAGCGCCGCGGCGAAACGCTCGGCCGTCGGCGCGGTCGATCGCCCCGACCCCGACGGGGCCGGGCCCGCATCGAGCGCACCGTCGTCGGCCTCGGCATCGCCGCCGTCGATCGACAGCACCGCCCGGAGCTCCGGACGGTGATCGGCGTCGACGATGGAACGGTAGGCCGCCGCGACGGGCTCTCCGAGTTCGCCGACGAGCGCGAGGCGCTGGTCGATGAGCTCGGACCCGAGCGCCACGAGCCGTTCGTCCCAGATGTCGAGCGTCGTGAGCCTGTCTGCGGCGAGCCCTCGAGCCCGGGCGCTCTTCAGCAGCGTGTTGCGCTGCTTCAGCACCCGGTCGTAGTCGGCCATCACCCCGCCGAGACGCGGAGTGCGCTGCACGAGCAGCTCGTCGAGCATGCGCCGGCGGACGCCCGGTTCGCCGCGGACGATTGCGAGGTCTTCTGGCGCGAACAGCACACTGTGCGCGTAGCGGGGCAGCTCGCGGGTCTTCACGGGCGATCGGTTGAGCTGAGCCCGGTTGGCGCCCTGGCGGTTGAGCTGCAGCTCGACGAGCAGCTCGCGGTCGCCGTGGGCGAGCAGCGCCCGGACGATCGCCGCGTCGGCACCCGCCCGGATCAGCGCCTGATCACCGGAGACCCGGTGCGAGCCGAGCGTCGCGAGATAGCCGATCGACTCGACGAGGTTGGTCTTGCCCTGGCCGTTGCGGCCCACGAGCACGGTCGCTCCGGGGCCGAGCTCGAGCTCGGCCCGCTCGTAGTTGCGGTAGTCGGTGAGCGAGAGTCGGGCGACGTGCACGGCACCGCTCCTCTCGTTCGACCACGCCTACGCTACCGGCGGCCGCCGACACCGCGGCACGTGGCACGTGGCACGTGGCACGTGGCATCCAACCCGATCGTCGACCGTCGAAGCGACACGAGCCGTCGACGATCGGGCCAGCTCCGCGCGGCGCCGAGACCTCAGCGCAGCAGCAGGTTGGGCTGCAGCAGGTAGCGGTAGCTGTCGGCGCCGGCCTGCTCGCGCGAGGTCTGGCTCGTGATCAGCACGGGGCCGGGCTTGTTCGGGTTCTCGGTCTTCGTGAACGAGATGCGCACGAACTCCGAGTGCACGGCGCCGAGTCCGTCGAGGAGGAACTGGGGCTTCAGTGACACGACGGTGTCGTCACCGGTCAGGATGGCGTCGATCGACTCCGACGCCTGGGCCTGCTCGGAGCCGATCGCCTCGAGGGTGAGGCCGTCGGCGGTGAAGCTGTACCGCAGCGCCGCCTCGCGCTCGAGGACGAGCGCGACACGACGGGTCGCCTCGATGAGGTCTGCGGTGTTCATCACGGCGTAGTTGTCGACCGTCTCGGGGAAGAGGCGGCGCACGGGCGGGAAGTTGCCCTTGATGAGCAGTGACGTGACGGTCTTCTTGTCGGCGCTGAAGGCGATGAGCTCGCGGTCGTCGCGGCTGGTGATCGCCACGGAGATGTTGCCGGCGTTGCCGAGCGTCTTGCCGACCTCCTGCAGCGTGCGGGCCGGGACGAGTGCGGTGATCGCCTCGTCGCCAGCGGCGACGTTGCCGCCGTCCCAGTCGATCTCGCGCACGGCGACGCGGTAGCGGTCGGTCGCGACGAGACCGAGGCTGTTCTCGCGCACCTCGAGCTGGACGCCCGTGATGACCGGGGTGACGTCGTCGCGCGAGGCGGCGACGGCGACCTGGGCGACCGCGGCCGCGAACTCCTCGGCGGGGACGAGACCGGACTGCTCGCCGATCTCGGGGATCGACGGGTACTCCTCGACCGGCATCGAGAGCAGCGTGAAGCTCGCGGAGCCGCAGCTCACCGAGATCCGGCTCTCCTCGGTCGAGATGCGGACGGGCGCGTTCGGCAGCCGGCCGGCGATCTCGGCCAGGAGACGACCGGAGACGAGCACGGTGCCGGGCTCTTCGACGTCGGCCTGGATCTCGGTCTGCGAGGACACCTCGTAGTCGAAGGAGGACAGCACGAGCCCGTCGGTGGTCGCCTTGATGAGGACGCCGGAGAGGATCGGCAGCGTCGTGCGCTGCGGAAGCAGCTTCACGGCGAAGGACACGGCCTCACTGAAGACGTCGCGGTTGACCTGGAACTTCACGGTTCTCCCGTCGTGGATGTCGCTTGGTGGCTCCCATGCTATCCGCACGACTGTTGACGGCGTCGGAGAATCCGCCGCTCGTGCGGCCGGGCGAGCTCGATCGAGCCCCCGCTCGACGCTCGCCGACGACGAGGTTGTGGGAATCGCCCCTTAAACAACTCTCTCTTAACGGTGTTAACCGTTGTGGAAACTGTGGATGGTGTTCGGAGACCCGCGGAACGACGCCGATCGCGGGCCATTCGATCTGTGCACGGTGTGTGGATTCGATGCCGGTCCCATCGACGCCGATCGGAACGCAGCACACCGTTCTGCACAGGCCGGCGACGCGTCTCAACAGTCCTCAGGCGGTTGCTCGTTAACAATCCACAGGTTCTCCACAACTGTGGGAAGCGTGCTGAGATCGGTCTGCAGGGTCGCTGCAGAGACCGTTCCGGGCGTGTCGGACGGCAGGTTCGGCCGATCGGCTCAGCGGTAGCGCGTCGTCTGCTTGATGCGCGCGGTGAGCTCGGTGACCTGGTTGTAGATCGAGCGGCGCTCCTTCATGAGCTCCGAGATCTTCTTGTTCGCGTACATCACCGTCGTGTGATCGCGGTTGCCGAACAGCTGGCCGATCTTCGGCAGCGACAGGTTCGTGAGCTCGCGGCAGAGGTACATCGCGATCTGCCGGGCGGTCGCCACCGCCTGCGATCGGCTCGAGCCGTACAGGTCGTCGACCGTGAGCTTGAAGTAGTCGGCCGTCGCCGTGATGATGTCGACCGGCGCGACCACGTTGTCGGAGTCGTCGGTGATGAGGTCCTTCAGGACGGTCTGCACCAGGGGCATGTCGACCGGGGTGCGGTTGAGGCTCGCGAATGCGGTCACGCGGATGAGGGTGCCCTCGAGTTCGCGGATGTTCGAGGACACCTTCGATGCCATGTACTCGAGGATGTCGTCGGGCACCTGGAGCCGTTCGGACTGCGCCTTCTTGCGGAGGATCGCGATGCGGGTCTCGAGGTCGGGCGCCTGGACGTCGGTGATCAGGCCCCACTCGAATCGGCTGCGCATGCGGTCCTCGAAGCCGGTCAGGTGCTTCGGCGGGACATCCGAGGTGATGACGACCTGCTTGTTGTGGTCGTGCAGGGTGTTGAAGGTGTGGAAGAACGCCTCCTGCGTCTCCGCCTTGCCCTGCAGGAACTGGATGTCGTCGATGAGCAGGATGTCGATGTTGCGGTACCGCTGCTGGAAGAGGGAACCGCGGTTGTTCGCGATCGAGTTGATGAAGTCGTTCGTGAACTCCTCCGACGAGACGTACCGCACCCGGATGCCGGGGTAGAGGCTCATCGCGTAGTGGCCGATGGCGTGGAGGAGGTGGGTCTTGCCGAGCCCCGAGTCGCCGTAGATGAACAGCGGGTTGTACGCCTTCGCCGGCGCCTCGGCCACGGCGACCGCTGCGGCGTGGGCGAACCGGTTCGACTGTCCGATGACGAAGCTCTCGAACGCGTACTTCGGATTCAGCCGGGTGTCGCGCGAGGAGACCGGGCTCGTGTTCTCGAAGACCGACTGCGGGGAGGCGGGGAGCTCGACGGGGTCGGGCTCAGTGCCGTACCCGGGCTGCGTCTCGGCCGCGCGCACCGTCTCCTCGAGCTCGGGGTTCACCACCACGTAGAAGGAGGTTACCGGCGAGGGCGCCTCGACGGCGCTCATCGCGGAGAGGAGCGAGACCCGCATGCGCTGGTTCAGCATGCTCGCGGTGAAGTCGTTGGGGACCTCGAGGTAGAAGGTGCCGGCCGCGATGCCCTTCGGCTCGACCAGGTTGAGGAACCCCTGCAGCATCGGGGTGATCGCGTCGTCGTCTGACAGTCGATCGAGGATCGTCGCCCAAGTGTCGGAAATGGGCTGTTCTGTCATCGTTCCCCGCAATCAGGTTCTGGTGGTCTCGTGTGCCGCTCATCGATCCCCCATCGACGAAAGCAAGCGGCGCGAGGCGAGTGTTCACAGTGTTATCCACCCCCTGTGGGGAGATTCGGGGACTTGCCCGTGTTTCCGCGCACGAAGCTGGGGATAACTGGTGTCAAACGCTATCCGAGGAAGGCCCCGCCGACAAATGCCGATTCGAGGATTCGATCGTGTCGGCGTGTCGGTCCACAGGTGATGTCGAGGTTCACGGGATACTGTCGGGTTCGATCTGCACCTCGATCTCGGCGGCTCGGTTTGACCGTTCGCGTGCGAGGCCGTAGTTTTAATCAGTTGACCCAGCCCTTTCGGGCACCCAGTTTTCCCGCCGCCGAGCTGCAGCACCTGTCGCAGCCACTTCCCGGCGAGGAGATTCGACCAGCCGGAGAAGAAGAATGAGCAAGCGTACGTTCCAGCCGAACAACCGTCGTCGTGCCAAGAAGCACGGCTTCCGCCTTCGCATGCGCACCCGCGCGGGCCGTGCCATCCTGTCGGCACGCCGCGCCAAGGGCCGCACCGAACTCTCCGCATAGTTCTTCGGTGCTCGCCAAAGCCAATCGCATCACGAACGCCGACGACTACCGAGTCATCGTGCGCCGTGGTGCGAAGGTCGCCGGTGCCCACACCGTGAGCTACGTGCGCTCACGGGAGTCGGGCACCGACGCGCGCTTCGGCTTCATCGTGTCGAAGAAGGTCGGCGGAGCCGTCCGCCGCAACCTCGTCCGCCGCCGGCTCAAGGCCGCGTGCCACGAGGTGCTCGGCGACGGCTTCAGCGGAGTCGACATCGTCGTGCGCGCGCTGCCGTCCGCGGCCGCCGCCGACTGGGAGGCGCTTCGCTCCGAAGTGATCGGCGCCTGCTCGGACCGCCGCGTCCGAGACCGGGTGAAGGGCGGATGACATGCGTGACGCACTGCTCTTCGTGGCGCTCGTTCCCCGGAACGCCGGCGTACTGCTCATCCGCGGCTACCGCGCGCTGATCTCCCCCCTCTACGGCGACGTCTGTCGCTACTACCCCTCCTGCTCGGCGTACGGACTCGGTTCCGTGCAGCAGCGAGGGCTCCTCGTGGGCTCGGCCCTCACCGCGTGGCGGATTCTCCGCTGCAACCCCTGGTCGCCCGGCGGCATCGACGATGTGCGCGCCGCCCGCCACCAGCGCTACCGGGTCACCCGCTTCGGCTGGGTCGTTCCGGCGGCGTGGGTCCACGCGGATGCCTCGGGCTCCGCGCCGCACGCGCACCCCCACGATCACGTCCACCACGTGGCATCCACCGGCCTCGAGCCGGCTCAGTCTTCGACCCGCGACGACGCGGCGATCGTCACCGCCTCCCCCACCATGTCCCGGAAGGACTGACCCGCCTCATGCCCGATATCATCAGCCTGATCCTCTGGCCCATCAAGTGGGTCATCGAGCTGATCCTCGTCGCGTTCCACTCCCTGTGGACCTTTATCGGCATGGACCCGAACGCGGGCGCCACCTGGGTGCTCTCGATCGTCGGCCTGGTCATCGTCGTTCGCGCCGCGCTCATCCCGATCTTCGTCCGGCAGATCAAGAGCCAGCGCCGCATGCTCGAGGTGGCACCGCAGCTCAAGAAGATCCAGGACAAGTACAAGGGCAAGAAGGACCAGTACTCGCGCGAGGCCATGTCGCGCGAGACCATGGAGCTCTACAAGAAGACGGGCACCAACCCGCTCTCCTCGTGCCTTCCCCTGCTGCTGCAGATGCCGATCTTCTTCGGCCTGTTCTCGGTGCTCAACGACGCGCAGCACGACAAGGCCGGCGTCGGCGTCTTCACGCAGGACCTCGCGAACTCCTTCGCCAACGCCGAGTTCCTCGGTGCGCCGCTGAAGTCGACCTTCATCGGCGAGTGGAATCTCATGGTCGCGGGCATGCCCTTCAGCCTCAACGTCATGCTGATCGCCCTCGCGATGATCATCCTCATGACCGCCTCGCAGTTCATCACCCAGCTGCAGATCGTCTCGAAGAACATGTCGCCCGAGACCAAGGCGAGCCCCATGTTCCGTCAGCAGCGCATCCTCCTGTACCTGCTCCCCCTCGTGTTCGCCTTCTCGGGTGTCGCGTTCCCGCTCGGCGTCATGTTCTACTGGCTCGTCTCGAACTTCTGGACCATGGGTCAGCAGTTCGTCGTCATCCGCAACATGCCCACGCCCGGCAGCGACGCCGCCAAGGCACGCGAGGCTCGCCTTGCGAAGAAGGGCAAGCTCGTCGTGGAGGAGAAGGCCGAGGGCGCCATCGCCGTCGAAGAGCCCAAGAAGACTCAGCGCCAGCAGCCCATGGGCAAGTCGCGCGCCAAGAAGCAGGGGAAGTAACCATGACCGACGTGCAGCACGACGCCTCCGAGCGTTCGACCTCGCAGCTCGAAGAAGAGGGCGACATCGCCGCCGACTACATCGAGGAGCTGCTCGACATCACCGACCTCGACGGTGACATCGACATCGACGCGCGCAACGGCAGGGCCTACATCTCGGTGAACGCCGGCGAAGGCGCGAACCTCAACCTCCTCTCGAAGCCCGACACCGTCAGCGCCCTGCAGGAGCTCACGCGCCTCGCCGTGCAGACGAAGACCGGTGCCTTCTCCCGCCTGATCCTCGACATCGGCGGCTCGCGCGACGCTCGTCGCGACGAGCTCGCCTCGCTCGTGACCCGCGCGGTCGAACGCATCGAGGCCGGCTCCGCCGAGGCGTCGCTCCCCCCGATGTCGTCGTACGAGCGCAAGCTCGTGCACGATCTCGTGGCCGAGCATGGCTTCCACTCGGAGTCGCGCGGCGAGGGTGCTGACCGGCACACCGTCATCACCCGCGGCGCCTGACGACGCGCACGGCACGATGATCGACGGACTCGAACCCGAACCTGCCGCGGCTGCCGAGCTCTTCGGCCCGCACCTCGAGCAGGGGCGCGCCTTTACGGCAGCGCTTGCGCGGCATGGTGAGGAGCTCGGACTCATCGGTCCGCTCGAGCTGCCCCGGCTGTGGACCAGGCACGTGCTGAACAGTGCGCTCGTCGCACAGCTGCTCCGGCCCGGCCGTGTCGGTGACGTCGGGTCCGGCGCCGGCCTGCCCGGACTCGTGCTCGCCATCATGCGACCCGATGTCGAGTTCACCCTGATCGAGCCGATGGAGCGCCGCGTGGCCTGGCTCGAGCGCCAGGCCGAGGAGCTCGAGCTCGCGAACGTCACCGTCGTGCGGGCACGCGCTGAACAGTCGAAGCTCGGCGACTCGCTCGACCAGGTGACGGCGCGTGCCGTGAGCGCCCTGCGCACGCTGATTCCCGTGACCGCTCCCCTGCTTCGGGCCGGCGGCGAGCTGGTGCTCATGAAGGGCGCCGGCGTCGACGGCGAGATCGGTGCGGCCGAGAAGGTCATCCGCAAGTACAAGCTGAGCGAGGTCGAGGTGCTCGTGCTCGGAGAGGGCGTCGTCCCCGACTCCGAGGTGACCCGGGTCTTCCGCGCCAAGGTCGACTGACTCGACTTCGTCAGCATCCCGTAGCTCACCGCGAAGGGCACCGTTTCACGTGAAACGGTGCCCTTCGCTTTCGGCTTGGGGTCGGCGTGTGTGGGTAGGTCGGCCTGCTGGTTCGCGAGGCGGTGCGGGTGAGACGAGGAGATCCGGAGAGTGTCGTCGTCGTCGAGGTCGGGGTCCGGGGTCCGGGGTCGGGGTTGAGTTCGGGGTAGGGGTCGGGGTTGCGGCTCGTAGCGTTCAATCCGCGCGAGCTGTTCTGCGTCTGCCGTTGCGAGTCCAGCCTCGGGCGGATCCCAGCGCCGGACCCGCCAGTATTGGATCGGCTGACATTCTTGGTTCGCGGATGCGGCGCATCGCCGTGAACGCACCTCCTTCGAGGGCAGGGTGTGCCGGCCGGCCGGTGCTCTGCAAGGTCGGTGAACCGGCAGGGCTTATGAACGCGGCTGATGTTTCACGTGAAACACTCCGGGTGAAGCGAAGGGCCCAAGGGGTTCGACCGCTCCAGATGCCCGGGTTCGGTGCGTCAGTTCGGTGACGTGGTGTCGGCGTCTGCTCGTTGCTCGGTGACTCCGAACTCGTGTCGGTTCGGCCACTGTAGGGCGAGGTGAGCTGGGGTTCACGGGTGGCTCGGTGGCACCTCCTGTCGACGACGTCGTGATGGGTGCCCCCCGGCCGACATCGGGTCACTCGATAGAGCATGTACGTCGCGGGAACAGGTAGTCGACTGCACAGGTGCACCGGTTGTCCAACTGTCGTCTCCGCAGGCGCCGCTTCTCGCCGGAGGCCGTCTGCTTGCGCTCGTGTCCCTGCTGCCATCCGGGTCCGATCCTTCGGTCTTCCCCTTCGCCCGTGCTCCCGCTCCGCGCTCCGAGTTCGCCCAGTCCCCCGAGTCTTGCTGAGCTGCGGATGTGGGTGCCCGCTCGGGCCGCGGTGCTCGCTGTGGGAATCGCTCGCTGCGAACCCTTCTCCTTCTGCTCTGGATCGCCCTTCCGGCGAGGAGGCCACGATGGCCGTGGCCTCCGAGGAGCTCTGTGGGATCGGTTGGGGATGCGGGCCGGGCTCACTCCGCCTTCACCGACGATCGAGGCGCGGGCGACGTCGTCACAGTCTCGATTCTGAGTCGAGGGCTGAACCTGAGTCGCGCCCCCACCGGCCCACAGATGCTGGTCCTGGTTGTCTTCCTTTCCCTCAAGCTCCGCTGCGGGTTCTTCCGACGCGCTCCGGTGCCGGTTCGCTCCCACGCTCCCGCTCCAGCTTCGGCTCCGGCTCATGCTCGCTCCCGCTCCGACTCGGATGCCGTCTCGGGCCCTGCCTTGGCTCCCCGGGGGGTCAGCTTCCCATTCAGGTTCCGCCCTCGTTCGCGCAAACCCGACTGCCTCGGCTCCCCGCCGCACGTCGGTACCGCTCCCACCGGTGCTGGCGGGCAGGGGCTCGTTCTCGGTTGCGCTTCCGGTCTGGGTCCTGCGGCCGTCTCCGCTCTGGCCCTGTCTCCGGTCGGGGGCCTGCGGCAGTCTCCGCTTGGGTAGCTTCGGCGTTCGCTCTGCCAGCCTGCCGTCGATGCGCCTGGAGGCTGCCGTCCTTCATCCGGGCGGGTCTTCGTGGGCGGCGCCCGCCGATCGTGCGGTGCCATCCGATCGTGCGTGCCCGCCGATCGTGCGGTGCCCGCCGATCGTGCGTCGGTGCGCCCCCCCCGCTCGTGCGCCGGGCGCCCGCCGAGCGCGCTTATCCGCCCATACCCCCGCGTGGTTCTTCTCGCCAGTGCGCGAAAGAGTCTGTGGAGGTCTGTTGAAGCGCCCGATGCCCCCGGCCTGTCGAACCCGCTCCGATGTGGGGCATCCATCCGTCTTCTGGACTGACGTGTTCAGGAGCACTCGGGCTGATGCGACTGGTATCGGGGGCGCCGGATTGGGCGAGGATCCCATCGTCCGCAGCGGACGTCCTCGACTCAGCGGACGTTCTCGACTCAGCGGGCATCCGTGGGGGCTGCGCTTGCTCTCGTGACGGAATGCGAGCGCACGCTGGATCGCCGACCGGATGTTCCACCGCCCGACGCGATGCCGGAGTGGCGCCATCTGATCGAATGGCTGCAGCGTAGCGGCGGAACACCGCAGGGTCGCCGTCCTCGCACTCTGCCGAGGGGCGCCTCGGGATGAGAGGGTGGCCCGGCGCTCCTCCGAGAGTCACTTGCGAAGACGGCTGCCCCGACGCAGAGGCAGATCAGCGGACGCCGTGAGAGTGTTCGCCCGCCGGATGCTCGAGGGAACGGTTACATCGCTCAACCCGTGATGACACCTCGAGCTGCCACGGGCTGTCGCGTCGCCGTTGCGAGCAAGGCGGACCCCGATCGGCGGGGTCCTGGTGTCTCGGCACGATGTTTCACGTGAAACATCGCTCGCGATCGCGTCATCGATGAGAGGCGGAGCTACGTTCTGGTCAACACCTCCCCAGCGACGCCATCTCGCGAACTTCGCTCCACGAAGCGGTGCTTTCAGCCCACTGAAGACAGTCGGGGCGGTTAGGCTTGTCTCTCGGGTCGAGCCCACGAAACGGGGCCACGGCGCATCATCGGTTTGGAGCAGAGGGCATGACACCTGGCGGGGGACGTGGATGGTTTCATCGCAAACGCCCCCAGCAGGTCGACACGGTCGCCGAATCGAGCAGCGCCGCCGGCCGACCCGATGAGGCCGACGTCGTCACGGCCGAGCAGCCACCACCGGTGAGCGCGCCTGATGCTCCTGTGATGCAGAGTGACGACCCTCCCGTCCGCCCCGAAGTACCTGTCTTCGCTCCTTCCGTGGAACCGGCACCTCGACCGGTCCCCTCCCCCGGTATCGACTGGGACGCCGCGACCGCGGCGGCACTTTCGGATGATGCGGCCGATGGCGGTGCTTCGGCGCCGCACGGAGTAGACCACGCGCACGGGGCAGATCGGCTGCTCGAAGACCTCATTCGGGAGATCGTCGGTGATGCTGCCGTCGACACGGCATCAGCGCTGCAGACGGCCCCGATCAGTGTGGAATCACCGCCTGCGTCGGGCGAGGCCGAGTCCGAAGCGGTTCGCACTGCGGTCGCGACGAGCGCCGATCACGTCAGCGCCCTCGACGATGGGACCGCGATCGAGACGGCCGCTGCGACCGAGACCCCTGCGACCGAGACCGCCGCTGCGACCGAGACCCCGGTCAGGGCCGTCGCCGAGGCTGCACCCGCGTCCGAGGCCGAGCCTGCCACGGTGCCGCCCCACCCTCTCCGGCTGGAACCGCCCGCATCGCACGAGGAGCCCCAGGCTGCGCCTGAAGTCGAACTGTCTGCGCAGACCGGCGAGATCGCAGAAAATTCTCCGGCTTCGCCGGAACAGATCCCCATGGAATCGGTGGCGCCCGCGCCGGCCCAGCCGATCACCGCCCCCGATGTTTCACGTGAAACATCGATCGATCACGGAGGAACTCCCCTGGCTTACGAACTTGCCGACGAGACCCGTCGGCGCATCGCGCTCGAGGAATCGGTGCTGCCGCTGCCGCCCGCCACGCGCGTGCTCACCATCTCGAACCAGAAGGGCGGCGTCGGCAAGACCACGACAGCCGTCAACTTGGCTGCGGCGCTCGCACGTTCGGGCGCGAAGGTGCTGGTCATCGATCTCGACCCGCAGGGCAACGCCTCCACGGCCCTCGGCGTCGACCATCGCTCCGAGCAGAAGAGCGTCTACGAGGTGCTCGTCGCCGACCTTCCGCTCGCCGAGGTCATTCGCCCATCCACTGAACATGAGCAGCTCGACTGCGTTCCGGCGACGATTCACCTCGCGGGCGCCGAGATCGAGCTCGTCTCGCTCGTCGCCCGGGAACAGCGCCTCCGGCGCGCACTCGACACGCACCTGGCCACGATGGAGCGTGCGTACGACTACGTCTTCATCGACTGCCCGCCGTCGCTGGGACTGCTGACGATCAACGCATTCGTCGCAGCGCGCGAGGTGCTGATCCCGATCCAGTGCGAGTACTACGCGCTCGAGGGCCTCTCGCAGTTGCTCAGCAACATCGAGCTGATCGAGAAGCACCTCAATCCCGAGCTCCGTCTCTCCACGATCCTGCTGACGATGTACGACTCCCGTACCAACCTCGCCCAGCAGGTCGCGCAGGAGGTACGCGATCACTTCCCGGTGCAGACGTTGCAGACGATCATTCCGCGATCGGTGCGGGTCTCCGAAGCCCCCAGCTACGGGCAGAGCGTGATCAGCTACGACTTCGCGTCGACCGGATCCCTTTCCTACCGAGAAGCCGCCGCAGAGATCGCCCGTCGTGGCGCGGCAACCCCTGAGGAGTCGAACTGATGGCAAGCAAGCGAACCGGACTGGGCCGTGGCATCGGCGCACTGATCCCGAGCGGTGACGACGCAGCGCGCGCGAGCCGGCCGGTCGATGTCTTCTTCCCCGACTCCGATTCGGCCTCCCCCTCCCCCGTGGCGGTCGCCGTCGTCGAGCAGGCGGCCGAGACCGAGGGTCTCGTCGCGGTG
The DNA here is from genome assembly GCF_042884835.1 of Agromyces sp. NPDC058104. NCBI lineage: Bacteria > Bacillati > Actinomycetota > Actinomycetes > Micrococcales > Microbacteriaceae > Agromyces > Agromyces sp. NPDC058104. Next base: position 1,504,143 of record NZ_JBHVTD010000001.1, on the reverse strand, counting down.
CCCGGCGCGCGTCTCGCGCGCCTCGATCCGAACGACATCGTGCCCAACGCCGTGCAGCCGCGCAGTGTCTTCGACCCCGAAGACCTGGCCGAGCTGGTTCACAGCGTGCGCGAGTTCGGCGTGCTCCAGCCGATCGTCGTTCGCCCGCACCCCGACCAGGCGGGCAAGTACGAACTCGTCATGGGTGAGCGTCGGCTTCGTGCGACGAAGGCCGCCGGCCTCGACACGATTCCGGCTGTCGTCAAGGACACCGCGAACGAGGACATGCTGCGCGATGCCCTTCTCGAGAACCTCCACCGATCGCAGCTCAACCCGCTCGAAGAGGCTTCGGCCTACCAGCAGCTCCTCTCAGATTTCGGCATCACGCAGGAGGAGCTCGCGAGCCGCATCGGTCGGTCGCGCCCGCAGATCTCGAACACGCTTCGCCTCCTCAAGCTGCCCGAGCCGGTGCAGTTGCGCGTCGCCGCGGGTGTGCTGACCGCGGGCCACGCCCGTGCGATTCTCTCGGTCGGCGACGCCGATGAGATGCAGCGCTTCGCCGACAAGATCGTGAACGAGGAGCTCTCGGTGCGCGCTGCCGAGTCGATCGCGACGAAGGCGCCGAAGGCGTCGCGCCTCAAGCCGTCGGCCGGCAAGCGCCAGGACTTCCTCGACGATCTGGCAACGCGACTCGGGGATCGGCTCAACACTCGCGTGAAGATCGCGCTCGGGGCACGAAAAGGCCAGATCAGCATCGATTTCGCAACCGTTCAGGACTTGCGCCGGATCCTGAGCGAACTCGGCGAGAAACTCGACGGCGTCTGATCCGGAATCCGTCGCAGGATCGCTCCTGACGAACTGAAACCGTCGATTTCGGGAGTCGCGAAACACGAGAACGGGGGTGGCCGAAGCCACCCCCGTTCTCGTATTTCAGTTCAGGCGGCGGAGGATTCCGAGACCGTCCGAGCGTGTGCGGCACGAACGAGTTCGCCGTAGATCGATGCCGCGTCCGATCCTGATGCCTCGATCGCGAGCGGCACGAGCGAGGTCTCGGTGAGACCGGGCAGCACGTTGGCCTCGAGGAACCAGGGGGTGCCCGAGGCATCCACGATGAAGTCGATTCGAGACAGGTCGCGCAGGCCGAGGGTGCGGTGCCCGAGGATCGCTGCGTCGGTCACCGCAGTGAGCTCGGTCTCGCCGAGGCGCGACGGCGCATAGAACGTCGTCTCCCCCGCGTTGTAGCGAGCCTGGAATCCGTAGATGCCGGTCGTCGGCTCGATCTCGACCGCGGGCAGGGTCGTCGGGCCGTCGCCGGTGTCGATGACCGTGACGGCGATCTCGGTGCCGACGATGCGTCGCTCGACGACCGCGACATCGGCGTAGGTGAACGCTTCGACCATGGCTCGGGGAAGTTCGTCGGTCGTCTCGACGATGGTGACGCCCTGTGCCGATCCGCCCGATGCGGGTTTCACGACGAGCTCGCCGGCGAGCTTCTCACGCACGACCCGCAGCACGCTCGACGCGCCGAGCTCTCGGAACGCCTCGTGCGAGAGCACGATCGACTCGGGCACCGCGACCCCCGCCTCGGCCAGCAGCGAACTCGCGACGGGTTTCGACCAGGCGCGACGGGCGGCCTGCCCCGACGAGCCGACCGACGCGACGCCGAGCGCCGCGAGAAGATCGAGCAGCGAACCATCCTCACCGCTCGACCCGTGCAGGGCGGGGAACACGACGTCGGGTCGTTCGCTCGCCAGGAACGGGAGGAGTCCGGCATCGGGATCGCGCAACGTCACGCGATGGCCGGCCGCGGTCAGGGCGTCGGCGACGCGGCGGCCGGAGCGCAGCGAGACATCCCGCTCATGCGAGATGCCACCCGCGAGAACGACGACGTGCAATCCGTTGGATTCGCTCATGATCAGGGATTCTCCGCTCAGCGAGGGGGTGGGTCGAGTGTCGAGGTCTACTTGAGGTCGGACGGCGGTGCCGACTCGTACCCGGCGGTCGGCGGCAGCTGCAGCGTGCCCGTTCCGGCGAAGGTGTCGAGCAGGTCGAGTTCGCCGTTGACGACGGTCGCGAGTCGGCGGATGCCGAGCCGGATCGCCTCGGGCGTCGGATAGCAGAACGACAGCCGCATCGCGTGGCGGCCGCGACCGTCGGCGAAGAAGGCGGTGCCCGGAGTGTACGCGACGAGCTCCTTCACCGCGCGCGGCAGCATCTGCTTCGAGTCGAGCATGTCGGGCATGGTGACCCAGACGTAGAAGCCGCCGTTCGGGTTGGTCCACGAGAGCTGCGGCAGGTACTCCCCCAGCGCTTCGATCATCGCGTCCTTGCGTTCGCGGTAGACCCCGCGGAAGGTGTCGATCTGCGCGCGCCAATCAGCGGTCGCGAGGTACTCCGAGACGACGAGCTGGCTGAATGAGGACGGCGAGAGGATCGCGGACTCGGCGGCGAGGATGAGCTTCTCGCGGATGGCGTGCGGCGCGAGGGCCCATCCGACGCGGAATCCCGGTGCGAGGGTCTTCGAGAAGGAACCCAGATAGATGACGCCCTCGGCGTCGAGGGATCGCAGCGCGTTCGGGGCCGGCTCGTCGAAGTGCAGCAGGCCGTACGGGTTGTCCTCCAGCACGAGGATCTCGTTGCTGCGGCAGACCTCGAGGATCTCGGGACGGCGCTCGGCCGACAGCGTCACGCCGGCCGGGTTGTGGAAGTTCGGGATCGTGTAGAGGAACTTGATGCGCCGGCCCTGCCCGCGCAGGTGGGCGATCGTCTGCCGGAGGGCCTCGGGAATCAGGCCGTGCTCATCCATGGCGACGTGCACCACGTTCGCCTGGTACGAGCGAAACACACCCATGGCTCCGACATACGACGGCGCCTCGGCGAGTACGACATCGCCCGGGTCGAGGAAGAGCTTGGCGACGAGGTCGAGCGCCTGCTGCGAGCCGGTGGCGGTCACGACGTCGTCGACGTTGCCGCGGATGCCCTCGATCGCCATGACGTCGAGAATCTGCTCGCGGAGGGCGGGAATTCCCTGACCAGAGCCGTATTGCAGCGCGGTCGGGCCCTGCTCGCGCATGACCTTGTCCATCGAGGAGACGATCAGGTCCTGTGGGAGCGCGGAGACGAACGGCATGCCGCCGGCGAGCGAGACCACCTCGGGGCGCGACGCGACGGCGAACAGGGCTCGAACCTCGGAGGCGGCCAGGCCGGCGGCTCGCTCGGCGTAGTTCGCGTACCAGGGGTCGAGGTTGTTGCCGGTCCGCTGGGGGACGCCGTCAGAGGTCACTGCGAGTTCCGTTCTGCTCGGGATTTCCATGCTAGTTGCCGGTGAACCGGCGAAATGACCGGATGACGCATGGCCTCCGTCGTGGGTATGCGAAAGACCCGCCCGGCTTTCGCCGGACGGGTCTTCGTACGAATCGACCGCCGACTACGCGATGTAGGCGGCGAGGTCGGCCTCACGAAAAGACCCGCCCGGCATTCGCCGGACGGGTCTTCGTACGAATCGACCGCCGACTACGCGATGTAGGCGGCGAGGTCGGCCTCGAGGGCCGGCTTGGGCTTGGCGCCCACGAAGCTCTGCACGACTTCGCCGCCCTTGAACACCTTGAACGCGGGGATCGCGGTGATCTGGTACTTCATCGCGAGGTTCGGGTGCTCGTCGACGTTCAGCTTGACGATGTCGATCTTGTCGGCGTGCTCGGTCGCGATCTGGTCGAGGATCGGGCTCACGGCGCGGCACGGGCCGCACCACTCGGCCCAGAAGTCGACGATGACGGGCTTGTCGTTCTTGAGGACCTCCTGCTCGAAGGTGGCCTCGGTCACTGCACGTGCGGACATTGCGTTCTCCTTAGATGAAGTTCAGTGGAAGCTGAAGAAACGAGGGCTCGGTCGATCGAGGATCGTGTGCGCCGGAGCCCGTGCCGTCTCACTTGACGACGGCGAACTCGTTCTCGAGCACTGCCTCCGCGGCGTTCTCGTTGCCGAGCGCGGCGAGGTAGTGTTCGGCGTCGAGCGCCGCAGCGGCACCGGAGCCCGCGGCGGTGATCGCCTGGCGGTAGTTCGGGTCGATGACGTCGCCCGCGGCGAACACGCCGGTGACGCTCGTGCGCGAGCTGCGGCCTTCGACCGCAATGGTGCCCTCGGCGGTCAGGTCGAGCTTGCCGTGCACGAGGTGGGTGCGGGGGTCGTTGCCGATCGCGACGAACAGGCCGTCGAGATCGAGTCCGCGCTCCTCGCCGTTCACGGTGTCGCGCAGGGTGACGCCGGTGACCGCCTCGGTGCCGTGGATGGCCGCGATCTCGGCATTCCAGATGAACTCGATCTTCTCGTTGTCGAAGGCGCGCTGCTGCATGATCTTCGACGCCTTGAGCGTGTCGCGGCGGTGGATCACGTAGACCTTGTCGGCGAAGCGAGTGAGGAAGGTCGCCTCCTCCATCGCCGAGTCGCCGCCGCCGACGACCGCGATCGTCTTCTGGCGGAAGAAGAAGCCGTCGCAGGTCGCGCACCACGAGAGTCCGTGGCCCGACAGCACCTCTTCTTCTGGCAGGCCGAGCTTGCGGTACGCCGATCCGGTCGCGTAGATGACGGCGGCGGCCTCGTGGGTGTCGCCGTTGCCCAGCTTGACGCGCTTGACCGGGCCGTCGAGCTCGAGTTCGACGACGTCGTCGTAGACGACCTCGGTGCCGAAGCGCTCGGCCTGCTGCTGGAAGTTCGTCATGAGGTCGGGGCCCATGATGCCCTCGGGGAAGCCCGGGTAGTTCTCGACCTCGGTGGTGTTCATGAGCTCGCCGCCGATCTCGACCGAGCTCGCGATGAGCAGGGGGTTGAGCTGCGCGCGGGCGGCGTAGATCGCGGCGGTGAAGCCGGCCGGGCCCGAACCGATGATGATGATGTCGCGCAACGATGCTCCTTGATGCTCTCAGCGGTGCTGCATGTGGTGCGGCCCCCGGAGTCCGGAGGTCACGCCATGGTCAACACAGTCTAGGCGGCCGGTATTCCAGCCGCCTCGCCCCTACGGGCGTGTGACGGATGGCCCGTGCTCGGCCGGTCGCGTGGTGACCGCGCCCGGTGCCGGATCGGGCTCAGCTGCGCCGGAGGCGCCGCAGCACCGGCTCGGCGAAACCGCGCAGCTCGGGGGTGTGGATCAGCCACAGCACACCGAAGTAGACGGCTGACATCAGCACGCCGATGATCGCCATCGAGACCAGGGATGGGATGAGGCCGGACATTGCGAAGCCGTCGGGGGTGATGCCGCCGAGCAGCACGAGGGCGACGAATCCTACGATGACGGCGGGGACGGCTCCGATCGCGTACCTGATGAAGCTCGATGCCACGCGCCAGCCGTCGAGACCGCCGAGGCGACGGCGGAGCAGCACCGAGGCGAGGACGACCTGGGCGGTGCAGGCGATCGAGGTGAGCAGGGCGATGCCGATGGCGATGAACTCGGGCAGCACGTTCACCAGGAGCAGCGCACCGGCGCTGAACAGCACCACCTGGAAGAGCGTGAAGAAGAACGGGGTCTTCGTGTCGCCGAGTGCGTAGAACGTGCGCTGCACGATGAAGAGCAGGCTGAAGGGCAGCAGGCCCAGCATGTAGGCCATCACGACGTTGCCGAACTCGACGTGCGTCTCGAACGAGGCGGTGCTCGCGAACGCGGTGGCGAACGGATAGCTGCACATCACCAGAACGCTCGCGGCGAGCACGATGATGAGGCCGACGCCCCGCGCCGCGCTCGACAGGTCGGCGCGCACGCGGTCGATGTCGCCGTGCGAGGCGTGTTCGCTCATGCGGGTGAAGTACGCCGTCGCGATCGACACGGTGATCACCGAGTGGGGCAGCATGAACAGCAGCCAGGCGTTGCCGAGCGCCGCGACCGACGCGCCCTGTCCCGAGGCGATGCCGACGACGTTCGTCTCGACGAGGCCGGCGAAGGTGGTGAGCAGCAGCATGCCGAAGGTCCACGTCGCCATGCGACCCGCGTCGCCGAGGCCGACGCCGCGCCAGCGGAAATCGGGACGGTAGCGCAGCCCGATGCGACGCCAGAACCAGAACAGCACGACCGCCTGAAGCGCGATGCCGAGCGTCGCCGAGCCGGCGAGCACCGCGATCATCGCCGGGTCCCACGCTTCGGGCGCCCGGTGGCCGTCGGGGTCGCTGCCCCAGATGGCCATGAAGACGACCAGCCCCGCGATCGCGACGACGTTGTTGATGACCGGCACCCAGGTGAAGGGGCCGAAGCTGCGGCGGGCATTGAGCACCTCGCCGAGCAGCGTGTAGAGGCCGTAGAAGAAGATCTGCGGCAGGCACCAGAAGGCGAAGAGCGTCGCGAGGTCGCGGGTCGACTCGTCGAGCTTGATGCCGTAGAGCAGCGTGAGGAGCGGCGCAGCGAGGGTCGCGACGACGGTGATGCCGGCGAGCACGACGAGCGCGAGTGTGAGCAGCCGGTTGATGTAGGCGCGGCCGCCGTCGTCGTGCAGGCCCGCTCGGACGATCTGCGGCACGAGCACGGCGCTCAGGACCCCGCCCGCGACGACGACGTACACGGTGTTCGGCAGCTGGTTCGCGACCGCGAACGCGTCGGCGCTCGGCGACTTCGTCAGGCCGATCGCGCTCACGAGCACCGCGGCCTTCACGAAGCCGAGCACCCGGGAGACGATCGTGCCGGAGGCGAGGAACAGGCTGGCTCGGCCGATGCGGTCGTCAGTCACTCTTGGAGTCCTCGTGTTGGGGGTCGGCATCCGCCGGCGATCCGGGCTCGGACGCCTCGGCGGCCTCCGCCACGCGCTGCTTGCGGCGGCGGCGGATGTTGCGCCAGATGCCGAATCCGAAGAACAGCACGACCGCGGTGGCGAGGATGCCGGCGCCGAGCCCCTCCCAGTCGGCCTGGACGTTGCCACTGATGTAGACGGTGCGTCCGACGGGGACCCCGGTCGGCGACGTGAGGGAGATCGCGATGGTGACCTCGCCGCGACCGACTCCCGCGGTGATCGGCACTTGCACCGTGCTGCGCGACTCAGCGGGGATGGACGCGGTGACGCTCTCGTCGACCACCAGTCGACCGTTGGACGGGTCTGCAGAGACGATCACGGTGACGGGGTACGGCAGCGCGTTCAGCACCGTGACGGGCAGCGGCGTCTCGCGCGCGAAGATGTTGACGCTCGACGAGGGCACGACCGAGACGGCCTCGGTCGTCGCGCGTCGGGCGGCGAGCCATTCCGTCACCGCGGTGTCCCACGCGGCACGGTCGCCGAGCCAGCCGACGTCGAGCATCGCGAGGAGGTCGCGCCGCACCGGGTCGTTCATCAGGGCGGGCTCGTCGAGCACAGTGGAGAACTCCGCGACCGAGGCCTCGGCATCGAGCATCCGTCGGGCGGAGTCGACTCGCGCGTCGTCCTCGGGGAGATCGACGAGTGCGCGAGCGGTCGGCGGGGCGCCGATCGCCTCGGCGAGGCCGGCGGACTGCGTCGACGTCGACGCCGCCAGCTCGTCGAGCGTCGCGGCCACGCGCTCCGAGTGCTCGCCCGCATCGCGGTCGAACGTCGCGAGCAGGGCCGAGGGCGAGTCTCCCGAATCGAGCGCGAGCTCGGCGAGCAGCCGACCGGTCGCCGATCGCCACTCGGTGTCGGAGTCGGCGAGCGAGGCCTCGCGCAGCGGTGCGGTGAGACGGGCGTCGGCGACGACGGCGGTCGAGCCGTCGATCGAGGCGGCGGCGCCGACCTGGTCTCCCGGTACCGTCGCATTGCCGGAGGAGAGGATCGCCGTCGTGAGGCCTGCGGCGTCGAGCACCGCGAGGTCGCCCGTGGCGACGGTGTCGTCGGCGGGCCACGCGATGTCGGTGCGCGTGTAGGGCCAGTCGAGCAGCATCTCGGTGCTGGGCACCTCACCGGGTGCCGGCGGGGTCGGTTCGGGCTCGGCGGGGTCGGTCTCGCCCGGAGGCGGCGTCGCCGCGTCGTCGGCGGGCGCTTCGGTCTGGTCGATCTCGCCGCCGTCGCCCCCGTCGTCGGGGACGGGCTGCTCGGGGAAGTCGGCCGGGTCGAGCGCATCGCCGAAGCCGGTCGGTGCGAGCAGGTCGGTCAGCCCGAGCTGCGCCTGCAGCGCGACATCCGCATCTGCATACGCGAGCGGGAATATTTCGTTGCCGGCGCTGCCGAGGCGGTTCAGCCACTCGACGGCCGAGGTCGGCGCCGAGCTGCCGAGCACGCGGATCGAGGCGATGATGCGCGGGTCGACGCCGATCGCCACGGCGCGGCCGGCGACCGCGTCGAGCTGACGGTCGAGGAGGCCGAGCGGCGAGGTCCACTCCTGGAGCGTCTCGGCGTCGAAGAGTCCAGCGGAGCTCGCGGGGACGGTCAGCGGGTAGACGACGGCGACCGAGGTGGCGCTCGTCGCCGGGGCGGCGGAGGTGGCGAAGGCGTCGGTGCCCGAGGCCACGAGGACGTCGTCGACGACGAGTTCGGCGCCGAGGCCGAGCACGGGCGCGCTTCCGGCAGCGGCGATCGCCGAGGCGGGAACGGTGAACGAGACGACGGCGTTCGAACCGGCGGAGACGGGGCGGGTCTCGGCTTCGCCGAGGGTCACGGCGTCGGGCGCGGCCTCGGTGTCGGTCGCGCCGGTGCTCGCGAGCCAGGCGTCGAGCTCGTCCGAGTCGTCGATGGCGTCGTCGGCGCGGGTGAGGCGCAGGGTGCCGGCGGCGAGCGCCTCCGCGGTGGCGTTCTCGATCTCGACCTGGACGGTCAGGGGTTGCCCGGCCGCGATGGTCGTCGCGCTCACCGGGGCGATGTGCAGCGCCACGCCCTCGGCCTCCTCGGCGACGGCCTGCGCGGGGGTCGGCACCGAGCGCCGGGCGTCGTCGGGTCCGCCTGCGACGGCGAGCGCCCCGAGCGGAGCCGCGACCACCGCGCACACCGCAGCGGCGGCGATGCCGAGCACGACGCCGCGGCGTCGCCCGTCGGGTGCGCCCCCTCGTTCGTGCGGGGCGTCGAGCGGGGGCCAGGACCGCCCCGAGGCATCCGCCCCATCGGTCGACGCCGTCGAGGGAAGCCGATCGCCGCGCGCGCGCGCAGGAGTCGGGTCGGCTGCCATGCAGGCGATTCTACGGTGACCGAGCCGGGCATCCGCTCGATGCGTTCCGCTCGGCATCGCTCCCCCGGTGCCGTCGACCTCGCCCGCTTAACATGGGAGGCATGCAGAGTGTCGCGGCAGCCCTCGACCGCCTGGCCGAGGCGGCGGCTTCGCCGACCGTCGCGAAGCTCGCCGACGCGTTCGACCGCGCCGGCCACGAGCTGGCACTCGTCGGCGGGCCCGTCCGCGACGCGTTCCTCGGCCGGGCCGTGAACGACCTCGACTTCACGACGGATGCCACGCCCGACGAGATCCTCGCGATCGTGAAGCCGATCGCCGAGGCCCACTGGGACATCGGCCGCGCCTTCGGCACGATCGGCGCCAAGGTCGCCGGCGAGACGGTCGAGATCACCACCTACCGCGCCGACGCGTACGACGGCGACTCGCGCAAGCCCGAGGTGGTATTCGGCGACTCGCTCGAGGCCGACCTCACCCGCCGCGACTTCACCGTGAACGCGCTCGCCCTGCGGCTGCCGAAGCTCGAGCTGGTCGACCCGTCGGGCGGCGTCGAAGACCTGGTCGCGAAGGTGCTGCGCACGCCGTCGGCGCCCGAGCAGTCCTTCGGCGACGACCCGCTGCGCATGCTCCGCGCCGCGCGATTCGCCTCGCAGCTCGGCTTCGACGTCGAAGACGGCACCGCGCAGGCGATGAGCGACCTCGCGCCCGAGATCGACCGCATCTCGGCCGAGCGCGTGCGCGACGAGCTCGCGAAGCTGCTGCTCACCGACGCGCCGCGAGCGGGCTTGCGCCTCCTGGTCGACTCGGGCCTCGCAGCCCGCGTGCTGCCCGAGCTGCCCGCCCTCCGGCTCGAGCGCGACGAGCACCACCGTCACAAGGACGTGTACGAGCACAGCCTCATCGTGCTCGAGCAGGCGATCGGCTACGAGCGCGAGCGCGCGCAGCTCGACTCCCCCGACCTCGTGCTGCGGCTCGCCGCCCTGCTGCACGACATCGGCAAGCCGGCCACCCGCCGCTACGAGCCGGGAGGGGCCGTCAGCTTCTACCACCACGACGTCGTCGGGGCGAAGCTCGCCCGCAAGCGCCTGCGCGCACTGCGGTTCGACAACGACACGGTCGCCGCGGTCTCGCGCCTCATCGAGCTGCACCTGCGCTTCTTCGGGTACACCGACGGAGCCTGGACCGACTCGGCGGTGCGCCGCTACGTGCGCGACGCGGGCGATGCGCAACAGCTCGAGCGGCTGCACATCCTGTCGCGCGCCGACGTGACGACCCGCAACCGCCGCAAGGCCGACCAGCTCGCCTTCGCGTACGACGACCTCGAGGAGCGAATCGCCGTGCTCGCCGAGGAGGAGGAGCTCGCCGCGGTGCGGCCCGAGCTCGACGGCCAGCAGATCATGCGGCTGCTCGACATCACGCCCGGCCCCGTGGTCGGCGAGGCGTACAAGTACCTGCTCGAGGTGCGGCTCGACGAGGGTCCCATCGGCGAGGATGCCGCGGCGGAGCGCCTGCGCGCCTGGTGGGCCGCCCGCGGCTGAACGACGGCTCCACCGTCCTCCGGCGGAGTTCGAGGCATCCTCGCGGTCGAATGGCGTCAGCGCCGGGCATCCGTTACCATTGACAGGTTGCCCGTGCGCCTCGATTGCGAGGCCTCCTCGGTGCGACGTATGCACAACCCTCCTGCTGCAGAGATCCTGCAGCCGCTGAGTCCGAAGGAGGTGGGTTAGTCATGCACCAGTACGAGCTGATGGTCATCCTCGATCCCGAGATCGACGAGCGCACCGTTGCTCCCAGCCTTGACAAGTTCCTCAACGTCATCCGTAACGATGGCGGCACCGTCGACAAGGTCGACATCTGGGGACGTCGTCGCCTGGCTTACGAGATCAACAAGAAGAGCGAGGGCATCTACGCCGTCGTCGACTTCACCGCCGAGTCCGCGACCACCAACGAGCTCGACCGCCAGCTGAACCTCAGCGAGGCCGTCATGCGCACGAAGGTGCTCCGCGCAGAAGAGGCGATCGCCCAGGTCGCCGCTCACGCGAAGGCCCAGGAGGCGAAGGCCGCCAAGAAGGCCGCCGCCGCCGCCAAGGCCCCCGCCAAGAAGGACGCCTAGTCCCCATGGCCGGCGAGACCATCATCACCGTGGTGGGCAACCTCACTGCAGATCCCGAGCTGCGTTACACGCAGAACGGCCTGGCGGTTGCCAACTTCACCATCGCCTCCACTCCTCGTACGTTCGACCGTCAGGCGAACGAGTGGAAGGACGGTGAAGCGCTGTTCCTGCGCGCGAGCTGCTGGCGTGAATTCGCCGAGCACGTCGCCGGTTCACTCACCAAGGGTTCCCGGGTCATCGCTTCCGGGCGTCTCAAGCAGCGTTCCTACGAGACGAAGGAAGGCGAGAAGCGCACCACCATGGAGCTCGAGATCGACGAGATCGGTCCCTCGCTCCGGTACGCCACCGCCACCGTCACTCGTGCGCAGTCCAACCGCGGTGCGGTCGGCGGCGGCTCCTTCGGGGGCGGCCAGTCCGACGACGCGTGGGCGCCCAGCGCTCCGGCAGCCCAGCAGCAGCAGGGCGGCGGGGATGTCTGGAACACCCCCGGCACCGGCTACGGCGACGAGACCCCCTTCTAATATTCGGCGGGCCCTCGGGCCCGCATCCTCAAGACAGGAAAACCAATGGCTGGAAAGAGCAGCGGCGATCGCCGCAAGCCGAGCCGCGGGAAGGGCGCGAAGAACGCCGCCCCGGCGAAGTCGATCAAGGTCGGCATCATCGACTACAAGGACGTTGCGACCCTTCGCAAGTTCATCTCGGAGCGTGGAAAGATCCGCGCCCGTCGCATCACCGGTGTCTCCGTGCAGGAGCAGCGCCTCATCGCCCGCGCCGTGAAGAACGCGCGCGAGATGGCGCTCCTGCCCTACTCGGGCTCCGGCCGCTAAGGAGCACGACAATGGCAAAGGTTATTCTCACGCACGAGGTCACCGGCCTCGGCACGGCCGGCGACGTCGTCGAGGTCAAGAACGGCTACGCGCGCAACTACCTGGTTCCCCAGGGCTTCGCGACGCCGTGGACCCGCGGTGGCGAGAAGCAGGTCGAGCAGATCAAGGCCGCTCGCGCGGCTCGTGCCCTGCACTCGCTGGAAGACGCGCAGGCCCTCAAGGCCAAGCTCGAGGCCGGCAAGGTCAAGCTGGCCGTCAAGGCCGGCCTCGGCGGCCGCCTCTTCGGCTCGGTCAAGACGGCGGATGTCGCGAACGCGGTCGAGGCCGCGGGCCTCGGCTCGGTCGACAAGCGCAAGATCCAGATCCCCACGCCGATCAAGTCGGTCGGCGACCACGAGGCGACGGTTCGTCTGCACGACGAGCTCACCGCGACGATCATCCTTCAGGTGGTCGCGGCGAAGTAATCGCCCGAGAGATCGCAGAGCGGCGGTCGGGAGCTTCGGCTCCCGGCCGCCGCTTCGTCGTGTCGGGGGTCGTGCCCTGTGTGGTGCGCAGGCGCATCGACGCCGATGAGGGGTCCCCCGGACGGGTGTCTCGCGCGCCCGGAACCGGTCGTCGCACCTACACCCGCGCGAGGGTCGCGCGCAAGTCCACATTGGGATTCCCTGTGACTGTTGTACACAGGTGGAGAACTGGGTGGGGAATGTTCCTGAAGAAGTTTTTCCCCACAGGTGTGCAAAGTTTTTTGTCCTGATCAACGCTGAATTCAACTCGTGTAATTCACACGATTTCCACAGTTCTCCACAGGTGGAATACACATGTTGAACGGCGTTTCGCCCAGATTCTCCCCAGAGTTATCCACAGGGCGGCTTGTGCTGTGGACGGGCCGCTCATATCGTGAAGCAGCGTCCCACGAAGAGTGGATCCCCTCGCGTCGATGAGCCGGTGTCGGTGGCTCCGATGACACTGGAGTGCGGGCGCGGGTCGCTCGCCCGGAACGAGCCCGAACACGGAGGTCATGGAGTTGTCGATCGCGCACATCGGGCTCGCCGAACCGGTCGATGAGACCGACGCCCGACGAGGCGAACGCGTTCCGCCGCACGACCTCCTCGCCGAGCAGAGCGCGCTCGGCGGCATGATGCTCTCGAAGGACGCCGTGGCCGACGTCATCGAGACGATCCGCGGCATCGACTTCTACGTGCCGAAGCACGAGGTCATCTTCAACGCGGTGCTCACGCTGTACTCCCACGGCGAGCCGACCGACGTCATCGCCGTCACCGATGAGCTGACCAAGACCGGCGACCTGCAGCGCGCGGGCGGCGTCGAGTACCTCCACACGCTCACGAGCCTCGTGCCCACCGCGGCCAATGCCGGCTTCTACGCCTCGATCGTCGCCGAGCGTGCGCTGCTGCGCCGACTCGTCGAGGCCGGCACGCGCATCGTGCAGATGGGCTACGCCGGTGAGGGCGAGGTCGTCGACCTCGTCAACAACGCCCAGGCCGAGATCTACTCGGTGACCGGCTCGGTCGAGACCGAAGACTACGTGCCCCTCTCGGAGGCGGTCACCGTCGCCATCGACGAGATCGAGGCGGCCAAGCACACCGACGGCAAGTTCACGGGCGTGCCGACCGGTTTCGCCGACCTCGACGACCTGACCAACGGGTTCCACCCCGGTCAGATGATCATCGTCGCCGCCCGACCCGCCATGGGCAAGTCGACGCTCGCGCTCGACTTCGCCCGTGCGGCCTCGATCACGAACGGCCTGCCCTCGGTCTTCTTCTCGCTCGAGATGGGCAAGAGCGAGATCGCCATGCGCCTCCTCTCGGCCGAGTCGAACGTGCCCCTCCAGAACATGCGCAAGGGCACCGTCGACTCCCGCGACTGGACGACGATCGCCTCGACTCGCGGCCGAATCAACGACTCGCCCCTCTACATCGACGACTCCCCCAACATGACCCTCGTCGAGATCCGGGCGAAGTGCCGCCGCCTCAAGCAGAAGGTCGGCCTGAAGATGGTGGTCATCGACTACCTGCAGCTCATGACGAGCGGCAAGCGCGTCGAGAGCCGCCAGCAGGAGGTCTCGGAGTTCTCACGTGCGCTGAAGCTGCTCGCGAAGGAGCTCCAGGTGCCGGTCATCGCCCTCTCGCAGCTGAACCGTGGGCCCGAGCAGCGCGCCGACAAGATGCCCGCGATCAGCGACCTCCGCGAATCGGGCTCGATCGAGCAGGACGCCGACATGGTGATCCTGCTGCACCGCGAGGCCGCCTACGAGCGAGACAGCCCCCGGGCCGGTGAGGCCGACCTCATCGTGGCGAAGCACCGTAACGGTCCGACCCGCACGATCACGGTCGCCTTCCAGGGTCACTTCTCCAAGTTCGCCGACATGGCGCCGATGTAGCTCAGCCCCTCGAGCGTCCCCGTATCGGTGTTCGATCGGGTGCCCCGCACTCGAGATGACGGGCGCGCTATTCGTGTTCGGGCAGCAGCGGCGCCTCGATGCCGGGGTTGCGGCCGAGCTGGGCGGCGCGGGAGACCGATGTGGCACCGAAGCGGTCGCGCACGCTGTCGAGCACCGTGTCGAGGCGGTGCCCGTCGCCCCAGTCGATCGGGAGTTCAGGGGGCATCTCGTCGACGCGTGACAGCTGCGAGAAGGACACGCCGATCAGGGTGATGCCGCGTGCGTCGATCTGCGGCTGCGCGGCGTCGAGGAGACCGCGGGCGAGGCCCAGCAGCACCGAGGTGCGGTCGGTCGGCGTGCGCAGGCTGCGCGAGCGCGTCGCCCTCGTGAAGTCGCCGAAGCGGAGGCGGAGGACGACGGACCGGCAGGCGCGGTCGCGGTCACGCAAGCGGCGCGCGAGCCGGTCGATGATCTGCGTGAGGATGAGGTCGAGCTCCTCGGGCGACCGCGGATGCGAGCCGAGCGCTCGTTGCGACCCGATGGACCCGCGGCGCCGGGTCGTGTCGACGGGTCGGGGGTCGCGCAGGCGGGCGAGTGCATGGAGGTGCGCGCCGACCGCGCGACCCAGCAGCCGCTCGGCCGTCGCGGCCTCGAGTTCGGCGAGTTCGCCGACGGTTCGGATGCCGAGCCGGTGGAGCTTCTCGGCCGTGACGGCACCCACGCCCCAGAGGCGTTCGACCGGGAGGGGCAGCAGGAACTCCTGCTCGCGGTCGGGCTCGACGATGAGCAGCCCGTCGGGCTTGCTCACGGCGCTCGCGACCTTCGCGAGGAACTTGGTGCGCGCGACGCCGACCGAGATCGCGAGCCCCGCTTCGGCGCGGACGCGGGCCCGGAGCCGCTCGGCGATCTCCTCGGGCGTCCCCGAGAGCCGGCGCAGTCCGCCCACCTCGAGGAAGGCCTCGTCGATCGAGATGCCTTCGACGAGCGGGGTCGTGTCGCGGAAGATCGCGAAGACGTCCTTGCTCGCCGCCGAGTACGCGTCCATGCGCGGCGGCACCACGATGGCGTCGGGGCAGAGCTCGCGCGCCTGCCGCCCGCCCATCGCGGTGCGGACCCCCCGCGCCTTCGCCTCGTAGCTCGCGGCCAGCACGACGCCACCGCCGACGATGACGGGGCGGCCGCGCAGGGCGGGCGCGTCGCGCTGCTCGACCGAGGCGTAGAACGCGTCGAGGTCGGCGTGCAGCACGGTCGCCTCGCCTCGCATCGCGTCTCCCGTCGCTCGACTCGCCGTTCGGACGTCGACCGATCACTGGGAGCCGGGCCGCGATCGCGGCCCGATCGCGGCCTCGATCAACGGGAGGATCGTCGCACGGGCCGCCGACATACTGGGCCGCTGCTCGGCGGGGCGGCCCCATCGGGGCGATCAGCGTTCCGAGCCGGCCTTCCGGATGACCTCGGCGATGCGCGCCTCGACCTCGGGGGTCCACTTCAGGAGTGCGAACGAGGTGACCCAGAGGTCGCCGTCGTCGAGGTTCGCGGCCTCCTCGAACCCGAGCGTCGCGTACCGCGTGGTGAACTTCGATGCGGCCTTGAAGAAGACGACCACCTTGCCGTCGGCGTCGGTATAGGCCGGGAACCCGTACCAGGTCTTCGGCATGAGGTGGGGCGCGACCTCCTTGACGATGCGGTCGATGCCCTCGGCGAGCTCCCGGTCGTCGTCGGGCATCTCGGCGATGGCCTCGCGAATCGCCTTCTCGCCGGCTTCGCGGTTCTTGCCGGCCTTCGCCTGCGCCCGCAGTTCAGCGGCGCGCTGCTTGACGGCGGCGCGTTCCTCGGTCGAGAGTCCGTCGGTCTGGGTGGCCATGATCTGCTCCTTCTCGTGTGTGTCATGCGGTGTGATGACCACGCTACGGAGCTTCGCCGGCGGCCGCTTCTCGAATCCTGATCGCCTTGCGCGATGGGCACCGCCGCGCCGAAGTGCGGCATGCCCGGGTGCGTCGGTCCCCGGTCGAGGCGAGCCGCGGCACGCCGAGGCATCCGAACACCGCTCGAAAGAATTTCGAGAATCTTGCTATTCGGTGTTGCTAAGTACCGGTACTCAGTGTTACTTTCTAGTGGTAGTCAGCAACGCTGATTACCAGCGACACAGAGTAGCAAGCAGAAGGGAGCGTTCCATGGGCAAGCAGATGACCGAGATGCTCAAGGGCACGCTCGAGGGCATCGTCCTCGCGATCCTCGCCGAGCAGCCGGCCTACGGCTACGACATCACGGCGCGGCTGCGAGAGCGCGGGTTCACCGATATCGCCGAGGGCACGATCTACGCCCTCCTGGTGCGGGTCGAGCAGCGCGGTCTCGTCGACGTCGAGAAGGTGCCTTCCGAGAAGGGCCCGCCGCGCAAGGTCTTCACGCTCAACGAGCAGGGCCGAGGCGAACTCGCAGAGTTCTGGAGGACGTGGAGCTTCCTCGCAGAACGTATCGAACAGCTCCGCCACACCGACGAATTGGAGAACTGATCATGGCTGCAAAGTGGATCGAAGCCCTCACCGGCTCGCTCGAGCAGAAGAAGCAGTACAAGCAGTACAAGGCCCGCATCGAGGCCCTCCCCGAGCCCTACCGCGGCAGCGCCAAGGCGCTCGACCGGTACTTCATGTACGCCGGCGGCATCACCGACGGCGAGACCATGGTGAAGATGCTCGAGGACTTCGCCGACCTGTGGGAGCGCGCGGCGATCGACGGCACGCCCGTCGCCGAGATCGTCGGCGACGACCCCGTCGCCTTCGCCGAGGAGTTCACGCAGGCGTACGGCGGCAAGCAGTGGATCGACAAGGAGCGCGCTCGCCTGAACACGGCGATCGACGAGGCGAAGAAGGAGCAGTCATGACCACCGTCACCGAACCCGCCATCCGGGTCCAGGGCATCGAGAAGTCCTTCAAGGAACTCCAGGTGCTGAAGGGCGTCGACTTCGAGGTCGCGCGGGGCAGCATCTTCGCCCTCCTCGGCTCGAACGGCGCCGGCAAGACCACGCTCGTGCGCATCCTGTCGACGCTCCTCAAGTCCGACGCCGGCAGCGCGACCGTGCACGGCTTCGACGTCGCCGGCGCACCCGGCGACGTGCGCGAGTCGATCAGCCTGACCGGGCAGTTCGCCGCGGTCGACGAGGTGCTCAGCGGTCGCGAGAACCTCGTGCTCATCGCGAAGCTGCGTCACCTCAAGAACCCCGGCGCGATCGCCGACGAGCTGCTCGCACGCTTCTCGCTCACCGAGGCGGGCGGACGCAAGGCCGGCACCTACTCGGGCGGCATGCGGCGCCGACTCGACATCGCGATGAGCCTGATCGGCGACCCGCCGATCATCTTCCTCGACGAGCCGACCACCGGTCTCGACCCGCAGGCGCGCATCGAGGTGTGGCAGACCGTCAAGGAGCTCGCCGGCCGCGGCACGACCGTCCTGCTCACCACGCAGTACCTCGACGAGGCCGAGCAGCTCGCCGATCGCATCGCGATCCTCCACGAGGGCACGATCATCCAGAACGGCACCCTCGCCGAGCTCAAGCAGCTCCTCCCCGCCGCCACCGTCGAGTACGTCGAGAAGCAGCCGACGCTCGAAGAGGTCTTCCTCACGCTGGTCGGCGCCGGAAGCGACAACGGAAAGGAAGCATGATGACCACCCACGTCCTGAGCGACACCCGGGTTCTCACCGGCCGCTCGCTCACCCACATTCTCCGCAGCCCCGACACGATCATCACCACCGCGGTCACGCCGATCGCGCTGATGCTGCTCTTCACCTACGTGCTGGGCGGGGCGATCAACACGGGGTCCGACGAGTCGTACATCGACTACATGCTCCCCGGCATCCTGCTCATCACGATCGCGTCGGGCATCGCGTACACCGCGTACCGGCTGTTCCTCGACATGCAGGGCGGCATCTTCGAGCGGTTCCAGTCGATGCCGATCGCCCGGTCGAGCGTGCTCTGGGCGCACGTGCTCACCTCGCTCGTCTCGAACCTGATCTCGGTCGCGATCGTCATCGGCGTCGCACTGCTCATGGGGTTCCGCACCGGGGCATCCGTCGCGGTCTGGCTGGCGGTGGCGGGCATCCTCGTGCTCTTCACCCTCGCCCTGACCTGGCTCGCCGTGATCGCCGGCCTCTCGGCGAAGACGGTCGACGGGGCGAGCGCGTTCAGCTACCCGCTGATCTTCCTCCCGTTCATCAGCTCGGCCTTCGTGCCGACCGACTCGATGCCCGCCCCGGTCGCCTGGTTCGCCGAGAACCAGCCGGTGACGTCGATCGTGAACTCGATCCGGGCGCTGTTCGCCGGGCAGCCCGTGGGCAGCGACATCTGGGTGGCACTGGCCTGGCTCGTCGGCATCCTCGTCGTCGCCTACGTCTGGGCGATCGCGATCTACAAGCGCAAGATGAGCTGACCGCATGCTCGGTGCTCCACCACGAACGCCGCCCGGCCCCTCACGGGGTGCGGGCGGCGTCGTCGTTCCACGGGCGCCGCGAACGCGCGCGGCTCAGTCGAGCTCGCGCAGCGGCGAGGTGCGCTCGCCCCCGGCATCCCCGGTGTTGACGGTGCCGCGGCGCTCGATGAGCACGGCGTGCACCTCGGCGTCGGCGCGCGGGCAGTGCTCGACCCCCTTCGGCACGACGAACACGTCGTCGGGCCTGAGCACCACGTCGCGGTCGCGCAGCTGGATGGTGAGCTCCCCGCTCAGCACCAGGAACAGCTCGTCGGCGTCGGGGTGGGTGTGCCAGACGAACTCGCCGAGGAGCTTGACCACCTTGACGTCGGTGTCGTCGACGCTCGCCAGCCGGTGCGGCTGCCACGGCTCGGCGATCGAGGCGAGGGCTTTCCTGAGGTTGCGCACGTCTTCGCTCACGCGGTCGAGCCTACGAGGGCGGGTCGGATGCCGCGAGGGGGTGCCTGCAGGCAGGATGGCCCCATGACAGAGCAGTTCACCGCGATCGTCGAACCGCACGAGAAGATGCGCGGCCTCGAGGTGCCGCCCGGGGTCGTCGAGGCGCTCGGCGGCGGGGCGCGCCCGAGGGTCGTGGTCACGATCGGCGACCACTCGTGGCGCACGCGCATCGCGATCATGCGGGGGCGCAACCTCATCGGCTTCAGCAATGCCAATCGGGCGGCCACCGGGGCGGAGGTGGGCGACGAGGTCCGGATCGACCTCGCGGTCGACGGCGAGCCGATCACCGTCGACGAACCGGCCGAGCTCAGCGAGGCGCTCGAGGCCGACCCGGCCGCGCGGGCCGCGTTCGATGGCCTGACGCTGAGCCAGCGTCGCCAGCACGCGCGGGTGATCGAGCAGGCGAAGGGCGCCGAGACCCGCGTGCGCCGCGTCGAGAAGCTGCTCGCCGAGCTGCGCGGCGCCTGAGGCGGCGATCCGCCCGGTGGTAGGAATGGCAGGGTGCCGATCCTTCCGAAAGAACGCGACCCCCGGCTCGTCACGATCCGTCGTGGCGGAACCCTGAGCGACGACGACCACCGTCGGCTCGCCGAGTGGGCGATCGCCTGCTCCGAGCACGTACTGCCGCTGTTCGAGCGCGCCCGGCCCGACGACCCGCGCCCGCGGGAGGTGCTCGAGGTCGCCCGCGGGTGGGTGCGGGGCGAGGTGCCGATGCGCGAGGCGCACCATGCGGCGTTCCACGCGAACGCCGCCGGGCGCGACCAGCCGGCACCGGTGAAGTTCGCCGCGCTGGCGGTGGGTCAGGCGGTCGCAGTCGCGCACGTCGCCGAGCACGAGCTCGGCGCGGCGGCGTACGCGATCAGGGCGGCGGTCGCCGCCGCGGTCGAGCAGGGCGGGGCGGATGCCGCGGAGCCGGCGCGGCTCGCGGAGCGCGACTGGCAGCGCGCGCAGCTGCCCCCCGAGATCCGCGAGCTCGTGCTCGAGGACCAGTTGCGCCGGAGCCCGATCTGCTGGCACGTCTTCGATGACTGAACGACTCGGCCGGGCGTACTTCGGGGTGCAGGCGGTCGCCGGGCTGGCCTGGTGGATCGCGGTGTTCACGGTGCCCGTCGTGCGGGAGGCGACGCTCGGTGGGCTCGACGCGGTGCTCGTCGCCGTGCTCGACCTTCCGCTCTTCGTCGGCGCCTCGGCGGTCGCCGCGTGCGGCGTTCGGGCGGCGGCGTTCGTCGCGACGGGGTGGACGCTGATCGTCACCGGGGCGCTGGCGGCGTACGCGACCGTCGCCGGTGAGGCCGGCTGGGGCGTGCTGCTCATGGGGGCGGCGTCCGTGGCATCCGCGGTGGCGCTCAGCCTGATGGTGCTGGGGCGGGTGCCGACCGAGTGGATGCTCGTCGGGCCCTTCCGATTCCGTCGTGCCGACGCGACGGCGAGGACGGGCTCTCACCTCGTGGCGACCGCAGTGCAGATCGTCGTCTTCTGGGGAGTACTGCTCGGGGTCGTGCCGGTCGTGATCGCGTGGCTCGAGCAGCGCTGGGGGCTCGCCGTCGATGCGCCGGGCTGGCTCTTCCCGATCGGCGCCGTGGTGTTCGCCCTCGCGAGCGCACTCGGCATCTGGTCGGCGGTCGCGATGGCGACCCGCGGAGTCGGCACTCCCCTGCCGGCGGCGACGGCGAACCTCCTGGTGGTCGCCGGCCCGTACCGCTTCGTGCGCAACCCGATGGCGGTCGCCGGCATCACGCAGGGGGTCGCGGTCGGGCTCATTCTCGAATCGTGGCTGGTCGTCGGGTACGCGATCGCCGGCGGGCTGTTCTGGAACTTCGTCGTGCGCCCGCTCGAGGAGGCCGAGCTCGAGGCGCGCTTCGGCGACGAGTTCCGCCGGTACCGGGCGGCGGTGCGGTGCTGGGTACCGGGCCCTAGCCGCGGGCGGGTGACGGGCGTACCGTCGAGCGCATGACGAAGCTCATCGAGAACCTGGCGGAATCGGTGCCGAGGTGGGGCGCGAAGGTGGCGTACGGCGAGAAGTCGACGATCGACGGGCGCGAGTTCGTTCCGGTCGCGGTCGTGGCCTTCGGGTTCGGCGGAGGCGAGGGCTCCGGCGACATGCCGGAGAACGACAGGACCCCGGCCGGTCGGGGTGAGGGCAGCGGCGGCGGTGGCGGCGGCTACGCCGTGCCGATCGGGGCGTACATCGGCGGGCCCGACGGCCTGCGGTTCCGCCCCAACACGATCGCCCTCGCCGTCGTCGCAGTGCCGCTCGTGTCGGCGATCGGCGCCGGCCTGGCGATGATCATCGGCGCGAGCCGGTTCAGCCGCCAGCGCTGACCCGCCGAGCGAGCCGCGCGACGCGCCCACTCCCACACGTTCCGCCGCCGGGGCGACGATCCTCGTCGGGCCGACCCCGCGTCGGCCGGCGCCGGTCGCCGCCGGGCTTGTGCTGCGCCGCGCCGCGACCTACCATGGGCTCGCGCGATAAACGAATAGCACGTTCGATTATCGAACAGCAGCCCGAGACATCCAGCTTCACGGATGTCTCGACACGACGATGTGAGGAGCCCCCCGTGCAGTTCCACCACCACGGCTACGTGTCCGGCGACCCGCGGGTGCAGCCCGCGGCGGGAGTCGGCATCGACCGGCCCGAGGAGCTGCCCGACGAGATGGACGTGCTCATCGTCGGCTCGGGCCCCGCAGGCATGCTGCTGTCGGCGCAGCTCTCGCAGTACCCGAACGTGGTCACCCGCATCATCGAACGACGCGACGGCCGGCTGGTGCTCGGCCAGGCCGACGGAATCCAGCCGCGCAGCGTCGAGACGTTCCAGGCGTTCGGCTTCGCCGAGCGCATCATCGCCGAGGCGTACAACATCGGCTGGATGAACTTCTGGGGCCCCGACCCCGAGGCGCCGCAGAACATCGTGCGCACCTCGCGCACCGAGGACTACGGCTACAAGATCAGCGAGTTCCCGCACCTCATCGTCAACCAGGCGCGCGTGCTCGACTACTTCGCCGAGGCCGCCGCCCACGGCCCGGGCCGCATCGTGCCCGACTACGGCATCGAGTTCGTCGGCCTCACCGTGCACGAGGCGGGGTCGCCCGAGGCGGGCGAGTACCCGGTCGAGGTGCGCGTCCGGTACACCGCGGGCGAGCGCGCCGGGGAGGAGCGCACGGTGCGCGCCAAGTACGTCGCCGGGTGCGACGGTGCCCGCAGCGGGGTGCGCGAGGCGATCGGCCGCAAGCACCTCGGCGGCATCTCGGCGCACGCCTGGGGCGTCATGGACGTCGTCGTGAACACCGACTTCCCCGACTGGCGCACGAAGTGCGCTATCAACTCGGCCGCGGGCAACATCCTGCACATCCCGCGCGAGGGCGGCTACCTCAGCCGCATGTACATCGACCTGGGGGAGGTCGCAGAAGGCGACAATCACGAGGTGCGCAAGACGCCCATCGAGGCGATCATCGCGAAGGCCAACGACATCCTGCACCCGTACACGCTCGACGTGCGCGACGTGGCGTGGTTCAGCGTCTACGAGGTCGGGCACCGCGTGACCGACCACTTCGACGACCGCGAGAGCGACGTCGAGGATGCCTCGCCGCGGGTGTTCCTCACCGGCGACGCGTGCCACACGCACAGCGCGAAGGCGGGCCAGGGCATGAACGTCTCGATGCAGGACGGCTTCAACCTCGGCTGGAAGCTCGGCTCGGTGGTCTCGGGGCTCGCGCCCGAGTCGCTGCTCTCGACCTATTCGGCCGAGCGGCAGCCGGTCGCCCAGCAGCTCATCGACTTCGACCGCGAGTGGTCGTCGCTCATGGCGCGCAAGCCCGAGGAGATCTCGGACCCGCAGGAGCTCGCGACCTTCTACCTCGGCACCGCCGAGTTCCCGTCGGGCTTCATGACGCAGTACGGCCCCTCGATGATCGTCGGCTCGGGCGAGCACCAGGCGCTCGCCACCGGGTTCCCCCTGGGCAAGCGGTTCAAGTCGTCGCAGGTGTCGTTCGTCTGCGACGGCAACGTCGTGCACCTCGGCCACCATGCGAAGGCCGACGGCCGGTGGCGCGTCTACGCGTTCGCCGATGCCGCGGCCGGCACCGCGACGGGCACGGCGGATGCCTCGGCGCTCGCCTCGTGGGCGGCGTGGATGTCGTCGGACGAGTCGCCGCTCGCACGCTTCACTCCCGAGGGAGCCGACGCCGACGCGGTCTTCGACGTGAAGGTGGTCTACCAGCAGGCCCACGACGAGATCGACGTCACGCTCGCGCCAGGGGTGTTCCACCCGAAGACCGGTCCGCTCGGCCTCATGGACTGGGAGAAGGTCTTCGCGGCCGGGCCGAGCGTCTGGTGCCAGACCGACATCTTCGAGGAGCGCGGCATCTCGCGCGACGGCGCGGTCGTCGTCGTGCGTCCCGACGGCTATGTGGCGAACATCCTGCCGCTCACCGCGACCGCGGAGCTCGGCGAGTTCTTCGCCGGGCAGATGCTCGCGCGCTGAGCTGCGCTGAGCTGCGCTGGGCTGCGCTGACCGCGCGCTGAGCCCGCTCAGGCCCCCGAGGCCCGGCCCAGGTTCGATGCCGCGACGAGCAGCCGCTCGGCGAGCTCGGGCTCGGGCCGCGGGAACGACACGTGGATCACCGCGATCGCGGCGGGCGGCTGACCGGGCAGGCTGAGGGGCACGGCGACCGAGCGCAGCGACGGCACGACCTCGTCGTGGCTCACGGTGTAGCCGCGCGCGCGGCTCTCGGCGATCTCGGCGCGCAGCGCCTCGGGCACGTCGTCGGGCCAGCGCGACTCGGGCAGCCCCATGAGGATGGCCTTGCCCGGCCCGCCGCGGGTGATCGGATGCCGGTGGCCCGGTCGGTACGACACCGCCGCGGTACGGCGGGGCGACGCGCTCACGAGCGTGACGGCCTCGTCGCCGTCGAGCAGCACCGCGAGCAGGCAGGTCATCCCGAGCTCCTCGGCGACGTCGGCGAGCTCGGGCAGCGCGAGCTGCTGCAGGTCGCGCTGCACGCCGGCGGCGAGGGCCGCGAGTCCGGCGCCGAGGCCGATGCGCCCGGCCGCGTCGCGCGAGGCGAGCCCGTGGTGCTCGAGCGTGCGCAGCAGCCGGTAGGCGACCGATCGGTGAACCCCGAGCTCGGCCGCGACCTCGTCGATGGAGAGGGCGCGGTCGGTGTCGGCGAGGATCTCGAGGATGCGGATGCCTCGGCTCAGGGTCTGCGATCCGGCACTCGTGCTCTCCGCCGCCATCGGCCGACCTCCCGCGTATCCCGTGGCGGGCCGTCCCCCGCCGTTCGTTCGATACTAGGACGCTGCGTTCGATGGGCGAATACCGCTCGGCGAGACGTCCGTCCGTCCGCCGAGCGTGCACATCCGTGCGGGTGCAGCCCGGGGCATCCGCGGGTAGCGTCGGAAGCGGTGCGCTGCGCATCGTCGCAGCGCGACGAAGGGGGAAGCATGTACTACAGCAGTGGCAACTACGAGGCGTTCGCGCGTCCGCGTAAGCCCGAGGGGGTCGACGGCACGTCGGCGTGGTTCGTCGGCGCGGGGCTCGCGTCGATGTCGTCGGCGCTCTTCATGATCCGCGACGGGCAGATGTCGGGCGATCGCATCACGATCCTCGAGCGATTGCCGCTGCCGGGCGGTGCCCTCGACGGCATCAAGCGGCCCGAGAAGGGATTCGTCATCCGCGGCGGTCGCGAGATGGAGGACCACATGGAGTGCCTGTGGGACGCCTTCCGCACGGTGCCGTCGCTCGAGATCGAGGGCGCGAGCGTGCTCGACGAGTTCTACTGGCTCAACAAGGACGACCCGAACTTCTCGCTCTGCCGCGTCACCGAGGCGCAGGGGCAGGACGCGCACACGAACAAGCTCTTCGGCCTCAACGACGCCGCGCAGAAGGACATCGTGCGGGTCTTCCTCGCCACCCGCGAGGAGATGGAGGACAAGCGCATCGACGAGGTGTTCTCGAAGGACTTCCTGGAGAGCAACTTCTGGCTGTACTGGCGCACGATGTTCGCGTTCGAGGAGTGGCACTCGGCCCTCGAGATGAAGCTCTACATCCACCGCTTCGTGCACCACATCGGCGGCCTGCCCGACCTGTCGGCCCTCAAGTTCACGAAGTACAACCAGTACGAGTCGCTCGTGCTGCCGTTGTACAAGTGGCTGCTCGACCAGGGCGTGACCTTCCACTTCGACACCCAGGTCACCGACATCGACTTCGCGTTCGAGGGCGGCAACGGGCAGGGCACGGATGCCACGAAGCGGGCGACGCGCATCCACTGGGTGCGGGACGGGGCCCGGGGCGGGGTCGACCTCGGACCCGACGACCTCGTGCTCGCGACCATCGGCGGCCTCACCGAGAACTCCGACGAGGGCGACCAGCACACCCCGGCGAAGCTCGACGAGTCGCCCGCCGCAGGGTGGGCGCTCTGGCAGCGCATCGCGGCGAAGCATCCCTCGTTCGGCCGGCCCGAGGTGTTCTGCGGCGACATCCAGAAGACGAAGTGGGAGTCGGCGACGGTCACGACGCTCGACGCCCGGATCCCCGCGTACATCGAGAAGATCGCGCAGCGCGACCCGTTCAGCGGCAGGGTCGTGACGGGCGGTATCGTCACCGCCCGCGACTCGGCCTGGCTGATGAGCTGGACGGTGAATCGCCAGCCGCACTTCAAGCAGCAGCCCGCGGACCAGATCGTCGTGTGGGTCTACGGGCTCTTCGTCGACGTGCCGGGCGACTACACGGGCAAGACCCTGCAGGAGTCGACGGGCGAGGAGATCACCCGGGAGTGGCTGTACCACCTCGGCGTGCCGGTCGACCAGATCGACGAGCTCGCCGCGAACGCGGCGACGGCCGTGCCGGTGATGATGCCGTACGTCACGAGCTTCTTCATGCCGCGCAAGGCGGGCGACCGCCCCGACGTGGTGCCCGCCGGTGCGCAGAACTTCGCCTTCATCGGTCAGTTCGCCGAGACGACCCGCGACTGCATCTTCACGACCGAGTACTCGGTGCGCACGGGCATGGAGGCCGCCTACCGCCTGCTCGGCATCGACCGCGGCGTGCCCGAGGTGTTCGGCTCGACGTACGACGTGCGACACCTGCTCAAGGCGACGAGCCGGTTGCGCGACGGCGAGGAGGTCGCGCTGCCGGGCCCGAAGTTCCTGCGGGAACGCCTGTTCACTCGGCTCGACGGCACGCAGGTGGGCGAGCTGCTGACCGACTTCAGGCTGATCCCCGAGCACGGCGGCACGGCGGTGCGCGAGCGGGCCGACGACGCGATCGAATGACGGGCCGGGCATCCGGTCGTCGTCGACGATCGGATGCCCGATTCCCGCCCCGCCGCCGGAGCGAAGTTCCGCGCGGCGAAAGATCTGCGATTCCTTCGTGGCGATTCGGTGAGATATTCGGCCGACGTTCGCCGGCGCGCTCTACGCTGAGGCCAGCACCACCCTGATGTGGTGCCGTAATGCAGCACCGTCGCCGCAGCGGCTCAGCCGGCACCGCGATGACGGTGCTGCACGCTGAGGTCCGTGCACTCGACGCGGACGCTTCGACGAAGAAGGAGAGCCGCATGACGCGCATCGGTGTCGTCACCGAGCAGCCGCCCGAGACACGGGTCGCCGCCACGCCCGCGACGGTGAAGCAGTTGATCGCCCTGGGGTACGAGGTCGTGGTCGAGGCGGGGGCCGGGCATGCGTCGGCGTTCGCCGACGACGCGTACCGCGAGGCGGGCGCCGAGATCGTCGACGGCGCCGAGGCCCTCGCGAGCGGCCTGGTGCTGAAGGTGAACGCCCCGACCGAGGCCGAGATCGCGGGGCTCGTCCCCGGGGCGACGGTCGTGGGCCTGCTCGCCCCGGCGTTCAAGCCCGAACTGCTCGAGGCGCTCGCCGCGCGCGGCGTCACGGCCCTCGCGATGGACGCGGTGCCCCGCATCTCGCGCGCCCAGTCGATGGACGTGCTCAGCTCGATGACGAACATCGCGGGCTACCGCGCGGTCGTCGAGGCCGCCCACTCCTTCGGCCGATTCTTCACCGGCCAGGTGACGGCCGCGGGCAAGGTGCCGCCGGCGAAGGTGCTCGTCGCGGGCGCGGGCGTCGCCGGGCTCGCCGCGATCGGCGCGGCCTCGAGCCTCGGCGCGATCGTGCGGGCGACCGACCCGCGGCCCGAGGTCGCCGACCAGGTGAAGTCGATCGGCGGCGAGTACCTCAAGGTCGAGGTGGAGGTCGAGCAGTCGACCGACGGCTACGCGAAGGCGACGAGCGAGGCGTACGACCGCCGCGCCGCCGAGATCTACTCGGAGCAGGCGGCCGACGTCGACATCATCATCACGACCGCGCTGATCCCTGGGCGCCCGGCGCCGAAGCTCATCACCGCGGCCGACGTCGCGAGCATGAAGTCGGGCAGCGTCATCGTCGACATGGCTGCGGGCATGGGCGGCAACGTCGAGGGATCGGTCGCGGGCGAGAAGGTCGTCACCGAGAACGGCGTCACGATCCTCGGCTACACCGACCTCGCCTCGCGCCTGCCCACGCAGGCCTCGCAGCTCTACGGCACGAACGTCGTGAACCTCGTGAAGCTGCTCACGCCCGGCAAGGACGGCGAGCTCGTGCTCGACTTCGACGACATCGTGCAGCGCTCGGTGACGGTCGCCCGCGACGGCGCGGTCACCTGGCCGCCGCCGCCGGTTCAGGTCTCCGCGGCGCCCGCGGCCGCGGCATCCGCCGCGAGCACCGCGCAGGATGCCGCGCCCGCCGCCGAGCCGAAGCGGCCCATGTCGCCCGTGAGGAAGGTGGTGCTGGTCGCCGCCGGCATCGCCGTGCTCTTCGCCGTGAACGCGATCGCCCCGCCGCCGCTTCCGCAGCACTTCACGGTGCTCGTGCTCTCGGTGGTCGTCGGCTTCTACGTGATCGGCAAGGTGGCGCACGCGCTGCACACTCCGCTCATGAGCGTGACGAACGCGATCTCGGGCATCATCGTGGTCGGCGCGATGGTGCAGATCACGAGCGACGTGCTCGTCGTGCAGATCCTCGCCGGCGTGGCCGTCCTGCTCGCCAGCATCAACATCTTCGGCGGCTTCGCCGTGACCCGACGCATGCTCGCGATGTTCTCGGCGGGCAGGACTGGAGCCGACCGTGGCTGAGACCGCTTCCCTGCTGACCCCGGCGTCGATCGCCGGAGCCGCCTACATCGTCGCGGCCCTGCTGTTCATCATGAGCCTCGCGGGGCTCAGCCGACACGACACCGCCAAGGCCGGTGTCAGCTACGGCATCGCGGGGATGGTGATCGCGCTCGTCGCCACCGTCTACGCCACCTTCGCCGGGGCCTGGGGGGAGCCGCACGTGACGACGGGGCTCGTGCTGCTCGTCGTCGCCGTCGTCGTCGGCGGCGCGATCGGCCTCTGGCGCGCCCGCGTCGTGGCCATGACCGGCATGCCCGAGCTCATCGCGCTGCTGCACAGCTTCGTCGGCCTCGCGGCCGTGCTCGTCGGCTGGAACGGCGCCCTGGAGGAAACCGGCATGACCGGTGCGCTCCTCGACATCCACCATGCCGAGGTCTTCATCGGCGTCTTCATCGGCGCCGTCACCTTCACGGGCTCGATCGTCGCGTTCCTGAAGCTCTCGGCGCGCATGAAGTCGGCACCGCTCATGCTGCCGGGCAAGAATGCGCTGAACCTCGGGGCACTGGTCGCCTTCGTGGTGCTCACCGTCTGGTACGTGATCACCCCCGAGCTGTGGCTGCTCGTCGTCGTCACGGCGCTCGCCCTCGCGCTCGGCTGGCACCTCGTGGCATCCATCGGCGGCGGCGACATGCCGGTCGTCATCTCGATGCTGAACAGCTACTCGGGCTGGGCCGCCGCCGCCGCGGGCTTCCTGCTCAACAACGACCTGCTCATCGTCACCGGTGCGCTCGTCGGCTCCTCGGGTGCCTACCTCTCGTACATCATGTGCAAGGCGATGAACCGCTCATTCATCTCGGTCATCGCGGGCGGCTTCGGCATCGCGGCGCCGTCGTCGAGCGGCGAGGTCGAGGGCGAGACCCGCGAGGTCGACGCCGAGGCCGTCGCCGCCCTGCTGGGCGACGCGACGACCGTCATCATCACGCCCGGCTACGGCATGGCGGTCGCGCAGGCGCAGTACCCGGTCGCCGAGCTGACGAGCCGGCTGCGCGAGCGCGGCGTCGAGGTGCGCTTCGGCATCCACCCCGTCGCCGGCCGCCTGCCGGGGCACATGAACGTACTGCTCGCCGAGGCGAAGGTGCCGTACGACATCGTCGAGGAGATGGACGAGATCAACGACGACCTCCAGGCGACCGACGTCGTCCTCGTCATCGGCGCGAACGACACGGTCAACCCGGCCGCCGCCGAGGACCCGGGCAGCCCCATCGCGGGCATGCCGGTGCTGCGCGTGTGGGAGGCGAAGAACGTCGTCGTCTTCAAGCGCTCGATGTCGGCCGGCTACGCCGGCGTGGCGAACCCGCTGTTCTACCGCGACAACGCGCAGATGCTGTTCGGCGACGCGAAGCAGCGCGTGGAGGACATCCTGCGGGCGCTGTGAGCCCACGGACGGATGCCTCGCGCTCGACCCGCACGAGGCATCCGTCCGGTTCGCTCCCGCGTAGGATGGATCGGTAACCCCCTCCGATGTGAAAGAGGTCGCCGTGGCCACCGCCCGCGATGCATCCCCGGAGCGCCCGCAGTACTGGGTCGTCCCGGTCGTCCGCGGACTCCTCGCGGTCGTCCCCGCCGTGGTCATCACCTTCTCCCCGAACCACTCGCCCGAACTCGGGCTGCTCGTGTTCGGCATCTGGGCCGTCGTGTCCGGTCTCGTCGTCGGCGCCCTGTCGCTGCGGCTGCTGGTCGGGCGCGGCATCCGATCGCTCTTCGCGATCAACGCGGTCGTCACCGTGGTCGCGGGCCTCCTCGCACTCTCGGTGCCTGGCGGGCTGCCGTTCCTGCTCTACCTCGTGAGCGTCTGGGCCGCCGTCACCGGCTTCGTCGAGCTCTACGCGGGCCTCCGCTCGCGCGGCCGCACCGCAGCGGCCCGCGACTGGATCGCCGTCGGCGCCTTCACCGCGGTCCTCGCGGTCGTGTTCCTGCTCCTCCCGCCCGACGCCGTCACCGCGGTCGGCCTCCTCGGCGGCTATCTCGTGATCCTCGGGGTGTTCCTCGTGATCGGCGGCCTCTCGCTCAAGTGGGCCGCGAACCAGACCGCCGACGGCCCCGCCGCGGCAGGAGCGGAGCAGCAGTCGTGACCCAGTCCCCCGGTGAGTACAAGCCGAGCCGGAGCGACCGGCTGCGCCCCGCCGAGTACGTCGGGGGCGCCGCGATCGCCGCGGTCTTCGTCGGCGTGATCTCGCTCGTCGCGACCCGCGACTGGACGATCGCCCTCATCGGCACCGGCGCCGTCTTCATCATCGTGCTCGTGGTGCTCGCGCTGCTGCAGATGGCGATCAAGCCGAACGCCGCCGAGCAGGCGGAGCTCGGCGAGGGCGACACCGGCCCGGCGGAGCCGCCCGCACCGCAGGGCCCGACGCACTAGCGGAGGCTTTCTCAGCGATCGTCGCGCACGAGGCGCCCGAGCTCGGCGCCGTCGCGATCGATGAGCACCAGTTCCGTGTCGTCGAAGGCGGCGCTGGCAGCGCCCGCGACCCATCCGGGGGCCGGCGCACCGTCGCACCCGATGAGCGTCGAGGGGCCGGAGGTCACGAGCAGTTCGCCGTCGCCCTCGACCGCCCAGCGTCCGCCCTGGCCGTTGCAGCCGTCCGATCCGGTCCACGTGCCTGAGGCGAGGAAGTCGACGTGCGGATCGGATGCGAACGACCCGCCCGCCGGCACCCATCGGCCGAGGAGGTCGTCGGCTTCGACCGCGGTCAGCCCCACGGGAAGCGGCGCCGGATCGGCGAAGTACGCGCGCACACGGTCGTCGATCACCGGGGGCTCGGCGTAGAACTCCGCCACGGTGTCGATCGAGTCAGGGGCGCCGTCGATCGCGAGCGACGCGACGGGCTCGCCGTCGGCGTCGAGCAGCTGCCACCCATCGTCGGTCGCACGGTACGAGGCCGCCTCGTCGAGCCACGCGACCTCCGGGAACGAGCCGCTCGCGCAGTCCCCGCTCGCGCCGAGGGTCTGTGCGAGGAAGATGCGCTCACCCGCGAGCCATCCGCCGCTGATCATTCCGCAGTCGCGCCAAAGCGCGAACTCGGGGGCGTCGAGGCGCAGCCAAGTGTCCACCTCCTCGCCCGCGGCGTCCGAGACGCGCCACATGCCGATGAGCTTCATCGGGTCGGACGCGGCGGCCGTCGGAGTGGGCGTGGCCGTGGCCGTCGTCGGCGCCGGCATCGCGCCGGAGGCCGCGCAACCCGCGGTGAGGCACACCGCCGTGGTCGCCAGCACGAACGCAGCGACGCGCCCGCGACGAGGTGAATCGACCGTCGTCCGCAGTGCTCTGCTCGTCATGCTCGGCTCCTTCGCGCGTTCACCATGATCTCTGTGCCGACCCGCGCCCGTCTTGCACGCGCGCCGCGCCGCGCTCTGCACCACTTCGCCGCCCTCCGCACCGGTTCAACTGGCGCAGAGGGCGTGAACGTGGCGCGGGCGACGAAGTGCCGCCGCAGCCGAGAGCCTTACGGCAGCCGGTCGACGAGCTCGTCGGCGATGCCGACGTACGTGGCGGGCGTGAGCGCCAGCAGGCGCTGCTTCGCCTCGTCGCCGATCTCGAGCGACGACACGAACTCGGCCAGATCCGAAGCGCCCACGCGCTTGCCCCGGGTGAGCTCCTTGAGCAGGGCGTAGGGGTCGGCGATCGTCGAGCGGCCGGCGACGACCTCGGCGCGGATGACCGTCTGGATCGCCTCGCCGAGCACCTCCCAGTTGTGGTCGAGGTCGTCGAGCAGCAGGGCGCGATCGAGGTCGATCTCGCCGAGCCCGCGCTGGATGTTGTCGAGCGCGAGCATCGAGTGGCCGAAGCCGACGCCGATGTTGCGCTGCGCCGAGGAGTCGGTGAGGTCGCGCTGGAGGCGCGAGGTGACGAGCGTCGCGGCGAGCGAGTCGAGCAGTGCGCTCGAGAGCTCGAGGTTCGCCTCGGCGTTCTCGAAGCGGATCGGGTTGACCTTGTGCGGCATCGTCGACGAGCCCGTCGCGCCGGCGGCGGGGATCTGCCGGAAGTAGCCGAGCGAGATGTAGGTCCAGATGTCGGTCGCGAGGTTGTGCAGCACGCGGTTCGCGTGCGAGATCTTGCCGTAGAGCTCGGCCTGCCAGTCGTGCGACTCGATCTGCGTGGTGAGCGGGTTCCAGGTGAGGCCGAGCGACTCGACGAACTCCTGCGACACGGTCGGCCACGAGACCTCCGGCGCGGCGACGAGGTGCGCCGAGAAGGTGCCCGTCGCCCCCGAGAACTTGCCGAGGTACTCGGTCGCCTCGACCTGGTCGGCGATGCGGCCGAGCCGGTACACGAAGACCGCGAGCTCCTTGCCCATGGTCGAGGGGGTCGCGGGCTGGCCGTGCGTGCGGCTCAGCATCGCGGCATCCCGGTGCTCGACCGCGAGCGCCTGGAGCGTCGCGATCACGGCGCGGTACTTGGGCAGCCAGACCTGCTGCACGGCGTCGCGCACCGTCACCGCGTACGAGAGGTTGTTGATGTCTTCACTGGTGCAGGCGAAGTGGGTGAGCTCGGCGATCGCGTCGAGGCCGAGGTCGGAGAGGCGGCGGCGCACGTAGTACTCGACGGCCTTGACGTCGTGACGCGTCGTCGCCTCGAGGGTCGCGAGCTCGTCGATGTCGGGCTGGCCGAAGTCGGCGACGACCTGGCGCAGCGCGGCCTTCTGGTGGTCGGTGAGCGGGGTCGAGCCGAAGAAGCCGCGGTCGGTCTGGGCGATGAGCCACTCGACCTCGACGTGCACGCGCGCCCGGTTGAGGCCCGCCTCTGAGAGGTGCTCGCCGAGTTCGCCGACCGCCGAGCGGTAGCGTCCGTCGAGGGGGCTGAGCGGCTGGGGAGGCAGCGAAGTCATCGGATTCCTTGTCTGAGAGCCGGCGCGAGTTGCCGGAAGAGCGCCGTGGTCGACCGTTCAATCATCTCAAGGACTCGATCGAACATTCCCGCATCCGAGTAATAGGGGTCGGGGACGTCCTGCAGTGGGGCGAGCTCGGGCTCGAACTCGAGCAGCAGGCGCACCTTGTGCTGCTCGGCCGCGCCGGCCGCCCAGTTGCGCAGGATGCGCGCCTGCCCCCGGTCGAAGGCGACCACGAGGTCGAGCTCGGGGAAGTCGCCCGCGTCGAACTGCCGGGCGCGGTGGTGCGTGCCGTCGTAGCCCGCCCGCGCGAGCGCCTCGACCGTGCGCTGGTCGGCGGGCTCGCCGACGTGCCAGTCGCCGGTCGCGGCGGACTCGATCGCGATGGCGCCGCCGAGCCCCGCCTGCTCGGCGAGGGAGCGCAGCACGACCTCCGCCATCGGCGACCGGCAGATGTTGCCGGTGCACACGAACGAGACTCGGAACGGCTGCGCGGCGTCCCCCGACGGTTCCGCTCGCGTCATGGCATCCATTGTGGAGGAGAATGCCACTTTCAGGAATGGGTGAGGTGACGAGATGGCGGATGCCCCTGCGCCCGAGCTGCACGTCGACGCAGCGCTCGTGTCGCGGCTGATCGAGACCCAGCACCCCGACCTCGCCGGCCCCGTGGAGTTCGTCGCCAACGGCTGGGACAACGCGATGTACCGCCTGGAGGCCCCGGGGGCCGTGTTCGGCGTGCGCCTGCCCCGCCGTCGGGTCGCGGTTCCGCTCATCGAGCACGAGCTGGCCTGGCTGCCGACGCTGGCCGGGCGGCTGCCCGTTCCGGTGCCGGCGCCCGTGCGGGCTGGTCGTCCGGCGCCCGAGCTCGGCTACGACGCCCCGTGGAGCGTCGTTCCGTGGTTCGACGGCGTGCACGCGGCCGACCGCTCCCCCGCCGAGCGTGTCGAGCTCGCACCGGCCCTCGCCGCCTTCGTCGACGCGATGCACGTCCCGGCGCCCGCCGGCGCGCCGCGCAACCCGTACCGCGGGGTGCCGCTCGCCGAGCGCGACGCGTCGATGCGCGAGCGCCTCGCCCGCGGGCGGCTCGAGGCCGTGCTCGGCGGTCGGGTCGTCGAGCGCCTCCGCGAGACCTGGGAGGACGCGCTCGCCGCCCCGCCCTGGGCGGGCGCACCATGCTGGCTGCACGGCGACCTGCACCCGGGCAACCTCGTGCTCGGGGTGCCAGGTGGCCTCGCCGCCGTGATCGACTTCGGCGACCTGACCGCCGGCGATCCCGCGACCGACCCGGCGACGGCCTGGCTGAGCTTCGACGCCGCGGGCCGGGCGGAGTTCGTGCGCGAGCTCGAGCGGCGACGCCCCGTCGATGCCGCGACCTGGCGCCGCGCCCGCGGGTGGGCGGTCGTCTGGGGCAGCGCCGTCGTCGATGTGCTCGACGACTCGGGCGACGGGCCGATCGCCCGGCTGGGCCGGTCGGCGATCGAGCAGGTCCTCGCCGGCTGACGCCCGCGCATCCGACCGCTCCTCCCCAGCCCGAGCAGGGGCTCGGTCTGCGCACGGTTTCGCCTCGCACCGGCGTCGATCGTCGTCGCGGTCGTCAGTCTGGCACCCATGGATGCCTCAGACGCCCTGATCGCAGCCCTCACGGGGCGCACCGTCACCGCCGAGCGGATCGAGACGGCCACCGCCGTCCGAGGGCGCCTCGGCAGCCTGCGCACCGACCTCGGGCAGGCCGCGGCGATGCTACCGCCCGACGGCGGACAGTGGCGGTCGGCGGCGGCCGATCGGTACGCCGAGCGCCTGCACGAACTGCGGGCGCGCGTGCTCGGGGCGGTCGAGCGTCTCGATGCGGCGGCTGCCGAGCTCGATGAACGGATCCGCCGCATGCACACCGAGCTCGCCGCGTTCGAGCAGGCCGAGCGCGATGCCGAGGCCCGGGCGCGCGCCGACCGTGAGGCCGCGCTCGCCGAGGAGGCACGGCTCGCGCGTCGCGCGGCGGAGCGCTCGTGAGCGACGCCATCACGATCTCGGGCGGCACCTCGACGGCCGTCGCGACCGACGAGCTGTTCGCCGACGCGACCAGGCTCGGCGGGGCGGCGACCGCGATCTCGGCTGCGCGGGGCCTGGCCGGCGAGCACGGCGGCGAGCTCGAGGCGATCGGCGCCGACGTCGGCAGCGGTTGGGCCGAGCCCCGTCCGGGCGCGCTCGTGCACGGGCTCGAGGCCGAGCTGCGGCGGTGCGAGGCCGACGGCGAGGCGCTTCGTGCCGCGCTCATCGCGAGCGCCGAGCGATACGGGTGCGCCGAGCGCGCCGTCGACCGGCTCTGGCAGCTCGGCGGCGGCCTCGTCGCGTACCTGCTCGGCTCGGCGCTCACCACTCCAGCCGGCCTGGCCTTCGCTGGCGGTGCCGCGGTGGCGGCGGGCCTGAACGCCGCGGTCGCCGACGACTGGGGCAGCACTCCGCTCGGCGACTGGCTCGCCGCGAACCGCGGGCTGCTCTCCGATCCGACCTTCGTGCGGGCGGTGCGCGCCGCGGTCGACTCGGCCGACGAGTTCGCGGCGGGTGCAGCGCATCTCCCCGGCGGCGGCGGCATCGCGTCGGGGTTCGGCAGCCTCGTCGGCGCACCCGAGAGCGCCTCGATCCTGCTCGGCATCGCCGCGCTCGTCGGCTCGAGGGAGCTGGTCGACGGCCCGGTCTCGGTGCGCCGAGCCGAGGGCGTCGATCGCGCCGGAGACGGCCGAGCCCCCGCCGGGCACCCGTCCGAAGGCCCCGAGCGCAGCGTGCGGGCACCGGGCGGCTTCGCCGATCTCGCTTCCCGCATCCCCGGCGGCGAGGGGCCGCAGATCCGCATCGAACGCTACGGCGACCCGGGTGATCCGCGCTGGGTCGTCTACGTCAGCGGCACCGTCGACCCGACGGTCGTCGCGGGCGGGCAGCCCTTCGACATGGTCTCGAACGTCCACGGCATCGCCGACGACGCTCCGCTCGACGCGCTGCGGCTGGCGGGTGCCGAGTCCGGCGCGGGCGAGCGAGCCGTGCGCGACGCGATGCGCGCTGCAGGGATGGCGCCGGGCGACCCGGTCTACTTCGCCGGGCACTCGGGCGGCGGCATCATCGTGCACGAGCTCGTGAAGGACCCGGGGATCAACGCGGTCGGCGGGGTGAACCTCGGCGGGCCCGGCGACTCCGCGCCGACACGGGCGGGTGCGCCCGTGCTCGACGTCGCGCACGACGAGGACCTCGTTCCGGCCGTCGGCGGCACCGGCCACCCGTCGGCCGAGCGAACGACCGTCACCCGCAGCGTGCTGGGCGACGGGCACCGCTACGAGGGCGTGCTGCCGGCGCACTCGCTCGAGAGCTACCGCGACACCGCCGCGCTCATCGATGCCTCGGAGGCGGCGGAGCTCATCGAGCTCCGCGAGCTGCTCGCCTTCACCGGCGGCGGCACCTGTGCGGTCAGCGAGTGGATCGCCGAACGCGACCAGGCAGGGGCGCCCGAGCCGTCGACGGCGTCGGCAATGCCGACCGTGCCGGCCGGCGACGCGCCGCTCAGTCGCTCGACGGACGGACGACGAGGCCGATCAGCCAGCTGATGAGCCCCAGCACCAGTGCGCCGAGGACGCCCCACCAGAAGCTCTCGACGACGAGGCCGAAGCCCATGAGCCCGCTGATCCAGTCGACGAGCAGCAGGAGCAGGCCGTTCACGATGAACGAGATGAGCCCGAGCGTGATGACGTAGATCGGGAACGCGACGACCCTGATGAACGTGCCGACGATGGCGTTCACGAGCCCGAAGATGAACGCGACGAGCAGGTAGGTGAGCACCGTCGCGACCTGGGTGTCGTCGTAGGGGACCACCCTGACGCCCGAGACGATGAACGTCGTCAGCCACAGAGCGAGGGCGACGACGATGACCTTCACGATGAACCGCATGCCCCCACTCTGTCAGATGGGGCGCCGGGGGCGAAGGGGTACGGTGGATCGCGTGAACGCACCGGAACCGCGAGGACCAGGCGTCCGCCTGCGCCCCGAGATCGCCGCACTCCCGCCCTACCGCCAGGGTCGCCCGGCTCCCGCCGACGGGTTCAAGCTCTCGAGCAACGAGAACCCGTCCGACCCGCTGCCGTCCGTCGTCGAGGCGGTCGCCGACGCGGCGTCGACGATCAATCGCTACCCCGACGCCACGGCGCTCGCGCTGCGAGAGTCGCTCGCCCTGCGCTACGGGGTCACCGCCGACGAGGTACTCGTCGGGGCCGGCTCGGTCGCGCTGCTCGCGGCGCTCATCCAGGCTGCCGCCGCGCCCGGCGACGAGGTCGTCTATTCGTGGCGGTCCTTCGAGGCGTACCCGGGCCTCGTCACCGTGTCAGGCGCGACGAGCGTGCAGGTGCCGAATCGCGACGACCACGGGCACGACCTCGATGCGATGGCCGCGGCGATCACCGACCGCACCCGCGTCGTGATCGTCTGCTCGCCGAACAACCCGACCGGCGTCATCGTCACGGCGGCCGAGTTCGAGGCGTTCATGGCGAAGGTCCCCGCCGACCTGCTCGTGCTCCTCGACGAGGCGTACATCGAGTTCGTCCGCGACGAGGCGTCCGTCGACGGAGCCACCCTGCTCGGGCGCTACCCGAACCTCGTCATCCTCCGCACCTTCTCGAAGGCCTACGGCCTGGCCGGACTCCGGGTCGGGTACGCGATCGGGCCCGTGCCGATCCTCGATGCCGCCCGGGCGACCATCACCCCGCTCAGCGTGACCGCCGCCTCGACCGCGGCGGCCCTCGCCTCGCTCGAGTCCGTCGCCGAGGCCGAGCTGCTCGAGCGCGTCGGGGTCATCGCCGAACGCCGAGACCGCGTGCGCGCGGCGCTGCTCGCCCAGGGCTGGCCCATCCCGGTCGCCCAGGGCAACTTCATCTGGTTGCCCGCGGGCGAGGCCACCGTCGAGGTCGCCGAGCGTCTCTTCGACGCCGGGCTCGTGACCCGGGCGTTCCCGCCCGCGGGCATCCGCGTGTCGATCGGCGAGGAGGAGTCTGTCGATACCCTCCTCCGGATTCTCGGTGAGCTTGTACCGGCTTCACAAGAAGGGCGTCCCGAGTAGCGGGTAGCGTGGAACGGTGGCAGCCCGCGAGAGAGACTTCACCGCGCCGACGGTTCAGCTCCTGACCCCTGAGGGCGAGTTGCGCCCGAGCCCCGAGGCAGAGGCCTACCTGCCGTTCGTCGAGGCGCTCGACGACGCGACACTGCAGCGCTTCTACCGCGACATGACGGTCTCGCGCCGCCTCGACGTCGCGGGTGCGAACCTGCAGCGGCAGGGCCAGCTGGCGCTGTGGGTGCCGAGCTCCGGCCAGGAGGCCGCCCAGGTTGGGTCGGCCCATGCGGCCCGCCCGCAGGACCACCTGTTCCCGTCGTACCGCGAGCACATCGTCGGCATGATCCGCGGCCTCGACCCCGTGCGCATCCTCGCACTGCTGCGCGGCATCACGCAGGGCGGCTGGAACCCCGAGGAGAACGGCAACTTCCACCTCTACACGCTCGTGCTCGCCTCGCAGACGCTGCACGCCACGGGCTACGCGATGGGGCTGCAGTTCGACGGCGCGACCGCGACGGGCGACCCCGAGACCGATGCGGCCGTGCTCGTCTACTACGGCGACGGCTCGACCTCGCAGGGCGACGCCAACGAGGCGCTCGTGTTCGCCTCGAGCTACGAGACGCCGCAGGTCTTCTTCATCCAGAACAACCAGTGGGCGATCTCCGTGCCCGTGTCGCGGCAGTCGCGCAGCCCGCTCTCGCTGCGCGGCGGCGGCTTCGGCATGCCGGGCGTGCGCATCGACGGCAACGACGTGCTCGCGAGCTACGCGGTCACCCGCCAGTCGCTCGAAGAGGCCCGTGCCGGCCAGGGCCCCAGCCTCATCGAGGCCCTCACGTACCGCATGGGCGCGCACACGACCGCTGACGACCCCACGAAGTACCGCACCGACGACGAGGTGGCGTACTGGGCCGAGCGCGATCCGATCGCCCGCTACCGCACGTGGCTCGAGGGCCGCGGCGCCTCGGCCGCGTTCTTCGACGAGGTCGACCAGGAGGCATCCGACGTCGCCGCCGACGTGCGCCGCCGCGCGCTCGAGCTGACCGGGCCGACCCGTACCGCGATCTTCGAGCACGTCTACAGCGAGCCGCACCCGCTCATGGTCGAGCAGCACGCCTGGCTCGACGAGTTCGAGAACTCGTTCGACGGAGACGCGGCATGACCGGCCGCATCGACGAGGAGGTTCGCGTGACCGACGCACCCGAGGCGGCCGCAGCCGCCCCCGCAGCGGCTCCGGCCCCTGCCCCCGCACCCGCACCCGCACCCGACGAGCCCGCCGGCGCCATGCGCGGCGTGCAGACCCTGTCGATGGCGAAGGCGATCACCGCGGGCCTCCGGGACGCGATGCGCGCCGACGAGAAGGTGCTGCTGATGGGCGAGGACATCGGGCCGCTCGGCGGGGTGTTCCGCGTCACCGAGGGCCTCTCGGCCGAGTTCGGCGAGAAGCGGGTGCTCGACACCCCGCTCGCCGAGTCGGGCATCGTCGGCACGGCGATCGGCCTCGCGATGCGCGGCTACCGGCCGGTGTGCGAGATCCAGTTCGACGGCTTCATCTTCCCCGCGTTCGACCAGATCACGACCCAGCTCGCGCGGCAGACGCTGCGGCACGAGGGCCGGGTCACGATGCCGATCGTCATCCGCGTGCCGTACGGCGGGCACATCGGCTCGATCGAGCACCACCAGGAGAGCCCCGAGGCGTACTTCGCGCACACCCCGGGCCTGCGCGTGGTGAGCCCGTCGAACCCGCACGACGCGTACTGGATGATCCGCGAGGCGATCGAGTCGCGCGACCCCGTCCTGTTCTTCGAGCCGAAGAGCCGCTACTGGCCGAAGGGGCCCGTCGACCTCGACCACGCGGGCCTGCCGCTCCACGCGAGCCGCGTGGTGCGCCAGGGCACCGACGTCACGGTCGTCGGCCACGGCGCGATGGTCTCGACGCTGCTCCAGGCCGCCGACGTCGCCGCCGAGGAGGGCACGAGCATCGAGGTCGTCGACCTGCGGTCCCTCTCCCCCATCGACTACGGCCCGCTGCTCGAGTCGGTGCACCGCACCGGGCGGCTCGTCGTCGCCCAGGAGGCGTATGGCAACGTGTCGGTCGGCTCCGAGATCGCGGCGACGGTCGCCGAGCGGGCCTTCTACTCGCTCGAGGCGCCCGTGCTGCGGGTCTCGGGCTTCGATGCGCCGTTCCCGCCCGCCTCGCTCGAGACCGAGTACCTGCCGAGCCCCGACCGGGTGCTCGAAGCCGTGGACCGCGCGCTGGCCTACTGACACGACACGATTCAGACATGTCGCCGACGGCATGACTCGACTGCGAGGGTAAGACAGATGAGCGAGATCCGATTCCCCCTTCCCGATGTCGGCGAGGGCCTCACCGAGGCCGAGATCGTGCAGTGGCGCGTCGCGCCCGGCGACCGCATCGCGCTCGACCAGGTCTTCGTCGAGATCGAGACCGCGAAGTCCCTCGTCGAGCTGCCGAGCGCGTTCGAGGGCGTCGTCTCCGAGCTCCTCGTCGAGGAGGGCAGGACGGTCGACGTCGGCACGCCCATCCTCGTGATCCAGACGGATGCCGCGGGCGCGGCGCCGACCGCCGCGTCGGGCGGCGACGG
This sequence comes from Agromyces sp. NPDC058104, assembly GCF_042884835.1. Lineage (NCBI taxonomy): Bacteria > Bacillati > Actinomycetota > Actinomycetes > Micrococcales > Microbacteriaceae > Agromyces > Agromyces sp. NPDC058104. Next base: position 1,463,149 of record NZ_JBHVTD010000001.1, on the reverse strand, counting down.
AGCGGGCGCCGCTGCGCCGGCCGTCGGCCCGGGCGGTGCCGCCGCCGTCGCCGCCCCGGCGACTCCTGCGGCTCCCGACGCCCCCGCCGAGGAGCGCGGCGGTGCCGTGCTCGTCGGCCACGGCTCGTCCGGCCCCGCAGCCACGCGTCGTCGTCGCCACCCCTCCCCCGGCGGTGCGCACGAGAAGCTCGCCGCACCGCCCGCTCCGCCCGCGCCGCCCGTGGTCGCGCCGCCCGCATCCGCCGCGGCGCCGGCTCCGGCGGAGCGCGCCGGTGCCGTGGCATCCGCCGTCGCGCCCGCCGCCCCTACGCGCGGTGACTCGCGCGTGCCCGTCATCGCGAAGCCGCCGATCCGCAAGCTCGCGAAGGACCTCGGCGTCGACCTCTCGCGGGTCGCCCCGACGGGGCCGATCGGCGACATCACGCGCGACGACGTGATCCGTGAGGCGAGCCAGGCGAGCGTGTTCCGCAACATCCAGACGCCCGAGGCGCCGGCCGATCGCGAGACCCGCATCCCCGTGAAGGGCGTGCGCAAGGCGATCGCGAACGCCATGGTGCAGAGCGCGTACTCGGCACCGCACGTGTCGGTGTTCGTCGACGTCGACGCCACCCGCACGATGGAGTACCTGAAGCGGCTCAAGGCCTCGCCCGACTACGCCGGCATCAAGATCTCGCCGCTGCTCATCATGGCGAAGGCGATGCTCTGGGCCGTGCGGCGCAACCCCACGGTCAACGCGCAGTGGACCGACGAGGAGATCATCGTCAAGCACTACGTGAACCTCGGCATCGCGGCGGCCACGCCCCGCGGGCTCATCGTGCCGAACGTGAAGAACGCCCAGGACATGTCGATGGTCGAGCTCGCGACCGCGCTCGAGCAGCTGACGCTCACCGCCCGCGAGGGCAAGACGCAGCCCGCCGAGATGCAGGGCGGCACGATCACGATCACGAACATCGGCGTGTTCGGCATGGACACCGGCACCCCGATCCTCAACCCGGGCGAGGTCGGCATCGTCGCACTCGGCACGATCAAGCAGAAGCCCTGGGTCGTCGACGGCGAGGTGCGCCCGCGCTTCGTCACGACGATCGGCGGCTCGTTCGACCACCGCGTCGTCGACGGCGACGTCGTCTCGCGCTTCGTCGCCGACGTCGCCTCGATCATCGAGGAGCCGGCGCTCCTGCTCGAGTAGGCGCCGCGTGCCGTCGGCCGCTAGAGGCGGTACTCGGTCGTGATCGTGTCGGGGGTGCGGCTCGACTCGACGAAGCCGACGCGCTCGAGCGTGCGGCGCGCGGGCAGGTTCGCGACCTCGGCCGAGGCGCGCACGATGCGGGCGAGCCCGGTCGACCGCGCGAGCTCGACGGCGGCCAGGACGGTGTGGAAGGCGAGCCCCTGGCCGCGCACGGCGGGCACGAGGCCGAAGTCGAACTCGACCGCCCCGTCGGCGTCGGGCGGGCCGAGGAGATTCACTCCCCCGATGGCCGGGCCGTCTTCGCCGCGGCGCACCAGGTAGGGCCCGAAGGGCATCGGGTCGCCGTTCTGGCGGACCGCGCGCACGTACTCGGCGAGGAGCTCGGGCTCGTCGGTGAAGGCGTACGCCCCCTCCCACCCGTCGTGCGGATCGACCGCGCCGGAGAGCACGCGCTCGGCGTCGGCGACGGTGAATCGGTGCAGCGTGATCGGGGCCGTCGTCGTATCCACGTACTTCACTCTCGCACGCGCCCCCGACAGGCGCCAAGTGCGGTGCGCAGGATGACGTGGAATGCCGGATGAACTCCTCGGGTTGGGGCGAGTGCGCCCCCTCACTCCGCGGTTCGCTGATGGTTTTGACAATCATTATCAATAAGCGTAGGTTCGAAGCATGGACACGCGCACCCCGATCGCCGCACGCCGCCGCCTCGCCCTGCTGGGGGCGGGCGCCATCGCCACGGCCGGGGTCGTCGCGCTCGCGGGGTGCGCGAGCCCAGCGGCATCCACGAGTGCCGACGGCCCGCAGATCGTCGCGACCACGACCCAGGTGGGCGACTTCACCCGAGAACTGCTCGGCGGCGACGCCGGGGTCACGCAGCTCCTCTCCCCCGGCCAGAGCGCGCACGGCTTCGATCCGTCGGCCGCGCAGCTGCTGGCCCTCACGAACGCCGACGCGCTCGTCGTCAACGGCGGCGGGCTCGAGAGCTGGCTCGACGACGCGATCGACGCCTCCGGCTTCGACGGCGTGCTGATCGACGCGAGCACGGGCATCGAGCTCTTCGGCACCGACGACCACGCGCACGACGACGACGCGGATGCCTCGGGGGACGACCACGACGACGACGCGAGCCACGACGAGGCCGCCGACGACCACGATCACGACCACGAGTCGGGCGACGACGCGGCGCACGACCACGCCGACGACCACGAGGGTCACGACCACGGTGCGGGGAACCCCCACATCTGGACCGATCCCGAGCTCGCCGAGGACATGGTCGAGAACATCGCCGACGGGCTCGCGACGGTCGAGGGGATCGACGCCGCGAGCGTCGAGTCGAACGAGGCGGCCTATCTCGCGAAGCTCGAAGCGCTCGACGCGTGGATCGAGGAGAACGTCGAGCAGGTGCCGGCGGCCGAGCGGCTGCTCGTGACCAACCACGACGCGTTCACCTACTTCGTCGACGCCTACGACGTGACCTTCGTGGGCAGCATCATCCCGAGCTTCGACGACAACGCCGAGCCGAGCGCCGCCGAGATCGACGACCTCGTCGCGAAGATCGAGTCGACGGGTGTCGAGGCGGTGTTCTCCGAGGCATCCCTCTCGCCGAAGGCCGCCGAGACGATCGCCGCGGAATCGGGGGTCGCGGTGTACTCGGGGCCCGATGCGCTCTACGGCGACTCACTGGGAGCCGCAGGCACCGACGGCGAGACGTACCTCGGCAGCCAGATCCACAACGCGCGGCTGATCCTCGAATCATGGGGCGTCGCGCCTACCGCGCTCCCCTCCGCCCTGCAAGGATGACTCGCATGAGCGACTCCCCCGTACTCCGCCTCTCCGGTGCGGCCTTCGTGCACCCCGGCGGGGCGGGCGTCTCCGAGCTCGAGCTCGAGATCGCCCGTGGCGAGGCGGTCGCGCTCATCGGGCCGAACGGCGCGGGCAAGTCGACGCTGCTCAAGGGCGTGCTGGGGCTCGTGCCGCGCACGGCCGGCGTCATCGAGCTCGGCGGCGTGCCGCTCGGCACCGGCCGCGCGTCGCATGCCGCCAGCGGAATGATCGGGTTCCTGCCCCAGTCGGCCGACCTCGACCCCGACTTCCCGATCAGCCTCGAGCAGGTCGTCATGCAGGGCAGGTACCGGGGGCTCGGGCTGCTCCGCTGGCCGGGCCGCGGCGATCGCGCCGCCGTTGCGCGTGCCCTCGAGACCGTGGGCCTCGCCGAGCTCGCGAAGCGCCCGTTCGGCGAGCTCTCCGGAGGCCAGCGCCAGCGGGGGCTGCTCGCACGCGCCCTCGCGTCGGATCCGGCGCTCCTGCTGCTCGACGAGCCGTTCAACGGCCTCGACCAGCCCAACCGCGACGCCCTCGTCGACACGCTGCGCGAACTGAAGGCCCGCGGTGTCGCGGTGCTCGTCTCGACCCACGACCTCGATCTCGCGCGACGGGTCTGCGACAGCGTCCTGCTCGTCAACGGCACCCAGCTGGCGTTCGGCCCCGTCGACGAGGTGCTCACCCTGGGCAACGTGCAGGAGTGCTTCGAGGGCGTGGAGGTCGAGATCGACGAGCACACCCTGGTCGTGCCCGGCCACGAGGGCCACTGAATGCCGATGAGCGTATATAGCCGTCCGAGGCCGCAGGGGAGGGGCGGGGGATGTCGCTGACCGACGCGCTCTTCACCGCGTTCTCGATTCCGTTCATGGCCCGCGCGCTCGTCGTGATGCTCGTGCTCGCCGTCGTCGCCGGAGTCGTGGGCGTGCTCGTGAACCTGCGCGGGCTCGAGTTCATCAGCGACGGGCTCACGCACGCCGTGTTCCCCGGGCTCGCGATCGGCCTCGCAGTCGGGGGCACGAGCGGGCTCGTGCCCGGGGCCGCGATCGCCGCGCTCGGCGGCGCCCTCGCGCTGACCTGGCTCGACCGGGCGGGCATCACCTCGGACGCCGCGATCGCGATCGTGCTCACCGCGACGTTCAGCGTCGGCGTCATCGTCGTGTCGAAGAGCGACGACTACGCGGGGGAGCTCGAGGCGCTGCTCTTCGGCCGGGTGCTCACGATTCCGCCCGAGCAGGTGCTCCCGCTCGTGGCGGTCAGCCTCGTCGCGCTGCTCGCGGTCGTCGTGACGCTGAAGCAGCAGCTGTTCCGCGCATTCGACGCGCGCGGCAGCCGGGCCGCCGGCGATTCGGTGCTCATGCTCGACCTCGTGCTGAACGCCGCGATCGCGCTCGTCGTGGTGGCGGCGGCGGCGACCGTGGGCACGCTGCTGGTGCTCGCGCTGCTGATCGTGCCGGGCGCCGTCGCACGCCTGACCACCGCGCGGCTGTGGTGGCTGTTCCCCGTCGCAGCGCTCTTCGCCGCGGTCGGGGCCTGGCTCGGGCTCGCCGCCGGGTTCGCGGTGTCGGTCGGCGCCGGCATCGACCTGCCGGCCGGGGCGACCGTCGTCGGCGTCTTCGTCGTCGGGTACGCGCTGGCGCTCGCCGTGTTCGGCCTGCGGCAGTGGGTGCGGGGGAGCGCGCCGGCCGCCGCGCCACCCGTCGATGGCGCTCCGAGCCGCCCTCGACCGGCCGCACCGGCGGGGGAGGGGCGCTGATGGGCTACTTCGAACGTGCGCTGCTCGCGGCCATCGTGATCGGCGTGGGCGCAGGGTTCGTGGGCGCGCTCGTGGTGCTGCGCAAGCGCACCTTCTTCGCGCAGGCGCTCACGCACGGCACGTACCCGGGAGCCGTCGCCGCGGCGGCGCTCGGCGTCAGCGTGCCGGCAGGAGCCGCGGTCGCCTCGGTCGTGCTCGTGGTGATCATGGCGGGCATCGCCCGCGTGCGCCGGCAGGGCGCGCAGGTCGCAGCGGGCATCGTGCTCACCGGCGGCTTCGCGGCGGGTGCGCTGCTGCAGGCGCTCATCCCGGGCCTGCCCGTGCGCGCCGAGAGCCTCCTGGTCGGCTCGATCCTGACCGTCAGCGACGGAGACATTCTGCTTGCGGCATGCGTCGCCGTCGTCGCGATGGCGCTGGTCGCCCTCTTCGGCAAGGAGATCGCGCTCTCGACCTTCGACCCGGCGGGATTCCGCGCCATGGGCTACCGGGAGTGGCCGGTGGAACTCCTCGTGCTCGGGCTCACCGCCGCGTCGGTGGTGAGCTCGCTCCCCGCGGTGGGCGCCATCCTCGCGATCGCGCTCATCGCCGCGCCGGCCGCCGCCGCGAGGCTCGTGGTCGGCTCGTTCCGCGGCGTCCTCCTCGTCGCGCCGCTCATCGGTGCGGCGTCGGGGGTGCTCGGGGTGCTCGCCTCCCGCTCGTTCGCGGTGGCGGCCGGGCCGTCGATCGCGCTGGCCGCGACGGCCTTCTTCCTGCTGGCGCTGGGACTCTCCAAGCTTCGGGGGCTAGCGTGGAGGCGGACCGACATCCCCGTCGAGACCGCGGAAGGCGCACGGATCGCATGAAACGCAACACCTGGCAGCGAGAGGCCGTACGTGAGGCGCTCGACTCGACCGAGGGCTTCATCAGCGCGCAGGCGCTGCACTCCGCGCTGCACGCCAGCGGCTCGCCGATCGGGCTCGCGACGGTCTACCGCGCGCTCGGCGACCTCGCGACGAGCGGAGAAGCCGATTCACTGCAGTCGCCCGAGGGCGAGTCGCTCTACCGGGCGTGCTCGACGACCGGTCACCACCACCACCTGATCTGCCGCAACTGCGGGCTGACCGTCGAGATCGCCGCCGACGAGGTCGAGGCATGGGCCAAGGGCGTCGCGGCCGAGCACGGCTTCACCCAGGCGGCGCACGTGGTCGACGTCTTCGGCCTCTGCGCGAACTGCACCGAGCTCGCCGCGCGCGAGCGCGTGGCATCCGACGCTGCGCAATAGAACCCCTGATCAAGCTAGAATAATTCGGCTCGATTTGGGTTCGGCTCCGAATCATCGATAGCGTGGACGACGGTCCTGCAAGACCGATCGCCCAGTCCGCGGTCCGATATTCCCGTACGGGAATCATCGGAGCGTATGGTTCGGCGGTGAGGTGTCCGGCCCCGATGGCCGGACGCGACGACGCCCTGTTTCGCCCGACGATCGCACCATGCGCCGGGCTTGAGCGCAGGGCGTCCGATTCACCGCCAACCCGGCCGTGACCCACGAGTTCGGCGCATTCCGAACCGACCGCGCAACCCTTCACCTGCGCGGTGTTCGGCGCGCCCTCAGGGAGCCCGATCCATGCCAGACAACCCGAACACCGGCTCGCAGCTGCCGGAGACGACCGCCCTCGAGGTGCGTCACCTGACCAAGTTCTTCGGACGGAGGCCGCGCGAAGCCCTCGAGCGCCTGAAGCAGGGCGCCGGCCGCGACGAGGTCGCGACGCTCGGCACCGCTGCCGTCATCGACGCCGACTTCGAGGTGCGCCGGGGTGAGAGCTTCGTCGTGATGGGCCTCTCGGGCTCGGGCAAGTCGACCCTGATCCGGATGCTGAACGGGCTCCTCGAGCCCACCGACGGCACCGTCACGGTGATGGGGGAGCAGATCACGGATGTCGCACCGAAGCGCTTGCGCGCCGTGCGCCGCCGCCGGGTCTCCATGGTGTTCCAGCACTTCGCGTTGCTGCCGCACCGGACGGTCCGCGAGAACGCCGCGTACGGCCTCGAGATCCAGGGCGTCCCGCCCGCCGAGCGCCGTGACCGCGCCGACCGGATCCTCGAGCGGGTCGGGCTCGGGGGATGGGGCGACAAGATGCCCGCCGAGCTCTCCGGCGGAATGCAGCAACGCGTGGGCCTCGCCAGGGCTCTGGCCTCCGACACCGACATCCTGCTCATGGACGAGGCCTTCTCGGCGCTCGACCCGCTCATCCGACGAGAGATGCAGGAGCAGCTCGTCGAACTCCAGCAGGAGCTCGACAAGACGATCGTGTTCATCACGCACGACCTCAACGAGGCGATGTTCCTCGGCGACCGCATCGCCGTCATGCGCGACGGTCGCATCGTGCAGCTCGGCACTGCCGAGGAGATCCTGACCGATCCGGCCGACGACTACGTCGCGCAGTTCGTGCAGGACGTCGACCGCGCGCGGGTGCTGACCGCGGGCAACGTGATGGAGGCGCCGCGCGCCGTCGTCACCGCGTCGGCCGGTCCCCGTGCCGCGCTGCGGACGATGCGCGACCTGCAGACCTCGATGGTCTTCGTCGTCGGCAACGGCCGCCGGCTCCTCGGTGTCGCCCACGATCGCGACGTGCTGCGCCTCGTGCAGCGAGGGGAGCGCGACCTCGCGGGCGTCATCAGCGACGACCATCCCGTCGTCGGCGTCGACGAGCACCTCTCCGAGCTCTTCGGCAGCGCCGTCGAGAGCCAGCTGCCGCTCGCCGTCGTCGACGGCCAGGGCCGGTTGCTCGGCGCCGTGCCGCGCGTCACCCTGCTCGCCGCCCTCGGCAACGTGCCGACCGACACCGCCGAGCAGGCGATCATCGCGACCCCGGCGACGATCCCGGTCGACGTCATCACCGCGACGCTGCACCGCACGGCGGCCGCCGAGGCGGCGAACGCCGACGCCCCGGCATCGGCCGACGCCCCGGCATCGCCCGACGCCCTCCTGCACACCGACCACCGACCCGCGGCCGCCGCGGGGGAGAGGAGCCCGGCGTGAACGACTTCCGGCTGCCCCTCGGCGAGCTCGCCGAGACCGTGATCGATCTCGTGACCGACGTGCTCGGCGGCTTCTTCGCCGTCGTCCGCACGATCTTCGCGGGCCTCTACGATGCCGTCGACCTGTTGCTCTCCGCACCGCCGTTCGTCGCGGTCATCGCGGTGTTCGCCGCGCTCGCCTTCCTCCTCCGGGGCTGGAAGCTCGCCGTCGGCACCATCCTCGGCCTCCTCGTCATCGTCGGCGTCGGGCAGTGGGAGAACGCCATGGACACCCTCGCGCTCGTGCTCGTCGCGAGTGCGATCGCCATCGCGATCGCCGTGCCGATCGGCATCCTCGCGGCGCGCTCCGACTCGGCGTCGAAGATCATCCGCCCGATCCTCGACTTCATGCAGACGATGCCCGCGTTCGTGTACCTGATCCCGGCGCTCATCCTGTTCCGGGTCGGCGTCGTGCCCGGCATCGTCGCGACGATCGTCTTCGCCATGGCGCCGGGCGTCCGGCTCACCGAGCTCGGCATCCGCGGCGTGGACAAGGAGGTCGTCGAGGCCGGCCACGCCTTCGGTTCCTCCCCGTGGCGCATCCTCCGCCAGATCCAGCTGCCGCTCGCGATGCCGAGCATCATGGCCGGCGTCAACCAGGTCATCATGCTCTCGCTCTCGATGGTCGTCATCGCTGGCATGGTCGGCGCGGGCGGGCTCGGCGGCGAGGTGGTGCAGTCGCTCACCCGGATCGACGTCGGCCTCGGCTTCGAGGCCGGGCTCTCCGTCGTGATCCTCGCGATCATCCTCGATCGGCTCACCGGCGCGCTGGGCGGCCTGCGCGGCCGCGGTGCCAAGCGCGCGAAGCGCTCGTCGGGCACGGATGCCCCGGGCACCGCGCCGAAGCCCACCGCGCCCGTGCCCGCCGCGAACGCGCCTGCCGCGCCCGTGCCCGCCGCGGGCGAGGCGCGCCCCGTGGCATCCGCCCCCTGAACCGCTCGGACCGAGCACTCGAATCGCCGCGCGGATTCGCGCGGCGCTCCCCAACACCCGTGCCACAGCACACGGGAGGAAAGGAACACATGAAGAAGCGCACCCTCACCGGAGCCCTCGCACTCGGAGCCGTCTCCGCCCTCGCCCTCGGCGGCTGCGCCGCCGGCGCCGCCGCCTCCGAGACGCACGAGAACGGCGATCAGAAGGACCTCACGATCGCCGTCTTCAACGGCTGGGACGAGGGCATCGCCGCGAGCGAGCTCTGGAAGGCCGTGCTCACCGAGCAGGGCTACGACGTCACCCTCGAGTACGCCGACCCGGCCCCCGTCTACTCGGGTCTCACGACCGACGACTACGACGTCACGCTCGACACCTGGCTGCCGATCACGCACGCCGACTACATCGAGCAGTACGGCGACGAGCTCATCGACCTCGGCGCCTGGAACGAGGACGCGAAGCTCACGATCGCCGTGAACGAGGACGCCCCCATCGACTCGCTCGACCAGCTCGCCGCCAAGGCCGACCTGTTCGGCAACCGCCTCGTCGGCATCGAGCCCGGATCGGGCCTCAACCGCGTGACGACCGACGCCGTGATCCCGGGCTACGGCCTCGAGGGCATGGAGTACCTCACGAGCTCCACGCCCGCGATGCTCTCGGAGCTGACCGCGGCGACGAAGAACGGCGAGAACATCGCCGTCACCCTGTGGCGACCGCACTGGGCGTACGACGCGTTCCCGCTCAAGGACCTCGCCGACCCCGAGGGGGCGCTCGGCGACGCCGAGGGCATCCACGCCTTCGGCGGCAAGACCTTCGTCGAGCGCTTCCCGACGCTCGCGATGTGGATCGCCGACTTCGAGATGGACTCGGAGCTGCTCTTCTCGCTCGAGAACGCGATGTTCAACGAGTCCGACACCGACGACTACGGCCCCGTCGTCGAGGCGTGGATGGACGAGCACCGCGACTACGTCGACTCGCTCACCGAGTGAGCCGCACCCGCTGACGGCGAAGACGGGCGAGGGGAGGCCGCGGGTCTCCGCTCGCCCGTTCGCCGTTCCCCCGGAAGTGGGGTGCGGAATCACGCGATCTGCATGTCGCCCGAGCGGGGTCGCGGACTACCATCGCACTCGGATGCGCTTTTTCGGGGGGAACGGATCCGTCCGTCGCGCATCTGCGGTGCCGTCGACTCGGTGCCGCGAGCGGCGATGCCCGGGAGGGACGACGATGGCCGAGCAGGACGACAACCAGTACACCCCGAGGTTCGCACGGCCCGGTGAGGCGACGCTCACCGACCGTCATCGGATCCCACCGGGGGAGTCGCTGCCGCAGACCGCCTACCAGATCATCCGCGACGAGGTCATGCTCGACGGCAACGCGCGCCTGAACCTCGCGACCTTCGTCACCACCTGGATGGACGACGAGGCCAAGGCGCTCTACACCGAGGCCTTCGACAAGAACATGATCGACAAGGACGAGTACCCGCAGACCGCGGCGATCGAGGAGAAGTGCTGGCGCATGCTCGCGGCCCTCTGGCACTCGCCCGACCCCGAGACGACGATCGGCACGTCGACGATCGGCTCGTCCGAGGCGGCAATGCTCGGCGGCCTCGCGATGAAGCGCCGGTGGCAGCAGGCGCGCCGCGCCGCCGGCAAGGACGCCTCGAAGCCCAACATGGTCATGTCGAGCGCCGTGCAGGTCTGCTGGGAGAAATTCTGCAACTACTTCGACATCGAGCCCCGCTACGTGCCGGTGAGCGACGAGCACCCGAAGCTCGACGGCTCGCAGCTCGAGCCGTACATCGACGAGAACACCATCGGCGTCGTCGTCATCATGGGCGTCACGTACACGGGCGCCTACGAGCCGGTCAAGGAGATCTCCGACGCGCTCGACGCGCTCCAGGCCAAGACGGGGCTCGACGTCCCGATCCACGTCGACGGCGCCTCGGGGGCGATGATCGCCCCGTTCCTGCAGCCCGACCTCGAGTGGGACTTCCGGCTGCCGCGCGTGCACTCGATCAACACCTCGGGGCACAAGTACGGCCTCGTCTACCCGGGCCTCGGCTGGGTGGTCTGGCGCACCGCCGACGTGCTGCCCGACGACCTCATCTTCCGCGTCAGCTATCTCGGCGGCGAGATGCCGACGCTCGCGCTCAACTTCTCGCGCCCCGGCGCCCAGGTGCTGCTGCAGTACTTCCTCTTCCTCCGGCTCGGTGTCACCGGGTACACGGCGGTGCAGCAGGCCTCGCAGGACGTCGCCCTGTACCTCTCGAAGGGCATCGCCAAGATCGACGCGTTCGAGCTCGTCAGCGACGGCAGCGACATCCCGGTGTTCGCGTGGCGACTGAAGGCCGGCCACACCGACAACTGGAACCTCTACCACCTCCAGGACCGGCTCCGGCAGAAGGGATGGCTCGTTCCGGCCTACCCGCTGCCCGACGACCTCAGCGACCGCACGGTGCAGCGCATCGTCGTGCGCAACGGGCTGAGCATGGACCTCGCGGCCGAGCTGCTCCGCGACATCCAGACCGAGACCGCGTACCTCGACGCGCTCGAGTCGCCGATGCCGGTCGAGGGCCAGCGACCGGGGTTCCACCACTAGGGGGCCGTCATGCCTGCAGATGCGACGGCCGCAACGGAGGCATCGGGGCGGGCCGCCTCGAACCATCCCCTGGCCCCGCGCAGCGCCGTCACGAGCTTCCTCGGCGTCGGCCAGCTCGCGCTGCTCACGCTCGTCGTCGTGGCGAGCCTCCGCTCGCTGCCCGCGATGGCCGTCTTCGGCCTCGGCAGCATCACGCTCTACCTGATCCCGGCCATCTTCTTCCTCGTGCCGACCGCGCTCGTCGCCGCCGAGCTCGCGACCGGCTGGAAGGGCGGGGTGTACGTCTGGGTCCGCGAGGCGCTCGGCAACCGCTGGGGGTTCACGGCGGTCTGGCTGCAGTGGATCCAGAACGTCGTCTGGTACCCGACCCAGCTCTCGTTCATCGCGGCGGCGCTGGCGTTCGTGTTCTTCGACCCCTCGCTCTCGAACTCGGGATTCTTCACCGCGGTCGTGATCCTCGTGCTCTACTGGGGCTCGACGCTGATCACCCTGCGCGGCGGCAACCTGTTCGCGAAGCTCGGCTCGTGGGGCGGCATCCTCGGAACCCTGCTGCCGGCCGCGCTCCTCGTGGTGTTCGGGGCGATCTGGGTGTTCGGCGGTGAGAAGAGCCAGGTGCCGCTCGAGGCGTCCGCCGTCATCCCGCCGTTCACCGGCCTCGCCTCGATCGTGCTGATCGTCTCGAACGTGCTCGCCTACGCCGGCATGGAGGTCAACGCCGTGCACGTGAACCAGATGCGCGACCCCGGGCGCGGCTACCCGCGCTCGGTGTTCCTCGCGGCGATCCTCATCCTCCTCGTGTTCATCCTGCCGACGATCGCGATCGCCGTCGCCGTGCCGCAGAAGGAGCTCGGGCTTACGAACGGCATCATGCTCGCCTTCCAGGAGTACTTCGGGCACTGGGGCGTCGGCGAGTGGGCGACGGCGGTCGTCTCGGCGCTCATCGCGGCCGGCGCGCTCGCCTCGGTGGTCGCCTGGATCGCCGGGCCCTCGAAGGGCCTGCTCGCGGCGGCGGAGACCGGACTGCTGCCGCCGGCGCTGCAGAAGCGCAACAAGGAAGGAGTGCAGACCGGCATCCTGATGCTGCAGGGCACGATCGTCACCCTGCTCGCCGCGATCTTCATCATCGTGCCCGACGTCAGCGCCGCCTTCGTCGCGCTGATCGACATGGCCGCGGCGCTCTACCTCATCATGTACATGCTGATGTTCGTGTCGGCGATCATGCTGCGGCGCACGGCGCCCGACGTGAAGCGCGCGTACCGGGTTCCGGCGATGAACCTGATCGCCGGGGTCGGCTTCCTCGCGTGCCTCGCCGCCTTCCTGCTCGCGTTCATCCCGCCCGACGGATTCACGGCGTTCCCGACGGCGGCGTATCCCTGGATCGTCGGCGCGGTCATCGTGGTGCTCGGCCTGCCGCCGCTCATCTTCTACGCGGCGCGCAGACCCGGCTGGGATCGGCGCAGCGACGCCGAGAAGGGCAGACGGGGGACGCACCAGGAGGACGAGGTCGCGACGCCCGCGGCGTCGGACGCCGCACCGGGCGCCGGATCCGGGTCGGCCCCGTCGTCGCCCGGCGCGGACGCGACGTGAGCGCCTCAGACGGGGCCGGGGCGGCGGTCGAGCCCCGCCGTCGCCTCCGCCTGCGTCGCGAGGCGTGGGGGTTCGCCGTCGGCTCGCTCTGCTTCCTCGTCGGCGCGATCCCGTTCTACGCGGAGTGGGCGGGCGCCGTGGGGGTCGGCATCACCTTCTTCGTCGGCTCGATCTTCTTCACGCTCGCCGCCTTCATCCAGCTGAGCCTCAGCGGACGGCGGGTGCCGAGGAGCGGCACCAATCGGGCGGACTTCTGGGACTGGTGGGCCGCGGCCGTGCAGTTCGCCGGCACGCTGTGCTTCAACGTCAGCACCGCGGTCGCGCTCGCCGCGGCCGTCGCCGACCCGTCGCGGCTCGGTGCGGGCTGGCGCCCCGACGCGTTCGGCTCGGTCGCGTTCCTCGTCTCGAGCGCGTTCGCGATCGTCGCGACGCGCGATCGCGGAGAGCTCTGGGATCGCGACGCGCGCTCGTGGCACGGCACCTGGCTGAACATGCTCGGGTCGATCGCGTTCGGCGTCTCGGCGGTCGGTGCGTACGTCGATCCCGACACGGGAACGCTCGTGAGCATGTTCTGGGCGAACCTCGGAACGCTCATCGGCGCGGTCTGCTTCCTGCTCGCGGCGCTGCTGTCGCGCCGCGCCAACGGCGATGACACCCCGAGCGCCTGAACCCGGGGCATCCGCGCTCGATTCGGCCCCGACCGGCCGCTCTGCTAAACTGGCTCGTTGGCTGGGTACATCCACTGCCCAGACCGCGACAATCCCCATCGTTTCCCCGCGAGAAATCGCGGGATTCGGCGTGGGAACGTCAGCAGACAAGAGACCTTGGGAGGGGCATCCGCCCCTCGGTATTGGAGGAAACCAATGGCAGCAGTGTGCCAGGTGACCGGAGCCGTTCCCGGCTTCGGACACAACATCTCGCACTCGCACCGCCGGACGAAGCGCCGCTTCGACCCGAACGTGCAGAAGAAGACGTACTTCGTTCCGTCGCTCCGTCGCAACATCACGATCAACGTGTCCGCCAAGGGCATCAAGGTCATCGATGCTCGCGGCATCGAGGCCGTCGTCCGTGACATGCAGGCTCGTGGGGTGAAGTTCTAATGGCGAAGCAGCAGGACGTCCGTCCCATCATCAAGCTCCGTTCGACGGCCGGCACCGGGTTCACCTACGTGACCCGCAAGAACCGTCGCAACAACCCCGACCGTCTCGTGCTCAAGAAGTACGACCCGGTGATCCGCAAGCACGTCGACTTCCGAGAGGAGCGCTAAATCATGGCGAAGAAGAGCAAGATCGCTCGCAACGAGCAGCGCAAGGTGATCGTCGACCGCTACGCCGAGAAGCGTCTCGAGCTGAAGAAGGCGCTCGTCGACCCGAACGGCACCGACGAGAGCCGCGAGGCCGCTCGCGTGGGCCTGCAGAAGCTGCCCCGCAACGCCTCGCCGATCCGCGTGCGTTCGCGTGACGCCATCGACGGCCGCCCCCGTGGCGTGCTCACCAAGTTCGGTGTCTCGCGTGTCCGCTTCCGTGACATGGCGCACCGCGGCGAGCTGCCCGGCATCACCAAGTCGAGCTGGTGAGCACGTAGCTTCACGCTTCACGAAGAGGGGCGCTCCGGAGAGATCCGGGGCGCCCCTCTTTCGTCGATTTCGGGGGACTCCCCGTTGTGGTGGCACCATCACGGGGGCCTGCTGCCGGTCGCGTCGCCGCCCCTAGCGTTGACGCACCCGTGGGCGCATGCGCACGCATGGGAGTTCACCGACGACGGAGGGCAAGCGGATGAAGCGCTGGAGCAGATCGATGTTCGGGGCGGCCGCTGCCGCCGCACTCGTGCTGGGCGGAGGGGCGATCGCGTACGCCGATGACCTCGAATCGACGGTCACCGTCGACGACCTCGTCGTCTCGACCCCGGTCGTCGAGCTCGGCGTGCTCGGATGCGAGACGAGCAGGGACGTCGTCGTGAAGCTGAACCTCGATCGAGGGGGCAACGGGGCCGCGACCATCTTCCAGAGCGGATCCACGCTGACCTTCTCCCGCACCGCGCAGACGAACGTCTCGGCGACGCAGCCGATCCCCCCGACCATCACGCTCCCGGGCGACTGGGCGAGCCTCGACCAGCACTCGACCGTCGACAGCGCGAAGACCACCTCCACGATCACGGTCGCGGCGGGGGACACGAACGGCACCTTCAGCGGGCAGGCGAGCTACCAGGCGAGCGGCACGGTGGTCAACGGTGATACCAAGCTGCGGACCGCGTCGGTGAACGTGAGCTGGAGCGTCGAGAACTGCGGCGTCGTCGTCGACCCCGTCGACGAGACCGCCCCGATCGTGACGCTCCTCTGCCCGACCGACCCCATCCCGCAGGGGGAGGAGGCGTACGCGACCTGGACCGCCGACGACGAGGACGGCGGCTCCGGCGTCGCCGAGGGCTACGAGAGCGGCTCGATCCTGCTCGACACGTCGACGCTCGGTGAGCACACCGCCACCGCCCCGGCCGGCACCTCGGTCGACGAGGCGGGCAACCCTTCGGCCGAGGCCTCCTGCACCTTCACCGTCGTCGACGTGACGCCGCCGGTCGTGGCGCTCATCTGCCCGACCGAGCCGGTGCTGCTCGACTCGGTCGCCGAGGCGAGCTGGACGGCGACCGACGAGGCGGGCGGCTCGGGCATCGCCGACGGCTACGAGAGCGGCTCGATCCCGCTCGACACCTCGAGCGTCGGCTGGAAGACCGCGACGGCGGCCGAAGGCACGGCGCTGGACAAGGCCGGCAACGCGTCGGCCGCGGTGTCGTGCGGGTACCGGGTGATCTACGACTTCGACGGCTTCTTCCGTCCGGTCGACATGGGCGGCGTGGTCAACTCGGTCAAGGCCGGCAGCGCCGTGCCGATGAAGTTCAGCCTCGGCGGCGACCAGGGTCTCGACATCATCGCGGACGGGTACCCGAAGGTCGTGTTCACGGCCTGCGGCGCGGCCGCCGTCGACGCCATCGAGACGACGGTCACGGCCGGCGGCAGCAGCCTGAGCTACGACGCCGTCACGGGGCAGTACGTCTACGTCTGGAAGACCCAGAAGAGCTGGGCCGGCACCTGCGGGACGTTCGAGCTGCAGCTCGACGACGGGGTCACCCGCACCGCGAAGTTCAAGTTCCTGAAGTAGCCCCGAGCCCCAGGAGCGACTCGGAATCGCTCCTGGGGCTCCGACACGCCGTGGGAAAACACCCAAGAAGCCCGGAAATCCGCGAGATTCCGCGGATCTCTGTTACATTCGAGGCGGCCTCAAGGCCACGGGGGCGGCGCAAGCTCGTTCCCGAATCTTCAACAAAGTGCTGTACATACAGCGAACGTCCGAGGAGGACATTCAATGGCTGACAAGTCGCTGAACAAGACCGAGCTCGTCGCGAAGATCGCTGCGTCGACCGGCCAGAGCCAGGCCACCGTCGACGCCGTGCTCGGCGGTCTGTTCGAGGCGCTCGCCGAGTCCGTGGGCTCGGGCACCAAGGTCTCCATCCCGGGCTGGCTCGCCGTCGAGCGCACGCACCGCGCTGCGCGCACCGGCCGCAACCCGCAGACGGGTGCCACCATCGAGATCCCGGCCGGCTACTCGGTCAAGGTCTCGGCCGGTTCGAAGCTCAAGGCTGCTGCCAAGTAACCAGGGCCTTCCCGAAGGGGCGCGCGGCGTGAGCCGTGCGCCCCTTCGTCGTTCCCGGAGGCCGCACGCGCTCCTCCCGGGAGAGAACGCACGCATTCAGGGGGGGGCGGGGATGCCACGGGGTCGCCCACGAGGCATCCAGCCTCTGCCGTCTAGGCTGGTTCGGTGCCCCGCTCCGTCCGAGTGCTCGGCCCTGCCGTGCTCACCGCCGTCGCCCTCGTGGCGACCTTCGCCGCACTCTCGTTCGGCGGAGGCGCCGCCGAACAGCTGATCCAGGACCCGGGGCCGCTGGCCCGATACGGCGTGCCCGTCGCGAAGCTCTTCGTGAACCTCGGCGCCGCCGGCATGATCGGCGCGCTCGTGCTCGCCGTGTGGGCGCTGAGCCCGAAGAAGCGCGAGTTCGACCTCGCGCTCGACGTGGCCGCCGCCTCGGCCGCCGTGATGACCGTCGCGAGTGCGGCGACGGGGCTGTTCACCTTCATCCTCGTCACGGCGGTGCCGTTCGACCTCAGCGACGCCTTCGGGCAGAAGCTCGGGCAGTTCGTCACGACCATCGAGCTCGGCCAGTCGTGGCTCATCACGACCCTCGTCGCGGCCGCGGTGACGGTGCTCTGCTTCGCCGTGCGCAACCACACCGCGCTCGTCTTCGTGACGGTGCTCGCGGTCGCCTCGCTCGTGCCGATGGCGCAGCAGGGCCACGCCGCCGGCGCTGCGGGTCACGCCGCCGCCGTCACCGGGCTCGGCCTGCATCTCGTCTTCGCGGCGGTCTGGCTCGGCGGGCTCCTCACGATCGTGCTGCTGCAGCGCGAGCTCGGCGCGAAGCGCCTGCCCGTCGTGCTCGCGCGCTACTCGACCGTCGCGCTCATCTGCTTCATCGTCGTCGCCGTCTCGGGGTACGCGAGCGCGGCGCTGCGCATCGGCACGTTCGACCAGCTGGCGACGCCGTACGGCGCGCTCGTCGTGGTGAAGGTCGCCGCCCTGATCGCGTTGGGCCTCTTCGGTGCGGCGCAGCGTCGGTTCCTCATCGGCCGGATGTCACGGGGCGCGGGTTCGGGCTCCGGCGCGTTCTGGTGGCTCGTCGTCGCCGAGCTCGCGTTCATGGGGCTCGCCTCGGGCGTGGCGGCGGCGCTCGCACGCACCGCGACCCCCGTCTCCGAGGAGGCCGGCGAACTGGCGCGCACGCCCGCCGAGATCCTCACGGGCGAACCGTTGCCGCCGTGGCCCGAGACCTTCCGCTACTTCACCGAGTGGAACCCCGACCTCATCTGGCTGCTCGCCTGCGGCTTCGGCATCTTCTTCTACCTCGCGGGCGTCCGTCGCCTCCGCAAGCGCGGCGACAAGTGGCCCGCGTACCGCACCGTGCTCTGGGTCTCGGGCCTGCTGCTGCTCGCGTACGTCACGAACGGCGGCGTGAACGTCTACGAGCAGTACCTGTTCTCGGCGCACATGCTCGCGCACATGGTGCTCACGATGGCCGTGCCGGTGCTGCTCGTTCCCGGTGCGCCCGTGACGCTCGCGGCCCGGGCGATCAAGCCCCGGAAGGACGGCTCGCGCGGCGGCCGCGAGTGGATCATGCTCGCCGTGCACTCGAAGGTCGCCGGCATCATCGCGAACCCGATCGTCGCGGCCGTGCTCTTCGCCGGCTCGCTCTGGGTGTTCTACTATTCACCGCTCTTCCGCTGGACGATGTTCGACCACATCGGCCACGAGTGGATGATCGTGCACTTCCTCATCACGGGCTACCTGTTCGTGCAGTCGCTCATCGGCATCGACCCGGTGCCGTACCGGCTGCCGTACCCGTTCCGGCTCCTGCTGCTGCTCGGCACGATGGCGTTCCACGCCTTCTTCGGCCTCGCGATCATGACCGGCACGGGGCTCCTGCTCGCCGACTGGTACGGCGCGATGGGCTGGGGCACCGATGCGCTCGCCGACCAGCAGCTCGGCGGCGGCATCGCCTGGTCGATCGGCGAGATCCCGACGGTGGCGCTCGCGATCACGGTCGCGTTCCAGTGGTCGCGCAGCGACGAGAAGGAGTCGAAGCGCCGCGACCGGCACGCCGACCGCACGGGCGACGCGGAGCTCGAGGAGTACAACGCCCGGCTCGCCGCGATCGCCGCCCGCGACGACGAACGCTGACCGGCCCGGGGCATCCCGCCCGGCACGCTGCTTCTGCAGGAGATCAGGCCCCATCCCCGGTTGTCAGGGCACCATGGAGCCTATTCTCCTGCAGCAGCAGCAGCAGCAGCAGCAGCAGCAGGGCAGGGCAGGGCAGGGCGGAGCCGCCCGCGCTACTGCAGCTGGATCGCGATCGAGCCGTCGGGGCGGATCGTCGCCGCGAGCGCGAGGGTGAACGGGCGATCCTCCTCGAGCGTGTAGTAGTGGCCGTCGAAGAGGTCCTGCACCTCGACCGAGATGTGCGCGACGCCCTCGGTGGGCGGCATGTCGAACGAGTCCTCGCCCGCGGTGAGCGTCACCTGGGGAGTCGTGATGATGCTCCACGTCGGCTCGCTCGTGACCCGGTCGTCGATCTCGATGCCGAACGGGCAGTCGGCCGGCTGCAGCACCTTCTGCGCGGCGCAGGCCGCGAGGTACTCGTCGACCTTCGTCTGCACCCGCTCGACGAACGCCGGGGTGGGCTGTGCGTCGACGGTGACGGCGACCTGCTCGGCCGCGCTCGCCGGAACCGTCACGTGCGGTGCCGCGAGCAGGGGCGAGTCGTACGAGAACTCGTAGACGGCGGGGGCGATCGCGAGGTACTGGGCGACCTGCGTGAAGGCGGCGAGCTCGTCGCCCGTCTTGGTCGCGCGGGTGTCGAGGGTCAGCGTGCCGACGGTGAAGAGCGGGTTGTGGGCCGCGGTCACGTCGATCACGGCGAGCGGGCTGTCGGCGAACTCCCACCGGGCGAGCACCCCGTAGAGCGGCTCGATCGGGCGCACCTCGAAGGTGGACTCGGTGATCTCGGTGCCGAGGCGGTAGCTCGCCGTCACCGTGTGGCTGCCGTCGGGGTTCGTGACGTCCTCGACGATCTCGATGTCCTCGGGCGCCGACTCGACGACCCCCGATCGGAGCATCGCCGTCGAGATGTCGGCCGGCAGGCCGAGCTCCTCGAGCGTGGCGTCGTCGAGGGCGACACCGGGCGTCGTCGACGCGGTCGCGATGTCGTCGTCGGCGATCGCCTCGAGGTAGCCCTGGACGAAGCTGGAGGCGCCGTAGATCGACTGGTTCAACCCGCCGAGCGCGGCGAGGAAGGCGGCGACGAGGAGCGCGGCGAGCCCGGCCCACCCGGCGACGGCCAGCACCGAGACCCGGCCCCGCACCTCGCCAGCATTCCCCACCCGCACAGTCTATGTTTCGCGATGGCGGGAAGCTGAGCATCTCCACAGCCGGTGCGAACGAGGCGGATGCCACGGAGTCGGCCCCGTGAGCCCGGGCCGCCCCCGGTCGCGGTTACAGTGGGAGCGCCGCCGCGCGGGCCCCCGGTGCGGCGTCGGCCCGAGACATCCGCCCCATCGAAAGACCGCCGTGCAGAACGTGACCCTCTCCCGCGAACAGGCCGCGGTGTTCCAGGCGATCGAAGACACCCGCGAGCACGTCTTCGTCACCGGGCGCGCGGGCACCGGCAAGTCGACGCTGCTGAACCACCTCAACTGGCAGACGAAGAAGCAGATCGTGATCTGCGCTCCCACCGGGGTCGCCGCACTGAACGTCGGCGGGCAGACGATCCACTCGCTGTTCCGGCTGCCGATCGGGGTCATCGCCGACCACGACATCGACCAGAACGACACCGTCCGCAAGATCCTCAACGCGATGGACACGCTCGTCGTCGACGAGGTGTCGATGGTGAACGCCGACCTGATGGACGCGATGGACCGCTCGCTGCGGCAGGCGCGGCAGCGGCCGCTCGAGCCGTTCGGGGGAGCGCAGGTGGTGCTCTTCGGCGATCCGTACCAGCTCGCGCCGGTGCCAGGCGACGCCGACGAGCGGGCGTACTTCGCCGACACCTACGACTCGATGTGGTTCTTCGACGCGAAGGTGTGGCGCGAGGCCGACCTCAAGATCTTCGAGCTCGGCGAGATCCACCGGCAGCACGACGACGAGTTCAAGCAGCTGCTGAACGCCGTGCGGCACGGGCGGGTGACGGCCGAGATGGCCGGCGTCCTCAACGGGGTCGGCGCCCGGCGCCCGCTGCCCGAGCAGGGCGCGATCACGCTCGCGACGACGAACAGCACGGTGAACCGCATCAACGCGACGGCGCTGAAGCGCCTCCCCGGCACCTCGAAGGCGAACGCCGCCGAGGTCAACGGCGACTTCGGCGGCCGGGCGTTCCCCGCCGACGAGCGGCTCGAGCTGAAGGTCGGCGCGCAGGTGATGTTCCTCCGCAACGACACGGCGATCGGCCCAGAGGGCCAGCGCTGGGTGAACGGCACGATCGGCACGATCACCTCGCTGAAGCGCGAGGTGCGGGTCGAGATCGACGGCGAGGAGCACGAGATCGAGCCCGTCACCTGGGAGAAGTACCGCTACACCTGGGATCCGACGCGCAAGAAGCTCGAGAAGGAGATCGTCGCCGAGTTCACCCAGTTCCCGCTGCGGCTGGCCTGGGCGGTGACGATCCACAAGTCGCAGGGCGCGAGCTACGACACGGCGATCGTCGACCTCGGGCCGCGCGTCTTCAGCCCGGGCCAGAGCTACGTCGCGCTGAGCCGGCTCACCTCGCTCGAGGGCCTGTACCTGCAGCGGCCGCTGCGGCCGAGCGACATCATCGTCGACCGCAACGTCGAGCGCTTCATGGCGGGTGCCGCCCGCGAGATCGGCACTGCCGCCCGCTGAGCCGTCGTGCGCGGCTGCGGCCGGGCGACGGTGCGGCCGCCCGGTGCGTGCCTTCGGAGCGACGCGTCTGGAACCATCGGCGCGCGTCCGGACATAACCCTCTGAGGGGGAGCTCCGACCGCCCCCTCGTCGCCCGCCCAGCCGGGCGAATCCCGCATCGCGGGTTACAATTTGACCGGACACACGGCTGAGGGGGCACGGTGGCTGACCGTACTGGGGGCAGGCGGCGAGCGGCTTCGGCACTCGCGGCGATCATCGCCGTCCTCGCGCTCGCCGGGTGCACCGGCGGATCCGTCGATCCGGCGAGTCGGTTCGAGCCCGTCGACGCCGCCTTCAGCGCCGACGTCGCCGAGCAGCTCGACCAGGTGCTCGAGCAGGCCGTCGCGCTCAGCGGCTCGAGCGGCGGCGTCGCCGGCGTGTGGTCGCCGTGGTCGGGCGGATGGACCGGCGCGACCGGCACCGTCGACTTCCGCGAGAACTCGCCGAAGGTGACCGAGGAGACCGGCTTCCACCTCACGACGGTGACGTCCGAGATCACCTGTCTCATCCTGTTGCGACTCGTCGACGCCGGCACGCTCTCGCTCGACGACGAGGTCTCCGAGTACGTCGACCGCGTGCCGGGACTCGAGGGCATCACGCTCGAGCAGCTGTGCCGCCACACCTCGGGCATCGCCGACTACTACCCGGGGCTCGAGGCGCACTTCGTCACGAACCCCGAGCGCATCTGGTCGCCGAACGAGCTGCTCGCCGGCGGTCTCGCGACCACCCGTACCGGTCAGCCCGGCGAAGCATGGGCGTACTCGCGCACCGGTGTGCTGCTGCTCGCCCGCGCCATGGAGGAGGCGACCGGGCGCGACTGGACCCAGCTCGCCGAGGAATACGTGCTCGAGCCCCTCGGCCTCGACGACACCGAGATCCCGGTGCCCGGCGACACGCGTCACGAGGGGAGCCTCGGCGCCTACGCGGCGGGAACCGGCGCCGACGGCAAGCTCGACTGCACGGTGATCCACGACGACTCCGCCCAGTCGAGCTCGATGGGCGCCACCGCAGCGGGGGCGAGGTCCGACCTCGACGACACCCGTCGGCTGAGCGAGGCGTTCGCGACCGGGGCCATCGTCGGCGAGCACAGCGCCCGCGAGCTGTGGACGACGGAGCATCTCGGCGGCGACGCGCCGGTCTGGGAGCAGTTCGGCCTCGGCGGTGCCCAGTACGGTCCGTTGCGCGGCACCGCGGGCGAGTCGGCCGGGTCGCTGACCGCTGCGTTCACCGATCCCCAGACCGGGCTGACGGTCGTCATCGCGCTCAACAACTCGACGTCGGGCGAGGCCTTCGCACGCGAGACGGCGTTCGCCCTCGCCTCCATCGGGTCGAAGGCCAAGGCGAGCGAGGGCCGCGAGCAGCCGCTCGTCGAGCTGCCGTGGTCGCTCGAGCAGGCGACGGCGAAGATGCAGGAGCTCGCGCTGTGCCCGACGGCGCCCGACGCCGTCGAAGCCGAGGCCGAGGAGCCGGCCGAGGGGTAGCCCGGCCGTCGGGCGTCGGCTCAGCGCGGACCGGGGCGCTCTCCTGCGGCCGCCTTGCGAGCGATCTCCGCGATGCGCTTGGCCTTCGTCTCCGCTCGCTGCGCGAGGGCGATCTGCGAGAGGGCCCACCGCCGTACCGACGCGGGGAAGGACTCCCAGTTCGCGCGGGTGGCCGGGTCGGCATCGAGCAGGGCGGTCAGCTCGGGCGGCTCGATGAGCCGGTCGGCGTCGTCGAACACGGTCCACATGCCGTTCGCCTTCGCGGCCTCGATCGCGGCGCGACCGGCGGGCTGCATGTAGCCCTCGGCCTCGATGCGCTCGACGCGCGCCTTGTTCGTCGCCGCCCACGGGCTGCGCGGCTTGCGGGGCGAGAACCACTGTCCGTGCCGCTCGTCGTCGAGGGTCTTCGCCTGGCCGTCGATCCAGCCGACCGCGAGCGCCTCCATGACGGCGTCCTCGTAGGGGATGCGCGGGCGCCCGGTGGCGGTGCGCCACGAGACGAACCAGACGCCGTCCGCTCGGCCCTGGTGCTCGAGCAGCCAGGATCGCCATGCTGCACGGGACTCGGGCTGGAAGTACTCGGATGCGTCGCCGTCGGCCATGCCGACAGGCTAGCGAACGGTGCGGAGCGTCGCGCCGTGCGCCGTTCGACGCCGCTGCGATACTGGTGCCGAGCATCCGCTCGTCGTCTCCACGGATCATCGGAAGCCGGGCTGCCAATGGAGGAATGGTCGGTCGCATCGCCCGAGGGCGATGACGCGAAGGTCGATGCGAGTGATTTCGCCGCTCGTGCAGAGCTCGGGCGGGCCGCGAGGCGGCGTGTACCGCGAGACTCGCCGGCGCACTGGTCGCCGGCGCCCGACCGGCCCGATCCGGTCGGCCTGCTCGAGGAGCAGGCGGCGACCAGGGTGCCCGAGCTCGTGCCGATCCGGCACGCCCGCATGCTGACCTCCGCGTTCGCGTTCTTCCGCGGCGCCGCGCTCATCATGGCCGCCGATCTCGCATCCATGCCCGTCTCGGGGCTCATCGTGCAGCTCTGCGGCGACGCGCACCTCTCGAACTTCGGGGTCTTCGGCACCCCCGAGCGTCGGCTCGTGTTCGACATCAACGACTTCGACGAGACGCTGCCCGGCCCGTGGGAGTGGGACGTGGCCCGTCTCGCGGCGAGCTGCGAGGTCGCCGGGCGGCATCGCGGGTTCGGGGCGAAGGAGCGGCGGAGCATCGCGCTCGCGGCGGCCCGCGGCTATCGCGAGCAGATGACGCACGCGGCCGAGTCTCGGGTGCTCGACGCCTGGTACGACCGCCTCGACGCCGAGCAGTTCCTCGCGCTCGTGCAGGCCGAGCACCGTGCCGATCACGTCGACTCGAAGCAGGTGAAGCGTGCCGAGGCGGGGCTCGCGAAGGCGCGCACCCGCGACAGCATCCGGGCGGCGAGCAAGCTGGTGGGAGTCGTCGACGGCGAGCTGCGGATCATGGCCGACCCGCCGCTCATCGTGCCGCTCGAGGACCTCAGGCCCGAGGGCCGCTCAGCCGAGGACGACGAGCGGGAGCTCCGCCGGCTCCTGCGCGACTACCAGGCCACACTGCCGCTCGCGCGGCACCCCCTGGCCGAGTACCGCTACGCGCACATGGCGCGGAAGGTCGTCGGCGTCGGCAGCGTCGGCATGCGGGCGTGGATCCTGCTGCTGCGCGGGCGCGACGACGACGACCGGCTGCTCCTCCAGGCCAAGCAGGCGGAGGCCTCCGTGCTCGAGCGGTTCCTGCCGCAGAGCGAGTTCGCGCATCACGGTGAGCGCGTCGTGCGCGGACAGCGGCTGATGCAGGCGGCGAGCGACCTGTGCCTCGGGTGGCAGCGGGTGACCGGTCATGACGGTGTCGAGCGCGACTACACCGTGCGGCAGCTGCACGACTGGAAGGGCTCGACCGACCTCGAGGCGATGCCTCCCGACGCGGTGCGGCTCTACGCGCGCATCTGCGGCGCGACGCTCGCCCGGGCGCACGCCCGCTCGGGCGACCGGGTGGCGATCGCCGCCTACCTCGGGTCGAGCGACCGCTTCGACCGGGCGATCGCCGAGTTCGCCGCGGTGTACGCCGAGCAGAACGAGCGCGACCACCGCGCGCTGCTCGATGCGGTCGCATCCGGGCGCCTCGAGGCGGCCCCCACCGTCTGAGCGCCGGCCGGTCGCCGACGGGTCCGCGTCGGCCTGCCGCGACGAGGGGTTTGGGCGTACCCTCTCCCCAGAGGCATCCGTAACCCCCTGGGGAGGGAGCATCATGTGCCGCTGGCTGGCGTACTCGGGTGAGCCGATCCAACTCTCGAAGCTCATCCTCGACACGCAGAACTCGCTCGTCGCCCAGTCGCTGAACTCGCCGCTCGGCGCCGAGACCGTCAACGGCGACGGCTTCGGCGTCGGCTGGTACCCGACCGATGGCGCTCCCGGGACGTCGCCCACGTTCTTCCACAGCATCGAGCCGGCGTGGCACGACGAGAACCTGCGCGAGATCACGCACGCGATCGAGAGCCCGCTCTTCTTCGCGCACGTGCGCGCGGCGGCGGGGCCGCCGATCCAGCAGACGAACTGCCACCCCTTCCGGCACGACAACTGGCTGTTCATGCACAACGGGGCCCTCGCCGGCCTCTCGCGTGTGCGGCGCGACCTCGCGCTCGCCGTGGCGCCCGAGTTCTACCCGCTCATCCGGGGCACGACCGACTCCGAGCTGCTGTTCTATCTCGCCCTCACGCTGGGGCTGCGCGACGACCCGGTCGCCGCGATGACCGCCGCGGTCCGCAAGGTCGAGGAGATCGGCCATTCGCACGGCGTCGAGTTCCCGATGCAGGGCACCGTCGCGGTCTCCGACGGCTCGGTCGTGTGGGCGTTCCGGTACTCCTCGCAGGGGCGCACCCGCACCCTGTTCCACTCGATCGCGATGGCGACCCTCCAGGAGATGTATCCCGAGGAGGAGCGGCTGCGGGGGTTCGGCGCCCGCGCGCGCGTCATCGTGTCCGAGCCGCTCAGCAACCTGCCCGGCGCCTTCGTCGAGGTGCCCGAGGCGACGGTCGCGATCCTCGAGGACGGGCAGTACCGGCACGAGCCGTTCCTCGCGAACGCCGAGTGATCGGCCGATCCGTCCCCAGGAGCGCGTGCGGCCGTCGGCCGGAGCGATGTCAATCCCCTTGAGCACCCGTTGCGACGATGCGAGCGTGGCCGGTGATCGAAGGAGATGACATGGTCAAGCAGACCCTGGAACGTCCCGAACAGCTGCTGCACTTCCAGCTGCGCACGGCGCTGACGATGGAGAACGACTCCCTCGCGGCGCTCGGCGAGCTGGCCTCCGCGGTGAAGACCGCCGAGATCAAGAAGCTGTTCCGCCACCACGCCGACGAGACGAAGGAGCAGATCGCGAACCTGCAGCAGGTGTTCCGCCTGCTCGAGCTGCGCGAGTCGACCGCGCCCTCGCCGAGCACGAAGGGCATCAGCCGCCAGGCCGCCTCGCTGCTCGAGCGGAGCGCCCCACAGCTGCGAGACCAGGCCGCCCTCGCGAGCGCCCTGGGCAACGAGCACTACGAGATCTCGGCGTACGAGTCGCTGATCGTGCCCGTCTCGGCGATGGGCGCCTCCGAAGCGCTCGCGCTGCTCCAGGCCAACCTCGACCAGGAGACGCACACGAGCGAGGAGATCCGCACGAAGCTGCAGACGATCGCAGGGTGAGCGCTGGGGCGCACCGGCTCGCGCCCGGCGGATTCCCAGCCGGCCGCCTCGCGCGGTGCAGTACGCTCGGGGGGTATTCGTCCGCGGCGTCGCCGCGGTGACCCGCGAGCGTCCCGGCCAGGAGGTGCGATGTCGTCGAGCGCGGCCCGTGCCGCCGGCCGTTCACGCATCGACGCGGTGCGGCGCGCACTGCTCGCACTGCTCGCACTGCTCGGCGTGGCCGCCGTGCTCGTCGGGCTGCTCGCGATGCACACGGCGGGGGCGGGCGCCGAGCACACCGCCACCGTCGCCGTCTCGCACGGCGCGCAGGCGCACGCAGCGACCGAGCCGGGCGGCGGCGATCACGCCGCGTCGCCTGCCGCCGTCTCCGCCGCGGAGCACCACGTGCTCGCGGGCTTCGGCACGACGGCGCTCGTCGCGTCCGTCATCGGCTCGGCCGGTGACGCCGTCGCCTGCGACGAGGCGTGCATGAGCGCGTTGAGCGATTGCGCGCTCATGGTGATGAGCTGCGCGATGCTGCTCGTGCTCGTCGCCTTCGTGCTGCTCGCGGGCGGACCGGCCGTGTTCCGTCGGCTGCACGATCGCGGTACGGCGCTGCTCGCGGGGCTCCTCCGGGCCATCCCCTCGCACCTGCACCGACCCGATCTCACCGTTCTCTCCATCAGTCGCACCTGAGTCGAACCCGGCGCCCGTCGAACGGGCGTGGCTTCGCCATGCCCGTCGGCAGTCACCCGATCGACCCCGACGAATGGAAGAACACTGATGCGAACTGCACGAAAGCTCCTGATCACGGCCGCAGCGGCGGCCACCGCGCTCGCGCTCGCCGGCTGCGCCGACACCTCGATGGAGGGCATGGACCACGGCGACGGCTCGGCCTCCACCCCCGCGACCGATTCGAGCGCCGCCTCGGCGGCGGGCGCGAACGGCGCCGACGTCGCCTTCGCGACGATGATGATCCCGCACCACGAGCAGGCCGTCGAGATGAGCGAGCTGCTGCTCGCCGAGCCCGAGCTGAGCGACCCGGTGCGGGCGCTCGCCGAGGGCGTCATGGCGGCGCAGCTGCCCGAGATCGACCGGCTGCGCGACTGGCTCGCCGAATGGGGCCAGGAGGAGGTCGACATGGGCGGCATGGACCACGGCGACGGCATGATGTCGGAGGACGACCTCGCCGCGCTCGAGGCCGCCGCCGGCGCCGAGGCCGAGCGGCTCTACCTCGAGCAGATGATCGTGCACCACGAGGGCGCGGTCGAGATGGCCGAGGCCGAGATCGCCGACGGCGAGCACCCCGACGCGGTCGCGATGGCCGAACGCATCGTCGCCACCCAGTCCGACGAGATCGCACTGATGCAGGAGCTGCTCGGCGCGTCTCCGCGTGGATAGCGGCTCGCCGCAGCCGCAGCCGCTGTCGCGTCGCGCCGCCCGGGAATCCGTGGCGGCGCGACGCCGACGCACGGCACGAGACTCGAAGCCGCCGCGTCGCCCGACGCCCGACGCCCGACTACCGACCCCTGCAACCGATCCGGAGGAACACCCCATGACCGAGAACACCCCGAAGCCCGCGGCGAAGGCCGGCACCGAGGCATCCCGACGCCGGAGGATCGTCTGGGTGAACGTCGCCCTCATCGCGGCCTTCATCGCGATCGTCGCGCTCGCGTTCGCACTGCTCCGGCCGCAGACGGCGCCGCCGGCGTCGGGCGGCGCGGGCCCGTCGTCCTCGGATGCCGTCGCCCCCACCGTGCGCGCCGACAGCCACGTGCTCGGCGACCCCGGAACGAGCGGGGTCACCGTCGTCGAGTTCCTCGACTTCGAGTGCGAGGCGTGCGGGGCCTTCTTCCCGCTCGTGGAGCAGCTGCGCGAGGAGTACGCCGGCGAGGTGACGTTCGTCACGCGCTACTTCCCGCTCGACGGCCACCTGAACTCGCGCAACGCCGCGGTCGCCGCCGAGGCCGCCGCCCAGCAGGGCGCCTTCGAGCCGATGTACGCGAAGCTCTTCGAGACGCAGGCCGAATGGGGCGAGCAGCGCGAGTCGCGGGCTCCGCTCTTCCGCGAGTTCGCGGGCGAGCTCGGGCTCGACCTGGCGGCGTACGACGCGGCCGTCGCGGATCCCGCCACGCTCGCCCGCGTCGAGTCCGACCGCATCGACGGCGTCGCGCTCGGCGTGCAGTCGACGCCGACCTTCTTCGTGAACGACGAGATGCTGCGGCTCGAGGCCTACGACGACCTGCAGGCGGGGATCGAGGCGGCGCTCGAGACCGCGGGGGAGTAGCGGGCCGGTGCCTGGCCGCCGAGCGCCCAGGACCAGCGTTCAGTCGCCCGCGAGGGGCGACGGGCGGGGATCGAGCACCGCCGAGACGATCGCCTCGATCGCGAACTCGGTCGCTTCGGCGAGCCCGACCTCGTCGGGGGCGTGCAGCCACTGCACCTGCAGGCCGTCCATGACCGCGATGATCGCGGCCGCGGCGTTCGACACGGCGCGCGTGTCGCTGACGCCGCGCTCGGCGCAGACGACGCCGAAGGCCTCGACGACCTGCCCGCGGAGGACGCGGTAGCGCTCGGAGAAGTACGCCTGGGCGGGATGGGCATCGGTCACCGACTCGCCCGACAGCACGACGAACGCCTGGACGATGCCGGCTCGCTGCGCGTTGGCGAACGCCGTGCGCACGAGGTGGCGGAAGAGCTCGATCCCGCCCGGGATGTGCTGCTCCTCGAGGTCGGCGACGTCGCTCTGGTCGCGATACGTGAGGACCTCCATCAGCAGTTGGTCCTTCGAGCCGAAGTGGTGCAGGATTCCGGCGTGTGTCATTCCGACGTGTTCGGCGATCTCGACCAGCGTGCCGTTCGTGTAGCCCTTGCTGCCGAAGACCTCGGTCGCCGCCTGCAGGATCTCGCGGCGCTTCGCGAGCGTCTCGGGGCGCGAGCGAGGCCGCTTCACGGTGTCCGACATCCTGCCCCCTCTCGATGACCTTCCGACCGGTAAGTCTATGCCGATGATCGTCGACGGAAGCGGCGGCACGTCACCGCCATGACCTGGCGCTTGCAATTTGCTGACTTGTCAGTAAGGTAAATCGCGAGCACCACACCACGCTGCGACAGCGACGTCCGCACCGCCCCATCTCAGGGCGCAGAGCGGCACGCGCCCCGCAGTGACGATCACATCCGATCCGGCCGAGCCGGACGACGAACCCTGAGGAGACAGCAGTGAGGCTGAAGCCCGCATTGGTGGCCGCGAGTATCGCGGCCGCGCTCGTGCTCACCGGTTGCACGAGCGGAAACTCGAACGAAGGCGGTGCCGAAGCGGGCGCCGCCCTCACCATCGCCAAGCCCGACGGCCCGATCACGACCGAGGGCAACAACCCCTGGATCAGCGACTCGTCGGCGATGCGCCTCGGCTACGCCAACGCGATCTTCGAGCCCCTCGGCATCGTGAACCTCGTCGACCCGAGCGCCGACGTCGTGCCGTGGCTCGCGTCGGAGATCGCCTGGTCCGACGACTACACCTCGGTGCAGCTGACCGCCCGCGACGGCGTGAAGTGGAACGACGGCGAGGACTTCACCGCCGACGACATCGCCTTCACGTTCGAGCTGATCAAGGGCAACCCCGCTCTCGACACGAAGGCCCTCGGCATCTCAGAGGTCTCGGTCGACGGCAACGTGGCGACGGTCACGTTCGCGGCGCCGATGTTCGTCAAGCAGGACAAGGTCCTGCACACGCTCATCCTCCCCGAGCACGTCTGGTCCGAGGTCGACGACCCGACCACGTTCGTCAACGAGGACCCGGTCGGCACCGGCCCGTACGTGCTGAGCAACTTCGACAGCCAGGCCGTCACGCTCACGGTGCGCGACGACTACTGGGGCGGCGAGGTCGCCGTGCCGACGCTCTACTACGTGTCGTACGCCGAGAACACGGCCCTCACGACGGCGCTCGCCAACGGCGACGCGGACTGGGCGCAGGCCTTCATCCCGAACGTGCGGTCGGCGTACCTCGACAAGGACCCCGAGCACAACGTCTACTGGGCGGCGGCCGGCCTCGGCACCGACTCGATGTTCGTCAACACCACGACGAAGCCCTTCGACGACGTCGCGTTCCGCCAGGCCGTCAACCTCGTCGTCGACCGCCAGAAGCACCAGGAGATCGCCCGCGAGGGCGGCGTGCCCGAGCTGACGAGCGTCACCGGCCTGCCGACCCCCGCCGGCGACGCGTACATCGCCGACGAGTTCCAGGGCGAGGAGGTCGAGGTCGACGTCGACGCCGCCAAGGAGGTGCTCTCGGACGCCGGGTACACCTGGGACGGCGAGACCCTCGTCGACCCCGACGGCGAGCCGGTGACCTTCACCCTCACCGTCCCGCAGGGCTGGAACGACTACGTGACCGGCATCAGCCTCATCGCCGACTCCGTCAAGGCGCTCGGCGTCGAGGCGGCCGTCGACACGCCCGACGCCGACACCTGGTGGGCGGCGAAGAGCGAGGGCGACTTCCAGGCGATCCTGCACTGGACCGACTCGGGCGCCACGCCGTACGACCTGTACAGCGACCAGATGGACGGCCGCTTCCTGAAGCCGATCGGCGAGGCCGCCGACTTCAACTTCGGCCGCTTCGACAGCCCCGAGGCGACGGCCGCGCTCGCCGAGTACGCGAACGCGACCGACGACGAGACCCGCACCGCCGCGCTCGAGTCGGTGCAGAGGATCTTCGTCGAGCAGGTGCCGACGATCCCCGTCGGCACGCGCCCCTTCATCGGCCAGTACAACACCCGCAACTACGTGGGATGGCCCGGCGAGGACGACCCGTACGCCCCCGCCGACCCGACGCAGCCGACCGCGGTCTACATCCTGACGAAGCTGCAGCCGGCCGACTGATCCACCCCAGCGGGAGCCGGGCCGGCGACGGCCCGGCTCCCGCACCACGTGAGAGACACGACACATGAGCGACGACGCCCTCCTCACCATCACCGACTTCAGCGTCACCTACGAGAGCGACCCGCCCGTCGAGGCGGTGCGCGAGGTCAGCCTCGAACTCCGACGGGGCGAGATCCTCGGCCTGGCCGGCGAGTCGGGCTGCGGCAAGACCACCCTCGCCTACGGGGTGCAGCGACTGCTGAAGCCGCCCGCCGTCATCACCGGGGGCGAGGTCGTCTTCCACGACGCATCCGGCGAGGACGTCTCGATCGGCGCACTCACCGTCGACGAGATGCGCCGCTTCCGCTGGAACAAGGCGTCGATGGTCTTCCAGGGCGCGATGAACGCGCTCAACCCCGTGCTGCCGATCGGCCGCCAGCTCGCCGACGTGTTCACGACGCACCGCCCCGGCATGAGCCGCGCCGAACGCACCCGCGAGTGCGGCGAGCTGCTCGAGATCGTCGGGGTCGGCCGCGACCGGCTGAAGTCGTTCGCCCACGAGCTCTCGGGCGGCATGCGCCAGCGCGTGATGATCGCGATGGCGCTCGCGCTCCGGCCCCAGCTCATGATCATGGACGAGCCCACGACGGCCCTCGACGTGCTCGTGCAACGAGACATCCTGCGCAAGATCTCGGAGCTGCGGCACGCGTTCGGCTTCTCGGTCGTCTTCATCACGCACGACCTGCCGCTCCTCCTCGAGATCTCCGACCGCATCGCGGTCATGCGCGAGGGCCGCATCGTCGAGCTCGACACCGCCGAGCGCCTCTACCGCGACCCGCAGCACGAGTACACGCGCACCCTCCTGAGCTCGTTCCCGAGCCTCACCGGCGACCGAGGCGACTTCGTGCGCGCCGCGTCGAACGCGCCCCTCACCACGTCCACCGTCGCCCAGGAGCTCTCGGCATGACCGTCCTCGAATTCCGCAACGTTACGAAGCGCTACCGCGTGCGCGGAGCCGGCAGGATGCTCGCCCTCGACGACGTCGACTTCACGCTGCGCAGCGGCCAGACCCTCGCCCTCGTCGGCCAGTCGGGCAGCGGCAAGTCGACCATCGCGAAGATCATCACCCAGCTCGAACGCCAGAGCGACGGGCAGGTGCTGCTCGACGAGCAGCCCATCCCGCGATCGGGCCGCGCGCTGCGCCGGTATCGCGCGCAGGTGCGGATGGTCTTCCAGGACCCGTTCGCCTCGCTGAATCCGTACCACACGATCCGCCACCACCTCGAGCGGCCGCTGCGGCTCGACAAGGTGGTGCCGCGCGACGAGGTCGACGCCGAGGTGCACCGCCTCCTCGAGCGGGTTCGACTCGACGCCGGCCGCGTCATCGACCGCCGGCCGCACGAGCTCTCGGGAGGCCAGCGCCAGCGCGTCGCGATCGCCCGGGCGCTCGCCTCGCGACCGAGCCTCCTCGTCGCCGACGAGCCCGTGTCGATGCTCGACGTCTCGATCCGGCTCGGCGTGCTGAACCTCCTCGCCGAGCTCCAGCGCGAGTCGCAGCTCGGCGTGCTCTACATCACGCACGACCTCGCGACGGCCCGCCACTTCAGCGACGAGATCATGGTGCTCCACCACGGCCGGGTGGTCGAGCGGGGCCCCGCCGACGACGTCATCCTGCGCCCGACGCAGGAGTACACCCGCGCGCTGCGCGATGCATCCCCCGACCCCGACCGCCACTTCGCGGCCCCGAGCGCCGAAGGAGCCCGCGCGTGAGGTTCATCGTCCGACGCGTCCTCTTCTACCTCGTCACCCTCTGGGCGGCGATCACGATCAACTTCTTCCTGCCGCGCATGATGAAGGGCGATCCCGTCTCCGCGTTCCTCGCGAAGAACCAGGGCAAGATCAGCCCCGAGGCGGCCTCGGCCCTGCGCACGCTGTTCGGCCTCGACAAGGAGACCCCCCTCTGGCAGCAGTACCTCGACTACTGGCGCCTGCTGCTGAGCGGCGACCTCGGCCGCTCGTTCTCGCACGGGCTCTCGCCCGTCACCGACGTCATCGCGGTCGCGCTGCCGTGGACGATCGGGCTCGTCGGCCTCGCGACGATCATCTCGTTCCTGCTCGGCACCGCGACGGGCGCGTTCATCGGCTGGCGGCGCGGCAGCAAGGCCGACGCCCTGCTGCCGATCGCCACCTTCTTCTCGACGGTGCCCTACTTCTGGATGGGCCTCATCGCGATCGCGATCTTCTCGACGACGCTCGGGTGGTTCCCCGCCTCGCACGCCTACGACAAGGGCGTGACCCCCGGGTTCAACGCCGAGTTCATCGGCAGCGTGATCTACCACGGCACCCTGCCGGCGCTCACGATCGTCGTCGCCTCGCTCGGCGGCTGGATCCTCGGCATGCGCAACATGATGATCACGGTGCTCGACGAGGACTACATCACGGTCGCGCAGGCGAAGGGCCTGCCCGAGCGGGAGGTCGTCACCGGCTACGCCGCCCGCAACGCGATGCTGCCGCAGCTGTCGAGCTTCGCGCTCTCGCTCGGCTTCATCGTCGGCGGCACGCTCGTGATGGAGCTCGTCTTCTCGTACCCGGGCGTCGGCAAGCTGCTGCTCGACGCGACCAACGCCAAGGACTACCCGCTGATGCAGGGCCTGTTCCTGGTCATCACGCTCGCGGTGCTCGCGGCGAACATCCTCGCCGACATCGCCTACGCGATCCTCGACCCGCGCGCCCGCCAGCTGGAGGCCTGACATGACGATCCCCACGACGACCGCGCTGCGCGAGTCCGCCCCCGAGGGCTCGCGCCCCGGCCGCAACATGTGGAAGCGCATGGGCGCCTCGTTCTCGATGTTCCGCAACGGCAAGTCGCTCACCGGCCTCGCCATCCTCGGCTTCTTCACCGTGCTCGCCGTGTTCGGCGACCTCATCGCCCCGTACGGCCCGCTCGAGAAGGACTACACGGCCCTCAAGCAGCCGCCCTCGCCCGCCCACTGGCTGGGCACGACGCACATGGGCGAGGACGTGCTGAGCCAGATCATCTACGGCACCCGCGGCGTGCTCGTCGTCGGGTTCCTCGCGGGCGTCATCGCGACCCTGATCGCGATCATCGTCGGCGTGACCTCGGGCATGCTCGGGGGCTGGCGCAGCGAGTCGCTGTCGATGCTCACGAACGTGTTCCTCGTCATCCCCGGCCTGCCGCTCATGATCATCATCGCCTCGCAGTACGAGAACCCGAGCCTGCTGCTCATCTCGGCGGTGCTCGCGATCACCGGCTGGGCGTGGGGAGGCCGGGTGCTCAGGGCGCAGACGATGTCGCTGCGCAGTCGCGACTTCGTGCAGGCGGCCCGTGCCAACGGCGAGCCGCTCTGGCGGGTCATCGCGGTCGAGATGCTGCCGAACCTCATGGCGATCATCGCCTCGAGCTTCGTCGGCACGGTGACCGCCGCGGTGCTCGGGCTCACGACGCTCGCGTTCATCGGCGTCATCCCGATCACGAACCTCAACTGGGGCACGATCCTGTTCTGGGCGCAGCAGAACGGCGCCTTCCCCGACTACTGGTGGTGGTACGTGCCCGCGGGCCTCTGCATCGCCCTGCTCGGCACCGCCCTCGCGCTCGTCAACTTCGGCATCGACGAGTACGTCAACCCGCGCCTGCGCTCGGCGGGCGAGCGCGCCCGCGCGCTGCGCAAGCAGGGGCTGAGCGCCACGAGCGCGGTCACCGCGGTGCGTGCACCGGCGGCGACGAGGGATGCCTCGGAGGCGACCATCTCATGACCAGCACCGACGCACCATCGAGGAGCACCGACCCCGTGACCGCCCTGCCCCTGCTCGACCCGGCTCCCGCCTTCCGCGACCCGGCGCTGCCGATCGCCGAGCGCGTCGCCGACCTCGTCGCCCGCATGACCGTCGAGGAGAAGGTCGGGCAGATGCTGCAGCTCGACGCCCGCGACGACCTCGACGACCTCGTGCTCGGCAAGCACGTCGGCTCGATCCTGCATGCCTCTCCCGAGCGGCTCGACCGCGCGCACGAGCTCACCGCGCAGACGCGCCTCGGCATCCCGCTGCTCGTCGGCGAGGACTGCATCCACGGGCACTCCTTCTGGGAGGGCGCCACGATCTTCCCGACGCAGCTGGGCATGGCCGGCACCTGGAACGCCGAGCTCGTCGAGCGCGCCGCCAGGGCGACGGCCGTCGAGGTCGCGGCGACGGGCATCCACTGGACCTTCTCGCCGGTGCTCTGCATCAGCCGCGACCTGCGCTGGGGCCGCGTCGACGAGACCTTCGGCGAGGACCCGCACCTCATCGGCGAGCTCGCCTCGGCGATGGTGCGCGGCTACCAGGGCGACGGGCTCGACGACCGCCGCGCCATCCTCGCGACGGCGAAGCACTTCGCCGGGTACTCCGAGACGCAGGGCGGCCGCGACGCGAGCGAGGCCGACCTGTCGCCGCGCAAGCTGCGGTCGTGGTTCCTGCCGCCGTTCGAGCGCGTCGCCCGCGAGGGCTGCCGCACCTTCATGCTCGGCTACCAGACCACCGACGGCGTGCCGATCACGCTCAACGAATGGCTGCTCACCGACGTGCTGCGCGGCGAGTGGGGCTACACGGGCACCCTCATCACCGACTGGGACAACGTCGGCCGGATGGTCTGGGAGCAGCAGATCCAGCCCGACTACGCCCACGCCTCGGCGGCGACGGTCAAGGCGGGCAACGACATGATCATGACCACCCCCGGGTTCTACCGCGGCGCGCTCGACGCGATCGAGCAGGGCCTCCTCGCCGAGTCCGAGCTCGACGCGGCCGTCGCCCGCATCCTCACGCTCAAGTTCGAGCTCGGCCTCTTCGAGGACCCGCGCCACCCCGACCGCGAGCGCATCGCGACCGAGATCGCGACGCCCGACCACCGCGCCCTCAACCTCGAGCTCACCCGCCGCTCGCTCGTGCTGCTCGAGAACGACGGCCTGCTTCCGCTCGACGGCGGCTTCGAGGCGGATGCCACGGGGCGCGCTCGTGCCGGATCGGCACCCATGGTCGGGGAGTCGGGTGCCGCGCGCAGAATCGCGGTCGTCGGGCCGCTCGCCGACGACGCGCAGACGCAGCTCGGCGACTGGGCGGGCAGCTCGGGCCAGGCCGGATGGCTCGACGGCCAGCCGCGCGACATGATCACGACCGTGCTCGACGGGTTCCGGCGCTTCGCGCCCCGCGACTGGACGATCACGCACGCCCGCGGCGCCGATGTGCTGACCCTCGAGCAGGATCCGGCGGGGGCGACGTTCCCCGACGGCCAGCCCCGTCCGCAGATCGTGGTGCCGTCGGCCCCCGACGAGGCGATGATCGCCGAGGCGGTCGAGCAGGCGCGCGCGGCCGACGTGGTCGTGGCGGTCGTCGGCGACGTGATCGAGCTCGTCGGCGAAGGCCGCTCGACCGCGACGCTCGAGCTCATCGGCGGCCAGGTCGCCCTGCTCGACGCGCTCGCCGAGACGGGCACCCCGTTCGTCGTCGTGCTGCTCGCCTCGAAGCCGCTCGTGCTGCCGCCGTCGGCGCACCGGGCGTCGGCGATCATCTGGGCGGCGTCGCCGGGTATGGAGGGCGGGCGCGCGATCGCCGAGCTCGCACTCGGCCTCGTCGAGCCGAGCGGCCGCCTGCCGATCTCCTTCGCCCGTCACGTCGGCCAGCAGCCCACCTACTACAACCAGGTCCGCGGGCAGCACGGCACCCGCTACGCCGACCTGACGCAGTCGCCTGCGTGGGCGTTCGGCGAGGGGCGTTCGTACACCGAGGTCGAGTACTCGGACCTGGTGCTCGAGTCGGCCGAACTCGGGGCGGGCGACGTGGTGCGCGCAACGATCACGCTGCGCAACACGGGTGCGCGGCCGAGCCGTGAGACCGTGCAGGCGTACGTGAGCGACACCGTCACCTCGGTGAGCTGGGCCGAGAAGGAGCTGAAGACGTTCCGGCAGGTCGACCTCGAGCCCGGCGCCACGGCGACCGTGGCGATCGAGCTCCCGGTCGCGGAGTGCTCGATCGTGAACGCCCGTGGCGAGCGCCTGGTCGAGCCCGGCGACTTCGAGCTGCTCGTCGGCCCGTCGTCGCGGGCGGAGCGGTTGCTGCGGGCGGGATTCACCGTCGTCGAGTGAGCGACGATCTTTCCCCGAACGGGTGCATTCGCCCGTTCGGGGCGTAGCCTCAGGCGTATGGGCACGCTGTACTACGGCGACTCGCAGACGCCGATCGGCATTGAGGATCGAGCGCTCGCGCACCTGAAGGTCGCACTCATCACGAAGCTCCGTCGCGGCGAGAGCTTCACCCTCTCGTGGAAGCATCCCGACGACGAGCCCCGCGGGCGCTCGACGATCTGGCTCCACCCCGCGATCCCGCTCCGCTTCGTGTTCGACGAGCCCGAGCGCCCCGAACTGAGCAGCAAGTGGATCAACGACCTGATGCGCTCCGCGAACTCGACGGGCGGGGTGCAGCTCATCCCCGAGCAGCTCGACACCTCGCCGATCGAGACGCTGCCCGACCAGCCGGTGCGCGTCGGCGCCGACGTGCAGGAGGTCGACCCGCCCTCGAAGTGACCCGGGGCGGGCTGGCCGGGTCGCAGCGGTCTGTGGGGGACCGCGGACCCCGGTCAGCCCGCCGGTCGGGATGCCCAGGTCGATGTCGGTGGAAGGCCGCCGGGCGGCGTCGATGCCGAGACAGGCTGGCCGTGACCTCGCCCTGGGAGGTTCCGCAACCGAGGGGGCTGCGGCCGGGTCTCGACCAGCCTGCCGTCGGGACTACCCCCGCCGCCCGACAGGGACAAGCAAACCCCAGCGGCGCGCGTTCGGGCACCCCCTTGACAACGGTCAGGCGACGGCGCCGAGGTGAGGAGACGCACTTCCTCGGCGCGCGGACGTAGCGGGCCTGCCGATCAGTCGAGGCCCTTGACGATGGAGAAGGCGGGCGGTCCGTCATTGGGATTCTGCCCCGAGAGGCGAACCAATGGCGCCGTGCGCGGCTCGCTGTGCCCGTTCTCGGAACTCTCGGCGAAGAGCTCGTACGGGCGCGAGTGGGCGTTGGTGTCCGCCCACTCGATCGCTTCGTGCACGGAGGGGCAGTCGGTCAGATACCAGGCCTCCAGGTTCCAGCCGAGTCCTGCCGGCTGCACCCAGAAGTTCACCCGGTACACGGGTTGGGTGATCTCCTCGGAGTTCTCGCTGTGGTTGGTGGGGTGGGCTTCCATGAGGCAAATACTCGTCGCGCTCGTCCCCGGACGCGA
Organism: Agromyces sp. NPDC058104; assembly: GCF_042884835.1. Classification (NCBI taxonomy): domain Bacteria; kingdom Bacillati; phylum Actinomycetota; class Actinomycetes; order Micrococcales; family Microbacteriaceae; genus Agromyces; species Agromyces sp. NPDC058104. The sequence goes on along the minus strand of NZ_JBHVTD010000001.1, from coordinate 1,424,422 downwards.
GGGGGTTGCGAAGGTTCGATCCTGTTCGCGAAATCGCGATCGCTCCGTTCGCTGCGCCACCGGATTCGCGGAACTCCCGGAAGGACGAGACTCGTCCCCGTTTCCCAGCATGTCCCAGTACGTTGCCACCCGGCTTCCAGTCGCTCGGGCGCGATCTCGCGTGCCCCTGACGCGACCCCCGAACCGTCCCCGGGTGGCCAGTCTCGTCCGTACCACCGTGAAGACGAGTGAATCGGGCCGGTCAGCGTGGGAATCCGTCTGGGAGCACCTCGGTCGCGAATGACATCACGTGCTGAAGCGCGCCGCGAGGGTACGTCGCCGCCGCGATCCCCTCAACCCCCCTGCCGCAGGGCTCCCTACCGACCTAGCGTTGACGACTTGTTCGGTGTCGCGTCGAAACCCGAAACCCGATGCGACCCCGACGACCAGCTTCACGCCCAACCGCGACCGGATCGACGATCCGACCGCTTACCCGGGAGGCGAGGAACCCCGTGACGAACATCGTCGAAGAACCGATCACCCCGTTGGATCGAGCCAGTGGCGCGTCCGGCATCGACGACCTGGTGGACTGGCTCGAGCAGTTCGCTTCGGCGATCGACTGGGGCGCCATCGGCGACTTCTTCGACTCGCTCGCGCCGTACTTCCCCGTCGCCATCGCGGGAACCATCGTGTGGGCGCTCTGGCTCTACCGATTCGTGCTCTCGCGTCGGGCCCGCCCGATTCTGAGCGACCACCGCGCGAGCACCTCGGTCGTCGTGCCCTCCTTCCACGAGGACCCCGACATCCTGATGGAGTGCCTCCAGTCCTGGCGGTCGCAACAGCCCGACGAGATCATCATCGTGCTCGACGTCGACGACCTCGAGGCGTACGACCGCATCGTGGCGCTCGGCGACCCGCGGGTGAGGCCGATCCTCTTCCACCACGTCGGCAAGCGTTCGGCGCTCGGCGCGGGAATCCGCCTGGCCAGGCACGAGCTGCTCGTGCTCACCGACTCCGACACCCGATGGACCGAGGGCCTGCTCCGCAACGTCCAGATGCCCTTCGTCGATCCCGAGGTCGGCGGCGTCGGCACGCACCAGAACGTCTACCGTCGCGGCAGCAGCGTCTGGCGCAGGATCGCCGATTGGCTGGTCGACCTGCGCTACTACGACTACGTGCCGGCGATGGGGCGGGCCGGGGCCGTTCCCTGCCTGTCGGGCCGCACCGCCGTCTACCGCCGGATCGCGGTCGTGCCGGTGCTGGAGTCGCTCGAGAACGAGTTCTTCCTCGGTCGGCGCTGCATCGCCGGCGACGACGGCCGCCTCACCTGGCTCGTCATCGCGTCGGGGTGGAAGACGGTGCATCAATCGAGCGCTCGCGCGCTGTCGATGTTCCCCGACACCATGCGGGCCTTCGTCCGCCAGCGCGTCCGGTGGAGCAGGAACTCGTACCGCTGCTACCTCACCGCGGTCGCCAAGGGGTGGTTGTGGCGAGTGCCGTTCGTGACGCAGGTGACCGTGCTGCAGATCATCCTGACGCCCGTGACCATGGGCATGACGCTCTTCTACCTCCTGTTCGCCAGGCTCGAACCGACCCCGTTGGGCGTCGCGGCCGCAGCATCGTGGCTGCTGGTCGGGCGAGGCATCCGCGGCTTCTCCCACCTGAAGCGGAACCCGAAGGATCTCGTGATCCTTCCGCTCCTGGCGGTCACCGTGATCTTCATCGCGTTGCCCATCAAGCTGCTGGCGTTCGTCACGATGAACAAGCAGGGCTGGCTCACCCGGCGCGCCGGGCAGTTCGGGGGCGACGGGCAGGCCGCTGACTCGATCGAGCCGCTTGCGAAGCCCGACCGCCTGGAGCCCGTGGGCGAGGGGGTCGGACGATGAGCGTGCTCCGCGAGTTCCTGGCGACCATCGCCCTCGGCCTGCTCGTCGTCGCCGTGGCGATCGCCGCGGGCATCGCGTTCAACGACCCCGGCGGGCGCGACCCGGTCGGGGGATACGGGGTGGCATCCGACGATCCGATCCAGGGGCGCGCATACCCGGGCGACCCCGAGCGCGAGCCGTCGCTGGTCGCAGCGGAACGCGGCCGGCTCGACCTCGTCCGGCGCGCCGCGGCGACGGCGCCCTCGAGGATGACTTGGCTCGACGGGCCCTACCGGGTGCCGACGACGCCGGTCCCGACGCTCGTGCTGCCGCCGCGTGACGTCCCGTACACGTTGCCCGAGCTCGCCATGCTCTCCCCGTCGAGCGTCACCGCCGAAGAGGGATCCGTCCGCGTGGAGGAGCACATCGTGGCGCTCGCCGGCGCCGACCTCGACCTGGGCGCCGACGGCCGGGCCGTCTCGATGCTCAGCGCGCCCGACCGGTTCGTCTCGATCATCACGCTCGGCGGCGCGCTCACCGCCGCAGGAGCCGCCGACGCCCCGGTCGCCGTCACGAGTCTCGATCCGGCGACGGGAGCACCGGACACGACGACCTCGGACGGGCGCGCCTACCTCCGTGTCGTCGGGGGGACCGTCGAGCTGCACGGTGCGTCATTCCGGGATCTCGGATTCTGGAGCGGTGAGACCGGCGGACTCGCGCTCACCGGAACCGACTCCTTCCCGGCCGGTGATCCGGCCACCGCAGGCGGCGAGCCGTCGGCGACACCGCTGCTCTCCGCCGAAGACCTCGCAGCGCTGACCGACGGGGCGGCGCCTCCCGGCGCGGTGAGCGGCAGCCTCGCCGACGTCGGCCTCACCGGGAACGCGTTCGGGCTCTTCGTCTCCAGGGCGACGAAGCTCGCGATCACCGGGCTGCGCGTCCAGGGCAGCCTCGTGGACGGCATCGTCCTCAACCGCTCCGTCACCGAGACGACGGTCGAGTCGACCGAGTCGACCGGCAACGCGGTCGACGGACTCGTGATCGAGCGCTCCTGTTCGGGGATCGCGCTGGAGCGGGTCACGGCCTCGACGAACGGGCGGAACGGCATGTCCATCGATGCACGTGCCCTGGCTCCGGGCCCGAGCGCATCGGGCGCTCCCGCGGTCGAATCCGGTGAGATCCGCCTGCAGACCAGCACTGTCGCGAACAACGCCGGTTACGGCATCAGGGTCGACGGCGGCGACGGCATCGCGCTCCTCGACTCGGAGCTCAGCGGGAACGTGGTCGGGATCGCCGTCGATCACGGCTCCTCGCGAGTCGACATCGGCGCGAATCGGTTCTCCGGGCAATCCAGGCAGGCGATCGCCGTCCGCGGAGGGGTCGAGGGCCGCATCCATGACAACCGCATCGACTCGGTCGACACCGGTATCCGCGTGGAGGACGCCTCGGCCGTGATCGAGGACAACGAGTTCTCCGGCATCACGAATCACGCGGTCGCCTTGGCCGGGAAGGCGACCGGTGTCCGGGTGACCGGCAACACGGTCGCCGGGGACGGCAGCGCACCGTTCCACGACGCGGCGACCGGTGGGTACTTCGCTCGCAACGACGTCGACCGGTGGGAGCAACGAGTCACGCCGAACTCCGTCGTCCGTGCCATCGCGCAACCGCTGACGATCGTCTGGGTCGCGCTCGGCGCGCTCCTCCTGCTGACGATCGTCGCCGGGTTCCGTCAGTATCGCGGCCGCGCGGACCGCGAGGCCGAACGCCGGCCGCTCACGCAGATCACGGCCGGAATCGTCTCGGTCGAGGACCTGAGGGGAAGGGCCCGATGAACCGCACGCGAACGGCTCGCACTCCTGCGAGGAAGGCACCCGTGTGCGGCCGGCTCGCGCTGGTCGCGACGGCTGCCGTCGTCGTCGCGGTGATCATCGCTGCCGCGATCGCGCTCGGATGGGCGGTCGTCGGTCGGGACGCAGCGGGCGAGGCCGGAAACCCTGTGAACGGTTCGGCGACGCCCGGGGGCAGCGACGCGGCGTGCGCCGATGCGACCGTCAACGTCAGCGACGAAGACGAGCTTCGCCGCGCGCTCGCCGAAGCACGCCCCGGCGAGGTCATCGCGCTCGCGCCGGGCCGCTACGAAGGCCGCTTCCGCATGACCGCCGACGGGGAGCCGAACGCCCCCATCACCCTGTGCGGCACCTCGGACAGCATCCTCGACGGCGCGTCGACCGACGACGGGTACGTCGTCCACCTCGACGGCGCCGCCCATTGGGTCCTCGACGGCTTCAGCGTGCAGAACGGCCAGAAGGGCGTGATGGCGGATGCCACCACCGACTCGGTCATCCGCGGCCTCGAGGTCTCCGGCATCGGCGACGAGGCCATCCACCTGCGCGCCGGAAGCAGCGACAACCAGGTGCTGGACAACACGATCAGCGATACCGGCCTGCGGAAGCCAAAGTTCGGGGAGGGGATCTACATCGGCAGCGCCGAGTCGAACTGGTGCGAGATCAGCCGATGCGAGCCCGATTCCAGCGATCGGAACCTGATCGAGGGCAACGACATCTCCGCCACCACCGCGGAGAGCGTCGACATCAAGGAGGGCACCTCCGACGGCATCCTCCGAGACAACGATCTCGACGGCGCGGCGATCGCCGAAGCCGACTCCCCGGTCGACGTGAAGGGCAACGGCTGGCTCATCGAGGGCAACACCGTCGAACAGTCGCCGGGCGATGGATTCCAGAGCCAGGAGATCGTCGACGGATGGGGAACCGAGAACGTCTTCCGCGGGAATGCCGCGAATCTCGCGGGCTCCGGACTGGGCTTCTCGTTGCAGCCCGAGCGCGCCAACGTCCTCACCTGCGACAACACGGTGTCGGGCCCCGGCGCCGAACTCAGCAACGTCGATTGCCGGAAGGAATGACCCTCACGCAGATCGAGGAGCACGACCGGCACACCCACCCGAGGAGGCACGCATGTTCACCACCCGAAGTCCCGAGACCGAGCTCGACCCCATCGCCGAGCATCCGAGGATCACCGTGCTCGGCGTCGGATACCTCGGCGCCACCCACGCCGTCTGCATGGCCGCATTGGGGTTCGAGGTGCTCGGCGTCGACGTCGACCAGCAGAAGATCCAGGAGCTGTCATCCGGTCGTGTGCCCTTCTTCGAACCCGGCCTGCAGGAGAAGCTCAGCGAAGTGCTCCGCACGGGCCGGCTGGCCTTCACGACCGACCTCGACGCGGCGGTACGCTTCGGCGACGTCCACTTCATCTGCGTCGGAACACCCCAGTCGATCGACTCCGACGCCGCCGACCTGACCTTCGTCGAGCGCGCGTTCGAGGCACTCGCCTCCCGCGCCCGCCGCAAGGCACTCCTCGTCGGCAAGTCCACCGTGCCGATCGGGACCGCCGAACGCCTCACCGCGATGGTCAACACCCGATCGCCGATCGGAGAGGCCCTCGAGCTCGCCTGGAACCCCGAGTTCCTCCGCGAGGGCTTCGCGGTCGACGACACCCTGCATCCCGACCGCCTGGTCTTCGGCGTCGCGTCGGGCTGGGCCGAGCGCCAGCTCAGGGCGGTCTACGCCCCGATGCTGCGACGCGGGACCCCGCTCGTCGTGGCCGACCTCGCCACGGCCGAACTCGTCAAGGTCGCGGCCAACTCGTTCCTGGCCACGAAGATCTCGTACATCAATGCGATGGCGGAGGTCTGCGAGGCGACCGGTGCCGACGTCGACCGGCTCGCCGAGGCGCTCTCGCACGACGAGCGCATCGGAGGCAAGTTCCTGAAGCCGGGCCTCGGGTTCGGCGGGGGGTGCCTCCCGAAGGACCTCCGGGCGTTCGCACATCGTGCCGAAGAGCTCGGCGTCGGCCGAGCGGTCGCCTTCCTGCACGAGATCGACGACATCAACACGCGCCGCAGGTTCCGATTCGTCGACCTCGTCCGAGACCTCGCCGGCGGTGACCTGCACGGGGCCCGGGTCGCCGCGCTCGGCGCCGCATTCAAGCCGAACTCCGACGACGTCCGCGACGCCCCGGCGCTCGACGTCGCCCGCATGCTCGCGCTCGAGGGGGCGGATGTCGTCGTCTACGACCCGGAAGCCAACGAGAACGCCCATCGCACCTATCCCGACCTCGACTACGCCGGATCGCTGGCGGAAGCCGTGACGAAGGCCGACGTCGTCGCCCTCCTCACCGAATGGGACGAGTTCGGTCGGGCCGACCCGAACGAGCTCGGCGCGCTCGTCAACGCACGCCGTATCGTCGACGGGCGCCACGCCCTCGACGCCGACGCGTACCGGGAGGCGGGCTGGATCTTCCGTGCACTCGGGCAGCCCACCGAGCCGGTCGGCATGATCACGCGTGAAGCCCAAGCTGTGAACTGAGGCGCCGGTCGGTCGGTCCTCGAGGCTCTGGCTCGAGCCGGCCGATTCGGCCTACAATCTCGCGCATGGGCACGCTCTACTACGGCGATTCGCAGACGCCGATCGGCATCGAGGACCGCACGCTGTCGCACCTGAAGGTCGCGCTCGTCACGAAGCTGCGCCGCGGCGAGAGCTTCACGCTCTCGTGGCAGCATCCCGAGGACCAGCCTCGCGGTCGCTCGACGATCTGGCTCCACCCCTCGATCCCCGTCCGCTTCGTGTTCGACGAGCCCGAGCGGCCCGAGCTGAACTCCCAGTGGGTCAACGAGCTGATGCAGTCGGCCAACTCGACGGGTGGGGTGCAGCTCACGCCCGAGCACCTCGACACGTCGCCGATCGCGACGCTGCCCGATCAGCCCGTCACCGTCGGCGCCGACGTGCAGGAGGTCGCGGCACCGGCGCAGTAGCCGGGGACGTGGGGTCTCGACCCGCAAGAACATCGACCTGAGCCGGTCGAGCTGCGGTGAAGCCTGATCGGAGCCGATGACGGGAATCGAACCCGCGCTGTCTGCTTGGGAAGCAGAAGTTCTACCATTGAACTACATCGGCATGCGGCATCCGAAGGGTGCAGCGGTGACCATCGTAGCAAGGGTCTCGATGCGCTTCGCTACTCGATGACCCCGATCGTCGGCGCTCGGTAGGCTGGGCGGGTGCTTCTCTCGGATCGTGACATCAGGGCCGAACTCGACCTCCAGCGCATCAGGCTCGAGCCGTCCGATGCCTCGATGCTGCAGCCGTCGAGCGTCGACGTGCGGCTCGACCGCTACTTCCGGCTGTTCGACAACCACAAGTACCCCTTCATCGATCCGGCCGAAGACCAGCCCGAGCTGACTCACCTCATCGAGGTGAAGCCCGACGAGGCGTTCATCCTGCACCCGGGCGAGTTCGTGCTCGCCTCGACCTTCGAGGCCGTCACCCTGCCCGACGACGTCGCCGCGCGGCTCGAGGGCAAGAGCTCGCTCGGTCGCCTCGGCCTGCTCACGCACTCGACGGCCGGCTTCATCGACCCGGGGTTCACCGGGCACGTCACGCTCGAGCTCAGCAACGTGGCGACCCTGCCGATCAAGCTGTGGCCGGGCATGAAGATCGGGCAGATGTGCTTCTTCCGCCTGTCGTCGCCCGCTGAGAAGCCCTACGGCTCGGCCGACTACTCGAGCCGATACCAGGGCCAGCGGGGGCCGACGGCGTCGCGCTCGTTCCACAACTTCCACCGCAGCGACGTGAGCGTCACCGACGCCGGCGCGAAGGGCGAGTAGCGCCGCTCACGCGCTCTCCCGGGCCTCGGCGCGCCGGATCATTCCGCACTTCGGTGCGATGCGCAAGGGCGTTGCCCTTCAGCGCTCCTCGGGGTTCGATGGGGTCATCGAGCCGAGGAGGCTGATCACCCGTGGACACCAGCACCATCATCTGGATCATCGTCGGAATCGTCGTCGTCATCGCGATCGTCGTCATCGTCGTGCTGGCCACCAACCGGCGGCGCCAGCAGGCACAGGCCGAAGCGGCCCGCCGCAAGGCGGCCGAGCTGCGGCAGAGCGCCGCGGAGACCGACGCGGCCGCGCGCCGGCGCGATGCCGACGCCGCGCTCGCGGCGGCCGATGCGAAGCAGGCCGAGGCCGCTGCGGCCGAGGCCCGGCTCGAGTCCGAGCGCCTGGCGCGGGAGAGCGCCGAGCGGCAGTCCGCCGCCCAGGAGCTCCGCGCCGAGGCCGACGAGCGCCTGAGGAAGGCCGATCACGTCGACCCCGACGTCGACGCCGACCGCGACGGGAACCGCGACCGGGTCACCGCGGCGACGGCGAGCGGCGAGCGCGTGCACGACGGTCGGCTGGGCGACGGTCGGGTGACCGACGACCGCGTGGCCGGAGACCGCGTGGGCGACGACCAGGTGACCGACACCCGCCTCGCAGATGAGCGCGTGGGCGACGATCGCGTGACCGATGAGCGCGTCGGCGACGAGCCTGTGACCGACCCGCGGCTCCAGGAGCGTCCGCGCGGCAACGGGCCGGGCGAGGGTCGGGTGCGCTGACGCAGATCGCCGAGCGCGCGTGCCCAGACCTGCGACGGTGACAGGCCCGACCGAGTGCCGGGCCCCGTCGCTCGTCCCGGGGGCACGAGGGCACCGGGGCACGGGGGCGCGAGGGCCGCAGGCTCCGCCGTTCGGCGGCGTTGCGGGTGCCGGAACGCCTCAGGCCGGGGTGTCGGCGCGTGCCTGGTGCCCGAGTCCGCTCTCGTCGACCCCGGCGAGCCCGCCCGACACGAACGCGTCGATCGCGTCGAGCGTCGGGTCGGCGCCCAGCACCCGTACGTGACCCGAGCCGCGGGTCACGACGAGCCGGCTGCGCTCGCCGTGGGCGGCATGCAGGCGGTGCGACTCGCTCGCGAGCACTTCGCGGTCTGCCGCGTCGTGCACGAGCAGCAGGGGCACGTCGCCGGGCAGCGGTCGCGCGGCCGCGTCGAAGCGCTCCCAGACGGATTCCTCGGCCGCCTGAGGGAAGACTCCGCGTACGAAGTCCCGCCGCAGGGCGCCCTTCGCCGCCTCCGACAGCTCGAGCCGCTCGGCGAAGGCGTCGATGAGGTACTTCGCCCGCGAGACGCCGGCGATCGCGACGACGCCGCCGGTCGCCGTGCCCTCGTGGACGGCCGTGAGTGCGGCGAGGGCGCCGAAGGAGTGCCCGATGATCGTATGGAAGCGCCCGTGCTGCGCCTGCAGCAGCTCGATCGCGGCGAGCCAGTCGCGGATGTCGGTGCGCCGCCCGCCCGAGTCGCCGTTCGCGGGCGCGTCGAAGGCGACGAGCCGGTAGCCCTCCGCGCGAAGTTCGCGCACGACGGGGGCGAACTGCGAGGCGCGGCCGCGCCAGCCGTGTGCGAGCAGCACGACGTCGGCGCCGGTGCCCCATTCGGAGACCGCCACGCGCCGCCCGCGCACCGTGATGGTCGAACGACGGGCGCTCTCGTGAACGGCACGGTCGTGCTCGCGGACGGCGAGGGCTGGCCCGGCCTGGCGGAAGAGGGGCAGCGCGAGACGGGCGGCGAGCCTCGGCGAGACGCGGTCGGCGGTGCGCGCCGCAGCGACGGCGGCGATGACGGCGGGGTGCATGGTGTCCTCCGGGCGGGGTCGTCGTGGCATCCGAATCAATAAATACGAACGATCGTACGCCAACTATACGCACGATCGTGCGTAAAATCGAGAGCGTGAGCCGCATCGAGACCGCACTGGACGGACGACGCGCGCGAGGCGACGCCTCGCGGCGAGTCGTGCTCGGTCATGCGGTCGACCTCGCCTCGATCGAAGGGCTCGACCAGCTCTCGATCGGGCGCATCGCGATCGCCGCGAACGTCAGCAAATCGAGCATCGCCACCCTCTTCGGCAGCAAGGAGCGACTGCAGCTCGCCGCCGTCGACGCCGCGCGCGACCGCTTCACCGCCACCGTCATCGAGCCTGCCCGGGTGAAGCCCCGCGGACTCGCCCGTGTCGTCGCACTGCTCGACCGCGTCGTCGCCTACTCCCAGGAGCGCGTGTTCCCCGGCGGCTGCTTCTTCTCGGCTGCGGCCGCCGACTTCCACGCCAAGCCCGGCGTCGTCCGCGACGCGATCACCGGGCAGCTCGACGAGTGGCTCGGCTACCTCGCCGTCTCGGTCGGCTACGCCGCCGCGGCCGGCGAGCTCGACGGCGTCGTCGACGTCGACGGTGCCGAGCAGTTCGCCTTCGAGGTGCAGGGCATCTTCGAATGGATGAACCAGCTCGCCGTGATCCGAGATTCCGACGAGCCGTACGTACGCGCCCGGCGCGCGTTCCGCGCGCGACTGGTCGCGCTCGGCGCGCCGGCCGAGGTCGCCGATCTCGTGCTCGAGCCGGGCGCCGCGCTGCGCTGACGTGGGAAGCGCCTGCGGGCGACGCGCGAGCGCGGATCGGCTTTCAGGAGAAGGTGCGCTGCGCAGGACGATTCGAGTGAATCGGTCCTGAGGAGCGGACCATTTCCTGAAACGGTGGGGGCGCCGCTCGGGCCGGGCGCCGCTCGGGCGGGGCGTCGCTCGGGTGGGGGCGCCGCTCGGGCGCGCCGACCGGGGCTACTCGCCCTGGGGCGCGAGCGCCGCCACGAGCGGGTGGTCGTATGCGAGCGCACCCGTCTTCGCCGCGCCGCCGGGCGAGCCGAGCGGCGGCACGCCGCCGGGGGTCACCTCGAAGAACTCGACGTTCGCCTTGTAGTAGTCGGCCCACTCGTCGGGCAGGTCGTCCTCGTAGTAGATCGCCTCGACGGGGCACACGGGCTCGCACGCCCCGCAGTCGACGCACTCGTCGGGGTGGATGTACAGCGAGCGCTCGCCCTCGTAGATGCAGTCGACCGGGCACTCGTCGATGCACGCCCGGTCCTTCACATCGACGCAGGGCAGCGCGATGACGTACGTCACGAGAGTGCGAGCGCGCCGTCGCGCGAGATCGACACCTGCTCCTCGCGGGGCACGACCTTGACGCGCTCGCGCACGACGCCCGCGTACTGCTCGGGCGCCTCGAACGCCTCGCCGAGACCGCGCTCGTGCGCGTCGAGTCCGAGCCACCCCTGCCAGGTCGTGTACTCGACGCCGCGCGCGGCGAGCAGTTCGAAGATCTCCTCGCCGTCGGCCGCGTCGACCACGGGCGCGGTGAGCACGCCGTCGTTCGCGTCGGCGACGAGGTTCGTGATCGTCTCGAGCGCGTCGCCCTTGGTGTGGCCGATGAGGCCGACGGGGCCGCGCTTGATCCAGCCGGTCGCGTAGATTCCGGGAATCGGTGCGCCCGAGGCATCCAGCACCCGGCCGCCCTCGTTGGGGATGACCGCGGCCTTCTCGTCGAAGGGCACGTCGCGGATCGGCGAGCTCGCGTAGCCGACCGCGCGGTAGACCGCCTGCACGGGGTAGTCGACGAACTCGCCGGTGCCCTCGACCGTGCCGTCGCCGACCGGTCGGGTGAGCTCGAAGCGGATGTTCTCGACCCGCCCGTCGCCCGAGATCTCGACCGGGGCGTGCAGGAAGTGCAGGTGCAGGCGGCGCGACGCCGTGCCCTGGCCGGTCGAGCCGGGCGAGGTGCGCCAGCCGTTGAGCGTGCGGGTCATGACCTTGACCTGGTTGTTCGAGGCGTGCAGCGCCTCGGCGTGGGCGTCGCCCTCCGCACGCTCGAAGTCGGCGTCGTAGACCACGATGTCGACGTCGGGCACCTCGCCGAGCTCCCGCAGCTCGATCGGCGTGAACTTCACGTGTCCGGGGCCGCGGCGTCCGAAGACGTGCACGTCGGTCACGGGCGAGGCCTCGAGGCCGGCGACGACGTTGGCCGGGACATCCGTGGAGAGCAGGTCCTTCGGGTGCTTCGCGAGCACCCGCGCGACGTCGAGCGCGACGTTGCCGTTGCCGATGACCGCGATCGACTGCGCCTCGAGCGGCCAGGTGCGCGGCACGTCGGGGTGGCCGTCGTACCAGGCGACGAAGTCGGCGGCGCCGTACGAGCCGGGCAGCTCGATGCCCGGAATGGCGAGGGGGGCGTCGCGCAGCGCGCCCGTCGCGAAGATCACCGCGTCGTAGCGTTCGGCCAGCTCGCCGACCTCGAGGTCGCGACCGACCTCGACGTTGCCGATGAGTCGGATGTCGCCCGCGTCGAGCATCTCGTGCAGCGAGTTGACGATGCCCTTGATACGGGGGTGGTCGGGGGCGACGCCGTAGCGGATCAGCCCGTAGGGGGCCGGCAGCGACTCGAAGAGGTCGATCGCGACCTCGCCGCCCTGTTCTGCGACCTGGCGGCGGAGGATGTTGCCGGCGTAGATGCCGGCGGGGCCGGCGCCCACGATCGCGACGCGGAGGGAACGGGTCATTGCTGCGATGCCTTTCGAGTTGTGCTGGGGGAGAGCGCCTCGGGCGCGTACGGGCTCAGGGTCACGACGTCGCCGACGACGACCACTGCGGGCGAGCGGATGCCACGGCGTGCCGCCTGCAGTGCGATCGAGTCGAGCGTGCCGATGGTGACGCGCTGGTTCTCGCCGTATCCATCTTCGACGATCGCGACTGGGCATTCGCCCCCGCGCTCGCCGCGGGCGAGGGTGATCGCCGAGTTCGCGAGGGTGCCGATGCCCATGAGCAGCACGACGGTGTGGTCGCGACCGCCGCCGAGCGCCCGGATCTGCTCGTGCCCGGTGACGACCGTGAACGTCGTCGCGAGGCCGCGGTGGGTCAGCGGGATGCCCGCGATCGCGGGCACCGAGATCGCGCTGGTGATGCCGGGCACCACCTCGACGGCGATGCCGGCGTCGCGGCAGAAGGCGAGCTCCTCGCCGCCACGGCCGAAGATGAACGGGTCGCCGCCCTTCAGCCGCACGACCCGCTTGCCGTCGCGGGCGAGCGACACGAGCAGCGCGTTGATCGCGTCCTGCGGCACGGCGTGGTGGCCGGGCTGCTTGCCGACGTCGACGACCTCGGCGCGCAGCTCGACGCCGTCCGCCGCGAGGCCGTCGAGCACGCCCCTGGCGCCGAGCCGGTCGGCGACGACCACGTCGGCCGCCTCGAGCGCGCGCAGCCCGCGGATGGTGAGCAGCCCGGCGTCGCCCGGTCCGGCGCCGACGAGGGTGACGTGTCCGACGGTCATCGTGAGGCTCCCTGCAGCAGGCCCCGGCGGCGGAGCATCCGGCGCTCGAGGGGCGCGAAGAACACGAGCTCGATGAGGATGCCGATGGCGAGGATCACGAGGATCGTCGCGAGCACGGCGGAGATGTCGGCGAGCTCGCGGCTCTGGTCGAGCATCGACCCGAGCCCGAAGCCGATCGTGCCGCCCATCGCGATGATCTCGGCGGCCATGAGGGAGCGCCACGAGAACGCCCAGCCCTGCTTGAGCCCCGCGACGTAGCCGGGGAGTGCGGCGGGCAGCACGACGAGCGTCGCGAGGCGTCCCGGTCCTGCGCCGAGCACCGTGCCCACCCGCCGCAGTTGCGGCGGCACCTGCTCGACGCCCGAGATCAGTCCGTTCACGATCGAGGGCACGGCGCCCATCAGCACCACGAAGTAGACGGTCGCGTCGCTGAGCCCGAACCAGAGGATGGCGGCGGGCACCCAGGCGACCGAGGGCAGCACCTGCAGGCCCGAGATGATCGGGCCGACGGCGCGGCGCAGCGGCTTCACTTCGGCGAGCAGGAGTCCGAGCGGGGTGCCGACGACGACGGCGATGACGAAGCCGAAGACGCCGCGCTCGAGGCTCGTCGCCACGGCGAGCTGCAGGCGGCCCGACTCCCAGGCCTGCCCGAGCGCCGCGGCGACGTCGAGCGGTCCCGGCACGATGTCGGGTCGCGGCTGCGCGATGACGACGTAGAGCTGCCACGCGACGATGAGCACGACGACGAAGAGGATGGGCGGCAGCACGCTGCGCGTGAAGACCTTCCAGGGGCCGGGGCGTTCGTCGGCGTCGGTCTGGAGGCGGTCGAGGCCGGCCTCCAGCGCGCGGAGCTCGTCGTGCCGGGACGGCGCGCCCTCGCGGGCGCCGGGCAGGTCGAGGAGGGAGGTGTCATGCGGCATTTCGGCGGATCTCCTTCCGCAGCTCGGCGGTGATCTCGACGGAGAGCGCCGCCACCTCGGGCGATTCGATGCGCCGGCCCTCGGCGGCGTCGATGCGCCACTCGCCGGCGACCCGGCCGGGCCGGCTCGAGAGCAGCACGATGCGCTGCCCGAGCCGCGCCGCCTCGCGCACGTTGTGCGTGACGAAGACGATGGTGCGACCGGTCAGGCGCCAGACGCGCTCGAGCTCCTCGTGCAGCAGGTCCCGCGTGATCGCGTCGAGCGAGGCGAACGGCTCGTCCATCAGCAGCACGGGGCGGTCCTGCGCGAGGGCGCGGGCGAGTGCGACGCGCTGGCGCATGCCGCCCGAGAGCTCGTGGGGGCGCTTCGCCGAGGCATCCGCGAGGTTGACGGTCGCGAGCAGCTCGAGCGCCTGCGCCCTGCGCTCGGCGCGCCCGACCCCGCGGAGGCGGAGCGCGAGCTCGACGTTCTGCGCGGCGGTGAGCCACGGCATGAGCGCCGACTCCTGGAACATCACGGCGGCGCCCTCGGGCGGCGTCGTGATGCTGCCGGTCGTCGGCCTGTCGAGCCCGGCGATGAGGTTCAGCAGCGTCGACTTGCCGCAGCCCGAGGCGCCGAGCAGGCAGACGAACTCACCCGCCGCGACGTCGAGGTTCACGTCGTCGAGCACGATCGGGCCGGCGCCGAAGCGCTTGCCGAGGTGCTCGATGCGGATGGCCGCCTGCCCGCTCATGCGACTACTCCTCGCCGAGGCCGCCCGAGGAGACGGGCTCCTCGCCGGCCTCCTCGCGCAGCTCGTTCAGGATGCGGAGGTCGAACAGCCCGTCGATCGAGCCGTCCTTCTGGGTGCCGGCCTCGAGGCCGTTCGCGACGAGGTCGGCGAACGTCTCGGCGTGCGGGTCGACCGAGAAGACGACGTGCTCGAGGGCGCGGTCGATGACCGCGTCGGCGAGCGGCTTGCCCGTCTCGGCCTCGATGCCCGCGTTGATCACGCCGGCGGCTTCATCGGGGTTGTCGGCGAGCCAGGCGACGGATGCCTCGTGCCCCTCGAGGAGCGCCTTCACCGTCTCGGGGTGCTCGGCGAGGAACTCGGCCCGCACGAGCAGCACCGTCGTCGGGAAGGCGCCGTCGTCCCACAGCTCCGCCTCGTCGACGAGCACGTGCGCGCCCGCGTCGACGATGAGCCGCGATACCCAGGGCTCGGGCAGCCACGCGCCGTCGAGCTCGCCCTGCTGGAACAGGGTGAGCGTCTGCGCGTTCTCGGTCGGCGTGATGTGCACGTCGCCGCCGCCCTGCGTGTCGGTCTCGAAGCCCTCGTCGGCGAGCCAGGCGCGCAGCGCGACGTCCTGCGTGTTGCCGAGCTGGGGCGTGGCGAGGGTGGTGCCCTCGAGGTCGTCGATCGTGTCGATGCCGTCGCGCACGACGAGCGCGGCGCCGCCGGTCGCGGCACCCGCGACGATGTGCGCCGACTGGCCGCCCGACTGGATGAAGGTGTTGATCGACGGGTTCGGGCCGATGTACGTCGCGTCGATCGCGCCGGCCGAGAGCGCCTCGATCGCGGCGGGACCGGCGTTGAACACCGAGGTGGTGAGCTCGGTGTCGCCGAGCGCGTCCTGCAGCAGCCCCTCCTCGAGCCCGACGATGGCGGGCGCGTGGGTGACGTTCGCGAAGTAGCCGAGTCGGAGCTCGGCGGCGGGCGAGGTGCTCGCCTCCGCCTCGTCGTTCGGAGACGCGCCCGCGGCGGCGGAGCAACCGGCGAGCATCATCGCCGCCACTCCAAGTGCGGTGATCGTCAGGGCCTTGCTGATGGTGCTGGTGGTGCTGTTCACGGTTGTCGCCTCCTTACGGATCGGTTGGTGCCTACTGTTCGGTGATGCCGGCGGCCAGGGTGCGGCCGTCGGACGGATGGATGACGAGGAAGGACCCGGCGTGCCGGTTCTCGCCGTACGGCTCGAGGGGGAGGTCGGCGGCGACGCGGATCGTCGCCCGTCCGATGTCGTTCACCTCGAGCGAGGTCGCGGGCACGTGCTCGAGGGTGTCGAGGTCGCGCTTCGCGTCGATGGAGGCCACGAGCCCCTGCACGGTCGTGGTGCCGTGCTTCACGAGCACGCGGGTGCCGGGGGCGAGGGCGCGAGGGTCGAGCTGGAACAGCTCGGCCTCGAACTCCCGCCGTGCCTCGGGCAGGGTGCCCGCGGCCGCGATGACCGCACCACGGGCGGCGTCGATCTCGTCGGCGAGGCGCAGGGCGACCGATTGGGGTGCGACCGCCTCGTCGAGGGATGCCCCGGCCTGGTCGATGCCCGTGACGGTGGTCTCGATGCCCGCGGGGAACACCGTGACCCGGTCGCCGACGCGCACGCGCCCCGAGCCGATTCGACCGGCGAAGGCCCGGTAGTCGCGGAACGACTCGGCCCGCTCGGGGTCGCCTGCGACCTCGGGCGCGAGGCCGCCCTGCGGGCGCAGCACGAGCTGCACGGGCAGGCGGAACGGGTCGTACTCGGTGTCGAGCTCGTCGTGCGAGGGCAGCGACTCGAGCAGCTCGAGGAGGGCCGGCCCGTCGTACCACGCCGTGTTCGGCGAGCGGTCGACGATGTTGTCGCCCTCGAGGGCTGAGACGGGCAGCACGTGCACGCCGTCGATGCCGAGCTCGCCGGTGACGCGGCGCACCTCGGCCGCGACCGCCTCAAAGGCGCCCCGGTCGTAGCCCAGGAGGTCGATCTTGTTGACCGCGACGATGACGTGCGGCACGCGCAGCAGCGCGACGACCGAGAGATGCCTGCGGGTCTGCTCGAGCACGCCCTTGCGGGCATCGATGAGCACGACGACGGCGTCGGCCGTCGTCGCGCCCGTGACCATGTTGCGCGTGTACTGCACGTGGCCGGGGCAGTCGGCGAGGATGAAGCTGCGCGCGCCCGTCGAGAAGTAGCGGTACGCGACGTCGATCGTGATGCCCTGCTCGCGCTCGGCGCGCAGGCCGTCGGTGAGCAGCGCGAAGTCGAAGCCCGTGCCGGCGCCGAAGCCGCGCTCGGCCGAGGTGCGGGCAACGGCCTCGAGCTGGTCGGCGAGGATCGCCTTCGAGTCGTGCAGCAGCCGGCCGACGAGGGTCGACTTGCCGTCGTCGACGGAGCCCGCCGTCGCGAAGCGGAAGAGCGTGCTCGGGGCCGTGATCGTCTCGCTCATCAGAAGTACCCGTCCTTCTTGCGGTCCTCCATGGCGGCCTCCGAGATGCGGTCGTCGGCCCGGGTCGCGCCGCGCTCGGTCAGGGTCGACTGCGCGACCTCGCGCACGACGGCCGTCACGTCCGCGGCATCCGATTCGACCGCGCCGGTGCAGCTCATGTCGCCGACCGTGCGGTACCTGACGGTGCGCAGCTCGACCTGCTCGTCGGGGCGGGGCTGCGAGACCTCGCCGACCGCGCGCCACATGCCGTCGCGGCGGAACACCTCGCGCTCGTGCGCGTAGTAGAGCGGCGGCAGCTCGATGCCCTCCCGCTCGATGTAGCTCCACACGTCGAGCTCGGTCCAGTTCGAGATCGGGAAGGCGCGCACGTGCTGGCCGGGGGTGTGCCGGCCGTTGTAGAGGCTCCAGAGCTCGGGGCGCTGGTTGCGCGGGTCCCACTGGCCGAACTCGTCGCGCAGCGAGATGATGCGCTCCTTGGCGCGGGCCTTGTCCTCGTCGCGGCGGGCGCCGCCGAAGACGGCGTCGTGCTTGCCCGCGGCGATCGCGTCGAGCAGCGGCTGCGTCTGCAGCGGGTTGCGGGTGCCGTCGGCGCGCTCCTGCAGGCGGCCGTCGTCGAGGTACTCCTGCACGAGCGCGACCTCGAGTCGCAGGCCGAGTCGCTCGACGGTCGCATCGCGGAAGGCGAGCACCTCGGGGAAGTTGTGGCCGGTGTCGACGTGCAGCACCGGGAACGGCACGCGACCCGGCCAGAAGGCCTTGGCCGCGAGGTGCAGCACGACGACCGAGTCCTTGCCGCCGGAGAAGAGCAGCACGGGCCGCTCGAACTCGGCGACGACCTCCCGGATGATGTGGATCGCCTCGGCCTCGAGCAGGTCGAGCGTGTCGAGCGCCGTCGCGGGGGCGGTCAGTACGTCGGTCATAGGTGCAACCCGCATTCCGTCTTGTCGAGGCCCGACCAGCGGCCGGATCGGGGGTCTGCGCCCGCGGCGACGGGCTTCGTGCACGGCTCGCAGCCGATCGAGGGGTAGCCCTCGCTGAGCAGCGGGTTCACCGTCACGCCGAACGCGCCGGCGTAGTCGATGAGGTCGTCGAAGCTCCATGCCGCGAGCGGATTGACCTTCACGAGGCCGTTGCGCTCGTCCCACGTGACGAGGGGCGTGTTCGTGCGGGTGGGCGCCTCGTCGCGGCGTACGCCCGTGAACCAGAGCTCGTAGCCCGCGAGCGAACGCTGCAGGGGCTCGACCTTGCGCATCGCGCAGCACGCGCCGGCGTCGCGGGCGAAGAGGTCCTTGCCGTACTTGGCATCCTGTTCGGCGACAGTGAGCTCGGGCAGCACGTCGACGATGCGCACGTCGAGCGAGGCGGCGACGCGATCGCGCGTCTCGATGGTCTTCTGGAAGTGGTACCCCGTGTCGAGGAAGAGCACGTCGACCCCCGGCAGCGACTGCGCGACGACGTGCGGCAGCACGGCATCGGCCATCGAGCAGGCGACGGCCGCGGCATCCACGGCGAACTCACGCGCCACCCAGGCGACGACTTGGTGGGCGGATGCCTCGCCGTCGGCGAGGCTCCGGAGCTCGGCGTTGCCCGCCTCGGCGAGGGCGCGCAGCTCGGCGTGCGAGCGCTTCGCACGTGAGGAGGTCGTCGTGGGGCCGAGGTTGCGGGCGCTCATCGCAGTTCGTCCTCGTCGGCGCGGTGGGCCCATTCGGCGAAGGTCTCGTCGACCGAGGCATCCCGCTGCGCGAGGAAGCGGCGCACGACGGTCTCGACGTAGTCGGCGAGGCCGTCGGCGGTGACCTTGAGGCCGCGGACCGTGCGGCCGGTGCCGGCCTCCTCGCGAGTGGCCGAGGCGAGTCCGCCGCCGAGGTGCACCTGGAAGCCCGGCGTCTGGCCGCCGTCGCCGTCGGGCAGCAGCTGGCCCTTGAGGCCGATGTCGGCGGTCTGGATGCGGGCGCACGAGTTCGGGCAGCCGTTGACGTGCAGGCTGATCGGGTGCGGCAGCTCGATGCCGGCGAGGCGCTCCTCCAGGGCGATGACGGCCTCGGTCGCGGTCTGCTTGGTCTCGACGATCGCGAGCTTGCAGAACTCGATGCCGGTGCACGCGATGGTGCCCCGGCGGAACAGGCTCGGGCGGGCCTGCAGGCCGAGTGCGTCGAGCTCTGCGACGACCTGCTCGACGTGCTGCTCCTCGATGTCGAGCAGCACGAGCTTCTGGTGCGGCGTCGTACGCAGGCGCCCCGAGCCGACGCGCTCGAGCAGCTCGGCGAGACGGGTGAGCGTCGTGCCCGAGATGCGGCCGACGAAGGGCGTGACGCCGATGTAGAAGCGGCCGTCGTGCTGGCGGTGCACGCCGACGTGGTCGCCCTGGGTGAGCGGCTTGGGAGCCGCGGGACCGTCGGGCAGCGGGGCGTCGAGGTACTCGGTCTCGAGCACCTGGCGGAACTTCTCGGCGCCCCAGTCGGCGACCAGGAACTTCAGGCGCGCCCGGTTGCGGAGGCGTCGGTAACCGTAGTCGCGGAAGATCGCGGTGACGCCGTACCAGACGTCGGCGACCCGGTCGGGGGTGACGAAGGCGCCGAGCCGCACCGCCAGGTGCGCGTTCGTCGAGAGGCCGCCGCCGACCCACACGTCGTAGCCGATGCCGAGCTCGGGGTGCTCGACGCCGACGAACGCGACGTCGTTGATCTCGTGCACGACGTCCTGGCTGGGGTGGCCGGTGATCGCCGACTTGAACTTGCGCGGCAGGTTGGCGAGCTCGGGGTCGCCGATGTACTTCTGCTGGATCTCGAAGATCTGCGGCGTCGGGTCGATGAGCTCGTCGGCGGCGATGCCCGCGACGGGGGAGCCGAGGATGACACGGGGCACGTCGCCGCAGGCCTCGGTCGTCGAGAGGTCGACGGCCTCGAGGCGGCGCCAGATCTCGGGCACGTCCTCGACGCGGATCCAGTGCAGCTGGATGTTCTGGCGGTCGGTGAGGTCTGCGGTGTCGCGCGCGAACTCGGTCGAGATCTCGCCGATGACGCGCAGCTGCTCGGTCGTGAGCTGGCCGCCGTCGATGCGCACCCGCAGCATGAAGAACTCGTCCTCGAGCTCGTGCGGCTCGAGCGTCGCGGTCTTGCCGCCGTCGATGCCGGGCTTGCGCTGCGTGTAGAGACCCCACCAGCGGAAGCGCCCGTGGAGGTCGGTGCCGTCGATGCTCTGGAAGCCGCCGGCCGCGTAGACGTTCTCGATGCGCTCGCGGACGGCGAGGCCGCCGTCGTCCTGCTTCCACTGCTCGTTGGCGTTGAGGGGCTCGGTGCCGTCGACCTTCCACTGGCCGTTGGGGCGGTTCGCGCCGGGGCGGGCCGGCCGGCCCTCGGGGCGCGCGGGGCGTTCGGCGCGGCCGTCGGCACGCGGCGCGCGGGTCGTCTCGCTCAGCGTCACGGCTGCCTCCCGGGGGTCTGGATCACGACGGATGCCCCGTCGCTGAGCCGACGCTAGGCGAGGGATGCTCGTGCGGCACGTTCGTGACGGCGGCCCCCGTCACGTTGCGTCACCGGCGGTCGCACGGCGCCGCATTGCGTCACATGCTTGACATCGGGTTCGCGGGCGGGGCTCCCGCCCGAGGCATCCCGCCCGCTATCGTGAGCGCATGCCGACCGCCGCTGGTACCGGAATGCCCCTGCGGGACTCCCGCATCCACCGCTACGTGAACGCGTTCTGCCCGCGGTGCCACGAGGAGGATCCCGAGCGGCCGCTCGCCGACGTGGCCCGGCTCTCGGGCTGGTTGGCGATCCGCGACGGCCGGGTGTGGCTCGACCGCGGCTGCCCGACGCACGGGCTCGTGAGCACGATGTACGACGAGTCGCCCGAGATCCTGACCTACCTCGAGCAGTGGACGGCGCCGACGAAGGTGCACACGCCCGACCTCGCGGGCAACTTCAAGCCCGTGCCCTCGGCGTACGAGGACGGGCTGCCCGAGATGCAGACGCAGCACACGTGCATCCTCCTCGAAGACCTCACCGACCACTGCAACCTGCGCTGCCCGACGTGCTTCGCCGAGTCGGGGCCCGCCGCCACCGCGATCGCGCCGCTCGCCGAGGTGCTCGCCTCGGTCGACGCGAAGCTCGCGCGCGAGAACGACCGCATCGACGTGCTCATGCTCTCGGGCGGCGAGCCGACGCTCTACCCCTGGCTCGAGCAGTTGCTCGACCACCTCGTCGCACGTCCCATCGTGCGCATCCTGCTCAACTCGAACGGCCTCCGCATCGCGCAGGACGACGCCCTCGTGGAGACGCTCAAGAAGCACCGCGAGCGCGTCGAGGTCTACCTGCAGTTCGACGGGGAGAGCGCGCAGGCGTCGGCGTACCACCGCGGCGCCGACATCCGCCGCTTCAAGGACCGCGCGCTCGAGCGGCTGTCGGAGGCGGGCGTCTTCACGACCCTCACGATGACCGCGGCCCTCGGGGTCAACGACGGCGAGATCGGCGCGGTGATTCGCCGTGCGATGCGGACCCCCTTCGTCGGCGGCGTCACCATCCAGCCCGTGTTCGGCTCGGGCCGCTCGGCGGGCATCGACCCGAACGACCGGCTCACGCACACGGGCGTCCTCGCCCGGCTCGAGGCGCAGACCGACGGCGAGGTCACCTGGCGCGACCTCACCGCCCTGCCGTGCAGCCACCCGCACTGCTGCTCGGTCGGCTACCTGCTGAAAGACGACTCGGGTTCGTGGAACTCGCTCACCGCGCTCGTCGGGCACGACCGCTTGAAGGAGTTCCTCGACCTCAACCCCGACCTCATCGCGAACCGCATCGCCGACAGCAACATCAACCAGGCGTTGAAAGACAGCGTCAAGCAGTCGCTGCTCGACCTCCTGAGCGAGCAGTCGTCGCTCTCGCACCCGTCGATCGGCACGCTCTGGAAGGACATCTGCACGGGCTGCGACCTCGGCATCGGCACGCTCACCCAGCTCGCGACCTCGGCGCTGCCCGGCCAGCACAAGCGGCTGCGGCGGTTCCTCGGCGAACGCGTCAAGCGCATCACCGTGAAGCCCTTCATGGACATCAACACGATGATCGAGGAGCGGCTCACGCAGTGCTGCGTGCACGTCGCGACCGTCAACGCCGAGACCTCGGCTCACCAGTGCGCGCCGTTCTGCGCGGTGCAGGCGTGGGCGCCGCTCGGGCGCACCCGCATCTCGACGGCGACGGGCGAGGCGGCCCTCACGGGCGGCCGGCGCGAGCTGCCGGTGACGGTGGCGTAGGGGGGCGCATGGGCGACGCATCGGGCGGCAACGGCATCGGGGCGGCGGATGCCTCGGGCTCGAACCCGTTCGCGGGGCTCAACCGCTTCGACGAGACGGTCGGCGCACCCCCGGCGCCCGCGCCGTACGATCCGCTGCGCCTCTGCGTCTTCACGACGATCGCCCTCATCACCTGCGTGCTCGGCCCGATCGCGCTCGCCGTGTTCGCGGGCATCGCGATCGCCGGCTACGCGAAGGCGCGACGGGCCGGTCTCCTGCGCTCGAAGTGCAAGCTGGGCGACACGCGCAACGTGCTCGCCTACCTCATCGTCGTTGAGGTGCTCGCGCTCGTCGCCATCCCCTTCTGGGTCATGCTCTGGGCTGTGATGTTCGCCGGGATCGGGGCCTGATCGCATGTTCCCGACGCTGCCCGATCTCCTCGGCTGGGGCCCGCCGATCGACACGCACTCGTTCTTCGTGGCGCTCGCCATGCTCGCGGCGGGGCTCGTCTTCGTCGTCGAGTCGCGCCGCCGCGGGCAGACCGATGCGCGCGTCGCGGCGCTTGTGCTCGGCGCGCTCGCCGGGGCCGCGATCTTCTCGCGCCTCGGCACCTGGGTGCGGCACCTCGACCCCTCGCAGAACCTCGACCTCGTCACCCAGCTCACGCAGGGCAACGCCTCGGTGCTGAGCGCCCTCGTCGGCGCGTGGCTCGGCGTGCACGTCGCGAAGCGGCTCGTGAAGTATCCGCTGCGCACGGGCGACCTCTTCGCCCCCGCCGTCGCGCTCGCCATGGCGATCGGCCGGTTCGGATGCCTCTTCACCGAGCTGCCCGGAACGCCGACCGGCGCCGGCTGGGGCATCGTGCTCGACGAGGCCGCCGCCGCCCGCGTCGGCGGGCCGGCCCGCGTGCCGCTGCACCCGAGCTTCGTGTACGAGATCGTCTTCCAGGCGGTCGCCTTCGTCGCGCTGTGGTTCTGGCTGCGGCACCGGCCGATCGCCGCGGGCGAGACGCTCACGATCTACATCGCGGCCTACGCGATCTTCCGCTTCTTCGTCGAGTTCGTGCGGGGCAACGAGGTCGCATGGATGGGCCTCACGCGTCCGCAACTGTTCCTGCTGGTGACGATTCCGCTGCTGCTGGCCCGCCTCGCCTGGAAGGCGTCGCGCGGCCGGCTGACCGCGAACCGAGAGAGGATGGCCGTCGATGGTGCCCGATCCTGAAGAGCCCACGCCCGAGGAGCCCACGCCCGAAGAGCCGGGGCCCGAAGTGCCGACGCCCGACGAGCGGACATCCGAGGGGCCCACGGGCTCGTCGGTCGAGCCTCCGCTCAGCGAGCCCGAGGCGTCGCGCGAGCCGGCGGCGACCCCGGCGGTGCCGTCACCTCCGCCACCCCCGCCGGTGCCTCCTGCGATCCCGCCGTACGGCCCGGCGACTCCGCCCCCCTACGGATCACCGGAGGCGACCGCCGCGGCCGCCGCGAAGCCCGGCCTCGGCATCGGCGCCGGGATCGGCGTCGGCGTCGGCATCGGCTGCGGCGCGCACGTCGTGGCGATCCTGCTGATGCTCGCGACGCTCATGCTCGGCGGCATGTTCGGCTCGACGGCGATCGGCCTCATCTGGCCGTTCCTGCTCGTCGCGATCGCGGCGATCGTGATGCTCTTCTTCGTGAAGACGCGCGGCATCGCGATCGGCATGCTCATCGTCGCGGCGGCGGCCTGGATCGTCGTGCTCGGCCCGTGCCTCGGCATGTCCTACGTCTGATCGGCCGCTACCCGGTTGCCGTCGCGGCGGCGTACCGGTCGAGCACGATCTCGACGAGTTCGGCCGGGGCGGGCGAATCGGGCACGAGCAGCGGTTCGGTGACGACGTCGGCTCCGGCGGCCTCGGCGAGGTCCTGGAAGTACCCGGGGGCCAGCAGGTAGCTCGCGACGACGACGCGTGCGCCCGGAACATCCGTCCTCGCGAGCGCGACCGCCTCGTGCAGCAGGGGCGCGGCCGCCGAGAGGAAGCCGATGCGGATGTCGCGCCCCGTCGCCGCGGCGAGGCGCTCGCGCATGTCGTGGCAGTCGCGCACCGCCCGCGCGTCGCTCGATCCCGCGACCGAGAGCACGACGAGGTCGTCGTCGCGGACGCCCGCCTCGTGGAGCCGTCGCGCGAGCACGGTCGCGAGCCGGTCGTCGGGCCCGAGCGCACCCCCGAGCACGACGGCTCGGTCCGCGGTCGCCGCGACGGCCTCCGTGAGGTCGACGTGCACGTGGTACCCGGCCGACAGCAGCAGCGGCACGACGACGGCGGGCTCGCCGGGGGCGAGCGATGCGAGGGCCGCCGGCACGTCGGGCTGCTCGACGTCGACGTGCCCGAGGCGCGCGGCGGGCGTCGCGTCCGGATGCTTCGTCGCGAGCGCCGCGGCCACCGCGTCGTGGAGCCCGCGCACCGCCCGGCGCCCGTCGGGCGAGGAGGTGCCGTGCGAGATGCCGACCAGGGCGGGAGCGGATGCCGTCATCGCACCATCGTCGCAAACGCCGGGGCATCCGGGCCGGTCGATTCCGATTCGTGACGAGCGATCCCGACGCGGATCCGCCGATCCGCCCGGCCTGTTGCCGGGCGGAGGGGGCTCCGGCTCGATACCGTTCTCTCGTATCCGTTGTCATGGGGGTGTGTCGATGAGTGAACAGGTGGCCGTCGCGTCGGGCTGGAAGCGCTTCTGGGAGCGCGGCGGGTGGTGGCGTGCGGTGCTGCTCGCGGCCGTGTACGTCGCGCTCTACCTCGCCACCGGCAAGCTGGTCGGGCTGCTCTTCGGCTCGCAGATCGACGACGGGGACCCGCTCGCCGACGTGCCGACGATCCTCTTCGGCACCGCCCTGGCGATCGTCGTCGGCTCGGCGATCCTGCTGCTGTTCTCCGGTTCGCTCGGATGGCTTCGGGAGTTGTTCGGACGCCAGCCGATCGGCGGCAGCTGGTGGATGTGGATCGCGCCGGCCATCGTGCTCGCCGCCGCGCTGCTGCGGATCTTCGGCACGGACTACGGTCGCTACTCGGTCGGCGTGGTGATCGCGATCTACCTCACCGGACTGTGCATCGGCTTCGCCGAGGAGCTGCTCACCCGAGGCCTCGCGGTGAACCTGCTGCGCAAGGGCGGGTACTCGGAGCGCGTCGTGATGCTGCTGTCGTCGCTCATCTTCTCGCTGCTGCACTCGGTGAACCTGCTGACCGGGCAGCCGCCGCTCACCGTGCTCGCCACGATGGGCTTCACCTTCGTCTTCGGCGTCGCGATGTACCTCACGCTCCGGGTCACCGGCAGCCTGATCTGGCCGATCCTGCTGCACGCGATCACGGACCCCTCCACGATGCTCGCCGTCGGCGGTCTCGACGAGGTGCACGGTTCGGTGAACGAGCTCGCGACCCTCGCCGGCCTGTCGACCTACCTCTACGCCCTCCTCGCGATCATCGCGATCTTCCTCGTGCGCGGGCGGGTCGGCCGGAAGGATGCCGTTCCCGGTCTCGCGACGCCGCAGGGCATCGGCTCGGCGTCGTGATCACGACGTCGCGCGGCGCCGTCGCCCCGATGGAGGGGTGAGCGCGGCAGCGCGCCCGCACATCGGCATGGCGACCGTCCTGTTCTGCCCGGTGACCTTCAACCTCGCCGAGACGACCCGCATGATCCAGGTCGCGCGGGCGCTCGACCCCGCGCACCGGGCGGTGTTCCAGGGCTACGAGGCCGACTTCGTCGACCTCGTCCGCGACGCGGGGTTCGAGTACCGTGCCGGCACGCCCGCCTGGAGCCGCGCCGAGCGCGACCAGGCGATCGCGTTCGACCAGGGTCGCTCGTTCCGCAGCCCGTTCACGCGGAAGCTCGTCGGCGCGAGGGTGGAGCTCGAGCGGCGAACGATCCGCGAGCTCGGTGCTGCTGCGGTGGTGACGGGGTCGAATCTCACCTCGTTCATCTCGGCGCGCGCCGAGGGGGTGCCGCTCTTCTACCCGGTGCCGTTCCCGCTCACCCGGCCGCAGGTCGCGCAGACGAGGCGGATGGGCTTCGTGACCGGGTCCGGGCGCATGGCGAGAGCCGCCGATCGCGTCGCCACGGCCGCGTTCCGATGGATCTACAACTCGGCACCGCTCGCGCCGCGCGCGTTCACGAGCGTCGCGAAGGCGAACGGGGTGCCGCCGCTGCGCACCGTCTCGAGCCTGCTCACGGCCGACCGCAACCTCGTCACCGAGATGCCGTGGGAGATGGAGGGCTTCGAGCTGCCCGACGGGTTCGAGCTCGTCGGGCCGATCTTCGCCCACCTCGACGCACCGCTGCCCGAGATCGTCGGCGAGCTCGCGTCGGCGCCCGAGCCGCTCGTCTACCTCGGGCTCGGCTCGTCGGCCGACCGACGGCTCGCGCTCGCCGCGGCCGAGGCGCTCGGCGGGCTGCCGGTGAACGCCGTCGCCCCGATCGGCCACTACCTCGAGCCGGGCGACCGGGTGCCGCCCAACGTGCACGTCACGCCGCTGCTGCCGGCGCACCGGCTCGGCGGGCTCGTCGACGCCGCCGTGCTGCACGGCGGCCAGGGCACGGTGCAGACCGCGTGCGCGACGGGCGTGCCGTTCGTCGGCATGGGGTTGCAGCCCGAGCAGACGTGGCACGTGCGCGCCTGCGAGCGTCGCGGCAACGCGATCGCGGTCTCGCCGAAGCACGTCGGCCGCCCCGAGTTCGTCGCGGCGGTGCGGCGCGTGCTCGACGACCCGGCGATCCGCACGGCGGCCGACGAGGTGCGGCGGGCCTACGAGGGGGCCGACGGGGCCGCGGCCTCTGCGAGCCTCATCGAGGCGGCGGTCGCCGGCCGGCCCTGAGGACGGCTCGCGCGGATGCGCCGCCACGTGATGCGCGACGTTCGCCGCTACGCCTCGAACACGAGCGCGAGCGAGGTGTCGCCGCACGGCACGACCGTCGCGCCGCCCGGCAGCGCCGAGCTCTCGCCCGGGGCGCTCCCCTCGCGCTCACGGAGGGGCGCGAGTGCGCCCGCGAGCCCGTCGAGGCGCAGCAGGGCGCCGGTCGCGCGGTGCGAGTCGGTCGAGGTGACGATGCGCCCCGACGCGTTCACGAGGGTGCACGGATGCCCCGACTCGCGGACGACCGGCAGCAGCACCCGTTCGAGGCTCGCCACGTACAGGTCGGTGCCGACGACGCCGGCCATCTCGCCCGCCGCGCGCACCGGAGTGGTGATGGTCACCGTGTAGTCGTCGGTGCAGAGGTAGTCGACGTACGGGCCGGTGAGGTGACGCGTGCCGGTGCGAGCGGGAACCCGCCACCACTCGAGCACGGTGTAGTCGCGGAACTGCTCGGCGTCGGGGTCGCTGACCGCGTCGAGGCGCCGCAGCCCGGGCTGATCGCCCGCACCGAACGTGTTCGCGCCGCTGAGCCACCAGGCCAGGTGCCAGGGCGCGTCGGCGAGGTAGCCGGGTGCAGCGACGAATCCGGCACCCGTGATGAGGCTGCCCGGTGCTTCGAGCGGCGGGCCGACGAGCTCGGCGATGCGGGGATCGAGTCGTTCGGCGCTCGGGGTGGCGACGGAGAGGAGGTCGGCCTCGATGCGGTCGCGCCAGCCGTCGATCATCGCGAAGACGGGGTCGATGGTCGAGGCGATGCGCGCAGCGATCTGCAGCGCGGTGACGTCGACGGTGACGGTCATGGCCTCGGTCCTTTCTGTGGGGGACGGTGAGGGGGAGGAGGGTTCGGAGAACGAGGGGTGGAGGAGCGGGTCGCGGAGCGGACGGTGCGATCGGCTGCCGTCGAGGAGCGTGGCGGCGAGGCTACGGCAGCGGTGCCGGGGTCTCGAGGCGGGCCTTCTCGTCGATGAGCCACTCGACCGCCGACTCGATGTGGGCGGTGGTCGCGCGACGTGCGTCATCGGGATCGACCGAGCGGATCGCCTGGATCACATCGAGCCTCGCCTTCCTGCTGCGGTCACGATACGCCTGTTCCCGCATGCACAGCCAGAGCAATGGGCCGGCCTCCGCCTGGAGGCGCAGTTCTTCGTGCACGAGCCTCGGCGACTGGCTGACCGCCGCGATCTCGAGCTGGAACCGGCCGATCGCCCTGCGGGCGCCCCCCGCCGAGGTGAGATCGGCCCGGGCGTCGATGTCGGCGAGGCTCCCGAGGTCGTCGTCGCTCGCGCGGTCGGCGGCCACCTCCGCCGCCATTCCGGCGATCGCGGCGTAGTGCAGGGAGAGGTCGCGCAACTCGATCCGGCTGAGCGCCCGCACCCGCTGGTCGAGCATGCGCACTGCGGCGTCGCGGTCGTGCGTCACGAAGCTGCCGCCGTCGCGGCCCCGGCGCGTGAGCACGAGTCCCTTGTCGCGGAGTGCGACGAGCGCCTCGCGGGCGGTGACGACCGCGACGCCGAGACGCTTCGCGAGCTCGGATTCGCTCGGCAGCCGCTCGCCGTCGCGGAGCACGCCGGCGACGATCGCATCGGTGAGCCGCTGCTCGACGAGCTCGGCGCGCCCGGCGCCGTCGAGCGGTGAGAACACGACCGCGTGGGTGGCGTCGGCACGGCTGGTCGCCTGTGGCATCCGACCTCCTGTGCTCGTCCCGCTGCGGATCTGTGACACGACCGTAACACGGGGGGCTGGACATTTACATCTGGAGTCATATGATTTGGAACTGACGAACATCTGGAACCAGATGTTTGAACGTCGTCAGCATCGAAGGAGATGTCATGACCCAAGCGCAGCCGGCGATCCGGCTCACCGGGCTCACGAAGGAGTTCGGCGCCGTCACCGCCGTCGACCACGTCGACCTCGAGATCGCCGCCGGCGAGTTCTTCTCGATGCTCGGCCCCTCGGGCTCGGGCAAGACCACGGTGCTGCGACTCATCGCCGGATTCGAGCAGCCGAGCGACGGCGCGATCGAGCTGTTCGGCGAGGATGTCACGAAGCGCGCCCCGTTCGACCGCGACGTGAACACGGTGTTCCAGGATTACGCGCTGTTCCCGCACATGAGCGTGCTCGACAACGTGGCGTACGGCCTGCGCGTGCGCGGGCTCGGCAAGAAGGAGCGCAACGAGCGCGCACGACGGGCGCTCGCGAGCGTGCGGCTCGAGCAGATGGCCGACCGCAAGCCCTCGCAGCTCTCGGGCGGCCAGCGGCAGCGCGTCGCGCTCGCCCGAGCCACCGTCGTCGAGCCGAAGGTGCTGCTGCTGGACGAGCCGCTCGGGGCCCTCGACCTGAAGCTCCGCGAGCAGATGCAGGTCGAGCTCAAGCAGATCCAGCGCGAGCTCGGCATCACCTTCATCTTCGTCACCCACGACCAGGAGGAGGCGCTCACCCTCTCGGACCGCATCGCCGTCTTCAACGCCGGCCGCATCGAGCAGCTCGGCACGCCCGCCGAGCTCTACGAGCGGCCCGTCTCGCGCTTCGTCGCCGACTTCGTCGGCACCTCGAACCTCTTCGACCCCGAGCACTCGCGCGCGCTGCTCGAGCGCGAGGGCCACCACTCCCTGCGCCCCGAGAAGATGACGGTCAGCGCCGAGGGGCAGCACGGCGAGGGCGTGCGGAACGCCGCCGGCACCGTCGTCGAGGCGATCTACCTCGGCAGCGGCGTGCGGCTCGTCGTCGATCTCGACGCCGGCCCGCGCGTGAGCGTGCTCGAGCAGAACGTCCGCGGCCGCGTGCACGACGACGAGCACGGCGACCGGGTCGTCGTCTCGTGGCACGACGGCGACGTGGTCGCCGTCGACGGCGCCGTCGCCGGCCCCCAGAACCCGACGCCGACCGCGTCGATCGGCGCGATGCTCCCCGGCACCGCCGGCTGAGGCATCCCGAACTGCACCACCAAGAGAAACAGGAGAGAACCATGATGCGAATGCGGAACGCGCGACGAGGCGCGACCGTCGGACTCGCGATCGCCTCGGTCGCGCTGCTGACCGCCTGCGGCACCTCGGGCGGCGGAGGCGGCGGCGAGGAGGCCGCGACCGAGCTCGGCGAGATGGAGGGGCAGCTCTCGGTGCTCGCCTGGCCGGGCTACGCCGAGGACGGCACGAACGACCCCGCCGTCGACTGGGTCAGCCCCTTCGAGGAGGAGACCGGCTGCGAGGTCACCGTCAAGACCTTCGGCACCTCCGACGAGGCCGTCAACCTCATGAAGACCGGCGAGTACGACGTCGTGTCGGCCTCGGGCGACGCCTCGCTGCGGCTCGTGGCGGGCGGCGACGTGCAGCCCGTGAACATGGAGCTCACGCCGAACTACGAGAACGTCTACGACTTCCTCAAGGACAAGGCGTGGAACACCGTCGACGGCGAGAACTACGGCATGCCCCACGGCTACGGCGCCAACCTGCTCATGTACAGCACCGACGTCTTCACCGAGGCGCCGACGAGCTGGGGCGTCGTCTTCGACGAGTCCGACCCCTACGCGGGCAAGGTCACGGCCTACGACTCGCCGATCTACATCGCCGACGCGGCCATGTACCTCATGGCGACCCAGCCCGACCTCGGCATCGAGAACCCGTACGCCCTCGACGAGGAGCAGCTCGCGGCCGCCGTCGACCTGCTGAAGGCGCAGCGCGAGAACATCGGCGAGTACTGGTCGGACTACCTCAAGGAGATCCAGGCGTTCACGACCGGCGACAGCGTCGTCGGCACGACGTGGCAGGTCATCCAGAACGTCGCCGCGGCCGAGGGAGCCCCGACCGACGTCACGGTTCCCGAAGAGGGCGTGACCGGATGGTCGGACACGTGGATGATCTCGTCGGGCACCGAGAACCCGAACTGCTCGTACGCGTGGCTCGACTACATCGCGAGCCCCGAGGCGAACGGCCAGGCCACCTCGTACTTCGGCGAGGCGCCGTCGAGCGACGAGGCCTGCGAATTCCGCACCGACTGCGAGGCCTACCACGCCGGTGACGCCTCGTACGCCGAGAACATCTGGTACTGGACGACGCCGATCGAGGACTGCGTCGACGGCCGCACCGACGTCACGTGCACCGACTACTCGGCATGGACCTCGGCCTGGCAGGAGATCAAGGGCTGACGCAGCCCGACCATGGGGGCGGCCCGGCCGCCGGGCCGCCCCACCCGCCGCACGACACGACAGGACACGCATGACGACGAACACCCGGGTGACCGCGCCCGCACCGGCGCGCCCATCGGTTCCGCGACCGCCGCGTACGCCTGCGCGCGCGGCCTCCGTCTTCCTCAGCACGCACCCGCGCACCCGCCTCGCCCTGCTGCTCAGCGCCCCGCTGTTCTGGCTCGGCATCGTCTACATCGTGGCGCTCGTGCTGCTGCTCGTCACCGCGTTCTGGTCGGTCGACAGCTTCACGGGCGACATCACGACCGAGTTCACGCTCGACAACATCATCGAGGTGCTGACCGGCTCGCTGTACCAGACGGTCACGGTGCGCACGGTCGGCGTCGCCCTCGCCGTCACGCTCATCGACGTCGCGCTCGCGCTGCCGATCGCCTTCTTCATGGCGAAGGTCGCCACGCCGCGCATGCGACGGGTGCTGCTCATCATGGTGCTGACTCCGCTCTGGGCGAGCTACCTCGTCAAGGCGTACGCGTGGCGCTCGGTGCTCTCGCAGGACGGGATCCTCGAGTGGCTCGTCGCGCCGTTCGGCGGCGAGACCATCGGCTACGGACTCCCGGCGACGATCATCACCCTGTCGTACCTCTGGCTGCCCTACGTGATCCTGCCCATCTACGCCGGGCTCGAGCGCGTGCCCGACTCGTTGCTCGAGGCATCCGCGGACCTCGGCGGACGCACCTGGCCGACGCTGCGTCACGTGGTGTTCCCGCTCGTGCTGCCGGCGATCATCGCGGGCACGATCTTCAGCTTCTCGCTCTCGCTCGGCGACTACATCACGGTCAACATCGTCGGCGGCGCGAACCAGATGCTCGGAAATCTCGTCTACACGAACGTCGGCGCGGCGAACAACCTCCCGCTCGCGTCGGCCATCGCGCTCATCCCGATCGTGATCATCTTCGGCTACCTGTTCCTCGTGCGTCGCACCGGCGCCCTCGACAACCTCTAAGGGGCGAACGCATGCGACTGTCGCGGCCTTTCCGCATCACCCTCGGCGTCATCACCACGGTCATCCTCGTGGTCGTCTACGTGCCGCTCCTCGTGGTGCTCGTGAACTCGTTCTCGACGTCGACCTCGCTCACGTGGCCGCCGCCGGGCTTCACGCTCGAGTGGTGGGGCAAGGCCTTCCAGAGCGCCGGCGCCCTCGATGCGGTCGGCACGAGCATCGTCGTCGCGCTCGTCGCGACGGCCGTCTCGCTCGTGCTCGGCACGCTCATCTCGCTCGCGCTGCAGCGGTTCGAGTTCTTCGGGCGCGAGGCGATCAGCCTGCTCGTGATCCTGCCGATCGCACTCCCCGGCATCATCACCGGTATCGCGCTCAACAACTTCTTCCGCACGATCATGGGGGTGCCGCTCTCGATCTGGACGGTCGTGATCGCCCACGCGACGTTCTGCATCGTGACCGTCTTCAACAACGTGATCGCGCGGCTGCGCCGTCTCGGCCTCAACCTCGAGGAGGCGTCGGCCGACCTCGGCGCCGGCGTCTGGACGACCTTCCGGCTCGTCACCTTCCCGCAGCTGCGCTCGGCACTGCTCGCGGGAGGCCTGCTCGCCTTCGCGCTGAGCTTCGACGAGATCATCGTGACGACGTTCACCGCCGGATCGGGGGTGACGACCCTGCCGATCTTCATCCTGAACAACATGTTCCGGCCGAACCAGGCGCCGATCGTCTCGGTGATCGCGGTCGTGCTCGTGCTCGTCTCGATCATCCCGATCTACATCGCCCAGCGGCTCTCGGGGGAGGAGCAGCGGCGCTAGCGTCGGAGTCGGCGCGCTCAGCGCTCGGCGAGGTAGGCGAGCACCGCCTGCACGCGGCGGTGGCCGCTCGCAGTCGCGGGCAGGTCGAGCTTGGCGAAGATGCTGCCGATGTGCTTGTGCACCGCGTTCTCGGTGATGACGAGCCGCGCGGCGATCTGGGCGTTGTCGTCGCCCTCGGCCATGGCCTGCAGCACCTCGGTCTCGCGCGGCGTCAGTCGGTCGAGCGGATCCTGGGGGCGCGGACCCAGGAGCTGTGCGACGACCTCGGGATCGATGACCGTGCCGCCCGCAGCGATCCGGTGCAGGGCGTCGATGAACCCTCGCACGCGGCTGATCCGGTCCTTGAGCAGGTAGCCGACGTGACCCTGGTCGTCGGACAGCAGCTCGGTGGCGTACTGGCGCTCGACGTACTGCGAGAGCATCAGCACGGGCAGTCGAGGATGCCTCCGCCGCACCTCGAGCGCGGCGAGCACGCCTTCGTCGCGGAAGGCCGGGGGCAATCGCACGTCGACGATCACGAGGTCGGGTGCGTGCTCCTCGACCGCCGCGATGAAGGCGGGTCCGTCGCCCGCGACCGCGGCCACCTCGAAGCCCGCGCCGTCGAGGAGCAGCTCGAGGCCGGCGGCGAGCAGCACGTGGTCCTCCGCGAGCACTACGCGCACGGGAGGTCGATCCGGATCGCCGTCGGACCGCCCGCGGGGCTCGTGATCGAGACCTCGCCGTCGAGCGCGGCGACTCGTGAGCGGATGCCGCTCACACCCGTGCCTCTTCCCTCATTGACGCCGCCGATTCCGTCGTCGACGATGCCGACGCGCAGCCGATCGCCCTCCCGGTAGAGGCGGACCTCGATGCGAGTGGCTCCGCTGTGCTTCGCCGCGTTCGTGATCGCCTCGTTGATCGCGTGGTAGACGGCCGTCTCCACCGCGACAGGCACCCGGCCGAGGTCGTCGGCATCGATCGAGACCGGGATCCCCGAGCGGCCGCCGAGCGCGTCGAGGGCGCCGGCGAGCCCGCGGTCGGCGAGGATCGGCGGGTAGATCGTGCGGATCACGCTGCGCAGCTCGGTCATCGCCTGTTCGGTTCCGGCGTGCGCCTCGTCGAGCAGCTTCGCCACGGCTGGGTCGACCTCGCCGGCCTCGCGGGCCATGTCGAGCTTCATCGCGATCGTCACGAGGCTCGCCTGCGTGCTGTCGTGCAGGTCGCGCTCGATGCGCCGGAGCTCGGCGCCGTGGGCGTCGACCACCTCGCTGCGCGTGGCGGTGAGCGCCTCGACTCGGCCCTCCAACTCCTCGGCTCGCGACGGCGCGAGCGCCGAGAGGGTACCGCGCGCATGGACGCGGGCGAGCGCAGGTACCGCCCAGACGGCGAGGGCGAGCGAGACGGCGGCGCACATCCCCATGAGGAGGCCGGCGGAGGGCCAGTCCGTCGCCTGGATGCCGGCCACCTGCAGCGGCGGGCCGGGGACGAGCCACCAGAACGGCAGCAGCAGCACCATCGCGGCCAGCCCGGCGCACACGAACGCGACGAGGCCGAACAGGGTGCCGACGGCGAAGTGGGAGCACAGCCAGGTGCCGAGCCGGCGGGTCGACGGTGCCCGCAGCAGTGCGAGCGTCGCGTGGGGTCCGACGCGGATCGACGCCGGTGGGATCGGGGCGACGCCGCGACCGAGCAGTCGCGCCGCTGCGGCCTGATGCCAGGACGCCCAGTGATCGAGTCCGGCGATCGCCCACGGCAGCAACACCAACCCGAGCCCGAAGACCGCGATCGTCACGGCGGCGACGACCCCGAGCATTGCGAGGACGATCGTGGCCATCGCGCTCGGGAGGCCGATCAGCAGGTAGCGCAGGCTCCGCACCGCATCCTGGAAGCGTGTCGTCATGGTGCTCGTGGCGTCGATCGTCATGTCCACCAGTCTCACGGCAGCGAGATGGTCGGTCACTACAGCTGGCCACCCTCTCGTCGAACCTCGTGCGAGGGTCGGACCTCGTCGCCGGTCAGAAGCTCGTGACGAGGTCGCCCAGCACCGCCGAGATCTTCGTGGGGTCGGTCGCGTCGTAGAACTGCGCGCCCGTGACCGTCGAGATCTCCCGGAGCGTCTTGGTGTCGGCGTTGGCGCCGTACGCGAGCGTGAAGACGAGCACGGGAGTCTCGTCGTGCAAGCGCTCGAGGCCCGCGAGCAGCTGCTTCTTCGACGTCGGGCTCGGCCCGAGCGTCTCGTTCTTGCCGTCGCTCAGCAGCACGATCGCGTTGATGCGCTCGGGGTCCCACGCGGCGGCGCTCTGCTCGGCGAACGTGTCGATCGCCGTGTAGAGGGGCGTGAACTCGACCGGTCTGAGCGCGCCGAGCGCCTCGAGGAACTTGGCGCGGTCGGTTCGCGCATCGCCGACCGGGCTCACGAGCCCGGGGGTGACGGGGCCGTCGTCGACGGCGCTGAACGCGGCGAGGCCGATGTTGTCGCCCTTCGAGAAGTGGCCGAGCGCCTGCTCTATGGCCTTCTTGGCCGCGGCGAGCTTGGTCTCGCCGGTCGGGATCTTCTCCTCCATGGAGCCCGAGACGTCGACCAGGAACAGCACCTGGGCCCGCTTGCGCACCTCGGGGAAGGCGCTCTCGATCGCGGCGAGCACCTCTCGGCCCGGGAAGGCGAGTGCGCCCGACGGGCGCTCGGGCAGGCCGCCGACCTGGCTCACGATGGGGTCGAGGGCGCCGTTCAGGTCGTGGTAGCCCGCGGCGCGCACGAGCTGCTGGCCCTGCTTCGTGCCCGCGAACGTCAGGAGGTCGCGGGCCGCCTCCTTCTCGGACGCGTCGACCCACGGGCCCTCGAGCACGGTGAGGGGGTTGTCGGCGACGTAGTACCCGTCGCTCGGGTAGATCGGCACGAGCTGCTCACCGGGTGGGGTGGACTCGGCACGGCTCACTCCGTCGGGGCTCGTGATGCCGCGGTTGTAGTCCCAGACCGTCTTCTCGTCGATGATGACCGCCGAGAGGAAGTCGGCGATCGAGCCCTGCTTCTCGGAGGCGCGCGCCTGTGCGAGGAAGCGCTCGGGCGTGGCCATGTAGTGGGTCGTGGCGAGCTCGTCCTGGCGGACGGCGTTGACGACCTTCGTCGAGTGGATCTGGCTCGTGGTGATCTCGGCCAGGGACCCCGCCTCGCTGCCGAACTCGGCGAGCATGGCGGCCTGGCCCGAGCTCGCCATGAGCGGGCTCGTCTTTCCGAGCTTGAAGGCGCCCCACTCGGGGTGCTCCATCCAGCTCCAGGTGGCCTCGTCGCGGGCCGCGTTGAACACCTCGTTCCAGGTCGGGCGGTCCTCGCTCCAGCCGATCGCCTCGGCGAGCGACTGGGGCATCGCGAGCACGATCGCCGACGATCCGATGCTCGTGCCCTCGGTGGGCACGTTCTCCGCCCCGCCCGCGTCTTGCGCGACGGCGAGCCAGGAGCTCGCGTCGGGCAGCCAGACGGTCGGCTTGTCGTCGGCGGCGACGCCCGGGAACCCGCCGGCCGCGGCCGTCGCGGCCGTGCCCGAGACCGCCTTCGAGACGACGGCGTCGACGCAGCGCCCGTCGACGCTGCGCGGCCGCGCGTTGTAGCCCTCGACGAGGCGCGCCACCAGCTCGGCGTTCTCGTACGACGAGAGCACGTTGAGCGAGATGCACGGCTTCCTGCCGTCGTTCGCCGACGGATGGTCGGAGGGGAAGACGCCGGGCGACGCCGTGACCGACGCGGTCGGCGTCGAGCCGACGGCGCCGCCCTGGCCGGTGAGCACGACCGCGGTCGCGACGCCGCCGCCGAGCAGCACCATCACGAGCGACGCGGCGGCGATCACCCACACCCGGCGCCGGCGCTGCTGTCGATGCTGCCGCTTCGAACGATCGCGGCGGTCCATGTCGTCGGCGCTCACGGCCGGTGACCTCGCGCATCGCGCAGCGGTGCGGGGTCGGAACGTCGTCGCGTCGACGCCGGACGGGGCGTCGGCGTCGGCGCGCAGGTGACGAATGCTTCGGGCATCATGCGTCCTGGGAGGGGGTCGGGGGTCAGGCGATACTATCCTGCGCCGACCCGCGCGCCAACGGGTTCTTCACCGCCGCAGCCCGAGCTCGACCGAGATCGGGTCACCGGCAGGGGCGCCCCTGGCCCGCGCCGTCCCCGTGGCCGGGGCGGTGGTGCTCGTGACGCCGGTGCTCGTGACGCTCGTCGGCGTGCCCGTGCCCGTGCCCGCGACGCCCGTCGTGTCGGGTCGCGCCGTGGTGTCCGCGGCGCTCGGGGCGTCGGCGAGGCATCCGCTCGCCCTCGTGCCAGCCGAGCTCGCGCGCGACCGACTCGAGCGTCGCGAGGGTCGTCTGGAAGTCGTCGGGCGAGACCGCCCCGGCGACGCGCGAGCGCAGCGCGGTGACGCGCTCGAGGAGCGCGGCGTACGACGCCTCGCCCTCCTCGGTGAGCCGGGGCGCGCCCGGCTCGTCGGTGACCCAGCCGCGCTGGACGAGGGGAGCGAGGCGCTCGGGACGGGACGTGATCTTGCGGCGGAGCCGCTCGTCGTCGACCGTGCCGGCGATCACGTTGAGCCGTCGCCAGTCGCGCCGGGTGATGCCCTCGTCGGCGAAGAGCTCGAGCATGGCGTCGTCGAGCTTGCGGTCGACGACGCGGAGCCAGTACCCGATCGGGCGCTGGGCGGGGGCGGGGTGCTGAAGGTTCTCGGGGGAGTTCATGGGTGGTTCCTTTCGTGGCGCGCGAGGCGCGCCGGAGGGTCGACGGCACGGGAGGCCGTCGGTGCTCCGGATCCGTCCGCGCCGGTCGATCGTGCGGTCTGGACCCGGGTCCAATTGCATGTCTCATGACATGTATATGTACAATTACATACATGAACGATGCGCGTCAAGTCCCTCCCGGCGAACGCTCAGGCGGCGGCGCCGGCGGCCACGGTGCATCCGACCCGATCGCCGCCGTCGAGGCGGCGCTCGTCGCCATGCGCCGCGACCAGGGCCGTCGCCGCCTGCAGCACCGCGCCGAGCACGGCGCACCGCACCCCGGGCATCGCCAGCACGGCGACCATCACGGGCATCACGACCACCGCGAACTGCACGAGCCGGATGCCTCGGGCACCGGCCGCCGCCGCGGCCGAGGCGGCCCGGGGCTCGCGCAGGCCGCCAGGTTCCGGCTGCTCGATGCACTCGAGGCGGCGCCGCAGCCGCCGTCGGTCGGCCAGCTCGCCGACGCGATCGGCGTCGACCAGCCCCGCGCGAGCCGGCTCGTGCAGGCCGCCGTCGAGGCCGGGCACGCCCGCCGTGAGATCGACCCGGCCGACGCGCGTCGCAGCGCGATCGTGCTCACCGATGCCGGCAGGAGAGTGCTCGCGGGTGCGCGCGACACTCGGCGCGGCGCGGTCGAGTCCGCGCTCGCCGGGTTCACCCCCGAGGAGGCCGCGGAGTTCGCGCGGCTGCTCACGCGTTTCGTCGCGGCCTGGCCGCGCGACTGACCGCGCCTACTCGGCCGGAACCTTCGGGGCGGCCGCGGTCGCGGCGACGCCGGCCTTCACCGGAATGAGGAGCGCGAGCCCGAGCGCGATCACGAGGATGATGCCGAGGATGCCGAAGTAGGGCGCCCCGCCGATCGTGACGAACAGTGCGAACGCCGTCGGCGCGAGGAAGCTCACGGCACGGCCGGTCGTCGCGTAGAGGCCGAACACCTCGCCCTCGCGCCCCGCGGGGATCAGGCGTGCCAGGAACGTGCGGCTCGCCGACTGCGCGGGGCCGACGAAGAGGCACAGGGCGAGCCCCGCCGTCCAGAAGACGATCTGGCCGCCGTCGTGCAGGAAGAAGACGACGAAGCCGGTCACGACGAGGCCGATGAGCGCCGTCACGATCACGGGCTTCGCTCCGAGCCTGTCGTCGAGCGCGCCGACCGCGATCGTCGAGATGCCGGCCACGATGTTCGCCGCGATCGCGAAGATGATGACCTCGCTGAGCGAGAAGCCGAACACGGATGCCGCGAGCACGCCGCCGAAGGTGAACACGCCCGCGAGTCCGTCGCGGAAGACCGCGCTCGCCAGCAGGAACCAGACCGTGTTGCGCTGCTCCTTCCAGAGCCGCTTGATGTCGCGGCCGAGACGGGCGTAGGAGGCGAAGAAGCCGACCTTCTCGCGCTCGACGGCAGCGGGGTTGCGATACTCGGGAACCGCGAAGAGCACGGGCACGGCGAACAGGCCGAACCACACGGCGGAGACGATCATCGTCACGCGCACGTCGAGACCGTTCTCGTCCGTGACGCCGAAGAGGCCGACGTCGGGGTTGATGAAGCCGAAGTACACCA
The DNA here is from genome assembly GCF_042884835.1 of Agromyces sp. NPDC058104. NCBI lineage: Bacteria > Bacillati > Actinomycetota > Actinomycetes > Micrococcales > Microbacteriaceae > Agromyces > Agromyces sp. NPDC058104. The sequence goes on along the minus strand of NZ_JBHVTD010000001.1, from coordinate 1,385,102 downwards.
CGAGCAGCAGCACGATGCCGCCGACGTAGCCCATGCCCCAGCCGAAGCCCGACACCTTGCCGATCGAGCGGGGCGTCGAGACCTGCACGAGCATGGCGTTGTAGTTGACGCCCGCGAACTCGAAGAAGACGTTGCCCGCGGCCACCAGGAAGAGGCCGAGCAGCAGGTACTCGGGGCCGGGCTGTACGAAGAACATCGCGAGGGTGATCGCGACGACGAGGTAGGTGTTGACCGCGAGCCAGAACTTGCGCCGACCGCTCGTGTCTGAGCGCTGGCCCGTGATCGGCGCCAGCACCGCGATCAACAGGCCCGCGATCGCGAGGGCCCAGCCGAGCTGCGCCTCGACGGTGCCGCTCGGGCCGAACGACTCGCTTCGGAGGTACACCGTGAACACGAAGGTCGTCACCACGGCGTTGAAGGCGGCCGAGCCCCAGTCCCACAGGCCCCACGCGAGGATGCGGCCCTTGCGGGCGCCGGCCTCGGTCACGGCCTCGACCTGGCTCGTCGAGACGCCGATGGTCGCGGCCGCGCCGTCGGGCGGCGTCAGGTGCGAGGGCGGGAAGTTGCGGGCGGGCGCGGGCGAGGAGGGGGTCGCGCCGTGCTCGGTCGGGTCGGTCATGGGGGCAGTCTCCCGGCATCCGGTGAACGGGTGGTGACGACGCGCACCGGGGCCGATCCGCGTCGATCGAGTTGCACTGTACCGCGCGGCGGGCCCGGGCAGGTGCCCGGCGTGCAGAATTCAGGATGCCTCGGCCGAAACGCCGAAACGCCGAAACGCCGAAACGCCGAGACGTCGGCGCCCGCGCGCGGCGCGGCGCGGGAGGCATCCTGAATTCTGCACCGCCGCCGACATCAGATCGCGACCATGCCGACGAGCTCGCCGAACAGCTCCTCGGGGTCGCACTCGAGGCGCTGCCGCGTGAACCACGAGCACACGTTGACGCAGTCGCGGTGCAGCAGGTCGAAGCCCTGCGGGTTCGAGATGACGTCGACGACCTGTGGCAGGTCGATCGCGACCACCCGGCCGTCGTGCACGAGCAGGTTGTACGGCGAGAGGTCGCCGTGCGCGAGTCCGCCCGCTGCGAGCGTGTGCATGAAGTCGACGATCTGGTGGAACAGCTCCCGCAGCTCGTCGGGCTTCGCGCGCACCTGCGCGAGCCGGGGCGCGGCGACACGGCCGTCGCCGATGAACTCCATGAGCACCTCGGTGCCGCCGACCTGCACCGGGTACGGCACGGCCGCACCCAGCTCGGTCAGCCGCGACAGTGCCTCGAACTCGGCGTACGCCCACTGCACCCGGGCGACCTCGCGACCGAAGGTCGTGCCCTTCGCGAGGGCGCGCGCGTCACGGCTGCGGCGGGTGCCGCGGCCCTCGGTGTAGACGGTCGAGCGGTGGAAGTCGCTGTGCTCGGTGCTGCGGTACCGCTTCGCGGCGAGCAGCACCGAGTTGCCGGCGACCAGCGGGTCGGCGCCCGGCACGGCGCGTTCGATGAGCGAGAGGTCGGCCTCCTTGCCGGTCTTGACGACGCCGAGCTCGGTGTCGATCGCCGCGGCGGAGGTGACCAGCCAGTCGGGGCGCGGTGCGGGGCCGCGCTCGGAGGGTGTGGTCGCCGGCCACGTGGACCAGCGTTGGCCCTCGCCGGGTTCCGCGTCGAGGAAGGCGAGGTCGCCCGCGTCGAAGCGCGGGGTCGTGAGAGGTGTCGATGCGTCGCGCGCGGAGTGGATCGAGCGCACGACGGCGGTTTCGTCGAGTGACGAGATGAGATGCAAGGTGGTTTCTCCGAAGGATTGCGGAGGCCACCGGGCCGCGATCAGCGGCTGAGGGCCTCGCAGGATGAAGGGATGTCGAGGGGCATGACAAGGACAGCCATGGTCGTCTCCTCTCCTTCAGCCGGATGCTCCGGACCCGATACCGCGCGTTGCACGCGGCTTGGGCAGTCTAGGGGGCGCGGCGGCTCGCGTCCAGACCCGATTCCCCCGGCAGGGATGCCTCGAGGTACAGCCGCTGCGACGCGATCTCCTGCTCGTAGGGCGCGCGATCGGCGAGCCGTTCGACCGTGAACCCCGCGGCCTCCGCCGCCGCCGCGAGCTCCTCCGCCGAGAACTCGGCCCAGTAGACGGCGATGCCCGAGCCGAGCGGGTCGGCCGCGACCCCGTCGGCGGCGCCCGCCTTCGCCACGACCAGCAGCCGGCCGCCCGGCCTGAGCGCGGCGGCCCACGCCGCGAAGGTGCCGTGCAGCATCGCCTTCGGCTGGTCGTGGAGCGAGTAGTTCGACACGATCCCGTCGAAGCGCCCGTCGAGGGCGGCGAGGTCGGGCGTGCGCTGGTCGCCGAGCTCGAAGCGCAGCCCGGGCCGCTCGCGGCGCGCGAGCTCGACGCATCGAGGTGAGAGGTCGAGGCCGGTGACCTCGAGCCCGTGGGCGTCGAGGGCGGCGGCGACGTGCCCGCACGGGCCGCAGCCAACGTCGAGCACCCTGCCGCGTGGGCCGATACGGCGGGCGAACCCGGCCAGCAGCGCGAGATCGTGCGGCTTGCCCTCGAGCTCGTCGCGGAACAGCTCGAGGTAGTGGTCGGCGCGGGCGTCCCACGAGCGGACGACGTCCGCGGCGCTGCCGGGCTCGGGCTCGGGGGCGCTCGTCATCCCGCCATCGTACGGCTGCGCGCCGCGGCTACGGCTGCACCCAGTCGGCGGGCGGCTTGACCTGGTCGACCAGCCAGATCTCGAAGAACTCGTCGAGATCCTCGCCGGACACCTCTTCGTAGACGGCCTGGAAGTCCTCGGCGGTCGCCGCGCCGTCGTCGAAGCGCTCGAGCCAGAGGCGGGTGGCGATGAAGAAGGCCTCGTCGCCCACCTCGACGCGGAGCGCGTGGAGGGTCGCGGCGCCTCGATCGTAGACCTGCTCGGCGAACAGGCCCAGCGGGCCCGGGTCGCCGATCTGCAGTTCCCAGTAGTCGGCGGCCCGGGACTCGTCGTACCAGTCGTCGTAGCTCTGCTGCGCGGTCGGGCCGCCGTTCTCCTCCGTCCACATCCACGTGGCGTAGGTGGCCCACCCCTCGTTCAGCCAGATGTCCTGCCAGCGCTCGGGGCTCACCGCGTTGCCGAACCACTGATGCGCGAGCTCATGGGCGACCGTGCCTTCGGCGGCCTGACGCGAGTACACCGGTCGCGTCTGGGTCTCGAGCGCATAGAAGATGGTGTCGTCGTCGACGATGGAACCGAACGCGACGAAGGGGTACGGGCCGAAGCGGCTCTCGAAGAAGTCGATCATCGCCGCCTGGCGGGCGAGGCTGGCGTTCGTCGTCTCGAGGCGCCCGGGCGTAAGGTCGCGGTCGACGGCGTCGATGATCGGCACCCCGCTCGCCGAGGCGGTCGGCGGCCGCAGCTCGAAGTCGCCGACGGAGGCGGTCGTGAGGTAGCTCGCCTGCTCGTCGGGGGCGTCCCAGTACCAGGTCGTGAACCCGCCCGCCGTCTCGGCGGGCCGGGGCTGGATGCCGTTCGCGACGGCGACCTTGCCCTCGGGCACCGTGATCGCGAAGCTGTAGCTCGCCTTGTCGGTCTGGTGGTCGCTGACGGGGTACCAGGTCATCGAGCCGTCGGGCTCGCTGGCGACCATGGCGCCGTCGCGCGTCGTCACCCAGCCGTAGAGCGCTTCCTCGATGTCTTCCGGTCGCGTCGTGACGCCGCCGTACTCGACCACCACCTGCACCTGCTGGCCGGCCTTCAGCTTCGGCCGGGGCTGCACGGTGAGCTCCCACACGCGGGCATCGTCGTCCTGCACGTGCCAGAACGCGGCGCCGTCGACCGTGGCGCCGGGTGCGGGCGGCGCGATCTCGGCCGCAGGCCTGCCGTTCACGGTGAGGGACTCGACCTCCATGCCGCGGAGGTCGAGGTTGAACCGGTCGAGGTCCCGGGTCGCGACGAGGTCGATCGTCGCGGTGCCGTCGAGCCGCCCCTCGAGCGGGGCCGGAGCCGGGGCAGGGGGTGCGTAGTCGAGGTCGAGGTCGTAGTGCCGCACGTCGTAGCCGCCGTTGCCCGCGAACGGGAAGTACGCGTCACCGGCGCCCGAAGCGCCCGCCGTGTACCGGGGGCCGGGTCCCTTCGGTGCCGCTGCGGCGCCGACGGCGCCCAGGCCGCCGAGCACCAGCGCCGCGGCGGTCGCGCCGCCGAGCAGTCGTGCGCCCATCCTGTTCACGATTCCCCCCATCGTCCGGCCTGCGTACGGGCCGACTCTAGACGCGCACGCGCGCCGCCGGTAGACCCAGACGGGGGAGGGTGTCGGAGTAGGGTCGCAGCATGCGCGCCGTGGTCATCGCCGAGGCATCCACCGTGGTGCTCGTCGAGGGTGAGAGCGACCGGCTCGCCATCGAGGCGCTCGCCGTGCGCCTCGGCGCCGACCTCGCGGCGGCCGACGCCGCCGTCGTCTCGATGGGCGGCGTGACGAACCTGCACCACCATCTCGCCGCGCTCGCCGCGGAGGCGGACGCCCCGGGCGGCGGCTCGGCTCGTCGCGTGCTCGGTCTCTTCGACGCGGCGGAGACCGCCTACGTGCGCCGAGCCGTCGACGACGCGGGGCTCGGGGGAGTCGGCGCCCCGCTCGACGAACTGGGCTTCTACTCGTGCGAGCCCGACCTCGAGGGCGAGCTGATCCGCGCGCTCGGCCCGGCCCGCGTCGAGGAGCTGCTCGCCGACCAGGGCGAGCTCGCGCGGTTCCGCACGTTCCAGCGGCAGCCGTTCCAGCGCGGGCGCGAGCTCGACGCGCAGCTGCGCCGCTTCATGGGCACCCACGCGGGGCGCAAGGCGCAGTTCGCGCCGATCCTCGTCGGCGCGCTCGAGGCGACGCGCATCCCGGCCGCGATGGCAGCGCTCGTCGCCGCGGCGGTCGACGGCGGCCTTCGGCCCCCTCCGACGTGAGCCGCTGCGCCGTCGGCTATCGCACCATGAAGTAGACGAGCGCCGCGACGCCGATCACCACGATCACGACGCGGTACGCCGCCTGCGGGATGTGCCTGCCGTAGCGGCCGCCGAGCGCCCCGCCGATGAAGGCGCCGACCGCGATCGCGAGCGCCGCGAGCCAGGCGACCTCGGTGACCGCGACGAACACGAGCGCGGCGACGAGGTTCGCGGTGGCGGCCATCGCGTTTTTGTACGCGTTCGCCCTGATGAGCGGACCCGCCATGGTGATCGAGAGGAGCGCCAGCAGCAGCACGCCCTGCGCCGCGCCGAAGTAGCCGCCGTAGACCGCCGTGAGCCCGGCGACCGCCATCGTCGCGACCGGGTGGTCGTGGTGCTCGGCCTGGCCGTGCAGCCGCGCCGTCCACCGCTTGATCTGCGGGCCGAAGACCACGAGCAGCAGCGCGAGCACGATGAGCGCAGGCACGATCATGTCGAACGCCTCGCTCGGCAGCTGCAGCAGCAGGAGTGCGCCCGTCACGCCGCCCGCCGCCGAGAAGCAGAGGAAGACGCCGAGGCGTCGCCATTCGCCGCGGAACTCGGCGCGACCCGCGAACGTGGCGACGAGCGAGGCGGGCAGCACGCCGACGTTGTTCGTGACGTTCGCGAGCACGGGCGGGTAGCCGAACGCCAGCAGGATCGGGAACGTCACGAGCGAGCCCGAGCCGACCACCGAGTTGATGCCGCCGGCGGCGATGCCGCCGAGCAGCAGGGCCGCGAACTCGAGCGGGCTCATCGGGCGGTCTCGGCGAGTCGGGGCATCCCTCGATTCAATCAGGCGGGATGCCCCGTGCCGTGCGTCGTGCGTCCGGGATGCGGCCCCGGGGAGGACGGACTGTCGGGTGGCGGGGCGTCAGCCGGCGGGGGCGATCCAGACGGCGAACGTCGGGGCGCTCACGTAGGTGATCGCGTCGTCGGTCCGCACCACGACGGGCGCGATGCCGCTGCCCGGGTCGACGGTGCCGAGGTACGCCCCCGGGACGGGGTCGTCGCCCGCCTCGAAGCCCGCCGCGGCGAGCGCCGCCTCCCATTCGGGCCAGGCCGCATCGTCGACCGGCAGTTGGGCGACCCAGAGCGCGATGTCCGTCTGGTCCTTCGCCCAGCGGCAGCCGAGGGCGCCGGCGTCGAGCAGCTCGCCCATGAACGGCGTCAGCGCCGTGACGTCGCGCGCGGTCAGCCCGTCGGCCTCGAGTTCGGCGTACGCCTCCGGCGTCAGCACCGTCTCGCACGTCACGGGCTCGGCCGTCGGAACGGGCGTCCCCGTCGCGGTGGGCTCCGCGACCGTCGTCGTCTCGCTCGGGCTCGGCGAGGCCGTCGGGGTGGTGGCGGTGCATCCGCTCAGGAGCAGCAACGCGACCGCGGACGTCGCAGTCAGGGCGCGCGACACGAATCGTCGGGTCATTCCGGCACACTATCGGCGAGTGGGACCGGATGTCTCAGGGATGCCCCGGAAGCGCAACCGCGGCCGAGTCGTCAGTCGCCCGCGCGGGCCCGATCGAACTCGCGGCCGTGCACCTCGCTCGGGATGATCCGGACCCAGCGGTCCTTCGACTCGGGTGCCCAGGGGGTGACGCCGAGCGCCTCGGCGGCCTCGATCTCGCTCGCGCGGTCGAACTCCTCCGCGGTGCCCTTCACCACGACGCTGAACGCCTCGGTGTCGCTGAACCCGTCGATCTGGAAGGCGACGCCATGGCGGATCGTGAGCTCGAGGAGCTTCGTGCCGGCCGAGGTGCGGAACACGATGACCGGCCCGCTCGCGCCGCTCGCGTCGACGACGTGGTTCACCGGGAAGATGTCGACTTCGCCGCCGGCGGCCATCGCGATGCGGCCGTACGGGGCGCGCGAGAGCCGCTCCCAGCAGTCGGCCTCGGAGAGCGATCGTGTCGGCGTGCGTCCCTCTTCGGTGTCGTTCATGCCTCGATTCTCCTCGCTTCGCCTGGCGGCGGGAAGGGCGAGGCGCGGCCCGGCGCGGAGGCGCCGGGCTCAGCCGAGCTCGATGGGCGGGAACGCGGCGTCGTCGAGAGTGCCGACCGGCGCGGCCACCCGCTCGTAGCTGCTGCGGGTCGCGAGGGCGGAGGCATCCGGGTGCTCGAAGAGGTGCCGCGCGACGACCCGGTACTCGGCCAGTCGGCCGTCGGGCACCCGGCTCTCGCGCAGCGAGGCGCCGGCGACGAGCGCGGCGGCCATCGCCGTCCAGTAGACGCCGATGCCGCGGAACGAGCGCGGGGGCCGCTGCGGCTCGGCGTCGGTGAGCAGGATGTCGTGGGTGCTGCTCGCGCAGGCGATCGCGAGGCGCCGCCCGAGCTCGGAGTACTCGGCGAAGCCCTCGGCGAGTGCGTCGTACTGCAGCCAGCCCGCGGCCCTGACGACGCTGCGCAGTTCGCGACCCGAGCCGGTCACGGCACCGAAGGGCACATCGAGGGCCGCGGTGATGATCTGGTCGAGCGAGCGCGAGTCGCCGTCGTACTGGATGAACCGGCCGATGTAGCCGCGCTCGCCGCCGCCGTCGCCCGTCGGCGCGGCGGTGCGGGCCTCCTCGACCTGGCGGCGGATGAGGTCGAGGTTGTCGTCGGCCTGCTCGAGCAGCGCCGCCGAGAGGGCGAACAATCGGTCGACCTCGCGCGGGAGCTGGCGGGCCGACTTGTACCGGAAATCGTGTTCGAGCTCCGACCACGTGTCGGAGAGCGCGGTGCGCAGCTGCACCTCGAGCTGGGTCCCGGTCGGCTCGGCATCGTCGCCCGCCTCCTGCCCGTCGGGCAGGAGGCCGACGAACTGCACCGAGCGGTAGCCGAAGGCGTCGAGCGGAAGCAGCGCAGACTTGTCGATCCAGGAGTCGTCGTCGACGATGAGCGCCTCGCGCACGACCTGCTCCATGCCGGGCAGGTCGCCCTCGAAGTGGGCGATGATGCGCACGCCGAGGATGTCCCGGACCTCCCGGTCGGGCGCGCGGCGCACCTTGCGCTCGAACGACTCCCGCGACTTCACTCTCGCCGTCACCTGGAAGTAGCGGAAGCCGGCCGCCTCGATGCGCCGCGCGAAGTCGGCCTCGATCCGGCTGCGCAGCTTGCGGTAGCGCCGCAGCTCGCGGTCGTACCGGGCGAGTTCTGCGGCGACGAGCTGCTCGTCCTGCTCGCGCGCGTCCATGTCCGGCAGGCTACTGCCTCGGGGTGGAATACTGAGCGGCAGCCGTGAGTTGAGTCAAGTACACTCAAGTTTCACCGGCTCGACTTGACACGTTCATTCGGCGCTGGGAGGCTTGAGTCGTCAAGGCTCAAGTCTTGGCGCATCTGACTTCGGTTGCGGGCCAGGAAGGCCGAACCGGTATCCGGCGAAGGGGCTCGAGGGGCGTCGCGCTGCGCGCGGCCCCGCTCGACCGCCGCCCGCCGGGAGAAGGAGAGAAACACATGTCACGTGCAGTAGGAATCGACCTCGGAACCACCAACTCGGTCGTCTCGGTGCTCGAGGGCGGCGAGCCCGTCGTCATCGCGAACGCCGAGGGCTTCCGCACCACCCCGTCGGTGGTGGCGTTCACCAAGGACGGCGAGGTGCTCGTCGGCGAGACCGCGAAGCGCCAGGCCGTCACCAACGTCGACCGCACCATCGCGTCGGTCAAGCGCCACATGGGCACCGACTGGAAGACCGACGAGATCGACGGCAAGAAGTACACGCCGCAGGAGATCTCCGCCCGCATCCTGCAGAAGCTCAAGCGCGACGCCGAGCAGTACCTGGGCGACACCGTCACCGACGCGGTCATCACCGTGCCGGCGTACTTCAACGACGCCGAGCGCCAGGCCACGAAGGAGGCCGGCGAGATCGCGGGCCTCAACGTGCTCCGCATCATCAACGAGCCCACCGCCGCGGCGCTCGCGTACGGCCTCGACAAGGGCAAGGAGGACGAGCTCATCCTCGTCTTCGACCTCGGCGGCGGCACCTTCGACGTCTCGCTGCTCGAAGTGGGCAAGGACGACGACTTCTCGACCATCCAGGTCCGCGCGACCGCCGGCGACAACCGCCTCGGCGGCGACGACTGGGACCAGCGCGTCGTCGACTGGCTGATCAAGAAGTTCAAGGACTCGACCGGCGTCGACGTCTCGAAGGACAAGATCGCCCTGCAGCGCCTCAAGGAGGCCGCGGAGCAGGCCAAGAAGGAGCTGTCCTCGAACCTGAAGACCTCCATCCAGCTGCCCTACCTCTCGCTCACCGAGAACGGCCCCGCGAACCTCGACGAGACGCTCACGCGCGCCGAGTTCGAGAACATGACGAGCGACCTGCTCGACCGCACGAAGAAGCCCTTCGAAGACGTCATCCGCGAGGCCGGCGTCAAGCTCTCCGACATCGCGCACGTCGTGCTCGTCGGCGGCTCGACCCGCATGCCCGCGGTCTCCGAGCTCGTCAAGAAGGAGACCGGCCAGGAGCCCAACAAGGGCGTCAACCCCGATGAGGTCGTCGCCGTGGGCGCCGCCCTCCAGGCGGGCGTCCTCAAGGGCGAGCGCAAGGACGTGCTGCTCATCGACGTCACCCCCCTCAGCCTCGGCATCGAGACCAAGGGCGGCATCATGACGAAGCTCATCGAGCGCAACACGGCCATCCCGACCAAGCGCTCGGAGACCTTCACGACCGCCGACGACAACCAGCCGTCGGTCGCGATCCAGGTCTTCCAGGGCGAGCGCGACTTCACGCGCGACAACAAGGCGCTCGGCACGTTCGAGCTGACCGGCATCGCGCCCGCGCCCCGTGGCATCCCGCAGATCGAGGTCACCTTCGACATCGACGCCAACGGCATCGTGCACGTGTCCGCGAAGGACAAGGGCACCGGCAAGGAGCAGTCGATGACGATCTCGGGCGGCTCGAGCCTCCCGAAGGACGACATCGAGCGCATGGTGCGCGAGGCCGAGGAGCACGCCGCGGAGGACAAGGCCCGCCGCGAGTCGGCCGAGACCCGCAACTCCGCCGAGCAGCTCGCGTACTCGGTCGAGAAGCTCATCAAGGACAACGACGACAAGCTCCCCGCCGACGTCAAGTCCGAGGTGCAGGGCGACGTCGACGCGCTGAAGTCGGCCCTCGCGGGCGACGACGACGACGCGGTCAAGACCGCGTTCGAGAAGCTGTCGCAGTCGCAGACCAAGCTCGGCGAGGCGATCTACGCCCAGTCGCAGGCGGATGCCTCCGCCGCGGCCGGCGAGGACGCCTCGGCGACCGGCCAGGCCTCCGACGACTCCTCCGACGAGGACGTCGTGGACGCCGAGGTCGTCGACGACGAGGACGAGAAGAAGTAGCCATGACCGACGAGCAGAACCAGAACAAGGACGAGCCGGTCATCCGCGACAAGCGGAGGATCGACCCCGAGACCGGTCAGGTTCGGCAGCCGGAGGCCGACGGGGCGCCCGAGGAGGGCGCCCCCGAGGCGGGCGCCTCGAACGACTCGGGCGCCGAGGCATCCGGCTCGTTCGACGACGAGGCCGAGCTCACGGTCGACGACATCCTGAACGCGGCGAACGCCGAGGTCCAGGACCCGAGCGACGAGCATCTCGCCGACCTCAAGCGGGTCACCGCCGAGTACGCGAACTACCGCAAGCGCACCGAGGCGAACCGCGAGGTCGAGCGCGAGCGCGCGGTCGGCGCGGCCGTCGCCGTGCTGCTGCCGGTGCTCGACGACCTCGACCGGGCCGAGAAGCACGGCGACCTCGAGGGCGACTCAGCCTTCGCGACGATCGCCGCCAAGCTCCGCGGCGCCGTCGAGAGGCTCGGGCTCACGGCCTTCGGCGAGGTCGGCGAGCCGTTCGACCCGCAGCGTCACGAGGCGATCTTCCAGCAGCCGAGCGCCGACGTCGAGGTCGACACCGTCGCCGACGTCGTCGAGACCGGCTACATGCTGGGCGGCGTGCAGCTCCGCGCGGCGAAGGTCGTCGTCACGACCCCGTCGGCGTAGCGAACCACCCGGTGGTCGAGTAGCGACGCGTCTCGGGACCGAGCATCAGGTCCCGATGCGCACTACTCGACCACCGGACCCGTTTCAGACAGACTCAGAGAGAGGAGGTGCCGATGGCCAGTCAGGACTGGTTCGACAAGGACTTCTACCAGGTGCTCGGCGTCTCCAAGGACGTGAGCGACGCGGAGCTGAAGAAGGTCTACCGCAAGCTCGCGCGAAAGTACCACCCCGACTCCAACGCCGGCGACGCCGCCGCCGAGGCGAAGTTCAAGGAGATCAGCGAGGCGCACTCCGTGCTCGCCGATCCCGAGCAGCGCAAGGAGTACGACGCGATCCGGGCGATGGGCTCGGGCGCGCGATTCACCGCGCCCGGCGGTGCGGGCGGCGCCGGCGGATTCGACGACGTCTTCGGCGGAATGTTCGGCCAGGGCGGGCCGGGCCGCAGCCAGTCGTACACCTTCCAGCAGGGCGGCGACTACGACGACCTGCTCGGCGGGCTCTTCGGCGGCGGCCGCTTCGGCCAGTCGACGGGCGGCTACCGCGGGTTCGGCGGCCCCACTCCCGGTCGCGACGTCACCGCCACGACCACGCTCGACTTCGTCACCGCGACCAAGGGCGACCAGGTCACCCTGCAGACGGCCGAGGGCAAGCCGATCACGGTGCGCATCCCCGCCGGCGTCTCCGACGGGCAGAAGATCCGGCTGCGCGGCAAGGGCCACCCCTCGCCCGACGGCGGCGAGGCGGGCGACCTCATCCTCACCGTCAACGTGCGCAAGCACCCCGTCTTCGAGCGCGACGGCCTGAACCTCCGCGTCACCGTGCCGGTGACCTTCGCCGAGGCCGCACTGGGCGCGACCATCCAGGTGCCGACGCTCGGCGGCGACCCCGTGAAGCTCCGCGTCGCGCCCGGCACGCCGAGCGGACGCGTGCTGCGCGTGAAGGGCCGCGGCGTCGAGACGAAGAAGGGCACCGGCGACCTGCTCGCCGTGGTCCAGATCGCGGTGCCGTCGCACCTCTCGAAGGACGCGCAGGCGGCCGTCGAGGCGCTCGCCGCCGCGCTGCCCGACGAGAACCCGCGCGACGAGCTGCTCGCCAAGGCGAAGGGCTAGGTGATGGAGGTGCACGAGAGGAGCCCGCTCTTCGTGATCTCCGTCGCGGCCGAGCTCGCAGGCATGCACCCGCAGACGCTGCGGCAGTACGACCGGCTGGGTCTCGTCTCGCCCACCCGTACGGCGGGCAAGTCGCGGCGCTACTCGATGCACGACGTCGTCCAGCTGCGCGAGATCGCGCAGCTCTCGAGCGAGGGCGTGAGCCTCGAGGGCATCCGCCGGGTGCTCGGGCTCGAGGAGGAGGTCGCGACCCTGCGCGCGCGGGTGCGCGAGCTCGAGGGCGCGCTCGCCGACGAGATGCTGAACCGCCCCGGCCGTCGCGTCTTCGCGGCCGGTTCGGCGGGCGAGGTGATCAGTCTCAAGGCCGGCACCCGGGTGCGCCGCGAGAACGCGGTCGTCGTCTGGCGCCCGCTGGAGCGCGGATGAGCGGCGTCGCGCCGGCCCCGGCTGGGGCGCCGACGGCGGGCGCGGCGACGGCGTCCGGCCCCGGCGCGCCCGTGCGATCGGCCGGACCGGTCGGCGCTTGGGCGCTGCCGCTCGTGACGCTCGGCTTCTCGATCGGCCTGCTGCCCGCGCTGGTCTTCGTCGTGGTGCTCGCGGTCTTCGTCGTCGTCGGCCTCGCCACCGGCGGGCTCGGCGGGGCGGCGATCGTCGGGTTCCTCACGACGCTCGTCGGCGGTGGCGCGGTCGCCGCGCAGCCCTGGCTCGTCGTCGTCCCCGTGCTGCTCGGCGTCGTCGCCTTCGCCGCCGGCATCGTCGGCAGCGTCGTCGCGCTGCGGCGTCGCGGCCACCCCGCCCCGCACGCGGTGACCTGGTCGTCCGCCGGCATCGGCCTGGTCGTCCAGCTGTTCGTGAACGGCGTCGTCTACTTCGTCCTGACCTTCGTCGTCGCCGCGGTCGTCGATGGCGGAACCGGCCTCGTCTTCTTCGGCGGCGATCCCGCCCCGCTCACGGTCTTCGTGCTGTGCGCACTGGCGGTCACCGTCGGCATCGGCTGGCTCGTGTGGTGGCTCTTCGGTCGCGTCTTCGCGGGCCGGGCCCAGCGCGCGTCGCGCTGATCACGCACGAGCCGGGCGGCTCGCGCGGAGTGCTGCGGTGCGATCGGCCTCAGCGGCCCCAGGCCGAGGCCGGCGCCTCGATGACCTCGTAGGGGCGCGAGCTCCAGTGCGTGCCGTAGCCGTAGTGGCTCGACGCCCAGACCGAGGCCCAGATCGCCTGGGCGGTCGCGTCGGCCGAATCGCCGCGCGCGAGGGCCGCGTCGACCTCTGGATAGCGTCCCGACTGCAGGTTCTCAGCGGCGTAGTAGGCCGCCTCGACGAGGGTGGGGTAGCTGCCGAGGCCCGAACCGCCGCCGGAGCCCTGCCCGTTGTTCAGCGGGTTGTTGCGGTTCCACCAGTTGTCGGCGCCGTTCTCCTGCCGCATCCACCGCATCATGAACGTCACGTTCTCGTCGCTCAGCGGCCAGCCGCCCTCGACGAGCACGAGCTTCGCCCAGTCCACGTTCGTGCCGCCGGCGACGAGGGTCTGCGAGCCGGTGGTGGCGACGTAGGACTCCCGCGAGACGGCCGGCGCCGCGACGTCGGCGCCGACCCGAACTGCCTGCGAATCCTCGTGCAGCGCGGCATCAGCCGCCGCCGTCGGCAGCGATCCGCCCGGCTGCGGCAGCGGCGCCAGCGCGAGGCCGGCGAGGAGGCCGAAGACCGAGACCACGGCTGCCGCGACGAGCGAACGGCGGGGTGCTCGCGATCGGGCCGGTGCGCCGACCCGGGGACGCGTCACCGGCGTCGCGACCTCCTGCCGCGCCGCCCGCCGTCCCCCGGTTCGTGCGTCCTGCATGCGGCACCGAGGGTAGCAAACGCGTCCGTGAGCCGCACCCAGCGAACGCGATCGGCGAATCGGCGCGTGGTGCCGCCTCAGTGGACGCCAGTGGACGCCACCGCCGGCGACACCGCCGCGCGGTTCGCGATCCGGCGCCGCCGCAGCCACTTGTCGCCCTCGACGACGACCAGGAGCACCAGCGTCAGGCCGAGGCACTGCAGCCACTGCCACCCCGTCAGCGACACGGTGCCGAGCATGCGCTGGAACAGTCCGAGCTCGGTCGACGCCACGATGAGCACGACCGGCCAGACCAGGATCTTCGCGACCGCGGCGATGGGCGGCAGCAGGCCCGACTCGGGCGTGCGACGCATGAGCAGGGCGCTCAGCACGGTGGCGAGCCCGAGCACGACGTAGGCCATGGTCATCGATGCCGTCGGTTCGACGGGGCTCGGCACGTCGGGTCCCCACACGAGCGGCACGAGGGCGATGAGGAAGATGACCGCGCCGTAGACGAGCCACTCCACGAGCGACACGCGGTTGACGACGCCGATCCTCGGGTCGCGCGGCGGGTGGTTCATGATGCCGGGCGGGTTGGCGTCGGCGGCGATCGCGATCACCGCGAACAGCGCCACGAAGAAGTTGATGAACAGCACCTGCGCCGGGAACAGGGCGACGCCCTCGGCGATCGAGAATGCGCTCGCGGCGAGGAACAGCATGATCAGGCTGAGCAGCTGGGTCATCTGGAAGCGGAGGTACGCGGTGATCTTCGAGTACACGATGCGACCGAGCTCGACGGCGTGCACGAGCGTCGCGAAGTTGTCGTCGGTGAGCACGAGCTTCGCCGCCTGCTTCGTCACCTCGGAGCCCGAGCCCATCGCGACGCCGATGTTCGCCTGCTTGATCGCCGCGGCGTCGTTGACGGCATCGCCGGTCATGGCCACGATGGCGCCCTCCGACTGCAGGAGCCCGACGAGTCGGAGCTTGTCGTCGGGGGTGACCCGGCCGAACACGTGGAGCTCGGGCAGCCGCCGCAGGAGCTCCTCGTCGTTCATCTGCTTGAGGTCGGCACCGCTCACGGCCCCCGCCCCCAGCCCGAGCTCGGCGCCGATGGCGCCCGCGGTGACGGCGTGGTCGCCCGTGATCATGCGCACGTCGATGCCGGCGCGGTGGGCGATGTCGACGGCGGCCTTCGCCTCGGGACGCAGGGGGTCGACGATGCCGACGATCCCGATGAGTACGAGTTCCGAGACCCACGCCATCGGGTCGGCGGCGACGGTGCCCTCGTCGGCGTCGTCGAGGAACCGGGCGGCGATCGCGAGCGTCCGCAGCCCCGTGGCCGACATGCGCTCGAGCTCGGCGGTCGCCGATCCGGCGGCGAGGGGCTCCACCTCCCTCGACTCGCCGAGCATGCTCGCGCACCGCCCGAGCACGACGTCGGGCGCCCCCTTCACGAGCAGCACGAGTCGCTGCACGCCCCGCACCGGGATCCGCTGCAGCGTGGCCATGAACTTGTAGTCGGAGTCGAACGGGACCTCGGCGAGGCGCGGGTAGTCCTTGCGGGCCTGGTCGGCGTCGATGCCGAGCCGCGCGCCGAGCACCACGAGCGCGGCCTCCGTCGGGTCGCCCACCACCTCGCCCTCCGCCGAGACGGTGGCATCGTTCGGCAGGCTGACCGCGAGTCCGAGCGTCGGTGCGTCGAGCGGCTCGTCGGAGGTGCCGAGCACCTTGCCGTCGAACGAGTAGCCTTCGCCCGTGACGCGGTAGCTGTTGCCGCCGAACCAGGCCGTGCGCACCGTCATCTTGTTGAGGGTGAGCGTGCCCGTCTTGTCCGAGCAGATCGCGCTCGTCGCGCCGAGCGTCTCGACGTCGTTCAGCGACGCGACGATCGCGCGCTCCTTCGCGAGCTTCGACGCACCCCAGGCGAGGAGGCTCTGCACGAACACCGGCAGGCCCGTCGGGATGGCGGAGATCGCGACGGCCGTGGCGAGGAACAGCAGCTCGTCGAGGCTCTGGCCGCGCACGAAGCCGATGACGACGATGACGAGCACGGCGCTCCAGGCGATGATGCCGAGCACCTTCGTCAGCCCGTCGAGCTCGAGCTGCAGCGGGGACTTCTTGTCGCCGACCTGCGTGAGCAGCGAGGCGATCCGGCCCATCTGGGTGCGCATGCCGGTCTCGACGACGGCGATGCGTGCGGTGCCGCGGGTGACCGAGGTGTTCTGGAACACCATCGACGTGCGGTCGGCGAGTGCCGTGTCGGCCGTGTTCTCGGCCGGACCCTTCGGGATCGGCAGCGACTCGCCGGTGAGGGAGGCCTCCTGCGTCTCGAGGTTCGCCGAGCGGAGGATCCGGCCGTCGGCGGGCACGAGGTCGCCCGACTCCAGCTCGACGATGTCGCCGGGGACGAGCCCTGTCGCCTCGATCTGGATCAGCGCTCCGTCGCGGATCACCCGCGCCTTCGGCGTCTGCAGCTTGGCGAGCGCGTCGACGCTGCGGCGCGCCTTGACCTCCTGCTGCGTGCCGGTGACGACGTTGAAGAGCACCAGGATCGCCACGATGATCGCCGTCGTCACCTGTCCGATGAGGAGCGACACGATCGTCACCGCGATGAGCATCAGGGTCATGAGCTCGAGCACCTGGCTCAGCGCGATGCGCCACACGCTCGGCGGCGGGGCGCTCTGCAGGGCGTTCGGCCCGGCCTCGGCGAGTCGTCGCTCGGCCTCGGCCGCGGTGAGTCCGCGCGACCCCTCCGTCTTCGCCTGCGCGAGCACGTCGTCAGGGGGGAGCGACCACCACTCGACGCCGTGGACGTCGTCGGTGCCGCTGTGCTGAGCTTCGATGGTCATCGCGTAACCCCCAGAAGTCGTGTCGACATTCGACAGGCTAGCCGGGAGGATGCCGCGAGCGGGAGAGGTCGTCGACACGAGTTCACCGAGCCGTACGCTGGGTGCATGCCCTTCGACTTCGGCGCCCTGCGGCGCACCCCCGACGTCGAGGGGCCGGGGCTCGAGGCATCGGATGCCGCGGACCGCCTGATCCTCGACGAGGCCGCGGCACTCATCGCCACGGCGGGGCCGGGCGAAGTCGTCGTCGTCGACGACGCCTACGGGGCGCTCGCGCTCGCCGCGGCCGCCGCGGGGGCACGAGGCATCCGGGTGCACCAGGACCTCGTGACCGGCGAACGGGCGCTCGCGCAGAATGCGGCCCGGCTCGGCCTGGCCGACGCCGTCACGGCGGCCCCGCTCGCGCCCGAGCTCGTCGCCGACGCGCGCCTCGTGCTGCTGCGCCTGCCGAGGGCGCTCGACCGGCTCGACGAGGTCGCCGAGCTCGTCGCGGCGCACGCGCATCCCGAGGTCGTCGTCGTCGCCGGGGGGCGCATCAAGCACATGTCGCTCGCGATGAACGAGGTGCTCCGTCGTCGGTTCGCCCGCCTCGACGTGTCGCACGCTCGACAGAAGTCGCGGGTGCTCATCGCGCGCGAGCCGGGGGGAACGTCGTCGACGGCCTCGACCGGCGCCGACTGGCCTCGCCGCGCGCACCACGCGGAGCTGTCGCTCACGGTGGTCGCGCACGGCGGGGTGTTCGCCGGCACCGGCGTCGACATCGGCACCCGGTTCCTGCTCGACCAGCTCGCCGACGCGGTCCCGGATGCCGCGACCGCCGTCGACCTCGCCTGCGGTTCCGGCGTCGTGGCCGCATGGCTCGCCCGGGCGCGGCCCGCCCTGGAGGTGACGGCGACCGACCGCTCGGCGGCGGCGGCGGCATCCGCCCGGCTGACCGCCGAGGCCAACGGCGTCGCCGACCGGGTGCACGTCACCCGCGCCGACGGACTCGAGGGGCTGGCCGACGCGAGCGAGCGGCTGATCGTCCTCAACCCGCCGTTCCACAGCGATGCGGCGATCTCGACCGGCATCGCCGCCCACCTGTTCGCCGACGCCGCCCGGGTGCTCGCGCCCGGCGGCGAGCTGTGGTGCGTGTGGAACTCGCACCTCCGCTACCGGCCGGTCCTCGAGCGCGTCGTCGGACCGACCGGGCAGATCGCGCGGAACGCGAAGTTCACGGTCACCGCGTCGCGACGGGCGGCGTGAGTCGGATGCGGTGTGCGCGGGATGCGGGCGGGCGCACATCGTGTCAGGCTGGAGGAATGACGACGACCCTCGAACGGCCCGACCTCGACGACGCCCTGCGCGCCGTGGTCGAGGTGCCGTGGCGGGCGATCGTATGGGACGACCCGGTCAACCTCATGAGCTACGTGAGCTACGTCTTCCGCAGCTACTTCGGGTACCCGCGCGACGAGGCCGAGCGGCTCATGCTGCTCGTCCACCACGAGGGGCGCGCCGTCGTCGCCTCGGGCTACCGCGAGGCGATGGAGCGGCACGTGCAGGCGATGCACGGGTACGGCCTGCAGGCGACGGTCGTGAGGGGCGACGGGTGATCGTCGCGGGCCGCGGGGGCGGCGGCGAGGGCGTGCGCCTCGTGCTCGAGACCGAGGAGGCGATGCTCCTCTCCGAGCTCGCCGACCAGGTCGACTCGGTGCTGCTGCTCGGCGAGCCCGACGACCCCGCACTCGGGCGCCTGCTGCCGAGCGCCTACCCCGACGACGTCGAGGCCTCGGCCGAGTACGCGCGCTACACGCGCGAGAGCCTCGTCGACGGCAAGCGGCAGGCCGCGCAGCGGGTCCGCGACGCGACCGCCGCGCAGTCCGAGAGCGGTCTCGTCGAGATCGAGCTCGACCAGTCCGAGGCGTGGGGCTGGCTCACCTTCCTCACCGACCTGCGGCTCATCCTCGCCGAGCGGGTCGGCGTCGACGACCCCGACGACGACGAGCCCGATGTCGACTCCGAGACGAGGGACGACTACCTCCGTGCGGCGTACGAGTGGGCGGGCTTCGTGCAGGGCTCGATGCTCGAGGTGCTGGATCCCACAGATGGGTGAGCCGCAGCCCTAGAGTGGTGCCCGACAGAGAGATCGGAGCGCCAGCGTGACTCAGACCCCGACCCAGGCCCCATCCCGTCCCGAGCACCGCCCCGCCGCCGTCGGTGCGGCCCTGCGACATTCCGCGCAGAACGTCGAGTCGCTCGAGTCGGCGGCGCTGCTCGTCGGTGCGGCGTTCTTCGTGGTCGGCGGCCTCGTCAGCGGAATCGCGTTCTGGGGGCGCGACCTGCCCATCTCGGGCGCGGGGTCGATCGGCGAGTTCGTCTCGATCGCCGCAGCCGTGACGGCGGTGATCGCCTTCGTGCTCGGCCGCGTGCTCGCCCGGCGCACCGAGAACGCGGCGCTGCGGCGCGAGATCGGCCAGGGCCTGTCGGTGCCCGGCGCACGACTGCACTGGTTCGACGTCGCCGCCCTCGCGATCGCGCACGCGGTCATCGCGCTCCTCGGCTGGGTGGCCCTGTCGACGGTGCTCGAGCAGAGCTTCCGCGACGCCGTCGTGTTCTCCCTCCCGGCGACCGCACTGGCCGCCGTCGCGATCGCGCTCACCGGGTACGTCGCCTTCCTCTCCTCCGCACGGATGACCCCGATGCTGCTCTCGCTCGTGCTCGCCGTGTTCCTCGTCGTCGGCGCGCTCACGAGCATGCTCTCGGCGAGCGACCCGCACTGGTGGAAGGAGAACCTCTCGGCGCTCGGCATGACGAACGACATCTCGGCCATGGCGTTCAACGTCACGCTGATCGTGGCCGGCGCGATCGTCACGATCGTCGCGCGCTACGCGACGGCGACCCTGCCGGTCGGCACTCCGCCCGACAAGCGGGGCCGCGACATCGTCCGCGTCGGCCTCGTGCTGATCGGCATCTTCCTCGCGTGCGTCGGCATCTTCCCGGTCGACGAGTTCTTCGCCGTGCACAACACCGTCGCGACCGGCATGGCCGTGTGCTTCGCCGTCATCGTGATCGGGCTGCCGTGGTTCATCCGCAGTGTGCCGAAGGTGTTCGTGGGACTCGGCTACGTCTACGTCCTCGTCATCATCGTCGTCGCGATCTTCTTCGCGACCGGCTACTACAACCTCACGGCGGTCGAGCTCGTCGCGGCGTGCCTCATCTTCAGCTGGATCATCGTGTTCCTCCGTACCGCGAGCGCGTCGGGCACGACGGAGGCCGACAGCGCGGCACTCGCGCCGTCGACGCCCGCCGAGTAGCGCGACGACGACGAAGGGCCGGATGCCACTGGCATCCGGCCCTTCGTTCGTTGCGAGGGATCAGGCGGTGTGCGAGAGCGCCTTCGCCTTGAGCGCCTCGTACTCCTGCTGGTTGATCGAGCCCGAGTCGAGGAGCGCCTTGGCCTTGGCGATCTCGTCCGAGGGGCTCGCCGAGGTGCCGGCGGTCTGGCGGATGTACTCCTCCTGCGCGGCCCGGACCTGCGAGTACTCCTTCTGCGAGCGCTCGGCCATGCCCTTGCCGCGGGCGATCAGGTAGATCAGCGCCGTGAGGAACGGCACGAAGATCAGGAAGATGATCCACACCGCCTTCCACCAGCCGTTCAGCTTCTGGTCGCGGAACAGGTCGCCGATGATCGCGAAGAGTGCGAACAGGTAGGCGATGAACGCGAACGC
The DNA here is from genome assembly GCF_042884835.1 of Agromyces sp. NPDC058104. Classification (NCBI taxonomy): domain Bacteria; kingdom Bacillati; phylum Actinomycetota; class Actinomycetes; order Micrococcales; family Microbacteriaceae; genus Agromyces; species Agromyces sp. NPDC058104. Next base: position 1,364,745 of record NZ_JBHVTD010000001.1, on the reverse strand, counting down.
CCAGAGGAACCACCAGATCAGGTCCCAGAAATTCTCCCAGATGCTCATCAAGAGCCTTTCTTCGATACGTGGGGGCGACGCCGGTTGCGACGCCGAGACGCCCCGTGTTCGAAGGGGTTGGCCGAGCTGGCTCGCACGTCGTACCCCCCGACCGTGACCGTCCTGAGCACGACACTAGCGCGAGCACGGGTCCGAGCGTAGGGATTCCCGCACGTTGCGACGCACGGCGTGGCGCGGAATCATGGCGCGCGGGTCGCTCGCACGGGCGCCCCGCGTCGCGATAGCCTCGCCGTGGGGAGGTGCGCATGGGGGATGTGTGGGCGTCGCTCGAGCTGAACGGCTGGAGCATCGCAGGCATCGTCGCGACCCTGCTCGCGACCTGGCTCCTGGCCTCGCTCGCCCGCAGAGGCGTGCGAGCCGCGCTGGCCAGGGTCCCCAACCTCACCGTCGGCGTGCAGCGCCTCGCGGAGCGCATCGTCGTCTACGGCATCTGGCTCATCGGCATCGGCATCGCGCTCAGCTTCCTCGGCGCATCGATGCAGCCCGTGCTCGCGATCGCGCTCGTCGTCGGGGTCGTGCTCGTGCTCGTGCTGCGCGGGATCGCCGACAACTTCGCCGCGAGCGTCGTGCTGCAGACCCGCCACCCGGTCGCGGTCGGCGAGGAGATCGAGAGCGGCGGCTTCGTCGGCACGGTCACCGAGCTCAACGGGCGCTCGGTCGTGATCCGCACCGTCGACGGACGCACGGTGCACGTGCCCAACTCGGAGCTCCTGGGGGAGCGCTTCGTCAACAACTCGGCGCACGGCGCGAGGCGGAGCGAGATCGAGGTCCGCGTCGAGCACCCGTGGGACCCCGGCACGGGCGCGGAGGACGTCTCCGCTCCCGACCCCGTGCGAGCGCTCGTCGTCGAAGCCGTCGAGGGCGCCAAGGGGGTGCACCGTCACGAAAGCGTGCAGCTGCGGCCCATCACCCTCGGCGCCGGACGCGCCGTGTACCGGGTGCGCTACTGGCACCACCCGCTGCACGGCGTCGCCGTGACCGATGCGGTGGTCGACTCGGTCGCATCGGCGCTCGCCGCGCGCGGCGTGCGGGCGGTCGTGACGAGCGACCTGCCGCCAGCTCCCCTCACCCCGCCGATGGAACTCTGAGGAGATCCGGATGATCGATCCCACCGCCGCGCCGACGGTCAAGCAGCTCGCGCTCCTCTCGATCCCCGCGATCGTGATCGGCGCGGTCTCCGCGCTCGTGCTGTGGCTCCTCGACGTCGGGGCGGGGTGGCTCCAGGACCAGCTGTGGACCGAGCTGCCTGCGCTCGTCGGGGCGACCGGCTCGACGCCGTGGTGGATCATCCTCGTGATGACCCTCGTCGGCGCCGCGGTCGGACTCGTGGCCCAGTTCATGCCGGGCCACGCCGGGCCCGACTCCGCGGTGGGCGGGCTCGAGGGGCCGCCGCCCCCGATCGCCGTGCTGCCGAGCCTCCTCATCGCGGTGGTGCTCGGCCTCGCCGGCGGGGTCAGCCTCGGTCCCGAGAATCCGATCATGGCGATCAACGGCGCGCTGGCCGTCGCGGCGCTCGCCCGGCTGTCGAACGCGGTGCCGCCGAGGCTCGTCGTGCTGCTCTCGGCGGCGGGCACCCTCGGTGCGCTGTTCGGCACCCCCGTGGGCGCCGCCCTCGTGCTCACCGGCATGGTCGCCGCCGTGAAGGCGGGCGGCTCGCTCTGGGACCGCATGTTCCTGCCGCTCGCGGCGGCCGGCGCGGGCGCCATCACCATGCACCTGCTCGGCGCGCCGACGCTGGCGTTCGACGTCGAGCCGATGACGGAGGCCGACGGGTTCGACCTCCTCTCGGGGTTCCTGATCGCCGCGGTCGCCGCGGTGGCGGCGATCGCGATCGCCTGGGCGTTCCCCTACGTGCACCGCGCCTTCCACGCGCTCAAGCACCCGATCGTGTTCACGACGCTGGGCGGTCTCGTGCTCGGCGTGCTCGGTGCGATCGGCGGCCCGATCACGATGTTCAAGGGCCTCGAGGAGACGGGCGAGCTGATCTCGGACCCCGGGGCGTACTCGGTGCCGCAACTCGCCATGTTCGCGGTCGTGAAGCTCATCGCGCTGCTCGTCGCCGCGAGCGCCGGGTTCCGCGGCGGCCGCATCTTCCCGATCGTCTTCGTCGGCGTCGCGATCGGGCTCGTCGGCCACGGCCTGTTCCCCGACGTGCCGTTGTCGCTCGCGATCGCCTCCGGCGTGCTCGGCACGGTGCTCGTCGGCACCCGCGACGGCTGGATGGCGCTGTTCGTCGCGGCGATCCTCGTCGGCGACCCGCTGGTGCTGCCGCTGCTGTGCGTCATCATCGTGCCGGTCTGGCTCATCGTCACCAAGGCGCCCGCGCTCGAGATCGAGGCACCCGAGACGCCCGCACCCAGTCCGCCCACAGCCCCCGCCGAGCCCGCACGGCCGTGACCGCATGGAATCGAGAAGGAACCCGATGCAGAAGCCGCTGGCCGGACTGAGCCGACGCAACCTCGCCCGCGAGCTCACCGCCGGCGTCACGCTCATCGCGATCGCGATTCCGCTGAACATCGGGTACGCCCAGATCGCGGGCCTCCCGCCCACCGCCGGGCTCTACGCGCTCATCGTGCCGACGATCGTCTACGCCCTCGTCGTCTCGAGCCGGCAGTTGGTCGCCTCGCCCGATGCCGCCGCCGCAGCCCTCGTGGCGAGCTCGATCGGCGGCCTCGCCGCCGCCGGCAGCGCCGATTACGCGACGCTCGCGCTCGCGCAGGCGATCCTCTGCGGCGTCATGTTCCTGCTGCTCGCGGTGTTCAAGCTCGGATTCCTCGCGAACTTCCTCTCGAAGCCGATCCTCGTGGGCTTCGTCGGCGGACTCGCCCTCGACATCCTCGTGAGCCAGATCGCGAAGATGCTCGGCGTGAAGATCGACTCGGGCGGCGAGTTCGTCGACAAGGTCACCGGGCTCGTCACGGGCCTCGGCACGACGAACCTCGTCTCGCTCACCATCTCGGTGCTCGCCGTCGCGGTGCTGCTGCTCGGCAAGCGGTTCCTCAGGGCGGTGCCCTGGGCGCTCGTCGTGCTGGTGCTGGCGACGGTCGCGGTGGTGGTGCTGCACCTCGACGCGCTCGGGGTCTCGGTGCTCGGCGAGGTGCCGGCCGGGCCGCCCGCCATCACCTGGCCGGTCATCGACTGGACGATGTGGCTCGCGCTCATCCCCTCGGCCATGGCCCTCACGCTCGTGACGACCGCGGAGGGGCTGCTGGTGTCGCGCTCCTACGGCGAGAAGCGCGGCTACGCGACGAGCCCGAACCGCGACCTCTTCGCGTTCGGGCTCGGCAACATCGCCGCCGGCGCCTCGGGCAGCTTCGCGGTCGGGTCGTCGACCTCGCGGACCGCGGCGATGGACCAGGCCGGATCGCGCACCCAGCTGCCGTCGTTCGTGCTCGCGGCCGGCACCCTGCTGCTCCTCCTCTTCGGCACCGCGCTGCTCGCCGACATCCCCTCGCCCGCGATCGGTGCGATCGTCGGCGTCGCGATCCTGCCGCTGCTCGGCATCGCCGAGTTCCGCCAGCTGTGGCGGGCCGACCGCTTCGAGTTCCTCGTGGGCGCGACCTGCTTCCTCGTGACCCTCTTCATCGGGTCGATCCCCGGCATCCTCGTCGCCTTCGTGCTCGCGCTCGTCAACCTCGCGAAGCGGGCGGCCAACCCGGCGATCGACGTGCTCGAATCGAGCGGCGAGCCGGGCGACTCGCTGCTCGACGAGGCCCCGAAGGGCGAGGTCACCGCGCCCGGCGTCATCGTCGTGCGGCTCGCGGCACCGCTGTTCTTCGCGAACGGGGCCGTCTTCGCCGACGCGGCGAAGAAGGCGGTCCGGCGGGCGAACTCGGCCGGCAACGGCCCGGTGCGCCACCTCGTGATCGACATGGAGGCGGTCACCGACGTCGACGTCACCGGCGCCGAGAGCTTCGAGTCGCTGCTCACCTGGCTCGAGCGCGAGCAGATCGAGTTGTCGTTCAGCCGGGTGCGCGCCGACGCGCGCCGCCGGCTCGAGCAGCTCGGCCTGCTCGGCGACCACCCGAGCTACGACACCAACCGGGCCGCGATCGCGGCGCTGACCAAGGAGAATGCGTGACCCACCCCGCCGGAATGACTCCCGATGAGCTCGCCGAGGCGATCCGCCGCGTGAGCACCCCCGACGAGATCGAGACGCCCTTCGGCCGGCTCGAGCTGCGGCTCTACGGCCCCCTCGAACCCTGGTTCGACGGCAGCTGGCGCCTCCCCGAACTCGTCAAGGCCTGAGAGGAACGCAGATGGGCAGCGTCATCGGAGACATCCTCCCCCTCGCCGTCGGGATCGCGATCAGCCCGATCCCGATCATCGCGGCCATCCTGATGCTCCTCTCGCCGAAGGCGAAGGGCACGAGCGTCGGGTTCCTCATCGGATGGGTGCTCGGCATCGTGGTCGCGGTCGTGCTGTTCACCCTGCTCGCCTCGGTCGTCCCCGAGAGCGACCCGGATGCCGCGAAGCCGATCGCGGGCACCGTCAAGCTGCTGCTCGGCGCGCTCCTCCTGCTGCTGGCCCTGAGGCAGTGGCGGAGCCGCCCGAAGCCCGGCGAGGAGCCGGCGATGCCGAAGTGGATGTCGGCGATCGACCAGATGACGTTCGGCAAGGGACTCGGCCTCGGGTTCCTGCTCTCGGCGGTCAACCCGAAGAACCTCATCATGGGCGTCGGTGCGGGCGTCGCGATCGGCTCTGCCGGGCTGTCGGGCGGCGAGCAGGCGATCGCGATCACGGTCTTCGTGCTGATCGCCGCGTGCTCGGTCGCGATCCCCGTCATCGGATACCTGCTCGCGTCGCAGCGCATGGCGGGCCCGCTCGAGTCGCTGCGCGGCTGGCTCGTGCACAACAACGCGACGGTCATGGCCGTGCTGCTGCTCGTCATCGGCGTCGTCATGCTCGGCAAGGGAATCGGGAGCTTCTAGATGGATGCCTCGCGGGCGGCCCTGGCTCCCGGCACGCGCACGCTGCTCACCCTCGCCGCCGCGGTCGTCGTGTTCGCCGGCGTCTGGTTCGCCCGCGACCTGCTCGCCCCGGCCGCGGTCGCCGCGGTCGTCGTGATCATCTCCTCTCCCGTACGGCGTCCGCTCGAGCGCGCCGGCTGGCCCGTGTGGCTGGCCTCGACGGCCGTCATCGTCGTGAGCTACCTCATCCTCGCGGTGCTCGCCGTCATGCTCGTGTACGCCGCCGCGCAGTTCGTGGGCGTGCTGCCCGACTACGCCGACGAGCTCGCCGCCACGGCCGACGGCGTGCTCGCCTCGCTGCAGGCGCTCGGCTTCTCGGCGCCCTCGGCCGAGACCGCAGCGGGATGGCTCGACCCCGCCGTCCTCGGGCAGGCCGCCGTCGGCATCGCCGACTGGGTGCTCGGCCTCGCTGCGGCGTTCTTCTTCGTGCTCGCCTACGTGATCTTCATGGCGGTCGACGGGGCGCGCTTCCGCGCGGCCGCGGGCGCGGCATCCACCCGGATCTTCGGCGACGAGACCGGCGACGGCATCGCCCGCCGCTACTTCGGCGGCGTGCGCCGCTACTACGTCGTCAACGCGACGTTCGGCGCGATCGTCGCCGTGCTCGACGGCCTGCTGCTGTGGGCGGTCGGCATCCCGATCCCGATCGTGTGGGCGATCCTCGCGTTCGTCACGAACTTCATCCCGAACATCGGGTTCGTGATCGGCCTCATCCCGCCCGCGGTGCTCGCGCTCGTCGTCGGCGGCTGGCCGCTCATGCTGATCGTGATCGCGATCTACTGCGTCATCAACGTCGTGCTGCAGGTGCTCGTGCAGCCGAAGTTCGTGAGCGACGCGGTCGGCCTGAGCCTCACGCTCACCTTCTTCTCGGTCGCGTTCTGGGCGTTCGTGATCGGGCCGATCGGTGCCATCCTCTGCATCCCGCTGACACTGCTCGTGCGGGCGCTCTTCATCGACGGCGATCCGCGGATGCGCACGCTCGCGCGGCTGTCGGGCGCCGACGACGCGACGTCGCCCCCCGGTCGGGAGCCCGTTCGGGCGCTCACCGCCGAGGCGCAGCAGGCCGAGGCATCGCCCGCCGACGTCGCGACCGCGCCGCAGGGCGACGCCGACGGGGGATGAGGGATCACCCGAGAAACACGATGACGGGCCGCGGCCGAGCCCCGATACTGGTACCGGAATCGAGGAGGAACCCATGTGGTGGAACAAGAAGCGAGAGCAGGCCGCCCAGCCGCCCGCGGGCGAGGCCCGGGTGACCATGACGCCGCCGATTCCGCACCGCAACGCCTTCCTGCTGGTCGGCCTCGCCGGGCTCGTGGTCACCCTGTTCGGCATCGCAGCGATCCGAGACGTCTTCTCGTCGGTGTTCCTCGCCCTCGTGCTCGTCATCTGCGTGCATCCGGTCAGGCGCGGGCTGGAACGCCGGGGCGTGCCGCGCGGGGTCGCCACCCTCATCGTGCTGCTGACGGTCGTGCTGCTGCTCGGCGGTTTCGTCTTCGCCCTCGTGATCTCGTTCGCGCAGTTCGCGACCCTCCTGCCCGAGTACACGCCCGAGATCGAGTCGTGGGCGGCCACGGCCGCGCAGTGGCTCCAGAGCCTCGGCGTCGGGCAGGAGCAGGTCAACGCGCTGATGAGCTCGTTCGACCCGGGCAAGATCGTCGGTGCGATCGGCGGTGTCGTGAGCAGCCTGCTCGGCGGTGCTGCGGGGTTCATCTCCTTCGCGGTGATCCTGCTCACGATGCTGATCCTCATCACCTTCGACTCGTCGTACGTGCCGACGGTGGTCGCCGGCATCGGCCGCAAGCGCCCCGAGGTCGCGACCGGCCTCGTGCGCTTCGCCGACGGCGTGCGACGCTACATGGTCGCCACGACCGGACTCGGCGTGGCGCAGGGCCTCATCAACTGGTTCGCCCTCGCCCTGCTCGGCATCCCCGGTGCGGCGCTCTGGGGCATGCTGTCGTTCCTCTGCAGCTTCATCCCGAACATCGGCTACTTCATCGCGCTGATCCCGCCGCTCGTCTTCGGCGCCCTCGTCGGCGGCTGGCCGATGGTCGTCGCCGTGCTCGTGGTCTACGGGCTCATCAACGCGGTGATCCAGTCGATCATCCAGCCGAAGGTCGTCGGCAACGCGGTCTCGCTCAGCCAGTCGCTCACGTTCGCGTCGGTGCTCGTCTGGGCCGTCGTACTCGGCCCGATGGGCGCCATCCTCGCGGTGCCGCTCACCCTGCTCGTGCGCATGATGCTCGTCGACTCGAACCCGTCGGTCGCGTGGGTGCTGCCGGCGCTCGGGGAGGTCGACGACGCGAAGCGAGAGATGAGCGCGCTCGACGCCGAGGCGAAGGTCGCCCGCATGCAGGCCCGTGAGGAGAAGCGGACCGAGCGCACGGCCGGCCACGCCGACCGCGACGCGGAGTAGGCGAGGCAGCGGCGACGGCCATCGCCGGCGCTGCCGCAGGAACGACGGATGCCTCGGCGGGATCGCTCCCGCCGAGGCATCCGTCAGTCGTGCTCGCCCGCTACTCGCGCGCGAGCGCCGCGAGCGCCTCGAGTTCGAGGTCGAGGTACTGCTCCTCGCTCACGTCGACCGCGACGCCCAGCAACTTGCCGCCCGTGAACGGGAACGAGTCGGTGTACTGGCTGCTCACCGCGTCGCCGCTGTCGTAGCCGACGCAGAGGCCGTCGCCGCAGAGCGTGAACTTGCCGATCTGCGACCGCATCGGCCCCTCGGCGACGACCTGGTCGTCGACGTAGAGCTTGCAGGTGCCGACCGACTCGCCGTGCTCGCCCGCGCCCTCGCGGATGAACTCCATGCCGAGCGCGTGCTTGCCCGGCGTGAGCGCGCCCGATGTGAACGACTGCTCGGGCGGGATGCCGAGGAAGTTGTAGACGTAGTTGAGCGTGCCGTCCTTGATGAACAGCGAGTGCCCGCCGAACCGCGAGCCGTGCGCGAAGAGCACGCCCTCCGCGCCCTCCTCGAGCACCACGTCGGCGATGACCTTGAACGAGCGGCCGCGCACGTTGACCGCGACCGACTCGGCCACCGCGCCCGTGTCGGGGTAGTAGACGTAGCGGGTGCGCGGCGGCTCCGACTGCGGGCGCTCGATCGTCAGCTGGTCGCGCGCCGAGCGGTCGTCGAGCGGCAGGACGTTGTTCTTCTCCGCCTCCTCGAACCATGCGTCGACGAGCTCCTTGAGCTTCTCGGGATGCTCCGCCGCGAGGTCCTTCGACTCCGAGCGGTCGACCTCGACGTGGTACAGCTCCCAGCGGTCCTCGTCGAAGCGGCCGTGGCCGGTCAGCGGGGCGTGGATCGCGGCGGCCTTCCAGCCGTCCTTCCAGATGCCACGCGTGCCGAGCATCGCGTAGTACTGCACCTGCTTCTCAGTCGGGCCGTCGGGCGCGGCGTCGAAGGAGTACTTCATCGACACGCCGTCGAGCGGGCGCTGCTTCACGCCGCGGAACTCGTCGGGGAACTCGATGCCGATGACGTCGAGGATGGTGGCGACGATGTCGGTCGAGTGGTGGTACTGGTTGCGGATCTCGCCCTTGGCCGAGATGCCCGCCGGCCAGTGGATGACCATCGGGTCGCAGGTGCCGCCCGCGAACTGCGAGTAGCGCTTGAACATCTGATATGGCGTCGAGAACGCGGCCGCCCACCCGGTGGGGTAGTGGTTGTACGTCTCCGCGCTGCCGAGCACGTCGATCTTCGCGAGGTTCTCGGCGAGGTCGTCGGGGAACCCGTTGAAGAACTTGTTCTCGTTGACCGAGCCGTCGGGCGAGCCCTCGCCCGAGGCGCCGTTGTCGGCGCAGTAGAAGATGAGCGTGTTCTCGAGCTGGCCCGAGGCCTCGAGGTAGTCGACGATGCGGCCGATCTGGGCGTCGGTGTACTCGCTGAAGCCCGCGAAGACCTCGGCCATGCGGCTGAACAGGCGCTGCTCGTCGGCGGAGAGCGAGTCCCACGGCTTCACGTAGTCCGCTGCGTTCGCCTGGTCGTCGGGCAGCGGGTTGAAGGGCGTCAGCTCGGTGCCCTCGGGCAGCACGCCGCGCTCGACCATGCGCTCGAGCACCCAGGTGCGGTAGGCGTCGTAGCCGTCGTCGAACTTGCCCTTGTACTTCTCGATGTACTCCTGCGGCGCATGGTGGGGGGCGTGGTTCGCGCCCGGGCAGAACCACGTGTACCAGGGCTTCGAGGGGTTCGACGCCTTCTGGTCGCGGATCATCCGGATCGCCTGGTCGGCGAGGTCCTTGGAGAGGTGGTAGCCATCCTCGGGCGAGTACGGCTGCTCGATGAAGCGGTTGTCCTCGGTGAGGTCGGGGTACCAGTTGTTCGTCTCGCCGCCGAGGAAGCCGTAGAAGCGGTCGAAGCCCATGGCGAGCGGCCACTGCGCCTTCGACCCGCCCGCCGAGACGTCCTCTTCGGGGACGTTGTGGTTCTTGCCGACCCAGAACGTCGAGTACCCGCTCTGCTGCAGCACCTGCCCGATCGTGGCGCACTCGGCTGGGATGTGACCCGAGAGGCCCGGGAACCCGTTCGTGCCCTCCATGATGTTGCCCATGCCGTTGGCGTGGTGGTTGCGTCCGGTCAGGAACGTCGAGCGCGTCGGCGAGCACAGCGCCGTGGTGTGCCACTGCGTGTAGGTCAGGCCGTTCTGCGCGAGGCGCTCCATCGTCGGCATGTTGATGCGGCCTCCGTAGGGCGACCACGACGCCTGGCCGGTGTCGTCGTAGAGGATCACCAGGATGTTCGGCGCCCCTTCCGGCGCCTTCGGCGTCTCGTACGGCGCCCAGTCCGCGACCGAGTCGCGCACGTCCAACTCGATCTTTCCCCTGAAATCTGCGGACATTGAACGCCTTCCCCTCGTCGATGTACCCGCGCGGCGCTGCCGCACGCTCCCGACGCTACCGGCCGCCGGGGCAGCGGGGAAGGGTCGGCGCGCCGGGCGGAGGCGGCCTGAGGCGGCCGACGGACCGGGCTCGCGGATTCGCCCCCGAATCGGGGCCGTTCGGCTCTGGCGCCGCCCGACGGGCCGGGGTTAGTCTTCGGATGTGTGGTCGGCGACCGCCGACCGGCATCGTTCGAGCCAAGGGGAATCATGGCGGAGTTCGCATACGGCCCGGTGGAGCTGTATCTGGTGGGGTTCGAGGGGGACCGACTCGATCCGGGCACGGTCGAGGCGCTCGAGGAACTGGTCGACGGCGGCGAGGTGCGCCTGCTCGACCTCGTGATCGTCTCGCGCGAGCCCGACGGCTCGGTGCGCATCGTCGAGATCGAGGACGAGGGCGAGGCGTACGGCTTCGGCGTGCTCGAGCTCGAGCAGTCGGGTCTCGTCGGCGCTGAAGACGTCGACGACTTCGCCGAGCTCATCCCTCCGGGCACCTCGGCCGCGCTCGCGGCGTTCGAGCTGCTCTGGGCCAAGAAGCTCGCATCGCGTTTCGCCGAAGGCGGCGGCGTGGTGCTGTCGACCGAGCGCATTCCCGCGCCGGTCGTGAACCAGTTGCTCGCCGAGGCGAGCGGGGAGGAAGGCTGATCATGCCTCTGGGACGTATGGGTCGCCCGGGTCTCATCGGGATGGCGGCGCGCACGGCGGTCGTCGCGGGCACCGCGACGGCGGTCTCCGGCAACGTCGCCCGCCGCCAGAACGAGCGCGCGCAGCAGAAGTACGACGCGCAGCAGTACGAGCAGCAGCAGCAGTACGAGCAGCAGCAGGCGTACGCCCAGCAGGCGGCGGCGCAGCAGGCCGCCGCGCAGCAGGCCGCCGCTCCGGCCGCCCCGGCCGGCGGCGTCGACGTCGTCGCCGAGCTGCAGAAGCTCGCCGCACTCCAGCAGCAGGGCATCCTCTCGGCCGACGAGTTCGCGGCCGCGAAGGCGAAGCTGCTCGCCTGAGGCCGAGCGAGATCGGCACGGATGCCGCGGGCGGCTGCCGCCCGCGGCATCCGTCGTTTCCTCACTCGGCCTCGACGCTGGCGACGCGGGCTGCGAACCACCCGAGAGCTCGGCGCCACCCCTTGCCGTGGAGGCCGGTCGCGACCCTACGATGAGGCATGACCGTCGCACTGCGGGGACTCTCGACCGTCGTTCCGCCGACCGTGCTCGTCCAGCCCGAGGTGCGCGACGTGTTCGCCGCACAGCCGGGGCTGAACCGCCTCGCCCAGCGCATCATCACCACGAGCTTCGACGTCTCGGCCATCGAGACGCGGCACACCGTGATCGCCGAGCTGAGTCGCGATGCGCACCCCGACGACCCCGTCTTCTTCGACATCGACTCGGGCGTGCTGCTGCAGCCCGGCACGAAGGCCCGCAACGAGCTGTACGCCCAGCAGGCGACGGGACTCTACGTCGCCGCCGGCCGGGCGGCGATCGACGCCACGCCGGGCATCGACACCGCCGACGTCACCCACATCGTCACGGTGAGCTGCACCGGCTTCTACGCCCCCGGTCCCGACTTCATGATCGCCAGGGAGCTCGGCCTCGACGCGGGCGTCGAGCGCTACCATCTCGGCTTCATGGGCTGCTACGCGTCGATCCCGGCGCTGCGGCTGGCGAAGCAGCTCTGCGAGGCGGATGCCTCGGCGGTCGTGCTCGTCGTCTCGGTCGAGCTCTGCACGCTGCACCTGCGGTCGTCGAACGACCCCGACACGATCGTCGCGTCGTCGCTCTTCTCCGACGGGGCCGGTGCGGCGATCGTCACCGCCCACCCACCCGAGCCCGGTGAGCGGGCGCTCGTGCTCGACCGGTTCGCGACCCGCATCACGCCCACCGGCGAAGGCGACATGGCGTGGAAGATCGGCGACCACGGGTTCGAGATGGTGCTCTCGAACGCGGTTCCCGCGCTCATCGACGAGCACATCACCGGTGCGCTCGAGCCGCTCTTCGCGCACGACCCCGCGCTCGTCGACGCCCTCGAGACGGATGCCGCGGGGCGGGCCGTCGAGCACTGGGCGATCCACCCGGGCGGTCGCAGCATCCTCGACAAGGTCGAGACGCGGCTCGTGCTGAGCGAGGCGCAGCTGGTGCCCGCGCGCGACACGCTGCGCGACTACGGCAACATGTCGAGCGCGACCGTGCTCTTCGTGCTGCGGCACATCCTCGACGGCGACGCGGGCGCCGGCGAGCGTGTCGCCGCGATGGCGTTCGGGCCGGGGCTCACCGTCGAGTCGGCGCTCATGACGGTCAGCGGCTGAGGCGCGCCGAGGTGACGACGGGGCGGGCCGGGGCGGCCGGGCTGGCGGTGCGCGACGAGAGCGCCCGCGAGCTGATGGACGCTCCCGACGCCGACGAGGCCATGCTCGCGAAGACCTACGAGCGGTTCCGGCTCGTGAACGCCGTCGTGTCGGGGGAGCGAGCGGTGTACCGCGACTGGGTGCGTCCGCGGCTCTCGCCGGTCTGGGGCACGAGCTTGCTCGACGTGGGAACCGGCAGCGCCGACCTGCCGCGCCGGCTGCTGCGCTGGGCGCACGCCGAGGGCCTGCGGCTCGAGGTCACCGCGATCGACCCCGACGGGCGGGCGATCGCGTGGGCGCGCGCGCAGCCGCCGACCCCCGGGCTCACCCTCCTGCAGACCACGAGCCGCGTGCTCGCCGACGCGGGCCAGCACTTCGACCTGGTGCTCTCGAACCACGTGCTGCACCACCTCGACGGGCAGGAGTTCGGGGCGCTCCTCGCCGACAGCGAACGGCTCGCCGAGTTCGGCGGCACCGTCGTGCACGGCGACATCGAGCGCAGCCGGCTGGGCTACGCGGGCTTCGCGCTCGGCACGTTGCCGTTCGCGCCGAACCTGCTGCGCGGTTCGTACATCAGGGCCGACGGACTCACGTCGATCCGGCGGAGCCACACCGCCCGCGAGCTCGCGGCCGTGCTGCCGCAGGGGTGGCGGGTGCGCCGGGCGTTCCCGTCGCGCCTCGAGGTGGTCTGGCAAGGGGATGCCGCGGGGCGCCCCCGTGCCTGAACCGGGCGAACGGGCCCAGGTCGTCGTCGTCGGCGGCGGGCCGGTCGGCTTGCTGGCGGCGGTGCTGCTCGCCGCGCGGGGCATCGACGTGCGGGTGTTCGAGCGCCGTCGCGAGCGGTCGACGCGGCCGAAGGCGATCGGGGTGCACGGCCCGGGCGTGCGCGCCCTCGACGCTGCGGGCGTCCTCGACGAGCTCGAGCGGGCGGGCACCCGCATCACCGGTGGCGAGGTGAGCGTCGCGGGCCGTCGGCTCGGGCGTCTGCGTTTCGCGGAGGCGTCGGCCGTGCTCTCGGTGCCGCAGCACCTCGTCGAGGCCGCGCTCGAGCGGCGACTCGGCGAGCTCGCACCGGCGGGGCTGCGCCGCGGGGCCGAGGTCGCCGACCTGGGCGTCGGGCAGCACGGCGCGCGGGTTCGCCTGGCCGGCGGCGACCGGGTCGAGGCGGAGTTCGTGATCGTCGCCGACGGCGTGCGCAGCGGGACGCGCGCGCGGCTCGGCATCCCGTGGCGCCGGCGGCGCGGCGCCGCGCGGTACGCCATGGCCGACCTGGCCGCCCCGGGCGACGACGTCGCGAGGCTGCACTTCGAGGCCGGCGGCGTCGTCGAGTCGCTGCCGCTGCCCGGCGGACGACGCTGGGTCGCGCACCTCGCCGACCGCGATCCCGGTGCGCCGCTCGACGCCGCCGCGTTCACGGCCATCGTGGCCGAACGGGTCGGGGTGCGGCTCGAGGCCGTACCCGAGCCGAGCGTGTTCCTCGCGAGCCAGCACGTCGCCCGGCGCTTCGCGGCGGGTCGCGTCGTGCTCGCCGGCGACGCCGCGCACGAGGTCAGCCCGATCGGCGGCCAGGGCATGAGCCTCGGCTTCCTCGACGCGCTCGCGCTCGCCGAGCTGCTGCCGGCCGCGCTCGACGATCCCCCCGGTGCTGGGGCGGCGATCGGGCGCTACGAGCGCACCCGCAGGCGAGCGGCCGTGCGGGCCTGTCGGCGGGCGAGGTTCAACATGGCGATGGGGGCTCCGGCGCGTGGCATCCGACTCGCCCTTCGCAACACCGCCGTGCGCCTGCTCGCGGTGCCGCCGGCGCGCGCGGTGCTCGCGCGGGTGTTCACGATGCGCGGCCTCTGACGACGTGCTCGCGCCACGCCGCGGCTCAGGCGGCGGTGCGCCGCAGCACGAACACGGGGATCAGCCGGTCGGTCTTCTCCTGGTAGTTCGCGTAGTCGGGCCAGGTCTCGTTGGCGCGCTCCCACCACGCGTCGCGCTCCTCGCCCTCGAGCTCGTGCGCGAGGTAGTCGTGCTTCTCATCGCCGTCCTGCAGCTCGACCTCGGGGTGCGCCTTCAGGTTCCAGTACCACTGCGGCTGCTCGGGTGCGCCGCCCTTCGACGCGACGACCGCGTACTCGCCCTCGTGCTCGACGCGCATGAGCGCCGTCTTGCGCAGCTTGCCGCTCTTGGCGCCGCGGGTCGTCAGCACGATGATGGGGCGGCCGCGCAGCAGGTTCGCCGCAGCGCCGTCGGACGCCTCGTACGCCTCGGCCTGCTTGCGGGCCCAGTCGGAGGTGCTGGGGGCGTACTCGCCTTCGAGTGGCATGGATTCTCCTCAGAGTCGTTTCTCGGGTCAACCGAGGCGGCCGCCGAGTTCTTCCCGTGCCTGCGGGCGATGGCGGCCTCGGCCTGGATCATCTCATGTCGTGCGGGCCCGATAGATTCGGCCATGGTGCGGCGTGCGCACCGGACCGGATGGGGGACGCATGGAGCTCGGGGTGCACTTCCGGCTGAACGACGACGAGGCCCGGCGGGTGCTCGACGCGGCCGGCGACGACGAGCGCCTGCACGACGTGATCGGCGAGCTCGAAGCCGACGACGCGATCTGGCAGCGCGCCTGCGAGACCGACAAGGCGTGGGACCCGATCGCCTGCGCGCTCGCCCCCGAGGGCGACGACGGCGAGTGGCCGGCCCGAGGCGTGATCGGCGGCGCCCGTGCCCTGCAGGCCGACGACGAGGAGTGCTGGGTCACCCACCTCGATCCGGGTGAGGCCGCCGAGGTCGCGGGATATCTCGCGACGCTCGACGACGCGACGTTCGCCGGCGCCTACCGGCGGATGCCCGACGAGCTGCGCAACCCCGAGTTCGGCGACGACGAGCAGGCCTACGCGCTCGCCATGCTCGCGGGGCTGCGCGAGTTCTTCGCCGCGGCCGCCGCCGATCGGCAGCACGTCGTGTTCACGGTCTGGGGCTAGGGCTTCTCCGCCCGGCCGTGCAAGAATCGCGCCGATGGCGGCACACGAACTCGAACACCTCCGCACCTTCCTCACCGTGCTGCGCGCGGGGTCGATGAGCGAGGGCGCGCGGCTGCTCGGGCTCTCGCAGGCGACGGCGAGCTCGCACGTGCAGGCCCTCGAGCAGCGGCTCGGCACCGTGCTCTTCGAACGCAGCGCGGCCGGGGTCGTCGCGACCCCGCGCGCGGTGGCACTCGGCCGCGAGGTCGCGGGGCCGCTCGACGCGCTCGACGACGTGCTCGCCCCCGCGGCGGCCGGCGGCACCGAGACCATCGACCTCGGGGGAGCGGCCGAGTTCCTCGGCGAGGTGCTCGCACCGAGCCTGGGCGAGCTCGCGGAGGTCTCGGCGGTGCGCCTGCGGTTGCGCTTCGGCCTCGCCGACGCGCTGCTCGACGACTTGCGCGCCGGGGCGCTCGACCTCGTCGTGAGCTCGGTGCGTCCGTCGCAGCGCGGCCTCAGCGCGATGCCGCTCGTCGACGAGGAGTTCGTGCTCGTGGCGGCACCCCGCTGGCGTCCGGCGACCCCGCCCGACGAGACCGCGGCGTTCGTCTCCGCGCTCGCCGAGGTGCCGCTCGTCGCCTACGGCGACGAACTGCCGATCGTGCGCCGCTACTGGCGTTCGGTGTT
Source organism: Agromyces sp. NPDC058104 (assembly GCF_042884835.1). Classification (NCBI taxonomy): domain Bacteria; kingdom Bacillati; phylum Actinomycetota; class Actinomycetes; order Micrococcales; family Microbacteriaceae; genus Agromyces; species Agromyces sp. NPDC058104. The sequence continues at coordinate 1,348,871 of NZ_JBHVTD010000001.1, read as the reverse complement.
CGGGCAGCGCCCCGACGGACTGTACCCGATCGCGGTGATCCCCGATCTCCGCGCGATCCGGGCTTCACTCGTCGCCGGCACCGGCATGTCGGTGCTGCCGCGTCACCTCGTCGAGTCGGAGCTCGCGGAGGGCCGTCTCGTGCTCCTCCACGAACCCGAGCTGGCGCCGCTCAACACCCTGTACCTCGTCTCGCGCACGGGCGAGCTCGATCGCCGCGATCGCCTCCGCGCGCTGGCGGAGGCGATCGTCGCCGTCGTGAGAGGCTGACGCCCGGCGTCAGGCCTGCGCGCGCTCGGCCAGGGCGGCGAGGAGGGCCTCGGCGACCGCGACGCTCGACTGCGGGTTCTGCCCGCTGATGAGGTTGCCGTCGCGCACGATGTGGCTCGCCCAGGGCTCACCGCCCTCGACGCGCGCGCCGCGCGCGGCGAGGGTCGCCGCGACGAACCACGGCGTGCCGTCGCCGAGGCCGCCCGTGCGCTCCTCCTCGTCGGTGAACACCGTGAGGCGGCGACCGGCGAAGGCGAACGCGCCGTCGTCACCCGTCGCGCTGAGCAGTGCGGCGGGGCCGTGGCAGAAGGGGGCGATGAGCACGTCGGCCCGGTCGGCGGCCATGAGCGCGGCGCCGACCGCGGGGTCGCCGGCGAGATCGGCCATCGGCCCGTGACCGCCCGGCAGGACGACGGCGTCGAAACCGGTCGCGTCGAGCTCGGCGATCGATGGGGGCGAGGCGAGTTCGGCGGCGATGCCGTCGAGGTAGTCGCGGAACTCCTCGACCTTCGCCTCGTCGCCGACGATCTCGGCCGACAGCGAGCCCGGGTCGACCGGGGCCGGCGCGCCGCCGGGCGTCGCGACGACGACGTCGGCGCCGGCGCCGGTGAGCGAGCGGTGCGCGACGACGAGCTCTTCGGCCCAGAAGCCGGTGGGGTGCAGCGAGCCGTCGGCGAGTTCGAGGGCGTCGGCCGCGGTCACGATCATGAGGATGCGGGTCATGTGGTTCCTTTCGACGCCCACGAGTCTGCCGACGAGGCATCCGTCGCGCCCATCGGAACGTCGATGCCCCCTCTCAGCCGTTCGCGGAACGCACGCTCAGCGCTCGAGCGCGCGCACGGCGAGCCACGCCGCCGTGCGATCGTCGGGGTTCGCCATCGACAGCCCGCTGAGCTCCTCGATGCGGTGGAGGCGCGCCGCGAGGGTCTGGCGGTGCACGCCGAGCGACGCCGCGGTCGCCCCGAGCGCGCCGTGCTCGGAGAGGTAGACCCGCAGCGTCAGCAGCAGCTCGCCGTGGTCGCCGTCGGCGCCGCGCAGCGGGTCGAGGAGTTCGGCGATGCCCGCGGTCGCGTCGGCGTCGAGGCGTTCGAGCACGAGGGCGACCGTCGGCAGCGCCCGGTACCGCACGACCGTGCGGGCGTCGGCGACGGCCGACTCGTGCGCCTGGCGCGCCTCCGACGCGCTGCGCGCGAGTGCGTCGCCCGGCCCCGACGAGCCGAGTCCGAGCCGCAGCACAGCGCTGCCGTCGAGCGTGAACTCGAGCGCCCTGCGGGCGAACGCGTCGACCTGGTCGTCGCGGAGGAAGCCGAGCACGCGGTCGTGCGCCTCGGTCATGACGTGCACCGCACCGAGCTCGTCGAGCCAGCGCGCGACGAGCCGTTCGAGGTCGACGCCCTTCGACCGGCTGGAGAGCGCGAAGGCGGTCAGGCTGCGCTCGTGCACGCCCCACCGGCGCAGCAGCGCGGATGCCTCTGCGCCGCCCGCGAGCAGCGTGTCGACCATGATCGCGCGACCGAGGCGCTCGGTGCCCGCGTGGTCGTGCGTGCGCAGCACGAGGTCGAGGAGCGCGGCCGTCTGCGACGCGAGGTCGCGCGCCCGGCTCGTCGAGCTCTCGCGCGAGGCGATCACGAGCAGGGCGGTGAGGTCCTCGCCGGATCCGACCGGGTGCACCTGCAGTCCGGGGTGCCGCACCCGGACCGGGCGGTTGAACGCCACGGCGACCGCGTCCTGCACGTGCAGGCCGCCGGCGCCCGCGGTCGTGATGACCTGGCCGTGCGCGTCGAGCAGCACCGCCCAGCCGTCGATGCGGTGGGCGAGTTCGGCGATGACCGCCTTGGCGCCGCCGCGACGGGCGACCTGGGTGAGTACCTTCGTGCCGGTCGTCACGAGGCGGTCCTCGGCGGCCTGGTCGGCCGCGAGGAGGGCGACGATCGTCGGGAGCACGGCGGTCGGGTGCCCGGGTGCGCCGACCAGGGCGGTGACGCCGGCCTCGGCCAGCCCCGCTCGGAGCGCAGGGTCGTCGGCACCGGTCACGAGCACCGCGTCGGCGAGCGACGCGGCGCGAGCGTCTCGGGCGGCGAGGGCCGCGACGAGCTCGTCGCGATCGCCCACCACGAGGGTCGCGAAGGAGGGGTGCGCGACGACCGAGAAGTCGTCGAGCGCGACCGCCGAGTCGACGGGGCGCGAGGGCTCGACCCGGCCCGGCACCACCGCGGCGCCGAGGGTCGAGGCCACTGAGTCGAGTCGACGAGCCATCCATGCAGTGTAAGAGATGTCGACTCGCGCGCATTCCGTTCACACTTTCTCGCAGTGCCGAATCGATGCGGTCCTGCCTAGCATCGGCATGCCCAGCAACAGATCCAAGGGAGCATCATGAAAGCCATCGTCTTCCGGCAGCCGGAGACGCCGATCGAGGTCGCCGACGTCGACCTCGCCGCCCCCAAGGCCGGCGAGGTGCGCGTCAAGATCGCCGCGGCCGGCGTCTGCCACTCCGACCTGCACGTGAAGCGAGGGGAATGGGACGCCCCGGCTCCGCTCGTCATGGGTCACGAGGGCTCGGGCGTGGTCGTCGAGCTCGGCGAGGGCGTCACCTCGCTCGCCGTCGGCGACCACGTCGTGCTCAGCTGGGTGCCGCCGTGCGGCGAGTGCCGCTACTGCCTCTCGGGCCACGAGGCGCGCTGCCAGAAGGTCGCGACGGTCGTCGCGCCCAAGGGCGTGCTCTTCGACGGCACCTCGCGCCTCGAGCAGGGCGGCGAGCCGGTGCACCACTACCTCGGCGTCTCCTCGTTCGCCGAGGAGGTCGTCGTGCCCGCGTCGGGCGCGGTCAAGGTGCGCGACGACGCGCCGCTCGACGTGATCGCCGTCGTCGGCTGCGCCGTCGCCACGGGCGTGGGTGCCGTGCTCAACACCGCCGCCGTCGAGCCGGGCTCGACCGTCGTCGTGATCGGCTGCGGCGGCGTCGGCCTCAACGTCGTGCAGGGCGCGAAGCTCGCGGGCGCCGAGCGCATCATCGCGATCGACGTGCTCGCCGAGAAGACCAAGCTCGCCCTGCAGTTCGGGGCGACCGACCGCATCGACGCCTCGCAGGGCGACGCGGTCGAGCAGCTCTTCGGGCTCATCCCCGACGGCGTCGACTACGCCTTCGACGCCATCGGCCGCACCGTCACCACCGAGCAGGCGATCCGCATGCTCGGCCTCGGCGGCGCCGCCGTGATCGTCGGGCTGCCGCCGACCGGCGCGAAGGCCTCGTTCGAGCCGCTCGTGCTCGCCGAGGCCGACCAGCGCATTCTGGGCTCCAACTACGGCTCGGTGCGCCCCTCGATCGACATCCCCGCGCTCGTCGACCGCTACATGGACGGCCAGCTCAAGCTCGACCCGCTCATCTCCGCCCGCCGGCCCCTCAGCGAGGCGGCCGAGGCATTCGACGACCTCGAATCGGGCGAGGCGCTTCGCACGCTGCTCATCCCGTAGTCCGCCGTTCCCGCCATCCCCGGCAGCACCATCCGACCCACCGACTCATTGGAGAGTTCGACATGACCGCCCCCACCCAGGCCGCCGCCCCCGCGCCGGCCCCCGTCGACGCCGGCCTCCGCCGCGGCGTCATGAGCGGCCCCGAGCTGGCCGCGCAGGCCATCGCCAACATCGCGCCGAGCGCCGTCATCGCGTTCACCGCGGCCGGCATCTACCTCGGCGCCGGCAACGGCACGATCTACTCGTTCATCCTCGCGACGCTCGTGATCCTCGCCGTCGGCTACTGCGTCGTCGTGTTCGCACGGCGCCACGCGTCGGCCGGGTCGCTCTACACCTACGTCGCCAAGGGCCTCGGCCCGTTCGGCGCATACCTCGCGGGCATCGCCCTCCTCGTCGGCTGCTGGGGCATCGCGGCCGGCTCGCTCGGCGGCGCGGTCTCGTACATGAGCCAGTTCCTCGTGCTCATCGGCATCCCGGCCGAGGGCATCGGCTGGTCGATGGCGCTCGCCGTCGTGCTCGGCGGCCTCGCGACGCTCTTCACCATCCGGGGCATCCGCCTCTCGGCCCGCGTCTCGCTCGTGCTCGAGCTCGTCTCGGTCGCGATCATCCTCGTGCTGCTGGTGCTCGCTCTCGTCTGGGCCGGCCCGGCCGCGTGGGACCCGGCGCAGTTCTCGTTCGAGGGGGTGCCGTTCCAGGGCGTCGCCGCAGGCATGGTGCTCGGCATCCTCGGCTTCGTGGGCTTCTCCTCGGCCGACGCGCTCGGCCGTGAGGCGAAGAACCCCTACGTCGCCATCCCGCGGGCGATCATGTGGAGCGCGGTCACCGTCGGCATCCTCTACGTGTTCGCCGCGTACACCCAGATCGCGATCCTCGGCGAGGACCTCGCCACAGTGGCGAGCCCGCTCGAGGCGATCGCGACGCAGATCGGCATGCCCGCCTGGTTCGCGCCCGTGCTCACCTTCGGCGTCGGCGCCTCGTTCTTCGCCGTCGTGGTCGCCCCGCTCAACGTCGTCGGCCGCATCATCTACGTGATGGGCAAGGAGGGCGTCGTCGCCGAGCGCTTCGGCCGCACCCACGAGCGGCACCTCACGCCGCACCGCGTGCTGCTCGTCGCCGGCCCCGCCGCGATCGCGCTCGACCTCGTGCTGCTCGCGATCGGCGTGAACCCGATGGACATCGTCGTCTGGGTCGACACCTACGGGACCTACGGCTACATGGTCGCGTACGCGCTCGTCGCGATCGCGTGCGTCGCGTACACCCGCCGCGAGAAGATGCGCAACGGCCTCGTGTGGCTCTGCGCGGTCGTCTCCGTCGGGGCGATGGCGTACGTGTTCTTCGCGAACGTCTGGCCGGTGCCCGCGTGGCCGCTCAACGTCATCCCGTACCTGTTCCTCATCACGATGATCGCGGCGATCGCCTGGTACCTGCACCTCGCGAAGCACCGCCCCGAGGTCATCAGGGCGATCGGCAACACCGAGACCGACGCGCTCGACGGCGTCGGCTGAGCCTCGTCGAACGACACGGATGCCTCCCCGCACCTCGCGGGGAGGCATCCGTCATGCCGGGGCCCGGCCCGGGCGCCCCGAACGGGTGCGCACGGCGAGGCCCGCGCAGGCGACGACCGCGAGCCCGCCGAGGATCGTGGCCCAGCCGAGCGGCTCGTGCAGGAGCAGCGCGGCCCACAGGATGTTCAGCACGGGCTGCACGAGCTGCACCTGGCTGACCTGCGCCATCGGGCCGATCGCGAGTCCCCGGTACCACGCGAAGAAGCCGAGGAACATGCTGACGACGGCGAGGTAGGCGAACGCCAGCCATTCGACCGGCGTCGCCTCGACGGGCGGCTGCTCGGCGATCGAGACGAGCGACAGCACGAGCATGAGCGGCGCGGCGAGCACGAGGGCCCACGACACGGTCTGCCAGGAGCCGAGCTCGCGGGCGAGCAGGCCGCCCTCTGCGTAGCCGATCGCCGCCGCGAGCACGGCGCCGAACAGCAGCAGGTCCGACCAGTGCAGGGTGCCGAGACCGCCTTTCTGCAGCGAGGCGAACACGACGACCGCGACCGCGCCGAGGCCGGCGTACAGCCAGAACGAGCGCTGCGGGCGCTCCGAGGTGCGGAGGACGGCGATCGCGGCGGTGGCCGCCGGCAGCAGCCCGACCACGACGGCGCCGTGGCTCGCCGGTGCGGTCGTGAGCGCGAAGGAGGTCAGCATCGGGAACCCGACGACGACGCCGCCGGCGACGATCGAGAGCCGCAGCCACTGCCGGGCCGTCGGCCAGTGCTGACGGGTCGCGGCGAGGGCGATGACCGCGAGGGCGGCCGCGACGACGGCCCGGCCGGAGCCGATGAGGATGGGCGACAGCCCGCCGACCGCGACGCGGGTGAACGGGAGGGTGAACGAGAAGGCGACGACGCCGACGAGGCCCCACCAGAGGCCGGCGTGTCGCGATAGCGCTGTCGCGCGAATTGCAGTAACGCTACTCTGTACTGACATGAATCAGAGTAGCACCGACCGGATCCTCGCCGGCTTGCAGGCGTGGATCGCGTCCGCGTCGCCCGGTCAGCAGCTGCCGTCGAACCGCTCGCTCACCGCCGAGTACGGCGCGAGCCCGGTGACCGTGCAGAAGGCCATGCGCCGACTCGTCGCGCTCGGTCTCGTCGAGAGCCGGCCGGGCGCGGGCACCTTCGTCAGCGCGCCCCGCGCGACCCGGCCCGTCGACTACGGCTGGCAGGCCGCCGCGCTCGGCGCGCAGCAGTCGCGGGCCTGGTCGCTGTCGTCGACCCAGCGCATCGTCGCACCCGACGCGATCGCCCTGCACTCGGGGTACCCCGCCGCCGAGCTGCTGCCCGAGCGGGCGGTGCGCCGGGCGATCGCGGCGGCGTCGCGCACCACGGCCGCGATGACCCGCTCGCCGGCGGCCGGCCTGCCGGAGCTCCGAGCCTGGTTCGCCGGCGAGCTCGTCGCCGACATGCCGGCGGGCATCCCCCCGGTGTCGGCGCAGGACGTGCTCGTCATCGCGGGCAGCCAGAGCGGACTCAGCTCGATCTTCCGCGCGGTCGCCGGCCAGGGGCGACCCCTGCTCATCGAGTCGCCGAGCTACTGGGGCGCGCTGCTCGCGGCCGAGCAGGCGGGCGTGACGGTCGTGCCAGTGCCCGCGGGGCCGGCTGGACCCGATCCGGTCGACGTCGAGCGCGCCTTCGCCGAGACGGGGGCGCGGGCGTTCTACGCGCAGCCGAACTTCGCGAATCCGAGCGGCGCGGGCTGGCCCGCCGAGACACGGCGGGCCGTGCTCGAGTCGGCCCGTCGGCACGGCGCCTTCCTCGTCGAGGACGACTGGGCGCACGACCTCGCGATCGGCGCACGCCCGCGACCCGTCGCCGCGCTCGACGACGACGGCCACGTCATCTACCTGCGTTCGCTCACGAAGAGCGTGTCGCCCGCGGTGCGGGTCGCGGCGGTGATCGCCCGCGGTCCGGCGCGCGACCGCATCCTGGCCGACCGCGCCGCCGAGTCGATGTACGTGAGCGGGCTGCTGCAGGCGGCCGCCCTCGACGTCGTCAGCCAACCCGCCTGGACGACGCATCTGCGCGGCCTGCGCGATCGGCTGCGGGAACGGCGCGACCTGCTCGTGCAGAGCCTCGGCGAGCACGCCCCGGCCGTGCACCTCGAGCTCGTGCCCTCCGGCGGCCTGAACGTCTGGGCGCGGCTGCCCGACGGCACCGACGTCGACCGCGTCGTGCGCGACGCGGAACTGCGCGGCCTCGTCGTCGCGCCCGGCCGCGAGTGGTTCCCGGCCGAGCCGGCCGGCCCGTTCGTGCGGCTCAACTACGCCGGCGAGGACCCGGCCCGGTTCCCCGACGCCGCGCGCATCCTCGCCGAGGTGCTCGCGCACCCGGCCTGACGGGCCGCGCGGCGGCTCAGGCGCGCTCGAGCTCGAGCGAGAACTCGACGAAGCCGTCGGGCTCGACCGAGACGAAGCCGAGGTCGGGCGCCTCGACGCCGAAGTCGGCGAAGGTGATCGGGATGCTCCCGGCCACCTGGCCGCCGGCGCCGTTCAGCACCGCCTCGAGCTCGACCGTGACCGCCCGCGTCACCCCGGCGAGCTCGAGCTCGCCGGTCGCGGTGACCTGCTGCACCTCGCCTGCCGTGGGGGCGGTGTCGACCGAGATTGGCTCGGTGAGCACGAAGCTCGCCGTCGGGTACTGGTCGACCCGCATCGCGTTCGAACGGAAGTAGTCGTCGCGGTTGCCGGAGTCGGTCGCGATCGAGGCGACGTCGACCCTGAATGACGCGGCGGTGAGCGTGAGCCCGTCGACCGCGAGCTCGCCCGTCACCTGCTCGGTTCGGCCGGTGACGGTCACGTCGGTGCCGTTCAGCACCTCGTCGACGCGATACCCCGCGAACGAGCCGTCGGCCACGGTCCACTCGCCGCTGAGGTCGGCGGGGGTGGCCGAGTCATCCGCCGCGCTCGTCTCGGTGGGACGGGCGGTCACGCTCGGCGCCGCATCGGCCTCGCCGACGACGAGGTCGCGATAGATGAGCGGACCGGCGATGGCGGCCGTCGCGCCGAGGGCGAGCACCCCCGCGAGGATCGAGGCGGTGATGATCTTCGTGCGCTTCTGCATGCGGCTCCTGCTCGGGGCTGGGGGTCGTCGGAGTTCGAGCATGGCGCACGAACGTATGAGAACGCATTGAATCGCCCGAGAAGGTACCAACATGACGCCGGATGGCCCAGACTGGGCGCCATGAGCGATGAAGCTTCGGGGGCGGGGTTGGCGCGCGACGCCGCGGGGGAGCCCGACCGGGCCGGCGCGGATCCGCACGTCCTCGGCCCGGGGCTCCTGCCGACGCCGTTCACGGCGGAGGAGATCCGCGCGGCGGCCGGCACCGGCAAGACGATCCGGCTGCTCGTCGAGCTGCCCGGCGGCGAGCGCTTCGAGCGGGTCAACCGCTTCAGCGACTGCGACGCCGAGGGCGCGACGCTCGAGCAGTGGCGGCTCGACGCCGCCGGCGCCGTCGACGGGGTGGTCACGACCGAGCGGGTGACCTGGCGCGAGCTGCAGGAGCACGCCGCCTTCCCCGCCGAGCACACCCGGCGCACGTCGGCGACGCTCGCGCTCGACGACGGCGGACTCGGAACCCTCGACTGCCTGCACTACGAGGCGCGGCACGGAGACGGCGACGCGTCGCAGCCGTCGCGGTTCTGGTTCGCGCTCGATCACCCGGGGATGCCCGTGCGCTACGAGATCCCGACGCCGTCGGGGGTCATGCGCACGACGGTGGTCGCGGTCGAGCGCGACGCGCCCGAGGCGCTTCCGGTGGCCGAGTAGCGACCACCGGAAGCGGCGGGGTCACGCCGTCGTCGGGCGCCAGCCGAGGCTCGGGGCCACGTGCTCGGCGAACGCGGCGACGAGCCGCAGGTTGAACTCGACCCCGAGCTGGCTCGGGATGGTCAGCATGAGGGTGTCGGCCTCGCGGATCGCGGCGTCGCGCAGCAGCTGCTCGACGAGCTTGTCGGGCGTGCCCGCGTACGTCTTGCCGAAGGTCGAGCGCATGCCGTCGATCATGCCGACGCCGTCGCCGTCCTGGCGCCCGCCGAAGTAGAGCTCGTCCTCGGCGGTCGTGATCGGGAAGATCGACCGGCTGACCGAGGTGCGCGGCTCACCGGGATGCCCCGCCTCGCGCCACGCGTCGCGGAACGCGCGGATCTGCTGCGCCTGGAGTTCGTCGAACGGCAGGCCGCGGTCCTCGGTGAGGAGCGTCGACGACATGAGGTTGACGCCCGCGCGCCCGGCCCACTCGGCCGAGTCGCGGTTGCCGGCGCCCCACCAGATGCGCGAGCGCAGGCCGGGGGAGTACGGCTCGATGCGCTGCATGCCGCGGCCGCCGAACGGCGACGAGGCATCCAGCTCGGCGAGGCCCTTGCCCTCGATCGCCTCGAGGAACCGCGCGAAGTGCGCGCGCGCGATGTCGGCGCCGCGCGGGTCCTGCGATCCGGTGTAGCCGAAGGCCTCGTAGCCGCGCACGACCGACTCGGGTGACCCCCGGCTCACGCCGAGGGCGAGTCGCCCGCCCGAGATGAGGTCGACCGCCGCGGCCTCCTCGGCGAGGTGCAGCGGGTTCTCGTAGCGCATGTCCACGACGCCGGTGCCCATCTCGATGCGCTCGGTGCGGGCCGCGATCGCGGCGAGCAGCGGCATCGGCGAGGCCTGCTGCCTGGCGAAGTGGTGCACGCGGAAGTAGACGCCGTTGACGCCCAGCTCATCCATGCCCTGGGCGAGGTCGATCGCCTGCAGCATCGAGTCGGCCGCCGAGAGCTCGCGCCCGCCGCCGAGGGGTCCGTAGTGTCCGAATGAGAGCGTTCCGAAGCGTTCCACGTGAAACCGGAACGCCGTGCCGCGCACGTCTATTCCTACGCATGGATGCCTCGGGGCGGGCCCGCGCGATCGCCGGCGACGTCGGGGCACGGTGGCGCACCCCGGGGCATCCGTCTACCGTGAAGGCGGGGGAGATTTCGGCCGTGAGCCGGAATATCGATCCTCTTCGCAAAGTTGAGTTCAGTAGACTCAAGTTTGAAACGAAGGGAGCATTGAGTGGCAAACATGCAGGGCGCGCCGAACTCGCAGGAAGAGCAGAAGTCGGCGCTCGAACAGTTCGGCGTCAACCTGACCGACCTCGCGAAGGCCGGCAAGCTCGACCCGGTGATCGGCCGCGACGCCGAGATCCGGCGCGTGAGCCAGGTGCTGACCCGTCGCACGAAGAACAACCCCGTGCTCATCGGCGAGCCCGGCGTCGGCAAGACCGCCGTCGTCGAGGGCCTCGCCCAGCGCATCGTCGCCGGCGACGTCGCCGAGTCGCTGAAGGACAAGCAGCTCGTCTCGCTCGACATCTCCGCACTCGTCGCGGGCGCCATGTACCGCGGCCAGTTCGAGGAGCGGCTGAAGGCCGTGCTGAAGGAGATCAACGAGGCCGAGGGCGGCATCATCACCTTCGTCGACGAGCTGCACCTGCTCATGGGCGCCGGCGGCGGCGAGGGGTCGGTCGCGGCCTCCAACATGCTGAAGCCCATGCTCGCCCGCGGCGAGCTGCACCTCATCGGCGCGACCACCCTCGACGAGTACCGCGAGTACATCGAGAAGGACGCCGCGCTCGAGCGCCGCTTCCAGCAGGTCTACGTCGGCGAGCCGTCCGTCGAAGACACGATCGCGATCCTCCGCGGACTCAAGGGCCGATACGAGGCCCACCATGGGGTCACGATCTCCGACGCCGCGCTCGTCGCCGCGGCATCCCTGTCGAACCGGTACATCACTGCCCGCCAGCTGCCCGACAAGGCCATCGACCTCATCGACGAGGCCATGTCGCGCCTCAAGATGGAGATCGACTCCTCGCCCGTCGAGATCGACCAGCTCAAGCGCCAGGTCGACCGCATGAAGCTCGAGGAGCTCGCCTTGAAGAAGGAGAAGGACGACGCCTCCAAGGAGCGGCTCGCGAAGCTGCGCGAGACGCTCGTCGGCCAGGAGCGCGAACTCGCCCAGCTCGAAGAGCGCTGGTCGCGCGAGCGCCAGGGCCTCAACCGCGTCGGCGAGCTCAAGAAGCGCATCGACGAGGCCGTCACGCAGCGCGACCTCGCGCTGCGCGCCGGCGACTACCAGAAGGCGTCGAAGCTCGAGTACGAGACCATCAAGAACCTGCAGCGCGACCTCGAGGCCGCCGAGCAGGCCGACGCCGCGGGCAACGTCGGGGGCGAGCCGCGCATGGTCAACGAGCAGGTCACCGATGAGGACATCGCCGCCGTGATCGCCGCGTGGACGGGCATCCCCGTCGGTCGGCTCATGCAGGGCGAGACCGAGAAGCTGCTGCACCTCGAGGCCGAGCTCGGCAAGCGCCTCATCGGCCAGAAGCGGGCCGTCGCGGCCGTGGCCGACGCGGTGCGCCGCTCGCGGGCGGGCATCAACGACCCGAACCGGCCGACCGGCTCGTTCCTGTTCCTCGGCCCCACCGGCGTCGGCAAGACCGAGCTCGCGAAGGCGCTCGCCGAGTTCCTCTTCGACGACGAACGCGCCATGGTGCGCATCGACATGTCGGAGTACGGCGAGAAGCACTCGGTCTCGCGACTCGTCGGCGCCCCTCCGGGCTACGTCGGCTACGACCAGGGCGGCCAGCTCACCGAGGCCGTGCGCCGGCGCCCCTACTCGGTGATCCTCTTCGACGAGGTCGAGAAGGCGCACCCCGAGGTGTTCGACGTGCTCCTGCAGGTGCTCGACGACGGCCGGCTCACCGACGGGCAGGGTCGCACGGTCGACTTCCGCAACACGATCCTGATCCTCACCTCGAACCTCGGCTCGCACTACCTCATCGACCCCTCGCTCAGCTGGAGCGAGAAGGAGGAGGCCGTCATGCAGACGGTCAGGCAGTCGTTCAAGCCCGAGTTCGTGAACCGGCTCGACGACCTCGTCGTGTTCTCCGCCCTCAGCGAGCAGGACCTCGCCGAGATCGTGAACCTCTACATCGACCGCCTCACGGCCCGGCTGCACGAGCGGCGGCTCGCGCTCGGCGTCACCCCCGACGCCCGCGCGTGGCTCGCCGAGCGCGGCTACGACCCGCTCTACGGCGCCCGGCCGCTGCGCCGGCTCATGCAGCGCGAGATCGACGACCGGCTCGCGCGGGCGCTGCTCGACGGCAGCGTGCGCGACGGCGACACGGTCGTGGTCGGGCTCTCGGCCGACGGCGAGGCGCTCACGGTCGCCCGGGCCGATGAGGCGGCCGGCGCGACCGCCGCGGGCGCCGGCTTCGACGACGAGATCGTCGACGCCGAACTGCTCGACGACTGAGCCGGCAACGGGGCATCCGATCGCATCGCGGCGGATGCCCCGTCGTCGTCTCCGGGCGCGGCGGCTGCCCCCAGTCCGGGGGAGTCGAGCGCCATCCGTCCCCCATTCCGCACGGTCGCGTGTCCCCCGCGAGTAACGTGACGGCCGGCTCGTCCGAGGGCCACGCCGCGGGGCGACCGGGGGGATCGTCCCGCGGATCCCCGGCGTCCCTCCGGAGGTCGTCGTGACCCGTCCGCTCGCCGTGGCAGCCGCGCTCGCCGCATCCGCACTCGTCATCACCCAGCCCGTCGCCGCCTTCGCGGCGCCAGGGGCCGAGGCGCCGCCAGATCCAGCCGAGGAGTTCGGCACCGCGCTCGTCGCGTACGACGGAGCGGGCGACGTGCGCTCGGTGCTGAACCCCACCGGTCCGCTCACCGAACCGTCGGGCGACGCGGCCGAGGACATCGCACTCGGCTACCTCGCCGAGCATCGCGACGCGTTCGGGCTCGACGGAGCCGGGCTCGGGTCGCTCACCGTCGACGAGGTCATCGCCGACCCGAACGGCGTCAGCTACGTGCAGCTGCGGCAGGCCGTCGACGGCATCCCCGTTCACCAGGCCGTCATCACCGCGAGCGTCGACGCCGACGGGCGGCTCGTGCATCTCGGCGGCACCACCGCCGACGTCGCACCGGCGACGCCCGCCGCGCCCGAGGTCACCGCGGCGGAGGCGATCGCAGAGGCCGCGGTGGTGGCATCCGGAGCCGACGTCGTGGCCGAGGACCTGCCGGACGCCGCACAGACCACCGACCGCGACGTCGTCGAGGTCCCCAACTCGATCGCGGTCGACGGGCTCGTCGACCCGACGCCGCTGAAGGCCGAGCAGCGCTGGTACATGGACGACGAAGGTCGCAGCCTGCGGCTCGCGTGGGTCACCGACGTCGAGGTCTCGGGCGAGGTCTGGGTCGAGTCCGTCGTCGACGCGTCCACCGGAGAGGTGCTCGCCGAGTCGAGCCGCTACGCCGAGGTCGGTCCTGAGGGCGAGGTCTTCGACGAGGAGCACCCCGAGGCCGCGGGCGCCTCGCGCGAGCTGCACCCGTTCTCGGGAATCAACGGCACCTGGGTCGACGACACGACCACGAGCGGCAACAACGTCAACGCCTATCGCGACCTCGACGACAACGACGCGAACGACGAGTACCAGCCGAACACCCCGGCGTCGGGCGACCCCGACTACCAGGTCTTCGACTACCCGTTCACCGACGCGTGGGCGGTGAACTCCGACTCGAGCCAGGCGAGTCTCGACGCCGACCTCGACGCGATCATCACCCAGCTCTTCTATTACACGAACGTGATGCACGACTACACCTACGAGCTCGGGTTCACCGAGGCGTGGCGAAACTTCCAGGTCGACAACTTCGGCAACGGCGGCAGCGACGGCGACCCCGTGCTCGCCGAGGCGCAGGACGGCTGGGACTTCGGCTGCGTCGACAACGCGTCGAACCCGATCCGCTGCATGAACAACGCGAACTTCGGCACGCCCGGTGACGGCGACAGCCCCCGCATGCAGATGTACATGTGGACGCTGCCGTTCCGCGACGGCTCGCTCGACGGCGACGTCATCGCGCACGAGTACGGTCACGGCGTCTCGACGAGGCTCGTCGGCGGCGGCAGCTTCGACTACGGCGACGACCAGACCGGCGCCCTCGGCGAGGGCTGGAGCGATGTCGTCTCGTACCTGAAGTGGGACGACGCCGTCGTCGGGGAGTACGCCACCGGCGACGCGACCACCGGCGTGCGCAACGTCGCCTACGACACCTCGCCGCTCGTCTACTCCGACTACGACGACTACGTTCCCGGACCGAACACCTCGCCGCACGGCAACGGCACGATCTGGGCGACCATGGTCTACGCCGTGCGCGCCTTCCTCGGGGTCCCCGTCACCGAGCAGCTCGTGATCGACGGCATGAAGAACACGGCAGGCGGTGCGAAGCCGACCTTCGTCGACGCCCGCAACGGTCTGCTCGCCGCCGACATCGCGACCAACGGCGGCGACAACGTGTGCGCCATCTGGTCGGCGTTCGCACAGCGGGGGCTCGGCGAGGGCGCGGTCGCGGCCGGCACCGACGGGCACGCCGCCCAGGTGAACGACAACACCCTGCCCGCGGCCTGCGCCCCGACCGCCGACGCCGGCGGACCGTACGCGACGCTCGAGGGCACCGACATCCCGGTGACCGCCGCCGGATCGAGTGCGGGCAGCGACCCGAGCGCGGGCGCGATCTCGGCCTGGGAGTGGGACTTCGACGGGGACGGCCAATACGACGACGCCTTCGGGCTGAACCCGTCGTTCGACCGGGTCGGACAGGACGGCACCTTCACGATCGGCCTGCGGGTCACCGACCTCTACGGCAACACGGCGACCGACACCGCGGAGGTCGACGTCGCGAACGTCGCGCCGACGGTGACGATCGACCCGGTCCCGCCCCTCGACGAGGCGACGCGCACCGCGACGATCACCGGCGTCGTCACCGACCCCGGATGGCTCGACGACCTCTCGGCGACGATCGACTTCGACGACGGCTCGGGCTCGCAGCCGCTGAGCGGAGACGAGGAGAACACCCGGCCCGACGCGACGCTCGTGTTCGAGACGAGCTTCGACTACGGCGACGACGGACTGTTCGACGTCGAGGTCTGCGGCTCCGACGACGACACGACCACGTGCGCGACCGTCGTCGTCGACGTCGCGAACGTCGACCCGTCGATCACGATCGACACCTCGGGCACGCAGGTCTACGACGGCGTCGAGGCCTTCGTGCTCGACGCGGGCGGCAGCGTGACGATCCCCGTCACTGCGACCGACCCGGGCAGCGACGACCTCACGGTGGTGTGGGACTGGGACGACGGCACCACGAGCGACGAGACCTCGCTCGTGAATCCGCCGGCCCTCGACCCGCCGAAGTCGCCGACCGTGCAGCCGCGCGACGTCGACCTCTCGGCCGACCACGTCTACGCCGAGGCGTGCCTCTACGAGCTCGTCACCGAGGCGACCGACGACGACGGCGGCTCGGCGACCGATGAGGCCGTCATCGTCGTGGTGGGCGACGGCACGAAGTCGAAGCAGCACGGCTGGTGGCTGAACCAGATGCGCGTGAAGAACGGCAACGACTTCACGACGGCGGAGCTCCAGTGCTACCTCGACATCGCGGTGTTCTTCAGCACGGTGTTCGACACGTCGCTCGACCGCGACGACGCCGTGGCGATCTTCCACTCGCCGCCGAAGAACGATGCCGCCGAGCAGTTCGACCAGTTCCTGCTGGCGGCCTGGCTCAACTTCGCCAACGGCTCGGTCGGCCTCGCGACGCCGGTGACGGTGCATGGCGCGGCGACGACCTGGGGCGACGCGATGCTCGAGGTCGAGACGGTGCGCACGAACCCCGCCTCCACCGCGCAGCAGTTGCGGCAGGCGAAGGGCGTGCTCGCGTCGCTCGCGACGACGAGCGGCTGAGTGTTTCGCCACCGAGGCCGCCGCGCGGCATCCGATTTGGCATCGGATGCCGCGTGGCGGCCGTGTCGCTGCGGCGCCCGAATCGCTAGGTTGGGCCCTGAAGGGCCGAATCGTTCGAAGGGGGAGTCATGTCGGAGCAGTTCGAGACGGGTGGGGCGGTGCTCAGCCGCTCGCAGGTCAACGTGGTGCGGCTCACGGGGCTCGCCGGCATCATCGGCGGGATCCTGCTGATCGTCGTGGCGGTCGTCGCCTGGTTCGCGGTGTCGGCGCAGTTGCGGGCCGAGAACATCGTGATCTCCGACGACGCCCCGATCTTCGCCGGCAAGGTCGTCGACGGGCCGATCGACGCCTACGTGCAGGCGGAGGTCATCAACACGCACGCCCTCGAGATGGCCGACGGCCAGACGTACGCCGAGCTCGACATGGACGACCCGGTCCGCGCCACCGTCATGGACGCCTCGTTCCTGCGGGCCTCGCTGTTCACCTCGGTGGTCGCGTTCGGCGTGGCGCTCTTCGCGGGCGGCGTCGGCGTGTTGTTCGTGCTGTTCGGCTGGTCGCTGCGCGTGATGGTGCCGCCGTTGCCCAAGACCGCCTAGCTGCTGATCGTCAGTCGGCGGTCGTCGGCGGTGCCGGCTCGGCCGCGGGCTCCGACTCGGGCACCCCGTTCGCACTCGCGGGGATGCGGCGTTCGACCGCGAGGGCGAGCAGGACGATGCCGGCGCAGCCCAGCACCATCACCGCGATGTACCACGCGTCGAGCCCGTGCTCGAGCAGCAGCCCCGCGGCGACCGGCCCGGCGATCGCGCCGCCCTGGAAGGCCGCCGAGTTGATCGCGTTGTAGCGGCCGCGATTGCGGTCTGCGGCGAGGTCGTTGTAGACCGCGGGCACGGTCGGCTGCAGCATCGTCTCGCCGAAGGCGAAGACGCCCATGAACGCGAGCACGCCGATCGCGGCGGCGAGCGTGTCGGGCAGCAGGCCCGCGCCGCCGAGCAGCAGCCACGACAGCGCCCAGACGAGTGCCATGACCTGCATGACCCTGGTGCGGCGGTGCCCGCTGATCAGCTTGAGCACGGTGAACTGCAGCAGCACGATGACGGCCGTGTTGATGGCGAACGCGAAGCCGATGACCTGCGTCGAGACCTCGGCGACCTGGCGGGCGAAGGCCGGGAATCCCGCCTCCATCTGGCCGTAGCCGATGAACACCGAGATGAAGGTGAGGAGGGTCAGCCACAGCACGACCGGCTGCCGGATGATCTCGCGGTAGCCGCCGACGGGCGGCGCATCGGCGTCGTGCTCGCCGTGGGTGCGCACGTGGCGCAGCGGGCCGAGCAGCAGCGCCATCGGGATGAGGCTCGTCGCCGCGTCGACCAGGAAGATCGTGGTGAAGGTGCCGGGGTCGTCGACGTCGATGAAGAAGCCGCCGACGATGCCGCCGACCCCGATGCCGAGGTTGACGAGCGCGAAGTTGATGCCGAAGTACTGCTGCCGCAGCTCGCCCTCGACGATCGTGGCGATGAGGGCGTTGAAGCCGGGCCACGAGACGCCGAAGTTGATGCCGATGAGCACGAGCGCGACGGCCGCGACCGCGGGCGTCGTCGCGAAGGCGAGCAGCGTGCAGCCGACGATCATCGCCGAGAGGCCGACGAGCAGCACGACCTTGGCGCCGAAGCGGTCGATGAGCGTGCCGCCCGGCCCCGTGACCACGAGCCCGGTGATCGCGATGAGGCTCATGAGCGCGCCCGACAGCCCGAGCTCGAAGCCGCGCACCTCGTGCAGGTAGATGATCGTGAACGGCAGCGTGAGACCGCGCCCGAGCGTCTGGATGGCGACGGTCGACAGCAGCCAGCGCCCCTCGGTCGGCAGCGCAGCCCAGAACCCTCTCATGCCGGTCACTGGGATATCTTGGCGCACGCCGCCGACATCGGCGAACCGCTCGGCGGCGTCGGGCCGACGGTACGATTCGACCATGAGCGAACTGCTCGGCCGCCTCGCGGCCGAAGACGACGAGTTGCGGTTCGCCGCGTTCACCCTCGACGACGCCTGGGCCCTCGGCTCGCGGCTCCGCGCGGTCGCGGCCGAACGCGGCCTGCCGATCGCGATCGCGATCTGGTTCGGGCCCCAGCGGGTCTTCCACGCGGCGCTGCCCGGCGCGAGCGCCGACAACGACGGGTGGCTCGACCGCAAGCACCGGGTGGTCCTTCGCTACGGCAAGTCCTCGTTGCTGGTCGGCGAGGAGTTCCGCGCGAAGGGCGAGGACTTCGACACCCACGCCCGGCTCGACCCGCAGCTGTTCGCCGCGCACGGCGGGGTCGTGCCGCTGCGGCTCGTCTCGGGCGCGGTGGTCGGCGCCGTCGGCGTCTCGGGGCTGCCACAGTTCGACGACCACGAGCTCGTCGTCGAGCACCTCCGCGCGATGCTCGGCGAGGCCCGCGACGGCTGACGGCCCGGGCGGCGCGCGTCGACGCCGCCCGAGCCGCCCACGGTCACCGACTCAGCTGCACGCCGCGAGGGTGGTCGACCGCCCCGGGAACGAGCGCGCGCAGCGCGATCAGGCCGGGGTCGCCGTCGGCCCACTCGGTGGTCAGCGCCACGTACCGCGCCGTCGCGTCGACCGCCACCGAGCCGCGCGTCGCGCCGGCCTCGACCGCGCCGACCTCGCGGAACGTGATGCCGTCGTCGCTCACCGACACCGTCGCCGCCGGGGCGTCGTCGCCGTCCCACAGCGTGGTGACGGCGCCGATGGCCTGTGCGGAGCCGAGGTCGACGACCATGCGGCCGTCCGCACCCGGGGTCCACGCGGTGCCGGGGTCGCCGTCGACCGCGGCCTGCGGCGAGCTCATGCCCTCGGGCAGCACCGAGGCCGGGAACGTGAGCGTGGCGAGCGCCAGGTCGGGCACCGGGAACGCGGTCGCGCCCGGGAACGACGTGGGGGCCGCGGCCGCCGGCCTGCCCACGGGCACCGTGCGCTTCTCGCCGGTCTCGACGTTCGTGACGTCGATCGTCCGGGCGCCGCCCTTCGCGCCTGAGTCCCCGCCGTCGTGCCTCGCGACGCGCACCGTGCGGCCGTCGAGCACCGACACCGTGACGCCGGCCGCCTGCGCGGCCGCGGTGGGCACCGTGGCGCGGGGGGCGAGCACGACGGCGTCGCCGGCGGGCACCGTGACGGTGAGCGTCGAGGCATCCGCCCCGAGCACCTGGTCGCCGGCGAACAGCGCCACGGCGTCGCCGGAGTACGGGATCGTCACGTCGGCCGTGACGTCCGCGCCGGTGAGGTTGAAGGCGGTGAGGTAGCCGTCGAGCGAGCTCACGAGCAGCCCATCTGCGGTCGGCTGCGGCGCGGCGTCCTGCGCGGCCGTCGCGTCGGCGTCGCCCGGCACCATCTCGACGAGCATCGGGTCGTCTCCGCCGCCGAGTCGCACGGTGTTGATCCCCTCCTTCTCGCTCGAGACGGCGATCGGCGCCTGCCCGCCGTGCACGACGTAACCGGCCGTGCCCTCGACGTTGATCCACGACCCCTCGGTCGTGATGACCTGGTCGCCCGTGTAGCGGAAGCTCGCGGCATCCTGCCAGGTCTCACCGTCGGCCGACACCTCGATGCGATACTCGCGACCGGCCGAGACCTCCCAGCCCAGCTGCACCTGCGCGATCGCGGTGGGGGCGCCGAGGTCGACCTGGATCCACGAGTCGGCCCGGGTGCGGTCGGCGCGCGACACCGCCCAGCGCGAGGCGGGGTCGCTGTCGGTCACGCTCGACGGGGCGCGTCCCGAGTCCGCGCTCGACGCCGTGGCCGGCTTGCCCGCGGCGGCGTCGACGCCGGCCGCGGTCAGCGCGCGCATCGTGTAGAGCGAGTAGCCGTAGGCTGGGTCGCCCTGCACGCCCTGCATGCGCACGAACCTCGCCTCGACCGGGGCCGGCGCGGTCGCGCCGGCCGGGGTCAGGTCGACCGTGTCGAGGCGTGCGACGTTGGCGTCGACGCCGCCGGTGTAGGCGGTCTGCGTGGTCCAGGTCTCGCCGTCCGCCGAGGTCTGCACGAGGTAGCGCTCACCGGCGCTCGCCTCCCAGGCCAGGCGCACCGAGCCGACGGTCCGCTCTGCGCCCAGGTCGACCTGGATCCACGAGTCCGCGCGCGTGCGCTCGGCGACGGCGACGGCCCAGCGGGTGGTCGGGCTGGCATCGGTCACGGTCGAGGCCCGGCGAGCCGGGTCTTCGCTCGAGGCGGTCGCGGGGCGTCCGGCGGCCAGGTCGGTCGTGGCCTCGGCGCCCGTCCCGTAGGCGTGCAGCGAGTACAGCGAGTAGCCGTACCGGGCGTTGCCCTGCTGGCCCTGGATGCGCACATAGCGGGCGGGCACCGGGGCGAACGACAGGTCGTCGATGCGGGCGGCGTTCGCGTCGGCCGGGTTCGGCGGCGTCACGACGGGCAGGGTGTCGGTGGCCGATCCCTCCGCCGTGGCGTAGGTGCGCGAGCCGTCGAGGCCGTTGTAGCCGCCGAGGTCGAGGTTGCGCACCGAGACGGTGCCGTCCTGCCAGCCGGCACCGGTCGTGGCGTACAGCGCCGCGCCGCTCGGCAGCGTCGCCTGGCCCGCGTACTCGTCGCCGATGCGGAAGACCGACGTCGTGCCCTCGAAGCCGTCGCGCGGCCCGGTGTAGGTGCTCGTGTTCCGGGCATCGACGGTCGCCGCCGAGTTCGGGTAGAGGTACGGCGTGGCGCCCGACAGGGCGAACAGCCACGAGTCGTGGCCCGGAACCCAGGGGAACTTCACGAAGCCCTTCTTGCTGGATGCGGCAGCCCACGCGTTCGCGGACTGCTGCACCGAGAGGCCGGGCCCCGCGCCGAAGTCGCGCACGCCGGCGAGGCGGGCGAAGAACTCGTCCTGCGGGGTGGGCTCGACGACGCCCTCCGGCGACTCGGCGGCCTCGACGTGCAGCAGGTACGAGATCGCGATCTCGGCGCGCGCCTCGGGCTCGTACTTGGGCTCGCCCGAGAACTTGGCGAGCCGGTCGACCGGCTTGTACGCCTGGTACGCCTCGAGCGACGCGGCCATGTTCGCCTCGGCGCGCACGGCGTCGGGGTCGCGCAGCACCTGGCCGAGGAAGGCCATCGGGATCACGTCGCGACCGTAGAGGTACTCGCGGTCGTTGACCATCGGCATGAACGGCTCGCCCTGGTTCGACATCACCATCTCGATCGAGCGCCAGAGCTCGGCCGAGTTCGGCTGGTGCTTCAGGTACTCGGGGATCGGCTCGTCGTTCAGGATGAACTGGATCGCGTTGCGCCCGCCCGAGCGCCAGATGTCGGACTGGTAGTGCGGGCCGAACGACCCGTGGTTCTCGACGAGGTACGTGTCGTAGATCGTCTGCAGCGTGTTCGTCGACACCGGCTTGCCGGCGACGACGGCCGGGTTGTTGAGGTCGGCGGTGGGCTGGCCGGCGGCGTTGCGCGCCCAGTCGCCGAGCTGCTCGGACCAGCGCGAGGCGTCCGCGTGGTCGGGTGCCCAGGCGAGACCGGGGGCGAGCGCCTGGGTGTACACGCCCGCCTCCTCCTGCGCCGTGTCGCCCACGTGCTTGCCGGTGGGCCAGTCGGCCGTCCACGAGCCCGAGAGCGGGTCGTCGCCGTGGTCGAGGTCGGAGGTGTAGGCCGACTGGCCGACGGCGATCGTCTCGAGGTTCTGCTGCGTCGTGGCGTCGAGCCGATCCCAGAGCACGCGCCCCGCGTCGAGGAAGTACGACTGGAACGTGGAGTCCCAGAACATCCGCTTGCCCCAGGTGCCGTTCGGGTCGACGAAGCGGTTCTTGGCGGCGTAGTAGCGGATCGTGTCGATCGTGCGCTGGGTCAGCTCGTCCTTCGATATGCCGGTGATCTCGGCGTCGTAGTCGCCGTGCGTGACGATCACGGCGTTGCCGAGCACGACCGCGAAGTTGAAGTCCTTGAACTGGTACGCGTTGATCGCCGGATCCCAGACCGTGTTCACCCACCGCGTGTGGCGCAGCAGGGCGGCGTAGTAGTCGGCCGCGATCTCGTCGGGGGCGCCGAAGGCGGCGGTCGTCGCGAACGGGGCGGCGGATGCCGGGGCCGCGGGTGCGAGGGCGGCCGGGGCGAGGCCGGCGAGCGGCGCGGCGAGGGCGGCCGCGACGGCGAGGGCGACGGTGCGACGCCGTCGGGGTGCGCTCGCGCAGCGAGCGGTGATGGGGCCGGAGGGGGCCATGGTGTCTCCTGGAATCGGCGGGCCAACGGGGGTGCCGCGTGCGGATCGACAGGAGTCACATCTGGGGAACTCGAAATGACAACGCTGTCAGATTGGTGCGGCCAGAGTAACCCGAGGGAGGCCGGGCCGTCAAGGCGCGATCGGGGCATCCGCCGCCCGCCGTTCACCCGCGCGGCGTACGCTCCGAACATGCCGACACGCGAGGCGACGAACGACGGAACGGTGATCGAGACCGACGTCGGAGCCGTGCGCGGGCTCCGGCGCGACGGCCTCAGGCTGTGGCGCGGCATCCCGTACGCCGCGTCGACCGCGGGCGACGGCCGCTTCCGAGCGCCGCGGCCCGCACCCGGCTGGGACGGCGTGCGCGACGCCGTCGCCTTCGGGCCCGTCGCCCCGCAGCTGCGGCGCGGCCAGTTCATCGGCGCCCACCCGAGGCTCGAGCGCAGCGAGGACTGCCTGAGCCTCAACGTCATCGCACCCGACGAGCCGGATGCCACGCCGCGGGGCCGCCCGGTCATGCTGTTCCTGCACGGGGGCGCCTACAGCGTCGGCTCCTCGGGGGAGTACCCGCGCCAGGGCGAACGGCTCGTGCGCCGGCACGGAGTGGTCTACGTCAGCTGCAACTACCGGCTCGGCGCGCTCGGCTGGCTCGACCTGCGCCGCTACGCGAGCGCGCGGCATCCGATCGAGTGCAATCTCGGCCTTCGCGACCAGATCGCCGCCCTCGAGTGGGTGCGCCGCAACATCCGGGCCTTCGGGGGCGACCCCGACCGGGTGACCCTCTTCGGCGAGTCGGCGGGGGCGAACTCGGTGACGACCCTCATGACCGTGCCCGCCGCCGAGGGCCTGTTCGCCGGGGCGATCGCGCAGTCCTCGCCCGCGAACGCGGTCTACTCGGCCGAGACCGCGCAGGCCTGGGCGGGGGAGTACGTGCGCATCCTCAGCCGCATCGTCGACGACGACGACCTCGACAGCGAGGCGCCGCAGGACGCGTCGGTCATGCTGCGCACCGCCGACCCCGTGCTCCTCGCCCGGGCCACCACCGAGCTCGCGGTGCGCACCCCCGACGAGAACCCGGGCACGATCAGCCTCGCGCCCGTGATCGACGGCGGGTTCCTGCCCGAACGGCCCCTCGACGCGTTCAAGGCGGGGCGGGCGCACCGCGTGCCGCTCGTCATCGGCACGAACGACCGCGAGGGCTCGCTCTTCGAGGGCCGCATCGACATCCTCCCGACGACGAAGCCGCGCATCCGCGCCATCTTCGCGAACACGCGCAAGAAGTCGCGCAAGGCGATCAAGCGGCAGTACCCGGGGCTGCCCGAGCGGCGGCCCGCGGCCGACTTCGCCGGCGACTTCACCTTCTGGTACCCGAGCGTGAAGCTCGCCGAGCGGCACTCCCGCTTCGCGCCGACGTACATGTACCGGTTCGACGCCGCGCCCCGCACGGCACGGCTGCTCGGCCTCGACGCGACCCACGGGCTCGAGCTCTTCGCGCTCTTCGAGAAGTCGGACACCCTCGTCGGCGCCGGCCTCACGCTGCTCGGCGGAGGCCGGATGTTCCGCGCGGTCGGGCGGCGCATGCAGGCGCACTGGGTCGCGTTCGCCGACCACGGCGATCCGCGCGGCGAGGGTGCCGGATGCCTCGACTGGCCCCGCTACGACGAGGAACGCCGGCTCACCCTCGTGTTCGACGGCCCCGACCGCATCGAGGCCGACCCGCGCGGGGAACGCCGGATCGCCTGGCAGCGCTTCGTGCCGCACGTGTGAGCCCCGCGCGGTCGGGTCTCGCGGCCGCCCCGGCGGATTCGCTACCCTTCCTCGCATGTCGACTTCGCCGCCCGCGACGGCCCCCGTGCCCGACGACGGCCGTGCTCCGGTCGAGGCCTCGGCCGAGCGGCTGAAGGCCTTCACCGACGCCGTGGTCGCGATCGCCATGACCGTGCTCGTGCTGCCCCTCATGGAGAGCGTGACCGATCTCGGCGGCGAGGGCGGCGGCGTCGCCGAGTGGTTCGACCGGCACAGCGGGCAGCTCATGAGCTTCGCACTCAGCTTCGTGCTCATCGCGACGTTCTGGCTCACCAACCATCGCGTCTTCGCGCAGCTCGAGCGCACCACCCCCGCGCTGCTCTGGCTCAGCATCGCGTGGATGTTCACGATCGTCTGGCTGCCCGTGCCCACCGCGATGCTGGGGTCGATGGAGGAGGACGACGCGCAGAAGCTCGTCTACGTCGGCAGCCTCATCGTGACGAGCCTCGTCTCGCTCGCGCTCCGCTGGTACCTGCTGCGCCACCCCCGCCTGCACGGAACGGCGCCGCTGCGCCTGCGCCGCGGCATCCTCGCAGACGCCATCTCGACCGGGCTGTTCGCGCTCGCCCTGGTGATCTCGATCACCGTGCCGGCCATCGGCTACTGGGCGATGTTCCTGCTGCTGCTGGTCTCACCGCTGCACACCCTGGCGAGCCGGGCGTTCGAGCGCCGGCCGGGCCGCGCCGCCGGCGAGGCCGAACCCGGCGGCGAGGCCGGCGCCGACGGGGCATAGGCTCGGAGCATGCTCGCCACCGTGATCCACGCCGCCCGGGACATCCGCGTCGAGACCGTGCCCGACCCCGCCATCACCACGGGCGACGACGCCGTCGTGAAGGTCGTCGCCGCCTGCGTCTGCGGCTCCGACCTGTGGCCGTACCGCGGCGTCACCCCGACGCACGAGCCGCACCGCATCGGCCACGAGTTCGTCGGCGTCGTCGAGGCCGTCGGCGACGAGGTCGTCTCGGTGCAGGTCGGCGACTTCGTGATCGCACCGTTCTACGTGTGCGACAACACCTGCGTGAACTGCCGCAACGGCGTCTCGACCTCGTGCCTGCACGGAGGGTGGTGGGGCGGCGACGACCGCAAGGGGGCCTTCGCCGACGCCGGCCAGGGCGAACGCGTGCGCGTGCCGCTCGCCGACGGCACGCTCGCCGTCGTGCCCGGTCCCGTGCGCGACGAGCAGATCCCGGGGCTGCTCACCCTCTCCGACGTCATGGGCACGGGCCACCACGCCGCGGTCTCGGCCGGGGTGGGCCCCGGCGACACCGTCGCCGTCGTGGGCGACGGGGCCGTGGGGCTCTGCGCGATCATCGCCGCGAAGCGGCTCGGTGCGGGCACGATCATCGCGATGAGCCGCCACCCCGAGCGGCAGGCGCTCGCCCGCCGCTTCGGCGCCACCGAGGTCGTCGCCGAGCGCGGCGCGGAGGGCATCGAGCGGGTGCGCGAGCTCACCGGCGGCATCGGCGCCGACCGGGTGCTCGAGTGCGTCGGCACGAAGGAGTCGATGGACCAGGCGATCCGCTCGGCGCGTCCCGGCGGCATGGTCGGCTACGTCGGCGTGCCCAACGGCGGCCCCGAGCTGCCGGTGCGCCAGCTGTTCAACACGAACGTGGGCGTCAACGGCGGCGTCGCGCCCGTGCGCGGCTACATCGAGGAGCTGCTGACCGA
This sequence comes from Agromyces sp. NPDC058104, assembly GCF_042884835.1. NCBI lineage: Bacteria > Bacillati > Actinomycetota > Actinomycetes > Micrococcales > Microbacteriaceae > Agromyces > Agromyces sp. NPDC058104. The sequence goes on along the minus strand of NZ_JBHVTD010000001.1, from coordinate 1,323,144 downwards.
CGTGCTCTCGGGGGCGATCGAGCCGGGGCTCGTGTTCGACCTCGAGCTGCCGCTCGCCGAGGCCGCCGAGGCCTATGCCGCGATGGACGAGCGCCGGGCGATCAAGGTGCTGCTCCGCCCGTAGGGCGGGGCGAGCGACGAGGAGGGGCGTCCGTGGCCGACGAACTGCAGCTCAGCGACCGTGTGCGCGAACGGCTCGCCGCCGAGGAGACCATCTGGCTCACCACGGTGAACCGGCACGGCACGCCCGTGCCGACGCCCGTGTGGTTCGTCTGGAACGACGGCGAGCTCATGCTGCTCTCGCAGCCCGGCACGCCGAAGCTCGCGAACCTCGCGCGCAACCCGCGCACCTCGCTGCACTTCAACACCGACGCCGAGGGCGACGACGTCGCGGTGTTCACGGGCTCGGCACGCATCGGCGAGATCGGCGATGCGCCCGAGTGGGCGCAGTACGCCGAGAAGTACGCGCAGGCGATCGTGCGCGTCGGGTTCACGGCGGAGAGCTACATCGCCGAGTACTCCGTGCCGGTGCGCGTCACGGTGGAGCGGGTCAGGGCCTGGTAGGGGGCTCGAGACGCTCCGCTACTCGACCGCCGGTGCCGCCGCGGTCGCCGGTGCGCGGCGCACGGCGGCGACGATCGCCGCGACGGCGCCGACGAGGCATCCGAGCAGCGCGCCCGTGAGCGCCGACACTGCGACGCCCGCGACGACCTGGCCGAGGTAGGTGCCGAGATCGGCGCTCACCGCGAAGCTCAGGAAGACGCTGCGCACGAGGTTGCCGCCGATGACCGCGAGGGTCGTGACGCCGACCGCGGTGCCGAACGCGCGACCCGGGCCGGGATCGGGACGCATGCGCGCAGCGGCCCGGAGCTGCAGCGCGGCGATCGCGAGCATCACGAGTGCGCCGATGGTGTCGGAGAGCCAGAACGCCCACGTGGTCTCGCCGAGCGGCCAGAGCCGCAGCGGCGGGATGAGGGACGGCAGGCCCGCCGCCTCGGGGACGATGAGCGCCGGCGCCCACGTCGCGAGGAGGCCGGCGATCGGCCAGACACCGGCGAGCACGGAAGTGAGCGCGAGGAGCGCGAACACGGTGATCGGGACCCGTCGGAACGAAAGTGGGTCAACTGTCCTAGTCGACATGGGATCGATGCTAGCCTCTCGACCACGTGAGTCAAGGAGGACCATGAAGATCTCCGCCCGCGCCGGAATCGCCGCCCTGCTCGGCCTCGCCCTCGTCGCCGGCGGCATCGCCGCCGCACTGCGCACGCCCGGCCCCGCGACGGCCGCGGGCTTCATGACCGACGACGACGGGCGCGCCCTCGTGCAGCACGGGTTCTCGACCGCGTCGAGCGCGAAGTCGACGCCCGACGGGTTCCCCGAGTTCGACGAGGAGGAGCTCGACGTCGAGGTCGAAGACATGGGCACGAACTTCGTGCGGTTCCTCATCTCGTGGCGCTCGGTCGAGCCCGAGCCGGGCGAATACTCCGAGGAGTACCTCGACGGCGTGCAGGAGCGCGTCGACTGGTACGCCGAGCGCGGCTACCACGTCATGCTCGACATGCACCAGGATCTCTGGGGCTCGGCGATCACGCCCTCGGGCATGAGTGGCAACGGCGCGCCCGCGTGGGCCACGTACCTGGACGGCCTGCCGGTCGCCGACCACGACATGTGGGAGCTCTACTACCTCGAGCCGGGCGTCATCCGCGCGTTCGACAACTTCTGGAACACGACCGGCGCCCACCCCGAGCTCGCCGAGCACTACGCGGGCGCCTGGCGCGTCGTCGCCGAGCGCTTCGCCGACGACCCGACGGTCGTCGCCTACGACCTCATGAACGAGCCGTACGGCGGCACCGTGCAGGGGCCGGCGTTCGAGGCGGGGCCGCTGACGACGCTCTACCAGGAGGTGACCGACGAGATCCGCGAGGTCGACGAGAACACGTGGGTCTGCCTCGAACCGCAGGCGATGGGCTTCAACTGGGGTCTGCCGAGCGGGCTCGGCAGGGTCGACGACCCGCGCGAGGGAGAGCCGCGCGTCGCGTTCTGCCCGCACCTCTACCCGCTGCCGATGGATCTCGGCGACGGCTTCAGCGGCACTTCCCGCGAGCTCGTCGAGGGGACGGTCGCGGCGTGGCGATCGAACGTGCTGCGCACCGCCGAGCGGCTCGGCGGGGTGCCGATCATCCTCGGCGAGTTCGGCCTCGACACCACGCTGCCGGGCGCGCTCGACTACGTCGACCTCGTCTACGAGACGGCGGACGCCTCGGGGATGGGCGTCGCGTACTGGTCTCGCGACCCGGGCAGCTGGGGGCCGTACGAGGCCGACGGAACGCCGCGCAACCTGATCGGCGCGCTCGACCGCCCCTACCCGCGTGCAGTCGCAGGCGGGCTCGTCGGCTGGGACTCCGAGCCCGAGCGGCTCGTGATCGATGTCGCGGCGGACGACGGCGAGGGCGCGGGTGAGGGCGCGGCATCCGGGCCGAGCGAGGCGTATCTGCCGGCCGGCGCGTTCCCCGACGGCGGCGCGGTCGACGGCGGCGAGGTCGTCGGGTGGGATGCAGCGACGCGAGTGCTCACGTTCGAGATCGATCCCGGCGCGACCGAGGTGGTCATCACGCCGCGGTGAGGCCACGGGGGCGTCTCTACGCGTCGATGTCGTCGAGGCGCGCGATGACGACCTCGAGCAGGCGGGCGAGCTCGCCCCGCTCGTCGTCGCTCAGGTCCTGCAGCACGTCGGACTCGACGACGTCGGAGCCGCGGATGGCGACGCTGAACAGCTGCCACCCGGCGTCGGTGAGGCTGACGTAGATGCGCGTGCGGTTCTCGGCGTCGGGCGTGCGCTCGATGAGGCCGCGCTCGGCGAGCTTGTCGAGGCGATGCGTCATCGACGACGGGGCGACGTTCGTGAGCTCGGCGAGCTGGCTCGGCGTGAGCGCCTCGCCGGCCTTCGCGAGCGAGGTCACGACGGCCCACTCGCCGGCCGTCACCTCGAGGTCGACGAGCTGGCGCGCGTACCACTGGTCGAGCTTCTTCGTCAGGCTCTGCACGGCGGTGATGACCCGCTGCACCGACTCCTCGCCGCCCGCCTTCACGTAGGTCGCGACGGCGCGCCGGTGCAGCTCCTGGGCGCTCGGGGTGCGTTTGGCCATACGGGAATTCTCTCACGCATCATTCGGTTGCTAATATTTCGATATCGAAGACTTCGTATTCGAAGGGTAGAGGGATGCTTCGCGGCCGGCGTCGGCCCGGGGCATCCCTCTGCTCGTCGAGACCTCGGGAGGAGGACACCATCATGCGCGCGAGACTGCTCATCCTGGCCAGTGCCATCGGTTCGCTCGGTTGGGGCGCGGTGCTGCCGTACCAGTACGCCTACGCGGCCGACACCCGCGACTGGGGCGCCCTCGTCGCCGCGGGCGCCTCGTCGCTGTTCTCGATCGGGGCGCTCGTCGCCGCGCCGCTCGCCGGTCGCCTCGCCGACCGCTTCGACCCGGTGCGCGTCGCCGTCATCGCCCAGCTGCTCGGCGCGGCCGGCGTCGCCTCGCTCGTCTTCGCCGACGTGCCGGCGCTCTTCCTCGCGGGCATGCTCGTCTTCGGGCTCGGCCTCTCGGCCGCCGTGCCCGCGAAGCAGGTGCTCGCCCTCAACTGGTCGTCGAGCGACGACCGTCGCAAGGTCTTCGCCTACAAGTTCACGGGCGAGGCGCTCGGCATGGCGGCGGGTGCGTTCCTCGCGGGGCTCGTCGTCGACCTCGACCGGGCCGACGGGCTCGACATCGGGTTCATGATGGCCGCGGGCGGCTTCGTGCTGTCGTCGGCGATCATCGCGCTCGCCGGTCGGCTGACCTTCGCCGGACGGCTCGCGGGCGGTGCGCGGGCGGCTGCCGTGGCCGGCGGCCCCGCCTCCGTCTCGACCGCGACCGGCTCGATCGGGGCGATCGACGCGGCCACCGGGGCCATCGCCGCGGTCGACCTCGACGGCGACGGGCACGCCGACGGCGCCGCGCGCTCCCGCGGTGCGCTCCGCGTGATCTTCGCCCAGCCCGCGATGCGCTGGACGGCCGTCGTGACGATCGCCCTCGCCCTCGGCTTCTACGCGCAGTTCGAGTCGGGCCTGCCCGCCTACGGCATCACCGTGCTCGACGTCGACCCCTCTGCGATCGGCCTCGCCGCGGCGATCAACTGCCTCGTCATCGTGGCGCTGCAGGTCATCGTCGTGAAGCTCACCGCGAAGCGCAGCGCCCCGGCACTGCTGATGGCGGTCGGCTCGATCTGGGTGGTGTCGTGGCTCATCCTCTCGGCAGCGCAGTTCTCGCCGGGCATCGCCACGGCCCTGTTCGTCACGACCTACGGCATCTTCGCCGTCGGCGAGACGATCTACAGCCCCGTGCTGAACCCGCTCACCGCGCAACTCGCCCCGAAGGGCATGGTCGGCCAGACCCTCGGCACGATCGCCGCGCTGCAGACCGCCTTCTCGGCGGCGGGCCCGCTCGTCGCCGGCGTGCTGCTCGGCGCGGGCCTCACCGACGTGTTCCTCGGCATGCACGTCGCGGTGAGCGCGCTCGCGGTCTTCGCGGCGTGGCGCATCAAGAAGGCGCTCGACTCGGCGCCGATGCCGGCCGACGCGGGTGCCGAGCCGGCGGATGCCGTCGAGGCCGCCGACGTCGCCGGGCCCGACGCCACCGGGCCCGACGTCGCCCTGCCCGACGCCGCCGTGATCGTGCGTGAGGAGCCGCCGACCACGCCGGTCGACCTCGTGCGCGCGTAGTCCTCGGCCGAGGTCGGGCCGGGTCGCTCGCGCGCTGACGAGTCGTCGGAGCGCATCGGCGCCGCGCCGCGGTCACGCGGCGTGTCGGCCGGATCGTCCTGCGACTCGTCACGCCGGCCGTTCCCACCGGCTCCAGCGACGGCGGGCGACGCGCGGAGACGACGGATGCCCCGGGGGAACCCCGGGGCATCCGTGTCTCTGCTGACGCGGGCGACTACTCGCCGACGGTGACGAACTCGTCGAGCGCCTTGCGCTGACGGGGCGCGACCTCGCGCTCGCGCAGCACCTCGGGCAGGCGGTCGACGTCGCCGAGCGCGCCGATCGTGGTGATCGAGACGACCTCGAGCGAGTCGGCCAGGTCGAACGCCTCGTGGATGGCCTTCGCGTCGAAGCCGCCCATCTGGTGCGTGTGCAGGCCCTCGTGCTGCGCCTGCACGGTGAGGTGCGCGACCGCCTGGCCGAGGTCGTAGCGCGCCCACGGCCGCTCGCGGCCCTCGGCGTCGACGGTCTCGGCGAGGTTCGCGATGAGCACCGCGGCCGAGTCGGCCCAGGCCTGGTTGAAGCCGGCCATCGCGTCGTGCAGCTTCGCGAACGCGGCGGTGCCGCGGCGCGCGACGATGAAGCGCCACGGCTGGGAGTTGTTCGCCGACGGCGCCCAGCGGGCCGCCTCGAGGATGGTGCGCAGGGTCTCGCCGTCGACGATGGCGTCGGGGTCGAACGCGCGGGGGCTCCAGCGGTCGGCGAGCGGGTCGATGAGCGGTGCGGCGGTGTCGGCCTTGCGCGAGGTGAGATCGGTGACGAGGGTCATGGTGGTGCCTTCTGGATCGAGTGATGTGCCGGGTCGCCGTTGCCCCGAAAAATGCAAACGCATGGATGCTACGCCGCATTCCCCGAGCATCCGCTGGGGGCCGTCCGCCCGGGCCCCGCGCCCTCCGCGCGCCCCCTATCCGAGGGGCATCGGGCTGTGACAGCATGGCCGGGCAAGTTCCATCAATGAGGAAGGAATCTCAATGCTGAAGATGCGATCCATCGCAGCAGCTTCCGTGTTCGCGCTGGGGTTGACCGCGCTCGCCGCGGCACCCGCGGGCGCCGCCATCGGAGCGGAGGCGGGCGGCGACCACGAGTACGTCGTGCTCTTCGCCGAGGGCGTCTCGAGCGCCGACGCGCTCGCCGCGGTCGAGGCCGCCGGCGGCACCGTCGTGGCCGAGAACGCGGCCGTCGGCGTGGCCACCGTCACCGCCGGGGCCGGCTTCGCCGCTGCGGCCGACGCGCAGGCGGCGATCGAGGGCACCGCGGAGAACCGGGTGATCGGCGACGTTCCCGAGTCGCGCGCCGCGAACGGCGAGGCGCGCAAGCTCGACGCCGTCGAGCAGGAGACCCGCGAGGCGGGCCTGGCCGACGGGCCGCGCAGCGCGAAGGGCGACGCGACGGCGAACTCGGGCAAGAAGCACCGTCCGGGTGCGCCCGAGGCCGAGCCGCTCGCCGACCTCCAGTGGGACATGCAGCAGATCGACGCGACCGCCGACGGCTCGTACGCCCGCCAGCAGGGCTCGAAGGGCGTGCGGGTCGGCATCATCGACACCGGCGTCGACGGCAGCCACCCCGACATCGCACCGAACTTCGACGCCGAGCTGAGCCGCAACTTCACGGTCGACGTGCCCGTCGACGCGAACGGCGACGAGGTCGACGGCGCCTGCGCCGACGACCCCGACGGCTCCTGCGAGGACGCGGCCGACGTCGACGAGAACGGCCACGGCACCCACGTCGCCTCGACGATCGGCTCGCCGATCAACGGCCTCGGCATGGCCGGCGTCGCCCCGAACGTGACCCTCGTGAACCTCCGCGCCGGTCAGGACTCGGGCTACTTCTTCCTCCAGCCCTCGATCGACGCGCTCACCTACGCGGGCGACAACGGCATCGACGTCGTCAACATGAGCTACTACGTCGACCCGTGGCTGTTCAACTGCACGAGCCACCCGGCCGACTCGGCCGAGGACCAGGCCGAGCAGGCCGTCATCATCGAGGCCATGCAGCGCGCGCTCGACTACGCTCGCGGCCACGGCGTGACCCTCGTCGCCGCCGCGGGCAACGAGGCGATCGACTACACCAAGGCGGTCACCGACGCGGGCAGCCCCGACTTCGCGAGCGTGCCCGGTGAGGCCGCCTACGTGCGCGACCTGCTCGACCCGGCCTCGTGCGTCTCGATGCCGGCCGAGGGCGACGGCGTGATCTCGGTCTCGAGCACGGGCATCTCGGAGCGCAAGGCGTACTACTCGAGCTACGGCAACGGGTACATCGACGTGGCGGCGCCCGGCGGCGACTCGTACGACACCCCGGCGGGCACGCGCGACGTCACCAAGACGATCCTCGCGGCCTACCCCGAGTCGCTCGCGATCGCGAACGGCCAGATCGACGAGAACGGCGACCCGCTCGTCTCGAACGTCGTGAAGAGCTGCGACGACGAGGGCACCTGCGGCTACTACCAGTTCATCCAGGGCACCTCGATGGCCTCGCCCCACGCCGCCGGCGTCGCGGCGCTCATCGTCAGCCAGTACGGCGCGAAGGACCCGCTGAAGGGCGGCCTGCGCATGAACCCGAACGCGGTCGAGAGCAAGCTGCTGAAGACCGCGGTCGACGAGGCGTGCCCGGTTCCGGCCGAGTTCACCTACACGCGCCACCTGCCCACCGGGCAGACCGCGACGGCGACCCACACGTGCGAGAGCGCCAAGAAGACCAACGGCTTCTTCGGCGACGGCATCGTGAACGCGCTGCGGGCCGTCGGCCGGTAGTCCACGCACGGCGCCGGTGACGGCGCGAGCCGCCACGCGACACCTCGGGCGCGGCATCCGTTCTCACGAACGGGTGCCGCGCCCTCGTCGTGCCGCCGCCCGTACGATGTGCAGATGATCACCGTCGATGGGCAGGCCGCCCGAGTCCTCACCGCGTACACCGACCTGCTGGTCGAGCGGGGCATCCGCGGGGCGACGCTCGAGGCGATCGCGAGCCGGGCGGGCCTGTCGAAGTCGGGCCTGCTGCACCACTTCGGGTCGGTCGGGGCCCTGCGCGCCGCGCTCCTCGTCGAGATGCGGGCGCAGGCCGGCCGCGATGCCGACGAGATGCGCTCCGCGCCCGAGGCGGCCGTGCGCTACTACCTCGTGTCGTCGCTCGATCGCGACAGCGAGCTCGAGCGGCTCATCGATGCCGGCTACCGCGTCGCGCAGACCGGCGACGAGGCGGCGCTCGAGGCGCTGCGCGCCTGCCGCGACGACTGGCTCGAGGCGCTCGTCTCGGCGACGGGCGACGAAGGGCTCGCCCGCATGGTGCTCTTCATCGGCGACGGCATGAACCACAACGCGTTGATGAGCCCGCCGGAGGGCGACGGGGTGCTGACGTCCGCGCACGTCGACGGCCTCATCGCGACGCTCGAGGCGATGCGTCGACGAGTACCGACCGACTAGTCGGTCGGTGAGGTAGGATGTTCGCGATCCCCCACCCCTCGACGACGAGCAGGTCCCCGTGAGCACCACCCGTGCGGTAGACACCGCTTCCCCCACCCCCACCCCCGGCGCAGGAACCCCCACCAAGGGCCTCGCCATCGGCAAGCTCGGGCTCTGGGGCTCGACCGTCATCGGCATCGCCTCGACCGCGCCCCTGTTCTCGCTCGCCGCGACCCTCGGCTACGTGATCATCGCCGTCGGCGCGCAGGCGCCCGTCGCGTTCATCCTCGCGTTCGTGCCGATGCTCTTCACCGCCTTCGCCTACCGGGAGCTGAACAACGACGTGCCCGACTGCGGCACGGTGTTCACCTGGGCCGCCAAGGCCTTCGGCCCGCGCACCGGCTGGATGGCGGGCTGGAGCATCGCCGTCGCCGGCGTGCTCGTCATGGCGAACCTCGCCGAGATCGCCTCGGTCTACCTGCTCAGCCTGCTCGGCGACGGCTCGCTCGCCGAGAACCGGGTCATCGTCACGGCGTTCGGATGCCTCATCATCGCCGTCATGACCTGGGTGTCGCTCCGCGGCGTCGAGATCGGCGAGCGCATGCAGCAGGTGCTGCTCGCGATCCAGTACCTCGCCATGGCCGTGTTCGTGATCGGCTGCCTCGTCGGCTACTTCTCGGGCAACGCCCCCGACGCGACCCCGGTCTCGCTCGACTGGTTCAACCCGTTCCTCGCCGACGGCACCGGCATGGTGCAGGCGATCCTGCTCGCGCTCTTCATCTACTGGGGCTGGGACACCTGCCTCGCCCTCACCGAGGAGACGAAGGACCCGCGCCGCACCCCGGGCCGCGCCGCCACCCTCACGACGGTGATCCTGCTCGTCACCTACGTCGGCATCACCGTCGTCGCCATGATGTTCGCCGGCCTCGGCGACACGGGTACGGGTCTCGCGAACGAGACGAACGCCGATGACGTCTTCTCGGTGCTCGCCGGCATGGCGATGGGGCCGATGGGCTGGTTCCTCGTGATCGCGGTCGCGATCTCGGCGCTCTCCTCCTCCCAGACGACGATCCTGCCGACCGCACGCGGCACCTTCGCCATGGGCGTCTACCAGGCGCTGCCCGCGCGCTTCGCCAAGGTGCACGAGGCCTCGAAGACGCCGACCTTCTCGACGACGCTCGTCGGCGTCATCGCGATCGTCTACTACGCGGGAATGAACCTCGTCTCGACCGACGTGCTCGCCGACTCGCTGCTCTCGATGGGCCTCGCCATCGCGTTCTTCTACGCCATCGCGAGCTTCGCGTGCGTGTGGTACTTCCGTCGCACCCTCTTCGCGAGCCGCCGGAACGTCTTCTACCGCTTCCTCTTCCCGCTGCTCGGCGGCCTGTTCATGACGTGGGCGTTCGTGCAGTCGGCGATCGACATGCTGAATCCCGAGTACGGCTACTCGCAGGTCGCGGGCGTCGGCGGCGCCTTCATCGTCGGCATCGGCTCGCTCCTGCTGGGCGTGGTGCTCATGTTCGTCTGGGCGATGTTCCCCGGCTCCCGCGACTACTTCCAGAAGCGCTCGCTCAACCGCGACACCGAGGTGCTCGCACCCGAGTGAGCCACGGCCGGATGCCTCGCCGGCATCCCGTGCCGTCGACCACACCTCCCGAACGAATGGATCAGAAGCCCATGTTCGACACCGTCATCGTCGGAGCCGGCGTCGCCGGACTGACCGCGGCCAGGCTGCTGCGGGCCGCCGGCCGCAGCGTCGTGGTGCTCGAGGCGCGCGACCGCATCGGCGGGCGCACCTGGACCGATCGCTCGCCGGGCTTCAGCGTCGACCGGGGCGCCTCGTGGATCCACGGCATCGAGGGCAACCCCCTCACCGGGCTCGTCGAGGCCTTCGGCATGGCGTCGGCCGAGTTCACCGTCGGCAGCTTCCAGGCCGGCGGCCGTCCGATCGCGAACTACGACGAGGCGGGCCGCGAGCTCGACGCGGCGGCGACGGAGGCCTGGCTCGCCGATGCCGAGGCGGTCGCCGACCGACTCGCGGCGGCGGCCGACGCCGCCGGAGAGGGCGAGAGCTACGCCGACGTCGTCGAGCGGGTGCTGGACGAGCTCGGCTGGAGCGGCCCGCGCGCCGAGCGCGCCCGCGCGTTCCACCGTCACCGCACCGAGGAGCAGTGCGGCGCCGACAACCCCGACGTCGACGCCCACGGGCTCGACGAGGACGCGATCGACGGCGACGAGGTCGTCTTCCCCGGCGGCTACGACGCGCTCGCGACGGCGCTCGCCGAGGGGCTCGACGTGCGGCTCGGCCAGGTCGTCACGGCGGTGGACCGGTCGCGCGCCGACGCCGATGGCGGGGTGCGGGTCACCACTGCCATGGAGTCGTTCGACGCCCGCGACGTCGTCGTCACGGTGCCGCTCGGCGTGCTCAAGGCGGGGTCGATCGCCTTCGAGCCGGCGCTGCCCGAGGCGGTGTCCGGGGCGATCGATCGCGTCGGGATGGGCACCTTCGACAAGGTGTTCCTGCAGTTCCCCGAGCGCTTCTGGCAGGACGGCGCCTACGCGATCCGCCGGCTCGGTGCCGACGGCGTGCCCTGGCATTCGTGGTACGACGTGTCCGTCGTGAGCGGCACGCCGATGCTGCTCACCTTCGCGGGCGGCGACTGGGCTCGTCGCGTCGAGCGGATGCCCGACGACGAGATCGTCGCCTCGGTGCTCGACGGGCTCCGGGGCCTCTACGGCGACGCGGTGCCGGAGCCCACCGGCCACTGGATCACCCGCTGGGGCTCCGACCCGTTCTCGCTGGGCTCGTACTCGTACGTCGCCCGCGGCGCCTCGTACGACGACCACGACCTCATCGCCACGCCGGTCGACGGGGTGCTGCACTTCGCGGGCGAGGCGACCTGGAGCGACTGCCCGGCGACCGTCAACGGAGCGCTCCTCTCGGGGCACCGCGCCGCCGAGCGCATCCTCGGCGAGACGATCCCGCTCGAGCGGCTGGTACAGCCGGTCGAGTAGCGGAGCGTATCGAGACCTGCTGAGTGGCCTCGATACTCCTGCGTCGCTCCTCGACCGACGGAGCGGTCACGCTCCGGCGAGCTCCTCGCGGATGCCCGCGACGAACGCGTCGATGTCGTCCTCGCTCGTGTCGAACGAGGCCATCCAGCGCACCTCGCCGCGCGCGGCGTCCCAGTCGTAGAACTTGAAGCCGCGGTCGCGCAGCTTGTCGGCGATGCCCTGCGGCAGGGTCGCGAAGACGCCGTTCGACTGCGTCTCCTGCGAGAAGCCCAGGCCGGGCAGCTCGCCCGCGGCGATGCCGGCGTCGAGCGCGTCGCGCAGGCGCGAGGCCATCGCGTTGGCGTGCGTGGCGTTGCGCAGCCACAGGTCGCCCTCGTAGAGCGCGATGAGCTGCGCCGAGACGAAGCGCATCTTCGAGGCGAGCTGCATGTTGAGCTTGCGCAGGTACTTCAGGCCCTCGGATGCCTCGGGGTTCAGCACCACGATCGCCTCGGCGCCGAGGCATCCGTTCTTGGTGCCGCCCACGCTGAGCACGTCGACGCCCGCGTCGCGCGTGAAGTCGCGCAGCGGCACGCCGAGCGAGGCGCCCGCGTTCGACAGGCGCGCGCCGTCCATGTGCACCTTCATGCCGAGCGAGTGGGCGTGCTCGGTGATCGCGCGCACCTCCTCGACGGTGTACGCCGTGCCGAGCTCGGAGGTCTGCGTGATCGAGACGACGAGCGGCTGCGCGCGGTGCTCGTCGCCCCAGCCCCAGGCCTCTTCGTCGATGAGCTCGGGGGTGAGCTTGCCGTCGGGCGCGGCGACGGTGAGCAGCTTGATGCCGCCGACGCGCTCGGGCGCGCCGCCCTCGTCGGAGTTGATGTGCGCCGTCTTCGCCGAGACGACCGCACCCCAGCGGGGGAGCATCGACTGCAGGCCCGTCACGTTCGCGCCGGTGCCGTTGAACACCGGGAAGGCCTCGACGCCCTCGCCGAAGTGGTGGGCGAACACCTGCTGCAGGCGCTCGGTGTAGACGTCCTCGCCGTAGGCCACCTGGTGACCGTCGTTGGCGGTCGCGATGGCGGCGAGCACCTCGGGGTGCACGCCCGAGTAGTTGTCGGAGGCGAAGCCGCGGAAGGTCGTGTCGTGGAGCGCTGAGTTCACCGAACCATCCTCGCACCCGGCGGCTGGCAGACATCGTGACGCAGGGCGCACGGATTCGCCGTATATGTGCCGCGGACGCACGTCTGACGCGCGAAAGCGGGCGGATGCCGGGTCCCCCACCCGTGGCATCCGCCCGCAGCTCGATGGCTGGGCGCCGCGCTACCCGCGCAGCGCCTCGCCGAGGGGCACCCGCGACCCGGTCTTGAGGAGCGTGTTGCGGTAGATGCGCTCGCCGAGCGCCACCGCGAGGGCCGTCGTCGCGACGAGGATCGCGAGCGAGAGGATCGGCTCCCACCACTCGGCCTGGTCGAGGAAGATGCGCACCGGCATGCCGACCGGGGCCGAGAACGGCACGTAGCTCATGATGCCGAGCACGGTCGGGTCGTCGAAGAAGAAGATCACCAGGAAGTACGGGATCATCACGAGCATCGTCACGGGCGTCGTCACCGAGCCCATGTCCTCGGCGCGCGAGACCATCGCGGCGCTCGCGGCGAAGAGCGCGGCGAGCATCACGAAGCCCACCGCGAAGAACACGACGAACCAGATCACCGAGTCGCCGAGCCCCCCGAGCAGCACCTTCTGCCCGGTGAGCATGAGCCCGGCGATCGCGAGCACCGCGATCGCGACGATCTGCCCGAAGGCGAGCACGCTGTTGCCGATCACCTTGCCGGTGAGCAGCGCCCGCGCCGACACCGTCGACAGCAGGATCTCCACGACGCGGGTCTGCTTCTCCTCGACGACCGACTGGGCGATCGTCGAGCCGAAGGTGATCGCCGACATGAAGAACACGATGCCGAAGCCGAAGGCGACGAGGTAGGCGAGGCCGGGGTCGACCGCGGCCGGCTCGAGCAGTTCGACGGTCGGAACGACCGCGAGCGCCTGCACGACGCCCGACGGCGTCTGGTCGAGGCCGGTCACGGCGATGCCGAGCGGGTCGGATGCCTCGGGGCTGATCACCGCCTCGACCTCGCCGTCGCGCAGCAGCTGCTCGCCGGCCGCCTCGTCGTCGACGGGCACCGGGTCGAGCGCCGGGTTGCCCTCGACCGCGCTCGCCGCCGCGCCGACGACGGCCACCTTGGCGGGGTCTGACTGGCCGCCGAAGAGGCTGCCGAGCACGACCGAGGCGAGCACCGCGAGCATGAGGATGCCGGTCGAGATCAGGAACGCCTTGCTGCGCAGCCGCATCGTGATCTCGCGGCCCGCGACGAGCGAGACGCTGTCGATGAAGCGCGGCTCGGCCGGCCGTGCCTCGGCCGGCCGTGCCTCGGCCGAGCGGGCCGAGGGCGCCTGGGGGGACTGCGTGCTCATCGCACGACCTCCTTGAAGATCTGGGCGAGCGTGGTGTGCTCGCGGGTGAAGCTCACGACCTCGCCGCGGGTGACGGCCTCGGCGAGCACCGCCTGCCGCGCGGCATCCGATTCGGCCTCGAAGACCGCCCAGCCGCCGTCGAACTCGGCGACCGTGATGCCGGGCCGCTCGCGCAGCCAGCCGGTGTCGCCGTCGGTCAGGAGCTCCCAGCGCTCGGAGCCGTGCTCGTCGCGGAGCGCATCGCGGGGACCGGAGGCGGCGATGCGGCCCCCCGCGATGATGACGAGGTCGTCGCAGAGGCGCTCGACGATGTCGAGCTGGTGCGAGGAGAAGAGCACGGGCACGCCGCCCGCGGCGACGTCGGCGAGCACGCCCTGCACCGTCTCGACGGCGATCGGGTCGAGGCCCGAGAACGGCTCGTCGAGCACGAGCACCTCGGGGTGGTGCACGAGCGCCGCCGCGATCTGCGCCCGCTGCTGGTTGCCGAGCGACAGCGACTCGATCGTGTCGTCGAAGCGCTCGCCGAGGCCGAGGCGCTCGAGCAGCTCGCTCGCGTTGCGGCGTGCGGCGGCCGGGGCCCAGCCGTGCAGGCGGGCGAGGTAGACGGCCTGCTCGAGCACCTTCATCTTCGGGTAGAGGCCGCGCTCCTCGGGCATGTAGCCGAAGCGGCGGCGGTCGGAGGCGGTGATGGGCGAGCCGTCGAGCGAGACGCGGCCGCCGTCGGCCGCGAGCACGCCCAGGATGATGCGCATCGTCGTGGTCTTGCCGGCGCCGTTGCCGCCGACGAAGCCGGTGAGGCGGCCGTCGCCGACCGCGAAGGAGACCGCGTCGAGGGCGAGACGCTCGCCGTAGCGCTTGGTCACGTCGTTGAGTTCGAGCATGCCCTCACGGTACGGATGCCGCGCGGCCGGCGTCATCCGCCGGGCGACGGGTTTCGGGGCTCCGCCCTGCGGGGGAGAGGCGGGCGAGAGCCGATGGGCTCGCCAGGGGTTATGGATGTCGGCGGTCGCGGTTACCCTCGCAGGATGAGCGAGGGGCTCGATCCGACGGGGGCGGGGCAGCCTGGGGCGCGCGCGCCGCAGGCGGGCACGGTCGTGCCGCCGCCGAACGGCATGCGCACGTTCCTCCACGTGCTCGCGAACACGATGATCGCGAACGTGACCACGAGCTTCCTGTGGTTCGCGCTCACCTTCTGGGTGTACCTCGAGACCCGCTCCGTGCTCGCCACGGGAATCATCGGCGGCGCGTACATGCTGCTCATCGCGCTCTTCGGCATGGTCTTCGGCACGCTCGTCGACCGGCACCGCAAGCACCGGGTCATGGTGCTGTCGAGCGTCGTCTCGCTCGCGGCGTTCACGATCGCCGGCGTGCTCTACGCGGTGCAGCCCGAGGCGGCGCTGCTCGACCTCGGCGGACCGTGGTTCTGGGTGTTCACGGGCGTCATCCTCTTCGGCGCGGTCGTCGAGAACATGCGCAACATCGCCCTCTCGACGACGGTCACCCTGCTCGTGCCCGAAGAGCGTCACGCCAACGCCAACGGCATGGTCGGCACCGTGCAGGGCCTCGCGTTCATGGTCACGAGCGTGTTCAGCGGCCTCGCGATCGGGCTCGTCGGCATGGGGTGGACCCTGGTCATCGCGATCGCGCTGACGCTCGTCGCCCTCGTGCACCTGCTCTTCGTGCGCATCCCCGAGGAGAAGCCCGTCGTCGACGCCGACCGGGCGCCGATGATCGACCTGCGCGGCAGCATCACGGCGGTGCGCGCCGCCCCCGGCCTGTTCGCGCTCATCCTCTTCTCGACCTTCAACAACCTCATCGGCGGCGTGTACATGGCCCTGATGGACCCGTACGGGCTCGAGCTGTTCCCCGTCGAGATCTGGGGCGTCGTGCTCGGCGTCACGGCGACGGGCTTCATCATCGGCGGCCTCGTGATCGCGAAGTGGGGGCTCGGCGAGAACCCCATCCGCACGATGCTGCTCGTCGTCATCGTCATGGGCCTGCTGGGGGCGCTCTTCACGATCCGCGACTGGTGGCTGCTCTACGCGCTCGGCATCTGGGCGTACATGTGCCTCATCCCCGTGGTCGAGGCGGCAGAGCAGACGGTCATCCAGAAGGTCGTGCCGTACCGCACGCAGGGGCGCGTCTTCGGCTTCGCCCAGGCCTTCGAGGCCGCAGCGGCGCCCGTCACGGCGTTTCTCATCGCGCCGCTCGCCGAGTTCTGGATCATCCCCTACATGGAGTCGGCGGGCGGCCAGGCGACGTGGGGGTGGCTGCTCGGCGACGGCGAGGCGCGCGGCATCGCACTCGTGTTCCTGTTCTCGGGGCTCATCATGGTGGCGCTCGCGCTCGCCGCGTTCACGACCCGCTCGTACCGCATGCTGTCGACCGAGTTCCGTGAGGGCGTGGTTCCCGCGGCCGGCAGCGTGGCCGGCGGTGCCGACGGGCCGGCGGGTGCCGATGACGCCGTCGCCGAGTCGGCCTCGAGTGGGCAGGCAGGCCGGCAGGCCGACTGAGCGCGGGCCGAAGTTTCGATCTCCATCGAAACCCTTCGACGTCGGCCCGAGCACCGGAAGAGTGGGCGTCGCGGCCCGACCGGGTCGTGATCGATGACCGGAAGGACTCCGCCCGTGGCCGTTCGCGCCGACCTCAACATCTCCCTCGACGGCTACGCCTCGACCACCGACCAGACGGCCGAGAACCCGATGGGCGACGACTGGTTCCGCCTGACCGGTGCCTACTCGGCGACGCGCACCTTCCGCGAGCGGGTGTTCGGCGACACCTCCGGAGCCGGAACGACCGGCGTCGACGACGCGTACGCCCGGGCGTACTTCGAGAACATCGGCGCCGAGATCATGGGCGCGGGCATGTTCGGGCTGCACCTGAACGCCGACGACCCCGACTGGCGCGGCTGGTGGGGCGACGAACCGCCCTTCCGCGTGCCGGTCTTCGTGCTGACGCACGCGCCCAGACCGTCGATCGAGATGACCGGCGGCACGACCTTCCACTTCCGCGACGCCTCGCCCGAGGCCGCGCTCGCCGAGGCGACCGCCGCGGCGGGTGGTGCCGACGTGCGCATCGGCGGCGGGGTGCGCACGGTGCGCTCGTTCCTCGCGGCGGGACTCGTCGACGCGCTGCACGTGGCGATCGCGCCGATCCTGCTCGGGCGCGGCCAGAACCTCTGGCAGGAGCTGCGCGGCCTGGAGCAGCAGTACACCGTCTCGAGCGAGACCGCCGAGAGCGGGGTCGTCCACGTGACCTTCCGGCGGTGACCCACCGGGGCCCGGGGCCGGGCCGGTGTCACCCCATCCGGTAGCGCAGGCTCACGACGCCGCCCGGCCGGGCGGAGGCGCGGTCGAGCTCGAGCCGGCCCTCGCCGAGCTGCGGGGGCGTGAACGACCGCCCGTCGCCGAGGAGGGTCGGCACGACCCGCAGGTGCAGCGCGTCGACGAGCCCGGCCGCGAACAACGCGTCGGTGAGGACGAGGCTGCCCCAGACGATGACGGCGCCGAACCTCTCCTTCAGCGCGGCGGCCTGCTGGGCCCCGTCGCCGCGGAGGATCTCGATGGTGCCGCCGCCCCACGGGGCGTCCTCCAGCGTGTTCGAGACGACGAACTTCGGCACCCGGTTGATGAGCTCTGCGACGTGCTCGACCTCGGGATCGACGCCCGGCCAGTAGTCGGCGAACATCCGATATGTCGTCGCGCCGAACAGGATCGCGTCGGCCTGCGAGACGTACTCGAGCTGTTCGGCGTCGTTGAAGTCGACGGCACCGTGCTCGTCGGGGCGCACGAGCGCCTCGAAGAAGTCGATGCCGCCGTCGGGGTCGGCGGCGTAGCCGTCGGCGGTGACCACCTGCTCGACGATCAGCCGGCCCATCAGCGCACCTCGCTCGGGCCCCCGGCCGTCGCGGCCAGGTGCTCGTCGAGCATGTCGAAGGCCGAGCTCCAGCCGTCGTAGACGTCGTCGTCGCCGGGGGCGGCGTCGATGCCGAGCAGGTGGAACAGCATCTCTGTGCGGCCGCCGTCGAGTTCGCGGAGGGTGATGGTGATGACGGGCACGCGATCGTCGTCGTCGCCGGGCGAACCCCACGTCATGACGAGGCGTTCGGGCTCGCGGAGCTCGCGGTACGTGCCCGCGGTGGGGTACTCGCTGCCGTCGGGGGCCACCATCGTGTACCGGTAGCTGCCGCCCTCGCGGGTGTCGAGGTCGACGCTGCCGGGCTTGATCTCGATGTCGCGCGGGTGCCACCAGGCGGCGGCGTCGGCCTGCTCGGTCCACGCTCGCCAGACGAGCTCGCGCGGGGCGTCGAAGATGCGGGTGATGGTGAACTGCGGTGCGTGCGTCGTGTCCGCGGAGGCGGGCGACGTCGCGGTGTCGTGCTCGGTCATTCCGGATTCTCCTTCATGGTGCGGAGGTGCTCGGCGAGCAGGTCGAAGCGCTCGTTCCACTCGCCGCGGTGGTGCTCGACCCAGGCGGATGCCTCGTCGAGGGGTTCGGTGCGCAGTGTGCAGGTGCGCCACTGCGCGGTCGCGGTGCGCTCGATGAGCCCGGCCCGCTCGAGCACCTTGAGGTGCTGCGAGATCGCGGGGCGGCTCATGGCGAACGGCTCGGCGAGCTCGCCGACGGTCGCGGGCCCGACCCGGAGGCGCGACAGCATCGCACGGCGGGTCGGGTCGGCGAGCGCCTGGAACACCGCGCTCAGCTCGTCCTGCGCATCACCCAATGTAAGCAACTCCTTAATTAATGAATTGCTTAACCATAGGTCGGCCGATCGGCCTCGTCAACCCCTCTTCGGAGGATCGGATCGTCGCCGATATCGACGAGTCGTCGGAGACGGTGGGCGACACGCCGCATATCCGGGCGTCCGAACGGCGTGTCGGCCGAGCGTGCCGACGACTCGTCATGGGAAACGGACGGGGCGAGTCGGTCGGCGGCTCGGCGGTCACCCGCGCGGACGCACCACGCCGTGCTCGTACGCGTAGACGACCGCGTGCACCCGGTCGCGGAGGCCGAGCTTCATCAGCACCTTCGAGACGTGCGTCTTCACCGTCGCCTCGCCGACCCAGAGCCGCTCGGCGATCTCGGCGTTCGAGATGCCCAGCGCGAGCAGTTCGAGCACCTCGCGCTCGCGCTCGGTGAGCGTCGCGAGCTCGGCGGGTGCGGGCGAGGCGGCGGTGCCGGGCGAAGCTGCGGTGCCGGGTTCAGCGCCGGGTGCCGCGCCGTCCGGGCCGGGTGCGGCGACGGATGCCCCGTGCCCGCCCGGTGCGCCCGGCCCCGAGCGGCCCGCGGCCGCCTCGATGACGCGGCGCGTGACATCCGGCGAGAGCAGGGCGTCGCCGCGCGCGACGACCTGCACCGCCTCGATCAGCTGCTCGGGGCTCGAGTTCTTCAGCAGGAACCCGCTCGCACCGGCGTCGAGCGCGGCGAACAGGTAGTCCTCGCGGTTGAACGTCGTGAGCACGAGTACGGCCGCCTGCGTCGCCGCGTCGCCGGTGATGCGGCGAGTCGCCTCGAGGCCGTCCATCCCGGGCATCTGCACGTCCATGCAGACGACGTCGGGCGCGAGCGCCGCGACCTGGTCGATCGCCGCCTGCCCGTCGGCGGCCTCGCCGACGACCTCGATCCCGTCCTCCGAGTCGAGGATGGTGCGGAAGCCGGCGCGCACGAGGCTCTGGTCGTCGACGACGAGCACGCGGATGCTCATGCGCCCGCCTCCGCGGACCGGGCGGTCGCGACGGCCCGCGCCACGTCGTCGCGGCGGAGCGGGAAGCTCGCCCGCACGAGGTAGCCGCCCCGTGCGCGAGGGCGGAGCTCGATCGTGCCGCCCGCGGCGGCGACCCGCTCGCGCATGCCGAGCTGGCCGAGACCGCCGCTCGAGCCGTCGGCGCTCCGCGCCGTGCCGGCGACCGACGTCGCGTTGCCCGAGTTCGTGATCTCGACCTCGAGCGCCGTGTCGGTCCAGCGCACCCGCACCTCCGCAGTCGCGGCGGCACCGGCGTGCTTGCGCACGTTGGTCAGTGCCTCCTGCGTGATGCGGTAGGCGCTGAGTTCGACGACGGGCGAGATCGGCCGTGCCTCGCCGACGACGGCGAGCGTCACCGGGAGCCCGCCGTCGGCCGACTCGGCGACGAGCTCGTCGAGGCGGGCGATCCCGCGGGTCGAGGTGCTCGTGGTCGCCGCGCCCGCCGACGATGGGCCGTCCTCGAGCACGATCGGCCCGGTGTCGCCGTCGCCGCGGAGCGTGCCGAGCAGCCCGTGCAGCTCATCGACCGCCTCGCGCGCGCTGGACTCGATCGCCGAGAGCGAGGCGGTGGCCGCCGCCGGGTCCTTGGCGAGCACCCGCCGCGCCGCCCCCGCCAGCACGCCGATGACCGAGACGTGGTGGGCGACGACGTCGTGGAGCTCGCGCGCGATGCGCAGCCGCTCGATCGCGACCGCCTGCACCCGGGTGCGCTCGCGCTCGGCCGCGAGCTCGGCGGTGCGCTGCTCGAGCTCGGCCCTCGCCCGGGCCGAGCGGTAGGCGGTGTCGCCGAAGTACCAGGCGCCGCCGAAGTACAGCAGGTTCGTGAGCACGTTGATGAAGCCGTAGGCGAGGTACGGCGAGAGCAGCCCCTCGCGCGAGAGCTCGGGCAGGTGGTCGGCCATCGCCGAGTAGTAGATGAGGCCCCAGAACAGCCAGGCGAACATCACGACGACGATCGCGCCGCGCACGATCGTGGCGACCCGCCGGCTGCGGCCCCACGCGCCGACCGTGTAGATCGCGACGAAGAGCGCGATGTTCGAGAAGAGCGCCTCGCCGACGACGGCGACGGCGCCGACGATGAAGACGGCGGATGCCACGAGCGCGACGATCTCGGGCCAGCGGCGCCGCGCGGCGAGGGGCAGGGTCATCCCGGCCGTCCAGAGTGCTGCGCCCCACCACGGGGTGCCTTCGCCCCAGCCGGTCGCGCGGTAGAGCACGACGCTCGCCGCCGTGCCCACGGCGAGCACCAGGGCGAGCAGGAGGTCGTTGCGGTAGCCGCGCCGCCCGGGACGCGGCCTGACCCATTCGACGCCCGGAACGACGGGCGGGGCGCTGGTGGTCTCGGGCATCCCTCCACGCTAGCGACGCGCCGCACGGCGGGGATCCGCCGTGCGGTGGAGATCGGGCGTCGGTGCGGCCGCCGCCTACGTCGCCGTCTGCCGCCGCACCATCTCGCCGATCCAGATCGGGGCGTAGGGCGAGGTGCAGTTCGGGGGCGTCGGGTAGTCCTTCAGCACCTCCTCCAGTGTGCTCGGGCTCGTCGGCCAGCCTAGGTCGACGAACCGCGGGCCGCACCGGCTCGCGCGCTACTCCGACGCGAAGGTGTTCGCCCAGACCTCCGACCCGTCGGGGTTGAGGTACGTGTACGTCACCTTCGGCGCGGTGATGCCGTAGGACTCCATCTCGGGGAAGAGCGTGTCGTCGCAGACCTGCTGCAGCGACGGCTTCATCTGCTCGAAGGTCGGCACGGCGGTGGCGGGGTCGACCGCCTCGGTGAAGGTGTAGCGGTAGTCGATGGTGTCGGGCGCGACCGCCTCGGCCGAGATCGCCGAGTACATGCCGTCGAACTGCTGGAGGAGTGCGGGCATCTGCTCCTGCACGGCCGCGACGTAGCCGTCGAGCGCCTCGGACTGGCCGCTCGGCGCCTCGGAGGCCGCCACCGGCTGCTCAGACGAGCCGGATGCCTCGGAGGAGCCGCCGCCCGCGGGCGAGCAGGCGGAGAGGGCGAACGTCAGGGTCGAGACGAGGAGCGCGGCACCGAGGCCGCGTGCGAGAGCGCGATTCACAGCGACAGCCTAGTGAATCGGAGGGGGGCCTCCGTTCCGGCCCGGCTCGCCCGGCTCGCGATGGCGCGCAGCGTGCGCGCGCCTACTCCAGCGTGATCGTGAGCGTGTCGCCGTCAGCTGCGACCCGCACGGCGGCGAGGTCGTGCACGAGGTGATCCGCGCCGTGCGGCCCGGCGAGCGGGCCGACGCCGATGACGCGCATCCCCGCACAGTGGGCGGCCGTGATGCCGGCCTCGGAGTCCTCGAAGACCACGCAGTCGCGCGCCGGCACGCCGAGCGCCTCGGCCGCGGCCAGGAACCCCTCGGGGTCGGGCTTGCTCGCGGTCACGCTCTCGGCGGTCACCACGACGGGCGGCGTGGTGAGCCCCGCTGCGGCCATCCGCGCGGTCGCGAGCGGGAGGCTCGCCGAGGTGACGAGGGCGTGCGGCAGGTCGGCGAGCGCCTGCATCAGCCCGACCGCACCGGCGATGGCGACGACGCCCTCGGTCTCGGCGGTCTCGCGCTCGAGCATGGTGCGGTTGTCGACGAGGTTCTCCTCGACCGCGCGTCCCGGCAGCAGGATCGCCATGCTCGCATGCCCTTGCCGGCCGTGGATCACCTTCATGACCTCGGCCGGGTCGAGGGCGTGCTCCGCGGCCCAGTCGGTCCACACGCGTTCGACGACGGCCGACGAGTCGACGAGCGTGCCGTCCATGTCGAGCAGGATCGCGGCGGCCGAGATGGTGGTGGTCATCAGGGGAGGCTACACGCGCGACCTCTGCGCTCGCCCGGTGCCGCTACCCCAGCGGCTCGGCCTCGAGGTCGCGCACGTGGTAGAACTCCTGGTCCCAGAGCAGGTAGATGAGCCACGTCGGCAGGATGTACGACTCCTGCATGAAATTCGCCTGCGAGGCGTGGATCGTCCATCCCTCGTGCTTCTTCTGCACCGCGGCATCCATCGCGACCTCGGGCTTCGGCTGGTTCGCGACGACGAACGCGCCGGTCTCGCCGCCGAAGGCCGCGAGCGCGCCCGACGGGCTGATCGTGTACACGAGGTGCTTCGGGCCGGTGTACGAACCGCCCTCCGCCTCGATCTCCGCGATCGCGCGTTCGGCGACCTCGCCCATCCGCATGTGGTCCTCGTGGCCGGTCGCGCCCGACTCGGGCCAGAACGCGACGACGACGTCGGGCTCCACCCGGCGCATCTCGTCGGCGACGCGGTCGACCAGCTCGTCCTCGTCGACGTCGGGCACGCCGCCGTCGGGGTAGTCCCAGACGACGTGTCGGTCGACGCCGAGGTTGAAGCTGTTCTTCAGCGCCTCGGCCCTGCGGATGTCGCCGAGGTCGTCCTGCCGTGCGACGACCGGCGTCTGGTGCCCGGCCTCGCCCTGCGTCGCGGTGATCATCGCCGTGTACGCGCCGCCCTCGTGCGCGTGCCAGAACAGCCCGTTGACGGTCTGCTCGTCGTCGGGGTGGGCGAACACGCCGAGCACTCGCGTGCCGCCGAGCTCGTCGACGACCGAGTCGACGCCCTTCGCGGTGGGTTCGTGGAAGAGGTGACGGCCGGCCCAGTAGAGTCCGCCGACGACGGCGAGGAGGACGGCGGCGACGACGATGAGCGCGACGGTGCGCTTGCGCATGGGTGGTGCCTTCGGGTTCGGATGCCTCGAGCGCGGGTTCGCTCGGGCACGGCGGTGGCGCGCGGGTCGGGAGGCTCGCACGCCGTTTCGGGTGCGAGCATGCTAACCCGCTCGCTCCGCGTTGCCGAATCCGGCTCGGTTTTGCCCGGCCGGATGCCTCGGGGCCGGCCCCGAGGTATCCGCGCGCTCAGCCCTGCTTCGCGGGCGCGATGCGCGGCAGCAGGTACTTGCCCGAGAGCCAGGCGGCCAGGGCGGTGATGATCCAGACGATGACGGCGGCGAGCACCCACGGCGCGATGCCGTCGAAGGTGATGCCCTCGCCGAGCGAGGCGACGAAGAGGGCGACCGCGGTCGAGATGAGGCCCGCGACGCCCGCGACCGCGGGGGCGCCGCGATGGAACAGGGTCTCGACCAGCCACTCGATGAGCGCCTGCACGGCGGCGAACACGATGATCGCGACGAGGAATCCCGACCAGTGCAGGTGCATGCCCGGAACGAGCAGCGCGGCGATGGCCAGGGCGAGGGCGGCGAGCGCGAGGGACACGCCGAGACGGATGAGGAAGCGCACCATGGCGCGAGCGTAGCGCCTCAGTGCCGCGCCACCGCTTCCGTGCGCGGCCGGTCGGGAGGATGATGGGCGGGTGAGCGAGCCGACGGCGGTGAACCATGCGGCACGACGGGTGCAGTCCGTCTACTTCACGCTGCTCATCGGCAACACGCTCGCCGCGTCGTTCATCTGGGGCGTCAACACGCTCTTCCTGCTCGACGCCGGGCTCTCGAACCTCGAGGCCTTCGCTGCGAACGCGTTCTTCTCGATCGGCATGGTGCTCTTCGAGGTGCCGACGGGCGTCGTCGCCGACACCCTCGGGCGCCGCGTGTCGTACCTGCTCGGCACGGTCACGCTCGCCGTCACGACGCTCCTCTACTACTGGCTCTGGGTGATCGAGGCGCCCTTCTGGGGCTGGGCGGTCGTCTCCGTGCTGCTCGGGCTGGGCTTCACGTTCTTCTCGGGCGCGACCGAGGCGTGGCTCGTCGACGCGCTGACGGCGACCGGCTACACCGGCAGCCTGGAGCGCGTCTTCGGGCGCGGGCTCGCACTCTCGGGCGCGGCGATGTTCATCGGCTCGATCGCGGGCGGCGTGGTCGCCCAGGCGACCGACCTCGGAGTGCCGTTCCTCTTGCGCGCCGCGATCCTGATCGTCATGTTCGTGGTCGCCGCGGTGCTCATGCGCGATCTCGGCTTCACGCCGGCGGGCCGCGCGCATCCGCTCCGGGCGACGAAGCAGGTGTTCCAGTCCTCGCTGCGGTACGGCCTCGGCCGGCCGGCCGTGCGCTACGTGATGTTCGCCTCGTTCTTCACCTCGGGCGTCGGCTTCTACGTCTTCTACGCACTGCAGCCGTACTTGGTCGAGCTCTGGGGCGACGCCGAGGCCTACTCGATCGCGGGCCTCGCCGCGGCGATCCTCTCGGGGGCGCAGGTCATCGGCGGGTTGTGCGCACCGTGGGTGCGCCGACGGTTCCGCCGGCGCACGACGACGATCCTCCTGAGCCTCGTGGTCAGCACCGCGGTGCTGCTCGCGCTGGGATTCAACCGCAGCTTCTGGCTCGCCCTCGTGCTCCTCGTGCTCTGGGGCCTCGTCGACGCGGCGGCGGGCCCGGTGCAGCAGGCGTACCTCAACGACATGATCCCGTCGGCCCAGCGGGCGACCGTGCTGTCGTTCGACTCGCTGCTCGGCAGCACGGGCGGAGCGGTGATCCAGCCGGTGCTCGGGCGGTCGGCCGACCTCTGGGGGTATCCGGGATCGCTCATCGTGAGCAGCGGGTTCCAGGTGCTCGCGGTGCCGTTCCTCTGGCTGAGCCGGCGACAGCATTCGCCCGCCGACGTGGCGACCGGCGTCACCGACGAGCGCCGCGAGTCCGACGACGTCCAGGGTGTGCCGCCGATCGACTGACGCTCGGCGCCCGGTGCGAGCGCCTCGGTGCAGGCCCTCTTCCGCGACGGGGGAGGCCGGGCATAGCCTGATGGGTCGACGGTCCGGCGCGACGAGGAGGCTTCGATGGTGCGTGCGGGTGCAACGGCCACGGCGGCGGCGCTGCTGCTCGCCCTCGCGCTCAGCGGCTGCGCGTCGGGCTCGCCGGCGGTTCAGGGGTCGCAGGCCACGCCGGATGCCTCGCCCTCCGCTTCTCCGACGGCGTCGACCGGTCTCGAGGCGGCGGCGCCCGACGCCGGCGCGACCCCCGCGGGCGACGGATCGGTCGCGCCTCGCGATGAGGAGCCGTTCGCCGACGACGCCGTCGACGGTGCGGGGCTCGCCTGCGACGACACGCAGTTCGAGCTCGCGGTCACCCCGCTGCCCGACGAGTCGGGAGCCGGGTCGTTCGGGTTCGAGCTGGTCTTCACGAACACCGGGGCGCAGCCCTGCGTGTTCGACGGCTGGCCGGGCCTCATCGCCATCGATGACGAGGGCGCCGAGGTGGGATGGCCCGCGCAGGTCGAGCCCGCCGCCACCTCGCCGGTCGTGATCGACGCGAACGGCGGCGTCACGCGAGCGCACGTGCGTGCCTCGCAGGCGGGTGCGCACGGCTGCACGCCGATCGAGGCGACGGGCCTGCGCGCGCGTCTCGCCTCCGACGGAGCAGGCGATGGCATCGACGCCCCGTACGCGATCACGGTGTGCGACGGTGCGATCGCGACGATGCGGATCTCACCGCTCGTCGCCGGCTGAACGCCCCCGAGCACCCACGGCTGAAACCGGCCCACAGGGTTGCCCCCTCTTCGGGGGTCACGTACCATTGCCGGACGCCCGCACGACGAACGCCCGAGCGAACCCCTCGGGAGACGAGGAGGATCGGCATGCGCAAGATCCTCGTCCTGGTCGGTGCGGCGACCGTGCTCTTCCTCGGTTCGTTGTCGATCGGCGTCGCCGCAGCGCTGACCGGTGCACCCGTCTTCTACGACGCGCGCTCGCCGCAGTCCGCGAGCACCGCCGACGACCTCGACCCCGAGGCCGGTGCCGACACGACCGCCCCCGGCACCTCCGACGGTGCCGACGACGGCGACGGCGCGGCATCGCCTCCCACGCCGTCGCCCGATCCGGTGGCGCCGCCCGACGGCGCCCCTCCCGCGGAGACCCCGGTTCCGACGCCCTCGACGCCGCCGGCCGACCCGGTCCCCACCGCCGAGGAACAGGCGGCGTGGCTCGGGTTCCAGCAATCGGTGCGCGACTGCATGGTCGAGGCCGGGTACGACTACCTCCACTGGGAGTGGTGGACGACCGAGCCGCGCAACCCGAACTCGACGGCGCCGGCGATGCCCGACGGACTCGGTCCCGACGAGCAGGCCGCGTGGCATGCGGCGCTCGAGGGTCCGGGACTCGACGGCACCGGATGCCTCGCACGCGCCGCCGAGGAGGATCGCGGGGAGTCGGCTCCCCCGCCCGCGCCGTCACCGGAGCCGTCGACCCCGGCGCCCGACGACGAGAGCCTCCAGCGTCCCGAGGATGCGACCGGGGCCGAACCCGAGGCGCTCGAACCCGAGGGTCTCACCGACGCGAGCGAGCCCGAGGCTGCACCGCCCGACGCCACCGCGACCGACGTCGGCGGCTCGGCCGGCTGAGCGGCACCCCGCTCGGATCGAGTGCGCCTCGACTCGGGTCGACTGCTGCTCGGCTCAGGCCGACAGCGTCTCGACGCGCCCGTTCAGCTCCGAGGCATCCGCCGACCAGAGCGCGACGACCTCGTTCGCGAGGCGTTCTTCGAGGCCCGCGAGCGACGTCACGCGGAAGGTCACGGCCGCGCCGGTCGTGCCCTCCTTGCCGAGCCCGTGCGCGAGGGACTGCATCCACGCCTCGCTCGCGGCCTTCACGGCGGCGTAGTTCGCGCCGCCCGCGAGCGGGCGCTCCACGGCCGTCGACGAGACGATGGCGATGCGGCCCGCGGGGGAGGCGACGAGGTCGTCCCAGAGGGCGCGGCTGATGTGGCGGAGCGCGGAGAACGAGCGCTCGAGCACCCGGTAGTCCTCCTCGGTCTGCCCGGGGATCCCGCCGCCGCCGCGCCAGCCGCCGACGAGGTGGATGATGCCGTCGACGTCGCCGACCCTGCCGTGCACGCGCATCGCGAGCGGCCACACCTGCATCTGGTCGGTGAGGTCGGCCTGCTCGGTGATCACGCCGGGCAGCTCGGCCGCGAGCTCGCCGAGACGGCCGCGATCGGTGCCCACCGCGATGACGCGGGCGCCCGCCTCGAGCAGGGCGCGGGCGACGGCTCGGCCCGAGGCGCTCGTGGCGCCGGCGATGAGCACGGTGCGCCCCGCGGCGCCGGTGGGGTGGTCGGTCATGGGTGCTCCTCCTCGAGCTGGATTCAGGAAAAAGAAAGCTGCTCAGGACGAAATCGCCGATTCCGCCCTGAGCAGCGTACGTCTTCCTGAAACGGTGGGTCAGGCCTCGGTCGTGCCGGCGATGCCGACCGTCGACTCGATGACGGGCTTCATCTTCTTGTCGAGCGCCTCGAAGAACATCGAGAGCGGGAACTCGTCGTCCATCACGAGGTCGGTGTAGCCCTTGGGCGGGCCGGCGAGCACCTCGCGGGGCAGGCCCTCGGCCCAGACCGACGCGGGGTTCGGCGTGACGACCGACGAGACGAGCTCGTACGCCTTGAGCCAGTGCACCGTCTTCGGGCGGTCGATGGACTCCCAGTAGAGGAGGTCGATGGCGTCGCCGAGCTCGACGACCGCGTCGGCCACCTTGTCCCAGTCGAAGCTGAGCTCGACGTCGCGCCACTCGAGCACGTGCTTCTTGTGGAGCCACGCGAAGAGCAGCTGACCGCCGAGACCGTCGTAGTTGCGCACGCGCGAGCCGGTGATCGAGAAGCGGAAGATGCGGTCGAAGATGACGGCGTACTGCACGAGCTTGCCGGTCGAGCGCATCTGCTCCTCGACGTCGGTGAGCTCCTCGCCCTTCGCGAGACGGGCGTCGAGCGCACGCTGGATCTTGACCGACTCGCGGAACGCGGTCAGGTCGCAGCGCAGCTCCTCCAGGGAGTAGAGGAAGAACGGCATGCGCTGCTTGATCATGAACGGGTCGAACGGCAGGTCGCCGCGCATGTGCGTGCGGTCGTGGATGATGTCCCACATGACGAAGGTGCGCTCGGTGAGCTCCTGGTCGGTGAGCATCTCGGCCGCGTCGTCGGGCAGCACGAGCTTCGTGATGTCGCTCGCGGCGCGCACGACCTTGCGGTAGCGGGCGGCCTCGCGGTCCTGGAAGATGGCGCCCCAGGTGAAGGTCGGGATCTCGCGCATCGCGACGGTCTCGGGGAACAGCACGGCCGAGTTGGTGTCGTAGCCGGGCGTGAAGTCGACGAGGCGCAGGCTCACGAAGAGCTTGTTGCCGTAGTCGCCGGCCTCGAGGGCGGCGATGAACTCGGGCCAGATGGTCTCGACGACGAGCGCCTCGACGTGACGGTCGAGCGAGCCGTTCTGCGTGTACATCGGGAACACGACGAGGTGGCGGATGCCGTCGATGCGGTGGCGCTGCGGCTGGAACTCGACGAGCGAGTCGAGGAAGTCGGGCACCTCGAGGCCCGCGGCCTGCCACTTGCGGAAGTCGGCCTGGAGGGCGGTGAGGTAGGCGGCCTCGTGCGGGAATCGCGGCGCGAGCGCGGCGACCGACTCGACGATGGCGTCGACGAGGGCGGATGCCTCGCCCTTGTCGCCCTCCGCGGGGACCGAGCCGTCCTTCACCTGGAGCGACTGCAGCTTCGTCGCCGACTCCTTCAGGCGGAGCCATGCCGGGTCGGTCTCGACGCCCTCGGCGAGGGCGATGTCGGCCGCGGTGACGGTGTCCTCGAGGACCTCGGGTTCTCCGACGATGGGGTCGATCGTGATGTTCGACATGTGAACCTCCGTTCCTCTGTGAGGGGTCGATGCGGGCTCGCGGCCGTGCCGCGCGCGGCGGGAATCGCCGTACAAGTCAAGGCTACGAGGCATCCGCTCGCGATTGATTGCACTGTCGCGCGGGAATCTTGCGTTCGGCTTCGAAACCGCGCCGCAGATCGCGCATGATGCGCACGCCCCCGAATCGACTGGAAGCCGAGAATACCTCAGCGTATGCCCGGATGGCACTCCACGTCAGCCCGACCGCGCGGCGAGGCGGGCACCGAGGAGAACACCGGTGCCGGTCCCGATGACGCGCACCCGCGGCCGAACCTAATTTGAGGATTGTTCAAATCCCCGAGAACCCCACATGAACAGGAGAGGGCCATGAACACCAACAGGACCGGCGCCGCAGTGATCGGTGCCGTCGTACTCCTCGTCACGATCAGCGGCTGCGCCGGTGTGCAGTCCCAGCTCGAAGGCGGAGCCGGATCGGCGGCCGTGACCTCGCTGCAGTCGCAGCAGGACTCGGCTCGCAAGGAGGCCGCGCTCGAGCGCAGCCGGGCTCACTCGCCCGAGTTCTCGCCGCAGGGCACCACCCTGCAGGAGATCCTCCGCGAGGCCGAGCGCACCGAGCGCGTCGAGTCGGCCGCACGCTCTGCGAAGGTGCAGGAGCAGCTGCGAACCGTCAAGCAGGCCGAGTATGCGGCGCAGAAGGCCGCCCGCTCGAACTCGACGCAGGTCCAGGAGACCGTGCGAGCGACCAAGCAGGCCGAATCCGTCGACCCGTCGGCGGCCGAGGTCCAGGGTCAGCGCCTCGCCGAGTACGCCGAGCAGTTCAGTCAGTCGCAGGACGACGGCGACCCCACGCCGACGCCCCAGCCCCGGCCGATCTCACCGCGCAACCGATGATCACCACACGAGAGCGGGGTACGCCGAACGGCGGCCCCGCTCTCGATTCGCGTGCGCCGGGGGAGACGCGCACCCCGGGGCCGTCGGGGCGCGCGGTTCAGATGGACTTCGCCATGTGCAGCGACGCCGCCTCGAAGCCGAGGCTCTCGTAGAGCTCGATCGCCGGGACGTTGTAGGCGAACACGTTGAGGCCGAGCGTCGGCGACCCGTGTTCGCGCGCGACCCGTTCGGCGTGCCGCATCGCGGCGCGCCCGAGCCCGCGCCGGCGGAACGGCTCGCGGACGTGCACGTCCCACACCCACCACGCATCGCCGCCCTCGGCCCAGGGGCCGAGCCACAGCCAGCCCGCGTCCTCGCCGTCGATGACGATCGCGAGCAGCACGTGCTCGGGGTGCAGCACGCCGTCGGTGAAGAAGCGGTCGCGGGAGGCCTCCACCGCGGCCTCGGCCTGCTCGGGGGTGTCGCCGGCGCGCAGTCTCGACGCCTGGTAATACGCCATCGACTCGGGCAGCCACATCAGGAGGTCGTCGCCGGTGATCGGCACGAAGGCGAGGTCGCCCGTCGGCGAGGTCTCGGCGGTCGCGGTGTCGTCGGTCATCACCCCATGTTGGCGGATGTCCCGCGCCGACGCACGGGCGGATCTCGATCCCGTCCGGCGCGACCGCCGCGGGCGCCGCCCGGTAGTGTCACCGCCATGGGCCACCCCGAACTGCACGCCGCCGCCGACGTGCGGGCCGCGCTCGCCGCGGCGGCGGACCCCGCACGCGCCGGCGGTGCCGCCGCGTTCTTCAAGACCGGGCCGGGCGGCTACGCCGAGCGCGACGTCTTCATCGGGGTCGCAGTGCCGGCGACCCGGTCGATCGTGGGGCGCTCGCTCTCGCTGCCGCCGAGCGAGGTCGCCGAACTCGTCGCGAGCCCGATCCACGAGGAGCGCCTCGCGGGGCTGCTTGTCATGGTCGAGCGCTTCCGCCGCGCCGGTCGGGCGCGAACTCGCGACGACGCCATGCGGGCGGCCGAGCACGAGCGCTACCTCGACGCCGTGCGGGCCGGCCACGTCGACAACTGGGATCTCGTCGACGCGACCGCCGAGGTCCTGCTCGGCGAGGTGGTGTTCCCGTCCGCCCCGGTCGACGAGGTCGAACCGGCGATCGTCGCCGGGCTCGTGGCATCCGACTCGCTATGGTCTCGTCGCGTCGCCGTCATCTCGACCTTCGCCGCGATCAAGGCGGGTGACCCGCGCCCGGCGCTCGCGGTCGCCGAGCGGTTGCTCGACGACCCCGAGCCGCTGCTGCACAAGGCCGCCGGCTGGATGCTGCGCGAGGTCGGCAAGCGCGTCGACCGGGCCGCCCTCACGGGGTTCCTCGAGGAGCACGCGGCGCGCATGCCGCGCACGATGCTGAGCTACGCGACCGAGCACCTCGACCCGGCCGACCGGGCGCGCTACCGCGCGATGTGCTGAGCCGGCCCCCGTGCCGCCAAGGCCCCCGTGCGCCGCACCCGACGTCGTCGGCTGCGGGCGAGCCGCGCGGCATCCCGCTCGCCGAGCCGCTGCGCCGCGGCGAGCCATGCCGCCCGCCGTTCCGCGGTCGAGAACCGCACCGGCGTGAACCGCGAGATGCCGATCGTGCGGATCCCGCAGAAGGCGAGCGTCGCACGCGCGAGCGAGGTCTCGGCGGCGTTGCGGTACACGAGGCGGTTCCAGGCGAGCGGCGAGTCCATCGTCATCACGATGCGCGCGGTGCGGCCGCCGAGCAGGCGCGTCGAGACGTGCCCGCGCCCGTACGCGAACGCCGTGCCCGAGAGCATCACCCGGTCGAGGAACGCCTTCAGCACGGCGGGGTAGGTGCCCCACCACTGCGGGAAGAGGAACACGAGGTGCTCGGCCCACGCGACGTCGTCGACGAATCCGCGGACGGCCGGTTCGAGATGCCCCGTCTCGCCGCCCGGCGCCCGCAGCATCTCGCGACCGTCGGGGATCAGGGCGAACTCGCGCTCGGCGAGGTCGATGACCCGCACGTCGGGTTCGTCATCGGCCGAGCGAGCGCCGGCCGAGTGCACGCCGGCGAGGCGGACGCCCGCGACGTACCGCTCGGCGAGGGCGTGCGTGAAGCTGCCCCGGTGGGGATGGCCGATGATCACGAGGGTCCGCGCCATCAGTGCGCACCCGCCGCTTCCTGCGAGCGCCCCGCGGGCAGCAGCAGTGCGACGAGCGCCGAGCCGAACAGCACGGCCGCGCCCACGAGCACCGCGGGCTGCGCGCCCTCGACGTAGCCCGTCGGCGTGAGGGTGCCGCCCGCGCCGGTGAAGACGGCGGTCGACACGGCGATGCCGAGCGCGACGCCGACCTCGCGCAGCATCGAGTTCGTGCCGCTCGCCTTGGCATGATCGTCGGGCGCCATGCGAGCGAGCACCGCGGTCGACGACGGCGCGAACACGAGTCCCATGCCGACGCCCGCGAGGATGAACGGGGCCAGGTAGGCCGAGTACTCCGTGCCGGCATCGAGCAGGGGCGTGAGCCAGGCGAGTGCGGCGCCGAGCGCGAGGAGCCCGGCGACGATGAGCGCCCGCGTGCCGACCCGCGGCGCGATGAGGCCGGCGAGCGGAGCCACAATCATCGGGGCGAGCGTCCACGGCGAGGTCTGCACCGCGGCCTCGAGCGGCGACGCCCCCTGCACGAGCTGCAGGAACTGGATCAGGATGAAGATCGAGCCGAACGCGCCGAAGCTGAACCCGAAGCCGACGACGTTCGCGACGGTGAAGCTGCGATCGCGGAAGAGCCGGAGCGGCAGCAGCGGCGCACCCGTGCGCGACTCCCAGACGACGAACGCGATCAGGAGCACGCCGCCGCCGATGAGCCCGGCGAGCACCTCGGTGCTCGACCAGCCGGCGTCGTTGCCGCGCACGATGCCGTAGACGAGGGCGAGCAGGCCGAGCCCCGAGAGCAGCAGTCCGATCACGTCGGCGCGCAGGCGCGCACCGAAGCCGTTGCGGAGGACGGCGAGCGCGAGCGCGATCGACGCGAGCCCCACCGGGATGTTGATCCAGAAGATCGCCTGCCAGGCCCAGCCCTCGATGACCGCGCCGCCGACGAGCGGGCCCGTCGCGACACCGAGGCCGGCGACGCCGCCCCAGATGCCGATGGCGAGGGGCCGGCGGGCGAGCGGCACGGCGCCCGCGAGCAGCGTGAGCGAGAGCGGCATGATGGCGGCGGCACCGAAACCCTGGGCGGCGCGCGCCGCGATCAGCTGGCCGGGGTCGGCGGCGAGCGCGGCGAGGGCCGAGCTCGCGGTGAACACGGCGATGCCGACGAGGAACACGGTGCGCCGGCCGAAGCGGTCGCCGAGGGCGACCGCCATGAGGATCGTGCTCGCGAAGGCGAGCGTGTACGCGTTCATGAACCACTGCAGCTCTTCGACGGATGCCCCGAACTCCGTGTGCAGCACGGGCAGCGCGTTCGTCATGACGAGGTTGTCGAGCGTCGCCATGAACATCGGCAGTGCGGTGGCCAGGAGCACGAGCCAGAGCGGCGGGGTGCGGCGGGGCCCGCGCTCGGCGGCGCCCGCGGCGCCCGGTGCGGCGAGTGTGGTCGACATGACGATCTCCAGAGAAGTTGTAATCGGATGATTACTTCGTAAGTTAGTTATCCGCTGATAACATGTCAAGCATGTCGGCCGAAGAGATCATCGCACCGGCGACGGCGACCCGGATGAAGGCCGCCGATCGCCGCGAGCTCATCCTCGCCGCCGCGACGGCCGTGTTCGGGGCGAAGAGCTACGTCGGCACCACGACCGACGAGGTCGCGCGCGCCGCGGGCGTCAGCCAGCCGTACGTCGTGCGCCTCTTCGGCACGAAGGAGAAGCTCTTCATCGCGGTGGTCGAGCGCGCCTATGACCGGGTGATCGACGAGTTCCGGCGCGCGATGCCGGGGCCCGAGGAGACTCGGATCGATCGGATGGGCGCCGCGTACACCGCTCTGCTCGCCGAACGGGGCATGCTTCCCGTGATCGCGCACTCCACGGCACTCGGCGGCGAACCCGAGATCGGGCGCGTGGCTCGCGGAGGATTCAGTGCGATCTGGCGCTTCCTCCGCGAGGAGGCCGGGTTCGCCCCCGATGCAGCGCGTGAGTTCTTCGCGACCGGCATGCTCATCAACGCCGTCGTCGGGCTGCGCCTCACCGGCGCGTACGGCGACGAGGTCTCGGCGACCGAGGTGCTCGACACCTGCTTCCCGGGGGCCGTCGAGCAGGTGCGCACGCTCCTGCCCGGCGCCGACGAACCCTGGTGAGGCATCCGGGCTTCGCCCGGTGGGCGAGGATTGGACGATGACGAGAACGGTGCGCGGCGCGAGGGTGCTCATCACGGGAGCCGCCGGCGGCCTGGGGCGCGGATTCGCCGAGCGGGCGGTCGCCGAGGGCGCCGCCTCGGTCATCCTCTGGGACGTCGACGCGGCTGGACTCGCCCGCGCGGTCGACGAGCTGGGCGCCGTCTCGCGAGGCCGTACGAGGGTGCAGTCGTTCGTGGTCGACGTCGGCGACCTCGGTGCGATCGCGAAGACGGCGCAGCGGGTGCGCCGTGAGCTCGGCAACCCCGACGTCCTGATCAACAACGCGGGCATCGTCCGCGGCAACGGCTACTTCTGGCAGTCCGACAACGGCGAGGACACCCGCCCGACGATGCAGGTCAACGCGCTCGCCCCGATGTACGTCACGCGCGAGTTCCTCCCGGGCATGATCTCCAACGCGTTCCGTCCCGCCCGCATCGTCAACCTCGCCTCGGCCGCGGGAACCCTCGGCAATCCGCGCATGGCCGTGTACGCGGCATCCAAGGCGGCCCTCATCGCCTGGAGCGACTCGCTTCGCCTCGAACTCGAGCAGGCCGATCACCGGAACGTCGCGGTCACCACCGTCACGCCGAGCTACGTCGCGACCGGCATGTTCGCGGGTGCCCGCGGACCGGCCCTGGCTCCCGTGCTCGAGCCCGGGTACGTCGTCGACCGCGTCTGGGAGGCGATGCTCGCCGGGCGCCCGCTCGTCGAGCTGCCGGGCAGCGTGCGATTCTCGCGCGTGCTGCGCGCCCTGCTGCCGACGCGACTGTTCGACCGCGTCGTCGGCGACGGCCTCGGCGTCTACCGCTCGATGCAGCGGTTCACCGGGCGGCGCTGAACCCGGACGGGCTGCAGCGCACGGCGGCGCTGCGCCAGCAGGCCGAGCACGATCGGACCGGCGATGCCCGACAGGCAGAGCACCGAGAGCCAGAGTTCCGTGGTCATGCGACGACCGTAGCCCGGAAGCCTGAGCGCGCGCCCCGAAGACACCGACAGGATGCCCCGGGGTCGGCGACCCGGCTCAGAGCTCGTGTTCGGCGAGCCGGCTCAGAGCCCGTGTTCGGCGAGCCAGGCGAGCAGCAGCCGTGAGAACTCGCCTGGTCGCTCGACGCTCGGCAGGTGCGCCGTGCCGGCCAGCCGGTGCGCGGTCGCCGCGGGCAGCGATGCCGCGAGCGTCTCGAACTGCACGAGGAAGGGCGCCAGGTCGTGTTCGCCGACCAGCACGAGCGCCGGCGCCCCGATCTCGCCGAGTCGGCCGGCGGCCGCTGGTTCGAGCGGCCGCATGTCGCCGTCGTCGAGGGCGTGCGCGATGTTGGGCAGCGCGAGTTCGCGGGCGCGGGCGAGGAAGGCCGGATCGACCGCTTCGGCCCCACGCCCCGCCCCGATCGCGAAGAGGTCGGTCTCGAGCCGCAGCATCCCGGCCGCGTCGACGGCGGGATCGACCGACTCGACCTCGTCGAACCGCGCCTGCGTCGCGGCGTCGAGCGGCACCTCGTGGTGGCCGCCCACGCGTGCGGACACGGTGACGAGCCCCGCGACCCGGTCGGGCGCGTGGAGTGCGACGTCGATCGCGATCGCGCCCCCGCGGCTCGCCCCGATCACGGTGGCGCGTGCCACGCCGAGGTGGTCGAGCAGCGAGATGGCGTCGCGGTGGTTCCAGAACGGCGCGGACTCGTCGTGCCGGGTGCCGCCGAAGGCGCGCGGGTCGAAGCGCACGACGAAGCGGTCGGCGGAGAGCGTCTCGGCGTGCTCGTCCCACATGCGGAGGGTCGCGATGCCGGCGGGGATCAGCAGCAGGGCGGGCGCGGAGGCGGGGCCGGACGTCTCGTAGTAGAGCTCGGCTCCGGGCAGGTCGAGGTGGGGCACGTCACGAGACTACGCACTCTCGGCTTGCCGGCGACGACGCGACGTCGGGCCCTGCGCACCGGCGGGCGGAGCCGGCTCAGCCCTCGCCCTTCCCCTTGCCCTTGTCGCCGTCGTTGCGATTGCCGCCGCTATTGCCGGGGCCGCTGTTTTCGTCGTCACCGTCACCGTCACCGTCGTCGTCACCGTCGTCGTCTGCGGGGGCCTGCGTCGGAGTCGGGGTCGATGCCGGGTCGGTGCGCGCTTGCGCGGCCTCGAGGTCGGCGCGCACGAGCTCGATGGCGGTGCGGATCTCGGACTCCTGCGCGGCGGCGACCTCGCCCGCGGCGACCGCGTCGTCGACGTCGCGTTCGAGGAGGAGGAGCGCGGCGAGGGCGCCCGCGAAGTCCTCGTCGGCCGAGCGCTCGGCCACGCGCACGACCGACGCGTGCAGCGCGTCGGCGGTGCCGGTGCCGTCGTCGGTCGCGCAGCCGGCGAGTCCGAGCCCGGCTCCGAGGGCGATGACCGCGGCGAGTGCCATGGAGCGCAGGCGGCGCGATGCGGGGCGGAGCCGTGCTGGGGGGCACTGCGCGGGCGGGCGCTGTGCGCGGTGGCCGGTCATCATCGCACCGCCTCGTCGAGTTGTCGCAGGTGTTCGCCGAGCGGATCGAGCTCGGCGGGGATCGAGGGCAGCGGTGCGGGCTCGGACCCGCTGTCGGTGACCGCGGTGATCGCGGCGTGCGCCCCCAGGACCACGGCGACCGCCGCGATCGCGAGCAGCACGACCAGCAGCGGGCCTCGGGAGGCGGGGGTCGTGCGACGAGCACGGCGCCTCGTGGCCGGGGCGGGGCCCGATGGCGCGGTCGCCGGGGGATCGGAGTCGGGCGTGCCGATCGGTGCTCCGTCGGCGGGGAGGACCCGGGTGGGCGCGGTGGGCTCGCGATCGGGCAGCACGCCGAATGGGGCGGTCGCTCCGAGCGCAGCCGTCGAGTCGCCGGAGTGAGGAGCCGTGGGCGCAGGGTCGTTCACCGCGATGAGCGACGGCGTCGGCGAGGCCGAGGCCGAAGCGGGGGCCGACGGCGCTGCCGAGGCCGGCGACGAGCCCTCCGGCGCCGTTGCGAGCGCGGCGGCGGCGACCGCGACCTCGAGCGCCGTCGGCCGTACACCGGGCTCCCGCGCCGTCATCCGGGTGAGCAGCTCGGCCCAGGCCGCACCGAGCTCGTCGGGGATCTCGGGATCGTTCACCAGCCGCGCGCTCGCGGCCTCGACGGCCGGGCCCGGGAAGGCTCGCCGCCCCGTGCGCGCCTCGAGCACGAGCAGTCCGAGCGAGTAGACGTCGGCCGCGCTGCCGGGGGCGACGCCGCTCACCTGTTCGGGGCTGAGGTAGCCGGGAGTCCCGACCAGCAGCCCGGTCCGGGTGATCCTCGCGTCGTCGATCAGCCGCGCGATGCCGAAGTCGGCGAGCTTCGCGTTCCAGCGCCGGCTCGGCAGGTGCGCGGGCTCGAGCAGCACGTTCGCCGGCTTCACGTCGCGGTGCACGATGCCGCGCGAGTGGATGACGTGGAGCGCCTCGCCGACATCGGCGAGCAGCCCGGCCGCGTCGGCGGCGTCCAGCGGGCCGTGCTGCAGTGCGACACGGAGGTCGTGCCCCTCGACGAGCTCCATCACGAGGTACTCGCGGTCGCTGTCGGCGTCGCGCGCGGCGTCGTAGAGGCGCACGAGCGCCCGGTGCTCGACGCTCGCGAGCAGCGCGATCTCGGAGGCGCGCCGGCCCGCGTCGTCGATGCCCTCGGCGGCCTCGCTGAACACCTTCACCGCGACCGGCCGGCCGAGCGACTCGTCGAATCCGCGATACACGCTCGCCATGCCGCCGCGCCCGATGAGCGCGTCGAGTCGGTAGCGCCCGCCGAGAGTCCGACCGGTGGTCGGCTCGGTGCGATCGCGATCGGAGATGCTCGTCACCCCTCAGAGGGTAGTCCGCCGGGCTGGGATCGAGCCGGGGGTTGCGTCGCCGCCCGACTCAGAAGATCATGGGCCGGTCGTCGTCGTCGCCGAGGGCGAGTTCGACGAGCACCGGCACGTGGTCGCTCGGGGCGTCGCCCTTGCGCTCGTCGCGGTGGATCGACGCCGAGGTGACGGCCTCCGCGAACGCGGCCGATCCGAGGATGAAGTCGATGCGCATGCCCTCGTTGCGGGGGAAGCGCAGCTGCTTGTAGTCCCAGTAGGTGTAGAGCCCCTCGGGCACCCGGGCGCGCACGACGTCGGTGACGCCGGCGTTCTCGAGGGCGAAGAACGCGGCGCGCTCCTCGGGGGAGACGTGCGTGGTCTGCCCGACCACCACGGTCGGGTCGCCGTTGTCGATGTCGAGCGGGGCGACGTTGAAGTCGCCCATGAGGGCGAACGGGCGCTCGGGGTGCGCCGTCGTCTCGGCCCGGGCGTAGTCGGTGAGCGCGGCGTACCAGTCGAGCTTGTAGTGGAGGTGCGGGTCGCCGAGGGAACGGCCGTTCGGCACGTACAGGCTCCACACGCGCACGCCGTCGACGGTCGCACCGATCGCACGGGCCTCCTTCGGGAGGTCGGGGCCGTCATGGCCCTTCAGGAACCCCGGCATGTTCGGGAACTCGGTCTCGACCTCGGTGATCGGCGCCCGGCTCGCGATCGCGACGCCGTTCCACTGGTTCAGCCCGTGGATCGCGAGCTCGTAGCCGGCCTCCTCGAAGGCCTCGTGCGGGAACTGCTCGGGCTTGCACTTGATCTCCTGCATGGCCAGCACGTCGACGTCTTCGCGCACCATCCAGTCGACGACGCGGCCGACGCGGGTGCGGATCGAGTTGACGTTCCAAGTGGCGATGCGCATGGGATCCAGCGTAGGTCAGGCGGACGACACCCCGAGCACGGCGGCGGAGGTCCGGCGGTCGGCCGCGAGGCATCCGTCCGATCAGCGGTTGCGCCGTGCGATCGCCGGCACGACGATCCACACGGCGAGCACGACGGCGAGGGCGACCCCGAGCGCGATGTAGCCCGCCGTGCGGCCGACGGCGACGTCGAAGATGAGGCTCGTCACTCCGGCCGCGAGCAGGGAGACGACCACCAGGAGTCCGAAGAGCATGCGATTCGCGATGTGCACGAGGCGGTCCTTCTGCTGCCGCCCGAACAGCTGCCGGTGCAGGATGACGGGGGCGAAGCCCAGCACGGTGGCGAGTCCCGCGAGCGACACGAGCACGAGGTAGAGGCCCAGCTCGTAGGCGTCGAGCTCGGTGAAACGTGGCTGGAACGCCGCGGCGAGCAGGAAGCCGGTGATGATCTGCGTGCCGGTCTGCACCGCGCGGAGCTCCTGCAGGATGTCGCCCCAGTTGCGGTCGAGGCGTTCGGTGCGGGTCTCGTCGCGACCGTCCCTGCGGTCGTCGGCATCGGCGTCGGCCGGCATGTCCTGCGGGGCTGGGTCGGTGGCCATACGCGATCGTACCGCCGCTCCCTGCGCCGCCCCGGGGGCTTGCGCACCCGCCGCACACCCGTCGTAGCTGCCAGAATGGAGCCCGTCGTGTTCAACAGGGGAGCATCATGGCCGCAGGATTCAGTGTCGTAGGCGTCGAGGGCCTGCCCGAGATCTCGACCGGGGACGATCTCGCCGCGATCATCGCGGGCGCCGCGGAGTTCGTCGACGGCGACATCCTCGTCGTGACCTCGAAGATCGTCTCGAAGGCCGAGGGGCGCGTGGTCCGGGCATCCGATCGCGAGGACGCGATCACCGCCGAGACGGTGCGCGTCATCGCGACGCGCGAGTACGAGGGCGGCGTCACGCGCATCGTCGAGAACCGGCAGGGCATCGTCGGTGCCGCCGCCGGGGTGGATGCCTCGAACGCTCCCGAGGGCACCGTGCTCCTGCTGCCCGTCGACCCCGACGCCTCGGCGCGCGACCTCGCGACCGGGCTGCGCGCCCTGACGGGCGTGCGGGTCGGCGTGATCCTCTCCGACACGCTCGGCCGCCCGTGGCGCGAGGGGCAGACCGACATCGCGATCGGCGCGGCCGGGGTGCACGTCTTCGACGACCTCCGCGGCGGGGTGGATGCCTCGGGCAAGCCCCTCTCGGTGACGATGCCGTGCGTGGCCGACGAGATCGCCGGAGCGGGTGAGCTCGTGAAGGGCAAGTCGTCGGGCGTGCCGCTCGCGATCGTCCGCGGGCTCGGCCGCTACGTCGGCGATCTCGACCTGCCGGGTGCGCGGTCGATCCAGCGACCGAGCGAGCGCGACCTGTTCCGCCAGGGCGCCGACGAGGCCTACGACGACGGCTATCGCGCCGGGTTCGACGAGGCGCAGGCCGAGGGGCCGCTGCGGGAGACCAGCGACTTCGAGTAGCCGCGCTTCGATTTTTGGATCCAGAATGCGTGCCACGAGCGGGGTTTGACGGTACATTCGGGTGCCATGAGCGAACAGATCGCCGAGGGCGCGCGCCGCGCATCCGTCGGGTCAGGGTTGAACTCCGACGCGCTGCAGCAGCTGGCGGGCAAGCACCAGACCGGGTATCGCTCGGTCGGCGTGATGGTCTACGACATCCTGAAGGACGCCATCCTCACCGGCACCCTGCCGCCCGGGCAGAAACTGCGCCAGGAGACCCTGGCCGAGTCGATCGGCGTCTCGCGACTGCCGGTGCGTTCTGCCCTCATCCAGCTCGAGGCCGACGGGCTCGTCGAGTTCCATGAGCGTCGCGGTGCCGTCGTGAAGTCGCTCTCGGCAGACCAGGCGCGCGAGGTCTACGACATCCGCACGCTGCTCGAAGTCGAGGCGCTGCGCCTCTCGATGGCCGAGATGACCGCCGAGCGCGTCGCCCGGCTGCGCGAACTGGGTCGCACGGCCGACGCCGAGGAGGAGGGCGCCGACTTCGTCGACGCCCGCACCGAGTTCTACGCCGAGCTCTACGGCGCCGCGCACCGCCCGGTGCTGTGGGAGATGATCGAGCAGCTGCGGCTCAAGGTCGGCCGCTACGTGCTGGGCTGGCGCCTCGTGGACGGGGCCGAGCACGGCCACTCCCACGAGCAGCTCGTCTCCGCCGTCGAGGGCGGCGACGTCGAGCATGCGACCGGCGTGCTGCGGTCGCACCTCGAGCGGGTGCGCGACGGGGTGCTCGAACTCCTCGTCGAGGCGGAGGCGGCCGGGTCCGCGGGGTCGGCGTCGCGCGGCTGACGCCCGAGGCATCCGCCCTCGATCACCGGAGCACCGCGGTCTGCTTGCGTTTTGGATCCAGTATCCGAAATAATGTGAAGGCGGCGCCGCGGCTCGATTCCGTCGAGGTGACGGCGCCCCGCCGAGCAGGGAGGATGGAGGAGTGTCAGTGCACATCGGTTACGCCGCGATGCTCGAGCAGTTCCCTCCCGCCGAGGCGGTGGCGCTCGCC
Organism: Agromyces sp. NPDC058104; assembly: GCF_042884835.1. Taxonomy (NCBI): domain Bacteria; kingdom Bacillati; phylum Actinomycetota; class Actinomycetes; order Micrococcales; family Microbacteriaceae; genus Agromyces; species Agromyces sp. NPDC058104. The sequence goes on along the minus strand of NZ_JBHVTD010000001.1, from coordinate 1,281,715 downwards.
GCGCTCGCCGAGCAGCACGGCTTCACCGGGGTCATGGCGACCGACCACTTCCAGCCGTGGACGCCCCGCCTCGGGCAGGCGTCGCACGTCTGGAGCGTGCTCGGCGCCCTCGCCGAGCGCACGCGGGGCGACTTCGGTCCGGGCGTGACCACGCCGACCTTCCGCACCCACCCCGCGGTGGTCGCCCAGGCGAGCGCGACCCTCGCCTCGATGTACCCGGGGCGGCACTGGCTCGGCATCGGCTCGGGCGAAGCGGTCAACGAGCACGTCGTCGGCCAGTACTGGCCCGAGGCGCCCGACCGCATCAACCGCATGTTCGAGGCCGTCGAGCTCATCAAGAAGCTCTTCGCCGCCTCGATCGCGGGGCGCGACGTGCGTCATTCGGGGCCGAGCTTCAAGCTCGAGACCACCCGCCTGTGGACGATGCCGGCCGTCGCCCCCGAGGTCTACGTCGCCACCGCCGGCCCCGTGACCGCGCGCCGCGCCGGCCGAGTCGCCGACGGCCTCATCACGACGAGCGGCCCGGCCGAACGCCTCGACGCGCTGCTCGCCCGCTTCGCCGACGGTGCGCGTGACGGCGGCCGCGACGTGCGGCGCATGCCGAAGATCCTCCAGCTGCACCTCTCGTGGGCCGCGACCGACGAGGAGGCCATGCGCAACGCGCTCACCGAGTGGCCGATCGCGGGCATGCGGTTCGGGCGGAGCGACATCCGTTCGCCGTTCGAGTTCGAGCAGCTCGCCCGCACCGTGCGCCCCGAGGACTTCGACGGCCGCATGGTCGTCTCGGCCGACCCCGACCGGCACCGCGCCGAGATCCAGCGGCACCTCGACCTCGGCTTCGACCGCATCTACCTGCACAACGTCGGCCGCAACCAGGCCGAGTGGATCGAGGTCTTCGGTCGAGAGGTGCTGCCGGGGCTGCGCGCATGACGGGCGGCGCCGGGGCGATCGGCTGGACCCTCGTCGTGCCGGTGAAGGCGTTCTCCGCGGCGAAGACCCGTCTCGGCCCGGCCGTGCCCGCCGAGGCCCGCGCCGCCCTCGCCCGGGCGTTCGCCCTCGACACGATCACCGCGGCGCGCGCCGCGCGCGGCGTCGAGCGCGTGATCGTCGTCACCGGCGAGGTCGACCTCGGTTCGCCGCTGCCGGCCGGCGTCGAGCTCGTGCGCGAAGCCCCGGGCGTGGGCGACGGCCCCGGCGGCCTCACCGCAGCGATCGACGACGGCATCCGCGTCGCCCGTGCCGGCGGCCTCGTGCCCGTCGCGGTGCTGCTCGGCGACCTGCCCTCGCTCCGCACGAGCGAGCTCGAGTTCGCGCTCGAGGCCGCGTCGCGGCATCCGCTCGCCTTCATCGCCGACGCCGACGGCACCGGCACGACGCTCGCGACCGCCGCCGAGGGGGCGCCGATGCGCCCGGCCTTCGGCGAGCAGTCGGCAGCCCGGCACCGCGAGGCGGGCTTCGCCGACCTCGCGGGCGATGCGCCCTTCGCCAGCCTCCGTCGCGACGTCGACACGATCGAGGCGCTCGAACAGTCGCTGCGACTCGGCGTCGGCGCGCGCACCGCCGAGACCGTCGCCGCCCTGGCCGATGGCGCGCTGCCGCACACGGCCTTCAGCCCGTCGAGCCCGCAGAACCCGTCGAACTCGCAGAACCCGCCGACTCACCCCACCGACCCTCGAAGAAGGAGCCACCCATGACCCTCACCCTCGGATACAAGGCCAGCGCCGAGCAGTTCGACCCGCGCGAGCTCGTCGAGATCGCCGTCGCCGCCGAAGGCCACGGCATGGAGTCGGTGTTCACGAGCGACCACTTCCAGCCGTGGCGCCACACCGGCGGGCACGCGCCGTTCTCGCTCGCGTGGATGGCCGCGGTCGGCGAGCGCACCTCGACCGTGAAGATCGGCACGAGCGTCATGACGCCGACCTTCCGCTACAACCCCGCCGTGCTCGCGCAGGCGTTCGCCTCGCTCGGCGTGCTCTACCCCGACCGCATCATCGCGGGCTTCGGCTCGGGCGAGGCGCTCAACGAGATCGCGACCGGATTCCAGGGCGCGGGCGAGCAGGAGTGGCCCGAGTTCCGCGAGCGCTACGCGCGCCTGCGCGAGTCGGTGCGACTCATGCGCGCGCTCTGGAAGGACGAGGGCCAGGTCAGCTTCGACGGCGAGTACTACTCGACGCACGACGCCTCGATCTACGACCGCCCGGATGTCGCGGTGCCGGTCTACATCGCCGCCGGCGGGCCGCAGGTGGCGAAGTACGCCGGCCGCGCCGGCGACGGCTTCATCTGCACTTCGGGCAAGGGCGCCGAGCTCTACGCCGACCAGCTCATGCCGGCGGTCAAGGAGGGCCTCGCCGCCCGCGACGACGGCCGCACCTTCGACGAGTACGACCGCATGATCGAGATCAAGCTCTCGTACGAGGAGGACCTCGACACCGCCCTCGACAACACCCGGTTCTGGTCGCCGCTCTCGCTCTCGAAGGAGCAGAAGCACGACATCACCGACCCGGTCGAGATGGAGCGCGCCGCCGACGCCCTGCCGATCGAGCAGATCGCGAAGCGCTGGATCGTCGGCACCGACCCCGACGCGGTCGTCGAGCAGATCGGCCAGTACATGGACTGGGGCTTCAACCACCTCGTGTTCCACGCGCCGGGGCATGACCAGCGCCGGTTCCTCGAGCTGTTCGAGCGCGACCTCGCGCCGCGGCTGCGGGCGCGCGGGTAGTACGGGGCGGCGCGGGCCCGCTGTGTCGGGCGGGCCCGCGGCGGCGGTCGGCCGCTCAGTCGACCTTGAGCCTCTTCGGCTTGAAGGTGGGTCGGACTGGTTCGGTCGACCCGACTCCGGCCCGGCGAAGCCGCACGGCGGAGTTGAGATAGAGGAAGGCGATGAGGCCGGTCTCGACAACGCTGACGATCGACACCACGAGCGGGAGCGCGCCCGAGTCGTAGAGGCCGGCCGCCGCGAGCGCCGAGCCGAGGAGGTCGAGTGCCAGGAGGATCGCGAAGAGGATGCCGAGGCGTCGTGAGAGCGTCGGCCGCGCGGTCATCTGCCACCACGGTCTCGCCGGTTCGACGGCTTCGCCTCGACCGCGGAAGATCCGCGCAGCGTACAGGAACAAGCCGACTCGGACCAGGGCCCCGATGACGAACCCGAGTTCGTAGGCGCCGAGGGCCAAGCCGAGCTGGGCAGGCATCGTGCCGATCACGTAGGCCGCGACCACATAGACGAGCTTCCAGCCCCAGCGGGGGATCCTGAGGTCGAGAAGTCGGCGCATCGTTGCTCCCGTCGGGTTCGGTCGAGCAACGATAGCGCCTCGCGGCGCCGCCGAGATGCAGCCGCGGTCGCCCGTCAGCCGACGTGCGCGGTGGCGCGCCGCCTCCGCGTGGCCGCCGACGCGGCGAGTGCCGTCGCGCCGCCCATGAGCAGTGCGAGACCGGCCATGAGCGCGCCGCCCTCGAAGCCGCTCTCGGCGAGCTCATCGCCGGAGCCAGAGCCGGCCGGAGCGGCGGGCTCCGACGGCGACGGCGGAGGCGTCGGCGTCGCGGCCGTGAAGGTCACGTCGGCCGCAGCGAGCTCGACGCCCTGCGCCGACACTGCCACCCGGCTCGTGCCGTGCGGCACCGCGACCTCGACCGCGTCGGAGGCACCTGCCGGCACCTCCACCTCGATCGATTCGACCGAGCCGTCGGGCGCGGTCGTCGTGATGGTGAACACGACGCTGTCGGCGGCGACCGCCGAGGCGTCGAGCGTCACGATGGCCGTGCCGCCCGTGTCCGTCGCGGCGCCGGGCGCGACTGCTGCGGTGGAGTTGAGATCTGCGGCGACCTCGAAGTCGAAGGCGAACTCGTCGGTGGTGCCGTTGCGCACCATCACGTCGTCTGCGAACGATCGCCCGTCGGCGGCGACGCCGCTGCCGAGGCCGAGCTGGATGACGCCCCATCCGCCGTCGGGGTACTCGGCGGCGAACTCGGCGAGTGTGCAGCGGGTGGCCTGGACGCAGAAGCCCGAGGAGGTGTTCGTCTGCCAGACGAGTGAGTCGGCGTCGAGCACCCACTCCTGCCATTCGCCCGCCACGGCGGGCGACTGCTGGTTCGACCGCGGCTCGAAATTGAGCGTGGTGAAGCCGACGAGGCGATCCTGCGGCAGCGGGGCGGAGGGGTCGAGCAGCTGATAGCCGACCAACTGCAGCGCGGGGAGGCTGTCGCCCGGGTTCGTCGCGGTGAACGTGAACGTCGAGAACGAACCGCTGAGGCCGTCCCACGGCATGAAGGTCTCGGCAGGGTTGTCGCTGAACCCGGGTGCGCTGAACACCCGGGCGCGGTCGCTCGTCGAGGCGACGCCGAGCTCGAGGCTGCCCCGCCCGGCAGGTGGCGTCGCGGGCCCCTCGACGAATTGCTGCGTCGCCCCTGCCGTCGCGTCAGGCTGCACCGCCCAGCCCGTGCCCGCGAGTGCGGCGGCCTCGTCGAACGCCGTCACGACGGTCGGCGGCGAGCCAGGCACCGCGAGCACCACACCCAGGCCGAGCGCAGCCGCGCCGGCGAAACCCCTGATGATCGACCACATAGCTGCCCCCCAGTAGCTCCCGGTCACACGCGCCACACCTTACGACCGCCCCGCCGGGTCCGCAAGGGCGCCGCCACCTTCGGGGGGTGCTCGCGAACGCCCGCAACCGCGCGCGAACTCACGATCACGCGTGAGCGTTCGCGACGACGCGCAAGCGCTCGCTCGCGCATCCTCCGTCAGTCGGCGGGCTCGACCACCAGACCGGTGCCGCCGCCGCGCCGCACCGGCTCGGCCACCGCGGTCATGAGCCCGTCGGCGTCGACCTCGATCGCGGCCACGGCGCCGATCTCGGCCGAGGTCGAGAAGGTGTGCCCGTACGGAACGAGCGCCGCCTCGTACGCCGCTCGGAACCCCGGCTCGGCCGCGACCGCCGCGGTGTTGCGCTGCGATGCCCGCGGTGCGGCGACCGCCTCGGGCAGGGTCATGCCGAGGTCGATGCGGTTCACGAGCACCTGCGTCACCGTCGTGATGATCATCGAGCCGCCGGGCGAGCCGACGACGAATCGCACGTCGCCGTCGTCGAGCACGATCGTGGGCGACATCGAGGAACGCGGGCGCTTGCCCGGCTCGACGATGTTCGGGTCGGCCGGGTTCGGCACGAAGCTGAAGTCGGTGAGCTCGTTGTTGAGCAGGAACCCGCGCCCCGGCACCGTCATGCCCGAGCCGCCGGTCTGCTCGATCGTGAGCGTGTACGCCACCGCGTTGCCCCATCGGTCGACGACCGAGAGGTGCGTCGTCGAGATGTTCTCGGTGTCGGCACGCTCGGCGGCCGCGGCCGTCTCGCACCCGGACGCCGAGAGCGGTGCGGGAGGAACGGGCTTCGCCGACGCGGCCTCGGGGTCGATCACGCAAGCCCGCGCGTCGGCGAACTCCTGGCTGAGCAGGGTCTCGGTCGGCACGTCGACGAACGCCGGGTCGCCGAGGTACGCGTTGCGGTCGGCGAAGGCGTGCGCGGTCGCCTCGAGGTAGAGGTGCAGCGCCTGCACCGGGTCGGCGCCGGCGAGGTCGAAGTTCTCGAGGATGTTGAGCGACTCGCCCACAGTGGTTCCGCCCGACGACGAGGGCGCCATGCCGTAGACGTCGAGGCCGCGGTACTCGATGTGCGTCGGATCCTGCTCGAGCACCTCGTAGTCGGCCAGGTCGTCGGCCGTGAGGTACCCCGGGTAGGCCGGCAGGGTCGCATCGGCGTCGACGATCGGCTCCTGCGCGACCGCGGCGATCTCATCGGCGATGGGCCCCTCGTAGAACACCTCGGTGCCGCCGAGCGCGATCTGCCGCATGGTGCGCGCGAGGTCGAGGTTCTTGAAGACCTTTCCGACCTTCGGGGCGTCGCCGCCCGGGAGGAAGAGCTCGGCCGTGTCGGGGAACGCCGCGAAGCGCGCCTGGTTGGCGAGCGTCTGGTCGCGGAACGTCTGGTCGACGACGAAGCCCTTGGTCGCGAGCAGGATCGCCGGCTGGAGCGCGTCGCGCAGCGACGTCGTGCCGAACTCGTCGAGCGCGGCCTCCCACGTCGCGAGCGTGCCGGGCGTGCCGACCGAGAGGCCCGACGACACGGCGTCGGCGAACGCGTAGGGTGCGCCCGTCGCGGGATCGATGAACGCGTCGCTCGGCATCGCGGCGGGCGCGGTCTCGCGGCCGTCGATCGTGGTCGTCTCGCCGCTCTCGGCGTCGAAGTACACGAGGTAGCCGCCGCCGCCGATGCCGGCGCTGTACGGCTCGGTCACGCCGAGGGCGGCGGCGGTCGCGACGGCGGCGTCGACGGCGTTGCCGCCGTCGCGCAGCACCTCGAGGCCGACGGCGCTGGCCGAGGCATCCACCGAGGAGACCGCGCCCCCGAAGCCGGTCGAGGTCGACGGCGCGGGTGGCGCCGGGCGTCCCGTTGCGGCCGAGCCGGCCGCCGTGCTTCCTGCCGATGCGGCCGTCGGCGCGGCGAACGCCGCGAGCGAGACGGCGGCGACGATGGCGATGATGCTGCGACCCGCGCTGACGCGGCCCCGCTCGACGTTGACCATGGAGACCCCCCGAAGTGGTGACACCTGCCCGTTCGGTGCTCACCGTAGACCCGGGTGGGGTGCGCGGCAACCCCTTGCGCAGCGCTCAGTGCAGGCCGGGCCGGTTCACGCTCGACGGGATCGCGCAGAAGTCGTAGTAGAAACGGGTCGGCGCGTCTGGGTCGGTGACGTCGACGATGACGGATGCCCCGGAGTGGGGCAGTTCGTCGCCCGCGAGCGTCCACACCGTGAAGTGCCACACGCCGCGCACCGCGTCGTCGAGCAGGTGCTCGCCGTCGGCGACGAGCACGGTGTCGTCGCCCTCCGCGCCCGGGAGTGCGCCCGCGCGGAACGGGTCGATCAGCCCGGTGCGCAGCTGCGATTCGTCGACCGCGCCGAGGCTGCGACGCACGACGCTCGAGCCGCGCGCAGCGATCGCCGCGGCGAGCTCGTCGGCGAGGCGGGCGGATGCCACGGGGTCGGCCCCCTCGACGGCCACGAGACGCCGCCCGCGGCGGGCGTTGTGCAGGAACTCCTCGGCCACCCACTCGATCGTCGGCTGCGGCCCGGTCTGGATCGGACTCATGTCTCGAGGCTACGCCCGGCGCAGGGCCGGCGCGCCGCCACGTCCTCGGAGATCGCCACGATCTCGGGCGAAGCGCGGTGATCCGATCCGACGTCGTGGTGATCTCCGAAGTTCTGGCGAGGTCAGGCGCGGGTGGAGGCCCCGGCGGCCTGCGCCGACTCGCGCGACGAGGTGCCCGGCGCCGCGACCGCGATGAGCGGCCTCCCCGTCAGCGGGTGCTCGACGACCTCCGCGCGCACCCCGTAGACGTGCTCGACGAGCGACGCGGTGAGCACTTCGCGCGGGTCGCCCGCGGCGACCACGCGCCCGGCGGCGAGCACGATCACGTGGTCGGCGTACGCGGCCGCGTGCGAGAGGTCGTGCAGCGCGGCGACGACCGTGAGCCCGTCGCGGGCGAGGCCCGAGAGCAGTTCGAGCGCCGTGAGCTGGGCGGCGAGGTCGAGGTGGTTCGTGGGCTCGTCGACGAGCAGCAGCTCGGGCTCCTGCGCGAGCGCGCGGGCGAGGGTGACGCGCTGGCGCTCGCCGCCCGAGAGCGAGCCGATCGGGCGCGGCGCGAACTCGAGCGCGCCGACCGCGGCGAGCGAGTGCTCGGCCACCGCGCGGTCGTGGTCGCCGGCGGCGGCGAAGGCCCCGAGGTGCGGCGTGCGCCCGATGAGCACCGCGGCGAGCACGCTGAGCTGCGGGTCGACCTCGGCCTGCTGCTCGGCGAGGGCGACCAGGCGGGCGCGCTCGCGGCGCCGCATCCGGGCGATCGATCGGCCGTCGAGGTCGAGCTCGCCGGCGTCGGCGCGCTCGATCGCGGCGACCAGGTGCAGCAGCGTCGACTTGCCCGCGCCGTTCGGGCCGACGAGGGCGGTCAGTCCGCCGCCCGGCAGGGTCGCGTCGACGCCGTCGATGATCGTGCGGCCGGCACGGTCGAACCGCACCCGGGAGAGGTCGAGGCTCATGCGAGGCTCCTTCTGCGCAGCAGCAGCCAGGCGAACACCGGGCCGCCGATGAGGGCGGTGAGGATGCCGACGGGCAGCTCGCGCGGGTCGAACAGCGTGCGGGCGCCCGTGTCGGCCCAGACGAGGAAGACGGCGCCGGCGAGCGCCGACAGCGGCAGCAGTGCGCGGTGGCCCGGGCCGGTCACGAGTCGCACGGCATGCGGCAGCACGAGCCCGACGAAGCCGATCGACCCGCTCACCGCGACGAGCGCTCCGGTGAGCAGCGCGGTGCCGCCGAGCAGCAGCACGCGGCTGCGGGCGACGTTCACCCCGAGGGCCGCGGCGCCCGACTCGCCGACCGCGAAGGCGTCGAGGGTGCGGGCGCTCGCGAGCAGCGGCATCCCGACGACGAGGAGCGCCCCGCCCGCGATCGCGACCGACAGCCAGTCGGTGCCCGAGAGCGAGCCGAGCAGCCAATTGAGGATCTCGCGGTAGCTGTCGTTCGTCGCGCTCCAGAAGATCACGAGGCTCGTGATCGCGCCGAACACGCTCGACACGGCGATGCCCGCGAGCACGGTCGCCGTCGGCGAGAGGCGGGCCCCGCTCGTGCCGGCGGCCCCGCCCGCCCGGCTCGCACCGAGCGCGAGCCCGAGGGTGGCGAGCAGCGCGACGATCGCGCCGGTGAATGCCGCGAGCGGCAGCACGAGCGCCCAGCCGAGCACCAGCACGACGACCGCCCCGACCGAGGCGCCGGACGAGAGGCCGAGCAGGTACGGATCGGCGAGCGGGTTGCGGGTGACGGCCTGCAGCACCGCGCCGCACAGCGCGAGGCCCGCGCCGACCGCGGCGGCGGTGAGCACCCGGGGCATGCGCAGCTGCCAGACGATGCCGTCGCGGAGCGGCGAGAGCGTCGGCTCCCCGAATCCGAGGTGCGCGGCGACGCTCGCGAGCACGTCGGCGGGGGAGAGCGCCGCGGGGCCGATGGTGACGGCGATGACGATCGAGACCGCGAGCACCGCGGTGAGGCCGATGCCCCAGAGCAGCACGCGCGCCGAACCCGCCGGGCGAGGAGCAGTGGGAGCACGGTCTCCAGACGCGTCCTCCTGCGTCGGGCGCTCCTCGAGCAGCGGGTTCTCGGCGGACATCAGCCCTCCAGCGCGTCCAGCTGCTCGACGATCGAGGCGACGGCGTCGACGTTGCGCACGCCCGCCTCGGTCGAGGGGAAGTCGACGATCACGTAGCGCTCGCCCTGCACGGCGGGCAGTGCGGCGGTAGCGGGGTTCGACGAGAGGGCGGCGATCTTCGCGTCGGCGGTATTCCACGGCGCATCCACCAGCACGATCACGTCGGGGTCCGCCTCGACGACGGCCTCCCAGGACATCGCCGTCCAGGTGTCGTGCACGTCGGCGGCGACGTTGTCGAGCCCCGCGGCATCCATGATCATCTGCGGTGCGCCGATGCCGGCGCCCACGAACGGCTGGTCGTCGCCCGACGAGTACCAGAGCGCGGTGAGCCCGTCCTGCGAGGGCGAGATCGCCTCGAGCGCCGCGCGCTGCGACGCGACGAGCTCGGCGGCACGGTCGGGCACGCCGAAGATCGCGCCGGCCTCCTCGAACTCGCGGAACACCTCGTCGAAGGTCAGCGGGTCGGGCATGTAGCCCTCGCCCTTGCAGGCGGCCGGCGCGACGTAGCTCGCGACGCCGAGCGCGGCGAGCGAGTCGCGCTCGCCTGCGCCCTCGGCCGAGAGGTTCGACTCCCAGCCGGCGTAGATCAGGTCGGGCTCGACGGCGAGCGTCGCCTCCTGCGAGGGCACCTTGTCGCTCAGCACCTCGAGGCCGGCGGCGTCGTCGGCGTACTGCTCGGGCACGGGGCCGTCGGCGAACGCGGTGCCGACGATCGTGTCCTCGAGGCCGAGCGCGAGCATGAGCTCGAGGGTCGACGACTTGACGGTGACGACGCGCTCGGGGGCCGCGTCGAAGGTCACCTCCGTACCGCAGTTGTCGATCGTGAGCGGGTAGGCGGATGCCTCGGCGCCGGCGCCGTTCGCGGGGGAGGCGGCGGGGTCGGCGCCCGCGGTGCTCGCGCAGCCGGCGAGCAGGGCGACGGCGGCGGTGGCGCCGAGGGCGGCGACGGCGAGCAGGGGTCGGGTGGCGTGGGTGCGCATGGGCAGAGTTCCTCCGGGGATGGGTGCAGGGTGCAACTCCGACGAGGTCGGCGACTCGCGGCCCAATCCCGGGCCACCACGAACCGGGCAGATCGAGCCCGGTGGTCGTCGCCAGCATAACGCCGGAGCGAGTTTCGAATCAATACTGGATTCTGGATCCAAAATGAGTGATGATGGCCTCGCGGGCCCGGATCGAGTGATTCGAAGCGGGTCGGGGCGATGGTTCGCCCGCCGTCCCGGGCCCGTGCGCACCGCAGCGTCGAGATCCGGGAGGACCCGAAGAATGAAGCACACCGAGGTCGAGTTCCACAGTGAGGGCGATCGCATCGCCGCCATCTGGCGCACGCCCGACACCCCCGGCCCGTACCGCGCCATCGTGCAGGGCCCCGGCTGGCTGGGCCTGAAGGATGCCAAGCTCTACGTGCGCTACCACGAGGCCCTCACGGCCGCCGGCTTCGCCGTGCTCGTCTTCGACTACCGCGGCTTCGGCGACTCGGGCGGCGACCGGGGCATCCTCTCGCCGAACCGGCAGCTGCAGGACCTCGTGAACGCCGTCACCTACCTCACCACCCGCGACGACGTCGCGGCCGACGCGATCGGCGTCTTCGGCACCGGCGGCACGGGCGGCGGCAACGCCGTGCTGCTCGCCGACGCCGACCCGCGCGTGAAGGCCGCCGTGAGCCAGGTGCCCGTCGCCGACGGCACCGACTGGCTGCACCGCATGCGCCAGGAGCACGAGTGGCTCGCGTTCCTCGCGGGCCTCGAGGAGGACCGGCGCCTCCGCGTCACCACCGGCGCAGGTCGGCTCGTGCACCCCCGCGAGGAGATCATGGTGCCGACCCCCGAGCGCCGGGCCACGAACATCAAGGCCGACGTCGACGACAGGATCCCGAGCGCCATCCCGCTCTCGTGCGCCGAGGAGATCCTCGCGTACCGTCCGATCGACGCCGCCGCCCGGCTCGAGACCCCGCTCCTCGTGATCGGCGTCGAGGGCGACGCCACCACCCCCACCGACCACGCCGAGCAGCTCTACGCCGCCGCGCGCGGGCCGAAGCAGCTCGTCATGCAGCGGCACACCACCCACTACGCGGCCTACGACCGCTACTGGACCGAGACCACCCCGCTGATCGTCGACTGGCTCGACCGCTACGTGCGGCCGAGCGACGTCGTGGTCCGCACCACCCGCTCGCCCGGACTGGGCGAGCTCACCGATCGACTGGAGTCCCCCATGCAGGCAGCAACGGAGGCCGTGCGATGAGCATCGACCTCAGAATCTCCGGCGGCATCGTCGTCACCCCGAGCGGCCCGGTCGCCGCCGATCTGCTCGTCGGCGACGACGGGCGCATCGCCGGCCTCGTCGCGCCCGGCGTCGAGGTCGCGGCGGCACGCGAGCTCGACGCATCCGGCCGCCTCGTGCTGCCCGGCATGGTCGACGTGCACGTGCACACCCGCGAGCCCGGCTACGAGCACAAGGACGACATCCTCACCACCTCGCAGCAGGCCGCCGCCGGCGGCGTCACCACGATGTTCGGCATGCCGAACCTCAACCCGCCGACGGTCGACGTGACGACCCTGCGCGACGTGTTCGACCGCTACACCGCGAGCTCGATCGTCGACTGGAACCACAACCCGGCCCCGACGAAGTTCGACGACATCGTGCCGATGGCCGAGATGGGCATCTGCGCGTACAAGATCTACATGGTCGTCGACACGGGGCGCACCTACCCGCACCCGGCCGGCACCGGCATCCACGACCACGGCCACCTGCTGCAGATCATGGACCGCATCGCCACCACCGGCAAGCGCTTCATCGTGCACCCGCACGACCAGGCCCTCATGGACTACATCGAGGGCGAGGTGCTCGCCCGCGGCGAGAACACGCCGCAGGGCTACGCCTCGGCGTACGCGGCTCGCGAGGGCGTCATCTGGGACACGGCGATCGACGTCGTGCTGCGCCTCGCCGAGGCATCCGGATGCCCCGTGCACATCGCGCACATCCAGACCCGCCGCTCGATCGACGCGGTGCGCCGCGCGAAGGCCGCCGGCGTCGACGTGACGTGCGAGGTCAACCACTGGGCGCCGTTCCTCTCCACGTGGAACGACGTCGAGACGCTCGGCCCGTACGCGCTGTCGTACTGGGTGCCCGACGACAACCGCGCCGCCGTCTGGGAGGGCATGCGCGACGGCACCATCGACATCGCGAGCTCCGACCATGCGCCGCACACGCGCGAGGAGAAGGAGATCGGCTGGACCGAGATGTGGAGCGCCCACACCGGCACCCCCGGCATCCAGTACTACTACGAGCTCATGCTCGACGCCGTCAACCGCGGCCAGCTCACCCTCGAGCGCGCGGTCGACATGGTCGCCCGCATCCCCGCCGAGAAGTTCGGCCTCGCGGGCGTCAAGGGCACGCTCGAGGTCGGCGCCGACGCCGACATCGTGATCGCCGACCCGGCCCACGAGTGGACCATCACGAACGACGACGTGCTGTCGAAGATCGGCTGGACCCCGTACGACGGCCGCACCATCTCCGCCCGGATCGAGCGCACCCTCGTGCGCGGCCGGGAGGTCTACGCCGACGGCGTCGTCGTCGGCAAGCCCGGCGACGGGAAGCTCGCGGCCGCTCGGGCCGATGAATCGGCGGCTGCGGCCGCAGGCGTCGCGCTCGCCGTCGGCGGCGCGCAGGAAGGAAACTGACATGAAGTTCGGACTGCTGCTGCCCCACTTCGGCGAAGAGGCGAGTCGCGAGAAGCTGCTCGAGGGCTCGAAGCTCGCCGAGGACAAGGGCTTCGACTCGGTCTGGGTGCGCGACCACCTGGTGTTCGAGCCGCACGGCGAGATGGAGAAGCCGAACCGCACCTTCTACGACGCGCTCACGACGCTCACCGCGATCGGCGCCGTCACCGAGAAGCTCGAACTCGGCACGGGCTCGCTCATCCCGTTCCGCCACCCGCTCGTGACGGCGCTCATGGCCGGCACGATCACCCAGCTCGTCGGCCCGCGCCTCATCCTCGGCTTCGGCGCCGGCACCTTCGACCACGAGTTCGAGGCGGTCGGCTGGGGCGACCTCAACCGCGTCGAGATGGTGCGCTCGAACGCCGAGATCCTGAAGCGCGTGTTCACCGAGAACGACGTGACCTACGACGACGGCATCTTCTCCTTCGAGAACGTCACGATCGAGCCGAAGCCCGTCGGCGGGCGCATCCCCTTCTGGTACTGCGGCGCGACGCCGGCCTCGGCCCGCCTCGCGGCCGAGTACGCCGACGGCTGGATGCCCGGGCGCATCTCACTGCGCACGATGGAGAAGCGCATCGCCACGATGCGCGACATGACGGATGCCTCGGGCCGCCCCATGCCGACGGTCGCCGTGATCCCGCCGACCTCCATCGAGGACACCCGCGAGGAGGCGCTGAAGCACGTGAACATCCCCGGCCTGCTCGCCTGGGCGAACAAGGCGCGCTTCACGGTCAAGCCCGAGTCGGGCAGCTTCCAGACCGTCGAGGACCTCGAGGGCCAGCTCATCGTGGGCGATCCCGAGCAGGCCGTCGAGGAGATCCGGAAGTTCGAGGCGCTCGGCGTCGAGCACCTCGTGTTCGACTTCCGGTTCAAGTTCGACCGCTTCTTCGAGCAGATCGAGCTGCTCGGCACCGAGGTGCTGCCGAAGTTCCGCCAGGGCCAGGCCGCGGCGTAGACGCCGCTGATCGACTCCCGGTGGTCGAGGAGCGAGCGGAGCGGGCGTCTCGAGACCCGTCACGAGGCTCGATACGCTTCGCTCCTCGACCACCGACCGAACAGATCGACACGAGACCTCAACGAGGAGGAGCGAATGACGACCCCGACGACCGAACCACGCAGCCCCGAGGCATCCCCGCCGGCCCCACTGATCTCGGTGCGCGATCTCTCGGTGAGCTACGACGTGGCCCGCACCGGCAAGCGGCTCATCGCCATCGAGGGCGTCGACCTCGATGTGCACGAGGGCGAGTTCGTCACCGTGCTCGGCCCGTCGGGGTGCGGCAAGACGACGTTCATGAACGTCGTCGCGGGGCTCGTGAAGCCCACGACGGGCACGGTGCACGTCGACGGCGCGCCCGTGACCGGGCCGGGGCCCGATCGCGCGGTCGTGTTCCAGGACTACGCGCTGCTGCCGTGGCGCACCGTCTTCGACAACGTGAAGTTCGGCCTCGAGATGCAGAAGGGGCTGAAGGGCGAGGGCTGGCGCGACCGGGTGCAGGAGGCGATCGAGATGGTCGGCCTCGCCGGCTTCGAGTCGTCGTACCCGCGCGAGCTCTCGGGCGGCATGCAGCAGCGCGTCGGTCTCGCCCGCGCGTTCGTCGCCGAGCCGCGCATCCTGCTCATGGACGAGCCGCTCGGCGCCGTCGATGCCCTCACCCGCGAGGTGATGCGCGACGAGATCGACAAGCTCATCCAGAAGACCGGCAAGACCGTGCTGTTCATCACGCACTCCATCGAGGAGGCCATCCTGCTCGGCGACCGCATCGTCGTGTTCAAGAGCCACCCGGGCGCGATCAAGGAGGTCATCGAGACCGGCCTCGAGCGGCCGCGCTCGGAGCGCAGCGTGCAGCACGACCCGCGGTTCCTCGAGCTGCGCGACCACCTGTGGGACGCCCTGCAGGGCGAGGCGACGGCGGCGGCGGTCTCGAAATGAGCACCTTCCTCGCGAGCGGGCCGAACCTCGGCCGCGGCGGCGTCGGCGCATGGCTCGCCGGGCTCAGTCCGGCGGGCAAGGCCGGCGTGCTCGCCGTCGAGGTCGTCGTCATGCTCGTCGTCTGGCAGCTCGTCGTCGGCGTGTTCGGGTGGATCAACCCGGTCTTCCTGCCGCCGCCCACCGCGATCTGGCAGGGCTTCGTCGAGCTGGTCTCGAGCGGCGTGCTCTGGCCGAACCTGCTCATCTCGCTGCAGGCGTGGCTCATCGGCTTCGTCATCGCGGCGGTCATCGCGATCCCGCTCGGGCTGCTGATGGGCACCTCGCTCCCGGTTGACCGCGTCGTCGGCCCCATCGCGTGGACGATCTACGCGACCCCCTCGATCGCGTACCAGCCGCTCGCGAAGGCGTGGTTCGGCTTCGGCATCGGGCCCGTCGTCTTCCTCGTCGCGATCAGCGCGCTGTTCCCCATCCTGCTCAACGTGGCGGCGGGCATGCGTACGACGAACCCGTCGATCATCCGTGCGGGGCGCGTGTACGGCGCGAGCCGCACCCAGCTCTACCGCTCGGTGTACCTGCCGTCGACGGTGCCGTTCCTGTTCGCGGGCCTCCGCCAGGCGGTCGTGCTCGCGACCATCGGCATGGTCGTCGCCGAGCTCTCGGGCTCGGCCATCGGCATGGGCGCCCTCATCATCAAGTCGGTCAACACGTACCAGACCGACCAGGCCTTCGCCGCGATCGCGATCATCGTCGTGTGGAGCGTCGGCATGGCCCAGCTCGTGACCCTCGTCGAACGATGGGTCGCCCCGTGGACGAGGAAGGGCCGGCGATGAGCGTCACCAGCGCGACCGGAACCATGCGCATCGTGCGGCCCCGCCGCGTCGTGCGCCGCGACGAGGCGAAGTGGACCTGGTTGCTCGTCGTCGTCATCGCCGCCATCCTGCTCGTCTGGGAGGCCGCGGTCAGCTGGCTGCACCTCGTGCCCGAGGCGTTCCTGCCGCCGCCCACGGCGGTCGCGGCGTCCTTCGCGCGGCTCATGGTCGACCCCGAGTTCTGGGCGGCGTTCGCGTACAGCCTGAGCAACGTCGCGATCGGCCTCGTGCTCGCCGTCGTGGTGGGCGTCGTGGTCGGCCTCGCGGTCGGCTGGTCGCCGGTGCTACGTTTCACCGTCGCGCCGTTCCTCTGGCTGCTCTACTCGACGCCGAAGGTCGCGCTCGCCCCGCTGTTCATCCTCGGCCTGGGTCTCGGCAGCGAGTCGAAGATCGCACTGGTCTTCCTGCTCGCGGTGTTCCCGATCATCCTCAACACGATGGAGGGCGCCGTCACGGTCAGCCCCTCGCTCGTGAACGCGGGCCGGGTCTACGGGGTGAACGGCCTCGCGCTCGGGTGGAAGGTCATCTTCCCGGCGACGCTGCCCTACAGCCTCTCGGGCATCCAGCGCGGTGCGGCGCTCGGCTTCACGGGCGAGGTGCTCGGCGAGTTCCTCGGCGGCACCGGCGGCCTCGGGCACCTGCTCGAGTACGCCGCGTACCAGTTCGAGATGGCCGAGGCGATCGCCATGGTCATCGTGATGGTGATCATCGCGAACCTCACGCTGCTGCTGATCTCGACGCTGCGCCGCCGGCTCGCGCCCTGGTACGACGACCGCAAGATCGCGGGGGCGTCGTGAGCCGGGAGTCGTCGTGCTGAAGCAGGTCGTGCGGCCCGAGGGCGTCTACCCGCCGACGGCCGACTTCAGCCAGGCGATCCGCGTCTCGGGCGGAGACCTCGTGTTCGTGAGCGGCATCATCGGCATGCGGCCCGACGGCTCGATGCCGTCGAGCACGCGCGAGCAGGTCGAGCTCGCGTTCGCGAACCTCGCGAAGGTGCTGGATGCCGCGGGCGCGACGCCTGCGGACGTCGTGAAGGTGAACGTGTTCGTCGGGGAGTCGTTCGCGCTCCTGCGCGACGACGTGCGCGAGATCCGCGCGCGGTACTTCACGCACGACTTCCCGGTCTCGACGCTCGTGCAGGTCGCGGGCTTCGCCTCGCCCGAGTACCGCTTCGAGATCGAGGCGATCGCCGCCGTCCCGCCCCGTCAGTCGGTCGAGTAGCGCAGCGTATCGAGACCACCGCCCAGACCCGGAGACCGCCGGCCCCCGTCTCATGCGCGATGACGGGGGCCGGCTCCGTGCGATCGGCCTGCGGGGTCGATCACCGAGCGGTGCGGTTCCGCCGGGCGCGGACGTCCCCTCGGATGCAGCTGATGAGCACGACCGCGGTGAGGCCCCAGAGCACCGCCTGAATCACGATGTTCGCCGGGGAGGGATCCGCGTCCGAGCTCGCACCGCCGAATCCGCCGCCGCCGATGAGCAGCGAGAAGTCACCGAGCCCGTGGAGGACGATCGGGACCCACAGGCGCCCGGTCGCGAGGAAGGCGGCGTAGTACGCGGCACCGGCGAGGGCGGTGACGAACACCTGGAAGGCGATGAACCCGAGGGGCTCGCCGTGGATGAAGCCGCCGAACGAGTGGGCGAGGCCGAACGCGATCGAGGTGACGAGCAGGCCGACGGTCTCGCCGTGCCTCTCGCGAAGCGAGGCGCGCAGGATGCCGCGGAAGTACAGCTCCTCACCGAACCCGACCATGGCGGTGACGACGAGCGCGAGCAGCACCGGCGCGACCTCCCACGCGCTCCACGGGGCGGAGGCGAGGGTCAGGACCGGCTGGACGAGCAGCAGCAGCGGGACCACGAGCATCCATCGTCGCCGCGGCGCGACCTCGAAGGCGTTCGGGGTCCGCCAGACGTCGGCGTTCCATCCGGCCCAGCGGACGAACAGCCCGCCGGCGACGATCAGCGGGATGAGGACCGGCACGTGCGCCAGCGCGTACGCCGCGGCCGGGTCGGCGGGGTCGACCCACGCCGTCAGCAGGTTCGCGACACCCGCGGCGAAGGCGACGTAGACGACGACGGCGACGAGGCCGACCCAGAAACGCCGCGCGACCCGCGGGGCCGCCTCGGCATCGCGTTCGGGTTCGTTCGTGATCGCCGAAGGGTCGACGCCGGTCACGCGGGTCGCTCCGTGATCGAGGGGCCTGCGATGGCATCGAGGTTCAGCACCGGTCAGGTCCTCCAGCTCCGTGGGAATTCGTCGCGTTCGACGCTATCAAGCCCGCATCCGGCGCCCCGTCCGGCGCGCGAGAGCCCCCGCCGTCATGCGCTGCGGCGGGGGCTCTCGGTGCGAGGTTCGAGTCGCGAGGCGAGGTGCGGCCCGGGGCCGCCCGCCCTCAGGGGTAGGGCAGGGTCTCGGGCCCCTCGTTGTCGAGTCCGAGCAGCTCCTGCGCCTTCTCGAGGTAGACGAGCTGCGACTCGTCGAACTCGATGGGCTGGAGCTCCTGCGTCTCGACGGTCGTGTCCCAGGCCTCGGTGCCGAAGTACAGGTTCTGGCAGGCGAGGTGCCCGTCGAGCACCCAGACGCTGTCGGAGCCGCGGAGCGCCGAGACGTCGAAGTCGTTCGCCTCGTAGATGTCGAGCACGGAGTCGACGTTCTCGGGGAACTCGCCGGGCGCGGGCGCGGTCATGTAGTCGGTCGCCTTGAGCGTCGCGCGCAGGAACCGCACCATCGTGTTGGGGTTCTCGGCGACGTACGAGCTGCCCGACACCATCACGTCGTTGGCCCAGTTGCGCAGCGCCTCGACGGGGAACTCGGCGCCGTGCTCCTCGAGCGCGGGCCGGTCGTCGCCGTAGAACGGCTGCAGGCTGATCTTGTCGTTGACGAAGAACTCCGTCCACGACTCCGAGCCGGGGCCGGGGTAGACGACCTCGACGTTCACCGTGTCGAGGTCCCAGCCCTCCTCCTTCAGCACGCGCTTGCGCTGGAACTCGGCGGGGTCGCCGGGCGTGCCGGCGAGCACGACCGAGGTGCCGTCGAGGTCCTCGACGCTCTCGACGTCGGGCTGCACGGCGAAGTCGAAGTTCTGGCGGCAGTAGTGGCCGCTCACCAGGTCGACCTCGACGCCGCCGCGGATCGCCTCGATGACGGTGCCGGTCGACTCGACGCCGATGTCGGCGCTGCCCGAGGCGACGGCCGCGGTCACGTTGTCGGCGGTGATGACCTCGACGGTGAGGCCCTCCTCCTCGTAGTAGCCGAGGTCGGTCGCGAGCACGTACATCGAGTACATCGTGATGTCGGGGAATGGGATGGCCACCGTGATGTCGGTGTCCTCTGCCGCGCCGGGCTCGCCGGCGGCGAGCTCGACGGGTTCGGCCGGGTCGGCACCGCTCGATGCGGCGCAGCCGGCGAGCAGCGCGAGGGATGCCACGGCGACGATCGCCGCGCGGCCCGAGCGGGGGATGGATCTGCGCATGATGCTCCGTTCCTGACGGGTGGTGCGCTGAGGCTCCCGTGGAGCGTTCGCCTCATCGCGAATTGCTGGATACGGTATCCAAAACGGGTGGAAGTGTCTATGGTTTTGTCCAGAGCCGGGTGAGATTCGGCGGCGAAGAGGCATAACCCAGAGCCGATTGGGCATGGCAGAGCGCTAGCCCGTTCACCGGAGGCATGGGTACCGTTTCCGGAGACATCGCGGAGACGGCCCGCGGCTCGACGACGAGGGAGGGAGGCAGGCGGTGCGCGCAGCGGTTCTCTCGAGCCACGGGGTCGATGGGCTCGACGTCGTCGAGCACCCTGATCCGGCCCCCGCCCCGGGCGAGGTGCTCGTGCGCGTCGAGACAGTGGGCGTGAACCAGCTCGACCTCAACGTCATCGCGGGGCGCGGCCCCGGCGCGGCCGCCAAGCTGCCCCGCGTGCTCGGACTCGACGCCGCGGGCGTCGTCGTCGCCGTCGGCCGGGGCGTCGACCCCGCTCGCCTCGGCGAGCCCGTCGTCGTGAAGCCGAACATCGCGTGCGGCGCGTGCGCGGCGTGCGCTCGCGGTCGTGAGGCCGACTGCCCCGCGCAGACGGTCGTCGGCGTGCACCGCGACGGCGGCGCGGCCGAGCTCGTCGCCGTGCCCGCGAAGAACGCCCTCGCCCGCGGGGGCATCCCCGCCGCCATCGCGACCGCCGCGGTGCACAGCCTGCCCATCGTGCTCAACGCGATCGAGACCGCGGGGGTCGTCGCGGGCGACCGCGTGCTCGTCACGGGCGCCGGCGGCACGCTGGGGCGCGCCGCGACGGCGCTCGCGGCGCACTTCGGCGCCGAGGTCGTCGCCGCGTCGCGCTCATCGCTCGAGGCTTCCGAGCTGCCCGAGGGGGTCACGAGCATCGCCGCGACGGATGCCTCCGCGCTCCGCGCGCAGCTCGCAGAGCGCCACCCCGCCGGATTCGATGTCGTCATCGACGTCAGCGGCCACGGGCCGACGCTCGGTGCCGGGGTCGCCGCGCTCGCCTGGGGCGGACGGGCGGTGTTCTGCGCCGCCGTCTCGGATCGCACGCTCGAGCTCGACACCCTCGAGTTCTACCTGCGCCGCAAGCGCCTCATCGGGGTCGCGAGCGCCGATTACGCCCAGGTGCGGCGCGCGCTCGACCTCGTGGCGTCGGGTGCGGTCGCCCCGCTCGTCGGCGTCCGCCACCCGCTCGCCGAGATCGGCCGCGCCTACCGCGGCTTCGCCGACTCGCCCCCAGGAAAGGTGATCATCGATGTCAGCTGAACAGGTCGGCCCGCTCGCGGGCATCCGCGTCGTCGAACTCGGCCAGTACATCTCGGGGCCCTACGCCGCGAAGCTGCTCGCCGACCTCGGCGCCGACGTCGTGAAGGTCGAGTCGCCGGGCGGCGACCCCATGCGCCGCTGGGAGGGGCACGGCACGATGAGCCCGCAGTTCGCGGCGTACAACCGCGGCAAGCGCGCCGTCGTGCTCGACCTCAAGAGCGAGGGCGGCCTCGCCGAGCTGCTGCGCCTCGCCGACGACGCCGACGTCCTCATCGAGAACTTCCGGCCGGGCGTCGCCCGGCGTCTCGGCTTCGGCCCCGAGGTGCTGCGCGAGCGCAACGCCCGCCTCGTGAGCTGCGCGATCACGGGCTTCGGCGCGGACGGCCCGTACGCGGCCCGGCCCGCGTACGACACGGTGATCTCGGCGGTCGGCGGCATGTACAGCCAGGTCGTGCCCGAGCACATCCTGCGTCCGCTCGGCCCCGCGTTCTCCGACCTGCTGAGCGGAATGCAGGCCGCGCAGGCGGTGCTCGCGGCGCTGCACGCCCGCAACGCGACGGGCCTCGGCGAGCACGTCGAGGTCTCGATGGTCGGCTCGCTCATCGACTTCCTCACCGAGGCGGCGTCGACCTACCTCGAGACCGGTCAGGTCGCCGGGCCCGACTCCCGGCCCCGCCGGGCGCAGGCCTACGCCTGCCGCGGCTCCGACGGGCGCGCCTTCGTCATCCACATGTCGGTGCCCGAGAAGTTCTGGACGGGCCTGCTCGAGGTGCTCGAGCACCCCGAGCTCGCCGAGGACCCCCGCTTCGCGAGCCGCGAGGCGAGGGTCGCGAACTACGACGCGCTCGACGTCGAGCTGAAGGCGATCACGGCGCGGATGCCTCGGCAGTACTGGCTCGATCGACTCGCCGCCCACGACATCCCGCACGGGCCGCTCAACACGGTCGCCGAGCTGTTCGACGACCCGCAGATCGCGGCGATGGACCTCGTCGAGGAGATCACCGGACACGACGGCACGGCCCTGCGGGTTCCCGTGCCGAGCACGCGGTTCAGCCGCAGCGGACGCCCGACGATCCACGCCGCCCCCGGGCTCGGCGAGCACGACGCCGAACTGCTCGGCGGAGCATCCGAGCTCATCGAATTCGACACCGGCACCGTCACCGTCACCGAAGGGAGCCGCGCATGACCCGCCCCGACGAGCTCGTCGCGATCGACGTGCACACCCACCCCCAGACCGAGGAGTTCCTTGCCGCGATGGGCAAGCGCCACCAGCAGATGGCGAAGCACTTCGGGCGCGAGCGGCCCGCGGTCTCGTTCGCCGAGCAGGCCGACCAGTACCGCCAGCGCAAGATGATGGCGGTCATCGTGAACTCCGACTCCGAGACGACCTCGGGCATCAAGGGGGCGCCGAACGACCTGCTGGGCAGAGCGCAGCTCGACCACCCCGACGTGTTCCTGTCGTTCGCGGGCATCGACCCGTGGAAGGGCGAGGCGGCGATCGCCGAGATCCGCCGCATGCACGCCGAGTACGGCATCGCGGGCGTCGGCGAGCTGAACGCCTCGCGGCAGAAGTTCCTGCCGAACGACCGCCGCTTCTTCCCGATCTGGGAGGCGTGCACCGAGCTCGGGCTCGTCGTGATGTTCCACTCGGGATTCCCGGGCGCCGGGGCAGGCACCCCCGGCGGCGGCGGGTACCGGCTCGAGAACGCCCGGCCGATTCCCTACCTCGACGACGTCGCGGCCGAGTTCCCCGAGCTCAAGATCATCAGCGCCCACCCGGCCTGGCCCTGGCACCTCGAGAACCTCGCGATGGTGTGGCACAAGTCGAACGTCTACCTCGACCTCTCGGGGTGGGCGCCGAAGTACCTGCCGCCCGAGGTCGTGCGCTACGCCGACTCGCTCATCACCGACCGCGTGCTGTTCGGATCGGACTGGCCCGTGATGACCGTCGACCGGTGGATGGACGAGTTCGCCGAGCTGCCGTTCAAGCCCGAGTCGCGGCAGAAGATCCTGCTCGACAACGCCCGCAAGCTGTTCGGAATCTGAGAGGACGACATGGCCGAACTCGTGCTCGCGGCCGCCACGCCGCACAACCCGCTGCTCTGGCGCTCGATGCGCAATCCCATGCCGGACGACCTCGCCGGCGTCGCCGCGGGCTTCGCCCACATCCGACGGGCGTTCGCCGAGCACGAGCTCGACGCGATCGTCGTCATCGGCACCGACCACCTGCGGCAGTTCTTCTACGACAACTCGCCGGCGTTCGTCGTCGGCAAGGCGGAGTCGTACCACGGCACGTGGGAGAACGAGGTGCGCACCTTCGGCATGGATTACGTCGAGGTCGCCGGGCACCGCGAGCTCGCCGACGAGCTCACGGGTCGCACGGTGCTCCCCGAGACGATCGACCTCTCGGTGAGCCTCGAGTGGCGCCTCGACCACAGCTTCGTCATCCCACTGCAATACGTCAGGCCCGAGCTCGACCTGCCGGTCGTGCCGATCCACACGAACGCGTCGATGCCGCCCGTGCCCTCGGTGCGGAGGTTCATCGCCCTCGGCGAGCACGTGCGGCAGGCGATCTCGTCATGGGATTCCGACGCCCGCGTCGCCCTGCTGACCTCGGGCCACATGGCCAACGACGTCGGCGGCCCGCGCACCTTCGCGGGCTCGCCCGACCCAGAGTTCGACCGCGCCGCCGCCGAATGGATGCGCGACGGCGACCTCGACGGCGCGATACGAGTCTGCAGCGACTTCGAGCGCCTGCTCGACGCCGGCTGCATGACCTACCAGTACCTCAACGCGATCACCGCGCTCGCCGCGATGGGCGGGCGGCCCGCCGACTTCGTCGACGTGGCCGAGTCGCGCTTCGCGTCGAGCCCGTTCTTCCTGTGGAGCACACGATGACGAAGTACATGGTCGACAAGTTCATGCGCTGGGTCGAGCTGAGCGACGAGCGGGTCGCCGCCTACGTCGCCGACCCGGCCGCGTACGTCGAGGGATGGCTCGGGGCCGCCCCCGGACCCGAGGCCGCGACCGACGACCGCTCGCTGACCGATGCCGAGCGGGCGGCGTTCGCCGCGCGTGACTACGCGGCGCTGTACGCGCTCGGCACGCACCCGTACCTGCTGTGGCACTTCACCGAGGCGGTCCACGCGCACGAGTTCACGCCCGAGGCGGGGTGGCGCGAACTCGTGGAGCGGTACCGTGCGGCGGTCGGGCCGCAGGGCTTGGTCGACTACATCCCGTAGCGGGCCGGCAGTCCCGGCCGGCCCGCCGGCTCGATCGGCCGCGCCGGTTCACTCCTCGACGCCGGGGTCGCCGCCCGAGAGCCCGCCGTCGGTCGAGTCGCTCATCGGCTCGTCGTTGCCGGGGGCACCCGGCGTGGCGGCCGACTCGCGCTCCTCGAGGCTGCGCTCCTCGTCGCCGCGGTGTTCGCCGGTGCGCTCCTCCTCGCGGAGGGTCTGCCGCTCGGCGCGCTCGTCGGCGGCTCGCCGCGCCTCCGTGTCGGCGGTCGTCTCGGGATCGTTCATCGAGGTCATGGCAGCCTCCTGCTCGTCGGATTGCTCGTCGTGCTCGTCGGATCTCGTGTTGTTGCTCGTCGGATCTCGTTCCTGCCACGCTCGCAGGGCGCCGCCCGCACGGCAACGGGCTTGACAGCGGGTTCAGGCGAGGCCGAGCAGCACCGAGGCTGCGAGCGCGAAGAGGGCGCCCAGCAGCTGCACACGCGAGAGGCGTTCGCGCAGCACGATCCAGGCGAGCACCATCGTCGCGAGCGGGTACAGGTTCGTGAGCACGGCGACGACCGCGACCGAGCCGGCGTGCAGGCCGAGCATGAGCAGCACGTTCGCGATCCCGGTCAGGATGCCGGCGGTCGCCGCGAGCAGGAACGCCGGGGTGATCAGGCGGGAGCGCATGGTCGTCGGCACGGGGGAGGGGGCGGGCGCGGACATGGCCTGGGGCGAGAGGTCGGGCTCGGACCCGGGCTCGGACTCGGGCTCGGACCCGGGCTCGGACCCGGGCTCGGTGGCGGGGGTCGGAGGGTCGAGCAGCGCGAGCAGCCGGCGCAGCCCACCGCTGAACGGTCGGAGCGCGGCCGCGGCGAGCAGGCCCGCGGCGCCGAGGCCCGAGTCGAGGAGCACCGGGACCAGCCCGGCGTCGGCGGGCACGCGGTCGAGTGCGACCGTCGCGAAGCCGAACCCGAGTCCCGCGCTCACGGTGAAGACGACGGTGCGGGCGCTCAGGCCCGCGACGCTCACACGGTGCTCCATGCCGATGAGCACTCCGCCGACCACGGCGATCGCGATGGCGGCCCAGGCGATGGGGCTCAGGCGGTCGCCGAGCACGACCGCGGACGCGACGGGCACCGCCGAGCTCAGCAGTCCGATGACGGGCGCCACGAGCGAGATCGGCCCCGCGGCGAGCGCCGCGAAGAAGGCGAGGAAGCCCACGAGCGCGAGGGCTCCGGCGACGAGCCCGCCCACGACGGCCTGCGTCGACCAGACTCCGCCGGTCAGTGCGACGGCGACCACGAGGAGCGCCGCGGCGAACACGTAGTTCACCGTCGTCGAGGCGAACACGGTGGAACGCCGCGCAGCGACCCCGCCGAGGAAGTCGGCGATGCCGTACGCCAGTGCCGCACCGAGTGCGAGCGCCACGATCGCGATCACGCGTCAATGCTGCCGTACACCGGCGACCTCAACCAGTGTGCGAGTTCACCCGCCGTACCAGCCGAGAACGACGAGCTCGGTGCCCGCTGCGTTGCACGCGGCGGTGATCTCCTGGTTGGCGGTCTCGATCTTCTCGAGCTGGTCCGCCCAGCTCGCCGGGTCGCTCGAGGCCTCCACGCGCGCGCTCATCGTCGTGGCCGCCTCACCCAGTCTCGTGACCGGGGCGTCGAGTTCGGAATCGTCGAGCGCGGCGTCGATGCGTCTCAACTCCCACGACGCCGTGGAGTAGAGACCACCCGCGGTCTCGGCGCTCATCGCGCCCTCGGGTGCCACCTGCGCGTTGAAGATCATCGACATCGGCGCGCTCAGCTGCTCACACGCCTCGGCGTCGGTCAGCTCGAGCACGGGCGGCGATGTGGTCGCGGCGGTCGCGGCCGTGGCCGCTGGATCTCCGGGGGTGCATCCGGCCAGGAGCGGAATGAGCGTGCAGGCGACGACGAGCGGCGCGAGCGTGCGCGGTCGACTCAACGCTGCGTCTCGATCCGGCACGTTCGAGGCGTCGACGCACCGCTCAGCCCGTCGGCTCATCGGCCGGGTCGGGGAGGAAGTCCGTGAAGTCGATCGGCTTGGTCGGCTCGATCGGTCGTGCCTCGGGATCGGTCGGCCCGGGTGGAGTCATCGTCGGTTCCTTTCCGCCTGCTGGGGGTCGCAGTCGAGTGCCCTGCCATACCTGTATGTCCGGTCGAGGCGATCCGGTTCCCACGATGTCAGCCGAGATGCGGGGCCGGGTCGATGCCCTCGAGGTCGGCGAGCCCCGCGATGACCCGGGCGAGACCGAACTCCCAGGCTCGCTCGGCATCGTACGGGCCGCCCATCGCCTCGCCCGCAGCCCGCCCGACCCGCTGGGCGAGCGGGTGGTCGTCGCCGAGGTGGGCGGCGAGGCCCGCCGTCGACTGCGCCCAGAGCTCGCCGAACTCCCCGGTCGTCGGCCGCTCGACGAGCCTGTCCGCCGCCGAGCGGGTGAAGTCGAGCACGAAGGTCAGCGCGGCATCGCGCGCGACGTCCCCGAGCGAGGTGCCGTCGAAGGCATGCAACTCGCGGTCGTACTTCGCGATGGTGCCCGGGCCGAGGGCCGTTCGCGGGTCGTCGACGTCGAGCAGCCAGGGATGCGCGCGGAGCAGCGCGAGGTTGTCGGCGGCGACGCGGCGCACGTTCGTGCGCCAGGCCGCACGTCCGAACGGCGTCGACGCCATCTGCGCGTGCGCCTGGTCGGCCATCAGCACGAGCAGGTCGTCGCGGCTGTTGACGTGCGTGTAGACCGACATCGGCGTCAACTCGAGCCGCTGCGCGAGCGCGCGCACGGTGACTGCGCCGAGGCCGCTCTCGTCGGCGAGGGCGATCGCCGTCGCGACGACCTCGGTGGTCGTGTGGCGCGCCTTGGGGCCGCGGCGGCCGGTCGGCGCGGCAGCGCGGTCGCGCCAGAGGAGGTCGAGCAGTGATTCGGGCAAGGCGGGACCTCCTCGGGAACATCCGCTATAACTGTACGTTGTACATTGAACTATACAACGTACAGAGATAACTCGACGGGAGACTCCATGAACATCACCCAGACCGCCGTCTCGCTCAACGTGCCCGACGTCGAGGCCTCGGCGGGCTTCGCGAAGGCGCACTTCGGCTACGAGGAGGCGATGGCCGCCGACGGGTTCGTCTCGCTCACGCACGCCGCCTCGAGCACCAACCTGATCTTCCTCGCTACGGGGCTGTCGACCTTCAAGCCGGGCGAGATCGCCGGGAGCGCCGGCCAGGGACTCCTGCTCGTGTTCGTCGTCGAACGCCTCGACGAGGAGTTCGCACGGATCGAGGCGGCCGGCGCCCGCGTCGTGACGCCGCCCGAGACCGAGCCCTGGGGCGAGCGCTACTGCCAGTTCGCCGATCCCAACGGCCTCATCTGGCAGCTCGTCGAATGGGTCGCCGAACCCTGATCCGCTCGACCGCCGCTTCCTGATGCGGCGAGTCGCAGGACGATTCGGGCGGCACGCCGAGATGGCGTCACGCTCGGGTCGGATGCTCCTGCGACTCGCCGCGCGGGCGAGTCGATCCCTCAGCGCGCAGGACCACATGGCCACACGACCACACGGCTCGCGACCACATGACCACACGACCACACCTTCGCCGAGGGAGCTCCCCGTTCGAGTCCTCACCCAGTGACTGCCTCGAGGCCGCGAAGTCGAGCTGCTCGAGCAGCGAACGAGCGGAAGCCGGCCCGGCCGGACTACCCGACCGACTCCGCCAGGTCGAGCGCGGCGCCGGCGAGGGCGGCCGAGGTGTCGAGGTCGCGCATCCAGAGCGGGGCGGCCGCGGCGATCAGGCCGGCCTCGCCGAGCGGGGCGAGGGCCGAGGCATCCGTCTCGTCGACGAGCCACGCGTCGAGCAGGCCGCCGGCCGATCGCGCGCCGTAGTGCAGACCCACGCCCTCGGCGCTCGTCTCGACGCCGATCACCGGGAGGCACACGTCGGCCATGCCGCGCACGACCTTGCCGCCGATGATCGGCGAGACCCCCACGACCGGGGCCGCGGTCGCCGCGAGCGCCTCGCGGATGCCCGGGATCGAGAGGATCGTGCCGATCGAGACGACCGGGTTCGACGGGGCGACGAGCACGACGTCGGCCTCGGCGATCGTCTCGACGACGCCCGGCGCCGGGCACGCACGGTCGAGGTTGCGCTGCGTGAACGCGAGTGCGGGCAGGGCCGCGCGGTGGCGGGTCCACCACTCCTGGAAGTGCATCTCGCGCTCGCCGCCGGGCGCCTCGGCGTCGGCGACGCGCACCCAGGTGTCGACCTCGGTGTCGGTCGCCGGGATGAGCCGGACGCCGAGCGGCCAGCGCTGCTGCAGCCGCTCGCCGATCTGCGACGGCGTCAGACCCTCGCGAAGCCACGAGGTGCGGGCGAGGTGGGTGCCGAGGTCGAGGTCGCCGAGGGTGAACCACGGCCAGCCGACGCCCCACTCGCGCAGCTCGGCCGCGACCCGCTCGGTCTCGCCGGCGCGACCCCAGCCGCGCTCGGTGTCGTTGACGCCCGCGAGCGCGTAGAGCAGCGAATCGAAGTCGGGCATGAGGCGCACGCCCGAGAGCCAGAGGTCGTCGCCGGTGTTCACGACCACCGTGATCTCGGCGCCGGATGCCCCGGCCTCGCCGTCGGCGCTCGGCCACCGCCGCGCGCACTCCTCGCGGACGCCCCGCACGAACTTCGAACCGCCGACTCCGCCGGCGAGCACCGTGATCTTCACGGTTCCCACGCTAGCCGTGCGCTCAGCGGGTGAGCGACGCCCCCATGCGCACGAGCTCGGGCATCGAGGCATCCGGCAGGTAGGCGCGCGCGAGCGCGAGCCCGATGCGCGCCAGATCGCCCTCGTCGGCGAAGAGCAGGTAGAGCGGCTCGGCCCGCGGCCGGAACTTCTGCTTGAACCGGTGCAGCGAACGGAAGCCGTACGCCGGTTCGAGCATCGCTCCGAGGTGGTCGAGCCAGCCGTCGATCGGGCTCAGCTCATCGGCCGACGCCGGCGTCGAGCGGGCGAGCGGCGCGCCCGAGAGCGAGAGGAACGCCGCCCCCTCATCGCGGAACGCGAGCGCCGAGGACGCGATCAGGAACTCCATGACGGCGGGGAAGGTGCCGCCCGCCCGCCGTCGCATGAGGTCGAGCGTCCACCCGGTGACCGCCCCGTCGGCGCCGTACACCGGCAGCCAGCTGAGGAACCCCTCGAGCTGCCCGTCGCGCTCGGCGAACGCCATGCGCACCTCGGGGTCGAGGGCCTCGTCGACGGTGCCGAGGGTGAAGCGCATCTCGGGCAGCTCCTTCTCGCCGACCCACTGCGCCGAGATCTCGTCGACCTGCGCACGCACCCGCCGTGATTGCTGCGCGAGGGCGCCCATACGGAAGGCGACGTCCTCGCGCTCGGCGCGATTGAGCGCCTGCCGCGCGGGCGACCACGCCTTGCCGGTGAACTCGAGCCCCGGCAGGTCGACGATCGTGTCCTCGGCGATCTGCACGGCACGCCACCCCTCGGGGATCACGGCTCGCGCCCGCTCGGTCGCGCCGAACACGCACGGCGTGAAGCCGGCGCGCTCGACCGTGTCGAGGAACTCGACGAGCGTCTCGCCGACGCGGCCGTCGGGGGCGATCGGGTCGGAGAGGGCGATCGCGACGCCCTGGTGCGTCTGGTACGCCACCGCGGTCGCGGGGTCGGAGCCGAGGAAGATGCGGTTGTCGGGCCACGTCGCCATCCACGACAGCGGGCCGCCGCCCGTCTCGCGGATCAGCTCGCGCGCGGTCTCGATGAGGGCGCCGGGGCTCTGCGCGTCGCGGGCGCCGGGCAGGCGGCGGCGCAGCCGCGCGCGGTAGGCGTGCCGGGTGATCACGAGCCAGATGAGGATGCCGAGCCAGAGCACCGAGGTCGTGATCGCGAGCGTGAGCGCGTCGCGCGATTCCGAGTCGGCGAGCGCGGCGGCGTCCGAGTCGGAGCCGAGCGCGTCGAGCAGGGTCAGCAGGAGGAAGGCGAGGACGCCGCCGAGCACGTTGAGGGCGCCCAGCACGACGGCGCCGATCCAAGCGAGCCGGATGCCCCGGCGCAGCCCGTCGGCGAGCAGCAGCACGATCACCGCATCGATCGCGACGTCGACGAACTGGGCGCCGCCCGGGTCGCTCGCGCCGAACGGCCCGAAGGCCGGCACGAGCACGAGGATGACCTGCGCAGCCCCGACCGCGAGCAGCACGGTCCACGTGATGAAGCGCTGCTCGCGCAGCGTCGGGCGGCTGAACGCGCGCGCCTGCACGAGCATCACGGCGACGACGGCGACGGCGTGCTCGATGTCGGCGAGCGTGCCGATGAAGAGCACCCCGATCGTGACCACGGCGAACACGATGAGCAGCACGCGTCCCGCCCACGGCGAGCGCAGCGAGAACGCCGCCATCGTGATCGCGGCGAACACGCCGCCCGAGGCGCCGACGTCGAGCTGCGTCGCGAGTTCGTCGGCCCACGGCGAGCCGAACGCCGCGAACCCGGCGACGATGAACGCGGTGCCGATGACGGCGACCGCCTGCCCGATCAGGAAGGTCGCGGCGGTGACGCCCGATCCGCGTCGCAGCTCGAGCCAGCCGAGCCCCAGCGCGGCGAGCGGCAGGATCAGCAGGTACCCCGGCGGCACTGCGACGAGCACCGTACCCGTGGCGACGGTGTACCACCGGCCGTCGGCGAAGGAGGGCAGGCCGTAGGCGAAGGTCTCGTACCAGGGGGCCTGGTCGCTCGGGCTCGTGAAGCCGCCGCTCAGGAGGCCGGCGACGACGAGGACGAGCAGCACCGAGATCGTCACCGGGATGCGCCGGAGCAGGTGCATGGCGCGCCTCGCCGTGCCGGCCGGGGGCGGGGCGGGCGAGTCAGCGCCGGGGGCCGGCGGGCGATCGCGGTCCGTCATGCCGCGAGTCTGGCATGCGGCGTTCGCTCACCACCCGCTGCGGGTCGGCGTGTGCCCGTCGCGCGCCTCGTCGGGCATGCGCATCTCGGCGCGCAGGCCGAGCAGCCGCACCGGCCGGCCGGGTTCGATGCGGTTCGCGAGCTCAAGCATGCGGGCGAGCACGACCTCGTGGTCGCCCGTCTCGGCGATCTTCTTCGTGAAGGTCTTCGTGATGAACGGCGCGTACCTCACCTTGAGTGCGAGGCCGACGACCGGGCGGCCCTCGGCCGCGACATCCGCGAGCACCTGCGAGGCCAGCTCGCGGATCGCCCCCTCGATCTCGGACGCCTCGACGAGATCGTGCTGATAGGTCGTCTCGCGGCTGTGGCCGCGCGCGACCCAGGGGGTGTCGTCGACGACGCGCGCACCTTCGCCCCGGCCGAGCTGGGCGTACCAGGGGCCCATGCGCGGGCCGAACTCGGCCATGAGCCCCGCGGACTCGGGGTCTGCGGCGGCGAGCTCGCCGATCGTGGTGATGCCGAGCGCGGCCAGACGTCGAGAGATCTTCGAGCCGATGCCCCACATCTCGATCGTCGGGCGGCCGCCCATGACTTCGAGCCAGTTCTGGGCCGTCAGTCGGAACACGCCCTGCGGCTTGCCGAACCCCGTCGCGACCTTGGCTCGCACGAGCGTGTCGCCGATGCCCACGCTGCAGTGCAGCCTCGTGCGCTCGAGCACGGCGGCCTGCACGGCGTGCGCGTAGGCCTCGGGGTCGTCGGTCTCGACGCCGACGAACGCCTCGTCCCAGCCGAGTACCTGCACGGTGGCGCCCGGCTGCGCGCGCAGCGTCGCCATCACCGCCTCGGATGCCGCGGTGTACGCCTCGTGATCGACCGGCAGGATGACCGCCTCGGGCGCCTTGCGCGCCGCGATCCGCAACGGCATGCCCGACCCGACCCCGAACTCCCGCGCCTCGTACGAGGCGGTCGACACCACGGCCCGCTCGTTCGGGTCGCCCCGACCGCCGACGATCACCGGCTTGCCCGCGAGCTCGGGGCGCCGCAGCACCTCGACCGCCGCGATGAACTGGTCGAGGTCGACGTGCAGCACCCACCCGTGGCTGCGTTGGCTCACGGGGCCAGTCTGCCTCGACTGCGCGGCGAATGCCGCATGGAATCGTGGAGCGGCGCGCCTACGCGTCGTCGCCGAAGAACTCGCGCCGCAGGTACTTCGGCGCCTGTACACGCCACGCCTCGGTCACGAGCTCCTCGAGGTGGTCGTCGGCGATGCCCGCCATGCGGAACGCGATCTTCGGCTCTCCCCACCGGGTCGTCGCGCGCAAGAACACCTCGGGCTGCATCTCGCGGAGCGCGAGCGCGTCGACGGGGTCGCCGACCTTCACCCCGACGACGAGCTCGGCGGCGATGACCTCGCGCATGTCCTCGGGGATGCTCGGCCAGGGGTGGCACTCCCACGCGAAGAGCTTGTTGCGCACGAACCATGCGGCGCCGCCGGTCATGGCCCGCTCTTCGCTGCCCGGCAGCCGGGCGGCGATGCGTCGCACGTCGTCGAGCTGGGCCATGCCCCGAGCCTAGGTCGCACCACCGTCGCGGAGGTGGGTTCGGCGCGCTGCGGAAGCTTCGAGCCGACCTCAGCGCGCCGAACCTGCCTCAGGCCTCAGTACCCGCCCGCCACGACGTGCTTCGCTGCCGTCGCGAGCGCGTCGGCCACCCCGTCGACGTCGTCGCGCACCATGCCGACGGTCACCCGCACGAACTCGCCCGGGCGTCGCGTGCGGCCCGCGCCCGGGGCATCCGTGCCGTTCGCGGCGGCGAGGAAGGGGGAGCCGGCGGCGACCCTGATGCCCGCGACGGCGAGCTGCACGAGAGCCGAGCGCTCGCCGAGCACCGGCATCCAGAGGTTGATGCCGTCGGCCTCCTGCACGGCGACGCCCCGTTCGCGCAGCGCGTCGCCGAGCATGCGCTGGCGCGTGTAGTACTGCCGTCGCGCCTCGGTGACGGCGTCGATCGAGGCGCCGTCGGTGAGCAGGTCGAGCAGGATCGTCTGCACCATGCGCGAGGTCCAGCCGGGTCCGAGCATGCGCCGCCCGGCGATGTGCTCGACGAGCTCGCGCGGCCCGCCGAGGGCGGCGATGCGCAGGTCGGGGCCGTGCGACTTCGAGAAGCTGCGCACGTGCACGACCCGGCCGGGCAGCCAGGTGCCGAGCGTGACGTCGCCCTCGATCGAGATGAGGCCCGAGTGGTCGTCCTCGATGACGACGAGGTCGTCGATGCGCTCGGCGTTCGCGATGGTGCGGGCGAGCGCCTCGGCGCGCTCGGGCGTCATGGATGCCCCGGTCGGGTTCTGCGCCCGCGGCTGCAGCAGCACGGCCACGGGCCGCTTGCGCAGGGCGACGGCGAGTGCCTCGGGCACCATGCCGTGCTCGTCGAGTCGCACCGGCACCGCGACCGCGCCGAGCACGTCGAGCAGGTCGAGGAAGGGCGGGAAGCCGGGACTTTCGACGACGACCCGGTCGCCGAAGCGCACGAGCTCCTCGAGCGTGCGCGAGATCGCGTCGAGGGCGCCGTCGACGACCATGAGCGACTCGGCGTCGCTCGGCCACGAGTCGCGTAGGGCGCGCGCGAGCGCGGGGATCACGGGTTCGGCCTGGTAGCTGCCCGTCTCGGCGCGTGTCGAGACGCGCGAGAGGGCCGGGCCGAGGGCGGGCAGCAGCAGCGGGTCGGGCGTGCCGCGCGAGAGGTCGAGGCGCACCGGGTCGTCGGGGGCGGCCATGCCGCGCATGCGCGGGGCGAGTCGCAGCGCCTCGGCGCCGCGCACGAAGCTGCCGGCGCGGCCGCGGCTCTCGATGACGCCCGCACGGGCGAGGGCCTGCCAGGCCTGGCTGATCGTCGCGGGACTGACGCTCAGCGCGGCGGCGAGCTCGCGCACGGTGGGCAGCCGGTCGCCTGCGGCGAGTTCGCCGCCGTTCACGAGCCGGGCGACGTCGCCGGCGATCGTGCGCGGCGAGGCATCGGCGAACTCGGCGAGTTCGATCAATCGCGAGGCATCCATTCGAATACCTGACACCACCATTGCCTCCGAACCGCGCAAGGGACAAGATATGTAACCACAGCGTCACAGAGTGAAACAGAAGAGAAATGTTCAAGCCGAACAATAACAGAACGGGCCACAAGCCCCGGGTTCGTCACACCGTTCGGCAGTTCCACCGGCAGTTCAATCGGTACATCTCGGCGTCGCAGCAGCAGCCGATGATCACCTGACACGAGCACCACGCCAGGCGATCCTCGAGTGCACGGCAATGGCGCCGCCCGACTCAGGAGACATTCATGACGATCGTCAGAGCGGCCATCACGCAGACCACCTGGACCGGCGACAAGTCCTCGATGCTCGACAAGCACGAGCAGTTCGCCCGCGATGCGAAGGCGCAGGGCGCCGAGGTCGTCTGCTTCCAGGAGCTGTTCTACGGCCCGTACTTCGGCATCACGCAGGACCAGAAGTACTACCGCTTCGCCGAATCGGCCGAGGGGCCCATCGTGCAGCGCTTCGCCGAGGTCGCGAAGGAGCTCGGCACCGTCATGGTGCTGCCGATCTATGAAGAGGCCGAGACGGGCGTCTACTACAACACCTCGGTGCTCGTCGACGCCGACGGCACCATCCTCGGCAAGTACCGCAAGCACCACCTGCCGCACCTCGACCGGTTCTGGGAGAAGTTCTACTTCCGCCCCGGCAACCTCGGCTACCCCGTCTTCGAGACCGCGGTCGGCCGAGTGGGAATGTACATCTGCTACGACCGGCACTTCCCCGAGGGATGGCGCGAGCTCGGCCTGAACGATGCGCACTTGGTCTTCAACCCGAACGCCACCAAGCCCGGGCTCTCGAACCGCCTGTGGGAGGTCGAGGGGCCGTGCGCCGCCGTCGCGAACGGCTACTTCGTGCTGCAGCCCAACCGGGTCGGCCGTGAGGACAACGAGTACGGCGACCTCGCCGTCGACTTCTACGGCACGAGCCAGGTCATCGACCCGCGCGGCAACTTCGTCGGCGACCGCGGCTCGAGCGAGCACGAGGAGCTGCTCGTGCGCGACCTCGACCTCGACATGGTGCAGCAGATGCGCGACGACTGGCAGTTCTACCGCGACCGCCGGCCCGACTCCTACGCGAAGATCGCGAAGCCGTGACCCTGCCGATCGAGTAGCGACGAAGGAGCGTATCGAGACCATGACCACCACCCTCATCAGCGGCGGCACCGTCGTGAGCGCCACCGGCCGCGCCGCGGCCGACGTGCTCATCGACGGCGAGCGCATCGTCGCCGTCATCGAATCCGGCAGCGAACTGCTCGGCACGGATGTCTCGGCGAGCGTCGACCGCGTCATCGACGCCACCGGCAAGTACGTGATCCCCGGCGGCATCGACGCCCACACCCACATGCAGCTGCCGTTCGGCGGCACCGAGGCCTCCGACACCTTCGAGACCGGCACCCGAGCCGCCGCGCACGGCGGCACGACGTCGATCATCGACTTCGCGGTGCAGACCTACGGCCAGCGCATCGAGGACGGCCTGGCCGCCTGGCACGAGAAGGCCTCGGGCAACTGCGCGATCGACTACGGGTTCCACCAGATCGTGGGCGACGTCAACGACGACTCGCTCGCCGCGATGAAGCGGCTGCCCGACGAGGGCATCACGAGCTTCAAGCTCTTCATGGCCTACCCGGGCGTGTTCTACTCCGACGACGCGCAGATCCTCAAGTCGATGCAGGTCTCGCGCGAGACCGGCATGCTCACGATGATGCACGCCGAGAACGGCCCCGCCATCGACGTGCTCGCCCAGCAGCTCGTCGACGCCGGCAACACCGACCCGTACTACCACGGCATCGCCCGCGCCTGGGAGATGGAGGAGGAGGCGACGCACCGCGCGATCATGCTCGCGAAGCTCACCGGCGCTCCGCTCTACGTCGTGCACGTGTCGGCGAAGCAGGCCGTCGAGCAGCTCGCCTGGGCGCGCGACAAGGGGCAGAACGTATTCGGCGAGACCTGCCCGCAGTACCTCTACCTCTCCCTCGAAGATCAGCTCGGGGCATCCAGCGATGAATGGGGCGCCTTCGAAGGCGCCAAGTGGGTGTGTTCGACGCCGCTGCGCTCGCGGGCGGAGGGCCACCAGCACTCGATGTGGCAGGCGCTGCGCACGAACGACCTGCAGATGGTCTCGACCGACCACTGCCCCTTCTGCATGAAGGACCAGAAGGAGCTCGGGCTCGGCGACTTCCGGAAGATCCCCAACGGCATCGGCTCGATCGAGCACCGCATGGACCTCATGTACCAGGGCGTCGTCACCGGCGAGATCACCCTCGAGCGCTGGGTGGAGCTGACGTCGACGACGCCGGCGCGCATGTTCGGGCTCTACGGCCGCAAGGGCGTCATCCAGCCCGGCGCCGACGCCGACATCGTCGTCTACGACCCGAACGGGCACACCTCGATCGGCTACGGCGAGGGGCGCAAGCACCACATGAACATGGACCACTCCGCCTGGGAGGGCTACGAGATCGACGGCCGCGTCGACACCGTGCTCTCGCGCGGCAAGGTCATCGTCGAGGGCGACCAGTACCTCGGCACCAAGGGCGACGGGAAGTACCTCAAGCGGGGCCTCAGCCAGTACCTCATCTGAGCATCCCGACCGACCGAGCCCCCACGATCGACAGAAGGGAACGACATGGACTTCGGCGTCGTCCTCCAGACCAACCCGCCCGCCTCGCGCACCGTGCACCTCGCCAAGCTCGCCGAGCAGTACGGCTTCAGCACCGCGTGGACGTTCGACTCGCACCTGCTCTGGCAGGAGCCGTACGTGATCTACAGCAAGATCCTCGCCGAGACCCACCGCATCAAGGTCGGCCCCTTCGTCACGAACCCGGCCACCCGCGACTGGACGGTCACGGCGTCGATCTTCGCGACCCTCAACGAGATGTACGGCAACCGCACGATCTGCGGCATCGGCCGCGGCGACTCGGCCGTGCGCGTCACGAACGGCAAGCCCACCACGATCGCCGAGCTCCGGGAGTCGATCCACGTGATCCGCGAGCTCGCGAACTCGCGCAGCGTCGAGTACAAGGGCTCGCAGCTGCAGTTCCCGTGGTCGAAGGGATCGGAGCTCGACATCTGGGTCGCCGCCTACGGCCCGATGGCGCTGAAGCTCACCGGCGAGGTCGGCGACGGCTTCATCCTGCAGCTCGCCGACGTCGACATCGCCGCGTGGATGATCAGGACCGTGCGCGACGCCGCCGAGGCCGCCGGTCGAGACCCCATGTCGATCAAGTTCTGCGTCGCCGCGCCCATGTACATCGGCGACGACTGGGCGCACATGCGCGACCAGTCGCGCTGGTTCGGCGGCATGGTCGGCAACCACGTCGCCGACATCGTCGCGAAGTACGGCGCGCACGGCACGGTTCCCGATGCGCTGACCGACTACATCCGCGGTCGCGAGGGCTACGACTACAACACCCACGGCAAGGCCGACAACGACCACGTCGACTTCGTGCCCGACGAGATCGTCGAGCGATTCTGCGTGCTCGGCTCGGCCGACCAGCACATCCAGAAGCTGAAGCAGCTCGCCGACCTCGGCGTCGACCAGTTCGCCGGCTACCTCCAGCACGACAACAAGGAGGAGACGCTGCGGGTCTACGGCGAGACCGTGATCCCGGCGCTCACCGAGCACATCACGGCGAAGGCATGAGCACCGCAGCGCGCCGAGCGGCCGTCGTCGGATGGGGCGTGGCCGGCGTACTGCTGCTCGTCGCGCTGTGGGAGGGCTACAAGCTGCTCGCTCCTGCCGACGGCGTGCTCATCGGCGAGACGCGGGTGCTGCCGCGCACCACCGACCTCGCGATGCCCCACGTGTGGGACATGTTCGCCCGGCTCGCCGAACCGGTGACCCGCTCGCCCTCGGCGCAGGCGCTCTGGGTCGTGATCCTGCTCGGCGCGCTCACCACGCTCGGCATCGCGGCCGCCGGCTGGCTCGTCGGCGTGGTCGTGGGCGTCGGCCTCGCCCTCGTGATGCAGCGCTGGCGGATCGCCGAGTGGGGCCTGCTGCCGTGGATCGTGCTCAGCCAGACCGTGCCGCTCATCGCGTTCGCCCCGATCGTGAAGAGCTGGGGCTCGCGGGTCGAGATCGGCGCCTTCGAGTGGCAGGACTGGATGTCGGTCGCGCTGATCGCGAGCTACCTCGCGTTCTTCCCGATCGCGATCGGCGCGCTGAAGGGGCTCCAGTCGCCCGACCGCATCCACGAGGAGCTCATGCAGAGCTATGCCGCGGGCTACTGGGCGACGCTCGTGAAGCTGCGCTTCCCCGCCGCGGTTCCGTACCTGCTGCCCGCACTGCGGCTCGGCGCGGCCAACGCCGTCATCGGCGCGGTCGTCGCCGAGGTGTCGACCGGCCTGCAGGGCGGGATCGGGCGACTCCTCATCCAATTCGCCGGGCAGGCGTCGGGCGACCCGGCCAAGGCCTGGGGCCCGATCTTCGGCGCCGTGGTGCTCGGCCTCGTGGCCGCCGGCTCGGTGGCGCTGCTCGGCGTGATCCTGAAGAACTACCGACGAACGGAGGAAGCCGCATGAGCGCTCCCGAGACGACTGCCGCCCCCGGCGCGACCGCCGCACCCGCTACCGCAGTGCAGGTGAGCGGCGTCGACAAGGTGTTCGAGACGCAGGGCGGCCGGGTGCACGCGCTCGAGGGCATCGACCTCACGATCGCGGCCGGCGAGTTCGTCTCGCTCATCGGCCCGAGCGGCTGCGGCAAGTCGACCCTGATGCGGCTCATCGCCGATCTCGACGGGCCGACGGCGGGCAGCATCGCCGTCTTCGGCAAGACGCCGACGCAGGCGCGGCTCGACCAGGAGTACGGCATCGCGTTCCAGCAGGCGGGCCTGCTGCCCTGGCGCACCGTCGCCGCGAACATCGCGCTGCCGCTCGAGTTGCACGGCGTCGCCCAGGCCGCGAGGCGGGCGAAGGTCGACGAGCTGCTCGACATGGTCGGCCTCGCGGAGTTCGCCGAGCGCTACCCCGACCAGCTCTCGGGCGGCATGCAGCAGCGCGTCGCGATCGCCCGCTCGCTCGCCGAGCAGCCCCGGCTGCTGCTCATGGACGAGCCGTTCGGCGCGCTCGACGAGATGACGCGCGAGAAGATGCAGGCCGATCTCGTGCGCATCGCGGGCGAGACGGGGGCGGCCGTGGTCTTCGTCACCCACTCGATCCCCGAGGCGGTGTTCCTCTCCGACCGGGTGGTCGTGATGTCGCCGCGCCCCGGGCGCATCCGCGAGATCGTGCCGATGCGGCTCGGCGGCGCGGGCGCAGGCGCCCGAGCGGCCGAGGGAGCTGGTGCTGCTCCCGGTGCCGGCGCACCCGTCGCCACGAGGACCGCCCGCACCGAGGGCCTCCGCGAGGACCGCTCCTTCTTCGAGATGGTCACCGCCGTACGCGAGGCGCTGCACGGCGCCCCCGTGGCCACGGGCGCCCGCGGAGTGGAGACGCGCTGATGAGCCCGCGGACCGAGACGACCCTGCGCATCGTCGCACCGGTGGCGGTGGGGCTGATCGTGCTCGGCATCTGGCAGTTCCTCGTCAGCGTCGTCGGCGTCTCGGACTACCTGCTGCCGAGCCCGGCGTCGATCGTCGAGGCCCTCATCGCCTCGTGGGACTCGATCGTGCAGGCCACCATCATCACCGGCACGAACGCGCTCATCGGACTCGTCGTCGGCTCGGTGCTCGGCATCGCGCTCGCCGCGCTCGCCGCGAGGTGGCGCGCCGTCGACCGGATGAGCGCCCCCGTCATCGCCGCGCTCGCCGTGGTGCCGATCGTCGCCCTGGCGCCCGTGCTGAACTCGATGTTCGGCGCCGACAGCCAGTTCGGCCGGCAGGCGATCGCCGCGATCGCCTCATTCGTGCCCGTGTTCCTCAACACGCTGCGCGGATTCCGGCAGACGACCCCCGTGCACCGCGAGCTCATGCGCGCCTATGCGGCGACGCCCGCGCAGGTGCTGCGCTCGCTGACCCTGCCGACCGCACGACCCTTCATCCTCACCGGCATCCGCATCGCCTCCTCGCTCGCCGTGATCTCCGCGCTCGTCGCCGAGTACTTCGGCGGACCGCGCGGCGGCCTCGGCAGCCTGATCTCGACCTCGGCCGCGTCGAGCGCGTACGCCCGCGCCTGGGCGTACGTCGTGGCATCCATCGCACTGGGCCTGCTCTTCTACCTCGCGACGCTCGCGCTCGAGCGGCTCGTGCTGCGCGGACGCAGGCCCGCCGACCGCACCCCAGGAACCCGCACCACCAGTACCAGCACCGTCAGCACGACCAGCACCACCGTTTCGCACTGAGAACAGGGAAGGACTGACATGAAGCACAGCACACGCCGCGGACTCGCGGCCGGAGCGTTCGCCGTCACGGCGGCGCTCATCCTCGCCGCCTGCTCGTCCGGCGACTCGGGCGACAGCTCGGGCGACTCCGCCGACGGCGAGCTCACCCCGGTGAAGCTCCAGCTCCAGTGGCTCCCGCAGGGGCAGTTCGCCGGCTACTTCGCCGCCGCCGACCAGGGCTTCTTCGAGGAGGAGGGCCTGGACGTCGAGATCATCCCCTCGGGCGGCGACATCGTGCCGCAGGACGCGCTCGCCAACGGCGACGTCGACTACGCGATCGCGTGGGTGCCGAAGGTGCTCGGCTCGATCGAACAGGGCGCGAACCTCACCGACATCGCCCAGATCTTCCAGCGCTCGGGCACCCTGCAGGTCTCGTGGGCCGACTCGGGCATCGAGGAGGTCGCCGACTTCGAGGGCAAGAAGATCGGCTCGTGGGGCTTCGGCAACGAGTGGGAGATCTTCGCGGCGATGGCGGCGGAGGGCCTCGACTCGACCACCGTCGAGATCATCACGCAGGACTTCAACATGAACGCGTTCCTGCAGGGCGACATCGACGCGGCGCAGGCGATGACGTACAACGAGTACGCGCAGCTGCTCGAGACGCCGAACCCCGACACCGGCGAGCTCTACCAGCCCGAGGACTTCAACGTTATCTCGTACGAGGACACCGAGGGGGCCATGCTGCAGGACGCGATCTGGGCCGACACCGAACGCCTCGAGAGCGACACCGACTACCAGGAGACGACGGTCAAGTTCCTGAAGGCCGTCATCAAGGGCTGGGCGTTCGCCGCGGCCAACCCCGAAGATGCGGCCGACATCACGATCGCCGCCGGGTCGGGCTGGGGCCCGAGCCACGAGCTCTGGATGGTGAACGAGACCAACAAGCTCATCTGGCCCTCCGACGACGGCATCGGCATGATCGACGAGGCCGCCTGGGACAAGACGGTCGCCGGCGCGCTCGCCGCGGTGAACGAGGCTGGCGACCACCTCATCACCGAGGCGCCGCCCGCGTCGGCCTGGACGAACGAGTGGATCGAGAAGGCGCTCGCGGAGCTCGAGGGCGAGGACCTCGACCTCACGGGTGCCGACTGGTCGCCCATCGACGTCACCCTCGAAGAGGGCGGCAACTAGCAATGCGGATGCTGCGCCGCCGGCCGACGGCGGCGCAGCATCCCGGAACTCCCAGCGAAAGGCAGTGAAGCCCATGAGCGAGAACCTCGAAGACCTCGACGACATCGCGCGGCAGCTCGATCGTGCGCACGTCTTCCACTCCTGGTCGGCGCAGGCGAACCCGTCGGGGCTCGTCGTCGCGAGCGGGCGCGGCGCGCGCGTCTGGGACCACGGCGGCCGCGAGTACCTCGACTTCTCGAGCCAGCTCGTGAACGTCAACATCGGCCACCAGCACCCCTCGGTCGTCGCCGCGATCCGCGAGCAGGCCGAGCTGCTCACGACGATCGCCCCGTCGACGGTCAACCTCGCCCGCGGCGAGGCGGCGAAGCGCATCGTCGCGCGCGCCCCCGCCGGCTTCGAGAAGGTGTTCTTCACGAACGGCGGCGCGGATGCCAACGAGAACGCCGTGCGGATGGCGCGCCTGCACACGGGGCGCGACAAGGTGCTCTCGACGTACCGCTCGTACCACGGCAACACGGGGGCGGCGATCGTCGCGACGGGCGACTGGCGTCGCGTGCCCAACGAGTTCGCCCGCGGGCACGTGCACTTCTTCGGCCCCTACCTCTACCGCTCGGAGTTCTGGGCCGCCACCCCCGAGGAGGAGTCGGAGCGGGCGCTGCGCCACCTCTCGCGGGTGATCGAGTCGGAGGGGCC
This sequence comes from Agromyces sp. NPDC058104, assembly GCF_042884835.1. Taxonomy (NCBI): domain Bacteria; kingdom Bacillati; phylum Actinomycetota; class Actinomycetes; order Micrococcales; family Microbacteriaceae; genus Agromyces; species Agromyces sp. NPDC058104. The sequence goes on along the minus strand of NZ_JBHVTD010000001.1, from coordinate 1,239,854 downwards.
GGCCTCGATCGCCGCGGTCCTCCTCGAGACGATCCCCGGCACGGCCGGCATCCTGGTGCCGCCGCCGGGTTACCTCGCCGGCATGCGCGCGCTCTGCGACAAGCACGGCATCCTGCTGATCCTCGACGAGGTGATGGCCGGCTTCGGGCGCACCGGGCGCTGGTTCGCCTTCGACGGCTACGACGTGCGGCCCGACCTCATCACCTTCGCGAAGGGGGTGAACTCGGGCTACGTGCCCGCGGGCGGCGTGGTCATCTCCGACGAGATCGCGGCGACCTTCGACGAGCGGGTCTTCCCGGGCGGGCTGACCTACTCGGGGCACCCGCTCGCGATGGCCTCGATCGTCGCCACGATCGACGCCATGGCCGCCGAGGGCATCGTCGAGCATGCGCGCGAGATCGGCGCCGAGTCGATCGGGCCCGCCCTCGAGGAGCTCGCCGAGCGGCACCCCGTCATCGGGGAGGTGCGCGGCGAGGGGGTCTTCTGGGCGATCGAGCTCGTCGCCGACCGCAAGACCCGGGAGCCGCTGCCGGCCGCGGCGATGGGCCGCATCAAGTCCGCGCTCGTCGAACGCGGGCTGCTGCCGTTCATCCAGGACAACCGCATCCACGTGGTGCCGCCGTGCGTGGTGACGGCCGAGGAGGTCGCCGAGGCAATGCCGATCTACGACGACGTGCTGGCGACCGTCGCATCCGGCGACTGAACTTCCGACGAGGAAAGAGGAGATCATGACCGACTTCATCGAGCACTGGATCGACGGGACATCCGTCGCCGGCGACCCCGCCCGCAGCGGCCCCGTCTACAACCCCGCGCTCGGCGTCGAGCAGAAGCGGGTGCACTTCGCCTCGACCGACGACGTCGACGCGGCGGTCGAGGCCGCGGCGCGCGCGTTCCCTGCGTGGCGAGACACCTCGATCGCGAGGCGGCAGCAGGTGATGTTCAAGTTCCGCGAGCTGCTCGCCGGGCGCACCGACGAGCTCGCCGCGATCCTCACGAGCGAGCACGGCAAGGTGCTCGGCGACGCCGCGGGCGAGATCGCGCGCGGCATCGAGGTCGTCGAGCTCGCCTGCGCCATGCCCGGCTACACCAAGGGCGAGTACAGCGAGAACGTGTCGACCGGCATCGACGTCTACACGCTGCGCCAGCCGGTGGGCGTCGTCGGCATCATCTCGCCGTTCAACTTCCCGGCGATGGTGCCGCTGTGGTTCTTCCCGCTCGCGATCGCGACGGGCAACACGGTCGTGCTGAAGCCGTCCGAGAAGGATCCGTCGGCCGCGGTCTGGCTCGCGAGACTCATGCAGGAGGCCGGCCTGCCCGACGGCGTGCTCAACGTCGTGCACGGCGACAAGGTCGCCGTCGACGCGCTGCTGCACCACCCGACCGTGCGGGCGATCTCGTTCGTCGGCTCCACGCCCATCGCGCAGTACATCTACTCGACCGCCACCGCCAACGGCAAGCGGGTGCAGGCGCTCGGCGGTGCGAAGAACCACATGCTCGTGCTGCCCGACGCCGACCTCGACCTCGCGGCCGACGCCGCCGTCAACGCGGGCTTCGGCTCGGCGGGCGAGCGCTGCATGGCGATCTCGGCGGTGCTCGCGGTCGACTCGATCGCCGACGAGTTCGTCGCCAAGGTGGCCGAGCGGATGTCGCGCCTGACGACCGGCGACGGCACGCGCGGCTGCGACATGGGCCCGCTGATCACCCGCGAGCACCGTGACAAGGTCGCGGGGTACCTCGAGGTGGCCTCGGCCGACGGGGCGAGCCTCGTGGTCGACGGCCGCGACCCGGTCGTCGACGGCGACTCGGCCGGGTTCTGGCTCGGGCCGACCCTCGTCGACCGCGTGCCGACCTCGTCGGCCGTGTACCGCGACGAGATCTTCGGGCCGGTGCTCTCGGTGGTGCGCGTCGACGGGTACGAGGACGGGCTCGAGATCATCAACAACTCGCCCTACGGCAACGGCACGGCGATCTTCACGAACGACGGGGGCGCCGCGCGGCGGTTCCAGCGCGAGGTCACGGTCGGCATGGTCGGTATCAACGTGCCCATCCCGGTACCGGTCGCCTACCACTCGTTCGGCGGCTGGAAGGCGTCGCTGTTCGGCAACGCGAAGGCCTACGGCGCCCGGGGCTTCGACTTCTTCACGCAGGAGAAGGCGATCACCTCGCGCTGGCTCGACCCGAGCCACGGCGGGCTGAACCTGGGGTTCCCGCAGCACGACTAGCCCGGCGGTCCCGGCTGGGAGGAGGCAGCGGGCGGCAGCGCGGCGCGCAGCAGTTCGAGTGCAGCCCCCACCGTCTGGTGGACGACGTGGGCGGGGTCGCCGTCGAACGCGAAGCGCGCGCCGTGCACCTCGCCCCGCACGGCGACCGCGGCGAAGACGGTGCCGGGCGGCTCGCCGTCGGCCGAATCGGGCCCGCCGACGCCGGTGACGGCCACGGCCGCGTCGGCGTCGAGCAGGCGGGCGACGCCCGTCGCGAGCTCGCTCGCGCACTGCGCGGAGACCACGAGCTCGGCCTCGACCCCGAGCACCCGCCGTTTCACCGATTCGGTGTAGGCGACCACGCCGCCGCGAAACCACTCGGATGCCTCGGGCGCGGCGCCGAGGGAGTTCGCGATCGCGCCGCTCGTGAGCGACTCCGCGACGCCGACCGTGAGGCCCGCCGCTCGGGCGCGTTCGGCGACCTCCTCGGCGATCGCGGCGAACTCGTCAGCTGGATCCTGCATCTGTGCCTCCGCCTCGATTCTGCTCCGGTCGATCGGGCGCAGCCAACCCCCTCCCGCAGCGCGCAGACGGCGAGGCAGGGTTGAGGACGGCGACGGAACCGCGCCGCGGGTCAGCGGCGCGTGAACGCCGCGATGCGGGCCTGCGCCTCGGGGGTCGCGAAGGCCGCGCCGATCGTGCGCGCCTCGTCGTCGAGCGCCTCGGCGAACGAACGCGAGAGCCCAGAGCGCACCAGCCGCTTCGCCTGCCCGAAGGCGCCGGTCGCGCCGTCGAGCCACGAACGCGCGATCGCGTGGGCGCGCGCGGCGACCTCCTCGTGCGGCACGACCTCGGTGACGAGGCCCCAGTTGAGCGCCTCGGCCGCGGTGATCGTGCGCGGGGTGAGGGTGAGCTCGAGCGCGCGGCGCGGGCCGATCGCCTCGGGCAGGAGCGTGCTCACGCCGCAGTCGGGCGTCAGCCCGATGTCGCTGTAGCGGCTCGAGAACGTCGCCAGTTCGCTCGCCACGATGAAGTCGGCGACGAGCATGAAGCCGAGCCCGCCGCCCGCGACGGGCCCCTGCACCGCGGCGACGATCGGCTTGGAGCTCTCGCGGAGGGTCAGGTGGCCGTCGTGGATGCGGTCGGCGAGCTCCGTGATCACGGTCGCGGCGTCGCCGCCCGCGGCGGCGAGCTCCGACATCGCCACGACGTCACCGCCCGCGCAGAAGGCCCGCCCCGAGGCATCCAGCAGCACCGCGCCGATGTCGTCGCGCTCGGCGACCTCGTGCGCGATCGACTGCCAGCGGGTGATCGCGTCGGGGTCGACCGCGTTGAGGCGGGCGGGGCGGTTGAGGGTGACGCGGGCGAGCCCGTCGGTCACGTCGAGGAGGATCGCGTCATCGGCCATGGTGCCGGAGCCTACCGCGACGGGCGCGGCGCGGGCGGGTCTTTGGCGACCCCCTCTCGCGGCGGCGGCGGGCTGCGCGCGCCGGTGGTGGCCGATCGCCAATCCCGTCGATGGATCGGCTCGTCGGATCCCATCTCCAGATCGGCTCGTCGCCGCGTCGTCAGCCGATGGCGGCCTGGGCGGTCGTGGGCTCGGTGCGGAGCAGCTCGGTGGGCGACCATCCCGCGAACCTGCGGAACTCTCGCACGAGATGGCTCTGATCGGCGAAGCCGACGGCGGCCGCGACGTCGGCGGCCGGGCGATCCCGCAGCTCGGCGAGGGCGCGCTCGAAACGGACGACGCTCGCCGCCGTCTTCGGCCGGATGCCGACCTCCTCGGTGAAGCGCGCGGTCGCGTGGCGGTGGCTCCACCCGGTCTGCTCGACCAGCTCGCCGATCCTGGCCCGCCCGCCCGAGCGCTCGATCTGCCGCCACATCCAGCCCACGAAGGGCTCGACCGGGCGGCCGTGCCCGAGCAGGTCGAGCAGCACCCGATCGACCAGTTCGAAGCGGCGCGGCCAGCTGTGAGCCTCGTGCAGCCGTTCCACGAACCGTTCGTCGAACGCGGGCACCGCATCGGCGAGATCGACGACGCGCGCCGCGAGCTCGCGGCCCGGCAGGCCGAGCAGGCGCATGACGCCGAGCGGAGTGAGGTAGATCTGCAGGCAGTGCTGCTCGTGCTCGAACGAGGTGGTCGCATGGCCGGGCATGATGCCCGCGACGAACGAGGTGCGGCGACCGCGCCCCTCGCCGGCCGAGAGGTCGAGCACGTCGAGCGGGGTGCCGAACGAGAGCACGAGGGGGATCAGGCTCCCGGCGACCTGCCGGCGGACCATCGGGCGGTCCACGAGCTCGTGATGGCCCACGATGCCCGCCACGAGTCCGGCGAGTTCGGGACGTACGGGGTGCCGCACCAGGACGGGGCCGGGTGCGGATGCCTCGGGACGTGCGTCGTTCGTCATCGCCGATCGATTTCCTTCAAGCACTGCTCCGCCCGGGCGGCGCAGCATGGAGTGTGAAAGGAGAACCTGATGCGCAGATTGATCGCGATCGAGTTCCTCTCGGTCGATGGAGTCATGCAGGGACTGGGATCGCCGGACGAGGACCGCGAGGGCGGCTTCGAGCACGGCGGTTGGGGAGCACCATACGCCGATGCGATCCACGCCTCCACCGTCGCCGAGGGGCTCGGCCGCACGACGGCCTACCTGTTCGGCCGCAAGACCTACGAGAAGATGGCGGCCTTCTGGCCGTCGGTACCCGACGAGAACCCCATGGCCGCCCACCTGAACGCCACCGAGAAGTACGTCGCCAGCCGCAGCCTCACCACGTTCGACTGGGCGAACACGCGACCGCTGGCCGGTGACACGACCGACGGCGTGCGCGCCCTGAAGCGGACCGGGGAGGGCGACCTCGCGATCCTCGGCAGCGGGGTCCTCGTGCGCTCGCTCCTGCGGGCGGACCTCGTCGACGGATTCCGGCTGTTCGTGCACCCGCTCCTGCTCGGCTCGGGCAAGCGGCTCTTCGGCGAGCTCGAGTCGCCGCGCCCCCTGGTGCTCACGGCGTTCGACACGACGGCGGCGGGCAGCCTCGTGCTCTCCTACGACCTCGAGCGTGACGGATGAGGCTCGCCGACTAGTCGGCCAGGTGCTCGCGCTCGAGCCGGGCCGACTGCGACACCAGCACGTCGAGCACGGTGCGCACGGCGAGGCGCTCGGCGACGTCGGGGCGCACGAGGGCGACGATCTGGCGCGAGGATGCCACGCCGCGGAGCGGCTTCAGCACGATCGAGTCGGGGACGGCGCCGCTCGTGAACCGCGGCACGAAGGCGATGCCGAGGCCCGCCACGATGAACGCCTCGATGATGCGCATGTCGCTGAACCGCTGGCTCACCTGGACCCGGCGGCCCGTCTGCTGCTCGATCGCGTGGAGGATGCGCTCGAAGGGGAAGCCCGGCGGCACCCCGAGCCACGTCTCGTCGACGAGGTCGCCGGGGGTGAGGTGCGATCGGCCCGCGAGCCGGTGGTCGGCGGGCAGGCCGATGTCGAGCGGTTCGGTGAGCAGCGGCACCGCCCTGAGCCCGCGGCCGCCCCACGGCAGCACGCCCGGCATGGTGTGGGCGAGCACGATGTCGTAGTCGGCGGTGAGGTCGGCGAACTCGGCGAGCTCGGGGTCGAGGTCGGTGGCCTGCACGACGAGGCCCGCGACCTGCGAGAGCTCGGTCAGCACGGCCGGAAGCAGCGCCGCGCCGATGGTCGGGAAGGTCATCAACGTGACCTCGCCGCTCGGGTCGTTGCGGAACTCGTCCCACAGGGAGGTCGCGCGTTCGAGGGCGATCGCGACGTCGGTCGCGCTGCGGGCGAGCGCATGCCCCGCGCTCGTCAGCACGACGCCGCGGCCGCTGCGCTCGGTGAGCGGCATGCCGGCCTCGCGCTCGAGCACCTTGAGCTGCTGCGAGACCGCGGACGGGGTGCGCCCGGTCGCCTCGGCGACCGCGGTCACCGAGCCCCGTTCGGCGAGTTCGCGGAGCAGGTCGAGCCGTCGGACATCCATGTAGTAATGCTACATCGTGCTTGTAGGATCGTGAGCTTGTGCTGAATGTTTCGACGCGGAAGAATAGTGCATGTCGAACACGTGCAACGGCGCAAAGTCGCTCGACCAGCCCGCACCGTCTTCGTCGAAAGGATCCATCGTGATCAGCATCATCGTGCTTCTCGGCACCGTTTCCGTCGCCGCCGTCGCCGGTGCGATCGTCGTCACCGCTCGTGACGGCTACCGCCGCCAGCCGCGAGAGACGTTCGCGCGCACCGTCTGAGTGCCGCGAATCCCCGGAGGTCCGTTCTCCGGGACTGCAGGGCCGCCGCACGGGGGAGGGACACCCCTCCAACCATGAGGCGCGGCCCCCTGTAAGGGCCGCCGCGCGGGGGAGGGACACCCCGCGGGGCGGCCCTTCCTCTGTGCCGTCGCGTCCGGTCGACGAGCGCATCGAGATGAGCCTGGGGGGATCGCGATGCCCCGCGGCCGGCGCGCCGGCGGCCTGAGCCGGCCGCGACGACACGGCTGACGCACCTCTCGACACCGTTCCTCGCCGACCGATAGCGTGACCGCGAGGGGTACATCGCGACGAGGGGGAACGATGGCGCACGTGGTGGCGACGGGGGCCGGCAAGGCCATGATGGAGCGACGGGCCGATCCGACGCACGACTACATCCTGGAGCTCACGGGCAAGGAGCGCCCCCGGGTGCTGTTCGTCGGCACCGCGACGGGTGACGAGCAGGCCTACACGCTGAGCTTCTACAAGACCTACGACTCCGATCGCTGCGCGCCGCACCACCTCACGCTCTTCCATCGCGACCTCGACGACCTCGCGGGCTTCGTGAAGGGCTTCGACGTGATCCACGTCGGCGGCGGCAACACGGCGAACATGCTCGACGTGTGGAAGCGACAGGGCCTCGACGAGATCATGCGCGAGATGTGGCAGGACCCGAGCTCGAACGTGGTGTTCACGGGCGGCTCGGCCGGCGGCATCTGCTGGTTCGAGGGCGGCACGACCGACAGTTACGGGCCGACCCTGCAGGTGCTGCCCGAGGGGCTCGGCTTCCTGCACGGCAGCTTCTGCCCCCACTACGACGCGGAGGACCAGCGGCAGCCGCTCTTCCACGCCGCGCTGCAGAGCGGCGAGCTCGCGACCGGCTACGCCGTCGGCAACCTGCAGTCGCTGCACTTCGAGAACCAGGACTTCGTGACGGCGATCAGCCCCGTCGACCCCGCACTCGCGCTCCGGGTCGAGGCGATCGACGGCCGGATCGTCGAGACGCCGCTGCCCGTGCAGGTGCTCGAGGCGACCGGCCCGATCGTGAAGGGGCCGAGCGCATGAACGACAACGTCTGGATCCTCGTCGCGCAGCTGATCGTCGTCGTCCTGGCGATCTTCATGGGCACCCGCACGAGCGGCATCGGGCTCGGCGTCTGGGGCCTCGTCGGCGTCGCCGTACTCGTGTTCGGCTTCCAGACCGCCCCCGGCAACGCGCCGGTCGACGCGGTCTTCATCGTGCTCACCGTCATCACGGCGGCCTCCGTCATGCAGGCCGCCGGCGGCATCGACTGGATGGTGTCGGTGGCGGCCAAGGCGATCAAGTCCAGGCCGAAGAGCGTCGTCTTCCTCGCCCCTGCGATGTCGTTCCTCTTCACCGTCGGTGCGGGAACGGGCAACATCTTCTACCCGCTGCTGCCCGTCATCTACGACGTCTCGTACGACCAGAAGATCCGTCCCGAGCGGGCCCTGTCGGTCTCCGCCGTGGCCTCGCAGGTCGGCATCCTCTGCAGCCCGGTCTCGGCGGCGACCGCGTCGCTCGTCGTGCTCCTCGCCCCGAGCGGCGTCGACCTCGGCCAGGTGCTGCTCATCATGTGGCCGGCCTCGATCGTCGGGCTCTTCCTCGCCGCGCTCGTCATGGTGCGGCACGGCAAGAACCTCGAGGACGATCCCGAGTATCAGCGACGACTCGCCGAGCACCTCGTGAAGCCGCCCGCCGAAGACACGACCGAACGCAAGCTGCCCAAGACCGCGGTGCTGTCGGCGTCGATCTTCCTCGCCGGCGTCGCGTTCATCGTCCTCATGGGCCTGTTCGAGAACCTCCGCCCGATCATCGGCACCGACGACAACGGCGACCCGGTGCGCGTCTCGGTGACGATCATCATCGAGGTCACGATGGGTGTCATCGCGGCGCTCATCTTCGTGTTCTGCAAGGTCAAGTCGGCCGACGTGCCCAAGCAGTCGACGTTCCCCGCCGGCATGGTCGGGGCCTTCGCGCTCTTCGGCATCGCCTGGCTCGCCAACACCTTCGTCGCGAACAACAACGACCTCATCGTCGAGGGCCTCGGCTCGCTCGTCTCGGGGTCGACGGCGTTCGTCGGCGCGCTCCTCTTCGCCCTCGCGCTCTTCCTCGTCGCCATGCTGACGACGAGCCAGTCGAGTGCGACGAACGCCATCGTGCCGATCGGTCTCGCGATCGGGCTGCCCGCCTCCCTCATCGTCGGCCTCTGGCCCTCGGCGATGGGCATGTACACGCTGCCGGCCAACGGCTCCCAGGTGGCGACGGCCGCCTTCGACCAGACGGGCACGACGAAGCTCGGCAAGTACGTGTTCGACCACTCGTTCCAGCTGCCGAACCTCGTGTACGTCGTCTCGGCGATGATCGTCGGCGTGCTGCTCTCGTTCGTGGTGGTCTGATCCGGGCGCGCCGATGGCCGAGACCGCCGATCGCGCACTCCTCCGCCAGTTCCTCCTCGGGCTCGCGGAGGGCATGAACGCGGCCGCCGAGTCGGTCGACGTCATCCACAGCACGCTGGTCGAGGTGTCCCGGGCGTACGGCCGGGACGACACCGACGTCGTCGTGATGCCCACCGTGGTCATCGTGCAGACCGGCGACGGCGAGGCGGCCCATGTCGCCGTCCGCTCGGCCGTCAACGTCTCGTTCCGCTTCGACCAGATCGCGGCGCTGTACACGCTCGTCGGCGAGGCGAAGCGCGCCGAGATCGACCCGCTCGACGGAATCCACCGCCTCAACGAGATCGGTGCGATGCGACCGGGGCACGGATGGCTCGTGCGCACGTTCGGGCACGCCCTCCTCGTGGCGGGGCTGGCCCTGCTGCTGTCGCCGACCTGGCAGGGCGCGGTCATCGCCTTCTGCCTCGGGGCGTTCGTCGGCCTCGCGAAGCTCGTGCGGTCGCCGACGCTGCAGCTCGTGTTCCCGGTCTTCGCGGCATTCGCCTGCGCGCTCGCGGTGTTCCTCATCGCGCCGTACGTCGAGATCGGCGACCCGCTCAAGCTGCTCATCGCGCCGCTCGCGACGTTCCTGCCCGGCGGCGTGCTGACGACGGCCGTCGCCGAGCTCGCGGTCGGCCAGATGCTCTCGGGTGCCTCGCGACTCGTCTTCGGCCTCGTGCAGCTCGCACTCCTCGCATTCGGGATCCTCGCCGCCGGCACGCTGGTCGGCGTCGAGAGCTCGAGCTACTCGCCGCTCGAGGCATCCACTCCCTTCCCGTGGTGGAGCCCGATGGTGGGGGTCCTCCTGTTCGCGGTCGGCAACTACCTGCACTTCTCGGCGCCTCGGCGCACCTTCGGCTGGGTCCTCCTCGTGCTCGTCGTGGCGTACACGGGCCAGGCGCTCGGCACCGCGCTGATCGGCTCGACCGTGAGCGGGTTCATCGGGGCCCTCGCGATGACCCCGGTCGTGCTGTGGATCGCGTCGTTGCGGCACGGCGCACCGTCGCAGCTCACCTTCCTGCCGGGGTTCTGGCTGCTCGTGCCCGGCGCGGCCGGGCTCGTGGGGTTCACCGAGGCGATGGGCACCACGCACGGGCTCGAGGACTTCGCCGACGCCCTCACCTCGATTATGTCGATCGCGCTCGGCGTGCTCATCGGCACGGCGCTCTACCGGGTCGTCCACCACGGCGCCGAGGAGCTCGCCGACTTCCACATCGACGTGCCGGCCGCGCTCACCGAGGAGAAGGAGCCGCCGTTCTGGGCGCGACTCGTACCGGGAACCCCGCGCTCGCTGTGGGGAGGGCGCCGGCGCCGCGACCGCGGGGAACGGGAGGACGAGCGGACCCGTGACGACTCCGAGCGGACCGCCGACGAGGAGGCCGAGGGCTCCACCCCTTCCTCTCAGGCAGGTGGGCCGTAAAGTATTGCGGGTGACCACGCACGACTCCGACGCCCGCCGCAGGCTCATCGACTACATCTCCGCCGACGCCGTCTTCCACGGCGACTTCACGCTGACGAGCGGCAAGAAGGCGACGTACTACGTCGACCTGCGCAAGGTCAGCCTCGACCACCGCGTCGCACCGCTCATCGGGCAGGTCATGCTCGACGTCATCGCCGACATCCCCGATGTCGCCGCCGTCGGCGGCCTCACGATGGGCGCCGACCCGATCGCCTCCGCGATCCTGCACCAGGGCGCCGCCCGCGGCCTCGCGTACGACGCCTTCGTCGTGCGCAAGGAGCCGAAGGACCACGGCCGCGGCAAGCAGGTCGAGGGCCCCGAGCTCGCCGGCAAGCGCGTGATCGTGCTCGAGGACACCTCGACCACCGGCGGGTCGCCGATCAAGGCCATCGAGGCGCTGCGCAAGGTCGGCGCCGAGGTCGTGGCCGTCGCGGTCGTCGTCGACCGCGCCACCGGTGCCCGCGAGATCATCGAGGCCGAGGGCGTGCCCTACCTGTACGCGATCGGCCTGGAAGACCTGGGCCTGGCCTGATGAGCGAGCGGCAGGGATTCGACGACGGCGCCGACTGGCTGCTCGCGCAGCTCGCGGGCGGCGGAGCCACGGGCTCCGCGCCGCAGGCGTCCCCGCCGCAATCCCAGCCGCAGGCACCCTCGGCGTTCGCCGCGCCCGCCGCCCCCGCCTCGCCGTTCGCCGCTCCGGCGTCCCCGCCGCCCGCCGCTCCGGCGTCGGCGCAGCCCGCCGCGCCCGTCGCCCCGGCACGTGCCTCGCGGCACGAAGAGGTGCTCGACTGGTTCTCGCTCGCCGAGCCGCCCGCGCGCGACGACACGGCCACCCGGGCGCTCCCCGTCATCGGCGAGCCCGGCCGCACGCCGTCGATGACACCCGACGCATCAGCAGCTCACCCGCTTCCGCCGCAGGCGTCGGCCCAGCCGCCGCAGTGGAGCGACGCCGGGTTCGCGACCGGCGCGGGGTCGGCTTCCGCTTCCGCCGGGGCCGCGAGCGCGGTCGGGGCAGCCGCCGGTGCGCTTCCGGGCGCGACCGCGCCGGGTGCCACCCCGCTGCCGCCCGCCGCATCCGGCCTTCCGGCCTGGACCCCGCCGTTCACGGTCGCACCGCCCGCACCGACCGTGCGCCTGACCGAGGTCGAGCCGCCCGTCGGGGGCGCTCCCGCGGCGCCCGCCCCGGCTCCGGTTGCCCCGGTCGTCGACGCGAGCCCGATGCCTCCCGCCGAGCCCGCTGCCGCGGCCTGGCAGTACCAGCAGGCGTCGCCGCCCGCACCGACGACGCCCGCCGCGCCCGTCGAGCCGACCGTGCCGGTCGCGCCGCCCGGACCGGTCACGCCGGCCGCATCGTTCGCGCTCACCTGGGGCGACCAGGAGCTCGAGTCGGAGGCCGCGCTGCGTGCGGCATTCCAGCAGCTCTCCGACAGCTCCGCCTCGATCGGGCTGCCGGCAGGCGAGACAGCCCCCGCGGCTGCACCGCAGTCGCCCGTCGCCGAGACGGCCGCGCCCGATCCGGCACTCGCCGAGCCGGCGGCCGGCGACGCTCCGTTCTCCGGGTTCTCCGCGCCCGCGGTGGCGCGCAGCTCGTTCACCCCGGTGGGCGGCATCCCGATCCAGGAGCCGCACCCGACCGCGCCGCCCGAGGCGCCCGCAGGGTGGGGCGAGGCACCCGCGCCCCGCACCGCGAGCTACGACGACGAACTCTGGGCGGCACTCAACGAGCCCGAGCCCGCCCCGGCGCAGCCGACGGCATTCACGCCGGCGGCGCCGGTGACGTCCGAGCCGGCGCAACCAGCGGCCTTCGCACCCTCGGCATCGGTGATGCCCGAGCCGCCCGCAGCCGCCCCGGCATTCTCCGCCGACTCCGCCTCCGTTGCCGACGTCGAGCCGGCGACCCCCTCGTGGACGCCGGGTCGTGCGTGGACCGACTTCGCGACCGCGCGTCCCGAGGCGACGGCCGGCTTCGGCCCGACGGCCGAGCCCGATCCGTCCCCGGCGACGCCCGCCGCGCCGGCAGCATCGTTCGAGTACCGCGAACCGGCGCCGTCCGCCGCGTTCGCTGCGGGCGCCGACGTCGAGACCGCGCAGGCACCCGTCGAGGCCGAAGAGACGGTCGGATTCCCCGCGCTCCAGCCCGAGTCTCCCGAGCCGCTCGCGGCTGCCGAGCCCGTCGCCCGCCGTTCGAGCCGGTTCGACGCCTTCGCCGAGGAGCTCGAATGGACCCCGCGGGCCGAGCGACGCCCGGTCGTCGAGCCGGCCGTCGACGTCCAGGCGTTCCATGGGCGTGATGCCGAGGCATCCGACCCCGCGACCGCCGCGCTGCCGGTGCAGCGCGACCACGAGGCCGAGGGCGTGCTCGCTGCGCCGCGAGCGCCGTTCCCCGCGTTCGCCGCTGCGGCGCCCCGGCCCGAGCCGTCGCCGTTCGGGTCGGTCCCGCCGGTCGACGACCTGCTCGCCGCGCTCGGCGGAGGTGCCGTCGCGCCCGAGCCCGCCGCGGCATCCGCAGCGTTCACCGGTGCGTCCGCCGGTGTCGAAGCCCCGGCCGTGTCCACCGAGACCGACGGCCTCGACCGCCTCGGCCTGGTCTTCGACGACCACGGCGACGACCACGGCGACGCCGCCGACGACCGCGACGAGGAGCCGGTGCGCCGCGCACCGTTCTGGAACGAGCGACGGGTCGCGCAGACCGAACCCGCCGACGCCGACGACGAGTACGCCGACGACGAGTCCGACGATGCCTCCGACGAGGTCGGCTACCTCTGGAACCTCCGGCCCGATCCGACCGCCGAGGACCCCCGTGCCGAGTCGCCGGGGTCGGTGTCGGCGATCCTCGCCGGCGGTGCGCCGGCGAGCCGCGCGACCGCCGCCGTCGACGACGAGCCGATGAGCAGCGGCCTCGGCTCGCTCGTGCGGTTCGCTCCCGCAGCCGCCGAGCCCGAGCCGGCGCCCGACCTCGCCGCCGACTCCGCGGAGACCACGAGCGACGACCGGTTCTTCGACGCGTTCGCCCCGCGCACCGCGGAGTTCGAACCGCAGTTCGACGCCGAGCCTGTCGCCGAGGATTCCGGCACCGAGCCCTTCGGTACCGACCCCTTCGGCGCCGACCCCTTCGGTACGGACCGCTTCGGCGTCGACCCCGACCCCTGGTCGGCGGAGCCGGTGCTCGGCGACCAGCCCTTCGGCGCGGCCCCCGAGTCCGACGATCAGGCCGATGACGGACTCGCCGCGTTGTTCGGCAGCGTGACGGCCACGGGCCCGCTCCGTCTCGTCGACCCCTCCGCGGGCCGACCCGCCGAGGCCTACCCGGCGACGGCGCTGCTGCAGACGGGCGCCACCGCGCAGCTCTTCGCCGCGGCCGGCACGGGGGCCGGCGTGGGCGGCGCCGCCGGTACCGGGGCCGGCGGCTTCGCGGCCGGCTCGGGCGCGAACGGAGGCTTCCCGGGCGGCGGCCAGGGCCCCGGCGGCCGCGGTCCGTCGGGTCCGGGCAACGGCTCCGGCCGCGGGCCGTCCGGCCCGGGCAACGGCTCCGGTCGCGGCTCCTCGGGCAACGGCAACGGCGGCGACAAGGGCGGCATCCGCCCCCTCATCTGGATCGCGGGCGGCCTCGTCGCCCTGCTCGTGCTCGTCGGGCTGTTCTTCCTCGGCACGACGTTCACGAAGGGCAGTGCCGCCGATGCACCGAGCGGCTCCCCGTCGGCCAGCGCGAGCGAGACGCCGCCGCCTGCGCCCACCGCCCCGCAGCCGGTCGGCGTCCACGCCTGGGACACCCTCTTCGGCGGCGAGTGCCTCGAGCCGTTCACCGACGCCTGGCAGGAGGAGTACACGGTCGTCGACTGCGCCACCCCGCACGCCGCGCAGCTCGTCTACCGCGGCACGCTTCCGGGCGACGCCGCAGCGCCGTACCCGGGCGAGGCGGAGCTCGCCACGCAGATGAACCTCCTGTGCACCGCAGCCGGCGTCATCGACGTGGCCGCGGCCTCCGGCATGGACGACCTGCAGGTCCAGGCCTCCTACCCCGCCGAGGCCGCCCAGTGGGAGGCCGGTGCCCGCGACTACTACTGCTTCGCCAACCGCTCGGGCGGCGAGCCGTTGACGGCGAGCATCGCGGGCCCCGGTCCGGCGGCCTGAGTTGGCACGCGGCGCGGTCGTCGTCGTCGGCTCGCTGAACGTCGACGCCACGAGCTACGTCGAGCGGTTCCCGGAGCCGGGCGAGACCGTGACGTCGCGCGCCTTCCGCACCGCCCTCGGCGGCAAGGGGGCGAACCAGGCCGTGGCGGCGCACCTGGCCGGCGCCGACGTCGAGCTCGTCGCCCGCGTCGGCGACGACGCGAACGCCGCGCTCGCGCTCGGTGCGCTCGAGGGCTTCGGCCTCGCGACCGAGGGCGTCGGGCGGGTCGCGGATGCCCCGACCGGCGTCGCGCAGATCACCGTCGCCGACTCGGGCGAGAACACGGTCATCGTCACGGGCGGCGCGAACCTTGCGCTCGACGCCGACGCGCTCGACTCCGAGCGAGCGCACCTCGCCGCGGCCGCGCTCGTGCTCACCCAGGGCGAGCTGCCCGTCGCGACGATCGAGCGGCTCGCCGAGCACTGCGAGGAGCTCGGCGTTCGCCTCGTCGTGAACCTCGCGCCGCCGGTCGAGGTGTCCGCGGCAGCGCTCGCGGTGTGCGATCCGCTCGTCGTCAACGAGCACGAGGCGCGGGCGGCGGGCATCGGCACGGAGGTCGCGGCCGGCGCCTCGCTCGACGAGTGGCGCGCGCACGCCGCCGCCGCGGTGGGCCGGGTCGCCCGCTCGGTGGTGGTGACGCTCGGCGGGTCGGGCGCGGTCGCGGCGTCGCCCGACGGCGACTGGGCCGAGGCGGCTCCCGAGGTCGTCGCCGTCGACACGACCGGCGCCGGCGATTGCTTCACCGGCACGCTCGCGGCGTTCCTCGCCGAGGGCCGCGATCTCGCCGAGGCGATGCGCATCGCCGTCGCGGCCGGTGCGCACGCCGTGCAGGCGCGCGGCACGGTCGACTCGTACGCCACCCGCACGGCGATCCTCGCCGCCGCGCGGATCGACGAAGGAGCGCCGCCCGCATGACCCTGCCCGTGATCATCGACTGCGACCCGGGACACGACGACGTCTTCGCGCTGTGGCTGGCCGCGGGGCATCCGGCCCTCGATCTTCGTGCGGTGACCACCGTCGGCGGCAACGTCGCGCTGGAGCACACGAGCCGGAATGCACGCGTCGCGCTCACCGTCGCCGGCGTCACGGGCGTGCCGGTCGCGGCGGGCGCCGCCGCTCCGCTCGAGCGCGAACTCGAGACGGCCGAGTGGATCCACGGGGAGAACGGGCTCGGCGGGCCCGAGCTGCCCGAGCCGACGGTGCCGCTCGACCCCCGCGGGGCGACCGGGCTCATCGCCGACACGCTGCTCGCCGCCGACGTGCCGGTCGCGATCATCGCGACGGGGCCGCTCACGAACGTGGCGATCCTGCTGCGCGACCGCCCGGAGCTGGCGCCGCGCATCGGCCGGATCGTCTGGATGGGCGGATCGACCGAGCGGGGCAACGCGACCCCGTATGCCGAGTTCAACGCCTGGGTCGACCCGCATGCGCTCGACCTGGTGGTGCGGAGCGGCGTCGACTTCACGATGGTCGGCCTGAACGTCACGCACCGGGCGCTCGTGACGCAGGCGGTGCGCGACCGCCTCGCGGCGATCGGCTTGCGCACCGCGGCGTTCGGCGACGAGCTGCTCGAGTTCTTCTGCCGCACGAACGACGAGGTCTTCGGCATGCCCGAGGGCCCGCTGCACGACCCCGTCGCGGTCGCGGTGCTCGTCGCCCCCGACGTCGTGACCCTCCGGCGCACCCGCCTCGACATCGAGCTCACGGGCACCGAGACGCTCGGCGCGACGAGCGTCGACTTCGACGGGATGCTCCGCCGCGAGCCCAATGCCCTCGTCGCCGTCGACCTCGACGTCCAACGGTTCTGGGATCACGTCGAGGCGGCGGTCGCGAACCTCGCCTGAGGCCGCATCGCCCGTCTCCGACGCCGCGAGGGGTAGCCTCGGGAGGGTGACTGCACCTGCCGGAGTCGGAGCCGCCCGCGTGGAGCTGGAGGCGCTCGCGCGAGACGCCGAACTCTTCGCCGACTGGCCGAACGACGAACGGTTCGGCGACGTCGAGTTCCGCGACGCTGCCGTGCTGATCCTGTTCGGCGTGCTCGACGACCTGCCGAGCGATCACGCGGCGCAGGACCGCGCCGTCTCGCGCGACCTCGACGTGCTGCTGCTCGCCCGCGCCGAGACGCTGCGTTCGCACGCCGGCCAGGTGGCGTTCCCCGGAGGGCGTGTCGATCCCGGCGATCGCGGGCCCGTCGACGCGGCGCTCCGCGAGGCCCGCGAGGAGACCGGGCTCGACACCGACGGCGTCGAGGTGCTCGGCGCGCTGCCGTCGATCCCGGTGCCGTACTCGGGGCACCTCGTGACGCCCGTGCTCGGCTGGTGGCGTGCGCCGTCGCCGGTCGGGGTGGTCGACGTCGCGGAGTCGTCGGCGGTGTTCCGCACGCCGGTCGCCGACCTCGTCGACCCGGCCAACCGGTACACGACCGTGGCGCGCCGCGACGGCGACGAATGGCGCGGCCCGGGCTTCGTGCCGACCGTCGGCGGCCGTCGGCACCTCGTCTGGGGGTTCACGGCCCTGGTGCTCGACCGCATGCTCGACCGGCTCGGCTGGGCCGAGCCGTGGGACCGGGCACACGAGTACGAGCTCACGCCCTGACACTCGTCCCTCAAACGACGATCCCTCGTTGTCGTCGCCGTGGGGCCGGCGTACCGTGGCGCGAAAGGGGTGATCGCCATGGAGTTCACCTTCTGGGTCGGCGTCGGCGTGCTGTTCGTGATCTGGCCGGCCGCCCGGTGGGCCTTCGCACGCGGGCGCGAGTCGGAGCGTGCACGCGGCCGTGCACCCGAGGCCCATCCGCACGACGGGCCGTGAATCGCCCGAGAACACCGGTGAGCGCACCGCCCGGTACCGTCGGAGGACGTCGACGGAAGGGCGGCATCGTGGACTGGACCGGATGGGTCTTCATCGGCCTCGTCGTCGTGGCGTGGGTCGTGACGCAATGGGCGTTCTCGTTGCGGCGCGCCTCCGAGAAGATCCGTGGGCGCGACCGCGAGGCCTCCGACGGCATGCTCGAGGTCGAGCGCGGCAAGGCGCGCGGAACGTTCTGGACGACGTTCGGCGGCTGAGCGCGGCGACGATGCGCCGCGCCCGTGCGACCGCGCGACCGCGTGAACGTGCGACCGCGCCCGCGCTCACCCGAGCGACCGGATGACCCGGGCGAGCCGCGCGACGGCCTCGTCGACGAGCGCGTCGGAGAGGTTGCCGTAGCCGACGACGAGCGCCTCGGGGAGGGGCTGCGCGCCCGTCGCCCGGTAGCGCGTGAGGTCGGAGACCGCGACGCCGTGCTCGGACGCCGCCGCCGACACCTCGGCCGCCCCCACCCCGGGCGGCAGCGCGAGTACCGCGTGCATGCCCGCCGCGATGCCCGTGACCTCGAGCTCGGGCAGCTCGCGCCCGAACGCGGCGAGCAGGGCGGCCCGGCGCCGCTTGAACCGGCCGCGTGCCGCTCGCAGGTGCCGCTCGAGGTCGCCCGACTCGATGAATCGTGCGAGCGCCGCCTGCTCGAGCGTCGAGGGCCGTGGCCGCTCGGCGAGGCGCACGCGCTCGCGGAGCGTCGCCGGGGCGAGCGCCCAGCCGAGTCCGTAGGCCTGAGCCATCGACTTCGAGAGCGATCCGACGAGCACGACGTGCTCGGGTGCGAGGCTCTGCAGTGCGGCGATGGGCCGTCGGTCGTATCGGAACTCGGCGTCGTAGTCGTCCTCGATGAGCACGCCGTCGACCTCGCGCGCCCAGCGCACGACGGCCTCGCGCCGAGCGGGCGACAGCGCCGCCCCGAGCGGGAACTGGTGGGCGGGGGTGAGCAGCGCCGCACGCGCGCCCGTGCGCGCCCCGGCGTCGACGAGCCGGTCCACGTCGATGCCGTCGCGGTCGACCGGGACGGGTACGGGCGTGAGCCCCGCGGCCGCGGCGACCTCGCGCAGGCGCGACCAGCTCGGGTCCTCGACGATGATCGATCGGTGCCCGGCCGCGCGGAGTCCCGCGACCACCGCGGCCATGCCGTCGGTCGCGCTGTGCGTGATCACCACGTCGCCCGGCGCGGCGACCGCCCGGCGCGAGCGAGCGAGGTAGTCGGCCACGGCGGTGCGGGCGCTGGGATGCCCCAGCCGATCGACGACGGTCAGCTCGGCATCGGGCAACGTCTCGAGGGCGTGCCGCACGGCGGCCGCCCACCGGGCGCGCGGCGCGTGGCGCAGGTCGGCGACGCCCGGCCCGAGGTCGTACGGCGGTCGCCGGTACTCGGGCCGCAGCCCGGAGCCCCGCGCTGCTTCTGCAGGAAATTGGGCTCCATGGTCTGCTGTGGGGCCGCCTCGCGTCAGATCTCCTGCAGTAGCGACGGCGGTGGCCGGCACCCGCGTGCCCGAG
The DNA here is from genome assembly GCF_042884835.1 of Agromyces sp. NPDC058104. Taxonomy (NCBI): domain Bacteria; kingdom Bacillati; phylum Actinomycetota; class Actinomycetes; order Micrococcales; family Microbacteriaceae; genus Agromyces; species Agromyces sp. NPDC058104. The sequence continues at coordinate 1,220,953 of NZ_JBHVTD010000001.1, read as the reverse complement.
CCGACCGTCGCCTCGAGGAACCCCTCGGCGACGAGCTGTCCGTACGCCTCGGTGACGACCCAGCGCGAGACGCCGAGCGACTCGGCGAGACCCCGGCTCGGCGGCAGGGCGGCGCCCGCCGGGGCCCGCCCGCTCGTGACGGCGTCGCGGAGGGCCCGCTCGAGCCGGTCGCGCAGCGGCTCGGGCCCGGAGCCGAGGTCGATGAGGGTCTCCCAGGCGAGGGCGGGGCCCGGTGCGGGGCGGGATCGTGGCATCGGGTCGTCTCGATTGGTCTGGTGAACTACGGGCTGATTGGAGTGTACGCCCGAGCCGATCGATTCCTACGCTCGAAACCGTCACCCACACCAACGGAGGAACATCCATGCGATACCGCACGATCGGCAACGGCCGCACGAGCTTCGACGTCTCGACGATCTGCCTCGGCACCATGCAGATGGGCACGAAGATCGACGAGGCGACCTCGTTCGCGATCCTCGACCGCTTCGTCGAGGCCGGCGGCACCTTCATCGACACCGCGAACAACTACAGCTTCTGGGACGGCGGGTACGGCCGCGACAGCGAGGACCTGCTCGGCCGTTGGCTGGCATCGCGCGGCGGGCGCGACCGGCTGCGCATCGCCACGAAGCTCGGCGCCGCCAAGGCCGATCCGGCGCTGCCGCTCTCGAACACCGCGCCGACGAACTTCCAGGGGCTCGGTGCGTCGACGATCGACTGGGAGGCGCGCGAGAGTGCGAAGCACCTCGGGGTCGACCACCTCGACGTCGTCTACGGCCACGTCGACGACCTCGAGACCCCGCTCGCCGAGACCGTCGGCGCCTTCGGCGCGCTGCAGGAGGAGGGGCTCATCGGCGTCGCCGGCATCTCGAACGTGGCGCTCTGGCGCATCGTCGAGGCGCGCGAGGAGGCGATCCGCCAGGGCATCGCGCCCTACGGGCTCGTGCAGCAGCAGTACAGCTACGTCTACCCGGCGCCGAAGCTCGGCCGGCAGAACTTCGTGACGCCCGAGCTGCTCTCGTACGCGGCATCCACCGGGGTCGACGGCCGGCCGCCGCTCGCGGTGACCGCCTACTCGCCGCTGCACCAGGGCGCGTTCACGCGCAGCGACAAGAACCTGTGGGGCGGGGTGAACCACCCGACGACGCACGCGCGCATCGCCCTGCTGCGCGAGGTCGCCCACGACGCCGGCGCGACGCCGAACCAGGTCGCGCTCGCGTGGCTGCTCGGGCGCGAGGTGCCCGTGATCCCGGTGGCGGGCCCGTCGAGCGTCGCGCAGCTCGAGGAGGTGCTCGGTGCCGCCGAGCTCGACCTCGACCCCGAGGTGCGGGCGCGGCTCGACGCCGACCCCGAGGAGGCGCCGCTCGCGGCGTAGACGCGGTGCGAAGGGGTCGGGCGGGCGTCAGTCGCCCTGTTCGACCTCTTCGTCGGCATCGACCTCGTCGTCGAGCTCGTCCTCGTCGTCGCCGGTGTCGGCGACGCTCAGCACCTCGATCTCGAGGTCCTCGTCGAGCTGCGCGTAGATGACGAGGCCCGCGTACTGCGTCGGGGCCTCGTAGACGAGCACGAGCGTGGCGTCGCTTGAGACGATCGCCCCCTGCAACTCGAGCTCGTCGGCGAGCAGGGCGTAGTCGCCGTCGCCGGCGGACTCCTCCTCGCCCTCGAACTCCGAGTCGACGAGCTCGCGCACGATCTCGTTCTCGAGGCGGTCGAGTTGCTCGGCCGTGAGCGGGGTGAGCGCGCGCTGCGCGGTCGCGAGCATGACGGGGGTCTCGAGCTGCTCGTCGTCGTCGAGCGCGAAGAGCACGGCCACCTGGCGGTCGCCGGGCAGGGAGACGACGGCGCTGAGCTCGCCGTCGTCGTCGAGGTCGATGTCGGTGAGTTCGATCATGGCGTTGCCCTTCGGGAGAAGCGGTTCGGAGACGGCGGCGGTCAGAGTTCGGTCTCGGCGGGCTCGCCGACGAGTTCGGAGACGCCCGAGAGGATCTCGTCGGGCCGGAACGGGTACTTCTCGATCTCGGCCTGGTCGCTGATGCCCGTGAGCACGAGCACGGTGTGCAGGCCCGCCTCGATGCCCGCCACGATGTCGGTGTCCATGCGGTCGCCGATCATCGCCGTGTTCTCGGAATGGGCGCCGATCTTGTTGAGCGCCGAGCGGAACATCATCGGGTTCGGCTTGCCGACGACGTAGGGCTCCTTGCCCGTCGCCTTCGTGATGAGCGCCGCGATCGCCCCCGTCGCGGGCAGCGGCCCGTCGATGCTCGGCCCCGTGGCGTCGGGGTTGGTGACGATGAAGCGCGCGCCCCTGTCGATCAAGCGGATCGCCTTGGTGATCGCCTCGAAGGAGTAGTTGCGGGTCTCGCCGACGACGACGAAGTCGGGGTTCGTCTCGGTCATGATGTAGCCGGCGTCGTGCAGCGCCGTGAGGATGCCCGCTTCGCCGATGACGAAGGCCGAGCCGCGCGGCAGCTGCTGCTTGAGGAAGTCGGCCGTCGCGAGCGCCGACGTCCAGATGCGGTCCTCGGGCACGTTGAGCCCGCTCGAACGCAGCCGGGCCGAGAGGTCGCGGGCCGTGAAGATCGAGTTGTTCGTCAGCACGAGGTACGGGGTGCCCGCGTCCTCCCACTGCTGCAGCAGCTCGGCGGCGCCCGGCAGGGCGTGGTTCTCGTGCACGAGCACGCCGTCCATGTCGGTCAGCCAGCACTCGACTTCGTCACGTCGTCCCATGGGTCAAGCCTAGGCCGCGCATGTCACGCCCCGATGACGGCCCGGTGACGAGACCGCGCGGGATGCCCCGCGGCCGGTCTCGGCACGCCCGCCGAGGGTGCTGCCGAGGGCACTGCCGGGGGCGCTACCCGGCGGCGGGCGACGTGCCGAGCGCCGCGATCACGTCTGCGACGAGCTGCACCTCGCTCGGCTCGTCGTCGGCCTCAGGGGTGAAGCCCATGCGCACGACGACGAGGTCCTCCGACGGCACGACGATGACCTTCTGGCCGTCGTGGCCGGATGCGTAGTACGTGTCCTCGGGCAGTTCGGGCCAGCGCAGGCTGCCGTCGGCGAGCACGTTGACGCGCCAGCCCATGCCGTACCCGGGGTCGTCGGTCGCGTCGACCGGCAGCACCTCGAGGCTCTTCGCCATCCAGTCGGCGGGCAGCAGCTGCTCGCCGTTCCATTCGCCGTTCTGCAGGGCGAACTGGCCGATCGCGGCCCAGTCGCGGGGCGTCGCCCAGAGGTACGAGGAGCACACGGGCGTGCCGGCCGCGTCGGGCTCGAACGTCGCCGACGAGAGCCCGAGCGCGCCGAGCAGCGTCTGCCGCGGGAGGTCGGCTCCGAGCCCGGTGCGCTCGGCGAGGACCGAGCACAGCAGCGTCGTCGAGCCGCTCGAGTACTCCTGCACCGTGCCGGGCGTGCTCTCGAGGGGGAGGCCGGCGACGTAGCCCGCCATGTCGCCCTCGTTGTAGAGCATCTGCGTGATCGGCGTGCCGAGGTCGTAGGTCTCGTCCCACTCGAGGCCGCTCGTCATGCGCAGCAGCTGCTCGACGGTGATGTCGGCGCGCTCGTCGCTCCACTCGGGGCGGAGGCCCGCGTCGTCGAGGGCGATCTCGCCCTGCTGCGCGAGCATGCCCGCGATGAGGCTCGTCGCGCTCTTCGACATCGACCAGCCGAGCTGCGGGGTCTCGGCGTCGAACCCGTGGGCATAGCGCTCGGCGACGAGCTCGCCGCCCTTCGCGACGACGACGCCCCGGGTGCCGAGCGCCGCGGCATCGGCCTCGGAGAGCTCGTCGCCGAAGGCGGCGGCGAGTGCGGCGTCGAGCTCGTCGGACGGCGCCGGCGCCGCGGCATCCGTGAACGGGTTGCCCTCGCCGGACACCGTCGACGCCTCGCCGAGCTCGGGCGCCTCCTCGGCGAGCGTGCAGCCGAAGCCGGGCGTGAACCAGGCCTTCTGCGCGGCGAGCAGGCCGAGCAGCGAACCGGTGGTGACGCCCTCCTCGCGGTCGACGTCGACCTGCAGGTACGGCACGAGGGGGTTCGACGGCAGGTCGCTCGCGGGGTCGTCGCGACCCGCGACCTCGGTCACCGCACAGGCGTTGTGCGCGGCGTAGCCGGTGCCGGTGCGCAGCATCGGACGCTGCCACCAGTAGACGGCGACGGCTCCCGCCACGAGGACGAGCACGACGACGAGGAGGACGACCAGTGTCCTGCGGAGAATGCGCACCGCGGGATGCTAACAGCGGCGTCACCGTTTTCACTCATCAACTGGGGAAATCCACGGCGGAACGGCTCGATCGATGTGCGAGTTCGACGATCGCCGACGACGCCGGGGAGACGAGGCGAATCGGGACTCAGTCGAGAACCGCGGCGACTGCTTCGAGCTCGACGAGCTGGCCCTCGTATCCGAGCACGGTGACGCCGAGCAGTGTGCTCGGAACCTCGTGCTCACCGAAGGCCGCGTGCACGACATCCCAGGCGGTGCCGAGATCGGCTCGATCGCTCGACGCGACGAGCACCCGGGTGCTGATGACGTCCTCCAAGCGTGCACCGGCATCGGTGAGGGCCGTTCGAAGGTTCTCGACGCACTTCGCCGCCTGGGCGGAGACGTCGCCGATGCCGGCGGTCGAGCCGTCCTCGTCCAGCGGGCATGCCCCGGCGAGGAACACGAGCCGCGCACCGGCCGGAGCCGTCGCCGCGTACGCGTACGGCGCTCCGGCGAAGAGCGAGTCGGAACGGATCAGGGTGACGGCGGTCATTCGGGCTCCTGGTTCGAGGGTGGACGGGTGTCGGTCTCAGCTGGTCTCGAGGTCGACATGCCGATCGGGATGCTCCGGGCTCGACGTGTCGGCACGGGGACCAGCCCTGAGCGACGTTCGGCGGGTCGCGCTCAGCCGGTGATCCAGATCTCGGCGGCGGCCTCGGTGGTCAGTTCGATCGGGGATGCCTCGGCCGGCACCGCGTGCGCGTCGCCGTCGCCGCCCGGGGCGAACCTGATGCGCACGCGCTCGCCGGAGGCATCCGACGGTTCGACGACGACGACCATGCCGGGTGCGACGCCCGCGGCGGCGAGCGATCGCAGCACCTCGGGGTCGCGGTCGCTGATGCGCAGCACGCGGCCGGCGTGGCCGGCGGCGGCCTCGTCGAGCCGCACGAAGCGCTCGACCGCGAGGGAGCCGTCGGCCGCGGGGATCGCGTCGCCGTGCGGGTCGCGCGAGGGGCGGCCGAGCCGGGCGTCGATCGTCTCGAGCAGCCGGTCGCTGAGCGCGTGCTCGAGCACCTCGGCCTCGTCGTGCACCTCGTCCCAGCCGTAGCCCATCTCGCGCACGAGCCAGGTCTCGATCAGGCGATGCCGGCGGACCACGGCGAGGGCGCGCTCCCGGCCGTCGTCGGTGAGCCGCAGCGGACCGTACGGGACGTGCGCGATGAGCCCCTGCGCCGCCATCTTCTTCACCATCTCGGTGACGCTCGAGGGGGCGACGCCGAGCTTGTCGGCGAGCGCCTTCGGCGTGATGGGGTCGGGCTGCCACTCGGTGTGGGAGTACACCGTCTTGAGGTAGTCCTCGATCGCGGGGTTCTTGCTGGCCGGCATCGGCCCCAGCCTAGCCGCGCCGTTCCGCGCGCCGGGTCAGACGCGTGCGAGCCGCTCGATGTCCTCGAGGAACGCGTCGGCGGTCTCGGCAGACACCGTGGTGCGGGTGCCGGCGATCGACTCGAGGTAGTCGGCGGTGGTCGGTCCCTCGGTGTGCGCCGCGGCATCCCCGTCGTCGCTCGCCCCGTTGCGCACCGCCGTCTCGAACGCCCGCTGCGACGCGCTGCGCGCGGCGAACTCGATGTCGGCGGGCGAGAAGCCGGCGGTGCGCTCGACCAGCACGTCGAGGTCGACCGCGTCGACGATCTGCTCGGGCACGTAGCGCTGCCAGATCGCGAGCCGTGCCGCCTCGTCGGGCAGGCCGATCGGGATCACGTAGTCGAACCGCCCGTGCCGGAGGAACGCGCTGTCGAGCGCCCGGATGAAGTTCGTCGCGCAGACGAGCAGCCGGCCCGGCTGTTCGCGGAACGCGGGGATGATCTTCAGGAGCTCGTTCGTCACGCCCTGCAGCGGCGATGGGGGCTCGCCCGAGCGCTGGGCGGCGATCTCCTCGACCTCGTCGATGAAGACGACCGCGTGCTCGAGCTCGGCGATCTTCGTGAAGGTGTCGCGCAGCGCCCCGGCCAGGCCGCCCGGCTCGGCCGCGAGGCGCGACGGGAAGACCTCGACGAACGACCACTCGAGCCGCGAGGCGATCGCCTTCGCGAAGGTGGTCTTGCCGGTGCCGGGCGGGCCGAACAGCACGACGGCGCGCGGCGGCACCACGCCGTAGCGGTCGGCGAGGTCGGGCTCGGCGAGCGGCAGCACGAGGCGCTGCTCGAGGATCTCCTTCTCGCGGCGCATGCCGGCCACCGACTCCCAGAGCGTGCGCGGCAGCAGGCGACCGCCGAGCTCGGCGAGCGAGCTCAGCTCCTGGCGCTGCACGGGGATGCGCCGTTCGAAGTAGCGCAGTTGGTGCTTGGGCTCGAAGCCCTGGTTGGCGAACGCGTCGACGCGGCTCTCGTTCTCGGGGATGAGCGCCGAGAGCTTGGTGAGGCCGTGCTGCGCCATGCGCTTCTCGAGGGCGGCCAGCATCGCCGAGCCGATGCCCCGGTGGCGCCAGTCGTCGTCGATGGCGAAGAAGACGACCCAGCCCTGGTCGTGCGCGGCACGGCCGACGGCGGCGCCGATCACCTCGTCGGCGTGCACCGCGACGATCGCGTGGTCCATCTGGCACGAGGCGATGACCTCGCTGAGGTCGTACACGGGCTCGTGCGACGACTGCCGCTGGGCCTCCCAGAGGTGCAGGATGCCGTCGAGATCGTCGTTGTGGAACTCGCGCAGTCGCCAGCCGGTCATGATGTCCTCCATCCGTGGGTTTCAGCAGCGTAGGTGACCGCCCGGCGCCCGGCGGCCATGTGACGTCGCCCGCGGAGGAAAGAACGTCGAGTGTTGCGCCGACGGAAAGATCTGCGGCAGTTCTGCGGCAGCGCCGCCTCACGCCCCCGTGAACACGAGCCAGAGGAGCACGCCGTTGAGCGTGATGAGGAACACCGAGGCCGCGACGCCCGCCGCGGTCGTCGCCCAGTGATTGCGCCACCGCCCGAGCACGCCCGCCTTCGCCGTGAGCGCGACGAGCGGCACGAGCGCGAACGGGATGCCGAACGACAGCACCACCTGGCTGAGCACGAGCGAGAGCGTCGGGTCGAAGCCGAGCCACAGGATCACGAGCGCCGGTACGAGCGTCACGAGCCGACGCAGGATCAGGGGCACGCGCACGTGCAGGAGGCCGTACATGATCTCGGCACCCGCGTACGCGCCGACCGACGTCGAGGCGAGCCCCGAGGCGAGGAGGCCCACCGCGAACAGCGTCGCGATGACGGGCCCGAGCGCCGTGCCGAGCGCGGCGTAGGCGCCCTCGAGGCTGTCGGTGCCCTCGACGCCCGCGAGGTTCACCGCCGCGAGCAGCAGGATGCAGAGGTTCACGGTGCCGGCGATGGCCATGGCGATCGACACGTCCCAGCGGGTCGCGCGCACGAGCACGTCGGTCGGCACGTGGGTCGCGGTGCCCGGCGCGAGCTCGGGCGCGGCGTCGGTGCCGCGGCGCACGCCGAAGCCGTGCCAGGCGACCGGTCGCGGGCCGACGGTGCCGGTGCCGGTGCTGCCGAGAGCCGCGGGTGCGCTCCTCGCCTGCTCGCCGCGCCGTGTCGCGAAGCGGTCGCGCGAGAGCGCCGAGTGCGCGTAGATCGCGTGCGGCATGATCGTCGCCCCGAGAATGGATGCCGCGAGCAGCACCGAGTTCGCGTCGGCGAAGCGCGGCACGAGCCCGCCGAGCAGCCCGGCGGGGTCGGGCGGGGCGACGAAGACGCCGACGGTGAAGCCGATCGCGATGATCGCGAGGAGCCCGATGATGACGAACTCGAAGGTGCGGGGCCCCCGCCGCGACTGCAGCACGAGCAGGCCGATCGACACGGCGCCGGTGATGAGCCCGCCCCAGATGAGCGGCACGCCGAAGAGCAGGTTGAGCGCGACGGCGCCGCCGATGACCTCGGCGAGGTCGGTCGCCATGGCGACGAGCTCGGCCTGGAGCCAATACGCGCGGCGGCCCCAGCGGCTGCGGATCCGCCCGCCGAGCACCTCGGGGAGGCTGCGGCCCGTGACGATGCCGAGCTTCGCCGACAGGTACTGGATGAGCCAGGCCATCACGTTGCCGAGCACGACGACCCACACGAGCAGGTACCCGTACTGGGCGCCGGCGGTCATGTTGCTCGCGACGTTGCCCGGGTCGAGGTAGGCGACGCCGGCGACGAGCGCGGGGCCGATCAGCCAGGCGACCCGGGGCACCGAGGGGTCGCGCGGCCGCCGCGCGCGTGCCGCGGTCGTGGCGGTGGCGTCGGGGGCATCGGTCTCGTCGTCGAGAGTTTTCGGCATACCGAAAAGGTACCAATATTTAGGCATACCGAAAAGCCGTCCTCGCCGTATCGTTGTAGCAGGGGAGAGCATGATGCTGCGTCGATTGATCGGGCGAACCCGCTCGCGGGCCGAAGAGGCGCCGCCCGGAGCGGACGACGACCCCTACGCGCTCTACCTGCGATGGGTCGAGGCCGGCCGCCCGCCGATCGAGGAGGCCGAGTCGGCTGCGCGACCCGGCTTCGCGGGCGACCCCGACGACCTCGCGATGGACGACGAGGCGGTCGACGACCCGGCCACGGCCGAGCCGCGCGCGGTGCCGACCGCCGCCGCATCCGTGCGTGGCGGCTCCGCTGCATCGCCGACGCGGGCCGCGACGGCGCCGACCGCCGCCGCGACGCCGAGCGCGGGGCACGTGAACGCCACGGGCGCCGCCGCCGCGATCACCCCGCCCCGGCGCGGGTTCTGGCCGTTCCGCCGACGCTGACGCCCGGCCCCACGCCCGTGGCGCGCACGGGTAGCGTTGCTGGTGTGAGTGACGAGGTCGGCCCCGAGGCATCCGAACCCGAGGCGACCCTGCCGCAGCACGGCGTCGGACCGTGGCCCGGCGGTGAGGCCGAATGGCCCGACGACCCCCGCTACGACCCCGAGCTGCTCGCGGGGGGCGACACCCGCAACGTGATCGACCGCTACCGCTACTGGCGCATGGAGGCGATCGTCGCCGACCTCGACGAGCGCCGGCACGGCTTCCACGTCGCGATCGAGAACTGGCAGCACGACATGAACATCGGGTCGATCGTGCGCAGCGCGAACGCCTTCGCCGCCGACACGGTGCACATCATCGGGCGGCGCCGCTGGAACAAGCGCGGCGCGATGGTCACCGATCGCTACCAGCACGTGCAGTACCACGAGGATGTCGCGGCGTTCGCGCGCTGGGCCCACGAGGCATCCCTGCCCGTGATCGCCCTCGACAACCTCGAGGGCGCGGTGCCCATCGAGGCGTTCGCGTGGCCCGAGCGCTGCGTGCTGCTCTTCGGGCAGGAGGGGCCGGGCCTCTCGCCCGAGGCGGCCGAGGCCGCCGACGCCCTCGTCGAGATCACCCAGTACGGCTCGACGCGCTCGCTCAACGCGAGTGCGGCCGCCGCCATCGCGATGCACTCGTGGATCCTGTCGCATGCCGGGCCGAGCCCCGAGGCCGGAGCTGCTCGGCCTGCAGCACGCTCCACGGACTGAGCAGGAAGGGCGTGCGCTCGGCCGCCTCGAAGAAGGCATCGGGCTCGACCCAGTCCCACGACACGACCTCGGCCGGGTCGGGATGCAGTTCGGCGGGCAGCTCGGCGAAGAAGACCGGGCAGAGCTCGTGCTCGACCATCCCGCTCGCGTCGACCGCGCGATAGCGGAACTCGGGCAGGACGAGGCGGATGTCGCGGGCCTCGACGCCGAGCTCGGTGCGGACCCGCCGGGCGACCGCCGCGACCGGGTCCTCGCCGGGGAGCGGGTGCCCGCAGCAGGCGTTCGTCCACACCCCGGGCCACGTCGCCTTCGAGAGCGCGCGCCGGGTCAGCAGCATCCGGCCGTCCGCATCGAAGCCGTAGCACGAGAACGCGAGGTGCAACGGCGTGTCGGCGCCGTGCACGAGCGCCTTGTCGACGGTGCCGATCGGCGTGCCCGTGTCGTCGACGAGCACGACCTGCTCGGCGGCCGTGCCGGCGAGTGCGCCCGTCACGGTGCGGTCGCCGGCTCGGGCACCCCGGCCGCCTCGAGCACGAGATCGCGCACCCGCGCCGCGGGCACGAGCTCGGGCGCAGCGCCCCAGAACGGCAGCCCGGGGTCGGAGCAGATGAGCAGGGGGGTGTCGGCGTCGGAGACCGGCAGGCGTCCGTGCGTGCCGCGCACGTGCGAGGCGTCGAGCGGCACGACGTTCATCGCGTACCGCAGCCCGAGCTTCTTGCGCACGAGCCCGAGACCGGCGCGCAGCTTCGCGGCCGGGTCGGCGGGGTCGAAGAACAGCTCGGCGGGGTCGTACCCGGGCTTGCGGTGGATGTCGACGCCGCGGGCGAACTCGGGCGCCCGGTCGTCGTCGAGCCAGTAGTAGTACGTGAACCACGCGCCGGGCTCGGCGACCACGACGAGTTCGCCCGAGCGGGGGTGATCGAGTCCGTAGCGGGCCTGGGCGGCACGGTCGAGCACCTCGTCCACGCCGTCGAGACCGGCGAGCAGCGCCCGCACCCGAGGGACGTCGGCCTCGTCGCGGACGTAGACGTGCGCGACCTGGTGATCGGCGACGGCGAAGGCGCGCGAGGCCATGGGGTCGAGCAGTTCGCGGCCCTGCTGCTCGTGCACCTCGAGCAGGCCCGCCCGGCGGAGGGCCCGGTTCACGTCGACCGGCCGGTCGGCGGCGGCGATGCCGTACTCGGCGACCGCGACGACGGTGGCGCCGGCGGCGATCGCGTCGTCGAGCAGGGGGGCGAGCGTCGCATCGAGCTCGGCCGCGGCGCGGTCGGCCTCGGGCGAGTCGGGGCCGAACCGCTGGAGGTCGTAGTCGAGGTGCGGCAGGTAGGCCATCACGAGATCCGACGACTCCTCGCGCAGCACCGACCGGGTGGCCTCGACGATCCACCGCGTCGACGCGATCGACGCGGTCGGCCCCCAGTACTGGAAGAGGGGGAAGTCGCCGAGCTCGCCCGTCAGGCGGTCGTGCAGCGCGGGCGGCCGGGTGTAGCAGTCGGGCGACTTGCGGCCGTCGGCGTGGTAGACGGGGCGCGGGGTGACGGTGAGGTCGGTGGTCGCCCCCATCGCATACCACCAGCACACGTTCGCGGTCGTGAAGCCCGGCTCGCGACGGCGGGCCGTCTCCCAGACCTTCTCGCCCTCGACGAGGGCGCTGTGCTGGCGCCAGAGGTTCACCTCGCCGATGTCGCGGTGGTACCAGCCGTTGCCGACGATGCCGTGCTGCGCGGGCGCGAGGCCCGTCAGCATCGTCGACTGCACGCTGCAGGTGACGGCGGGCAGCACGGTGCCCAGCCGTGCGGATGCCCCGCGCTCGGCCAGTGCGCGCAGCCCCGGCATCTTCGCGAGCGCCCGGTCGGTGAGGCCGACGACGTCGAGCAGCAGCACCCGGGTCATGACGCGATCCGTTCCGTCGCCGGTGTCGGGGCCTGGTCCAGCTCGGCGGCGGCCCACCGCAGCTCCGCGGCGATGCCCGCGGCCAGGTCGCCGGCTCCGCCCGGGAGCACCGACCACGTGTAGGTCTCGACGTCGAGGTGGATCTCGTCGCCCGCGAACAGCTCGTGCACCTCGGCGACCGCTGCCCGCAGCACCCCGACGGTCGAGGTCAGCGGCGCCGTCGGCGCGAGGTGCAGGGGGACGTGGAAGTGCACCCGCCAGGGGCCGTCGGTGCGCAACCGGTCGAGCGCCTCGGGCAGGTCGTCCATCCGCAGCACGGCGCCGTCGGCGGCGAGCGCACGGGTCTGGTGCAGGTAGCGCGGCTCGGCGAACTCCGCGAGCGCCGACCGCGCGGCCGGGTCGGACGGATCGTCGACGTGGAGCGCCGCGGAGGCCTGGATCTTCGGGATGCGCAGGCCGGCGCGCCGGATCCGCCGCACCGTCTCGACCGGGTCGGCGAAGGAGGCGGCGAGGTGGCAGGTGTCGAGGCAGACCCCGACGAACTCGGGGTCGATGCGCTCCGGGTCCGCATGCTCGCCCGGGCGGGCCCCGGGCAGGACGCCGACGTCGTCGAACGCGGACGCCGTGCCGAGCCTCGGGGTGAGCCAGTCGATCACGTCGTCGACCGTGTCGAGCACGCAGCCCGGCTCGGGCTCGATCGCGAGCCGCACCGTGCGGCCGGTGCGCTCCCTGAGCCGCCGCAGGCCCGACGACACCCGGGCGAGGGCAGCGGTCGCCGCGTCGTCCTCGGTCGCCGTCCACGGGAAACGCCAGCCCAGCGGCAGCGTCGAGATGCTGCCGACGGCGCCCTCGGGCAGCAGCTCGGCGAGCACCTCGGCGCAGTCGAGGGTGTAGTCCGCCCGCCTCGGGTCCGTCCAGTCGGGCCGATAGACGTCGAGCTTCACGACCTCGGCGTGGAACGCGGTGTGCGGGAACGCGTTCACCGTGCGCACCTCGAGGCCCTCTGCCTCGAGCGCCGCCTTCAGCTGCGCGCGCGCGTCGGCGTCGCCCGCCAGGCGCCGGGCGAGCGGGGCCGGCAGCCACAGTCCGACGCCGAGCCGCTCGAGTCCGGCCGCCCGCCGCGCGGGACCCGCGTAGCGGGAGAGCTGGTCGAGCACGCCCTCGAGGTCCTCGGCGGGGTGGACGTTCGTGCAGTAGGAGAGCTCCATCAGACCCGCACCCCCCGCAGCACCGAGTTGCCCTCGAACGTCGTCGGCGCGAGCGGCTCGACCGCAGGGGCCTCCGTCGCCTCGTCGAAGCCGGGCACCGGGTCGAGGTTCAGCCGGCCGCTCTGGCCGTAGAACTCGACCGGGTTGCGCCAGAGCACCCGGTCGACGTCGTCGTCGTCGAATCCGGCGTCGAGCATCGCGCGGGCCGTCGCGAGGGTCTTCAGCGGATCGGAGTGGCCCCAGTCGGCCGCGCTGTTCGCGAGCATGCGCTCCGTGCCGTACTCGCGGACGATCGCGACGAAGCGGTGTTCGTCCATCTTCGTGTCGGGGTAGATCGAGAATCCCATCCAGCACCCGCTGTCGGCGACATCGGCCACCGTGGTCTCGTTCAGGTGGTCGACGACCACGAGCCCGGGGGCGAGGCCCGACTCGCGCACGACGTCGAGCGTGCGCCGGGTTCCGGCGGCCTTGTCGCGGTGCGGGGTGTGCACGAGTGCGGGCAGGCCGTGCCGCAGCGCGAGCTCGAGGTGGCGGGCGAAGACCTCGTCCTCCTCGGGGGTCATCGAGTCGTAGCCGGTCTCGCCGACCGCGACCACGCCGTCCTTGGCGAGGTAGCGGGGGAGGACGTCGAGCACCTCCCGGCAGCGCGGGTCGTTCGCCTCCTTCGGGTTGAGGGCGATCGTGGCGTGGTGGCGGATGCCGTACTGCGCCGCCCTGAAGCGCTCCCAGCCGATCAGCGCGTCGAAGTAGTCGGTGAAGCTGCCGGCGCTCGTGCGCGGCTGCCCGAGCCAGAACGACGGCTCGACGAGCGCACGCACGCCGGCGTCGTACATCGCGCGGTAGTCGGTGGTGGTCCGCGAGGTCATGTGGATGTGCGGGTCGAAGATTCGCATGTCAGTCCTCCTGGGCGTCGGCGGGGCCGGCGGATGCGGCGAGCCGGGTCATGTCGTCGGTCACGGCTCGTCCGGCCGCCCGTCGCTCGGCGACGAGCCCCGCGGCCATGCGGGCGAGCTCGGCGTCGGTGCGGAGCTCGAGCCCCGCGACCGCGTCGAGGGGAACGCCCATGAACAGCGTCTTGAGCACGCCGTGCCGCCACGCGTGCTGGTCGAGGCGGCGTGCCGCGAACGGGCCGAGCGCCGCCGCGACGAGGCGCGGGTCGTTGCTGCGCAGCGCCTCGGCGACGAGGCGCAGCCCGGTCACGACGACCGGGTCGGCCGGGGCATCCGCGCCGCCTGCGCTCGCTTCGCCCGTCGTGCCGCCCGCGCTCGGCGCGACCAGCCCGGCGGCCTCGGCGGCGCCGAGGCCCCTGAGCACGCCGCGCTGCTCGGCGTCGTCGCCGTAGCGGTACAGCTCGGCGAGCTCGGCCGCCGCCCGGTCCGCAGGCAGCGCCCGGATCACCGCGAGGACGAACCGCTCCCTGGCCCGGTCGTCGATCGTGCCGAGCCGGTACCCCTGCGGGTCGGCGGCGGGATCGATCGCCCCACGGCCGGCCTCGCGGCCGGCGGCGGGGAACAGCTCGGCGACGCGCGAGGGATCGGCGGAGATCGCCGCCTCGCCCGCGCTGACCCATTCGTCGTTCATCGTGCCTCCCATGCGTCGTGGATCGCGGTCATCGAGCGTGCGGCCGCCCCGGGCGCATCGTGCGAGTGCCGGGGCAGCTCGACGGCGGCGATCCCGCGGTAGTCGAGTTCGTCGAGGGTGCGCAGTGCCGCCGCGAGATCGAGCGCGCCGTGGCCGAACTCGAGGTGCTCGTGGGCGGCGGGCAGCATGTCGTCGAGCTGCACGTTGCGCAGCAGGGCGCCGGCGGCCCGCAGCGCGCCGACCACCCCGTCGGGTTCGACGACCACGCAGTGGCCGAGGTCGACGGTGAGGCCGAGCGCCTCGGGGTCGCCGAGGTCGGCGCGGAGGGCGAGCGCGTCGGCGACGGTCTCGACGAGCATGCCCGGCTCGGGCTCGAAGGCGAGCGGCACCCCGGCCGCCGCGGCCTCGACGACGATCGGGGCGAGGCGCTCGCGCAGCCGGTCTGCGGCGCGGTCGGCCGAGACGCCCTCGGGCAGCACGCCCGACCAGAGCGACACGCAGTCGGCGCCGAGCAGTCCGGCCAGCTCGATCGCGCGACGCAGGAAGTCCTCGCGGGAGGACGCGTCGTCGTCGAGCAGGGTCGGCCGATGCTTCCTGAACGGGTCGAGCAGGTATCTCGTGCCGGTCTCGACGACGACCCGCCAGCCCAGTCCGTCGAGGCGGCCGCGCAGGCGCTCGGCCGTGCGCGGGGCGTCGGAGGCGAAGGGGTCGAGGTGCGGGTGGCCGAGCGTGAGCGCGAGACCCTCGTAGCCGAGGGCGTGGAGCACGGTCACGGCGTCGTCGAGCGTGTGGTCGGCGAAGCCGTTCGTGCCGTAGCCGATCGCGAACCGCGCCCCGGGCAGCGCGCCGCTCACGTCAGGTCTCCCCGGCGACGGCGGCCCGCCCGCCCGGCCTTGCCTCGCAGGCGGATGAGTGCGTGCACGGCCATGAGCCCGAGCGCGACGACGGGCGCGCCGCTGCGCGCCACGAGCGCGGCCTGCAGCGGCACCACCGCGCCGATGCCCGCGCGGGTCGCGTCTCGCACCCGTTCGGGGGAGGGGTCCTCGGCCGCAGCGAGCTGACCGGGCAGCGCCGCGGCGAGGTACGCGGCTGACCCCGCGGCGCCGGTGACCCGGGCGAGCGGCGTGCGCACGTCGGGGCTCGCCGAGTCCACGGCGGCGGCAGCCGCCCCCGTTGCGGCGAGGGCCAGCCCGGTGTCGGCGCTCGAACCGCCGTGCACCTCGCCGCGGGAGAGCGCGGTGACCCCGGCCGTGTGCACGGCGATGGTGAGCGCTGCCGGCAGCGCGCGCGGCGATCCGCCCGCGCCCATGAGCACGTCGAGCCCGCGGCACACGGCCATCGCGAGAGGTCCGGCGGCGGTCGGCTTCGCGACGACGTCGTAGGCGACGACGGATGCCACGAGCGGCACCGCGACCGCGAGCGAGCGCCGTCCGCCGCCGGCCGCGGCGAGCGCGAGCCCCACCGCGCCGAGGCCTGCCGCGACGGCGAGCGCGCGTCGCGGGGTCACGCGCCCCGACGGGATCGGGCGCTCGGGTCGTTCGATCGCGTCGAGGTCGCGGTCGGCCCAGTCGTTGAGGGCCATCCCGCCGCTGTAGACGGCGACCGACGCGAGCGGGAGCAGCCAGCCCTGCCGCGAAAGGCCGCCCGCTGCGGTGCAGGCGCCGACCGCGGTGTCGCCGAGCACCGTGAGCGCGGCAGGCGCGCGCACGAGCTCGAGGACGTCGCGGAACGTCGTCACCGTTCGCCGCCCACGGGCATCGGCGACGCGGCCGCCGCGGGCACCGGGGCGGCATCCGCACCGGCGGCCGCGAACGACCGGTGCGGTTCGGCGTCCGCCGCGGCGAGCCGGCGCGACATGTCGTCGGCCCAGGATCGCAGCGCGGCGGTCTGGTCGGCGAAGGCGTGCACCTCGCTGCCCCACGGGTCCTTGAAGAAGGAGCCGAGCGCGGGGACGACGCCGCGCACACCCGCCGCGCCGGCGAGGGACAGCAGCCGGGCGAGGTCGATCACGAGGGGCGCCGCCAGCATCGAGTCGTACGCGCTCCACGTGGTCTGCAGCGTGATGCGCGACGACAGGAACCCCTCGGCGTGCACGTGGTCCCACGCCGTCTTGACGTCGCCGAGGTCGGGCACGTTGTCGATGTGCAGCGGGGCGACGACGTGCTCGCCGACGAGGCTGCGCAGCCCGCGCGTCTTCGAGACGAGCTTGCTCTGCACGGCAGCCGGGTCGGCGAGGGTGCGGCCGTCGCCGCCGCCGAGCAGGTTCGTGCCCGACCACGACAGCACCCGCATGCCGCGCTCGGTGAACATCGGGCCCAGCACGGTGCGCAGCAGGGTCTCGCCGGTCTTGCCGTCCTGCCCGGCGTAGGCGATGCGCGGCTCGGCGATCGCGCGGAGCACGGGCAGGCCGAGCCCGGCCGACGGGGTGAAGCAGGCGTAGGCGGCGCCCGCCTCGACGGCCGCGAGCGCCGCGATCGAGCTGGGCGGCAGCGGTGCGAGCCCCGGGTCGGCGAGGGCGGCGGTGAGCGCCGCGGCGTCGTGGAACTCGGGGCGGTCGTCGGGGAGCGCCTCGGTGGACGAGACGTCGATCACGGTGACGTGGGCGAGTCCGTGGCGCTCGCGGAACCGGATGAGGTCGCTCGCGAGCCGCTGCACCGCGGCGGCCTGGCCGCCCTCGTGCGTCGCCGGGTCGTGGCCCTGGCGGATCTCGGCATCGGTGTCGGCCAGCTGCTCGCGCACCGCGGCGACGATCGCCTGCGGCAGCATGCCCGAGCCGGCGAGCGCCTCGGCGCGTTCGAGGAGCGGCGTCGGGCTCACGTCGTGCCCGCCGATCACGATCTGGTCGAAGCCGGGCAGCGGCACGCCGACGAGCGCCGGTCCCTCGGTGGTGCAACCGGTCGGCGGCACGATCCCGGCGGCGATGGCGTGCAGGCCCACGGCGACGGTGGTGCCGACCGAGCCCCGGGCGCCGTTGAGCCAGAGCCCCACCCGGCCCCCGCTCCAGGTCGCGCTCGTCGCTGCGGCGGTGTGCTCGGCGGCGTGCTCGGCGGTGTTCGGCTCCATGTCGGTCTCCTTCGAACGGGTCTGGATCGGTCGGTCGGTCAGTGGTCGCGGTGGCGCAGTGCGCCCGCGAGCCGCGCGAGGTGGTCGGCCAGCTCGACGGGCAGCCCGGTGCGCGCCTCGCCCAGGCCGCGGTCGAGGTGGGTCTCGATGAGCCCGTGCACCGCGGCGCGAGCCCCGGTCGCGGTGACGATCTCGCGCACGCGCCGGGCGTCGGCCTCGGTCGCGTCGGGAGCGCCGAGCACCCGGGCGATGAACGCGCGGTCGTCGCCGTCGGACCACTCGAGCGCGAGGCGGACGTGCTCGGTGCGCTTGCCGTCGCGCAGGTCGGACAGGGTCGACTTGCCGGTCGTCGCCGGATCGCCGAACAGCCCGAGGTCGTCGTCGCCGAGCTGGTACGCGATGCCGAGCGCCGTTCCCGTGCGCTCGATCGACCGCGCGGTCGCCGCGTCGTCGGCGCCCGCGGCGATCGCGCCGAGCAGCAGGGGCAGCGTGACGCTGTACGAGGCGGTCTTCAGCGTGGCGATCAGGAGCGGGGCGCTCAGCTCGGGTGCGAGCGTCTCGGCGCGCACGTCGAGCAGCTCGCCGGCGATCGCCCGCTCGACCGCGGTGAGGGCGGCGGCGGCGAGGCCGAGGCGCACCGATTCGGCCGCGGGGGCGCCCACGAGCGCCAGCACGGCCGCGTTGAGGGCGAGGTCCCCGGCGAGCAGGGCGGATGCCTCGCCCCGGCGCGCGGCCTCCGCGGGGCCGAGCCCCTCGGCCTGCGAAGCCGACACGGTCAGGCCGACCACGTTCGGGCGTCCATGCCGCACGAGGTCGCCGTCGATGAGGTCGTCGTGGATGCAGAGGGCGAGATGCACGAGCTGCTGGGCGGCGGCGACGCGGCGGAGCAGCGCGGGGTCGTCGCCGCCGTGCGCCAGGTACGACGCGGCGACCAGCCCCGGACGCAGGTGCTTGCCGCCGTCGGCGGCCCGCGCGGCGGCGACGAGCTCTGCGGCTCCGGGCCCGGCGGCCTCGAGCCGCGCGTCGACCTCGTGCCACACCGCGGCGGTGAGCCTCGCGGGGTCGCCGAGCGCGTCGCGGAGGCGATCGCCGAACGCGCCGTCGGCCGCCCGGGAGGGCCTGCCGGTGCGGGCGGTCGCGGTGGGCGCACTGAGCATGCTGACCTCCGTCATCGTCGACCGGGTGCGAGCGCCGACGCTCGTCGGAGCAGGTCGGAACCCCTCTCGAGACCGATGTCGAATCGAATCGGATCTGCCGACGGCGACCGTGAATTGCACGCTACTTCGATAAAAGTCAGCTGTCAATGATCGACATTTGGATGTCGAGCATGCAAAAGTTGACGACGTCGAGCCGACCGCGGAGGGGCGCTCGGCCGGTGTCCGGGTGGGCGCGCGGGCTCGCGCCCGGCCCTCGGGGTAGCGTGGCGGTCATGGTCGAAGCGCACGCCCGCGGCATCCCCGTCACCACCCTCGACGAGCTCGAGGCGATCGTCGGAGCGCCGCTGCCGACCGCCGCGAACAAGACGCGAGACCGGCTGCACGAGGTCGACGTCGCCTGGCTCGCCGCCGCCCCGCTCGCCTTCGTCGCGACCAGCGACGAGCTGGGCAACCTCGACGTCTCGCCGAAGGGCGACCCCGCAGGGTTCGCCGTGGTGCTCGACGAGCGCACGATCGCGGTGCCCGAGCGAGTGGGCAACCGGCGCGTCGACGGGTTCCGCAACCTGCTGCGCAATCCGCACGTCGGGCTGCTCTTCGCGATCCCCGGGCGCGGCGACACCCTGCGCATCAACGGCCGGGCGACGATCGTGCGCGACGCGCCGTACTTCGACGACGGGGTCGTGCGCGGCAACCGGCCGGTCCTCGCCATCATGGTCGACATCGACGAGGTCTTCTTCCACTGCTCGAAGGCGTTCCTGCGCTCGAAGGCCTGGCAGCCCGACACCTGGGCTCCCGACGCCGCACCGCGGCGCGCGGTCATCTCGAAGGCGGTCGAGCGGCAGGGCGACTCGCTCGAGGAGCTCGACGCCTACTACGGCCCGAGCTACGCCGACCGCATCTACGGTTGACCCATGCCGGTCATCGACAACGCGATCTACGTCGACGGTCGGCGGGCCGCCTCGCCCGCCGCGCTCGCCGACACCTTCGAGGCCCTCGAGCGGCATGCCGGCGGGTTCGCCTGGATCGGGCTGTACCGTCCCGACGCGGCCGAGCTCGGCGTCGTCGCCGAGGAGTTCGGCCTCCACGAACTCGCCGTCGAGGACGCGCTCAGCGGCCACCAGCGCGCGAAGCTCGAGCGCTACGGCGACACGCGGTTCATCGTGCTGCGCCCCGCCCGCTACCTCGACGCCGAGGAGCGGGTCGAGTTCGGCGAGGTGCACCTCTTCGTCGGCGGCGACTTCGTGGTCGCGATCCGCCACGCGGAGAAGCCCGACCTCGGGCGGGTGCGCGCCCGGCTCGAGGGCGAGCCCGAGCTGCTCGCGCGCGGCCCCGTCGGCGTGCTCTACGCGGTCGTCGACCAGATCGTCGACGAGTACGCCCCCGTCGTCGCGGGACTCGAGAACGACATCGACGAGATCGAGGAGCAGCTCTTCAGCGGCGACGACGCGGTCGCGAAGCGGATCTACGACCTCTCGGGCGAGGTCATGGAGTTCCAGCGGGCGGTGAAGCCGCTGCGCGAGATGGTCGAGACGATCCGCGGCGAGCTGCACGACGACGCGGGCGACCCCGAACTCGAGCTCCGGCGCGGATTCCGGGACGTGCTGGACCACGTCATCCGGATCACCGAGCGCGCGGAGGAGTATCGCCAGACCCTGCAGAACGCCCTCAGCGTGCACGCGACGCTCGTCGCACAGCGCCAGAACGAGGCGAGCATCGCGCAGAGCGAGCAGACCAAGAAGATCTCGAGCTGGGCGGCGATCTTCTTCGCGCCGTCGCTCGTCGCGGGCATCTACGGCATGAACTTCCACAACATGCCCGAACTCGGCTGGAGCGCGGGCTACCCGTTCGCCATCCTGCTCATGTTCGTCTCCGGCTTCATCCTGTACCTGATCTTCAAGTCGAAGCACTGGTTGTGATCCCCCGATGCCCCGGGGCGCTCCGCGGCGGCGGCCACTCGTCCGGCATCCCGAACGCGGCCCTTCCCGAGTCATCCGATCGCGATTAGCGTTGGGTCATGACCGCGATCACCGATGATCTGCCCGCCCGTCTGCTGCACGAGGAGCACGCCGGGTGGCGTGCGATCGTCGAGGGGCGCGGGGGTGAGCACTACCAGCGTGCGATGACCCGCGACGCGCTCATGGTCGTCGAAGGGGCCGTCCTCGGCCGCGACGAGATCCTCGCCGCATTCCGCAGCACGCCCCCGTGGGACGCGTACGAGCTGCACGAGCCGGCCGTCATCCGGCTCGGCGACCGCGCCGGGGTCGTCGTCTACCGCGCGGTCGCGCGCCGCGGCGACGACGAGGTGAACCTCCGCATGTCGACGACGTACCTCTACGACGACGGCGCCTGGCACGTCGCGGCGCACCAGCAGACGCCAGCCTGAGTCGTCGCCCTTCCGGGTCGTCCCCCGTTTCGGGGGCACCTTCGTCGGCATCCCCGGTGATCGAGGGGATGCCGCGCGCTCGATGTACCCCGTTCTCGGGATTGTCGCTCGCGCCGGGTCGGAGTTGGCTTGGCGTCGAATCGAGTCAGAGGGGAGACTCCGCCATGTCAACCGCACTTTCGCGCCGGCTCGTCGCCGGTGCAGCCGCCCTGCCGTTCTTCGCCGTGAGCGTGCTGGGGGCCGGCATCGCCGCGAACGCGAGCGCGCCGGTCGGCGGCGACCACCGCGTGCCGTACTGCCATGCCACGCACAGCGCCAAGAACCCGTTCGTCTACATCGAGACCGACAAGCTCGCCGTGGTCAAGGCGCATGCCAAGCACCAGGACGAAGAGGACGTGTACCCCGGCTTCTGGTACGACGACCACGGCACGCCCACCTGGTTCGAGGGGCGCGGCGATCCCGACTTCGCCGAGAACGGCTGCGTGGAGGACGAGCGTCCGCCGCAGTGACGTCCGCCGCAGCGATGACGAAGGCCGGCCGGATCGCCCGGCCGGCCTTCGCTCGCGTGATGCGGTGCGTTCCGCCGCTCAGTCGGTGCCGAGGTCGAACGCCGAGGCCTCGTTCGCCGCGTCGGTCGCCGCTTCGAGCTCGGTCTCGGCCGGGCCCGCGAGGATCTCGGCCGCGCCGCCGCCCGCCGCGAGGTCGCCGACGAGCGCCGCCGTCGCACCTCCCACCAGGTTAAGGTGCGCGTACTGCTCGAGGCGGGCGCGCGAGTCGGCGATGTCGAGGTTGCGCATCGTGAGCTGCCCGATGCGGTCCTCGGGGCCGAACGCCTGGTCGCCGACGCGCTCCATCGAGAGCTTCTCGGGCTGGTAGCTGAGCGCCGGGCCCGTCGTGTTCATGATCGTGTAGTCGTCGCCGCGGCGCAGGCGCAGCGTGACCTCGCCCGTCACGGCCGACGCGACCCAGCGCACGATCGACTCGCGCAGCATGAGCGACTGCGGGTCGAGCCAGCGGCCCTCGTACATGAGCCGGCCGAGGCGGCGGCCCTCGTTGTGGTAGTTCGCGATGGTGTCTTCGTTGTGGATCGCGTTGACGAGACGCTCGTAGGCGATGTGCAGCAGCGCCATGCCCGGGGCCTCGTAGATGCCGCGCGACTTCGCCTCGATGATGCGGTTCTCGATCTGGTCGCTCATGCCCAGGCCGTGGCGGCCGCCGATGGCGTTCGCCTCGAGCACGAGTGCGACGGCATCGTCGAAGCGCACGCCGTTGAGCGCGACGGGGCGGCCCTGCTCGAACGTGACGGTGACGTCCTCGGTGGGGATCTCGACCGACTCGTCCCAGAACTTGACGCCCATGATGGGTTCGACGGTGGTGATGCCGGCGTCGAGCTCCTCGAGCACCTTGGCCTCGTGCGTCGCACCCCAGATGTTGGCGTCGGTCGAGTAGGCCTTCTCGGCGGAGGCGCGATAGGGGAGGTCGCGCTGCTGCAGCCACTCGCTCATCTCGGCGCGGCCGCCGAGCTCGGTGACGAACTCGGCGTCGAGCCACGGCTTGTAGATGCGCAGGCGCGGGTTGGCCATGAGGCCGTAGCGGTAGAACCGCTCGATGTCGTTGCCCTTGTAGGTCGAGCCGTCGCCCCAGATGTCGACGCCGTCCTCGAGCATGGCGCGCACGAGCAGCGTGCCCGTGACGGCCCGGCCGAGCGGCGTCGTGTTGAAGTAGGCCTTGCCCCCCGAGCGGATGTGGAAGGCGCCGCACTGCAGCGCGACGAGCCCCTCTTCGACGAGCGCGGCGCGGCAGTCGACGAGTCGCGAGAGCTCGGCCCCGTACTCGAGGGCGCGCCCGGGCACCGCCTCGACGTCGGGCTCGTCGGGCTGGCCGAGGTCGGCCGTGTAGGTGCAGGGCACCGCGCCCTTCTCGCGCATCCACGCGACCGCGACCGAGGTGTCGAGGCCGCCGGAGAAGGCGATGCCGACGCGTTCGCCGACGGGCAGGCTGGAGAGGACTTTCGACATGCGTTCCAGCCTACCGGCCGCGCCGGTGGGTGCGTCGGGCCGCGTCGCCCGTCGTGGGGGGCCCGCGACGGGCCCCCTTCATCGGCCCGAAACACGCCCCGCGATAAGGTGGAGTGTGACTCCAGAAGAAACTGCCCCGGGGCCCGAGGCGTCGCTCGCCGACGAGCCCGAGGTCCGTCAGGCGCTGGCCGAGGCCGATCGCGCCTCCGTCGCGGCGGTCGTCGCGGAGCATCCGTCATCGCCGCTCGCCTGGACCGAGCTCGCCGACCTCGCCGACTCCGAGGGGCGCGCGATCGAGGCCTTCGCCTACGCGGCCGTCGCCGTCGAGCTCGCACGCGAGCAGCTGAGCGCGTCGGGCTGGCAGCCCGGCAGTGCCGTGCCGTGGGCCGACGAGCCCAACCGCGCGTACCTGCGCGCCCTCGACACGCAGCGCCGCGCCGCCGCCGGCCTGGGGCTCGAGGAGCGCGCCGGCCGCCTCGCCGACGAGCTCGCGAGCGCCGACGCCGAGGCGCCCGCCCGCATCGCGAGCGAGTTCACGCCCACCCAGCTGATGCCCGTCGTGCCCGCCGCGCTGTTCGCGCCGGCCGAGGCCGCCGCGGCTCCCGCAGACCGAATCGAAGAACCCGCCGTGCCCACCACGGCAGGAGAGGACTGACATGCCCGCGGCCGTACTCATCGGTGCACAGTGGGGCGACGAGGGCAAGGGCAAGGCGACCGACCTGCTCGGCTCGCGCCTCGACTACGTCGTCAAGTTCAACGGCGGCAACAACGCGGGTCACACCGTGGTCGTCGGCGACGAGAAGTACGCGCTGCACCTCCTGCCGTCGGGCATCCTGACGCCGGGCGTCACGCCCGTCATCGCGAACGGCGTCGTCGTCGACATCGAGGTGCTCTTCGAGGAGCTCGAGGGCCTCGAGGCCCGCGGGGTGGATGTGTCGAAGCTCAAGGTGTCGGCCAACGCGCACCTCATCACGCAGTACCACCGCACCCTCGACAAGGTGACCGAGCGCTTCCTCGGCAAGCGCCAGATCGGCACCACCGGCCGCGGCATCGGGCCGTCGTACGCCGACAAGATCAATCGCGTCGGCATCCGCATGCAGGACCTGTTCGACGAGAACATCCTGCGGCAGAAGGTCGAGGGCGCCCTCGACCAGAAGAACCACCTGCTGGTGAAGATCTACAACCGCCGCGCCATCGGCGTCGACGAGGTCGTCGACGAGCTGCTCGGCTACGTCGACCGACTGCGCCCGATGGTGACCGACACCTCCCTGCTGCTGCACGAGGCGATCGAGCGCGGCGAGACGGTGCTCTTCGAGGGCGGCCAGGCCACGATGCTCGACGTCGACCACGGCACCTACCCGTTCGTGACCTCGTCGAACGCGACGAGCGGCGGGGCGATCACCGGCTCGGGCATCGCGCCGAACAAGATCGACCGCGTCATCGCGGTGATCAAGGCGTACACCACCCGCGTCGGCGCGGGCCCGTTCCCGACCGAGCTCTTCGACGAGTGGGGCGACTTCCTCACCGAGCAGGGCCACGAGTTCGGCACCACCACGGGCCGCAAGCGCCGCACCGGCTGGTACGACGCCCCGATCGCCCGCTACGCTGCGCGCATCAACGGCGTCACCGACTTCGTGCTGACCAAGCTCGACGTGCTCACCGGCATCGAGAAGATCCCGGTCGCGGTCGCGTACGACGTCGACGGCGAGCGCTTCGACGAGATCCCCGTGTCGCAGTCCGACTTCCACCACGCGAAGCCGATCTACGAGGAGTTCCCCGGCTGGACCGAGGACATCTCGGGTGCGCGCGAGTTCTCCGACCTGCCGGCGAACGCGCAGGCCTACGTGCGCGAGCTCGAGGCCATGAGCGGCTCGCGCATCTCGGCGATCGGCGTCGGACCGGGCCGCGACGAGATCGTGACCCTGCACGACCTGCTCGACTGACGCCACCGCGCTCTGTCACCCCGGCCCTTCCCCGGTTCACACCCCCTTCGATAGTGTCGGAGCAGGGTGCGCGCTCTACCGCGTACCCGTTGCGGCGCCACCGCCGCGAGCAAGGGGGAGTAGATGTCGATCGTTCGTCGTACGCTCGCGGGGGCCGCGGCCCTGCTCATGGCGGTCGGATTGGCCGCGCCGGCAGCAGCACCCGCCTTCGCCGCCCCCGATGACGCCGAGTTCATCCTCGCCAAGTCGGTCGTCCCCGACGACTCGCCCTATGGTCCCGGCGACCAGTTCAGCTACACGATCGAGCTGACCTGCAACAGCAACCTCGTCGACACCTGCGTGAACGCCGTGCTCAGCGACACGCTGCCGTCGCCCCTCGTCTTCGATCCGAGCGTCGAGCCTCCGGTCGAGGTGAACGGCGGCGGCGCGTCGACGGTCACCGTCGACGGCTCAGACTTCACGGTCGACTTCGAGACGGACGGGTCGGCCGGGACGGGCCTGCCGTCGGGGCAGAAGGTCACGATCACGGTCTTCGTGGAGATCCCGACCGACGTCAGCGCCGACGTCAACGACGCCGAGATCGTGAACACGGCGACGGCCACCGCCGACAACGCGCTGACGGTCGAGGAGAGCGCCGCCATCACGATCGAGGTGCCCGAGGTGCTCGACTCGACCGTCACGAAGTCGGTCGACGACCACCAGCCCGACGGCACCCCCGGCGTGCCCGCGCTGCCCGACCAGCCGGTCGACTACACGATCGGCGGCGGCAACGCCTCGAACCGCTCGGTCGACGAGATCGTCGTACAGGATCCCGCCGACGGCGTCGCGAGCCCGTTCGACGGGTACTTCGACTTCACGGGAATCACGTCGATCACCCCGCCGGCCGGCGCCGATCAGGTCGAGATCGAATGGCTGGATGCCGACGGCAATTGGACGTCGGCGTACGGGCCCGGACCGATTCCGGCCGACCCCTCCGGCATCCCCGTCGGCGTCCCCCAGGAGGACGTGAAGGGGCTCCGCTTCACCTTCAGCTCGTCGACCGGCGACCAGTTGCCGCCGTCGGGCGACGAGCCAGCCCAGATCGGCATCGGCGCCGCGACGAACGACACGGTGCTCGGAATCCCGCTCGACCAGTCGGTGCAGGTGCCGAACACGGCCTCGTCGAACGTGGTGGTGCACGACACCCCGAGCACGCCGAAGACGGCGCCCGGGAACGTCGTCGTCTCGAACACCGGCCCGTTCGTCGAGGTCACGAAGAACTTCGCCAACCCGAACCTGCTCGCGGGGCAGCAGACCACCGCGACGATCGAGGCGACCAACGGGTTCAGGCCGGTGACCGAGATGGTCATCCAGGAGCCGACGCCTGGCCAGCCGAACCTCGCCGATCAGGGGCTCACCTTCGCCGGCTTCACGACCGGGGTCACCTGGCCGCCGAACGCCACCGGCGCGACGATCACCTACGAATACGCCGACGGCCAGACCGAGACGCTCACGGCCGGCACGCCCAACACCCTCCCCGACCCCGAGCTGGAGGACTCCGACGAGGTCGTCGGCTTCACGGTGACCTTCACCGGGCCGATCATCCAGAACGGCGCCGCCACCGTGCCCTTCGACGTCGTCGCGCAGCCCGTCGACGGCGAGGACGTCACCTCGACGAACGAGACCACGTCGATCGTCACCGACCAGACGGGCAAGAGCGGCGACGACACGGCCAGCGACGACTCGACCCGCCAGCCGGGGCGCGTCTCGACGACCATCGACAAGAACATCGCGCGCGACTCGCAGTGGGCCGTGCCCGGCTCGACGACCGACGTGAGCTTCATCGCCCACGTGAACGACCAGGGACCGAACGCCTCGACGGTCGGCTCGGACGTGCTGGTCATCAGCGACCCGGCCGACCCGCAGGCGGGAGCGGTCGACCCGTTCTGGAATGCCTTCGACCTGAGCCAGATCGTGGCGGGCGTTCCGGCCAACGCGGATCTCCAGGTGAACTACTGGGACGGCAGCGCCTGGGTGCCGCTGCCCGGCGGCCAGCTCGACGGCGAGGGGACGCTCGTGCTCTCGGTGCCTGGCGGCACCGCGCCCGTGACGCAGGAGCAGATCCAGGGCATCCAGTTCGTCTACACGCCGAAGGAAGGCGAGCTCCTGCCGCCCGGCTTCCAGGCGGCCCCGACGATCACGGTCGAGACCCGCGACCAGTTCCGCGACGGTTCGGGCTCGGTCGCGGATGCCGCGGCCGACGCCGACCCGCTGACCGTGCCGAACCTGGCCGGCTCCGAGGTGCACAACGACAACGACGTCACCCCCGACGACAACACGGCGACCGACGGCGACCAGATCGACCTCGACCCGATCGACGGCGGCGACGGCCCCGACCTCTTCGAGAAGCACTGGCTCATCGATGCCGCCGATCCGCTCTTCGCGTTCACCGAGGACCGGCGGACCGCCCGCATCTCGTGGTCGACCGAGGGCGTGCCCTTCGAGACCGTCGCGATCACCGACGACCCGACGGCCGGCCCCGGCTATGACGACACGACGATCGCGAACTCGGCGTTCGATGCGTGGAACCTCGTCGAGATCGCGCCGATCGACGCGAGCCTCGATGCCTCGATGCAGTACGACCGGGTGTCGAAGGTCGAGCTGTTCGCATTCGACGACGCCGCGGGCACGGGCGAGTGGGTCGACATCACGAGCAAGGCCTGCGCCACGGCCGCCGACTGCGACGGGGCCTTCCCCGGCTACGTGCTCGAGGCCGACGAGGTGCAATCGACCAGGGCCGTGCGGCTCACCTACGCCGAGGGCTCGGCCCGCGGCGGCGCGGGGCAACCGACGGCCGGCTCGGGGGTTGCGCCCTCGTACGGTCACGACCGCGACCTCGACCTCGTGTTCGAGCTGCGCGACTTCACGCGCAGCACCGGCGGACCGGTGACCGGCACGCTGCACACCGAGGACTTCAACTCGGGCCAGCCCGGCGTCGTGAACAACACGGCCCAGATCCAGGGCGAGGGACCCCAGCCCATCGAGCAGACAGATGACGACCTCATCACGATCCTCGACGCGACCGTGAACGTCTCGGTCTCGAAGACCTTCGACCAGGCGAGCCTGCCGATCCCGCCCGAGACCACGCCGGCCGAGACCTATCCGCTCGTGAACGCGACGATCACCGCCAGGAACGAGACCGAGGCGGAGGTGCAGACGCTCTCGGTCGCCGACCCCGCGCCGGGGAGCTCGACGAACACCTACGACCTCCTGAACCTCTACGCGATCGACACGATCACGGTGCCCGACGCGGCGACCTCGTCGACGGTCACCCTCACCCGGGAGGGTGGCGGAACGACCGACTACACGATCGAGGAGGCGCTCGCCCTCACCTCGACCGAGCTCGTCGACGTGATCGGCTTCTCGGTCGTGCACACCGACGCCGACGAGGTCGTCATCGAGTCGAAGGCCACGGCTTCGGTCGTGCTGACCTTCCAGCTGCGCAAGACCGAACGCAGCAACCCGGCGAACCCCGTCACGACGGCCGATCTCGCGACGAACGTCGCGGGAGCGACAGTCGAGCGGCCGGGCGGCGACCCGGCCATCGACTCCGCGACCGGCACCGGTACCGACACGCTGCCCTTCGCCGCGGCGAGCTACGGCGTGGTGGCGCAGAAGGACATCCAGACTCCGCCGACCTCGGCCGATCGGAACGACCGGGTCGAGGACGAGCCGCGCGAGGGGTACACGATCGCACTGACCGGCCAGCCGACCGGCAACGTGCGCACGACGGTGCTCACGATCACCGACGACGACCCGACGTTCTGGAACCAGTTCGAGTTCGCGGCCTTCCCGGCGGCGACCCTGCCGAGCCCGGTTCGCCAGGTGCGGGTCTCGGCGCTCACCGGGGTCGACTACGCCTTCGACGGCGGAACGAACGTGCTGAGCCAGAGCTGCGACGGCGCGAGCGACCTCACCGACTGCTGGACGGTCGGCGAGTGGCAGACCGCCGACGCCGGCGGTGTCGTGACACCGGTGCTCCCGGGCGGCGTCGCCGAGGGCGACGTGCTCGGCCTGCGCTTCGAGTTCCGCGTCGACGACGCGGCCTCGAACTGGGAGAACCCGATCAACCCGGTCGTGCCGATCGCGTTCACGGCGAACCAGCTCATCGACCTGCGGTACGGCCCGAACGGCGAGACCGACGTCCCCGTGCCGTCGACCCAGCCGGGCATCGCGGTGCCGGTCGCTCCCGGCGAAACCGCGGCGGGCACGACGACCGACACCGTGGACGTGCACGGCGAGGGATCGTGGACGGGCGAGGGCGGCACACAGTGGTCGGCCGACGACGACGCGACCGACGCGACCGTGCTGAAGCACCTCGTGAACGGCATCAGTGTCGTGAAGACACCGGGCAACGGCAGCGACGGGGCCGCCGCTCAGAAGTTCCCGCCGTCCGGTGCGATCCCGTATCGGATGACGGTCACGAACACCGGGCAGTGGCCGATCACGGGTCTGGAGCTCACCGACCAGGTCGCCACCGACGCGAACGGCTCGCTGCTGGTTCCCCGGCCGAACGTCACCCCGACCTTCGGGTTCACGCTCATCGCGGCCGACGGCACGGTACTGGATGCCTCCGGCTTCGCCGGCGAACTCGACACGACGACCGGGCTCGTGACGATCACCGTGCCCGACGGCTTCGTGTTCGAACCGGGCGAGCGCCTCGTGATCACCGCGGCGCTGCAGTTCCGCGCCGCGCTTCCCCCGGGCACCCCGGTCGGCAACACCATCACCGCGACGAGCGACCGCACCTTCGACACGTGCGACTCGAGCAGTCTCGGCACGATCACGAACCCTCAGACCACCGACGTCGAGAGCTGCGCGGCGAACACGACGGTGACCCCGAGCGCCGCCGCGCCGATCTCCCTCGTGAAGGGCGTCAAGGGCACTGCGGCCGGCGTGCCCGGCGCCCCGGTGGGCGATCAGAACCACGACGACCTCGGCGTGCTGAACACCACCGGCGACGCGACCGGCTGCGCCGAGCCGAACTCGGTCATCGCGGGGTTCTATCGCAGCAACTGCGTGCCGATCACCCGCCCCGGCGGCGTCGAGACGTGGGCGCTGAGCTTCACCAATCTCGGCAATGTCCCGGCCGAGTCGATCGCGGGCATCGACGTGCTCCCGGCGATCGGCGACACCGGCGTCACCGTCGGCACCGCCCGCGGCTCGCAGTGGTCGCCGATCTTCCTCGGCAACATCACGGCGCTCGAGCGCGCCACCGAGGCATCGGCGACGTTCGCCTACATGACCACGGTGCCGAACCGGGCGTGCAATGCGAAGGACATCGAGTGGAGCACCCGCACCGGCTCCATGCCCACGACCGACCCGTGCTACGCCGACGTGAGCACCCGCGACTGGATCCCGTTCACGAACACGACGCCCCTTGCGGAACTCGCGACCGCCAAGGCGATCAAGGCCGTCGTCGTGTGGCAGGCCGGCCAGGGGCTCGCCCCGGGACACACGGGTGCGCTGACCTTCGACACCCTGACGCCGCTCGCGCTGCCGAACGCCGACGACGGAGGGCTCCCGATCGCCTGGAACGCCGTCGCCGCCGGCTCGCGTGCCGACTTCAGCGGCACCGAGATCTACCAGGGCCCGGTCGAGCCCGTGCGCTCGGGCGTGGCCGTGCCGACCGGCGAGATCGCGCTCCAGAAGGCGGTCGACCTCCCGGCGGACTGGCCCGAGACGATCCCGCTGCCCGAGTCGTACGACTTCGACGTGCAATGCACCTCGGGCGGCGAGGCCGTGACGCTCGTCGACCCGAGCGGAGCGTCGGCGACGCCGGTGACCGTGCCCGCCGACGGCACGGTGGTCGACTACGGCACCGGCACCAACCTGCCCCTGTACGCCGACTGCACCGTGCAGGAGGTGCCCTCGCAGGGGGCGACCGTGACGTACGATCCTGCGGATCCAGACGACCCGACGAAGTCGGGCCCGGTCGAGGCGAAGCGCGACCTCTCGGGGCTCGACGACGTGCACCACGGTGCGCCCGCCGACGGTGCGCTCGAACAGGTCACCGTCACGAACACCTACGAACTCGGCGGGTTCTACGTCGTGAAGGACGTCGTCGACGGCGGCGCCGTCGACCAGGACGGCGAGCCGATCGAGATCGACCCCGACCTCGAGTTCGAGTTCACGGCGAGCTGCATCTTCCTGGGCGAAGAGGTGATCCCGGAGTCCGATCGGACGTTCACGCTCAAGGACGGCGACCAGAAGATCTTCGATGCGCTGCCGGTCGGTGCCGAGTGCACGGTCGTCGAGACCGGTGCGGGCGGTGCCACCGACACGACGATCACGGTGGCCGAGACGGATGGCGAGGACCAGGTCATCGACGGCGACACCGCCGAGTTCGAGATCAGGCCCGACGTCGACAACGAGCACGTGACAGCCCTCGGCGTGGTCAACACCTACACTGTGGGGTCGATCTCGGTCACCAAGGACGTGACCGGCGCGGGCGCCGCGGCCGCGGCCGACTCGTTCGAGGTGCGGCTCGTCTGCACCTGGGATCAGGCGACGACGAACCCGGTCTACGACGCAACGCACACCATCGCCGACGGCGAGACCTGGCCGGTCGACGACCTGCCGACCGGTGCCGAGTGCACGGTCACCGAGCCCGACACGGGCGGCGCGACCCAGGTCGTCATCACGCCCGATCAGCCGATCACGATCGGCGTCGCGGGCGAGGACGGCGACCCCGTCGTCGTCACCGTGACGAACGACTACCGCCTGGGCGGCTTCGAGATCGCGAAGACGGTGTCGGGCCCCGGCGCCGGCTTCAGCGAGGGCGTCGACTTCGAGTTCGACTACCTCTGCACCTACGACGGCGCCACCGTCGGCGAGGGAACGCTCACGGTCGCGGGCGACGGCACCGCCGGGCCGCTCACGAGCGAGGCCGTCACCGGCCTGCCGGTCGGCGCCGAGTGCACCGTCACCGAGACCGACGCGGGCGGAGCCGACGCGCTGCCCGAGCCGGTCGTCGTGACGATCCCCGACGAGGTCGACGGCAACGCGCAGGTGACGACCGCCGAGGTCGACAACCGCTTCTCGGCGGGCACCGTCTCGGTCACGAAGGCGCTCGCGGGCGAGGCATCCGATGACCCCGACTTCGTGAACGCCACCTACACGGTGCACGTCACCTGCTCGCTCACCGAGGGCGGCACGCCGCTCTTCGACGGCGACGTCGAGGTGACGGGCGGCCAGACGGTGACGGTCACCGACCCGGCGACGGGCGACCCGCTGCTGCTGCCGCTCGGCACGCACTGCTGGGGCGAGGAGACCGACGACGCCGGGGCGACCTCGTCGAGCGTCGACTTCGACTCGTTCGACGACGCGGTCGTCGTGGTCGCCGACGACGGCGATGAGCCGCAGCCGCTCGAGCTCACCGCGACGAACACCTTCGACCTCGCCGACCTCGTGATCGAGAAGGCGCTCGACGGCGACGCGGCCTCCTACGCCGAGGACAAGACGTTCCAGATCCTCGTGACGTGCACGCTCGACCGCGGCCCGGGCAACGACCCGGTCGTCAGCTACGACCAGGAGCCCGTCGAGCTGCAGGGCGGGGAGCAGGCGACGCTGACCGGCATCCCGATCGGCTCCGACTGCTACGCAGAGGAGCCCGACGGGCAGGGGGCGTGGGAGATCCGGATCAGCGCGACGGCCGACGATCCCGTGACCGTCGACGGCGGTGAGACGCCCATCACGATCACGGTGACGAACGTGTACCCCGACGCGGGCTTCTCGGTCACGAAGCAGATCGAGACCGACGCGGTCGACCAGGACGGCAACCCGATCGAGACGGACCTCGTCTTCCGGTTCCATGCGATCTGCACCTTCGAGGGCGAGACCGTGCTCGACGTGGAGTTCGAGTTGCGCGACGGCGCCACGCAGTCGTTCGACGGCCTGCCCGCCGGCGCCGACTGCACCGTCGAGGAGACCGCCGCGCGCGGCGCCGTGACCTCGATGGTCGTGACGCAGAACGGCGAGTCGGAGGACCTCGGCGAGACCTCGAGCGCCGAGTTCGTGCTGCAGCCCGACGTCGACGACCAGGCCGTCAACGCCGTGACCATCACGAACTTCTACCCGGTCGGATCGGTGGAGATCGTGAAGTCGGTCACCGGGACCGGGGCCGACGCGTGGGGCGGCACCTTCGGCGACTTCGAGGTGCGGCTCGTCTGCACCGTGCCCGTGGCGGTGCCCGACGTCGTCTACGACGCCACCCACACCCTCACGAAGGACGCCCCCGGCGACGTCTGGATCGTCGAGAACCTGCCGACGACCGCCGAGTGCCAGGTGACCGAGCTCGACGACGGCGGGGCGACCCAGTCGACGGTGACGCCCGAGACCTTCGTCGTCGGCGACGACGCGACCGCGGAGCCGGTCAGGGTCGACATCGTCAACGACTTCCGCACCGGTGCGCTCGACGTGCTCAAGCACGTCGCCGGCCCCGGCGCGCCGGCGTTCTCGGAGGGCGAGTACACCTTCCAGGTCGTCTGCACCTACGAAGGCGAGACAGTGGTCGACCAGGAGCTGGTGGTCGAGAGCGACGGCGGCGAAGGTCCGTTCACGAGCGAGACGATCACCGGCATCCCGGTCGATGCCGTGTGCGTCGTCACCGAGACCGACCCGGGCCACGCCGACGAGCCGGCGGCACCGGTCACGGTGACCATCCCCGACCAGGCCGAGGAGGGCGTCGAGACCGTCGTCACCGCCGGCTTCGTGAACGAGTTCTCGCTCGGCACGGTCGAGCTCACGAAGGACGTCGACGGCGACGCCGCCGACGCCGAGTGGGTCGTCGACGAGGTGTTCACCGTGCAGGTCACGTGCCAGCTCGAGGTCGACGGCGCGATCGTGACGCTCTACGACGCGCCGGTCGAGATCAGGGGCGGGGAGACGGTCGAGATCGTCGACGCCGAGGGCGACCCCGTGCAGCTGCCGCTCGGCACCCGCTGCTTCGGCGTCGAGACCGACGACGGCGGCGCGACCGCCTCGAGTGTCGACTTCGGCTCGTACGACGACGCGGCGATCGTCGTCGAGTCGGACACCGCCCAGCTGCTGACGCTGACGGCGACCAACACCTTCGACTCGGGCTCGCTCGAGCTCGAGAAGACGGTGTCGGGTGCGGTCGACCAGGCCGACGGGAAGACCTTCGAGATCGAGCTCATGTGCGTGTTCGACCGCGGCGGGAACGAGCAGTTCATCGCGCTCGACGAGACCGTCTCGATCGCCGCGGGCGAGACGAAGGCCTTCGGCGATCTGCCGATCGGCGCGGAGTGCTGGGCAGAGGAGACCGACGCGGGCGGCGCCGCCGAGGTGACGGTGAGCGCGACCGAGGCGAGTCCCGCCGTGGTCGGCGCCGACGAGGCCGTCACGATCACGGTCGACAACCGCTTCGACCCGCCGATGGCCGCGACGGGTGTCGACGGGGAGCGGCTGGCGCTCTGGATCGGCGGGGCGCTGCTGCTGGTCGGCGCCGGATTCGGCGCGCTCCTCATCGCCCGCAGGCGGCGCAGGGCGGCGTGAGCGCGAGGCCCGGCGACGGCGCAGGGCGCCGCTGATGCGATGAGGGGATGCCGCGAAGCATCCCCTCATCGACGGCGGCGCCGTCACGACCCGCCTCCCGCGAGAGCCGAACGTCCCGTGGAAGGATCGGCGTATGACGCAGAACGATGCCGCCGACACCATCATCGCCCAGCAACGCTCCCTGCTCGCGGCGTTGCCGTTCGGAGACACGCGAGACCTCGAGGCAGCGGAGCGCGGCTTCATCGGCACACTCGCCGACCCGGTCGTCCGCAACCAGGCGGGTGAGATCGTGTGGGACGCGAGCAGCTACGACTTCCTCACGGGCGACGCGCCCGACACGGTGAACCCGAGCCTCTGGCGCCAGTCGAAGCTCGTCGCGAAGCACGGCCTCTTCGAGGTCGTGCCCGGCCTCTACCAGGTGCGCGGTCTCGACCTCTCGGTCATGTCCCTCGTCGAGGGCGACTCGGGGGTCATCGTCATCGACCCGCTCATCTCGAAGGAGACGGCAGCGGCCGCGGTCGCCCTCTACCGCGAGCACCGGGGCGACCGGCCGATCACCGCAGTGATCTACACGCACTCGCACATCGACCACTTCGGCGGCGTGCAGGGCATCGTCGACCAGGCGCAGGTCGACGCCGGCGAGGTGCAGGTGATCGCCCCCGAAGGGCTCGTCGATCACGCCGTCGCCGAGAACGTCTACGCGGGAACCGCCATGGGTCGCCGGGCCGGGTACATGTACGGCGCGGCCCTCGCACGCGGCCCCAAGGGCGCCGTCGGCGCGGGATTGGGCCAGACGACCTCGGTCGGCGAGGCGACGCTCATCGCGCCGACGCTGGAGATCACCACGACCGGCGAGACGCACACGGTCGACGGGGTCGAGATCGTCTTCCAGATGGCACCGGGCACCGAGGCGCCGAGCGAGATGCACTTCTACTTCCCGAAGTACCGGGCCCTGTGCATGGCCGAGAACGCCACCCACACGCTGCACAACCTGCTCACGCTGCGCGGCGCGGTCGTGCGCGACCCGCACGTGTGGTCGCAGTACCTGACCGAGGCGATCGAGCGGTTCGGCGGAGATGTCGAGGTCGTCTTCACCTCGCACCACTGGCCGACCTGGGGCAACGCCGAGATCCACGAGTTCCTCGGGCTCCAGCGCGACCTGTACGGGTACCTCCACGATCAGACGCTGCGGATGCTCAACCAGGGCATGCAGGGCGCCGAGATCGCCGAAACGATCCAGCTGCCGCCCGCCCTCGAGAACGCCTGGCACGCCCGCGGCTACTACGGATCGGTCAGCCACAACGTCAAGGCGATCTACCAGCGCTACATGGGCTGGTTCGACGGCAACCCGGCTCGGCTCTGGCCGCACCCGCCGGCGGCGCAGGCGACCCGCTACGTCGAGGCGATCGGCGGCATCGAGCGCGTGCTCGATCTCGCACGGCAGGCGTTCGACGGCGGCGACTTCCGCTGGGCGGCGACGCTGCTCGACCACGCCGTGTTCGCAGAGCCCGGCAACGAGGCGGCGAAGGCGCTCTACGCCGACACGCTCGAGCAGCTCGGCTACGGCGCCGAGAACGGCACCTGGCGCAACTTCTTCCTCTCGGGTGCGACCGAGCTGCGGGAGGGCAATTTCGGCACGCCCACCGTCACGAACGCACCGGCCATCCGCGCGCAGCTCTCGCCCGAGCAGCTCTTCGACGCGCTCGCCATCACGGTCGACGGTCCGCGGGCGTGGGACCTCACGCTCGCGTTCGAGATCACGCTCACCGACCTCGACCGCAGCTTCCGGCTCACGCTGCGCAACGGGGTGCTCGTCTACGTCGAGAAGGCACCGAGCGGCACGGCACCGCTGCACCTCTCGTTGACGAAGCCCCGGCTGATCGCGCTCGCGGCCGGAGACTTCGGCTCCGAGGGCGTCGGGGTCTCGGGCGATCTCGACGTGCTGAAGCAGCTGCTCGCGGTGCTCAGCCCCGGCGACCCGGCATTCGAGATCGTGCTGCCCTAGGGTCGAGGCGCGCACACGGGCGAGCGGCAGGCCCCGGCCGGCCTCCGGCCGGCTCGCCGAGAAGACCGCATGACGAAGGGGGCGGATGCCGAAGCATCCGCCCCCTTCGTGTGACGTGCTACTTCTCGGTGCCGATGGCGCCGTCGATGTTGCCGCGAACGTCGTCGATCTTGTCGTGGTGCTCTTCGCCGACGACCTTCTTCGCCGCGTCGCTGACGCCGTCGAGGATCTTGTCGCTGATGTCCTCGGCCTGCTCGCTCTTGAGCGCCTCGTCGATCTTGTCCTTGTTCTCCTCGATGAAGTCCTGTGCCTTCTTCGTGATGTCGTCCAGAGCGCCCATCGCCCCCCACCTTCCGTTCTGAGATCGGTCGTGCTCTCGTCATCGTAGGGTGCGGATGACGTGCGGGGAAGGGCACCGACCGCGCCGTCCGCGCACGCCGCGGTTCCGTCATCCGCTCGTCGTCCACCGGTCACCGACCCGTGGCAGACTCGTCACGTGCCAGCGACCATCCCCGCAGCGACCGAACTCCCGGGGCGCTTCGTGCGCCTCACCCCGCTCGCCGAGGCCGACCTGCCCGAGCTCCACCATGCGCTCTCCCGGCCCGAGGTCTTCGCCGGCGGGTTCGGCGGCGGTCCCGCCGGCCTCCCCGAGGGAAGGGCCGCGTTCGACGACTGGGCGCGCGCCTACTACTTCGTCCGCGGCGGCGACCGCGCCCTCCCGTTCGCCGTGCGGATCGTCGGCGGCCCCGACGACGACCGCGTCGTCGGCGCGACGAAGCTCGCCGACTTCGACACCGCGAACGAGTCGACCCACATCGGGTGGACCGGCTACCACCCGTCGGTCTGGGGCACCGCGGTGAACCCCGAGACGAAGCTCCTGCTGCTCGGCCTGGCGTTCGACCACGGCTTCGGGCGAGTGAAGATCCAGGCCGACGCGATCAACGCCCGCTCGCGCGCGGCCATCGAGAAGCTCGGCGCGAAGCTCGACGGGGTCATGCGCCGCGACAAGCGGCGCGCCGACGGCAGCTGGCGCGACAGCGCCGTGTACTCGGTGATCGTCGACGAGTGGCCCGAGGTGCGGGCGGCGCTCGAGACGCGGCTCGCCGCGAGCGGCGACGAGCCCGTACGGCTCTGACGTCCGCTCAGCCG
Source organism: Agromyces sp. NPDC058104 (assembly GCF_042884835.1). NCBI lineage: Bacteria > Bacillati > Actinomycetota > Actinomycetes > Micrococcales > Microbacteriaceae > Agromyces > Agromyces sp. NPDC058104. The sequence goes on along the minus strand of NZ_JBHVTD010000001.1, from coordinate 1,183,301 downwards.
AGCAGGTCGATCGCCCCGTCGACGAGGGCGGCCGCGCCGCCGAGGTAGGCGATGACGATGACCGCGGCACGAGCGGCCCGATGCCCGACCCGCGGGGCGAGCCATTCGCCGGCGACGAGCCCGACGAGCAGCGCGCCGACGATGAACGGCCAGGCGCCGGGGTCGAGCGCGGGCCACGCCCATCCCGTCGCGACGAGCTTGCCCGTGAGGGCGGTGGCGCCGATCGCAACGAAGTACGCCTGCGCGGTGGCCGCGAACGCGGTCTGCGGCCAACGGGTCGCGACGGCGTAGACGCTGAGCGCAGGGCCGCCCACGCCCGCCGAGGCGTTCATGAAGCCCGACGCGGTGCCGGCGATGATCGCCGGGGCCGGCCCGCTCGCCGTGTGCTCGGTGCGGGTGACCACGAGCGTCACGGTGAGCGCGACGATGACGAGCAGGCCGACGCCGAGCTGCAGCACCGGACCGGGCACGAGCGTCGCCACGAGGGCGCCGGCGGCGGTGCCGACGAACGCGGGGATGACGAGCCAGGTGAAGCGCCGCCACTCGACGTCGCGCCACACCCTCGGCAGGATGAGCAGCGACGAGAGCACGGCGCAGAGGTTCACGACGATGACCCCGTCGAACGGCCCGAGCAGGATCACCAGCGCGGGGGAGGCGATGAGCGCGAAGCCCATGCCGGTCACCCGCTGGGCCGCCGCACCCACGAGCACGGAGACGGCGATGGCGAGGAGCACCGGGACAGCCTAGTTCAGTGCCGCCGATCCGCCGTCGGCTTCCGGCGGGCTCAGGGCCGCTCGGGCACGTGCAGCCGGCTGAGGTAGGCGTCGGTGCCCGACGGGGCGCCGCGGCGGTCGAGCCGCGAGACGACGATCGTGACGACGACCGCGATCGGCACCGTCCACGCGGCGGGCTGCTCGAGGAAGGGGCGCAGGGCCGGCGCCGCCGCACCGAGCACGCCGCCGCCGAGGATCGCCGCACCCGAGAGGGCGGCACCGGTGAGCATGCCCGAGATCGCGCCGCGCGCGGTGAGCCCGCGCCACCAGATGCCGAGCACGAGCATGGGGCAGAGCGTCGACGCGGTGAACGCGAACACGAGGCCGACGCTGCCCGCGAGACCCGCCGACTCGGTCGCGAGCGCGACGGCGAGCGGCACGACCGTCGAGACGACCGCGGCGATCCGGAAGCCGCGCACGCTGCCGCCCAGCAGATCCTGGCTGATGACGCCCGCGAGCGAGACCACGAGGCCGGACGAGGTCGAGAGGAAGGCGGCGAACGAGCCCGCGATGACGAGCGCCGTCAGCAGCTCGCCCGCGAGCCCGGGCACGAGGCGGTCGGGCAGCAGCAGGATCAGCGCGTCGGCGTCGCCCGGCGCCGCGAGGTCGGGGGCGAACGCCCGGCCGAGGAAGCCGAAGGCGGTCGGGAACAGGTAGAAGACGCTGAGCAGCACGAGCACGATGACGGTCGTGCGGCGGGCGGCGACGCCGTCGGGATTCGTGTAGAAGCGCACCAGCACGTGGGGCAGGCCGAGGGTGCCGAAGAGCAGGGCGACCATGAGCGAGACGGTGCGGTACACGTCGAGGTCACCGGGGCCGGCCTCTGGCGGGAACGCGGCGACCGGCGGCAGCTCGGCCGTGACATCCCCGCCGCCGACGACGAGGAGCAGGGCGATCACCGGCACCGCGAGCGCCGTGAGCTTGAGCCAGAACTGGAACGCCTGCACGAAGGTGATCGAGCGCATGCCGCCCGCCGCGACCACGACCGCGACGAGCACGGCGACCGCGAGCGAGCCCGCCCACGCGGGCAGCCCGGTCGTGATGCGCACCGTGAGCGCCGCGCCCTGCAGCTGCGGCACGATGTAGAACCAGCCGACCACGATCACGAGGAGGCTCGTCACCCGCCGCGCCGCGAGCGACTCGAGGCGCGCCTCGGTGAAGTCGGGGATCGTGTACGCGCCGCTCCGGCGCAGGGGCGCGGCGACGAAGAGGAGCAGCATGAGGTACCCCGCCGTGTAGCCGATCGGGAACCACAGCGCCGACGCGCCCGTCAGCAGGATGAGCCCGGCGATGCCGAGGAACGACGCCGCCGACAGGTACTCGCCGCCGATCGCCGAGGCGTTCCACCAGGGCCGCACCGTGCGGCTCGCGACGTAGAAGTCGCTCGTCGTGCGCGAGACCCGCAGGCCGTAGAAGCCGATGACCGCCGACACGAGCGCGACGGCCGCGATCGCGGTGTAGCCGATGGCGGGGTTCACGAGTCCGCGTCCTCGGCGAGCGCGCGGTAGCGCGCCTCGTTGCGCGATGCGGCGCGCACGTAGAGGCCGCCGACGGTGATCGCGAGCGGGTAGACGCCGAAGCCGAGCAGCAGCCACGAGGCGGGCACGCCGAGCACGAAGGTGCGATCGAGGTCGGGCACGAGCGCGATCGCGACGACGAACAGCACCGTCGCGACGACGAAGCCCGCGGCGACGGTGAGCGCGAGCCGCAGCTGCGATCGGATGAGCGAGCGCACGTAGACGCCCTGGACGTCGCTCGGCTCGCGGCGGCCGGGTCGCGCGGGCGGCCTGGCGGACGCCCCGCCCGCGTCCCTGCGCGGCGCGGTCACCCGCACCCGCTGCGGTCGTTCCTCGCTCACGGCCGCTCCTCGCTCACGGCCTGGCCCGCAGCGTCGCCTGCTCGAGCCGCTCGCGCAGGCCCGGCAGCAGCCGCCGGCTCACGGGCAGCTCGGCCTGGCCGACCACGACGCTCGGATGGTCGGCGGCGAGCCGCACCCGGGAGACATGGGCGAGGGAGACGAGGTACGAGCGGTGCACCCTGACGAAGCCCGCATCGGCCCACTGCCGCTCGAGATCCGCCATCGGCACGCGCACGAGGTAGCTCGCCTCCTCGGTGTGCAGCCGCGCGTAGTCGCCCTGCGCCTGCACGTAGCGCACGTCGTCGCGGCGGATCATGCGGGTCGTGCCGCCGAGCGTCACCGCGATCATCTCGGGCGAGGCGGATGCCTCGGGCGCGCCGCGGCCCGCGGCGCTCGCGCCCGCCGCGGCGATCGCCTCGACCACCCGCCCGATCGAGCGATGCAGCCGCTCGGTGCGAACGGGCTTCAGGAGGTAGTCGACGGCGGCGAGGTCGAACGCCTCGAGCGCCCCCTCCTCGTCGGCGGTCACGAACACGAGCACCGGGCGGTGCTCGAACCGGGCGAGGGCGCGCGCGAGGTCGAAGCCCGTGAGCCCGGGCATGTGGATGTCGAGGAACGCCGCGTCGACGGGCTCGCGGGTGAGCAGGCGGATCGCCTCGGCGCCGGAGGACGCCTGGTGGATGACGCCGATGCGGGGATCCTGGCCGAGCAGGAACGCCAGCTCGTCGATCGCGGGCTGCTCGTCGTCGGCGATGAGCACGGAGATCATGGGGTGATCCTCCCATCTCGGCGGGGGCCCGCCTTGGGCACGCGCATGCGCACGAGGGTGCCGGCGCCGAGGTTCGTCTCGACCACGAGCCCGTGCTCCTCGCCGTAGACCTGCCTGAGGCGGGCGTCGACGTTGCGGAGGCCGACGTGCTCGCCGCTCGCGGTGCCGCCCGCGAGCGCCCGCGCGAGGGTCTCGGGGTCGATGCCGACCCCGTCGTCCTCGACGGTGATCTCGGCGAAGGCCCCCGAGTCGGCGGCCTCGATCGTGATCCGCCCGCCCCCCTCCTTCGACTCGAGCCCGTGGCGCACCGCATTCTCGACGAGCGGCTGGATCGAGAGGAAGGGCACGACCGTCGAGAGCACCTCGGGGGCGATCTGCAGCGTCACCTTGAGCCGGTCGCCGAACCGCGCGCGCTCGAGCCTGAGGTAGCTGTCGATCGAGCGCAGCTCCTCGGCGACCGTCGTGAAGTCGCCGTGGCGGCGGAAGGAGTAGCGCGTGAAGTCGGCGAACTCGAGCACCAGCTCGCGGGCCTTCTGCGGGTCGGTGTTGATGAACGAGGCGATCGCGTTGAGCGAGTTGTAGATGAAGTGCGGGCTGATCTGGGCGCGGAGCGCACGCACCTCGGCCTCGGCGAGGGCGGCGCGCGAGGCATCCAGCTCGCCCAGCTCGACCTGCGCGGCCACCCAGTCGGCGACCTCGCCGGTGGCGCGCACGAGCCCCGCCCGCACGGGCGAGGCGAAGGCGACGATCGCGCCGACCGGCCCCGCGCCGCCGACGATCGGCGCGGCGACCGCGTCGGTCTCCCACGCGCCGACCGGGATGCGGCGCTGCACCTGTGCGCGGCCGCCCGTGAGCACCTCGCCGACGAGTCGCTCGGCGAGCTGGCGCACCGCGTCGTCGCCGTCGATGGCGATCGTGCCCGAGCGGTCGGCGATCGCGAGGCTGTCGGCGCCGAGGAGGGCGCGCAGGTGCTTGCCGGCGCGCTGCGCGTCGGGGCCGTCGATGCCGCCGCGCAGGTGCTTCGCCGCCCGCGAGGCGAGGTGGAGCGTCTGGTAGGTGGCCTGCTCGGCGTCGGTGCCGAGCTCCTTCGAGGCGACCACGAGGCGGCGCAGGAACAGCACGAGCCCGACCGCGAGCGCCCCGCCGAGCGCGCCGAGGGCGGCGGCGAGCAGCGTCGACTCGGGCATGCACGCCAGCGTAATCGCTCGGCCGCTCCGCCGACCGTCGCTCGTCGTCTCCGCCCCGCCGTTCGTCGCACCGTCGGCGCCGTTCGGCGACGACGAACGGCGGGCGCCCCACGCCGCGCGCGGCGCGCGTCAGAGTGGGCGCACCGCAGCGCAGCGGTGGCGCCCCCGCCCCCGCTCCTGAAGAACACGATCCCGATGAAGGAGACGCCATGGGCAACGAAGCCCTGAGCGCGGAGAACGAGACGGCCCTGAACGTCGACTACCGCGCGGTGCAACAATCCCCCGAGTTCCAGCAGTTGCGTTCGAGGCACCGGAGGTTCGTCTTCCCGGTGCTCGCCGCGTGCCTCGCCTGGTACCTCGCGTACGTGCTGCTCGCGAGCTACGCGCACGACTTCATGTCGACGCCCGTCTGGGGCAACGTGAACGTCGCGATGCTGCTCGGCCTGGCGCAGGTCGTCACGACCTTCGCCGTCACCACCTGGTACGTCAGCTACGCCAACCGCCGCCTCGACCCGCTCGCCGAGGAGATCCGCGGCGAGATCGAGACCGCGCAGTTCGCCCCCGAGGAGGCCGCACGATGAGCGCTCACACCGTCCTCCGCGCCGCCGAGGCCGCACCCGCGGCGCCCGGCGAGCCCTGGCTCAACATCGCGATCTTCGGCGCCTTCGTCGCGATCACGATGATCATCGTGTTCCGCGCGAGCCGCAACAACAAGACCGCCGCCGACTACTACGCGGCCGGTCGCTCGTTCACGGGCGGGCAGAACGGCTCCGCGATCGCGGGCGACTACCTCTCGGCGGCGTCGTTCCTCGGCATCGTCGGGGCGATCGCGATCACGGGCTACGACGGGTTCCTCTACTCGATCGGCTTCCTCGTGGCGTGGCTCGTCGCGCTGCTGCTCGTCGCCGAGCTGCTGCGCAACACCGGCAAGTTCACGATGGCCGACGTGCTCTCGTTCCGGCTGAAGCAGAAGCCCGTGCGCATCGCCGCCGCGACGACGACGCTCGTCGTCTGCTTCTTCTACCTGCTCGCCCAGATGGCCGGCGCCGGCGGGCTCGTCTCGCTGCTGCTCGGCATCGGCGACCAGGTCGGCCAGGCGGTCGTCATCACCGTCGTCGGCGCGCTCATGATCCTCTACGTGCTCATCGGCGGCATGAAGGGCACCACGTGGGTGCAGATCATCAAGGCGGTGCTGCTCATCGCGGGCGCAGGCGTGATGACCGTGTGGGTGCTCGCGCTCAACGGCTTCAGCTTCTCCACCCTGCTCGAGAACGCGGTCGCGACCGCAGGCAACCCCGAGATCCTGAACCCGGGCCTGAAGTACGGCGTCTCCGAGATCGCGAAGGTCGACTTCCTCTCGCTCGGCCTCGCCCTCGTGCTCGGCACCGCCGCGCTGCCGCACGTGCTCATGCGCTTCTACACGGTGCCCACCGCGAAGGAGGCCCGCAAGTCGGTCGTCTGGGCGATCTGGCTCATCGGCATCTTCTACGTGTTCACGCTCGTGCTCGGCTACGGCGCCGCGGCCCTCGTTGGTGCCGACGTCATCGCCGCGGCTCCCGGCGGCCCGAACTCGGCGGCCCCGCTGCTCGCGTTCGAGCTCGGCGGACCGCTGCTGCTCGGCCTCATCTCGGCGATCGCGTTCGCGACGATCCTCGCGGTCGTCGCCGGCCTCACGATCACGGCCGCCGCCTCCTTCGCGCACGACATCTACGCGTCGGTCGTGAAGAAGGGCAAGCCCGAGGCGGGCGCCGAGGTCAAGGTCGCGCGTCGCACGGTCGTCATCATCGGCGTCGTCGCGATCATCGGCGGCATCGGGGCCAACGGCCAGAACGTCGCGTTCCTCGTGGCGCTCGCGTTCGCGGTCGCCGCGTCGGCGAACCTGCCGACGATCGTGTACTCGCTCTTCTGGAAGCGCTTCACCACCAAGGGCGCGCTCTGGAGCATGTACGGCGGCCTCGCCTCGGCGATCCTCCTCATCGTCTTCTCGCCGGTCGTCTCGGGCTCAGAGACCTCGATGCTGAAGACCGAGGCGATCGACTTCGCGTTCTTCCCGCTCTCGAACCCGGGCATCGTCTCGATCCCGCTGGCCTTCTTCCTCGGCTGGCTCGGCACGGTGCTCGACAAGGGCACGGAGGACCCGCTGAAGCAGTCCGAGATGGAGGTGCGCTCGCTCACCGGCGTCGGCGCCGAGAAGGCGGCGCAGCACTAGGGTTCCGGCGGCGGGTGGGGGCCCGTCGCCGGACGGACTCGGCACGGCGGCATTGCCTGTCCCAACCGTGTCGAACTGATCGGGCGGATGCCCCGGGGTCATTCCCGAGGCATCCGCCCGCTTCATGTCACGGCCGCGAGCTGCGCCCGCGTCGGGCGACGCCCCAGCTGAGCAGGCCGACGCCCACGACCGCGACGATCGGGCCGACGATCGCCCAGAAGGTCACGCCGCTCATGACGGAGCCCGGCAGGATGCCGAGGCCCTGGAGCGTCCAGACGATGCCGGCCAGCATCAGCAGGATCCCGCCGACGATGAGCACCCAGTTCATGGATTCCGCCTCTCCTCGAGAGCTACATGTTGATCATGTGACCGGCCAGGCCGTGGAACGCCTCCTGGAGCGCCTCGGACAGGGTCGGGTGGGTGTGCACGTTGCGGGCGAGCTCGAGCGCCCCGAGGTCCCACTTCTGGGCGAGGGTGAGCTCGGGCAGCAGCTCGGAGACGTCGGGGCCGATGAGGTGGCCGCCGAGGAGCTCGAGGTGCTTCCGGTCGGCGACGAGCTTCACGAAGCCGACGGGGTCGCCGAGGCCGTTGGCCTTGCCGTTCGCCGTGAACGGGAACTTCGCGACGACGACGTCGTAGCCCTCGTCGCGGGCCTGCTGCTCGGTGAGGCCGAAGCTCGCGACCTGCGGCGAGCAGAAGGTCGCGCGCGGCATCATCCGGTAGTCGCCGAGCTCCATCGTCTCGGCGTCGCCGATGGTCTCGGCCGCGACGACGCCCTGCGCCTCGGCGACGTGGGCGAGCATGAGCTTGGCGGTGACGTCGCCGATGGCGTGGATGTGCGGCACGTTCGTGCGCATGCGCTCGTCGATGGCGATCGCGCCGCGCTCGGTGAGCTGCACGCCCGCCGCCTCGAGCCCGATGCCGTCGACGTTCGGGGCGAAGCCGACCGAGATGAGCGCCTTGTCGGCGACGAGCGAGCCCGGCTGCCCGTCGGCGCCGGTGTACGTCACGGTGACCGAGGTGCCGTCGTCGACGACGGTCTCGACCTTCGTCGACGAGAGGATCGGGATGCCGAGGTTGCGGTACTGCCTCGTGATCTCCTTCGAGACCTCGACGTCCTCATTGGGCAGGGCGCGATCGAGGAACTCGATGACCGTGACCTCGACGCCGTAGTTGCGCAGCACGTAGGCGAACTCCATGCCGATCGCGCCCGCGCCGACGATCGCGATCGAGCGGGGGAGCTCGCGCGTGAGGATCTGCGTCTCGTAGGTGACCACGTTCTGCGAGAGCTGCACGCCGGGCAGCAGCCGCACCTGCGAGCCGGTCGCGATGATCGCGTTGCGGAACGAGACCGTCTCGACCGAGCCGTCGGCCTTCGTCACGTCGATCGCGTTCGGGCCGGTGAAGACGCCGCGGCCGTCGATCTCGGTGATGCCGTTCTTCTTCATCAGGAAGTGCACGCCCTTGACATGCTTCTCGGACACCTGGCGGCTGCGGTCGAACGCGGCGCCGAAGTCGAAGTGCACGTCGCCCGAGATGCCGAACGTCGCGGCCTGGTCGTGGAAGATGTGCGCCAGCTCGGCGTTGCGCAGCAGCGCCTTCGAGGGGATGCAGCCCACGTTGAGGCACACGCCGCCCCAGTAGCGCTCCTCGATGACGGCGACCCTCAGGCCGAGTTGCGCGGCGCGGATCGCGGCGACGTAGCCGCCGGGTCCTGCGCCGAGGAGGACGACGTCGTATTCGCTCATGGGCGCCAGCCTATGCCTGCAGGCCCCCGGTTTCGAGGGCGCAGGATGCCTCGGGCTGACGTTCTTCGGCGGATTCCGGACAGGGAGTTCCCGCGCGGTTCCGGCGGGCGGCGGGTCGCCGTAGCCTTCGTGGGTGAGCAGCACCGAACCGATCGAAGCCCCCGTCGAGGCATCCGCGGCGCCGAAGCCGAAGCGGCTGTCGACGTGGGTGCAGTTCCTCGCGATGGGGCTCGTGTGGGGTGCGAGCTTCCTCTTCATGAAGGTCGCGCTCGACGGGGTGTCGTTCGGGCAGGTGGCCTGGTCGCGCACCCTGCTCGGTGCGCTCGCGCTCGGGGTCATCGTGCTCGTGACGCGACCGCGCGTAGCGGGGCCCCACGGAGCGCCCGGACCGGTGCTGCCGCGCGAGCCGGTGGTCTGGGGGCACTTCCTCGTGGTCTCGCTCACGACCTGCGTCATCCCCTACCTGTGCTTCGCCTGGGCCGAGCAGTACGTGTCGTCGGGCCTGGCCTCGATCTACAACGCGACGACGCCGATCATGACGGCACTGATGGCGACGCTCGTGTTCCGCGTCGAGCGGCTGGGCCTCGGGCGCTGGGCGGGCGTCGGCGTCGGCATCCTCGGGGTGCTCGTCGTGATCGGGCCCTGGCAGATCACGGCGCTCACCGGCAGCGTCGCGGGCCAGCTCGCGTGCCTCGTCGCGACCGCCTGCTACGGCTTCACCTTCGGCTACCAGCGGCGGTTCCTGAGCGGCCGGCCGATCGCGCCGGCGACCTTCGCCTTCCTCTCGATCGGGGTGTCCGCCGTGGTCATGCTCGCGCTCACCCCGGTCGTCGCGATCGGCCCGGTCGAGCTCGACTGGCCGATCGTGCTGTCGCTCGTCGCGCTCGGCGTGCTCGGCACCGGCCTCGCCTACATCTGGAACATCAACGTGCTGCGCGCATGGGGGCCGACCGGCACCTCGACGGTCACGTACGTCACGCCCGTCGTGGGGGTCGCGCTCGGCGTGATCCTGCTCGGCGAGCGCTTCTCGTGGCACGAGCCGATCGGTGCCGCGCTCGTGCTCCTCGGCATCCTGCTGACGCAGGGGCGGCTGCGGTTCTCACGAAGGGGTTGACATCCGTGCCCGAGGGTGGTTGGTTAGTCAGTGAAGTAACTAACCAACATGCGAGTGATCGCATCGGCGCACCGGATAGGCGGGCATGGACGACTCGCGACCGATCTTCATCCAGATCGCAGAACAGCTCGAGAACGACATCATCGACGGCACGCTGCCCGAAGGCTCGCAGATCCCGTCGATCAACGAGTTCGCGACGTTCCTCAGGGTGAACCCGGCCACAGCGCTGAAGGGGGTGAGTCGTCTTGTCGACGACGGATTCGTGGAGAAGCGACGGGGGATCGGCATGTTCGTGACGGTCGGCGCCCGTGATCGTCTCATCGCGCGACGACGGGCCGAGTTCAGCGCCCAGTACCTCAGACCCCTGCTCGTCGAGGCCGACAAGCTCGGCATCGACGTCGACGACCTGGCGGGCATGCTCGCCGCACTCCGATCCGAGAGGACCGCATCATGACCACCACCGTGGCCCGGGCATCCCGACTCACGAAGCGCTACGGCGACTTCACCGCCGTCGACGCCGTCGACTTCACGCTCGAAGAGAACCGCATCTACGGCCTCCTCGGCCGCAACGGCGCCGGCAAGACCACGATCATGCAGCTGCTCACGGGCCAGCTCTTCCCGAACGGCGGCGAGCTCGAGGTGTTCGGGCGCAGCCCCGCCGAGCATGCCGACGTGCTGCGGCGGCTCTGCTTCATCGCCGAGTCGCAGCGCTACCCCGAGGACTTCGGGCCCAGGCACGTCTTCAGGGCCGCGCCGTGGTTCTTCGAGCACTGGGACCAGGAGTTCGCCGACCGGCTCATCGACGACTTCCGCGTGCCGCTCAAGCGCCCCATCAAGAAGCTCAGCCGCGGGCAGCTGTCGGCGGTCGGCGTGATCGTCGGCCTCGCCTCGCGAGCGCCCCTCACCTTCTTCGACGAGCCGTACCTCGGCCTCGACGCCGTCGCCCGCCACATCTTCTACGATCGGCTGCTCGAGGACTACGTCGCGCACCCCCGCACGATCGTGCTCTCGACGCACCTGATCGACGAGGTCGCGAACCTGCTCGAGCACATCATCCTGATCGACCAGGGGCGGATCCTCCTCGACCGCGATGCCGAGGAGGTGCGCGGCTCGGCGACGACGATCGCCGGCGCCCGTTCGGCCGTCGAGCAGTTCGTCGCCGACCGGCCCGTGATCGGGCGCGAGGGCCTCGGCGGGCTCGCCTCGGTCACCATCGACGGGCGGCTCGACCAGGCCGAGCGCGTGCGCGCCGCCGAGCTCGGGCTCGAGCTCGCACCCGTGTCGCTCCAGCAGCTCATCGTGCACCTCACCGGCGCCGACCTCGCCGGTCCGATCGAACAGGAGGTCGCAGCATGACCACCGTCACCACCACCGCCGCCACCGCCGAACGGGAGACGCCGATGTCGAGCAGGGTCCGAACCGGAGAGATCTGGCGCATCGTGCGCCTGCTCACCGTGAATCCCTCGATCTTCTTCGGCATCCCCTGGCTCATCCTCGGCGCAGCGTGGGCCGTCACGATGATCATCGCGCTCATCATCCAGGGCGCCGGCGCCTCGACCGCCGACATGCAGGAAGGGTTCCGCTACAGCTGGGCCGTGCTCTCGCCGCAGTGGTACCTCGTCGCGGTCGGCGTGCAGGCCGTCGCCTTCACCTTCTCGTTCGCGCTCGGCTTCGGCTCGACGCGTCGCGACTACTGGCTCGGCCTGAGCGCGATGTTCGTGTTCGTCGCCGCCGAGATGGCCGTCGCCATCGCGACCCTCGTGCAGCTCGAGAAGGCGACGAACGGCTGGGGCATCGGCGCAGGCATGTTCGACACGCTCTGGTACGGGCAGTCGGGCTGGGCGTTCGACTTCTTCAGCACGTTCGCACTGCAGCTGTTCGTGCTGTTCGTCGGGGCCGGCGCGACGACGGTCTACATGCGCTGGCGGGTGCGCGGCATGATGATCCTCTTCTTCAGCTTCGTCGCCCTCGTGCTCGCGCTCATCGCCGCGTTCACCTTCACGAACAGCTGGCCGGCGGTGATGAGCTGGTTCGCCGCCATCGGCCTGCTCGGGGTGTTCACCCTGACGCTCGTCGCCGCGCTCGTCTCGGCCGTGGCGGGATTCCTGGTCATCCGGCGGGCGACGCCCCGGTGATGATCACGGGTCATCCGGGGGGATGACCCCGTCGGGCGGGAGATACCTCTCCCGCCCGACGCTTCTTCCGTGCAGCCCGGGCAGGCTCGAAGCATGAGTTCCTTCGTGCTCGAGGCATCCGGCCTCGTCAAGTCCTTCGGTCAGACGCACGCGCTCGCCGGCGTCGACCTCCGCGTCCGCACCGGCGAGTCGCTCGCCATCATGGGAGCCTCGGGCTCGGGCAAGACGACCCTGCTGCACTGCCTCGCCGGCATCGTCGCGCCCGACTCGGGGTCCGTCGCGTTCCAGTCGGGCGGTGCCGGAAGGGTCGAGGTCACCGGGCTCGGCGAGCGCGAACGCTCGCGCCTGCGTCGCGAGGCGTTCGGCTTCGTGTTCCAGCAGGGCCTGCTCATCCCCGAGCTCACCGCGGTCGAGAACGTCGCGCTCGCGCTCATGCTGAACGGGATGCCCCGCGCCCGCGCCGAGGAGTACGGGCGCGGCTGGCTCGCCGCCCTCGGGCTCGCCGGCATGGAGGACCGCCGCATCGGCCAGCTCTCGGGCGGGCAGGCCCAGCGCGTCGCCATCGCCCGGGCGCAGGTCACCGGGGCCGCGGTGGTCTTCGCCGACGAGCCGACCGGCGCCCTCGACTCGGCCACCTCGGCCGAGGTGATGCGGGCGCTCCTCGACTCCACGACCGGTCAGGGGCGCACGCTCGTCGTCGTCACGCACGACGCCGACGTCGCGGGGCGCTGCTCGCGCATCGTCGACATGCGCGACGGCCGCATCGTCGGCGAGCGGGTGCCTGCGGGCTCGAGCGCGAGCGCGGAGGCCGGCGCATGATCGGCCGCGTCGCCTGGCTGCTCGCACGGCCGGGGACGGGCGGCCTCGCCCCGCTCGCGCTGCCCGTCACCGCCTTCGCGATCGTCACCGCGCTGCTGCTCACCGTGCTCGGCGGCGCGCAGTCGTTCTGGAGCTGGACCGACGAGATGGGCGTCACCTACCAGGCGCTCGCGGTCATCGCCCTCGTGCTGCTCGTCGTTCCGCTCGCCTCCCTCGGCGGCGCAGCCGCCCGGCTCTCGGCCCGTCGCCGCGACGACCGGCTCGCGACCCTGCGGCTGCTCGGCGCCACGCCCGCCGTGGTGTCCGCGCTCGCCGTGCTCGAGTCGGTCGTGCTCGCGGTCGTCGGCGCGCTCGCCGGGGTCGTGCTCTACTTCCTCCTCGTGCCGCTCATCGCGCTCATCCCGTTCCGCGGCGAGCCGCTCGGCGTCGACGGCGTGCTGCTCGGCCTCCCGGCGCTCGCCGGCGTGCTCGGCGGCGTCGCGCTGCTCGCCGCCGCGAGCGCGGTGCTCGGCCTCCGCCAGGTCGTCATCTCGCCGCTCGGCGTGCGCACGAAGCAGGATGCCCCGAAGCTGCACTGGGTGCGCATCGTGGCCGGGCTCGCGGTCATCGCGCTCGCGTTCCTCATGATGAGCGTGCTGCAGGTGGCCGGCTCGGTGATGGTGATCCTCGCGATGCTCGCGGCGGCCTTCGGCGGCACGATCGCCGTGCTGAACCTCATCGGCCCGTGGGTGATCCGCCTCGTCGCGCAGTCGCAGGCGCGGCGCGCGAAGACGCCGCAGCGGCTGCTCGCGGCCAGGGCCGTGCTCGAGTCGCCGAAGGCGGCCTGGCGCCAGGTGTCGGGCGTCGCCATGACGAGCTTCATGGCCGTGTTCGCGGGCACGGGCATCGCACTGCTCGGCTCGTTCGGCGAGGCCGGCGACACCGAGTCGATGCTGCTGTTCGCCGACATCCGCACCGGCATCCTGATCACCGTCGTGGGCTCGTTCCTCATGGTCGCCTGCTCGGTCGGCGTGAACCAGGCCGCAGGCATCCTCGACCGGGGCGAGCTCTACCGTTCCCTCGACATGCTCGGCATGCCGACGCCGACGATGGAGGCCGCGCGGCGCCGTGCGGTCATGTCGCCCCTGCGCATCACCGCGATCGGCTCGGCCGTGACGGCGGCCGTCGTCATGCTGCCGCTCACCGGGATCACGATCATCGTCGCCCCGCTGTCGCTCGCGGTCATCGCCGCCGTGCTGGCCGGGGGCATCGGGGTCGTCTGGCTCGGCCTCCTCGCGACGAAGCCGATGCTCGCCCGGGCCGCCGCCGTGGCGTCCTGACCCCTGACCTCCTGCCCCCGCTGCTTCTGCAGGAGATTTGACGCGAGACGCGCTGTCAGCCGACCATGGCGACCGATTTCCTGCTGAAGCAGCGGGGCGGGTGCGCGGGTACGCTCGAAGCATGACCAACGCGCCCGACTTCGACGACCGGGACGCCGCGATGAGCGAACTGCTCGGCATCCGCTCGAGCATCGACAACATCGACGCGGCGCTCATCCACCTGCTCGCCGAACGGTTCAAGTTCACGCAGCAGGTCGGCCGGCTGAAGGCGACGCACGGGCTCCCGCCGAGCGATCCCGGCCGCGAGCAGCGCCAGATCGCCCGGCTGCGGGCGCTCGCCGTCGACGCGCACCTCGACCCCGCCTTCGCCGAGAAGTGGTTCAACTTCGTCGTCGCCGAGGTGATCCAGCACCACGAGGAGCTCGCGAACGGCGGCAGCACCACCGGCGAACTGTGAGCCGCGCGTCGCGCCGGGGCTGGTACCCGCTCGAACTGCCGTCGCTCGCCGGCCGGCGCTACCTCGTCACCGGCGCGAACGCGGGGCTCGGCTTCTTCACGGCGGCCAGGCTCGCGGGGGCCGGCGCGCATGTCGTGCTCGGCGGCCGCAGCCCCGAGCGGCTCGAGGCGGCGATGGCCGCGATCCGCGGCGCCCGCCCCGAGGCATCCATCGAACCGATCGTGATCGACCAGGCCTCGCTCGACTCGGTGCGCGCGGGGGCCGCCCGGCTGCGCCACCGGCCCGCGTTCGACGGCGTCGTCACGAACGCGGGCATGGTGCACACGCCGGGGGAGCGCCTCGAGTCGCCCGACGGCAACGAGCTCGTGCTCGCGACGAACGTGCTCGGCCACTTCGCACTGCTGGCGGCGCTGCTGCCGCACCTCGCGCCGGGCGCCCGCGTCGTGGCGCTGGGCTCGCTGTCGAGCCGGCTGTCGACGTTCCGCGCCGACGACCTGCAGCTCGAGCGGGGCTACGACTTCTGGCGGGCCTACGCCCAGTCGAAGATCGCGACGCAGGTCTTCGCCTTCGAACTCGACCGGCGGCTGCGGGCAGCGGGCAGCAGCGTGTCGAGCCTCGTCGCGCACCCCGGCTACTCGATCAGCGGGCGCACGCCCCGCGTGCCCGGCGTCAACGAGCCGAGCGCGGGCAGCCGGTTCGCCGACGCGCTGCAGGCGGCGTGGGCGCAGGGCAAGCACCGAGGGGCGGAGGTCACGCTGCACGCCCTGACCTCGCCCGAGGCAGAGGGCGGCCAGTTCTGGGGTCCGCGATGGTCGACGAAGGGCGATCCCACCCTCCAGCGGCCCACGCGCACCTCGACCCACCCCGCGATCGGGGCCCGCTTCTGGGACTTCGCCGAAGCGGCGACCGGCACGCCGTTCCCGGTCTCGGCATGAACGAGCCCGCCCGGCGCCCGCGGCTCTTCGCCCGCCCCGGCTTCCGGCGGGCGCTCTCGCGCGTCCTCGTCGTCGTCGGCATCGTGCTCGCCCTGATCGGCGTGATCTCGGCGCGCTACGGCTGGCTCTTCGCGGGCATCGTGGTCACGGGCCTCGGGGCGGCGTACGGGCCGTGGCGGCTGCGTCGCTGAGCGACGAGCGCAGCACCTCGTGCACGAGCGGCCACTCGCCGTGGAGGTCGGCGACGACGAGGTCGGCTCGACGACCCGCGGTGATCTCGCCGCGGTCGTCGAGCCCGACGGCGCGGCAGGGCCCCGAGCCGATGAGCCCGATCGCCTCGGGCAGAGTGCAGAGGCCGAGCCGGGCGAGCCGGACGGCGGCGGCGAGCTGCGCGCCCGGCAGGTAGTCGGAGGCGAGGGCGTCGACGAAGCCGGCCGCGACGAGTTCGGACGCGGAGACGTTGCCCGCGTGCGACCCGCCGCGCAGGGCGTTCGGCGCGCCGGCCACGACGACGAGCCCGCGCCGTCGGGCGCGGCGCGCGGCCTCCATCGTCGTCGGGAACTCGGCGACGGCGCCGCCGCGGTCGGCGAGCTCATCGATCTCGGCGTTGCTCGCGGGGTCGTGCCCGAAGAGGCGGATCCGGCCGGCGCGGGCGAGCTCGCCGAGCCGCTCGAGCGCCTGGTCGCGGAGGTCGAGCCGGTCGTCGCGGTCGGCGCGCAGCCGCTCGACGTGCGCCGCGGCCTCCGCCTCGCCCATGCCCTCGCCGGCGACGAGCCATCGGCGCATCGACGCCGGGTCGGCGTACTGGCCCTGGCCGGGCGTGTGGTCCTCGTGCGAGACGACGAGCACCCGGCCCGGGTTCGCGGCGATGCGCTCCTCGAGCGCGGCGAGCCCGTCGGGGCAGCGCACGTCGACCCGGTGCAGGATCGAGGTGCCCGCGGCCGCGGCGCCCGCGTGCACCCGCTCATCGATCGACGCGGCGATCTCGCTCGCCCGGGGCGAGCCGATCGGCAGCCCGACGGGGCTCTGCGACTGGAACGCGACGCCGTGGTAGGCCGTCGTGATCCCGGCGGCGAGCAGGCGCGCCTCGGCCGACCGGATCGCGAAGCCGACGGGCACCGCCGCCCCGGGGCGGGGGTGCAGCTCGCGGGCGAGCGCATCGCTGTGCACGTCGACGAGGCCGGGCAGGCACATCGCCCCGCGGCCGTCGAGATCGCAGCCCGCGCCGCTCGGGTGCGGGCCGACCTCGGCGATCAGGCCGTCGCGCACGACGATGCGGGCCTCGTCGAGCACCCGGCCCGGCAGCACGGCGCGCACGTGGCCGAGCACGTAATCGGCGGGGGCGCCGGCTGCCGGCCAGGCGGCGGCCGCCGGCCGGGAGGCGCTCACGCCGGGTCGCCCAACTCGAAGACGACGCGGATCGCATCGGCGCGGATCCAGCGCTGGGTGAAGCAGAGCAGCCGGCGGCTGGCCGCGTCGCGATTCACGCTCTCGACGAGCCAGACGGGATCGCCCTCCGAGCACTCGAGCTCGGCGGCCACCTCGTCGTCGGCGATCTCGATGCTCGCCCGCGACGAGGCGCGCTCGGGATCCGCCCCGGCCATCTGCCGGAGGATCTCGTTGAGGGAGCTCTCGTGGCGGATCGCCGTCGGCAGGTCGGGCAGCACGTCGAACGGCACCCACTCGTCGCCCCACGATGCGGGCAGGCCGTCGGTGAACGAGCGCCGGCGCAGGCGGTAGCCGGGGGCGCCCTCGGCGAGGCCGAGGCTGCGGGCCGCCGGAGCGGGCAGTTCGACCGGGTCGCACGAACGCACCACGCCGTGGGGCACCGAGCCGGCCTCGCGCACCGTGCGGCTCCACGAGGGCGGCCGTGCCGAGGAGATGACGTAGTCGATGCGCCTGGCCGAGTAGGTGCCGCCGCCGCGCACCCGGCGTACGAGCAGCCGCCGCGCGAGTTCCTGCATCGCGGCGCGGCCGGCCGCCCGCCCGACCCCGAACCGTGCGGCGATCTCATGCTCGCCGGCGATCTTCGTGCCGGGGGGAAGCTCGGCGATCTCCGCCGCGAGGGTCTCGGCGATGACCAGGTACTTCGTCTCAGCCACGCCGGGAGTGTCGCCCAGGCGGGTGAACCGCGGGTGAAGTCGGCCGGGTTCCTGCACGCTCGGCCGAGCTCTTCGGACAACTCCGACGAAGGGTCGTTCGCGGTTCACCTCCCGGTAACCGTCGGTCCCCTCGGCGTTGAGCGGCCCTGCCTACCGTGACCGAACGGAACACAGCATGCGCCTGCACCGGGCGCAGCGGTCACGAAAGGTTTCCGATGAAGCTCAGCACCAAGGCCTGGCCCGCGCTCGCCGCGGCCGCCCTCCTCGCCGTCGGCCTCGCCGCCTGCGCGTCGCCCTCGGCGGCCGACGACGCCGCGGCGGGCGACTCGGGCACGAAGTTCGCGGTCGACGAGAACACCCTCGTCTTCGGCGTCGTGCCCGACTCGGTCGACACCGAGACGAACTACCAGCCGCTCATGGACTACATCGCGGCCGAGACCGGCAAGACGGTCGAGTACCACGAGTCGACCGACTACGCCGCCCTCATCGAGGCCGCGGTCGCGGGCAAGATCGACGTCGCGAGCTTCTCGGGCTTCACCTACGTGACCGCGACGAACAACGGCGCCGCGATCACCCCGATCTCGTCGATCATCACCGAGGAGGGCCAGGAGCCCGGCTACTACTCCCAGGCGATCGTGCCCAAGGGCAGCGACATCACCGACCTCGCGGGCTTCGCGGGCAAGAAGGTCTGCTTCGTCGACCCGTCGTCGACCTCGGGCTACCTGTTCCCGAGCTACAACCTGCTCGACGCGGGCGTCGACCCGAAGACCGACGTCACCGCGGTCTTCGCCGGCAAGCACGACGTCTCGGTCACCAAGACCGGCGAGGGCGTCGAGTGCGAGGCCGGCTTCGCCGAGGACAGCGAGGTCGCGAAGAGCGACAAGGTCGAGGTCATCGCCGAGACCATGGTGCCCGGCGCGCCGATCGTCGTCTCCGACACGCTCCCCGAGGAGCTCAAGACCCAGCTGACCGAGATCCTCGGCGAGGTCACGATCGACCAGATCATCGAGTCGGGCGTCGAGTCCGCCGACAGCGACGCCTTCCGCAGCGTGTTCTTCGCGACCCTGCCGGTCGACGACGCGTACTACGACACCATCCGCGACATCTGCGAGAAGACCGAAGCGGAGCAGTGCCAGGGCTGAGCCCCCGGCATTGAACGCGCACGGACACGGAACGGACACGAGGCCCGAGATGAACGAGAACACCCCCGCCGGCCCCGACGTCGTCATCGACGTCGAGGGGCTCACGAAGGAGTTCGGCTCGACCGTCGCGCTGCGGGATGCCGCACTGCTGGTCGAGCGGGGGGAGATCGTCGTGCTCCTCGGGCTCTCGGGCTCGGGCAAGTCGACCCTGCTCCGGCATGTCGACGGCCTCGAGACCCCGACGTCCGGGTCCGTGCGCGTCCTCGGCCAGGAGGTGCCGCGCCTGACGGGCCGGCGCCTCCGGGCCCTGCGCAGCCGCATCGGCTTCGTCTTCCAGCAGTTCGAGCTGGTGCCCTCGCTCACGGTGCTCGAGAACGTGCTCACGGGGGCGCTCGCCGAGCTCCGCGGCCCGCGCCTCGGGCTCTGGAGCTACCCGCGGCGACTGAAGCTCGCCGCGCTCGGCCATCTCGACCGCGTCGGCCTCCTCGACCGTGCGTACCAGCGCGCCGACACGCTCTCGGGCGGGCAGCAGCAGCGCGTCGCGATCGCCCGCGCCCTCATGCAGGACCCCGAGATCCTCCTCGCCGACGAGCCCGTCGCCTCGCTCGACCCCGAGTCGAGCGAGCAGGTGATGGCGCTCATCCGCGAGATCGCCATGGACGCCGGGCTGACCGTGCTCTGCAGCCTGCACCAGGTCGACCTCGCCCTCTCGTGGGGCGACCGCATCGTCGGCCTCCGCCACGGCGAGGTCGTGCTCGACACCCCGGCCGACGGGCTCTCGAAGACCGAGGTCATGGAGATCTACGGTCGCGTCACGACCGCCACCGCCGAGCTCGAGGCCATCGAGCGAGAGCTCGTCGACGAGATCGGCGCGGATGCCCCGGCGCGCGAGGACTCCGCCGCGGCCGAGCCGCTCGTGGCCGCCGGCGAGAACCTGGCGCGCTGATGTCGACCCTCGTCGCACCGTCGCGGCGTCCCGCCGAGGCATCCGATGCCCGTTCGATCGCCGAGCGCGCGCCGAAGCGCGGGGTGTCGCCCGAGCGGATCGCCGCCTCGCTCACGCTCGTCGCGATCGTCGTCGCCGCGATCGTGGCGATCGCCGAGTCGGGCATCTCGATCCCGGGCATGGTCGAGAGCTGGGGCAATGCCGAGCGCTTCTTCGCCCGCGTCGGCCCGATCAGCTTCCCCGAGCCGGCGCAGCTGCTCTACCTCACCGGGCTCACCGTCGGGCTCGTGCTCTGCGGCACCCTGCTCGCCGCCGCGATCTCGGTGCCCGTCGCCTACCTGGCCGCCTCCAACACGACCCCGGGCGCGGGCTGGCAGGCGTTCGGGCGCTTCGTGACCGCGCTGACCCGCGCGATCCCCGACGTCGTGCTCGCCATGGTCTTCGTGCTCATGTTCTCGCTCGGCTCGCTGCCCGGCATCCTCGCCATCGGCATCCACTCGATCGGCATGATCTCGAAGCTCTTCGCCGACGCGATCGAGCAGATCGACGAGGGTCCTCGCCTCGCGATCCGCGCCGCGGGCGGCTCGAAGTGGCAGGAGTTCACGAGCGGGATCCTGCCGCAGGTGCTGCCGTCGTGGGTCGCCACCGTGCTGCACCGCAACGACATCAACCTGCGCGGTTCGGTGGTGCTCGGCTACGTCGGCGTCGTCGGCCTCGGCATGGAGATGTCCTTCGCGTTCAAGTCGCTGAACTACTCGCTCGGCCTCGGCATCGCCCTCGTCATGTTCGCGCTCTGCATCGTCATGGAGGTGGTCTCGAGCGTCGTGCGCGCGGCCATGCTCGGGGTGGCGCCGACGGGGCGCGGGCTCGGCGACCGGCTCGTGCGGCGGGTGCGGCGCGGCAGGGTCGCGGGTCTCGAGGCGCCTCCCTCGTCGGCTGCTCGGCCGGCGGGACGACCGCCGGCGGGATCGCTCGAGGCCGCCCTCCGCCGCCCGTGGGACGCCGTGCGGGTCCGCAACACCGTCTGGGGATGGGTCGCGCTCGCGGTCGTCGTCGGCAGCGTGCTCATCTGCAACATCCAGTGGGGCGACCTCATCACCTTCTGGGCGAAGGTGCCGGCGATCGCGGTGCAGTTCTGGCCGCCGGACTTCGGCAACTACGACGCCGCGACGATGTTCGGCGCGATGGGGCAGACGATCGGCATCGCGCTCGCCGCGACCCTGCTCGCGATCGTCGTGTCGGTGCTCGTCGGCTCGCTCGCCGCGCGCAACGTCGCCCCGAACGGCGCCACCCGCACCTCGATGCGGCTGCTCCTCGTCGTCATCCGCGGCATCCCCGAGGTGATTCTCGCGATCGTGCTCATCGTGATCACCGGGCTCGGTGCGCAGGCCGGCACGCTCGCGCTCGCCTTCGGCGGCATCGGCCTCGCCGGCAAGCTCATCGCCGACTCCTTCGAGGAGGTCAAGGCGGGCCCCGAGCGCGCGCTCCGCGCGACGGGTGCGAGCCGGTCGCAGGTGTACGCCTCGGCGACCCTCCCGCAGGGCATGCGGGCGCTGCTCGGCCACAGCTTCTACCTGCTCGACACGAACATCCGGGCGGCGACCATCCTCGGCATCGTCGGCGGCGGGGGCATCGGCTACTACCTGCTGAACGCCGGACAGGGGTCGAACTACCAGGTGGTGACGGCGATCGTGCTGATGATCCTGGTGACGGTGCTCGTCGTCGAGGGCATCGCGATGTGGATGCGGCGGGTGTTCCGATGAGCGGCGCGGTCACCCGGGGTGCCGCCCGCACCGTCGGCTACGACGTCGCCGTCGTCGGCTCGGGCGTCGTCGGCCTCGGCGCGGCGCTCGCCGCGCACCGGCGCGGCCTGCGGGTCGTCGTGATCGAGCGGGGCAGCGAGCCGAGCGGCGCCTCGATCCGCAACTTCGGCCACCTCTGCTTCACCCCGCAGCACGGCCTCGCCCGGGAGTTCGCGCTCGCCTCGCGCGAGCTCTGGCTCGAGCTCGCTCGCGATGCCGGGGTCTGGCTGCGCGAGTCCGGCACGCTCGTCGCGGCCCGTCACGACGACGAGCTCGCCGTGCTCGCCGAGCTCGCCGCGCTGCGCGGCGACGGCGACGTCGCCCTGCTCGACGCGCACGACGCCGAGGCGCGCATCCCGCTCGCACCGGGCACCGCCGTCGGCGGGGCGCTCCTGCCCCGCGACCTGCAGGCGAACCCCCGTCAGGCGCTCGGCGCGATCGCCGGGCACCTCGAACGCGAGGGCGTCGAGTTCCGTCGCCGCACCGCGGTGGGCCGCGTCGGCACCGGTCGCGTCGAGACGAGTCGCGGACCGATCGACGCCGACGAGATCGTCGTCGCGGTGAACCACGACCTCGACCTGCTGTTCCCCGAGCTCGCAGAGCAGCGCGGCATCGTGCGCTGCGGGCTCGACATGCTGCGCGTCGACGCCGGCCTGGCGGCGCCGCTGCCCGCACCGGTGCTCACCGGCTGGTCGCTCGTGCGCTACGGCGCCTTCGCCGCGACCGAGGCGGCGCATCGCCTGCGCGAGCGGCTGCACGCCGAGCGGCCCGATCTCGCCGCCCTCGACCTCAACCAGATGTACACGCAGCTGCCCGACGGGTCGCTCATCGTGGGCGACACCCACTACCGGGGTGCCACCGTCGCGCCGTTCCAGGGCGAGGCCGCCTTCGAAGCGCTGCTCGAGGTGACCGGCTCGTTCTTCGGCGTGCCGCGGCCCCGGGTCATCGAGCGCTGGCAGGGCGTCTACGCGAGCGGACCGGACGAGTTCCTCATCGAGCGGCCCGAGCCGGGCGTGCACCTCGCGATCGCGACGACCGGCATCGGCATGACGTGCGGGCTCGGTCTCGCCGAGCACGTCGTCGGCCTCGCACTCTCCGCACCTTCGACCACCTCCCAGAAAGGGCGATCATGACCACCGACACCACCCACACGACCGACACCACCGACGCCGCGGTCACCACCGTGGCCGCCGACCTCGCCGTCTCGGCGGACGAACTGGCCGAGCTCGACGAGTTCGCCGAGCTCGCCGACCCCGACGACGTCGACGAGGAGGGTGAGATCGAGCTCATCGTGCTCGACATGGCGGGCACCACGGTCGCCGACGACGGCGTGGTCGAGCGTGCGTTCGCGCTCGCCGCCGAGCGCAGCGGCATCGCCGCGGGCGACGACTTCGCCGAGGCCCTCGAGTACGTGCGCGACACCATGGGCCAGTCGAAGATCGAGGTCTTCCGCGTGCTCGCGGACGGCGACGAGGACGCGGCGCAGCACGCCAACGCCGAGTTCGAGGGCGCGTACGCCGAGCTCGTCGCGAGCGAGGGCGTCGCCGAGATCCCCGGCGCCGCGCGCGTCATCGAACGCCTGCGGGAGGCCGGCGCCTCCGTCGTCCTCACGACCGGCTTCTCGCCCGTGACGCGCGACGTCATCCTCGATGCGCTCGACTGGCACGGCCTCCCCGACCTCGCGCTCTCGCCCGCCGATGCGGGTCGCGGCCGCCCGCACCCCGACCTGCCGCTCACGGCGCTGCTGCGCACCGAGACGAGCGCGGTCGAGGCGATGGTCGTCGTGGGCGACACGGTGAGCGACATCGAGTCCGGCGTCGCCGCGGGGGCCGGTCTCGTCGTCGGCGTGCTGACCGGCGCCCACGATCGCGACGCGCTCGAGGCCGCCGGAGCCGACGCCGTCATCGAGAGCATCGTCGAGCTGCCCGTGCTGCTCGGCCTGCACGGCGAGTAGGCGCGCGATGCACACCGTGGTGCGAGTCGCCGGACCCGACCTGATCCTCAGGCCCTCGCCCGTCGCGATGGTCTGGTACGAATCCGGCCGCCCGCACGAGGCGCTCGCGGCGCCGGGCGTGCACCTCTCGGCGGGAGAGGCCCTCGTCGAGGTCGAGCTCGCGACCGTCTGCGGCTCGGACGTGCACACCGTGCGCGGCGATCGGCCGGCGCCCGCGCCGCTCGTGCTCGGCCACGAGCAGGTCGGCCGCGTGGTCGCCGTCGGCGACGGGGCCGTGCGCGCCGACGGCGCCTCGCTCGAGCTCGGCGACCGGGTCGTCTGGTCGGTCGCGGTCAGCTGCGGCGAGTGCGATCGGTGCCGCCGCGGCCTCGCACAGAAATGCCGCTCGCTCGCGAAGTACGGGCACGAGCGCGTGCACCGCGGCTGGGAGCTCTCGGGCGGATTCGCGACCCACGTGCAGCTCAAGGCGGGAACGGCGGTGGTCCGCGTGAGCGAGGAGCTGCCGGCGTTCGTGGCCGCGCCCGCGTCGTGCGCGACCGCGACGGCGGTGGCCGCGCTCGACGCGGCGGCGGCGCAGGTGCCGCTCGCCGGCGCGCCGCTGCTCGTCACCGGCGGCGGCATGATCGGACTCAGCGTCGCCGCGATCGCGCGCGAGGCGGGTGCCGAGGTCGTCGTCTCCGATCCGGATGCCTCGCGGCGGGTGCTCGTCCGTCGATTCGGCGCGCTGGCGGTCGACCCGGGCGCAGCACCGGGGAGCGGCGAGCACCTCGACACCGTGCTCGCCGAGTTCGCCGCGCGCGGGCTCCCCGAACTGCTCATCGCGATCGAGGCGTCGGGCGCCGCCCCGGCGGTGCGGACGGCGATCGCGGCGCCCGGCGTCGGCGGGGTCGCGGTGCTCGTGGGCAGCGTCTCCCCGGGCACCGAGGTGCGGCTCGACCCCGAGACGGTCGTGCGGCGCCTCATGACCGTGACCGGCGTGCACAACTACACCCCCGAGCAGCTCGCCAGGGCGGTCGCCTTCCTCGAGCGGTCCTGGCGGTCGATGCCGCTCGACGAGCTCGTCGGCACGACGCATCCGCTCGACGAGATCGACCGGGCCCTCGCCGAAGCGGCGACGGGCGAGCACGTGCGCGTCGGGGTCGCGCCGGGACGCCGGCCGCACCCCTGATCCGGCCGGTCCGCCGGGCTCAGAAGACCGGCCGGGGCTCGTTCGTCACCACGACGACGACCACGATCGCGGCGACCGCCAGCAGCGCGGCGACGACCCAGGCGAAGCGCGGCGGGGTCCGGACGGCGCACCACACCAGGAACCCGATCTCGAACAGGGTCAGCACGCCGGCGATGACCGTGCCGGCGACGGCGGGCTCGAACACCGCGACGCGCCCGACCGTGCCCCCGTCGCCGTCGGGCACGACGTAGTCGAGCGGGATGGCGGTCGCGACGATCGCGGTCGCGGCGAGCGCGACGAGGAAGAACAGGGAGGCGAGCGCGATCCGCGGGAGTCTCTGCATGCCGTCCATGATGGCAGCGGCGCCGCCGGCTCGAGCGCGGAGATTTCCGCTCGGGCGGGGATCGGGGGAACATGGGGGCATGGCCGTCCGTGTTCCCCCGATCACGCCGGCATCGCGAGGCGGTGCACGGTGACGGATGCCACGGGCCCCACGCCGCACGACGCGCTCGAGCCGCTGCGCGCGTCGCTCGCCGCCGCGGCCGCTCGCCTCGCCGCCGCGGGCGCACGTGACGAGGTGATCGCCGAGCTCGTGCATCCGAAGCCGGTCCTCGGCGTCGCCCGCGCCCCGCGCATGGCCGACCGGGGGCGGGTCTGGCGGCTCGGGGTGCTGCTGCTCTCGGCCGACGGCACGCTGCACGCGACCGGGCACGTCGTCCGCGCCGAGCGGCCCGCCCGGCGCAGCGTGCTCGCGGCGAGCGTCGCCGAGCACCGGGCGTGGCAGGCGGCCGCGGTGAAGGGCGGCATCGCCGAGGGCGAGACCGTCAACTTCGACGCACCCGCGGTCGACCTCGACGAGCTCGCGAGCGCCGGGGCATCCGGCCCGATCGTGTTCGACGGCGCGACGGTGCTCGTGCGGTGGAATCCCGGCCAACCGGGCGCGCTCGCCGAGCTCGGCCGCTACCTCGACGACCGCGTGGGGCTGTTCGTCGACCCGCCCGGCGGCAGCACCTGATAGCGTCGATCCTCGTGTGTAGCCAATTCGCCACGATGATGATCGCGCGGCCCCGCACCGCCTGAGGCGGAGCGACCCGATCATCCACGTCACTCCGCCTCGGCCATGACCATGGCCGCGGTGCGATCCCGCGCACCCGGCCGATCATCTTCGGCAGCGGAGCAGACCCTTGCGCACACGCGAACACGCATCATCCACCCCTCGCCAGACCCGGGCCGGCCACGGAGGCCGGCAGGAGCTGGGGCAGAACTTCCTCGTCGATCGCGCCGCGATCGACCGCTTCGTCGCGCTCGCGGCGGCGACCAGCGGCCCGATCGTCGAGCTCGGCGCGGGCGGGGGCGCGCTCACCGCCCCGCTCGCCCGCCTCGGCCGACCGCTCACGGCGCTCGAGCTCGACCCCGGGCGTGCCGAGGCGCTGCGGCGCCGGTTCGGCCCGCGAGTCGCGGTCGAGCAGGCAGACGTGCTGCGCTGGCGGTACCCCGCCGCACCGCACGTCGTCGTCGGCAACGTGCCCTTCCATCTCACGACGGCGATCCTGCGCTCGCTCCTCGAACGCCCCGGCTGGACCGACGCCGTGCTGCTCACGCAGTGGGAGGCGGCACGTCGCCGCTGCGGGGTCGGCGGCTCGAGCCTGCTCACCGCGCAGTCGGCCCCGTGGTTCGAGTTCGCGCTCGACGGGCGGGTGCCGGCGCGAGCCTTCCGCCCGGTGCCCGCGGTCGACGCCGGGCTGTTCAGCGTTCGGCGCCGGGCCGACCCGCTCGTCGCGCCCGCCGAGCGACGCGCCTACAGCGGCTTCGTCGCGGCGGTGTTCCGGGGGCGCGGGCGCGGCCTGGCGCAGATCCTCACCCGCACGCCGAGGCCCATGAGCCTCGCGCAGGCGACGTCGTGGCTCGCCCGGCGAGGCCTCGCACGCGACGCACTGCCCGGCCGGCTCACCGCCGAGGACTGGGGTGCGCTGTGGGGGGAGGTGCGGCGGCGCTGATCGACGCGCCGTGCGCGTGGCCGCGGCTCAGGCCCAGCGGCTCAGGCCCAGCGGCTCGGGCCCGGCGGCTCAGGCCCAGCGGCTCCGGCTCAGCGGCGCCAGTCGCGCCGATCGTCGCCGTCGTCGTCGACCGGTGGGCGCAGGCGGAACGCCTCGCGCATCTTCTCGCCGGGCGGGGCCTTGATCGCGCGGATCACGACGCCGATGAGGATGATGACGGCGAACAGCGCGATCGCGCCGCCGAGGAGGATGCCGTAGAAGGCGAAGTCGTTCATGTCGTGCTCTTCCTGTCGGTCGTCGTCTGCCCGCCGTGCTCCTGCTCCTGGACGGACTCGATGATCGAGTCCTGCAGGCCGCGCTGGCCCGTATGCAGCTCCTGGTAGGTCTCGCCCGCGCCGGCGAGCGGGCCGAAGGCCTCGCGCAGGCGCTGACCGCGGGGCGCGCGCACGCCGCGCACGACCATGCCCACCACGAGCGCGATCACGAACAGCGCGATCGCACCGCCCATGATCAGGCCGGGAACTCCGAGTGCGTCGGCCACGTCGTCGCCCGGCTCAGAACCCGAAGGGGATGACGGGCTCGAGGCGCCCGTCGCGGAGGTCCTCGAGCACCCGAAGCTCGTGCGGCACGACGGGCTCGGGTAGCGCGTCGAGGGCGAACCACTCGAGCGCGGCGGCCTTCTGCGTCTCGAGCAGCCGCGGTTCGCCGGCCCAGGCGTCGACCGCGAAGAAGACGTCGAAGCGCTGCTCGATGGGACGGCCGCTGCCGTCGGTGCGGTGCATGAGGGTCAGCAGCTCGAGCGCACCGGGCTCGACCGAGACGCCGAGCTCCTCCTCCGCCTCGCGCGCCGCGCCGGCGAGCAGCGACTCGCCGGCCTCGACATGACCGGCCGCCCCGAACGCCCAGTGCTCGTCGTAGTAGCCGGTGCCGCGGCGCAGCTGCAGCAGCACCTCGTCGCCGCGGCGCAGCAGCACGTAGGCCGCGGGCACCACCGTGAAGCGCCCGTGGGTCGACGCGTACGCGTCGGTGTAGTGGTCGGTCACCGCATCAGTAGCCGACGACCGGCCCGAACGCGTCGGCGAGCGGCGCGCGGTTCACGGTGCGCAGCTCGTCGATCGAGACGGTGAACGCGTCCTGCACCTCGAGCGTGCCCGAGGCGGCGTCGGTCACGCCGATGCGGCGGACGGGGTAGCCCCGGCCCTCGCAGAGCCCGCGGAACTTCACGTCGTCCTCCCGCGGGACCGTGACGATGACGCGGCCCGTCGACTCGCTGAACAGCGCGGTCGCGAGGTCGACGTCGCCGTCGGCGAGCACTTCGCCGAGGAACACGCGGGCTCCGACGCCGAAGCGCGAGACCGCCTCGGCGAGGGCGATCGCGAGACCGCCGTCGGAGAGGTCGTGCGCAGAGTCGATGAGGCCCTCGATCGTCGCGGCCGAGAGCAGCTCGGCGAGCGTCTTCTCGGCGGCGAGGTCGACGGCCGGCGGGCGACCGCCGAGGTGGCCGTGCACGACCCCGGCCCAGGCCGAGCCGTCGAGTTCGGCCTTCGTGTCGCCGAGGAGGTAGATGTTGTGGCCCTCGTCCTGCCATCCGCTGGGGATGCGGCGGGCGACGTCGTCGATCACGCCGAGCACGGCGATGACGGGCGTCGGGTGGATCGGCACGTCACCGGTCTGGTTGTAGAAGCTGACGTTGCCGCCGGTGACGGGAATGCCGAGCTCGAGGCATCCGTCGCTGAGGCCCTCGACGGTCTCGGAGAACTGCCACATGACCTCGGGGTTCTCGGGGGAGCCGAAGTTCAGGCAGTCGCTGACGCCCATGGGCTTCGCGCCGGTCACGGCGACGTTGCGGTACGCCTCGGCCAGCGCGAGCTTCGCACCCTGGCGCGGGTCGAGGTAGGAGTAGCGGCCGTTGGCATCGGTCGCGACCGAGACGCCGAGGCCGGACTCCTCGTCGACGCGGACCATGCCGGCGTCGTCGGGTGCACCGAGCGCCGTGTTGCCGAGCACGTAGGAGTCGTACTGGTTCGTGACCCACGCGGCATCGGCCTGGTTCGCCGAGCCGACGAGCTTCAGGAACTGCTCGCGGATCTCGTCGGGCGTGGCCGGGCGGTCGAGCTTCGCGGCCGTGTCGGCCTGGAGCGCGTCGATCCACGTCGGGTAGGCGACGGGGCGCTCGTAGACGGGGCCGTCCACGGCGACGGTGCGCGGGTCGACGTTCACGATCTCCTGGCCGTGCCACATGATCGAGAGGCGGCCCGTGTCGGTGACCTCGCCGAGCACGCTCGTCTCGACGTCCCACTTCTCGACGACCTCGAGGAAGCCCTCGAGCTTCTCGGGCTTCACGATCGCCATCATGCGCTCCTGGCTCTCGCTCATGAGGATCTCCTCAGGCGTGAGCGTCGGGTCGCGGAGGAGCACGTCGTCGAGCACGATCGACATGCCGCCGTCGCCGTTCGAGGCGAGCTCGCTGGTCGCGCACGAGATGCCGGCGGCACCGAGGTCTTGAATGCCCTCGACGAGGTCGTTCTGGAACAGCTCGAGGCAGCACTCGATGAGCACCTTCTCGGCGAAGGGGTCGCCGACCTGCACCGCGGGTCGCTTGGTCGGGCCGCCCTCGGCGAAGGTGTCGGAGGCGAGGATCGACGCGCCGCCGATGCCGTCGCCGCCGGTGCGGGCGCCGAAGAGCACGACCTTGTTGCCCGCGCCCTTGGCGTTGGCGAGGTGCAGGTCTTCGTGGCGGAGCACGCCGACCGCGAGCGCGTTGACGAGCGGGTTCGCCTGGTAGACCCCGTCGAACCAGGTCTCGCCGCCGATGTTCGGCAGGCCGAGGCAGTTGCCGTAGAAGCTGATGCCCGACACGACGCCGTGCACGACACGAGCGGTGTCGGGGTGGTCGATGTCGCCGAATCGCAGCGCGTCCATGACGGCCACGGGGCGCGCGCCCATCGAGATGATGTCGCGCACGATGCCGCCGACGCCGGTCGCGGCGCCCTGGAACGGCTCGATGTACGAGGGGTGGTTGTGCGACTCGATCTTGAAGGTGACGGCCCAGCCCTCGCCGATGTCGAGCACGCCGGCGTTCTCGCCCATGCCGACCATGAGGTGCTTCTTCATGTCGGGCGTGACCTTCTTGCCGAACTGGCGCAGGTAGATCTTCGACGACTTGTACGAGCAGTGCTCGCTCCACATGACCGAGTACATCGCGAGCTCGGCGCTCGTGGGGCGGCGGCCCAGGATGTTGCGGATGCGCTCGTACTCGTCGGGCTTCAGGCCCAGCGCCGCGTACGGCTGCTCCTTCTCGGGCGTGGCGGCCGCGACCTCGACGGTGTCGAGCACCGCGGTCGTCGGTGCAGCGATGTTGGCGGGAGTGTTGATGGTCACGAGTGGCGAGCTCCAGAAGACGGCGGCGAGGCGGATGCCGCGGGGCGAATGCCTGACCCCAGCAGTCTACCGGCCGTGCTCAGGTGAGCAGGCCTTGTGAGAAATGCTCAGATATGGCAGACTTCGTGCCAAGAGAGCA
Organism: Agromyces sp. NPDC058104; assembly: GCF_042884835.1. Lineage (NCBI taxonomy): Bacteria > Bacillati > Actinomycetota > Actinomycetes > Micrococcales > Microbacteriaceae > Agromyces > Agromyces sp. NPDC058104. The sequence goes on along the minus strand of NZ_JBHVTD010000001.1, from coordinate 1,153,347 downwards.
TGAAGGTGCGCGAAATGGCCAGAACCGTGTCTCATCAGATCGCCGATCACACGCTGCGCGATCGGCAGCGCGATCTCACCCGTCGGGTCATCACCGACGCGCTCGCGACGGTGGTCGTTCGCGACGGCGTCGCCGAGCTCTCGATGCAGATGGTCGCCGATGAGGCAGGATGCTCCCTCCGCACGCTCTACCGGCATTTCGGGAGCCGGGAGGACCTCCTCGCCGGGCTCGATGCGGAGGCCGATGCCTTCCTCCGGGCGTGCTTCGACCGCGCGCTCGAGACCGGCGGCGATGACCTCGCCCGCGTGCTGGAGGACCTCGCGCTCCAGTTGGGCGGGCGCCGCGAGCTCGTGCTCGCCTGGGCTGCCGCCTCGCCGCGCTCGGCGATCCGCGGCTCGCTGCACGGGCGCGTCGCCGAGCTGGTCGACGGCGCCGTCGACCGCGTCGCCCCCGCGCTCGCCCGCGAGGAGCGGGAGCGCGTGGCCGCCGCGTTTCGATTGGTGGCGTCCGGGCGCGCCTGGCTGCTGCTCACCGATCAGCTCTCCGACGAGGACGCCTCGACGACGGCCGGATGGATCGTGCGAACGCTGCTCGCCGAGCTCGCCCGCGGAGGGCGACCGAACACGGATTGATGCAGACGAAGGAGTCATGCCATGCACACCACGGTGTCGGCGCTCATCCCGCTCGACGAGGCGGCCGGCCTGCCGGTCGGACTCATCGGCGGCAAGGCGCTCCGGCTCGCGAAGCTGCGCGCGGACGGACGGCTCGTGCCCGACGGCTTCGTGCTCTCGAGCGCGGTCCACGATCGAGCGACCCGTTCGGCCGGTGCGCCGGCGGTGCTTCCCGACGAGCTCCGAGCGCCGTTCATCGCGGCCTGCGACCGCCTCGGGTATCCGATCGTCGTGAGATCGTCGGCGGTCGCGGAGGACCTCGCCGGCTCCTCCTTCGCCGGGCAGTTCGAATCGGTGCTGCACGTGGCGAGCTCCGACGAGGCGATCGCCGCGGTCGAACGCTGCTGGCGGGCCACGACGAGCGAGCACCTCGCCGCCTACCGGGACGCCCGCCGGACGGGTGACGGCTCGCTCGCCCTGCTCGTCCAGCGGCAGCTCGCTCCCGCCTCGGCAGGCGTGGCGTTCGGGCGCGACCCGGTCAGCGGCGACGACCGCGTCGTGATCGAGGCGGTGGCGGGCCTCGCCGATCGACTGCTCGGCGGTGCGACCTCGCCTGAGCGCTGGACGGTCGAGCGCGACGCAGCAGTTCGACGGACCGGTGCCGACGGGCCCGCGCTGCTCGACGAGGCCGAGGTGCTGCGGGTCGCCGAGCTGGTCCGGCAGCTCGGGGAGGTGTTCGGCGCGCCGCAGGACGTCGAGTGGGCGTTCGCGGGAGGCGAGCTCAACGTCGTGCAGAGTCGACCGATCACCACCCTGCCCGCTCCCGAGGCCGCCGGCGCCCGCGAGCCCGTCCCCGCGACGTGGCTGCGCGATTCCCTGCACTGGCCGGATCGCCTCTCGCCCTTCGGCGTCGGGATCTGGGCGGGCACCATGCGCGCCGGACTCGGCCGCGCCGCCGATCTCTTCGGGCTCCTCATCTCGACCGCCGAGGTGCACGTCGTCGATCACCGCGTCTACGCGGAGGTGATCCCCTTCGGCGGCCCGTCCAAGCTGCCTCCGCCGCCCGGGTGGTTGCTTCCCCTGCTCATCCGGGTCGTCCCGGCGCTCCGTTCTCGCATCGCCCGCTCGGTCGAGGCGGTCCGGGCCGACACGGCCGGCGACGTGCTCGAGCGATGGGTCGCGCAGGACGCCCCTCGTCTCACCTCGGAGCTGCAGCGGCGGCGCCGGGTCGACCTCGCCGTGCTCGACCTCCGCGAGCTGTTCGAGCTGCTCGACGAGACCCGCGAGTTCTTCGACGAGACGCTCGCCGAGCACTTCGCGGTGGTGTTCGCGCTGTCGCAGGTGATGGGCGAGTACGTCTTCCTCGCGCGAGACCTGCTGGGGTGGGAGCCCGCCCGTGCCCTGTTCGAGCTCCGGGCGCGTTCGTGGGCCTCCACTGATGCGGCGGTCGCGCTCGACGAACTCGCGGAGCGCGCCATCGGCACGTCCGCGGCCGCGGCGGACCGACCGGTCGGCGACCTCGCGACGCTCGCCGCCGCCGACGCCGGGTTCGCCGAGGCCGTCGAGCGCTACCTCGAGCGCTACGGGGGCAGGATGCTCGGCCTCGACCCGATGGACCCGACGCTCGCCGAGGCGCCGGACTCGCTCCAGCCCGCGTTCGCAGCTGCGGTCGGACGGGTTCGGGCACGCCTCGGAGCAGACCCCGTCCGAACGGTGTCGCAGCCTCCGACCGGGGACGACTCGCCGCTCGAGGACCTCGCGCTCGAGGAGGCATCCGAGCACGACCGGCTGCGCTGGCGGCGCGCGGTCGCGCGCGCCGCGCGGTACTACGGGGCCCGCGACGAGAGCGAGCTGCTCGGATTCAACGAACCGCTCGGATCGATCCGCCGCATCACCGTCGAGATCGGCGCGCGGCTCGCCGCCCAAGGTGCGCTGAGGCATGCCGACGACTGCTTCATGCTCACGCCGGACGAATTCCGCGAGGCGTGCGGCGGCGGGGAGCGCCTGCGTCGCGTGGCCTCCGAACGCCGACGTTCGTTCGACGAGGCGGCGCTCCTCGGCGACCGGCCGGAGGTCGGGGCGCTCGCGCCGCCGCCGAACCTCAGCGCGCTGCCGGCCGAGGCGCGGTTCGCCAACGAAGCGCTCGTCTGGTACCTCGGCTCGATCACGGGCCAGTCGCCGGGCGCGGTGCCCGCCGATGCGCTCGCCGGCGGCACACCGGCCTCGGCCGGGCGGGCGCGCGGCCCCGTCCGGATCGTGCGGGGGCCAGATGACTTCCCGCTCATCCGCCAGGGCGACGTGCTCGTGTGCCCGACCACGGCCCCCTCCTGGAGCCCGATCCTCGGACAGGTCGCGGCGGTCGTCGCCGACCACGGCGGGGTGCTGTCGCATCCGGCGATCATCGCGCGCGAGTTCGGCATCCCGGCGATCGTCGGCACCGGAGACGGCACGTCGAGGCTGCACGACGGCGAGGTCGTGCTCGTCGACGGCACCACCGGCACGGTGCGTCGCTGAACGACCGCCGACGGCGCACCGGTCGCTCTCGTCGCAGACGACGCGGGCACGGTGCGTCGCGAGTAGAGTCCGATCCGAGCACCGACCCCGTTCGTCTGGCCGAGGGGAGCCGCGATGAGCACCACCCGCACGCCGGTCCAGCGGGTCCTGTCGACCTTCCGCACCGAGCACGCGATCCACGGCACGGTGCTCGTGAGCGCCGTCATCGCCGTCGGCTGGAACGACGACACCGACCTCGAGGTGCTGCTCTTCGTGCTCGGCTCGGTCGGCGTCTTCTGGCTCGCGCACGTGTACTCGGGCATCCTCGCCCGCGAGGGCGACCGTGAGCCGCGGCTCCGCGCCGTGCTCGTCGCGGCCCGCCGCTCGATGAGCCACACGACCGGGCTCATCGCCTCGATGGTGCTGCCGGTGGTGTTCCTGCTGCTCGCCGTCGTGGGAGTGCTCGACGAGTACGTGGCCTACTACGCGGCGCTGTGGGTCGGCGTCCTCGTGCTCGCGGTGCTCGGCTACGCCGCCTCGGCCCGCCGAGGCAGCCCCTGGTACCTGCGCGTGCTCAGCGCGGTGGTCACGGCGAGCCTCGGCCTGCTCATCATCTGGCTGAGCTCGCTCGTGCGCTGAGGGCGCCCTGCCGTAGAATGGCTGGCGGTCGTCGCATTCCCGTCGGCCGCTCCGGACGCCGCCGCGCACCCTCCGCTAGAATGGCTGGCGGTCGTCGCATTCTCGATGACCCTGGGCGCGCACATCAGCGCGCAGTCGACCCGCCGCCGGCACTCGCGAAGCCTCGCACGCCGCCGCTCCGCGGGGTACGCCATCCGTTGCTGGATCCTTCATGACCTCGTCTGTTCCCACGGTGCATCCTGCGCCGCCGTTCCCCTGGCTCGGCCTCATCGTCCTCGCCTCCGCCGTCTTCCTCTCGGTCACCATCGAGATGCTGCCGACGGGCCTCCTGCCCGACATGAGCCGCGAGCTCGGCGTCGGCGAGCCGCTCATCGGCCTCCTCGTCACCGTGTTCGCGGCGACCGTGGTCGTGCTGACCGTGCCGCTCGCGGCCCTCACCCGCCGCGTCGCTCGCCGACGGCTCATCGTCATCACCCTCGTGCTCCTCGCCGTGAGCTGCGTGCTCAGCGCGCTCGCGCCGAACTATCCGACGGTGGTCGCCACCCGCGTGCTCGGCGGTGCGGCGCACGGGCTCTTCTGGGCGGTCGTCGGCGCCTACGCCGGCCACCTCGTGCCGAAGGAGCAGCTCGCCCGCGCCGTCTCGATCTCGGTCGCGGGCGGCTCGGCCGCCTTCGTGCTCGGGGTGCCGCTCAGCACCGCCCTCGGCCAGGCCCTCGGCTGGCGGTTCGCGTTCGCCGCCATGGGCGGCCTGACGCTGATCGGCGCCGTGCTCGTCTGGCGGTTCCTGCCGCCGGTGCGGCACCATGCGGGCGAGGCGGATGCCGCGCCGGTCCGCGTGCGCAAGGACCCGACGTTCGTGCCGGTGATCGTGGTGTGCCTCATCACCGCCGTGACGATGATCGGCATGTACACCTTCTACACCTACATCGCGCCCTACATGACCGACGTCATGGGCCTGCCGTCGAGCGCGATCAGCCCCATGCTGCTCGCCTACGGCATCGCCGGAGCGGTCGGCCTCGTGCTCGCCGGGGCGGTGCTCGGGCGCCGCCCGACGGTCGGATTGGTCGTCGCGATGGTCGCCACCGGGCTCGGCGCGGCGGGGCTCGCCGCGTTCCCCGAGGTGCCGGTGGTGTCGATCGGCAGCTTCCTGCTGTTCGGCACGGCGTTCGGCGCCCTGCCGACGATGCTCAACACGCGACTGCTGCACTCGGCGTCGGCGAAGATCCGCGATGCCGCGGCGTCGTTCTACACGACGGCCTTCAACACGGGCATCGGCGGCGGGGCGCTGCTCGGCGCCGCGCTTTACGGCGTCATCGGGCTGCCCGCCCTGCCGTGGGTCTTCGTCGGGCTGCTCGCGTGCGCGACCGCGGCCCTCGTGTGGACCGCGCTCGTCAACCGCGTCAGCCGCTGAGCTCGCGGCGAGCTACTCGGCGCGCGAGAAGGCGGCCGCGCGGGCGATCTGCTCGGGCGTGATCGAGACGCCGGTGTAGCGCTCGAACTGCCGGGCGGCCTGCAGGGCGTGCACCTCGGCGCCCGTGATCACGGTCTTGCCCGCCGCGCGCGCGGCGAGGATGAGCGGCGTCTCGGCCGGGAAGGCGACCACGTCGAACACCACGGATGCCGCGGCGATGTGCTCGTCGGAGAAGGAGAGCGCCGAGGCATCCGCCCCCTGCATGCCGAGGGGGGTGACGTTCACGATCAGCTCGGCCGAACCCGGGGCGGGGTCGTCGGCGACCCAGGCGTACCCGTACTGCTCGGCGAGCGCCGAGCCGAGCTCCGCGTTGCGGGCGAGCACCGTGAGGTGCTCGAAGCCCGCGTCGCGGAACGCCGCGACGACGGCCTTCGCCATGCCGCCCGAGCCGCGCACGAGCACCCGCAGCGAGGGGTCGAGCTCGTTGTCGGCGATGAGCTGGGCGATCGCCTCGAAGTCGGTGTTGGAACCCGTCAGCACGCCGCCGTCGTTCACGATCGTGTTGACCGACTCGATCGCCGCCGCCGAGGGCTCGACGACGTCGATGAGGGGGATGACCGCCTCCTTGAACGGCATCGACACGGAGCATCCGCGCAGCCCGAGCGCCCTGATGCCGCGCACGGCGCCCTCGATGTCGTCGGTCGTGAAGGCCTTGTACGCGAAGTTCAGCCCGAGCTCGTCGTAGAGGTAGTTGTGGAACCTCGTGCCGAGGTTCGACGGGCGGCCGGCGAGCGAGATGCAGAGCTGCATGTCCTTGTTGAGGATGGGCATGGATCAATCATGCTCTGCGCAGCGGGGGTCCCGATACGCTTCGTCGCCCGGCGCGCGGGGTCAGCCGATCTTCGGCGGGCCGATCATGAGCAGCACCGCGAAGAGCGCCGCGATGCCGACGACGGCGAGCACCGTCAGCAGCAGCGGGCGGGCGAGGAACCAGCGCAGCAGGCGGTTCACCCAGTTGCCGTCGGCGGGGTGGTCGGTCGCCTCGAAGCGCCAGTCGCCTTCGAGGTGGCCCTTGCGCACGAGCCACAGCTCGAACGGCACCGTGGCGTAGGGCACGATCGCGGTGAGCACGGCGAATGCGATGCGGCCGACGTTCCAGCGCTGGTTGACGCCGACGAGCACCGACTGGAAGGCGTACGCGAGGAACACGAAACCGTGGATCGACCCGCCCACGAGCACCGCCCACTCGATGCCCGCCGCGTACTTCAGGATCATCGCGACGATGAGGATCGTCCAGGTGACGGCCTCGGCGAGGGCGAGTGCGCGGTAGAGGCGCTTCGGCGTCAGCCGGCTCGCGGGGGCGGTGACGGCGGCGGTCGCGCTCGTGGCGGGGGAGGTGGTCATGCGGTCGTGGCTCCAGTGGTCGGGATGCTTCCATCGTCGCAAACGGAGGTGTGCGCGGCATCCGTCGAAGGTTGGAACTCAGGGCCGGCGGAGCCGGTCGGAGTAGGCTGCCACGGTGAACGCGCAAGACACCCGTGCCCTCGTCGAGTCCCGGCTCGCCGTCATCCCCGACTTCCCCGAGCCCGGGGTGCTCTTCCGCGACCTGACGCCCGTGTTCGCCGACGGAGAGGCGTTCCACGCGCTCGCCGAGGCGCTGACCGCGCCGTTCGCCGGCCGGTTCGACGTGCTCGCCGGGGTCGAGGCGCGCGGATTCCTGCTCGCGGCGGCGGCCTCGGTCGCGGCCGGCGTCGGCGTGCTGCCGATCCGCAAGGCGGGCAAGCTGCCGCGCGCCGTGCTCACCGAGGAGTACGCGCTCGAGTACGGCACCGCCGCCCTCGAGGTGCACGAGGGCGAACTGCCGCCCGGCACCCGGGTGCTCATCGTCGACGACGTGCTCGCCACCGGCGGCACGGTCGGCGCCGCGGCCCGCCTCGTCGAGCGTGCCGGCTGGCAGGTCGCGGGCGTCTCGGTCGCGATCGAGCTCGACGGTCTCGGCGGCCGTGCCGCGCTGCCCGACGCGTTCGAGACCTACAGCCTGCTGCAGTACTGACCCCAGCCCACCCCACTGTTTCCTGAACGCGCGGGGTGGTGCGGCGGGCTCGCGGCGGCCCGGCGGCGACGTGGCGGCGGGCTCAGTTCCAGTCGATCAGGGCGGGGTCGATCTCGATGCCGGTGATCGTGTTGATCGCGAGCACGATGATCAGCGCGTTGAAGAAGAAGCTGAGGGTCGTGTGCCAGACGACGCTCCAGCGCATCCGGGTCGTCGTGACGACGACGTCGGAGACCGAGAAGTTCGTCGCGTTGGTGAAGGCGAAGTACACGAAGTCGATCAGCGTGGGCTCGGGCGTGCGCGGGAACTCGAGCGGCGGCCGGCCCTCGGCGGTGTGCTGACGGGAGTAGTAGATGCGCGCCCATCCCCAGTGGAACAGGCACCAGGCGACGAGCATCGCCCACACCGCGAACAGCTCGACGAACGGACCCCACTCGGGATCGTTGCGCAGCAGGATGAGCTCGATCGCGGCGAAGACGCCGACGATGCTCGACGAGAACATGAGCCCGCTGGCGACGGTGCGCATCACGGGGTGCGCGAGGAACCGCCGGGTGCGGCGGCGGCCGGCCAGGTGCGGTCGGCGGACGGCGAGGTTGAGGGCGAGCATCGTGGCGCCGAGGTAGACGGTGCCGATGAGGCACCACGCGACGAGGGCGTCGACGTCCTCGTCGCCGAGGATGAACCAGAGGCCGAGCGCCACGAGGCACAGCTGCACGGCGAGCCCGATCGACTCGGCGACGATCGCCCCGACGTCGTGTGTGCGCGCGTCACCGGCTGTCTTCGTCACGGCCCCTCCCGTCCCCACGACCCGCGTGACCTCAGCATGCCAGAGCGCTCGACGGGAAGGCCGCCCCGAGGCATCCGACTCGCCGACCGTTGATTTGAGTCATTCAAAACAACTGGTTACGGTTGAGGCATGGACACCGCGACCGAGCACGACCCCGCCGCGCGCATCCGCGCGGCCGGGCTCAAGGTGACCGCGCCGCGGCTCGCCGTGCTCGAGGCGCTCTCGGGCCACGGCCACCTCGACGCCGAGACCGTCTTCGAGCGGGTGCGCGGCGGGCTGCCGACGACGTCGCTGCAGGCGGTCTACGGCGTGCTCGCGGCACTCTCGGGCGCGGGTCTGCTGCGCCGCATCGAACCCGCGGGCTCGCCCGCGCTCTACGAGGGGCGCACGGGCGACAACCATCACCACCTCGTGTGCACGAGGTGCCACACCGTCGCCGACGTCGACTGCGTCGTCGGCCAGCCGCCCTGCCTCGAGCCGAGCGACCCGGGCGGCTTCGCGATCCACACCGCGGAGGTCACCTTCTGGGGCCTCTGCGCCGACTGCCGATCATCGGAGTCGACGGCCTAGCCCGCAGCATCCGACCCCACCGCTTCCGCCGGCCCTACCCGGCGGAAGGCGACCGTGCGCCCTCGGGCGCGCGCTCGTCGCCGTGCCCAGCGCGCGGCATCGTCACCCGCCCGCCACCGAACGAAGGACGAACGCATGACGAATCACACCACCACCCAGACCGGCACCCCGGTCGCGAGCGACGCGCATTCGCTGACCGTCGGCGCCGACGGCGCGACCGTGCTGCACGACCGCTACCTCGTCGAGAAGCTCGCGCAGTTCAACCGCGAGCGCATTCCCGAGCGCATCGTGCACGCGAAGGGCGGCGGCGCGTTCGGCCGCTTCGAGGTGACGGCGGATGTCTCGCGGTACACCCGTGCCGCGCTCTTCCAGCCCGGCGCGAGCGTCGAGACCCTGCTGCGCTTCTCCTCGGTCGCCGGCGAGCAGGGCTCGCCCGACACCTGGCGCGACGTGCGCGGCTTCTCGCTGAAGTTCTACACGCCCGAGGGCAACTACGACCTCGTCGGCAACAACACCCCGGTGTTCTTCATCCGAGACGGCATCAAGTTCCCCGACTTCATCCACTCGCAGAAGCGGCTGCCCGGCTCGGGCCTGCGCGACGCCGACATGCAGTGGGACTTCTGGACCCTCTCGCCTGAGTCGGCGCACCAGGTGACGTACCTCATGGGCGACCGCGGCCTCCCGAAGTCGTGGCGCGAGATGCACGGCTTCGGCTCGCACACTTACCAGTGGATCAATGCCGAGGGCGAGCGGTTCTGGGTGAAGTACCACTTCCGTTCGCGCCAGGGCGACCTGCACCTCGACGCCGCCGAGGCCGAGGCGATCGCCGGGGCCGACGCCGACTACTACCGCCGCGACCTGTTCGACGCGATCGAGCGCGGCGACTTCCCCCAGTGGGACGTCTTCGTGCAGGTCATGCCCTACGAGGAGGCGAAGACCTACCGGTTCAACCCCTTCGACCTCACGAAGGTGTGGCCGCACGGCGACTACCCGCTCATCGAGGTCGGCGTGCTCACGCTCGACCGCAACCCGCAGAACTTCTTCGCGGAGATCGAGCAGGCGGCGTTCTCGCCCGCGAACACCGTGCGGGGCATCGGCATCAGCCCCGACAAGATGCTCATGGCGCGCGTGTTCAGCTACCCCGACGCCCAGCGCTACCGGGTCGGCACGAACTACAACCAGCTGCCGGTGAACGCCCCGCACGCGGCCCCCGTCGCGAACTACTCGCAGGACGGCGCGCAGCGCCACCACTACAACGCCCCGTCGGTGCCGGTGTACGCGCCGAACTCGTTCGGCGGGCCGACCGCGTCGGCTGAAGCGGCGGGCGAGGGCTCGTGGGAGGGCGACGGCGAGCTCATGCGCACGGCGTACACGCTGCGCGCCGACGACAGCGACTTCGGCCAGGCGGGCACGCTCTACCGCGACGTCTACTCGGCCGAGGCGAAGCAGCGCCTGCAGGCGACCCTGCTCGGCCAGGCGCAGGCGATCACGATCGACGAGATCCGCGAGCGGTTCTTCCAGTACTGGACGAACGTCGACGCCGAGCTCGGCGCCGTGCTGCGAGCGGCCCACGCGGTCGCAGCGGAGGACGGCGCAGCCGCGTAAGAACCGCTGATCACGGCACGATGACGGATGCCTCGGGGCCGGCCCCGAGGCATCCGTCCGTCGTCGTTCGGGCCCTCGTCCTCGAGCCGTCGCGAACGTCGACGCCGAAGGGTGCTGACGTCTCCGTTCGCGACGGTTCGCGTGAGCCGGCGCGTCCCGCTCGGCTCCCGTCGGATGCGACGTCTCCGCGCCGAAGGGTTGACCGCTCGTCGAGGCGGTGGATAGGCTCCGACTGTCAGCAACCGATTGAAACGTTTCATCAATGAGGAGAAACGCGTGCGATCCAAACTCCGCAATGCAGCGACCGGCGTACTCGTCGCCGGCACCGTGTTCGCGTCAGTCATCTCGGCAGCACCGACCGCCGCATTCGCGGCCTCGTCGCAGGCGCCCGCCGTGACCGTCGGCGGGCTCGAGACGAACTCGACGAGATCCCCGCTCGGCATCCCGCTCGCCGCCCCGAAGCTGAGCTGGCAGCTCGCGTCGGCCGGCCGCGGGGTGACCCAGTCGGCCTACCAGGTGCGCGTCGCCACCGGCAAGGATGCGCTGGAGTCGGCCGACGTGTGGGACAGCGGCCGCGTCGAGTCGGGCGCCTCGGTCGAGGTGCCCTACGGCGGCCCCGACCTCGAAGGGGCGACCCGCTACACCTGGCAGGTCCGCGTCTGGGACGGCGAGGGGCGCGCGACCGACTGGAGCAAGCCCGCCTCGTTCGAGACGGCGCTCGCCTCGCTCGACGAGTGGGACGGTGCCGACTGGATCGGCGCCGACTCCTCGATCCCGGCCGAGTGGACGGACTCGACGCTGAGCTTCACCGCCTCGAAGGTCTCGGGCGCGCTCGGCGTGTACTTCCGCGGCCGCGACGGGTCGAACGCGTACATGTGGCAGCTCAGCGAGAGCTCGAAGTCGCTGCGACCCCACGTGAAGTCGAACGGGGCGTACACGGTGCTCTCGGCGACGCCGTTCCCGGCCGGCTTCGACATCGCGGCGAAGCACGACTACTCGATCACCGTCGACGGCACGACGATCACGACGAAGGTCGACGGGGCCGTGCTCGACACCCGCACGGTCTCGACGCACACCGCGGCGGGCCTCGTCGGGTTCAGGACGAGCGGCGCGGAGACCGGAACCGTCTCGGCGGTGAAGGTCACCTCGAAGTCGGGCGACGTGCTGCTCGGCACCGACTTCCCGGCCAACGACCGCACCTTCACGGGCGGCGTCCTGAAGGGCGGCGACCTCGTCGTCTCGGGCGACACCGACGCCTGGTACGCCTACGGGGCCGACGTGCCGTTGCTCCGCACCGAGTTCGACGTCGACAAGGAGGTCGCCTCGGCCCGCGTCTACGCCGCCGCCCGCGGCCTCTACGAGCTGCAGCTCAACGGCGAGCCCGTCGGAGACCAGGAGCTCGCCCCCGGCTGGACCGACTACGACACCCGCATCCAGTACCAGAGCTACGACGTCACCGACCTCGTGAACGACGGCGACAACGCGCTCGGCGCCGAGATCGCGAACGGCTGGTACGCCGGACGCGTCGCCATGTTCGGCGACTCGATCTACGGCAGCGACACGTCGCTCATCGCGCAGCTCCGCGTCCGGTACACCGACGGATCCGAGGACGTCATCGCCACCGGCGACGACTGGCGCACCACGAACGGGCCGACCACCTCGGCCGACCTGCTCGACGGCGAGGCGTACGACGCCCGGCGCGCGGCCGAGGTCGGCGACTGGGCCGAAGCCGGCTACGACGACGACGACTGGTCAGACGCCGTCGTGCGGCCGTCGGCCACGGCGAAGCTCGAGCCCCAGACGGCCCCGCCCGTCCGCGTCGTCGACGAGCTCGACGCGAAGGCCCTCCCGAGTCCGGCCGAGGGCGTCCACGTCTACGACCTCGAGCAGAACATGGTCGGGCACGTGCGCGTGAAGCTCGCCGGCGAAGCCGGGCAGACCGTCCGCATCCGCGTCGCCGAGGTGCTGAACCCCGACGGCAGCCTCTACACCGCGAACTTCCGCAGCGCGAAGGCGACCGACTACTACACCTTCGCCGAGGACGGCACCGCGACCTGGGAGCCGAAGTTCACGTTCCACGGGTTCCGCTACGTCGAGATCACCGGGGTCGACGAGGCCCCGCCTGCGAGCGGCATCACGGGCGTCGTCGTCGGCAGCGACAACACGCCGACCGCCTCGCTCGAGACGAACTCCGCCCTCGTGAACCAGCTGCAGAGCAACATCCTGTGGGGCCAGCGCGGCAACTTCGTCTCGATCCCCACCGACACGCCCGCGCGCGACGAGCGCATGGGGTGGACCGGTGACATCAACGTCTTCGCGAACACCGCGAACTACAACATGGACTCGCAGCTGTTCCTCACGAAGTGGCTGCAGGACCTGCGCGACACGCAGAACGCCGAGGGCTCCTTCCCGGGAGTCGCACCGATCATCCCGGGTCGCTTCGACGGGGGCTACGGCCGGGCCGGTTGGGCCGACGCGGGCGTGCACGTGCCGTACTCGATCTGGAAGGCGTACGGCGACACCCAGGTGCTCGCCGACAGCTACGACTCGATGAAGCGGTACGTCGACTACCTCGACGCGAGCGCGGTCGGTCACATCCGCAACGTCGGCGGCTACAACGACTGGCTCAACCTCGACGACGACACCCCGGCGACGGTCATCGACACCGCGTTCCTCGCCAAGGGCACCCGCGAGTTCGCCGAGATGGCGAAGGCGCTCGGCCACGACGACGTCGCGGCCGAGTACGCCGAGCGCTACGAGGCGATCAAGGCGGCCTACGTCGCGGCGTTCGTCTCGGCCGACGGCACCGTGCGCGGCGACTCGCAGACCGCGTACATCCTGACGATCATGAACGACCTCATCCCCGACGGGCTGGAGGACGCGGTCGCGACGCAGTTCGAGGAGACGCTCGCACGCCGCGGCAACCACCTCTCGACGGGCTTCCTCGGCGTCGACGGACTGCTGCCGGCGCTCACGAAGATCGGCCGCACCGACATCGCGTACACGCTCCTGCAGAACACCGACTACCCGTCGTGGGGCTACGAGATCGGCAAGGGCGCGACGACGATCTGGGAGCGATGGAACTCGATCATGCCCGACGGCTCGTTCGGACCGGTCGAGATGAACTCGTTCAACCACTACGCGTACGGCGCGGTCGGCGAGTGGATGTACCGCACGATGGCCGGCGTCTCGGCGCTCGAGCCCGGCTACCGCAAGGTGCTCGTCGCACCGCAGGCCGGCACGGGCATCGACCGCGTCGACTACTCGCTCGACACGCCCTACGGCACCGTCGTCTCCGACTGGCGAACGGATGCCTCGGGCACGATGCGGCTCGACGTGACGGTGCCGGCCAACACCACGGCCGAGATCCGCATCCCGACCTCGAGCCGGTGGGCGATCACCGAGGGCGGCGTGCCCGCCTCGTCGGCGCGCGGCGTCGAGTTCGTGCGTGAAGCCGACGGCGCCGCGGTGTTCACCGTGGGCTCGGGCGAGTACGAGTTCGGGCAGGACGCGACGCTGGGTCGTCTCGGCGACACCCGTGAGGCGGCCGACGCGTTCGGCGCGAAGGTCGCCGACCTCGGCGACGCCGGGGCGCTCTCGGCGGAGCAGGCGGAGACGCTCGCCGAGGACGCCGACGCGTTCGACGACCGGGCCGGGAAGGCCTGGGACGCGTACGTCGGCGACGCGAAGGGCCGCGACCGCGACCTCCGCACCGCCGCGGCGGCGCACAAGGCGCTGAGCACGATCCAGTCGATCTCGGCCTACCTCGACCGCGAAGTCGACCACGGTGCGCTCGCCGTCGAGACCGCCGATGCATTGCGCGGCATCCTCGACCCGGCGTCGGCGAAGCTGACGCAGGCCTGCGCCACGCTGGCCGGTGCGGAGATCTCGCTCGAGGTGCCCGCCGACGGCGTGTTCCCCGGCGACACCGCCCGGGCGACCCTCGCGGTCGAGGTCACGGGCGGCAAGAAGCTCGGGCAGGTCTCGGCGAAGCTCGCGTCGGACGACGGCTTCGCCGTGACGGCCGACGGCCGCAGGCTGCCCCAGCTCGCGCCGGGTGCGTCGTCGTCGTTCGGCTTCGACGTCGCGGTGCCGGCCGATGCCGAACCGGGCCGCTACGGCCTGAGCGGCTCGCTGACCTACCGGTACGAGGGCACCGACGTCGAGATCCCCGTCGAGGCGGAGCTCGTCGTGTCGGCGCCGGTCGTCGTGGAGGACGTCACGATCGAGCCGACGTCGGCGCACCCCGGTGACGTCGTCTCGGTGACGGTCGACCTCGGCAACCTGACCGACGACGCGCGCACGGGAGACGTGCGCGTCGAGGGTCCCGACGGCTGGGGCGACGCGACGGTCGCGTACGAGCTCGCGGCCGGGGCCTCCGCCGCCGCGACCGTCGAGGTCACCGTGCCGTACACCGTGACCGCAGGCGACGCCGCCCTGACGGCCTCGGTCGGCTCGAGCGAGGAGGAACGTCGCAGCGCGACGCTCGCCGTCGGCCTCACGAACGCCCCGGCGATCGTGATCGACCACGTCGACCTCGGTCTGGCGCAGTCGGAGCGCTCGCACGGCCTCACCGCCTCCGAGCACTCCGGCACCTCGAGCGAGGCGGGCCTCACGCGCCGCTACACGCACACGTCGTACCCGGGCGGCTGGTTCGAGTTCGACGTCGCGGTGCCCGCGGGCGAGCCGTTCGTGGTGCGTGCGGTGGAGACCTTCGACGGCGCGCGCCAGAAGACGTACGACGTGTCGGCCGACGGCGCGACGGTCTTCGAGCAGCGGTACGCGCGCACCGCGGCCGGCGCCGGCACGATGACCTCCCAGTTCCTGGTCGAGCCGTCCGAGGCGACGGCTGACGGCACGGTGCGCCTCCGGTTCCAGGACGTCGACGGGGGCTACGACCCCTCGATCGCCGACGTCTGGGTACTGCCGGCGACGCCCGGGCTCGACGCGGCCGAGAACGTGCTGGCCGGGTCGGTCGCGACGGCACGCACGAGCCTGCAGTCGGCACCCGCGTGGAGCACCGCCAACCTCGTTGACGGCAAGCGCGAGAGCGTCGCCGGCGGGGCGAAGGGCTACACGTCGAACGGCCCCGACCGCTCGCAGACGGGCGTCGACCAGTGGGTCGCATTCGACCTCGGCGCGGCGAAGGCCATCGACACGGTCGTCGTCTACCCGCGCACGGCGACCGCCGACGACCCGGCGGCCGACGGGGCCGACGGGGCGCACTTCCCGAAGGCGTTCGCGCTGCAGGTGAGCGACGACGGCCGGACGTGGACGACGGTGAAGCAGGTCACCGGGCAGGCCGACCCGGGGCCGCGGCCTCAGACCTACCGGTTCGACGCCGTGCAGGCACGCCACGTGCGGGTCGCCGTGACCGAGCTCGGACGGCCCACCGCCGACGAGGGGCGCCTCGGCTACTACCGGTTGCAGCTCGCGGAGGTGCAGGCCTTCCAGCTCGGCTGACCGGGGGCCGCCGGCGGCGGGCCGGGCGCACCGACACGGGGTGCCCGGCCCGCTCACGCGCGCCCGCGTTGTGCGCGCTCGCGCGCGGACGTCGAGGTGACGCCGGGTGCGGAGGCGGGTGCCGGGCCGGTGCGCCTGCTCCTGGGTCAGACGAGGCGGGCCAGCGACTCGGCGACGATCTCGGCGACCGCGTCGTGGGCGCGCTCGCGGTCGCCGGCCACCAGGCCGATGCGGGTGCGCCGGTCGAGCACGTCGTCGACGTCGAGGGCGCCCTCGGCGCGCACCGCGAACTCGATCTCGGCGCGGGTGACGTCGAGACCCGGCTCGATGCGCGCGCCCGCGTCGCGGCAGCGGGCGAGTTCGAGCACGGTGGATGCCTCGGCGCCGAAGCGGGCCGTGAGCGACGCCGGCGGGGTGCGCCCGGGAGCCGGCCGCTGGGCGACGCCGGGCCGGGCAGTCGCACCCGCGTCCGCGTAGGCGACGGACGAGCCGGGCGCGCCGACGAGCGCGAGCTCCGCGGTGCGGCACCCGGGGTCGTCGAGCCCCGCATGCCGGCAGGCCAGGTCGACCGCGTCGCGGGCCATCGCCCGGTAGGTCGTGAGCTTGCCGCCGAGCACGTTGACGAGCCCCGAGCCCGAGACGCCGACGTGGTGCCGGCGCGAGATGTCGGCGGTCGCGCCGTCGCCGCCGGTGTCGATGAGCGGGCGGAGCCCTGCGAAGGCGCCGAGCACGTCGCCCCGGTCGAGGGGCCGTTCGAGCGCCGACGAGACGGTGCGCAGGAGGAAGTCGATCTCGTCGTCGTGGGGTCGCGGCACGTCGGGCACCGGGCCCGGGGCATCCTCGTCGGTGAGCCCGACGACGACGCGGCCGAGCTGCTGCGGCAGCGCGAAGACGAAGCGGCTGATCGAGCCGGGATGCGGCACCGTGAGCGCCGCGCTCGGGTGGCCGACCGCGGCCGCGTCGAGCACGAGGTGGGTGCCGCGGCTCGGGCGCATGCGGATGCCCGGGTCGACCTCGCCCGCCCAGACGCCCGTCGCGTTGACGACGACGCGGGCGGGCACCCGCATCGAGCCGCCGCCGAGACCGTCGGTGAGGGTCGCGCCGCCGCCTTCGGCCCCGGAGACCTTCACGCGCGTCAGCACGGTCGCGCCGTACGCCGCGGCCGTGCGGGCGAGGGCGACGACGAGCCGCGCGTCGTCGACCAGTTGCCCGTCGTACGAGACCACGCCGCCGCGAAGCCCCGTGCGGCGGAGGGCCGGGGCGAGTCGGAGTGCCTCCTCGCGGCCGACGCGCCGCGGGTGCGCGAGCACCGCGCCGGGGGTGCGGGCCAGCATGCGCAGTCCGTCGCCGAGGCCCATGCCCAGGCCGCCGGCCACTCGCTGCTTCTGCGAGACCGAGGGCACGAAGGGCAGCAGCTGGGGGAGGCTCCGTACGAGGTGCGGGGCGATGCGGGTCATCAGCAGGTGCCGTTCGAGCGCACTCTCGCGGGCGACGGCGACGTCGCCGGTGGCGAGGTAGCGCAGGCCGCCGTGCACGAGCTTCGAACTCCACCGGCTCGTGCCGAACGCGAGGTCGTGCGCCTCGGCGAGCACGACCGAGAGCCCGCGGCTCGCCGCGTCGAGCGCGACGCCCGCACCGGTCACGCCGCCGCCGATCACGAGCACGTCGACGGGCTCGCGGCGTTCGGCGAGGGCATCGAAGCCGCGGTTGCGGCGGGCCGCGTTCAGTGCCGACGAACCCGCCGGGGCCGCCGCGCGGGAGGTCAGGGGCGCAGGTGCCCGTCGAGTGCGTGCCAAAGTTCGCTGCTCCAATGCGGCTCGTCGATGAGGGTGGAGACGGTGTTGTGCGAGAGGATCGCCGACTGCGCGATGAGCAGCAGCATGACCGCGAGGTCGCTCGGGGCCCCGGCGCGCACGGTGCCGCCCTGCTGTGCGAGGGCGATCGCCGAGGCGAGCCACTGCAGGATCACCCGCTGGCTCGAGCCGATGCGCTGCAGGGTGTAGCGCGTGAACACCTCGGGCTCGCGCTCGAGCAGGCGCCCGTAGAGCGGGTCGGTGCGGAACAGCTCGGAGTAGCGCAGTACGTCGCGCACGATCTCGTCGCGCGTTCGCGCCGGTTCGGGGAACCGCTCGATGAGTGAGACGGTCTGGCGGTGCAGGGCGGCGCGCACGATCTCGTCGGCGCTCGCCCAGCGGCGGTACACGGTCGGCCGGCTCACCCCGGCGTCGCGCGCGACCTCGGCGACGGTGACGCCGCCGACGCCGCGAGCGGCGATGAGGTCGGCGGCCGTGTCGAGCATGCGCGTCTCGGCCTCGCTCCAGGCGGGGCGGTCGAGCTCGAGTGCTTGACGATCTTCCATGATGTGTCACACTGTAACGCATGGTCGACGAAGACGGCAGCGCCCCCACCGCCACGACGGCGAGCGACGAGACATCCGCCCCGATGCGCTGGAACGGCTGGGGAGACCCCGCGAAGGCGAAGGAGCTGCCGCTCGCCGTGCGCACCCTCCTGCCGATGCTGCTCGGCCGCACGCCGAAGCCGGCCCCCGCCGCGACGCTCGACGAGGTCGAGCTCGAGGCCTCGCGGCTCGGCGACGACGACCGCGCCGTGCTCGCCGACGTGGTCGGCCCGGCGCATCTCGCCGTCGACGACGAGGCGCGCATCCGCCACGCGGGCGGGCGCTCGACGCCCGACCTGCTGCGCCGTCGCGCGCACCGGCAGGATGCCCCCGACGCCGTCGTGAGCCCCGCCGGCCACGCCGAGGTCGCCGAACTCCTGCGCCGCTGCGGCGAACGCGGCATCGCCGTCGTGCCCTTCGGCGGCGGCACGAGCGTCGTCGGCGGGCTCGACCCCGAGCGCGGCGGGCACCCCGCGGTGATCGCGCTTGACCTCGGCCGCCTCACGGGGCTCGTCTCGCTCGACGAGACGAGCGGCGAGGCCGTGCTGCTCGCCGGCACGACCGGCCCCGAGGCCGAACGCCTGCTCGGCGCCCACGGCCTCGAGCTCGGCCACTTCCCGCAGAGCTTCCGCTACGCCACCCTCGGGGGCTTCGCCGCCGCCCGCTCCTCGGGCCAGAACTCCGCGGGCAACGGGCGCTTCGACGCGATGGTCACCGGCCTCCGGGTCGCGACGCCGACCGGCGAGCTCGAGCTCGGGCGGGCGCCCGGCTCGGCCGCCGGCCCAGACCTGCTGCGTCTCTTCCTCGGCTCGGAGGGCGCCTTCGGCGTCATCACCGAGGTGCGGCTGCGCGTGCATCCTGTTCCCGCCGTGCGCCTCGCCGAGGCGTGGATCTTCCCCGACTTCACCACCGGCGCCGCAGCGCTGCGGAAGGTCGCGCAGTCGGGCACCGGGCCCACCGTCATCCGGCTCTCCGACGAGGCCGAGACCGGCGTCTCGCTCGCCCAGGTCGGCCGCATCGGCAAGGCGCTCGCGAAGGGCGCGAGCGCCGTCACCGTCTTCGAGGGGGAGCCCGAGATCGCGGCCGAGCGTCACGCCCGCACTGCCGCGGTGCTGCGCGCCGCGGGCGGCACCTCGACCGGCCCCGCCGCCGCCGAGGAGTGGGTGCACGGCCGCTTCAACGCTCCGTACCTGCGCGACGCGCTGCTCGACCACGGCGTCTTCTGCGAGACCCTCGAGACGGCGACGACGTGGTCGAACCTCGAGCGACTGAAGCGCGAGGTCACCGCGGCGATCTCCGACGGCTTCTCCGCGCAGGGCGCGAAGTCGCTCGTGCTCTGCCACGTCTCGCACGTCTACCCGACGGGCGCCGCGCTCTACTTCACGATCCTCGCGGGCGTGAAGGGCGAGCAGCTCGCCGCGTGGGCGCCCGTGAAGTCGGCGGTCAACGATGCGATCATCGCCGGCGACGGCACGATCAGCCACCACCACGGGGTCGGTCGCGACCACGCCCCCTGGCTCGAGCGCGAGGTCGGCGAGGTCGGGGTGCGCCTGCTGCGCGCCGTGAAGGCCGAGCTCGACCCGGCCGGGGTGATGAACCCCGGCGCGCTCGTCGCCGCGGGCGAACGCGCAGAACCCGGGAGCCGCTGAGATGACCGGGCACACCGTCGTGCTCGTGAACCCCAGCTCGGGCCGCGGTCGCGGCGCCGAGGCCGCGCAGCGGGCCGTCGCCCGGCTCGAACGGCTCGGCGCCGACGTGCGCGTGTATGCGGGCGACTCGGTCGACGACACCCGCCGGCTCGCCGTCGAGGCGGTCGCGAGCGGGCCGCGTGCGCTCGTCGTCGTCGGCGGCGACGGCACCCTCTCGTCGGTGCTCGACGCCGTCGTCGGTTCGGGGGTGCCGATCGCGCTGGTGCCCGCGGGCACGGGCAACGACCTCGCCCGCGCGCTCGGCCTGCCGTTCGAGGCCTCCGACGCGGCGGCCGAGGCTGCGGCGCTCGCCGTGCACGGCACGCCGCGCGCGATCGACGTCGGCGAGGTCGAGTCCGCGGCGGGCACGAGGCGGTTTCTCACCGTCGCGGCGCTCGGCTTCGACGCGCACGTCAGCGAGCGAACGAACCGTCTGCGCTGGCCGCGCGGACGCGCGCGCTATTACCTCGCCCTCGTGATCGAGCTCGCGCGCCTGCGCCCGATGCCGTTCGAGTACGGCCTCGACGGAGCGGCGCCGCGACCGGCGCCCGGCACGCTCATCGCCGTCGGCAGCACCCGCAGCTACGGCGGCGGCATGCCGGTGTGCCCCGGCGCGGTGCCAGACGACGGCCTCCTCGACGTCACGCACGTCGGGCCGCTCGGGCGCGCCAAGCTGGCCCGCCTCTTCCCGCTGCTGCTGCGCGGCACCCACGTCGACCGGCCAGAGGTCGCGACCGCAAGGGCGAAGCTCGTCGAGGTGGAAGCCCCGGGCCTCGTCGTCTACGCCGACGGCGAGCGGGTCGGCTCGGGGCGGGCGCGCATCAGGGTGGTGCCCGGGGCGCTCACCGTGCTCGTGCCCGCGTCGGGTACGGTGCCCGCCGCCGCCGAGGCCGGACGCGAGGCATCCGCATGACGGCCTTCGACCACGACGTCGTCATCGTCGGCTCGGGCTTCGGCGGCTCGGTCGCCGCCCTGCGGCTCGCGTCGAAGGGCTACGGGGTGCACGTCTACGAGGCCGGGCGCCGCTTCGCCGACGACGACTTCGCGAAGAGCTCGTGGAACCTCCGGCGGTACCTCTGGGCGCCCGCGCTCGGATGCTACGGGGTGCAGCGCATCCACAAGCTGCCGCACGTGATGATCCTCGCCGGCGCGGGCGTCGGCGGCGGCTCGCTGAACTACGCGAACACGCTCTACGAGCCGGGGCCGGCCTTCTTCACCGATCCGCAGTGGAGCGCGCTCGCCGATTGGCAGGGCGAGCTCGCGCCGCACTACGCGACGGCGAAGCGCATGCTCGGCGTCGTTCCCGAGTACCCCCACGAGGGGCCGGTGGAGCGCATCATGGCCGGCGCGGCCGACGATCTCGGGGTCGGCGAGACGTTCCGCCGAGCGCCCGTCGGCGTGTTCTTCGGCACTCCGGGCGAGACGGTGCCCGACCCGTTCTTCGGCGGCGACGGCCCCGACCGCACCGGGTGCACGCTCTGCGGCAACTGCATGGTGGGCTGCCGCGTCGGCGCGAAGAACACGCTCGCGAAGAACTACCTGCCGCTCGCCGAGCGCCTCGGCGCGACGATCGAGCCGCTGCGCACCGTGACCGAGGTGCGGGCGCTCCCGGGCGGCGGGTACGCCGTGACGACCGAGCGCAGCGGCGCGAGGCTGCGCCGCGTGCGGCGCACGGTCACCGCCGAGCAGGTGGTGTTCGCCGCCGGCACCTGGGGCACCCAGCAGCTGCTCCACCGCATGAAGGACTCGGGCGCACTGCCCGGCCTCTCCGACGCGCTCGGCCGGCTCACGCGCACGAACTCGGAGGCGCTCGACGGGGCGGTCGCCGTGTCGGTGCCCGAGGAGCTCGGCCTCGCCCGCGGCGTCGCGATCACGACCTCGTTCCACGTCGACGAGCGCACGCACGTCGAGAACGTCCGGTACGGTCCCGGGTCGAACCTGATGGGCGCCCTCGCGTCGGGGCTCGTGCCGGGCGGGCGCCCCCTGCCCGTGCGGCTCGGCGCGCTGGTCGGCGGCGCGCTGCGGCATCCGATCACGACCCTGCGGCTGAGCTCGCTCAGGCGCTGGAGCGAGCGCGGCATCATCGCGCTCGTCATGCAGACCGCCGACAACTCGCTCACGCTCTCGCTGAAGCACCGCTTCGGCGGGCGGCGCGTGCTCACGAGCGCCCAGGGCGAGGGGGAGCCGAACCCCAGCCACCTGCCGGGCGCGCACCTCGCCGCGGCGGCGATCGCGGCGCGCATGCAGTCGGCGGGAGGAGTGCGCGCCGAGGCCCGAGGGTCGTGGCCCGAGGTGTTCGGCATCCCGCTCACCGCGCACTTCCTCGGCGGTGCGGTCGTCTCGGGCTCGCCCGAGCGCGGGGTCGTCGACCCGTACCACCGCGTGTGGGGCCACCCTGGGCTGCACGTCGTCGACGGGGCGGCGGTGCCTGCGAACCCCGGGGTGAACCCATCGCTCACCATCACGGCGATGGCCGAGCGGGCGCTGTCGCACTGGCCGCGCCGCAGCGAGGCCGACGCCCGGCCCCCGCAGGAGGAGCTGCTCGCCTGACGTTGCTTCTGCAGGAGAATTGCGCTCGCACGCGCTGAGCGAGCGTCTCAGCGCAATTCTCCTGCAGAAGCGGGGGAGGTATCGCGGTGCTCAGCCGAGCGCGACCGTCGTCGCCACGAGGCATCCGCAAGCCCTGTCGGCGCCGACCGGTCGCGAGTAGCATCTCGCGCATGGCCGAGCTGCCGGATTTCTCAGACCTCCGTGCCCTCTACGTGAACTGCACGCTCAAACGAAGTCCCGAGAAGAGCCACACGCAGGGACTCATCGACGCGAGCGTCGCGCTGATGCGCGAGCATCGCGTCCAGGTCGACGATCTGCGGTTCGTCGACGTGGACGTCGCGACCGGCGTCTACCCCGACATGCGCGAGCACGGATGGCCCGCCGACGACTGGCCCGAGGAGGTGTGGCCGCGCGTCGAGGCCGCCGACATCCTCGTCGTGGGCGGGCCGATCTGGCTCGGCGACAACTCCTCGATCACGAAGAAGTTCATCGAGCGGCTCTACGCGATGAGCGGCGAGACGAACGACCGGGGGCAGTACGTCTACTACGGCAAGGTCGGCGGGGCCATCATCACGGGCAACGAGGACGGCATCAAGCACTGCGCGCAGAACATCCTGTACAGCCTGCAGCACATCGGGTACTCGATCCCGCCCGGTGCCGACGCCGGGTGGATCGGCGAGGCGGGCCCGGGGCCGAGCTACCTCGACCCCGGATCGGGCGGGCCCGAGAACGACTTCACCAACCGCAACACGACGTTCATGACGTACAACCTGCTGCACCTCGCGCGACTGCTGAAGGACGCCGGCGGGTTTCCGGTGGGCGGCAACGTGCGCTCGGAGTGGGACCACGGCGAGCACTACGGGTTCGAGGCGAACCCCGAGTACCGCTGAGCGGTGCCTAGCGTACCGGCCCGGCGCGGCCCGCGCGAGGGCGTCGCCGGGGTGCGCGGGAAACCTGGACGAACGCGTGGAATATCGTTCAACAATCCGGACGTCCGTCTCTTGAGCCGGGAGGGCGCCGCTCCGTAGGCTGCCCGTACGTCTCGGGGGAACGGGTTCCCACGTCTCCCTCGGATTCGTGTCGCATACGCGCCATGCCATCTCGAAGAGGAGAAGTACATGACCAACGGCTCGAAGTCCCGCAACCGGCGTCACCGCACGATCGGGGTCGCCTCGGCGGCCGCCCTCGCCCTCGCCACCCCCCTCATCGCGGGATCCCCCGCCCTCGCCGACGCGAACTTCCCGTCGCCGAACGGCACCACCAACACCGCCAGCATCGCCGATTACGACGACGTCGTCGCCGAGCTCACGAAGCTCGAGAAGACCTCCCGCTTCGGGCTCGACGCCTTCACGCTCGCCGAGGCCGGCACCGCCGTGAACACCTCCGAGACGGGTCGCGACCTCTACGTCGCGACCGTCGGCGACGGCCCCGAGAACGTGTGGCTGCAGGGCCGCATCCACGGCAACGAGCCCTACGGTACCGAGTCGCTCCTCGCGGTGCTGAAGGAGCTCGGCACCAACGGGTCGCCCGAGTGGAAGCTGTTGCGCGAGAGCTACACCTTCCACGTCATCCCGATGTACAACCCCGATGGCTCCGAGCTCAACATCCGCCACACGGTGCTGCAGGACGGCACGAACAAGCGCATCGACCTCAACCGCGACTGGGGCGTCGGCAAGTTCGAGGCGGCCGAGTCGGAGGCCTTCTACGAGTACTGGACGATGGTCGACCCGGCGTTCGCCATCGACATCCACCACCAGGGCCTCAAGACCGAGCGCGGCGACGGCGACGAGGTCACCCTCTCGCTCGGCGTCTCGCTCGCACCCGGCGGGCCCACGCTGCCGGGCATCGAGGGCGGTGCCTACGACGTGCTCACGCGCCAGATGCAGGTGCACGTCTACGACGAGCTCTCGAAGTACGGGTTCATCAACATCGACCGGTACGACGTCGGCCGCGGCATCGAGATCGACATCAAGGGCGGCGTCGTCTCGGCCATGATGCTCGGGCTCGACCACGACGGGCTCAACCCCGAGGGCCACAGCAACCCGGCGATCTTCTTCGAGACGAGCGGCAACACGAGCGACGGCAGCCTCGGCCAGAAGGCGCGCGGCAAGTCGATCCAGCAGAACGTGCTCGCCCTGCAGGAGCTGCTCGTCGGCATGGCGACCGGTGAGGTGCAGCAGGAGGACCCGGCCCGCTGGGACGAGATCCCGCACGCGCCGGTGACCGCGTACCAGACCGACACGGGCGTCATCCCCGCGTCGTTCTGACCCGCGCGCCCTCCGACGCACTCGCAGCGGCGGCCGGCCCCGGTTTCGGGGCCGGCCGCCGTCGCGTGCCGGCGTTCAGCTCCGCGCGTCGCGGCCCGCGAGGAAGGCGGCGTTGCCACGCAGCGCCGGCTCGTAGCGCGCAAGCTCCTCGGAGGGCACCCGGTCGGCGATGAGCTCGAGCAGGATCGCGACGGCGGCGTCGTGGCGCCCGGCCTCGTGCAGGCTCGTCGCGTGCCAGACCTTCAGCGAGTCGGAGTCGGGGAACCCGCGCCGAGCACGTTCGAGCACCTCGACCGACTCGTCGAGGCGGCCGAGGTTGCGCAGCGTGCTGCCGTACTGCAGCAGGCATCGCCGCAGCGCGTCGCCCGAGAGGCCCGACGCCATCGCGCGCTCGTAGTAGCCGGCGGCGGTCTCCTCCTCACCGGCGGTGTCGTACGCCCCGCCGACCTCGTAGAGCACCTCGGGTTCCTCGGGGTGCTCGGCGAGCACCCCGAGGAAGGCCTCGATCGTCGGTTGCATGTCGGCACGGTCGCGGGCGGCGAAGATCTCGCGGAGGCGGGCGGCGAGGGCGGGCGGCGTCTGGTGCGGCATCCGTTCAGTCTGCCGCAGCGCGACCCCGAACCGGCCGCAGCTCGACCCCGAACCGGCCGGCGCGCGACCCGGACGTCAGACCCGGGCGGGCACCAGGCGCTGGCGCTGGGCGCCGAGCCCGTCGATGCCGACCTCCATGACGTCGCCGGCCGAGAGGTAGGGGAACCGGCCCGACAGGGCCACCCCCTGCGGCGTGCCGGTGTTGATGAGGTCGCCCGGCTCGAGCACGAGGTACTGCGAGAGATGGTGGATGATCTCGGCCACGCTGAAGATCATGTCGGCCGTGTTCGAGTCCTGACGCGGCTCGCCGTTCACGGCCGACCAGAGCCGGAGGCTCTGGGGGTCGACCTCGTCGGCCGGCACGAGCGCCGGGCCGAGCGGGTTGAACGTCTCGCTGCTCTTGCCCTTCGACCACTGGCCGCCCGAGCGCGCCACCTGGAACTCGCGCTCGGAGACGTCGTTGCTCGTGACGTAGCCGGCCACGTGCTCGAGCGCCTCGTCGGGCGAGGCGAGGTACCTGGCCCGCTTGCCGATCACGACGCCGAGCTCGATCTCCCAGTCGACCTGCTCGGCACCGGGCGGCACCGCGACGTCGTCGAACGGGCCGACCACGGTGTTCGGGTGCTTGTAGAAGAGGATCGGCACGGTCGGCGGGGCGTCGCCGGATTCGGCGGCATGCGCCGCGTAGTTCTGCCCGATGCAGAGCACCGCGGTCGGCCGTGCGATCGGGGCGCCGATGCGCAGTGCGTCAGCGCCCCCCAGCTCGGGCAGCTCGCCGGCCGCCAGCGCGGCGCGGGTGCGCGCGATGCCGTCGGCGGCGAGGAATGCGCCGTCGATGTCGCGGGTGAGGGGGTCGAGCCGGTGGAAGCGACCGTCGTGTCGGACGACGGGCGTCTCCGAACCGGGCTCGCCGAGGCGCATGAGTTCCATGTGTGCTCCTGTGGGGTGAGGGGGTCGATGCGCGGCGCGCTCAGTGCGTGTACGGGCGGAACTTCTCGAGCTCGGGGTTGAGCTCGACTCCGAATCCGGGGGTCTCGGGCACCCGCAGCCGGCCGTTCACCGGCACGGGCTCGCCGAGCAGCATCGGCGAGAACATCGGCACGACCTCCTCGGCGGTCTCGTGCATCATGAGGAACTCCGAGAACGGGCTGTTCGTGCGGGTCACGACGAAGTGGTACGAGTACACCGACGAGCCGTGGGGGATCATCATCGCCCCGTGGGCGTCGGCGAGCGCCGAGATCTTGATGAGCTCGGTGATGCCGCCGCACCAGCCCACGTCGGGCTGGATGATGTCGGCCGCGCCCATCTCGAGCAGCTGGCGGAAGCCCCAGCGGGTCGCCTCGTGCTCGCCGGTCGTGACGAGCATGTTCGCGGGCACGCGCTTGCGGAGCTCGGCGTAGCCCCAGTAGTCGTCGGGCAGCAGCGCCTCCTCGATCCACTTCAGCCCGTATTCGGATGCCCCGTGGGCGAGCCTCGTGGCGTAGTCGAGATCGAGCGACATCCAGCAGTCGAGCATGAGCCAGAAGTCGTCGCCGACCTTCTCGCGCATGTCCCGCACCATCTCGAGGTTCTTGCGGAGGCCCTCCTCGCCCTCGGCGGGGCCGTGGTGCAGGGGCATCTTGCCGCCGATGAAGCCGAGCTCCTTCGCGCGGTCGGGGCGGGCGCCCGTGGCGTAGAACACGAGCTCGTCGCGCACGGGGCCGCCGAGCAGCGCGAAGACCGGCTCCTGCCGGATGCGGCCGAGGAGGTCGTACAGGGCGAGGTCGACGCCGCTGATCGCGTTGAGCACGACGCCGCGGCGACCGTAGAAGATGGTCGACTTGTACATCTGGTCCCAGATGCGCTCGATGTCGGTGACCTTCGAGCCCTCGAGGAAGCGCGCGAGGTGCTTCTCGACGATGTACGCGCCGAGCTCGCCGGCCGTCGTCACCGAGAAGCCGACCGTGCCGTCGTCGGCCTCGATCTCGACGACGAGCGTGCCGAGCACGTTGATGCCGAAGCTCTGGCGCGATTCGCGGTACTCGGGGTAGACCGACATCGGGGTCGCGATGTGGTCGTCGATCCAGTGCCCTCGGGCCTGGTCGTGGTAGTCGGCGCCGCCGCCCCGGAGGGTGTACGCACGGACCTGCCTGATGATTCGCTCTCGGGTCATCTCTCTGCCTTTCGAAACCTGTCGTCGCTCGTCGCCGTGCCGCGTCAGCGGTCGAAGCGCACGAGCACCTTTCCGGGAGTGCCGTCGCCCTCGGCGAGTGCGGCGAACGCGGCGTCCGCCTCCTCGGGGGCGACCTCCCGGCTGATGAGCTCGCCGATCTCGGCGCCGCCGCGGGCGACGTACGCCGCAGCGTCGACGAAGTCCTGCGCGGCGTACGTGAAGCTGCCGACGATGCTGCGCTCCTCGGTGCTCACGCGGAACGCCGGGAAGGCGACCTCGGGCGAGCCCATGCCGACGAGGCAGACCCGGCCGCCGAAGACCGTCGCGTTGAGCGCGTCGGTCAGGGTGGGGGTGATGCCGACCGCATCGAGGGCGACGTCGACGAGCCCGCCGTCCGCCATGACGCGGTCGGTCACCGACTCGGCCGCGGGGTCGACGACCTCGGCGCCGAGCCGCTCGCACAGCGCGCGGCGTGCGGGGTCGACCTCGCTGACGTACACCTGCTCGATGCCCTCGAGCTTGAGGGCCAGCACCACCGACTGCCCGATCGGGCCGCCGCCGACGACGAGTGCTCGCCGGTCGCCCTCCGATCGCACGCGCCGCACCGCGTGCAGGGCGACGGCGATCGGCTCGATGAGGGCGCCGAACTCGATCGGCATGTCGTCGGCGAGCGCGACGACGTTGCGCGCCGGCACGATCACGTACTCGGCGAACGAGGCGTCGTGCTCGGGGGCGACCCCGATCACGTACTTGCGCGGGTTGTGCTGCTCGCGGCCCGCGTACGTCTCGGCGTCCTCCACCGGCACGACGACCGGGTTGAAGGTGACCGGCTGATCGACGGCCAGCCCGAACGGCTCGGTGCCGTCGCCGAGCGCGGCGATCCGCCCGACCGACTCGTGCCCCATGATCTGGCCGGGGAAGCGCCGGCCGTTCTCGCCGGTGTAGCCGTGGACGTCGGAACCGCAGATGCCCGTCGCCACGATCCGGATGAGGACCTCGCCCTCGCCGGGCGCGGGGGCCGGCCGGTCTTCGACGCGGAGTTCGCCGATGTCGTGGAGGACCAGTGCTCGCATGTGAGTGGTGCTTTCTCGTGTGGTGTCGTCTGAGGGGTCGGTGCGCTGCGGTCGCTCAGGCGCTGTGCTCGGCGAGCAGCCGCTCGCTGACCTTCTTCTCGCCGTCGGTCGCCTTGATCGCCGGCACGAACCACTTGCTGAGGAAGATCAGCAGGGCGCCGACGGCGGCGATGATCGCGAGGAGGGTGAGCCCGGCGGCGGGGCCGAAGGCACCCTCAGCCCAGGTCTTCGCGATCGGGGCGACGAAGCCGCCGAGGCTGCCGAGCGAGTTGATGAGGGCGATGCCCGAGGCCGCGGCCGCGCCGACCACGAAGGAGGTGGGCAGGGTCCAGAAGACGGGCTGCACGGCGATGAAGCCGGCCGCGCCGAGCGAGAGCGACGCGAGGCCGAGCACCGGGTTCTCGATGACGCCCGAGAGCACGATGCCGATCGCGGCGGCGAAGAGCGCCGACGAGGCGATGAGGCGGCGCTGGCCGGTGCGGTCGGCGAGGCGCGAGAGCACGAACGTGACGAGCAGCGCGAAGCCCCAGGGCACGGCGGTCAGGAGCCCGACGCCGAGGCCGACGTCGCTGCCGACGAGCTCGGCGATCTGGGTCGGGAGGTAGAAGGTGATGCCGTAGACGCTCATCTGGATCGCGAAGTAGATCGCCGCGAAATACAGGATCTTCGGGTCGGCGAGTGCACGCAGGGCGCCGCGGGGGGAGTGGTCGGCCTTCGCCTCGTCCTCGCTGTCGATGGCGGCGACGAGGAGCTCGCGCTCGGGCTCGCTCAGCCACTTCGCGTCGCGCGGGCCGTTGTCGAGGTAGAAGAACGCGACGATGCCGACGACGACGGTGATCGCGCCCGTCACGAGGAACATGATCTGCCAGCCGGCGAGTCCGCCGAGGCCGTCGAGGTCGAGCAGCATGCCGGAGAGGGGGCCGCCGAAGATGAAGGCGAGCGGGGCGCCGAAGTAGAAGAGCCCGTTGACGCGGCCGCGGAACTCGAGGGGGATCCAGTAGGTGAGGAAGAGGATGACGCCGGGGAAGAAGCCGGCCTCCGTGATGCCGAGGAGCACGCGGAGCAGGTAGAAGATCCACTCCTCGGTCGCGAACATCATGAGCGCCGAGACGATGCCCCAGCTGATCATGATCCGCGCCAGCCAGATCTTCGCTCCGACCCGTCGCATGATGAGGTTGCTGGGGATCTCGAACGCGGCGTAGCCGAGGAAGAAGATCCCCGCGCCGAGCGCGTAGGCGGCGTCCGAGATCCCGGTGTCGGCCTGGAACGCCACCTTGGCGAAGCCGAGGTTCGCGCGGTCGAGGAACGCGAGGATGTACATCAGCAGCAGGATCGGGATGAGCCTGAGTGTGGCCTTGCGAACGACCGCGGCAAGGGTGGGGGCGGTCTCGGCCGTACCGGCGAGGGACATGTGCATCTCCATTGATCAGTCCGGGAAAAGCAGGTTCACATATGTGAACTGGCGTTCATGGGGCTGAACGCAGGGCATTGTGGCACAGACCGGGCCGTCTGCCAAGTCGATGGGGCGGATCAGTCCGCGGCAAGGCCCATCGCCTCGCGGATCGCCCGCGCGGCACGGTCGAGCGGGGCGTACAGCGAGTAGGGCCAGCCCTCGTCGGTGCGGCTCTTCGGCATCGTGATGCTGAGCGCCGACACGATGCCGGTGTCGCGCTCTGAGGTGACCGGCACCGCGACGCAGCGGCAGTCGGCGATGAACTCCTCGTCGTCGACCGCGAAGCCCGTGTAGCGCGCGTGCTCGATGAGCTTCATGAGCTCGGGCACCTCGGTGACGGTGCGCTCGGTCAAGCGCGGGAGGGCGACCGAGTGCAGGCGCTGCTCGGCGTCGGCCGGGTCGATCGAGGCCAGCAGCACCTTGCCGATGCCGGTCGCGTGCGCATGCAGGCGCATGCCGACGGTCGACGCGAGTCGCATGGGGTGGGGCGACGGGCTGATCGCGATGTAGACGTTCTCGACCCCGTCGAGGCGCGCCAGCTGCACTGTCTCGCCGGTCTCGATCGCGAGCGCGTCCATGATCGGCTTCGCGCACTCGGTCAGCAGGTGGTGCCCGTCGTACCGCTGCCCGACCTGCCACGCGTGCAGCCCGAGCGTGTAGCGCTTGCTGTCGTGACGCTGCGCGAGCCATCCCGAGCCGACGAGGGTCTGCAGCAGGCCGTGCGCGCTCGAGCGGGGGAGGCCGAGGTCGTCGACGATCTCGACGAACGAGGCCGAGCCGCGCTCGGCGATGAAGTCGATGAGCTCGAACGCGCGGCTCGCCGACTTGACGGGCGGCGCCGGTCGCGACGAACGCGGCGGAGCGGTGTCCGCCGAACGTGTCGTGACCGAGTCGGTCATGTCAGCTCACGCCTCGACGAGCGCCCGCTTCACGACGCTCGTGAAGAAGCCGAGTCCGTCGACGCCCGACCGCATCGCGGCGGGGGTGTCGGGGCCGAAGCCCGGCTCGACGGCGTGCTCGGGGTGCGGCATGAGGCCGACGACGTTGCCGCGCGCGTTCGAGATGCCGGCGATGTCGCGCAGCGAGCCGTTCGGGTTCACGTCGACGTAGCGGAACACGACACGGCCCTCGCCCTCGAGCCGGTCGAGGGTCTCGTCGGAGGCGATGAACCCGCCCTCGCCGTTCTTCAGCGGGATGGTGATCTGCTGGCCGGCCTCGAAGTCGGACGTCCACGCGGTCGACGCGTTCTCGACGGTGAGCAGCTGGTCGCGGCAGATGAACGAGCCGTGGTCGTTGCGGATGAGCCCGCCCTCGAGCAGGCCCGCCTCGGTCAGCATCTGGAAGCCGTTGCAGATGCCGAGCACCGGCATGCCGGCGTTCGCGGCCGCGACGACCTCGGTCATGATCGGCGAGAGCGACGCGATCGCGCCGCAGCGCAGGTAGTCGCCGTAGCTGAACCCGCCGGGCAGGATGAGCCCGTCGACGCCCTCGAGGTCGTGCGAGCCGTGCCAGAGCGCGACGGGCTCGCCGCCCGCGAGGCGCACCGCGCGCTGCGCGTCGCGGTCGTCGAGCGAGCCGGGGAAGGTGATGACGCCGATACGCATGCGAGCCCCGATCAGTGGGTCTCGCCGGCGGGGGCGCCGAAGCCGTCGCCCGAGACAGTGGCGGCCTCGGAGGCCTCTTCGGCGAGCTCGGCGTTGGTCACTTCGTAGTGGATGCCCACGACGTCCTCGATGACCTGGTTCGAGAGGATCTCCTCCGCGATCTGCTGCACGTTCGCACGCAGCGCGTCGTCGACGGGACCGTCGACGGTGAGCTCGAAGCGCTTGCCGATGCGCACGCCGCTGAATGCGGTGTGGCCGGTGCGGGCGAGGGCGCCGGCGACGGCCTTCCCCTGGGGGTCGAGCAGTTCGGCCTTGGGCATCACGTCGACGACGATGGTGGGCACCGCGGTTCTCCGTCCGGTGTCGAGGGTGTGGATGCCTCGATTCTAACCTGCGGCCGACCGCCTCCCGGATGCGGGCTGTCCGCACCCCACCGGGGCGGGGCAGGCCTCGATGCGGCCGGCGCCGGGGACGACGAGAATCCCGACATGAATCCCGTCGCACAGGTACTCGCAGCCCTCGAGGCGCTGACGCTCATCGCGGTCGGCGTGCTCGAGTCGTTCTTCTTCCGCAGCCCCGAGCTGTATCCCATCTTCCTCATCGAGGCCGACGAGTACGACGCCGTCGCGCTGTGGACGCGCAACGTCGGCGTCTACAACATGCTCATGGGCCTCGCCGTCGTCGTCGCGCTCGTCCTCGTGCATCGCTCCCAGGAGGTCGCGGGCCGGGCGATCATCCTGACGATCTCCGCGATGCACGTCGTGCTCGGCGTCTCGCTCGTGGTCACCGCGCCCGAGCTGTGGCTCTCGGCGGTGTTCGAGTTCGGCCTCGCGCTCGCCGTGATCCTCGCCATCGTGCTCGGCGACCGCCGCGGCCGGCGGGCGGTGGCGCCTGCGGCCGCGGCGTGATCGCCGCGTGATCAGCGCCGCGTGAGCGCCTTGATGGCGAGGCCGAGGGCGAGCAGCGCGGCCGCGCCGATCGCGATGACGACGCCCGGGCGCTCCCGGTACTGCGCCTTCACGTAGGCCACGCCGTCGTCGAGCGACTCCCGTGCGCCCGATGCCGCGGCACTCGCCTGGGCGGCGACGTTCTCCACCGCGCCGCTCGCGGCGTCGCGGACGTCGCGGATCACCTCGCCGACGGCGTCGGCGACGTCCTCGACGCGCTCGCCGGCCTCGTCGCCGAAGTCCTCGGCCGCGTCGCTCGCGCGGTCCGCGGCCCGCTCGGCCGCCTGGCGCGCCTTGATCACCGCGTCGTCGATGTTGCGTTCGGTGCCGGTCATGGCGTCTCCCTTCGAGAGATGATGCGCCATGCTACGCGCGCCGCCTCCGAGCGGACCGATTCGGGCGAGGGGGTTGCTCGCGGGGTCCTCGCTTGCTATCGGCTGCTGGGCGAACGGCGCCGAGGCCTTGCGGGACGATTGTTCCAGTCGTACTATTCCGAGCGGAATAATCGAACCGGATGCCTTCGGAGGACCCGCCATGGCCGAACTCTCGCCGCTCGGCGTCTCGGTGCTGGCCCTGCTCGCCGAGCGCGACATGCACGCCTACGAGATGTACCAGCTCATGCTCGAGCGCTCGGAGGACAAGGTCGTCAAGGTCTCGCCCGGCTCGCTCTACCGGGCCGTCGAGCGGTTCGCCGTCGACGGCCTGATCGCGGAGGTGGCCGTCGAGCGCCACGGCAACCGCCCCGAGCGCACCGTGTACGCGATCACCGACGACGGGCGCGAGCGGTTGCGCTCGACGATCGCGGGGATGCTCCGGAGCTACGTCAACGAGTACCCCGAGTTCCCCGTGGCCATCGGCGAGGCCCACCACCTTCCGGCCGACGAGGTCGCAGAGCTCCTCGGCGAACGGCTGGCGTCGATCCGCGAACTGCTCGGCTTCATCGACGGAGCGCTCGAAAAGATCGCCGCCCGCGGCCTGCCGACGGCCTACATCCTCAACGTCCACTACACCCGCACGCTCCTCGTCGCCGAGGCGACGTGGCTCGAACAGACCATCGGCGACCTCCGGTCGGGCGAACTCGCCTGGCCCGAGGCTTCCGCCTGAGACATCCATCACCGAACGGAGGCGTCCAGCCATGGAACGCACCCTGAAGCCGTGGCCCGCCCTCTGGGCGCTCGTCATCGGGTTCTTCATGATCCTCGTCGACTCCACGATCGTGTCGATCGCGAACCCCGCCATCCTCGACGACCTCGACACCGACCTCACGGCCGTCATCTGGGTCACGAGCGCCTACCTGCTCGCCTACGCCGTGCCCCTGCTCATCACCGGACGCCTCGGCGACCGCTTCGGCCCGAAGCGCGTCTACATGATCGGCCTCGTGATCTTCACGCTGGCCTCGCTCTGGTGCGGCCTGTCCGACGACATCACGACGCTCATCGCCGCCCGCGCGGTGCAGGGCCTCGGTGCCGCCCTCATGACGCCGCAGACGATGGCCGTGATCACCCGCATCTTCCCGCCGAACCAGCGCGGCAAGGCGATGGGCCTCTGGGGTGCCGTGGCCGGTGTCGCGACCCTCGTCGGACCGATCCTCGGCGGCGTGCTCGTCGACTCGCTCGGCTGGGAGTGGATCTTCTTCGTCAACCTGCCGGTCGGCGTAGTGGCCTTCGTCGCCGCGTGGCGGCTCGTGCCGAACCTCGAGATGCACGCTCACCGCTTCGACTGGCTCGGCGTCGTGCTCAGCGCCGTCGGCATGTTCCTCGTGGTCTTCGGCATCCAGGAGGGCGAGACCTACGACTGGGGCACGATCACCGGCCCCATCACCGTCTGGGGCGTGATCGTCACCGGTCTCGTCGTGCTCGCCGGCTTCGTGCTCTGGCAGGCGTTCAACAGGGCCGAGCCGCTGCTGCCGCTCGGGCTCTTCCGCGACCGCAACTTCTCGCTCTCGAACGTGGCGATCACCTTCGTCGGCCTCTCGATCGTGTCGATGCCGCTGCCCCTGGCGTTCTACTACCAGGTCGCGCGCGGGCTGACCCCGACGCAGGCGGCGCTCATGCTCATCCCGATGGCGGTCGTCACGGGCGCGATGGCGCCGATCGTCGGCCGGCTGGTCGATCGCATCGACCCCAAGTGGATCGCCGTCATCGGCTTCGCGATCACGGCGGCCGCCCTCGGCTGGACGGCGACGCTGCTCGAACCCGACACCGAGCTCTGGCTGCTGCTCATCCCGTCCGGCCTGCTCGGCCTCGGCCTCTCGGGCGTCTGGGCGCCGCTCGCCTCGTCGGCGACGCGCAACCTGCCGCAGTCGCAGGCCGGCGCCGGATCGGGCGTCTACAACATGACCCGCCAGGTCGGCTCGGTGCTCGGCTCGGCGGCGATCGCGGCGCTCATGAACGCCCGCCTGACCGCTGAACTGCCCGGCGTCGACACCAGTGCGGCCGAGCAGTCGGGCGCCGGGTCGGGCGGCATGCCGCCGCAGATCCTCGACGGCTTCACCGCGGCCATGTCGCAGTCGATGCTGCTGCCCATCATCGGCTTCGCCGCCGGCGCGATCGTCGTGCTCTTCTTCGCCAAGCCGAAGGTCACGGTGGCGTGGGGCGCGGGCGGTTCGGCGCCGGCGGATGCCTCGGTCGACGTGGATGCCTCGACGGCGGCCGCCCGCACCGAGTGGTCGGGCTGACGCGCCCTACGCCAGCCCCGCCCGCTCGGTGAGGACCTCGCGCAGCACCTCGCGCGTGGCATCCAGGCCGCGGTGCACCTCTTCGAAACTCGTCGACAGCGGTGAGAGGCCGATGCGCAGGCCGCCGGGGTCGCGGTAGTCGGGGATGACGTCGCGCTGCCAGAGCCGCGCCGTGACCTCGCGCATCGCGTCGTGGTGCAGGGTGACGTGGCCGCCGCGCTCCCCGGCGTCGGCCGGTGAGGCGAGCGTCACGCCGAGCGGGGCGAGCCATTCCTCGGCGAGCGAGATGGCGAACGAGGTCAGCGCGACCGACTTGGCGCGCAGCTGCGGCATCCCCGCCTCTTCGATCATCGCGAGGGTCTCCTCCATCGCGAGCATGCCGACGATGGGTGCCGTGCCGCTGATGAACCGGCGGATATCGGGCACGGGCTCGTAGGCGGGGCCCATCGTGAACATGTCCTTGGTGCCCCACCAGCCCTGGATCGGCTGCTCGAGCACGCCCTGCAGGTCGTCGCGCACGTAGGCGAACGCGGGGGAGCCGGGGCCGCCGTTGAGGTACTTGTAGGTGCAGCCGACGGCCAGGTCGAAGCCCCAGGCGTCGGCCTTCACCTCGACCGATCCGGCCGAGTGGCAGAGGTCCCAGAGGATGAGCGCGCCCGCGTCGTGCGCGATCCTGGTGAGCTCGGGGGCGTCGGCGAGGTACGCCGAACGGTAGGCGACGTGCGAGATCACGACGAGCGCGGTCTCGGGTCCGACGGCCTCGGCGAGCTGCTCGGGCGTCACGCCCGAGGACGTGTCGACGTCGATCCAGCGCAGGCGCATGCCCTTCTCGCGGACGATGCCGTCGACGATGTAGCGGTCGGTCGGGAAGTTGTCGGTGTCGATCACGATCTCGCGTCGAGCGGGGTCGCGTGCGAGCTGCGCGTCGACCGCGGCGCGGGCGAGCTTGTAGAGCAGCACGGTCGTGGAGTCGCCGATGATCGTCTGGCCGGCCTTCGCCTCGATGACGGCGCGGCCGATGCGATCGCCGATCTCGGTCGGCAGCTGCAGCCAGGACTCGTCCCAGCCGCGGATGAGGCGACCGCCCCAGTCTTCGCGGAGGAATCGCTCGACCCGCTCGACGGCCGACACGGGCGGGCGGCCGAGCGAGTTGCCGTCGAAGTAGACGAGATCCCCCTCGGCGCCGACGAAGCGCTTGCGGTAATGGGCGAGCCCGTCGGCGCGGTCCATGCGGCGGGCGAAGGCGAGGTTCGGGTCGAGGGTCACAACAGCTCCAGGTCGTCGGCGGGCACGACGCGCGCGTTCGCGAGCCAGTCGGGCAGGGAATCGGGGGAGGTCGGCGGGTCGCCGGGGACGAAGGTCGCGACGCCGTCGAGGGCCCAGGTGTCTCGCGCGGCGAGCGGCCACGGGTCGATCAGCGCGGCGACGAGCTCGGATGCCGCGAGCCCGGCCCGCGCGAGCAACGCGAGCTCGCCGGCGTTCACCCCGATGGGCTGCTCGCCGTTGCCGAGATCGGTGCCGTAGAGCACCCGGCCCCCGGCCGCGCGGAAGCGGGCGAGGTTGTCGACCGCGCAGGCGAGCTCGGCGGAGTCGTCGCCGAAGTCGCGAGCATGGATCGCGAGGGTCGAGATCCACACCTGCCCGGCGGCGGCGCGCGCGATGAGCGCGTCGTCGAGCCGCTCGGTCCAGGGAGTGTGCACGAGGGCGTCGGCGCCGACCTCGACCGAGAGCGCGGCGCACCCCTCGCCCTCGGCATGCACCGCGACGGGGAGTCCGTGCGCGTGCGCGGCGGCGACGATCGCGTCGAGCGTCGAGCGATCGAACACCGGCCCCGCGTCGGCGTTGAGCACGACCTTCACCACCGAGGCGCCGAACGCCTGCTGCTCGTCGACGGCCGAGTCGACGGGGCCGGGCAGGGCGGTTCGCTCCTGCCGAGGGGCGTCGTCGGCGCCGGTCTCGACCGCCGGCAGCTCTCGGAGGCTGCCCTCGCGGAGCCACGGCCGGTCGGACGGGTACCCGCCGATCGCGGTCAGGAACGCGCCCGCGTACCGGACGCGGGGCAGTCCCTCGCGCGCGGCCCACGCGGCCACGACCGCCGGGTTGGCGCCGAGGTCGACGACACCGGCGATGCCGCCCGCGACCGCCTGCTCGGGCAGCGTCATCTCGACGTGCACGTGGTGGTCGAGGAACGGCGGCAGCACGACGCCGAGCTCGCCGGCGTGGTCGCCGTTCAGCGATCGCCGCGCCCGTCGGGCGAGCGGGCCGAGGTCGACGTCGATGTCGCGCGGGTCGGAGGTCATCTCAGCCGGGGATCTCCGTGCGCACGGCGTACAGCTCGGGGAAGAAGGTCAGCTCGAGCGCCCGCTTGAGGAAGGGCGCCCCGCTCGACCCGCCCGTGCCGGTCTTCGAGCCGATGATGCGCTCGACCGTCTTCAGGTGCCGGAACCGCCAGAGCTGGAAGTTGTCCTCGAGGTCGACGAGCTCTTCGCAGGTCTCGTACGCCGACCAGTGCTCGGCGGTGTCGCCGTAGATCTGCGCGAAGACGGGCACGAGCTCGGGGGTGAACGTCCAGGCGAGGGTCACGTCGCGCTCGAGCACGGACGCCGGGATCGGGTACCCCGCCCGCGCGAGCAGCCGCAGGAACTCGTCGTAGAGGCTCGGCGACTCGAGTGCGTGACGCAGCAGGGCGGTGGCCGCGGCATCCGACTCGAAGATCTGCAGCATCTTCGCGTTCTTGTTGCCGAGCACGAACTCGACCGCACGGTACTGGTACGACTGGAACCCGCTCGCGTTGCCGAGCACCCCGCGGAACTGGGCGTACTCGGCGGGCGTCAGGGTCGCGAGCACCGACCACTGCTCGGTGAGGGTCTTCTGGATGTGCTTGACCCGGGCGATGCACTTGAGTGCCTGGCCGAGCTCGTCGGCGCGCAGCAGGTCGCGCGCCGTCTCGAGCTCGTGCAGCACGAGCTTCAGCCACAGCTCGGTCGTCTGGTGCTGGATGATGAACAGCAGCTCGTCGTGGTGCTCGGGCCGAGAGATCGGCCGCTGCGCGCTGAGCAGGGTCGGCAGGTCGAGATAGCCCCCGTAGCTCATGCGATCGCTGAAGTCGGTGACGACGGATGCCTCGATGGTGCGGGTGTTCGCGGCGACGCCGGCGTCGGCGCCCTCGCCAGTCTCAGGTTGCGCAGGGGTCACGGCTCCAGCCTAACCACGGGTGCTCGAGGCGGCGTCCCCGGTTCCGACCGCCCCCGGCCTCGCTCCCGAGGAGAAACCGACGCGACGGGCGCCCCCACCCGGTCCAGCCGGCTCGTGCCCGTCGCGTCGCGATCCTTCTTCCCCCGAAGGAACGTCGATCCGTCTCGGGTAAACGGAGACGACCCTCCGAATCATACGCGATGATTGCGCGTACAGTGAAGCGATGACCTCGTCGGTGTCGTCGCGTCGAGACGCGCGGCGTAATCACGAAAGCCTGCTCCGCGAAGCGCGACGGCTCTTCGCCGAGCGCGGCATCGACGCGCCGCTCGACGAGCTGGCGGCGCGCGCGGGGGTCGGCGCCGGCACCGTGTACCGGCATTTCCCGAACCGCGACGCGCTCATCCGCGAGATCTACGACACCGCGGTCGCCGAGCTGCACGACCTCGCTCCCGAGATCCTCGGCGCCGAGTCGGCCTGGCGCTCGGTCGAGCTCTACGTCGAGCGGCTGGGCGCCTGGGTCGCCGATGCGCCGTACCTGCCGGCGGTCATGCGCCGGGTCGCCGAGCTCGACCCCGCGCACCGTCCGGGCATCGAGTTCCAGCCGCTGGTCGAGGGGCTCGTCGCCCGCGCCCAGGCCGAGGGCGCGCTGCGCGCCGACGTGACCGCCGTCGACCTCGGCATCCTGGTCGACATGCTCGGCTCGCTCGGCCAGTACGGCGGCGAGTACCTGCCGTTCTGGCGGCGCCAGCTCACCATCGTGCTCGACGGGCTGCGGGCGCGGCCGGGCACGACGCCGATGCCGACGCCCGGTCAGGACTTCGCGGCGTTCCACGACATGTCGCACGCGAAGGGGCCGAAGCCCGCGCCCAGGTGAGCTCGGTGTCGGCGCGGTCGCCGGCCTAGACCACGACGCCGCTCGCGCGGGCCCGGTTCACCGCCTCGAGGCGGGTCTTCGCGCCCAGCCGGGCGAAGATGTCGCGCACGTGCTGCTTGACGGTCGGCAGGCTGATCACCAGCTCGCGGCGGATCTCGTCGTTCGAGTAACCGCGCGCCACCAGCGCGAGCACCTCGAGCTGCCGCGGGGTGAGGCACGGCAGGCGATGCGCGCCGAGGCCGGCGCAGAGGGTCTGCACCGCGCTCGCGAGCTCCGTCGGTGCCGCGTCGGGGTCGAGCAGCAGGATGCCGCGATCGCGACCCGACTCGCCGGGGGCGACGCCCCGGTGCAACGCGAGCACGCGGGGGTTGCCGCCCGTCGCGCGGAGCTCGTGCAGGAACTCGGCGCCGTGCTCGGTCGAGAGCTCCAGGTCGACGACGACGAGCTGGGCGCGGTCTGCATCTGCGGCGATGATCGCCTCGGTGTAGCCGGCGGCCTCGCGGACGGAGCCGATGCCCTGCGCTCGCAGGAGGTTCGAGAGTGCGATGCGCATGAGGCGGCGCGGTGACGCGACCACCGCTCGGACCTCGCTCCGGTCGTGGTGCATGTCGGGCTCCCTCGCAGGGGCCGTCGGGCACGGCCACTGTAAGGAATATGTCCGGAAGGTGCGCTGGGGTTCCCGATCCGCCCGGTTGCGGGCGTCAGCCCTGCGACACTGGGTCGCCGACGCGGATGACGGCGGGCTCGACGACCTCCGCGTAGACGGCGAGCGACATCTCGCGCGCCTTGGTCAGTGGCTTCAGCAGGCGCCCCTCGGCGGTCGTGCCGTCCTGCGCGACGTCGACGGTGCGGCATCGCTCGATGCGCTCGACGACCCGAAGGCGGGCATCGCCGACCGTGATCTCCTGCCCGAGCCACGTCTCCTCGACGAACGGCTCGTCGGTCTCGACGACGAGGTTGACGCGCAGCCGGCGCGGGTCGGCGTCGATGCCGAAGTGCTCGGCGCACCACGCGAGCGACGCGGTGCCGACGATCGAGATCTGCCCGCCGTCCTGCATCGAGACGTCGCCCTCGGGGATGACGCGCACGTTCGCGCCCATGAGCTCGGTGAGGTCGGCGTCGAGCTCGGCTTCGCCCACGAGCCACACGGATGCCTCGCGCTGCACTCGCACCGAGCCATCCGTCATCGTCGACGCCGCGTACGCGAACACCGCATCACGCCGCCGGAACCGCCGCGTGTTCTTGCCCGACGCGAACTTGCCGTCGTCGTCGGCCACGGCGAAGCCGCGGTCGCCGGGCAGGCCTCGCGCGTCGAGCTGCACCTCGGTCAGTGCCTCGCCGCCCATGGCCTTGACGGGGTATCGGCGGATCGAGCGCAGCGGAAAGGTCATCGGCTCAGCCTATCCGTGGCCGGCCTGTTCACTCCGCGGCGCGTACCTCGACGAGGTTCGCCCACGGGTCGTCGAACGAGAGGGTGCGGCCGTCGTCGCGGGTGCCGACGCGGTAATGCGCCATGCGCTCGCCGAGTGCGCCGAGGTCATCGGCGGTCGGCACGACGATCTCGACCTTGCCGAGACCGAGCGCGAGCCCGCGACGGCCGGCGCCGCGGCTGTTCCACGTGTTCATCGCCATGTGGTGGTGGTAGCCGCCGGCCGAGACGAACAGCGCCTGGTCGCCCATCTCGGCGGTCGTCTCGAAGCCGAGCCGTTCGACGTAGAACTCGCGGGCGCTCGCGACGTCGCCGACCGAGAGGTGCACGTGCCCGACGACCGCGTCGCCGAGCTTCTCGCCGCTCGCGACGGCGGCGGTGCCGGTCTCGCCGAGATGGTCTCGCAGGTAGCCGTTCGGGTCGAGGGAGATGGTCGCCATCTCGACGGTGCCGTGCACCCAGCTCCACGTGGAGCGGTCGCGGTCGAAGTACAGCTCGACGCCGTTGCCCTCGGGGTCGGTGAAGTAGAACGCCTCGCTCACGAGGTGGTCGGCGCTGCCCGTGAAGGTGCCGGGGTAGCGGGTCGCGACCGAGGCGATCGCGGTCGCGAGCGCCTCGCGGGTGTCGAACAGGACGGCCGTGTGGAAGAGCCCCGCGTCGCGCGGCGACGCGTGCTTCAGCTCGGGCGCGTGCTGCAGGATCACGACCGGCGTCGTGCCGCGGCCGAGCACGGCGACGGGGCCGTCGTGGCTCAGCAGTTCGAGGGTCACGCCGTCGCGGTAGTAGCGGATCATGCCGTCGAGGTCGGCGACGCGCAGGGTCACCGCGCCCATCCCGGTGTCGGCGGCGAGGAGTCCGGCGCCTTCGGGCGCCCCATTGGTTGTAAGCACAACTAATGATAACGGATGCCTCGGCGAAGGTATTCCGAGAGGTCGGCGCTAGTGCATTATGCTGCACTGATGGATGAGGAGACGGAGACCCTCGCACTCGCGATCGGGCGCCGTGTGCGCGCGCAGCGGCAGGCGCGCGACTGGACGCTCGACCGCCTCGCGGCCGAGGCCGGGGTGAGCCGTCGCATGATCGTCAACGTCGAGCAGGGCACCGTGAACCCGAGCATCGGCACGCTGCTGCGACTCGCCGACGCGCTCGGCGTGCGCCTGCCCGCGCTCGTGCAGGCGCGAGCCGAGGCGTCCGACCTCGTCGAGGTGACCCGGCACGGCGAGGGGGCCGTGCTGTGGACCGGCGAGCACGGCGGC
The DNA here is from genome assembly GCF_042884835.1 of Agromyces sp. NPDC058104. Taxonomy (NCBI): domain Bacteria; kingdom Bacillati; phylum Actinomycetota; class Actinomycetes; order Micrococcales; family Microbacteriaceae; genus Agromyces; species Agromyces sp. NPDC058104. Next base: position 1,111,561 of record NZ_JBHVTD010000001.1, on the reverse strand, counting down.
CGCGGCGTGCTCGTCGCCGGCATCGAGTCGCCCGACGTGGTCGAGCTCTGGGACTGGACCCTCGAGCCCGGTGAACGCCATGCGAGCGAGGCGCACTCGACGGGCACGCGCGAGCTGCTGCACGTGATCGCGGGCGAGGTCGTCATCGAGGTCGCCGGCGCCGCCCACGCGCTCGCGGCGGGCGACGCCCTGACCTTCTCGGGCGACGTCGACCACGCCTACGCCAACCGCTCGGCCGGCACCGCCCGCTTCTCGCTCGCGGTGTTCGAGTTCGGAGTCGGGTCGTCGCACCGGGAGGCACGCTCGTGAGCCGCGCGACCGATCGGATCCCGCCGTGGACGATGGCGGTGGCCTCGATGCTGCTGATCCAGGCGGGCGCCGCGCTCTCGGTGCCGTTGGTCGAGCAACTCGGCGCGGCCGGCACCGCGTGGCTGCGCCTGGCGTTCGGCGGCCTCTTCTTCATCCTCATCGCGCGACCGCCGCTCCGCCGGATCCGGCGCGTCGACGTGCTGCCGCTGCTCGGCCTCGGCGTCGCCACCGGCATCATGATGGTCGCGTTCCTCGCGGCGATCGAGCGCATCCCCCTCGGCACGGCCGTCGCGATCGAGTTCCTCGGCCCGCTCGCCGTCGCCGCGATCCGCAGCCACACCCGCCGGATGCTCGTCTGGCCGGTGCTCGCGCTCGCCGGCGTCGTGCTGCTCACCGAGCCGTGGCACGGCGAGGTCGACCTGCTCGGCGTCGGATTCGCCGCGCTCGCCGGCGCCGGCTGGGGTATCTACATCCTGCTCACGCAGCGCGTCGGCGATCGTTTCCCGGGCGTCAGCGGCCTGTCGATCACGATCCCGATCGCGGCGGTCGTGACGGCGTTCGTGGGCGTTCCGCAGGTGATCGGCGAGCTCGACTGGCGCGTGCTCCTCGTCGCCGCGGGCATCGCGCTGCTCGCCCCGGTGATCCCGTTCGGCCTCGAGATGCTCGCGCTCCGGCGCATGACCCACACCGCCTTCGGCACGCTCATGGCGCTCGAGCCCGCCTTCGGCGTGCTGATCGGCGTCATCGTGCTCGCGCAGATCCCGTCGTGGGCGCAGCTCGCGGGCATCGTGCTCGTCGTGCTCGCGGGCGCCGGCGCGCAGCGCGGAGGCATCCGATCGCGACCGAGCGACGACCCCGATCCCGCACCGTTGGAGGAGCGCGTATGAACACGCAACCCAAGTACAGCTCGACGTTCATCTTCGAGATCGGCGAACTGGATGACGCGTTCCATCGCCTCAACGACGAGATCGCCGAGCGCGCCCGAGCCATCCCCGGGTTCCTCGGTGAGGAGGAATGGCACAACGAGACCACCGGCCTGCACGCGGAGGTCTACTACTGGTCGAGCATGGAGGCACTGCGCGAGCTCGTCGGCATGGACACCCATCGCATCGCAAAGGGCCGCAACGGCGAGTGGCTCGGCGAGTACCGGGTCGTCATCTCCGAGGTGCAGACGGTCTACGGCAACCCGACGCTCGGCCTCGCGCACGTGCCGAAGGAGGCGTAGCCGCATGGCCGAGAGGATCTTCAGCGGGCTCAGCGCGTTCCCGCTCACGCCCCTGGCCGATGACGCCGTCGATGAGCGGGCGTTCGTCGGCCTCGTCGAGCGCCTCGCCGACGCGGGTGTCGATTCGATCACCGCGCTCGGCTCGACGGGGTCGTACGCCTACCTGTCGGGCGAGGAGCGGGCCAGGGTCGCCCGGCTCGCGGTCGCGCACGCGGGGGAGACTCCGGTGTTCGTGGGCATCGGAGCGCTCCGCACCTCCGACGTGCTCGCGAACGCCCGCGCCGCCGAGGAGGCCGGTGCCCGCGGCCTGCTGCTCGCCCCGATGTCGTACCAGCCGCTCACGGACGACGACGTGGCCGAGCTCTTCCGCGAGGTCGCCGCGAGCACCGCGCTGCCGATCATCGTCTACGACAACCCCGCGACGACGCACTTCGCATTCAGCACGGAGCTCTACGCCCGCCTCGCCGAGCTGCCGGCCGTCGCGTCGATCAAGATCCCGGGCAAGCCGCTCGACGTCGCGGCGACGCGCGAGCGGGTGGCGGCCATCCGGGCGGCCGTGCCGTCGCACGTGACCATCGGCATCTCGGGTGACGCCCACGCGGCCACCGCGCTCATCGCCGGGTGCGACGCCTGGTACTCGGTGATCGCCGGCACGCTGCCCGAGCCCGCCCTCCGCATCACGCGGGCGGCGCGGGCGGGGCGCTCCGACGAGGCGATCGCCGAGTCGGCCCGGCTCGACCCGCTGTGGAGGCTGTTCGCCGAGTTCGGCGGCAGCCTGCGCGTCGTCGCCGCGATCGCCGAGCAGCTCGGGCTCGCGCCCGCCCGGTGCCTGCCGCGCCCGATCCTCGGGCTCGACGAGGCGCAGCGCGCACGCGTCGCCGACGTCGTCGAGGCGCTCTCGCTCGACGAGTAGCCGAGCGACGCAGGCGCGGTTACGCGCGCGGCTGGCTGAAGCGCAGCATGTTGCCCGCAGGGTCGCGGAACGCGCAGTCGCGGACCCCGTAGAACTGGTCCATCGGCTCCTGCAGCACGTCGGCGCCGGCCGCGCGGATCGTCTCGAACGTCGCGTCGACGTCGGGGGTCATGAAGTTCACGCCGCGCAGCAGGCCCTTGGCCAGCAGTTGCGCCGCGGCATCCTTGTCGGCCTGGGTGGCGTTCGGGTCGGCGATCGGCGGCTCGAGCACGATGTTCACGTCGGGCTGCGACGGCGAGCCGACGGTGACCCATCGCATGCCCTCGTACGCGATGTCGTTGCGCACCTCGAGGCCGAGCACGTCGCGGTAGAACGTTATCGCGGTCTCGTGGTCGTCGACGGCGATGAAGCACTGGGAGAGTGAGATGTCCATGACCCCGACGCTACCGAGGCGCGATCTTGCCCGCTTCTCCATTCCTGACGGGTCGCGTCTGGATCTTCACGATGCACGCCGGAATGGGCGCCGCGACCTCGTGCGAACGGGCCCGGTAGGCGCTCGGGCTCTCGCCGACGAGCTCGGTGAACCGCGTGCTGAACGACCCGAGCGAGGTACAGCCCACCGCGAAGCAGACCTCGGTGACACTGAGGTCGCCGCGGCGCAGCAGCGCCTTCGCCCGCTCGATGCGCCGGGTCATCAGGTAGCCGTAGGGCGTCTCGCCGTAGGCCTCGCGGAAGCTGCGCGAGAAGTGCCCCGACGACATCAGCGCGACGCGCGCGAGCGCCTCGACGTCGAGCGGCTGCTCGTAGTCGCGGTCCATCGTGTCGCGGGCCCGGCGCAGGCGCACCAGATCGTCGAGGTTCACGTCACCACTCTGGCACAGGGCGGTGCGAACCGGGCGGGATGCCTCGTCAGACGCCGGCGGGCTGCTCGAGACGTTCGAGCAGCTCGCGGTAGCGCGCCGCCGTCTGCTCGACGATCTCGTGGGGGAGCGTCGGCGGCGTCTCCGAGACCTCCTGGTCCCAGTTGGCGCTGAGCCAGTCGCGCACGATCTGCTTGTCGAAGCTCGCCATGCGCAGCTCGGGCGTCGCCGCCGAGGCGAAGACCGCGGCATCCCAGTAGCGGCTCGAATCGCTCGTGAGCACCTCGTCGGCGAGCGTCACGATGCCCGTGGCGCGGTCGGCGCCGAACTCGAACTTCGTGTCGGCGAGGATCACGCCGCGGGCCTCGGCGATCTCGGAGGCGCGGGCGAAGATCTCGAGCGAGAGCGCGCGCAGCTGCTCGGCGACGACGTCGCCGACGAGCTCGACCGTGCGCTCATAGCTGATGTTCTCGTCGTGCTCGCCGAGCGGGGCCTTCCACGCGGGGGTGTAGATCGGCTCGGGCAGGCGGTCGCCGTTCTCGAGGCCCTCGGGCAGCGGGATGCCGCCGATCGCGCCGGTCTCGACGTATTCCTTGTAGCCGCCGCCGGTGAGGTAGCCGCGCACGACGCACTCGATCGGGAACATGTCGAGCGTGCGGCAGAGCGTCGCCCGGTCGGCGACCTCGGCCGGCACCTCGGGCAGCTCGAGCGCCTCGAGCCGGTCGTCGAGCGGGTGCGCGAGGTGGTTGGGCACCTCGGGCAGCTGGTCGAACCACCAGTGGGTCAGCGAGGTGAGCAGCGCCCCCTTGCCGGGGATCGCGGGCTCGAGCAGGTGGTCGTAGGCGCTGACCCGGTCGCTCGCGACGACGAGCACGACGGGCGAGGTGGCGAGCGGGTCGCCCGTCCAGCTGTCGTCGTCGGTCATCAGCTTCGTCGGCACGAAGAGGTCGCGCACCTTGCCCGAGTAGACGTGGGTCCAGCCGGCCAGTTCTGCGTTCTCGCTCATGCTCGCTCCTCGTGCGGGGTCACTCGGCGACGCGCGCCGCGATGTCGGTGCGGTACTGGGCGCCGTCGAGGCGGATGTGGCCCAGTGCCTCGTACGCCCGGCGCCGGGCCTCGGCGAAGCCGTCGCCGACGGCGACGACGTTGAGCACGCGGCCGCCGGTCGAGAGCAGCGGGGCTTCGTCGCCGGCCTGGGCGTCGTCGGGCAGGGAGCCGACGGCGGTCGCGGCGTGCGCGAGGTGCACCCCCGGCACGGATGCCGCAGCCTCGAGACCCTCGATGACCCGGCCCGTCTCGGGCGACTCGGGGTAGCCCTCGCTCGCGAGCACCACGGTCACGGCCGCCTCGGCGCTGAACACCGGGCGCTCGAGCTCGCCCAGGCCGCCGGTCGCCGCCGCGAGCAGCAGCCCCGAGAGCGGGGTCTCGAGGCGCGGCAGCACGACCTGCGTCTCGGGGTCGCCGAAGCGCGCGTTGAACTCGATCACCCGGATGCCGCGCGAGGTGAGGATGAGCCCCGCGTAGAGCAGGCCGATGAACGGCGTCTGCTCGTCGGCGAGCTGCCGAACGGTCGGCAGGGCGATGGTCTCGATGACCTCGTCGACGAAGGCCTGCTCGCTGCCGAAGCGGCCGCCGCGGCCGTCGACCGCGTCGTCGAGCCACGGCAGCGGCGAGTACGCGCCCATGCCGCCGGTGTTGGGGCCGGCATCGCCGTCGCGCAGGCGCTTGAAGTCCTGCGCGGGCGAGAGCGGCAGCACGTTCGTGCCGTCGGAGAGGAGGAACAGCGAGACCTCCTGGCCGTCGAGGAACTCCTCGACGAGCACGGGGCCCTGCTGCAGGTAGTGGGCGGCGTGCGCGAGCGCGGCGTCGCGGTCCTCCGTGACGAGCACGCCCTTGCCGGCTGCGAGGCCGTCGGCCTTCACGACGTACGGGGCGCCGAACTCGTCGAGCGTCGCCGCGACCTCGTCGAGCTCGGCGATGAGCTTCGCCCGGCCGGTCGGCACGTTCGCGGCCTCCATGATGCGCTTCGCGAAGGTCTTCGACCCCTCGAGCGCCGCGGCCCGCTTGCCCGGACCGAACACCGGGATGCCGGCGGCGCGGACCGCGTCGGCGACGCCCGCCACGAGCGGCGCCTCGGGGCCGACGACGACGAGCTCGATGCCGTTGTCGCGCGCGTAGTCGGTGACGAGGGCCGGGTCGCTCGCGTCGAGCGCCACGGTCGTCACGCTGCCGCGGGCCGACGAGGTCGGGGATGCCGCGATGCCCGCGTTGCCGGGAGCGGCGACGATCTCGTGCCCGGCCTCCTCATCGAGGAGCGCGAGGATGATGGCGTGCTCGCGCGCGCCCGAGCCGAGGACGAGGATTCTCACCGCATCAGGCTACCCCGTCCGGCCGGGCGGCCTCGTCGGTGCCTTGGTCGGTGCCCCCTGAGAGGATGGGGGCATGGCACGAGCGAGGATCGGCGACGACATCGGACAGGCGGCGCTCGCCACGGTGGGCGCGGTGACGGCCGACGGCGGCGACGCCGCGGCATCCGTCGACCGCTCGACCCTGGCGCTCGCGGTGCGGTACTCGCTGCAGCTGCTCGCCGAACGTGCGCCGGGCGGCACCCTCGAGGTGCGCGTGCCGCCGTTCGCGGCGGTGCAGTGCGTCGAGGGCCCGAAGCACACGCGCGGCACGCCGCCGAACGTGATCGAGACGGATGCCTCGACCTGGCTCGCACTCGCGACCGGCCGCCTGTCGTGGGCCGACGCGCGCACGAGCGGGCGCGTGCACGCCTCGGGGCAGCGGGCCGAGCTCGACGGGCTGCTGCCGGTCGTCTGAACGACCCGGCTCAGCGCACGGGCAGCACGAGCGGCACGCCTGTGCGGGGGTGCGGTACGACCTCGACGGGCTGCCCGTAGACCGCCTCGATGCGCTCGGCCGTGAGCACCTCGGCGGGCGCGCCGGTGGTCACCACGCGGCCGCGGTCGAGCAGGGTGACGTCGTCGGCGTAGGCCGCCGCGAGATTCAGGTCGTGCAGCACGACCACCACGGTGTCACCCGCCTCGGCGTGCGCGCGGGCGAGGCGCAGCACGTCCTCCTGGTGCCGCAGGTCGAGCGCCGCGGTCGGCTCGTCGAGCAGCATCACGGGCGCCTGCTGGGCGATCACCCGGGCGAGCGCGACGCGCGCCCGCTCGCCGCCCGAGAGCGACGGCACGGTGCGCAGGCCGAGGTGCGCGACATCCGTCGCACGCATCGCCCGGTCGACCGCGCTCTCGTCGGCGTCGGCCTCGGCGGTGCGCGCCCAGGGGTGCCGGCCCATCTCGACGACCTCGCGCACCGGGAACGGGAAGGTCACCTGGTGCTCCTGCGTGAGCACCGCGCGGGCCCGTGCGAGCTCGCGCAGCGGCCAGGCCCCGAGCTCGCGCCCGTCGAGGGCGACCGAGCCCGAGCTCGGCCGGCGGTCGCCGGCGAGCACGCCGAGGAGCGTCGACTTGCCGGCGCCGTTCGGGCCGATGAGCGCGTGCACGCGACCGGGCGTCGCGTGGAAGTCGACCTCGTGGAGCAGCGTCGCGTCGTCGATGCGGACGGTCAGTGCGCGGGTCTCGAGGGCGCCCGATGCGAGCGCACCGGTCGGCTCCGCCGCGGCGGTCGTTCCGGCCGTGCCGGTCGTGGGCGGGGTCATCCCCATCCTCCCGAGCGCTTGCGGGTGCGGCGCAGCAGCCAGAAGAAGAACGGCCCGCCGACGAGCGAGGTGAGCATGCCGATCGGCAGGTCGGCCATCGGCACCGCGGTGCGGGCGAAGAGGTCGGCGAGCACGAGCAGCAGTGCGCCGCCGAGTGCCCCGGCCACGAGCAGGGGCCGGTGCGCCGGGCCGATCACCATGCGCATGAGGTGCGGCACGATGAGCCCGACGAACGCGATGATGCCCGCGAACGCGACGGCCGCGCAGGTGAGCACCGCGACCACGACGATCGAGACGATCCGCACCCGTTCGACGTGCACGCCGAGGTGCCGGGCGCCGCGCTCGCCGAGGCTGAACAGGTCGAGTCGCCGGGCGAGCACGAACGAGATCGCGATGCCGACCGCGACGAGCGGCAGCATCACGGCGACCTCGCTCCAGCGGGCGCCGTTGAGCGAGCCGAGCTGCCAGAACACGATCTCCTCGCGGCTCTGCGTGTCGCCGAGGAAGGTGAAGAGCGCGAGCGCGCCCTGGGCGAAGGCGTTGATCGCGATGCCGGTGAGCACCAGCGTCACGACCTCGGTGCGGCCGCCCGAGCGGCTCGCGAAGTAGACGATGAGCGTCGTCGCGAGACCGGCCGCGAACGCGGCGCCCGCGGTCGCCCACTCGCCGAACGCCGTCCAGCCGAGCACGATCGAGGCGGCCGCGCCGAGGGCGGCGCCCGAGGAGACGCCGACGATACCGGGTTCGGCGAGCGGGTTCGCGAACACGGCCTGCATCACGGTGCCCGCGATCGCGAGCGCCGCGCCGATGAGGATCGCCATCGCGACGCGCGGGAACCGGATCGTCCAGAGCGCCGAGTCGGCGTTCGGCACGGCCTCGGGGGCGTCGCTCAGCCCGAGCGACCGGAGGATGGACGCCCAGACCTCGCCCGGGGGGATCTGCAACTGCCCGCTGCCCGCGGACCAGACGATCGCGACGAGCAGGGCGATCGAGAGGCCGCCGATGAGGATGCCACGGCGCAGAGCCGTGCGCGGCGTGCCCGGTCGGGCGGCGGGCGCGGCGGGCGCGGCCGGCGCGGCGGTGGGCGTCGATCGGGCTTCGCTCGCGGCGGTGGGCGTCGATCGGGCTTCGCTCGCGGCGGTGGGCGTCGATCGGGCTTCGCTCGCGGCGGGGATCGCCGCGGCGGTCGCTGCCGTGTCGGTCACGTCGGTCATCGCGTCACTCGCCGTCGCTCGCGGGGCCCGACTCGGTGGGCGCGTAGATCGCGCGCGCGAGCGCCTCGACGACGGCCGGAGTGCGCGGGCCGAACCCGAGGATCTCGGTGTCGGCCATGTCGACGAAGCGTCGGTGCTGGCCCGCGGGCGTCGAGGCGAGCGCCGGCAGGCGTTCGAGCAGCCCGTCGACGCCGCCGACCGACTCGAGGCCGCCCGACATGAGCAGCACGAGCTCGGGCTTCGCCTCGACGAGGGCCTCGGCCGTGATGGGACGCATGCCGACCCAGCCGATCTCCTCGGCGACGTCGACGCCGCCGACGGCGTCGATGAGCGAGTCGGCGCCCGACTCGGCGCCGAAGAGGTAGTAGACGTTCGCGTCGCCACGCACGTAGAGGAAGAGCGTTCGCGGACGATCGGCCGCGTCGGCGGGGATCGCTGCGGCGATCTCGGCGTTCACCCGGTCGAGCTCGTCGCCGACGAGCTTCGCCAGCGCGTCGCCGCGGGCGGGCACGCCCAGGGCGGCGGCGACCTCGGCGATGATCTCGTCGACGTTGTCGACGCTGCGCTCGCGGGTGGTCGTGACGACCGGGATGCCGGCGTCGCGGAGCTGCTCGAGCACCGAGCGCGGGCCGAGCGTCGTGTCGGTGATGACGACGTCGGGGTCGAGCGCGAGGATCGCCTCGGCGCTGATCGAGTGGCCGTCGTGGGTCACGACGGGAAGGTCGGCGGCCTCGGCGAAGCCGGTGGAGCCGTCGCGGCCGACGAGCAACTCGCCGAGGCCGAGGCCGTGCACGGTCGCGGCGAGGGTGCCGGCGATGTCGAGGGCGAGCACGCGGTCGGCCCGCTCCACCGTGACCTCGGCGCCGCTCGCGTCGGTGAGCGTGACGGGCAGGGCCGGCTGCTCGTCCGAATCGATGACGGGCAGCGTCGCGTCGGCGAGGCAGGCGGTCGACGGGCCATCGAGCTCGCGCGGCGACTCGGCGAGGGCGAGCTCGGCGAACGGAATCTCGGTGCCGAGGCACTCGGGCTCGAGCGCACCACCTGGGTCGGCCGAGGAGGGGGCGGCGCAGCCGCTGAGGACGAGCGGGACCGTGAGGAGCAGGGCGGCGGCCCCGGTCAGGCGCGCGCGGAACGCCCGCCGGGTGAGCGGCGGGCGGGTGTGCGTCTCGGGTGACGGGGCGGGGTGGAGTGCCATCGACTTAAGGTTAGCCTTACCTATGAACCGGCTTGACACCGGAAGAACCGGCCATCTAGCTTGTTAGCTAAGCCTAAGCTAACTCGCGGGCTCTCTGCGATGGCTCGGGCGCCCCCATTCCCGCGATCCGCGTGCGTCAGGCGCGCCTGATCGCCATGCCCGAAAAGGACCGCGTCGTGAAGACACCGTCGGCTGCACCCACCCACCAGAGACGTCGATGGCTCGCCGGCCTCGTCGCGCTCGCGCTCGCACTCGGCGGCTCGCTTACCGCCGCCGCGCCCGCGCTCGCCGACGGAGGCCCGACGGTCGCCGTGACCGAGGCGCCCCGAGACGGCGGAGCCGTCACCGTCACCGGCTCGGGCTTCACCGCCGACCGGACCGGCATCTACATCGGCGTCGGGCCCGCATCGGCCGCCGGGTTCTACTCGGCCGGAATCGCCGAGAGCGGCACGGTCTGGGTCGCGACCGGGCTGGCGGCGACCGCGACGCGCGCGCCGATGTCGGCCGACGGGTCGTTCGAGCTGCAGATCCAGGTGCCCGCGCTGGGCGACGCCGAGCTGGCCGTCTTCACCTCCCGCGCGCACGGCGGCGGCATGATGGGCGACCTCTCGCAGGACACGAAGACCGCCGTCGTCTACGCGGCCGCGCCCGTCGACCCGGTCGACCCCGTGGACCCGGTGGACCCGGTGGACCCGGTGGACCCGGTGGATCCGGTGGATCCGGTGGATCCGGTGGATCCGGTCGACCCCGTGGACCCGGTGGACCCGGTCGACCCCGCGCCGAAGCCGGTGCTGTCGTTGTCGAAGTCGGCGGGGCTTGCTGCCGAGGGTGAGACGGTGACGGTGACGGGCAAGAACTACAACCCGTCGCAGGCGATGTACCTGACGTTGTGCACGGACGTGCCGCTCGAGGAGGTGTCGTTCGCGTTCATCTCGGCCGGGTGCACGACGGGTGCGAAGCTCGTGACGCCGTCGCCGCGTTCGCCGTCGATGGTGAAGCTCGAGGCGGACGGCTCGTTCACGACGCAGTTCACGGTGACGTCGA